>JBFMDB010000006.1:0-168059 GCA_040753755.1 Chloroflexota bacterium
ACATTCCCGACAACGATACTTTTGACTGCCGGAACCATTCAACCCATTCTTGACCTGCCGTTTGATCGATTTACATTTTGGACATCTCATCTACCTATTCTATATCACTTTGACTTTAGGTACTCTCGAAAACTTTTATTGGCATTCCTGATGAGGATTCCCCCAAGAGGAATTACTTACGGCATTCTACTCCCGCGAATCGAAGTTTGTCAAGATAATTTCAGCAAAAACAATTTATGGTACTTACACAACCGCCTCTTTCTTCTAATAAGAGGCGGCTGTTATCTTACATCCTCGGTCCTGCTTCGAGCACCTGCTTTGGCGTCTTATCGGCGAAGTTCTTGAAGTTATCAATGAACTTCTGGGCAAGGGCTTTGTACTTGACTTCGTAATCGGCTTTGTCCTTCCACGAAGATGAAGGGTCGAGCACCTCATCGGGAACATCGGGGCATGTGACGGGAACTTCAAAGCCGAACACAGGATCAACTTTATATTTCACCGAATTGAGTTTGCCAGTCAACGCCGCATTCAACAGCGCGCGTGTGTATTTGATGGAAATGCGACTGCCCACGCCGTACGGTCCGCCCACCCAGCCGGTATTCACCAGCCAGCACCTCACGCCGTGCTTCTCGATCTTCTGCCGCAACAATTCCGCATACTTGGATGGATGATGCACCATGAACGGACCGCCGAAACACGCGGAGAACGTCGGCGACGGCTCTTTGCCCAGCCCCGCTTCTGTCCCTGCGAGTTTGGCTGTGTACCCCGAAATGAACTGGTACAACGCCTGATCCACCGACAAGCGCGCGATCGGCGGCATGACTCCGTACGCGTCTGAAGTGAGGAAGATAATGTTCTTCGGGTGTCCCGCTTTCTTTTCGGGAACCGAGTTGGCAATAAACGTCAGCGGATAGGACGCCCGCGTGTTCTCGGTGATCGAATCGTCGTTGAGATCAATTCGACGGGAAGCCGGATCAAACGGCACGTTTTCGAGAATCGTCCCGAACATGCGTGTCGTCGCGTAAATTTGCGGCTCCGCGGCTTGCGAGAGTCCGATCACCTTGGCATAGCATCCGCCCTCGAAGTTGAAGATGCCGTCGTCGCTCCAGCCGTGTTCGTCGTCGCCGATCAGGCGGCGGGTTGGGTCCGCGGAAAGAGTCGTCTTGCCGGTGCCGCTCAAGCCGAAGAACAGCGCCACATCGTTCGAGTCGTTCGGGTCCACATTCGCCGAGCAGTGCATCGACATCACGCCTTGAAGCGGAAGCAGGTAATTCAACAGTGTGAAAATGGACTTCTTCATTTCACCGGCGTATTGCGTGTTGCCGATGATCGCAAGTTTACGTTCAAAATTCAACAAGATGAACGTTTCGCTTCGCGTCCCATCCCGCCCCGGGTCGGCTTTGAAACTCGGCACACAAACGATTGTGAAGCCCGGCGTAAAATTCTTGATCTCTTCTGCAGACTGCGGCAGGATGAACATGTTGCGAATGAACATGCTGTGCCATGCTTCCTCGGTGACGAAGCGCACGTTCAGCCGGTATTTCGGGTCAGCGCCCGCGTACACATCCTGCACGAACACATCGCGCCCTTTGAGATAGTTGGTCATACGGTCGAACAACGCGTCGAATTGGGCGCCATCGAACGGACGGTTGTGCGAGCCCCACCAAACGTTATTTTCCGAATCTACATGTTTGACCACAAATTTATCATTGGGCGATCTGCCGGTATGCTTCCCGGTGTGCGCCACGAACGGTCCGCCTTCGGTAGTAGCCCCCTCCCCGCGATACACTGCCTCTTCATACAATCCCTCCGTAGGAAGGTTCCAATAAGCAACTCTTAATCCCGAGATTCCGTGGTTTGAAAGATCATAGTCTGCGCGGTGTGCGTGCGCGGCATTTTCTGTGGGAGTTCTTCCGTTCTTTACCATACTCATTGATCACCTCGTGAAATAGGATTGGGGTATCGGGCTTCCCTAGGGGACGACCCTCACAAATATATTAACACATCCCAGTTACGGGCGGACTGAATTCCATGCTATCAAACTACTGACAAATTACGGAACCCGGCTCCGCGTCGGCTGATTGCGACCAGATTCGGTCAAATTCCTGCAGGTAGAGACCGGCAATCTCGGAGTTGTCGATCATGATCACGTTCTCATCGTTGCTCTCCTCCGCGCTCGTGGAATAGTTGAGCGAGCCGGTGATAACGTAGCGTTGATCAACGATAATAACCTTGTCGTGCATAAAACTGGGGTTGCCATCGCGGCGCACCGAAACTCCCGCGCAGTACAGCGTATCGAATTCCGCCGCGTCGGTGTCGCTCCCCACGCGTTCGTACACCCCGGCTACGCTGACCCCGTTCTGCGCGCGTTGAATCATCGCCGCCGCGAGCGGGTAATCGGTAAAACTGAACGCGAGAAAACGGATCTCGAACTGCGCCGCATTGACAAGAGGGATAACCGCCTGCTCGAGCGCGCCGTCTTCCGGCGTGAAGACCACCCACACGGTCGAATCGCTCACGACGGTTAACTGTTCCGCCAATTGCGACGGGGACCGCGGCCCGAACTGACCCTCCCACATTTCTTGAAATTCTTTTTCATACATCGCCGCGATCACCGGCGAATGAATCACCAACACGTTATTCTCTTGTTTGAAGACCGCATTGTTGGTGAGATTGGTCGAGCCGGTCCAGACCGTTTGATAATCAAAGACGATGAATTTGTTGTGCATCAGCGCCGAGCGGTCGTCCGCGCGGATTTCGATGCCCGCGTTCCGCAGCATGGCAAATTGTCCGCGATCCGGTTCCTCGTCCGCTTCCATCCCGTGTTCGTCGTCGGTCACCCAACGCACATCCACGCCGCGTTGACGCGCCGCGATTAACGCTTCGGCGACGGGCGTAAGATCGAATTCAAAAGCCGCAATGTGGATGCTGTTCTGCGCGGCGTTGATCTTTTCGACCAACTTTCCAGCCACCGAGATCTGCCATTGCGAGGGATCGTTGACGGCGAATCGATCCGTAAAATACACTTCCCACCACGCGCCGCCTTGAGCGTCAGCCGTTGGAAGGATAATAATGGGCGTTTCAAGCGTTGGGGGAATTTGAGTGACAGACCCATCCAATGCCGGTGTCGGAGTCGCCGGCGAAGGAATTTCGATACCGGAGCCAATTCCCGTGATCGCCGCGATGAGGCTCAACACACAAACCACGATCAGACCGGTAATCGTTCCCAGCGCATTGGTGCGCGAAATCCTCCGCCGCCTAGACATGATTCGATCATTCCGCTGTCGACAGCAGATCTTTTATTTTTATTACCAACTGCTCCTGAGCCTTGCCGCTCAAACTCAGCAGGTTTTCAATCTCGCGAGAAGCCGGAAGTTTCAACTGTGGAAGATTCATTGTATTCAGGTGTTCCGACAACCTGTCCTTCAATTGCGCTCTCCCATCCGCGTCCCCGTATTTCCCTGCAGCCCAATTCCCAACAGCGCGCATGAATTGCCTCAAGGCTTTTAGCCTGGGTTCCAAATTCGATTCAGCAGAAGCGTCATCCATGCCATCGGTGCTTCGGGCGATTCTTTCCGCAATATGCATACCCCAATTCAACAACAAGGTCGCGGCTTCAGCGTCGAGCATATCGAGCAGGGATTCGTTGCCAGTGATTGTCTTCTTTGCATTTTCGATTCGAGTTTGGGTGTCGGTCATCTTCAATACTACGCTTCCAGCGCCGCAAAGTCTTCCGGCTTGCCTAACGGGTAACGGCTGGCAGAGGGATCGATACGTTTGACAAGCCCCAACAATACATCCCCGCTTCCCGCCTCGACGTACGACTGGATACCCATCCCGCGCATCGCCTCAACGGATTCGGTCCAGCGCACGCGTGATTGCATCTGCGCTTTGATATCCGCGCGCAATTCATCGGCAGTTGTCATCGGTTTGGCGTGTACATTGCTGATCACGGGAATCACCGGATCACTCATGGCACACGCGTCCACCGCTGCGTTCCACTCTTTTTGAATGGAATCCATCAAAGGGGAATGTGCCGCAATACTTACCGCCAACGCGACCGCGCGCTTCGCGCCGGCAGCCTTCGCACCCGCCATGGCGCGTTCGAGCGCGGGCTTGTGTCCGGAGATCACCACCTGCCCCGGGCAATTATCGTTCGCCACTTGGACAAATTCATCTGAAGCGCTCGCTTCGGCGCAAACTTTTTCCAATGCTGGAATATCCACGCCGAGGATCGCCGCCATGCCTCCGGGATTCAATTCGCCGGCGCGCTTCATCAATTCGCCGCGCGCGCGGACGAGCTTGAGTCCATCCGCGAAAGGCAACGCGCCGGAAGCCGTGAGCGCGGACAACTCGCCGAGGGAATGTCCCGCAAGGGAGGCAGGTTGAACGTCGGGATAACGATGCGTGAACGTTCTCCACGCGGCAATCGAATGGATGAACAGCGCCGGCTGTGTGTTGACCGTCTCGTTGAGTTCGGTATCAGGTCCGTCCCACATCAATTGCGAAAAAGCGCGACCGAAGAGCGCGTCCGCCTCATCGAAGATTTGTTTTGCAGCCGGGTTTTGTGCGGCGAGGTCTTTGCCCATGCCGACCGTCTGTGAACCCTGACCGGGAAAAAGGAAAGCAGTGGTTTGTCCATTGAGTTTCATAGCACTTAAAACACAAACGGGTCGTGTTCGTCACGACCCGCTTTTGGGCGAGTTGATCCTTCGACAAGCTCAGGACTACGCCTCGCCCCTACTCAGACTTCTTTTTTTCTTTTTTGATCTCAACCACTTCGCGCCCTTCATAGAAGCCGCAATTCGGGCAGACCGTGTGCGGAAGGCGCATCGAACCGCAGTTCGAGCAGGCGGTGAGGTTGCGAGGTTGCAAGGCGTCGTGCGCGCGGCGGTTATCGCGGCGGCTCTTCGAGTGCTTGCGTTTTGGATGTGGGGGCATTACTTACTCCTTGATAAATTCAGTAGTGCCGACTTGGGTCGGCACTACGGTTCTGACGACAGCGGGCAGATTATAGCGGCAGGAGTTGGGAGCGTCAAGTAGCATTAGGCGTATAATTCGAATCTGGAAAGGAGTGTTTCGTGAACAAGGTATTGAAAACGACTCGATCCGTTGCCGAATATAAGGTGGATACGCGTGTGTACGATCCGTTCATCTTGTTCAGCGGATTGGTTCTCGCTGGGATCATTGGTTACCGCATGATCGGGCAGTCTACCGAGGAGCGGCTGATCACAACCGCCTTTCTCTGCGTTTTGGTTGTCGGTGTCGTTATCTTTTCCGTCGTCTTTTCCGCGATCAAAGTAACCTCCATCGAAGTTACATCGGCCGGCACCGTGGATTTCGTTTCCCGCGTAAAACGCGAATCGCGGCCTTCCAACGCGCTGGTTCGTCTCGAAGGATTTACCATACGGAGTACGCGGAACAAAAACAGTCCTTCGTTCCGCGCGCGTTTTGTTTTTGCGGACAGTGAACAAAAAACGGCGATCAGGGAGATCGCCGTGCCATCGCGCAAAGACCCTCAATTGGAAGAGTTCGTCCGCCAATTGGAAAAAATGCAACCCCAAGTGGATACATCGAAATTCTGGGCATGGGTTAAAGAGGAATGACAAAGGCTGACCGCAAATAACTCCATAGTAAAATCGGGGATATGGAATTGCAGATCGCAGTCGCAAAGATAAACAAATACGCTACGTCCGAAAGCGGCGACACGCTGGAGGTGGTCGAGCGCCCGGACGGAGGACTCTCCGTCGTGCTCGCGGACGGTCAGACCTCCGGGCGCGGTGCGAAAGCGGTTTCACTCATGGTCGTCCGCAAAGTGATCGGTTTGCTCGCCGAAGGCGTGCGCGACGGAGCTGCGGCGCGCGCCGCCTCCGATGCGCTGTTCACCGACAAAAAAGGGAAGGTAATTTGCACGTTGAACATCGCCTCCCTAGACCTGCACAGCCGCACCGTCGTGTTGACGCGCAACAATCCGTCGCCTTTGTTCGTCTGTCGCGGCGAACAAATCGATAAGTTCGATTCGGAGAGCATCCCGCTTGGCACATCGCGCGATGTTCGCCCGCTCATCACCGAACTTCCGATCGAGCCGGGGTTGACGATTGTGATTTACACCGACGGATTGGTACATGCCGGTGAACGCCGCGGGCAACCCATGGATGTAGGTGAAACGCTTCGATCCATACTCGAAGACCAGGATCCTAGCCCCCAAATGCTTGCCGACTCACTTCTCGCGCAGGCGGTCAGCCTCGATGATAATCGTCCTGCAGACGATATCAGCGTTTTGGTATATAAATTCACGTCACGCGAAGGTGACGCTGTCCGACGCATGACCGTCCGCCTGCCCATCGAGCGATCCACCGAATCATGAAGCCGACTTTGCGAAACTGGATGGCGACGTGGCGCGATACGATCATCTTGGTCAATGAATTTCGTACGCCGGTGATCCTGTTTTGCATCGCGGTGCTGATCGCGGCATTTGCCTACCATGCCATTGCTGCAAATGCAGGAGAACCTGTCGACGGATTTACTGAAGCGGTGTATATCTCCCTAACTTCGGCATTTTTTCAATTCAACGGCGAATTCCCACACAATATCTATTTGCAACTCTTTCATATTTTTATGCCCATCGTCGGGATCAGCGCGCTCGCATTGGGACTTGCAGATTTTGGAAGCTTGTTCTTCAACCGCAAGGCGCGCAGCAAGGAGTGGGAGATGGCTGTCGCATCCACCATGAAAAAACACACCATCATTGTCGGTCTGGGGCATTTGGGTTTTCGCATCATTCAAAAATTGAGCGACATGAACAAACAGATGGTCGTCGTCGAGCTCGACCCGGCGACCGACCTGATCGGCGCGGTGCAAAAGATGAAGATTCCCGTCATCCAGTCGGACGCGACGCGTCCCGCCACGCTGGAGGCGGCGAACATCAAATCTGCCCAAACGATCATCCTCGCCAGCCAGAACGACGCGATGAACTTGCAGATCGCGCTCAAGGCGCGCACGCTCAACCCAAAGATTCAGGTCGTCATCCGCATCTTCGATCAGGATTTCGCGCAAGCGCTGCGCGAACAATTCGGCTTCGTAGCGTTGAGCGCCACCGAAATGGCGGCTCCCGTCTTTGCCGCCGCGGCGGCGGGAGCGGACGTGACGAACCCGATCTCCATCGAAGGTCAACAGCTCAGCCTTGCGCGTTTCACGATTTCACCCTCGTCGCGGCTCGCCAACAAAACCGTCGGATACATCGAAGACAACTACAAACTAAATGTCATCCTGCATCGGCACGATCATCACTCCGAGATCCACCCGAAGGATTCGAATCCGCTGAAGGCAGGCGATACGCTTGCCGTCCTCGGCGGACCCGAGCAATTGCGAAAGTTAATGCAACACAGTCAATAGGACATGGAGCCTCCAAGTACGAACAAACTGATCGGCATCGTGGGTCCCTGCGGATCGGGAAAATCCACGTTGATGGCGGGTCTCGAACGGCGCGGTTACACATGCCGACACATCGCGCAAGAACATTCCTACGTGCAAGCCATGTGGCAGATGATCACCAAGCCCGATGTATTGATTTACTTGAATTCATCGTTCGAGACCAGCACCGCGCGCAGAAAATTGGATTGGCAGAAAAAAGACTACCGCGAACAACTTCGCCGCCTCGCCCATGCACATGAACACGCGAATCTCATCATCGAAACAGACACGATGACCGCGGACGAAGTTCTTCAAAAAGCACTGGACTTCCTCTCCAATCTTGAATCATGAAAAAACACTTCGCTTCTTTGCTGACATTCAGCCTGCTCGCGCTTTCCTGCAACTTCCTCACGCCGACAGCGACTCCCCCGCCCTCGAACATTCCAGACATTCTCGATACACCGTGGGATGACCTTTCCATCTTCAAAGATGGACTCGTCCCTTCGGCGCAATCCGCGCTGGATGAACTCGGCAATGCGAGTGTGTATCACATCGAATTAAACATCGCAGACAACCTCTACGAATTGAGCGGAACCCAAGCCGTCCGCTACACCAACAACGAGGACATCCCGCTCGATGAAATTCGCTTTCGGTTATTCCCGAACATCCTCGGCGGAAAGATGCAAATCTCCGACCTCCGCGTAAGCGGCGAGAGCGCAGCGCCCCGCTACGGTCTGCGAAACAGCCTGATGATCGTCCCACTCGCCGAAGCGCTGGACCCCGGCGAACGCGTCGTACTTCACATGGACTTCTCTGTTAGGGTGCCGCAATCTGTTGAATTGAATTACGGTGTGCTGGCGTACGAAGAGGACGTACTCGCATTGGCGCACGCGTACCCGATGATCGCCGTCTACAACCGCGAGGGCTGGAACGCGGAGATCCCGCCGCAATCCGGCGACGTCGCGTTTGCGGACGCGTCGTTCTACCTCGTGCGCGTCACGACCCCTAAAGATGTCACGCTGGTCACTTCCGGGCGGACGATCGGCGTCGAGGAGGCGGGGCAGGTTCAAATCCTGAATGTGGCGAGCGGACCGGCGCGCGATTTTTATCTGGCGGCGAGTCCTGATTACGAAGAAACCGCGCAAACTTTCGGAGATGTCATCATCCGCAGTTACGCACCTAAGAACTTGGAAAATGGCTCTCGAGCGGCTGTGGAGATTGCCTCCCGCGCATTGGAGAAGTTCAACGCGCGGTACACAAATTATCCATACACCGAACTCGATATTGTTGCAACGCCCACTCTTGCACTGGGAATCGAATACCCCGGCATGATCGCGATCACCTCGTGGATCTACGATGGAAACGGTGAGCATCCATACTTTGAATCGACCATTGTGCACGAAGTTGGACATCAATGGTTTTACAACCTCGTCGGCGACGACCAATTGGACGAACCGTGGCTCGACGAAGCACTCGCTCAATTCGCCACCCTGCAATTTTACGCGGACGAATACGGCGCGGAAGGCGAAGACGAATTTCGCGCGTCGCTCGAAGAACGCTGGGCGTATACCGGCAACGCAGACATTCCCATCGGTCTGCCGGTAGCGGAATACGCCGGCGTGGAATATAGCGCCATCGTCTACGGGCGCGGACCGTTATTCTTCGTTGACCTGAGGGAAAAAATGGGAGACGAGGCGTTCGATAGATTCATCAAAGAATACACTGAAACGCTCGCATGGGATATTTCCACGACCGAATCGCTTCAAGCGATCGCCGAGAAGAATTGCGGATGCGAACTCGACGAGGCGTTCAACGAGTGGGTGTATCCTTGAGGCGTTCGTAGTATAATCACCGCCGCGTGGCGCCTTAGCGCCACATTTTCATGGATGGAGTCTATACCCGCATGTATCGCAACCTCACCAACCGGATTACAGTTATCCTCGTCGTACTCGCCTTGGCGTTATGGATCGATTTGAACGATCGAGTCAGGATCCCCAATCCATTTACAGACGGAGCTTATTTTTTCGATCGCGATGTGAAACCCCGCCTTGGGCTTGACCTACAGGGCGGCTTGCAAGTTTTGCTCGAAGCCGATCTTCCCGTCGAAACCGACGTTACACCCGAATCCATGGAGACCGCGCGAGACATTGTTGAGAACCGCACCAACGCGCTCGGTGTGAGTGAAAACCTAATTCAGGTGGCGGGAGATCGCCGTATTGTGGGTGAATTCCCCGGCGCGGAGGACGCCGATGCGATCCTCGACATCATCCAACAAACCGGCCTGCTTGAATTCGTAGATACTGGAGACTTTTCACCGGAGGAAGGATCGATCCTGCAAACAGATTTCATACCGGGTTCGACAACTTCTCCGGATCTACCCAGCGAAGGGGTTGCGTTTCACACGATAATGACCGGAAAGGAACTGACCAGTGTCAATGTCGGCGCGGACCCAACCACCGGCGAGATCGGTATTGATTTCGTTTTGACAAGCGAAGGCGCGCAAATCTTTGGCGCGCATACGGCTGCCAATGTCGGAAAGACCCTCGCGATCGTGTTGGATAAAGTCGTCATATCAGCCCCGCGCATCGATGCGGCGATCCCCGGCGGGCAGGGGACGATCAGCGGCAACTTCACGACAGAGTCGGCAAATGCTCTTGCGGTTCAACTTCGGTATGGCTCATTGCCCATTCCGCTCAAAGTAGTGGAGACGCGTATCATCGGTCCCACACTTGGTGAAGATTCACTTCAAAAGAGCCTTATAGCGGGAGCGATCGGCATGGTCATTGTCGCCTTGTTCATGGGAATCTACTATCGCATGCCCGGTATCGTCGCCGACCTCTCGATCCTTTTCTATGCCGCCATTGCCTTCGCCATTTTCAAATACTTCCATTTCACCCTCACCCTGCCGGGTATCGCCGGCTTCCTGCTTAGCACCGGCGCGGCGCTCGATGCAAACATCCTGATCTTCGAGCGCATCAAGGAAGAACTACGGAACGGCCGGGTACTGACACAAGCCGTAGACCAAGGTTGGACACGTGCATGGCCCTCGATCTGGGAATCGAACGTCACCACGATCATCACATCGTTGATCCTCTTCTGGTTCGGTTCCACATTTGGGGCGACCATCGTCAAAGGATTTTCACTCACCCTTGCGTTGGGCGTTGGCATTTCGCTCTTTACAGCCACGTACATCACGCGGACAATGCTTGCACTGTTCCTGCGCACCTTCAAGCCAGCCAATCTCCAACGCTGGTTTGGGATCTAGGAGTCTTTTCACATGATCGATATTCTCAGCAAGCGTTACTATTATTTTTTCATCTCGGTGCTGGTCATCGTGCCGGGGCTGGTCATCCTTTTCTCACACGGTTTGCCGCTTTCCATCGATTTCACCGGCGGCTCACTGCTGGAAGTTAAATTCGACACAGGCAAAGACCTGCAACCCGCAGAACTCGTCGTTTTGTATGAAAATGCCGGCATAGACGACGCGCAAGTACAAACCACCGACGACGGGACCCTCCTGATCCGCTCCTCCTTCCTCGACAACGAAACGCGCGATAGCGTGCTCTCCGCTATGCAAACCGAATCAGGTTCCCCCGTCGAGGTGATTCGTTTCGACAGCGTGGGACCGAGCATCGGCACGCAGGTCGCGTCCCGCGCCGCGCTGGCTGTGGGAGTCGCGGCATTGGGAGTGGTGTTGTTCATCACCTACGTCTTTCGCAATGTGCCGAACGCGTTTCGCTATGGCATATGCGCCATCATCGCCATGGCACACGATGTGGCTGTTGTGTTCAGCATCGTCGGCATCGGCGCACAGTACCTTGACTGGCAAATCGATGCACTTTTCCTCACCGCATTGTTGACCGTGATCGGGTTCTCGGTGCAGGACAAGGTGGTTGTGTTCGACCGCATCCGCGAGAATACACAGGTCTTCCGCCGACTGAACTACGAAACGCTCGTGAACCACTCCATCGTCCAAACCCTGCAACGCTCCATCAATACACAATTGATGACCGTTGAATTCCTATTGTTGTCGCTTGCGCTTTTCGGCGGAGTTACACTGCAAGAATTCGCAGTCATCCTGTTGGTAGGTTTGTTCAGCGGAACGTATTCCTCCATTTTCATCGCCGCGCCGATACTCGTCCTTTGGGAAAACCGCGAGTGGCAAAATTGGTTCAGGCGCAGTGCCGCGACATAGAATAAAAAAAGGACACCGCGTGTGTCCTTTTTTTATCGCTGTAACCAGCTCATGACGAGGCGGACGACAAGGGAATGAAAAGACTCCCTCCGCACCACGAACATCGTGGGCGGATATTCCATCTCGTACGCCTT
The DNA here is from genome assembly GCA_040753755.1 of Chloroflexota bacterium. Lineage (GTDB taxonomy): Bacteria > Chloroflexota > Anaerolineae > Anaerolineales > Villigracilaceae > Defluviilinea. The sequence continues at coordinate 11,743 of JBFMDB010000006.1, forward strand.
TAAGCGTAAAAGCAATCGAACAACGTCCTGATTTGATTTCGTCCGATACATAACCCGCGACCGTGCCTGTGCAAGACTCATCCAGTATTTTTGATGCACCTACAGGACGGAACGTCGGATTTTTTGTTACAAAGAGACCCCAGCCGGCAGGTTACGGACTGGGGTCTGAGATTCACGCTTCGCGCGTTCAGGGGAAACTGATCCAATGAGGTCAGCCGGTGCCACCCGTCAGTTCTACTGTCAAAGCGTCGTAATACGTCCCTGCGCCGAAACCATCGATCAGGATGTGATCGAACGGTTTCAAGTTCGGCAATTCGCGCAAAAAAGCGATCATGTTGGACGCCGCGCTGACATTCCCAAAGTCACTCAACAACCACGGCATCGGCAGGACGATCCCATCGTTCTGCAGATGCTTCTCCTTGAGTTTGTTGATCTTGTAATTGGCGTGATGCACAATCGCCACCGCCAGAGATTTGCCCGCCATGCCCAATTCCTCCAGCCGCGACTGATACGCCGCGTACACATCGCGTACAACCTGCACACCGGTCCTCACGAACAACTTCACCATGCCCATCGGGCCAGCCATCACAACAGACGAGCCGTCGTGCGGTTCGTGCATCAAGCCTGCCACACGTATGTTGTTGGCAGACGGCTCGGTCACATCCACGTTGTAGCCATCCGCTTTATGTTTGGAGTGAGGATAATACATTTGCACTTGCAACACGCCATCCTCATCGAACACTTCGTGCGATTTGCCGGCAATAAATCGCATCGTCTTGCCGGGGATGACCCCCACCACACCCGCGGCGTTTCCGAACAACTGCAGGGCATTCGCATCATGCGACGATCCGACAAAACGGCTCAAGCCCTCGATCCCGCCGACCAGCACTTTTTTTCCATACAATGAATCGGCGATGTTTTGGCTCAATTGCAAATTCTCCGGCAATTCAGGGTTCAACGCCAGATGCAACGAACTTGTCGAGCCATCGCATGCTTTATGGGTAGCCACTTTCAACGCGCGTTCAGGAATTCCGGCGGCTCTTGAAATCTGATTGAGGTAATCCGGTGAGAGCGGCGCGCTCATTCCGATAAGAACGCCCTCCACATCCGCTGGCTTCCAATCGCAGGCTTTGATCGCTTCGCGCAGGAAGGTGGCTCCTACTTCGATCTCAAGGCGGGAATGTTCCTCGGAGGTTAGATTAAGTGGAATATGGTGTCGGTTGCGGAAACCCAACTCGGAGAGATTCAGTTTTTCGTCGGCGGGAAGCGGATGGCCGAGTCTCGCTTCGATAAAAAAATGAAGGTTATCGTTATCAAAACTCTCGCCCCACGTTCCATACACACCGCCGATTCCAACTTGAGCGTTGCTTACTTTTTCAAACCCATAGGGAATGCCCGCGCCAACCTCGATCACACCTTGCGTCACATTGGGGCGGTCATAAAAGGATTCGGGTATCGGATTTGCAGATTCGTTCGACATGTCGGTTCTCCTAACTATTATGATGCGCTAACCCCTGTTGTACCCGAAAGTTTCGCTATTTTGATTAATAATTTCACAGAAAGTAATATGGGAGGGAAATTGGTATTCGATGTTAGAGATTCCTCTCAGGTAAGCCCCTGCGCGCGGAGGGCAAAGAAAGTCTACCCTGAGGTATGTTAAACCATTATATTAAAAAGACTCTCTTGCGGAGAGTCTTTTTTGCTGGGGGCAAAGGATTCGAACCTCTACTAGCTGATCCAGAGTCAGCCGTCCTGCCATTAGACGAGCCCCCACTAATCCAGCGGGCGGTATTGTAGCATGGCAGGATTTTTAGGGCAAGCGTTATTTGCGCGATCCGCGACGGGTGTTATCTTCCACATCGAGCAGGATCAGCATAACCTTCGACACTGCCTGCAAACCGAAAAAGTAGAACACACCGGGGAGAAATTGCGTGAGGAACGGCGAGAACATGTTCAGCCCCATTAAAAACGACAAACCTTTGTCTCCCATCATGCCATTTGCATACTGGGATAAAAAGAGCAGGACAGAAAACAACCACGTCAGCGCGTAGAGTGTGAGCGTGACCCACGAGAGCACGTCTGCCCAGCGTGACAACTTGAGAACTGCATCCCGGTCGAAATACGCGCCTAGGAATTTTTCTTGCTTTTCATTCGATTCAGTCATATCAGCCTCCAATTCGAATTATACTTTGCCGTTTGTTATAATTGGCGAACATTAAGACGAGGACATCAAGATTTTGTTCCTGAGGATGTAGATGACAGAAACGACGAAACCCACCGATTTTATCCGCGAAGCCGTGAAGGAAGACCTGAAAAACGGACGCTTCAAAACCGTCCGCACACGCCTGCCGCCAGAACCGAACGGTTATCTCCATATCGGTCACGTCAAGGCTTTCATGATCGATTATCTCGTGGCAAAAGAGAACAACGGCGAACTGATCCTGCGGTTCGACGATACCAACCCAACGAAGGAAGAGACCGAATTCGTGGAAGCCATCAAGGACGACGCGCGCTGGCTCGGCATTGAGTGGGTAAAAGAAACGTACGCGTCCGATTACTTTGATCTGCTGTACGAATGGGCGCAAAAACTCGTCTTGGCGGGCAAAGCCTACGTGGACGATCAGACGCCCGAAGAAGTGAGTGCTAACCGCGGCACGCTTACCGAGCCCGGGAAAAACTCGCCGTTCCGCGACCGCGACGTGGAAGAGAACATGGACTTGCTCGAACGGATGAAGAACGGCGAGTTTCCCGACGGCTCGCGGATCCTGCGCGCCAAGATCGACATGGCACACCCGAATATCAACATGCGCGACCCCGCCATGTATCGAATTCTTCACGCACCGCATCACCGCACAGGTGACAAGTGGAAAATTTATCCGCTGTACGATTGGTCGCACGGGCAAAACGACTCGATGGAAGGTATCACCCACTCGTTATGTTCGCTGGAATATGAAGACCATCGTCCATTGTATGAGTGGTTCTTAGACCAACTCGGCGTGTTCAAGCCGCGCCAGATCGAGTTTGCCCGCTTGAACATGACCTACACCGTGATGAGCAAACGCAAACTACGCAGGCTTGTGGAAGAAAATTACGTCAAGGGCTGGGACGACCCGCGCATGCCCACGCTGCGCGCAATGCGTCGGCGCGGATACACCGCGGAGGCAATTCTCGATTTCATTCGCCGAGTCGGCGTGGCGAAAAATTACAGCGTCAGTGACGTGTCTTTGCTTGAGGCTTGTGTACGCGAAGACCTCAACAAGACATCGCCCCGCAGGATGGCTGTTATTCGTCCGCTTAAGGTTGTGATTGATAATTATCCTGATGATCTGGTCGAAGAGATGGATGCGGTCAACAATCCCGAAGACCCGAATGCAGGGACGCGCAAGGTTCCTTTCTCGAAAGTTTTGTATATCGAGCAGGATGACTTCCGCGAGGCGCCGCCGCCGAAATATTATCGCTTGTATCCGGGCAACGAAGTGCGATTGCGATACGCATATTTCATTAAGTGCACACAGGTTGTCAAGAATGACGCGGGCGAAGTGACCGAAGTTCACGCCACGTATGACCCGTCCACGCGGGGCGGCGATGCACCCGACGGCAGAAAGGTGAAATCCACCATCCACTGGGTATCAGCCGTCCATGCGAAAGAAGCGGAAGTCCGCATGTACGACCGACTGTTCTCGAAGGAAAATCCCGAAGAAGGTGAAGAGGGATTCCTTGCGTGTTTGAATCCCAACTCGCTGGAGATTCTGAAGGGATATGTCGAACCGTCTCTCGCGTCGCCTGAGGTTGGTTCGCGCTATCAGTTCGAACGGCTTGGATATTTCTGCGTTGATAAAGATTCAACGTCCGAGAAGCCTGTTTTCAATTTGACCGTGAATTTGAAAGACACGTGGGCGAAGATCGAGAAGAAAAGAGCGTAAATCAGATGCAAACGAATTACCGGTTTTCACGGATCGTCAATGTCACCTTCTTCATATCCCTTATCACCATTTCTTGCGCGACGCAATCCGCTGACGCGACTCCGACTGTTGACATGGTTGGAACGCTGTCCATAGAACTTGCTTGGGTGATGCAAACCCAGACCGCCGGAGCGAGCACTCCCACTCCACTGCCGCCAACTGAAACAGCAACCGCAAGCTTTACGGACACTCCAGCGAGTCCACCTACCGAAACACAGCAGCCGCGACCTCCAGCGGTCGTTGTGTTCGCGGGTTGTTACACGGGTCCCGGTGAAAACTATACTTTGATCAGCAACATTGACCCCAGCATTCGAGAATCTGGAAGGCAACGAGTAACGATTCTGGGCATTGGGAGTGAGCCGGGCTGGGTTGTGATAAGGAATCCGTATTTCAATAATCCTTGCTGGATCGAATTGAAGAATCTCGAAATTGATCCCGGGTACGATCTCACCCAATTCCCGGCAATGACGTCCGGCGCGCCATAATCCCTTGACAACTCATCCCCCTCTCATGTAAACTCCGACCGCAATCAAATCTAAAGAAAGGAGGCGCACTACCCATGTTTTTACGAATGAAAAACGATCCGATCCAAAATTTCATACCTTCTCGAAGTGCGCCCTCTAACCGTTTATAACGGTTCAACTCTGTGTCCTCCCAGCCACGGTGCACCTCGCATCGTGGCTTTTTTGTTTTTTTACTCTTGGTCGAGTGGCCCCGTGCTCGGCGGGGCGTATCGAGACCACACTACCGGAACTAGACACCTGAAACCTGGAACCTAATACATGAAACTCTCTTTCAAATCCTACTGGAACCTGCTCGCCGACCACATCCGCCCCCAACGCGGACGTTTCACCTTGCTCGCCGCATTGCTGTTTGGCAGTATAGGTTTACGCATCTTCGCGCCGCAGATCATGCGGCGATTTATTGATTCCGCTTTGGCTGGTGAAGCATTGCAAACCCTCACGTGGACCGCGCTTGCCTTCATCAGCATCGCGTTGATTCAGCAAATTGTCGCGATCGGAGTCACATATCTTGGCGAAAACGTCGCGTGGACCGCTACCAACGCCCTCCGCGCCGAACTCGCCGAACACGCATTGCACCTCGACATGAAATTCCACAACGACCACACACCCGGCGAACTCATCGAACGGATTGACGGCGATGTGACCGAACTGGCGACGTTCTTTTCGCAATTCGCTTTGAATCTCATCGCCAATGGCTTGCTTCTCGTCGGCATTCTCATCGCCCTGTTCATCGAAGATTGGCGCGCGGGCTTGGCTTTCACAGTTTATTCGTTGCTCACCATTATCATCCTCGGCAAAGTGAAGGATATCGCTGTGCCGCATCAAAAGGCGCGGCGCGAAGCCGAAGCGCAATATTACGGCTTCATCGAAGAACAACTCTCAGGCACCGAAGATATTCGCTCCAGCGGCGCGGTCGGGTTCTCCATCCGCGAATTGTTCCGCCATCAAGGCGAGATCCTCACACACAACCGCAAGGCACATTTCAAACGCTGGATCATCGAAAACGCGATGGGGCTCGCGCTCACACTCGGCACGCTGCTCGCCATCGTCAGCGGCTTTTGGCTTTTCACAGCGGGCATCATCACCATCGGCACGGTCTATCTTTTCGTGCATTACATCAACTTGCTCGAGGAACCTTTCTGGGCAATGACTCACGAGATCGAGAGTTTTCAAACCATCGGAGCGTGCGTGGAGAGATTGACCGAGTTCAAAGCGCTCAAGCCTGAAGCGAGGAACGAAGCGGCCTTGGAAGTGGAATCGCATCCAATCCAGTTGACGTTCGACGACGTGACGTTTTCTTATAACGGAGATGATTCAGTCCTCACCCGCCTCTCATTCGACCTTCAGCCCGGTTCTGTTCTGGGTCTGCTGGGTCGCACGGGAAGCGGAAAGACCACCATCGGACGATTGATCTTCCGTTTGTACGACGTGAACGCAGGAAGTATAAAGATCAACGGCACAGACCTCCGCGAACTGCAACTCGAATCGCTTCGCCGCGACATCGCCATCGTGACCCAAGATGTGCAACTGTTCAAAGCGTCGGTCCGCGAAAATTTGACTTTCTTCGACCGAACGATCTCCGATGAAAAGATCATCAATACGCTCGAAGAGCTCGAACTCGGTGATTGGTATCGCGCACTTCCCAACGGCTTGGACTCCGAACTCGAAACAGGATCACGATCATTGTCCGCAGGTGAAGCGCAATTGCTGGCGTTCACGCGCGTCTTCTTGAAGAATCCGGGCTTGGTGATTCTCGATGAAGCCTCGTCCCGCCTCGACCCTGCAACGGAAGTCAAACTCGAACACGCGATTGACAAGTTATTGAAAAATCGAACTGCGATCATCATCACGCATCGTTTGGACACCATCCAACGCGCCGACGACATTTTGATCTTGGAACGCGGCAACGTGCTTGAATATGGCAACCGAAAAGAGCTTGCCGAAAACCCAAACTCGCGCTTCGTTCAACTTCTGCAAACTGGAATGGAAGAAGTGCTGGCGTAATTATCGTAGGGGCGAGGCATGCCTCGCCCCTACAAAGGAATATATTCATCATGTCCGAAACAACTCTCACACAAGAAGAACTCAACACCCCATCCCTCCCCGCGTGGAAAGTCATCTGGGAGATGGTTCGCTTCCGCCCGTGGCTGGACTTTATCGATTTGATCAGCGTCGGGCTCATCCGCTTTTGCTGGCAGATCGCGCCTGCATTAATTATCAAAGCCTTTTTTGATTATGTCACAGGCGCAAGTCAACTCACCTTTGGCGTTTGGGCTATCGTCGGATTGTTATTAGCGGCGTGGCTTGGACGCGTCATCGCAAGTTACGGTTTTTATTACGCAGATGTTCCCATCTTTGCCGAGATGAACACGCTCATGCGGAAAAATTTGTTGACTCACATTCTACGACGCCCCGGCGCGGCGCAACTGCCCGATTCCCCGGGCGAAGCCGTCAGCCGCTTCAAGACGGATGTGGACCAAATCCCGCTCTTCGTGATCCTTATCAACGATATTCTTGTCGGCTTGGGCATCATCGGCTATTCAATTTTCTTGATGGTGCAGATCAGTGCGCCAGTCACGATCATGGCGTTACTTCCATTGATCCTCGTCGGCATAGTTGCGCACAAGGCTACAAAACGGATCGAGCACTATCGCGCTGCATCGCGTCAAGCGGCGGGGAACGTGTCTGGATTCATCGGCGAATTTTTCGGCGCGGTGCAAGCCATCAAGGTCGCCAACGCAGAGAAAAATGTTACAAACCATTTTCACAAGATCAACGACGAGCGCCGCAAACTCGCAGTCCGCGAAAAGTTATTTGACGACGTGCTGGGCTCGATCTATCGCAATACAGCCACCTTAAGCACCGGTGTCATATTGATCCTTGTCGGTCAGTCCATGCGCACAGGCAACTTCACGCTCGGTGACTTTTCGCTCTTTGTGTACCTGCTTCAAAGCATGAGCGATATCACCACATTCACCGGCATGTTGTGGGCGCGCTACAAACAACTCGATGTCTCGGTCAAGCGCATGAATCGCCTGATGGAAAACGCGCCTTTGACCGCACTCGTGGAACACAGCAAAGTGGATTTTTCCGCGCCCCTGCCCGAAGTGACCTACGCGACGAAAACCGCCTCAGATCGACTCGGCGAATTGGCCGCAAGCCATTTGACATTTCACTACCCCGCTTCGACAAACGGTATCGAGGATATTTCGCTGACAATCAAGCGCGGCTCGTTGACGGTCATCACCGGCCGCATCGGTTCTGGCAAGACGACTCTGCTCCGCACCCTGCTCGGACTCCTCCCTGCCAGTTCGGGGGAGATAAAATGGAACGGACAAGTCATCACAGATGCGGGCAACTTCTTCGTTCCGCCGCGTTGCGCCTACACTGCTCAGGTGCCGCGTCTGTTTAGCAACACCTTACGGAACAACATCTTGCTTGGGATGATAAAAAGCGATGACGACATTTATAAATCCGCCAAACTCGCAGTGATGGATCGCGACCTCGAGCAATTGGATGACAATCTCGAAACGATGGTCGGGGCACGCGGCGTCAAACTCTCCGGCGGACAAATGCAACGCACTGCCGCGGCGCGCATGTTCATCCGTGAACCTGAACTGGTCGTCTTCGACGACCTTTCCAGCGCGTTAGATGTAGATACCGAAAAACAACTTTGGGAACGAATCTTTGAATCAGGCAAAGAAATGACCTGTTTAGTCGTATCCCATCGCCGCCCGTTGTTGAGGCGCGCAGACCATATCATTGTGCTAAAAAATGGTAAAGTTGAATCCGAAGGCACACTCGATGAGTTATTATCAACAAGCGCAGAAATGCGCGAACTGTGGAAGTTGGAAAATGAATGACGGCAGACCGCTGACTATCATCCGCCGTCAGCGGTCATGTTCATTGAAAAGAAGGATGCAAAATAAATGTCAACATCAAACGAATTAATTCGCCAAGCACGCGAAACATTTAATCAAGCCATAGCAAACAAAGACGCTGAAACCATACGCTCTCTGCTCGCCCCAAGTTATCACATCATCACAGGTCGCAGCGACCAGTTTCACGGTCAAGAAGAAGAGGCGAAGCGATGGAGTCAAGTTTTTGAATCAGACCCCACTGCCATTTATCGCCGCACTCCGCGAGAGATAACAATCAATGAACGTTGGGGCATTGCTGAAGAATTAGGAAATTGGAAAGGCAGTTACACGCTCAATAAAATTTTGGTGAATGCTTCGGGCGTGTAATCCGCCAAATGGCAAAGAACAGAAAAAGGCGCGTGGGTCTTGCAAGCGGAAGTGTTTACAACCATCGATTTTGATGAGGGTTGTGCGCCGCCGGAACCGATCTAATGTCATTGCGAGGGCGTTCTTGTTTTTGCCCGAAGCAATCCCCCGTTCCGATGTGATTGCTTCGTCGGTTATCGCCTCCTCGCAATGACATGGAGCACGAAATGGACATCATCACAGGCAAAATCCTGAAATATCACAATTGGCAAGATGGAAAAGTTATCGGGCTGGCGAAGGAAGTTGGCAACAAACTCATCGAACAGGGCATGGACCGCGACTCGGCTCTCGCTCAGTTGGACGCGGTTCGGAATAATCCCGGTAACTTCTTAGCCAACGCCACATTTGCAGAATTAGCGCGCGAGTGCATCCGCTTGAATCAAACGGACGAACCGTCGCCAGGCGATTTACGCGAATCACCGCTCCCCTTTCCCATTTGGGGACGCGACCAGATTGACTCCGAAGCCATCAAACAGATGGAAAATTCCATGCGCCTGCCGGTAACCGTCAGCGGCGCGTTGATGCCGGATGCACACGTCGGCTACGGACTCCCCATCGGCGGAGTGCTGGCCACCGATAATGTCGTTATCCCGTACGCGGTCGGCGTGGACATCGCCTGCCGCATGAGACTTTCGATCTACGAAGCCCCGCCGATTCTCATCGGACAGAAAAAAGGTATGTTCGAAGAATCGCTGTGGAACGAGACCTCCTTCGGCATGGGCGCAAAATGGACCGGGTCAAAGCGCGCCAACCACGCAGTGCTCGACGACCCGGCTTGGGAAGCAACTCGTCAATTGCAAACCTTGCACGATACCGCGTATGCCCAACTCGGCACAAGCGGAACGGGAAATCATTTTGTCGAGTGGGGTTCATTCCGCTTGCACGAGCCGATGTTCGGATTACAGCCCGGCGAATACTTGGCGCTGCTCTCGCACAGCGGATCGCGCGGCGTGGGCGCGCGAATCGCCGAACGGTTCAGCAAACTCGCCATGGAGAAACAGCCGCACCTTGACAAGAGCGTGCGTCACCTTGCGTGGCTAAATCTGGATTCGGAAGAGGGTCAGGAATATTGGCTCTCGATGGAACTGGCTGGCAAATTTGCATCCGCAAATCATTACATCATCCATAAGCGCGTCGCCGGGGCAGTTGGTCTCAAAGAGGCCGCGGTTGTGGAGAATCATCACAACTTTGCATGGAAGGAAAAACTTCCTGATGGTCGTGAAGTGATCGTCCATCGCAAAGGCGCGACGCCCGCGGGCGTGGGAGTCTTGGGCGTGATCCCGGGCTCGATGGGCGATGCAGGCTACGTCGTCCGCGGAAGAGGCGTGCCTGAATCGTTGGAGTCCGCCTCGCACGGCGCAGGCAGGTTGATGAGTCGGAAAGCCGCGCTGAATTCCATCAGCAAGCGCGAACGGGACGAGTATCTCAAAGAGCGAGGCGTCACACTGCTCGGCGGCGGACTCGACGAATCGCCGCAGGCATACAAGCCCGTAGACAAAGTGCTCGCCGCGCAAAGCGATCTGGTGGAAGTGGTTGGCAAGTTCACACCGCGCGTCGTGCGCATGGCAGATGAGCCGGGTGATATATAATGGTTAAGATGTCGTTGCGAGGCGGCGTTTGTCCGCCGTGGCAATTCCCATGCGATGAGGAGATCGCTTCGCTTCGCTCGCAATGACACCTGGAAACAGAGGCAACCATGACAACCAGAAGCGTAAAGCCCGCGAAAAAATTTCAAGACCTGCTCCTCAAATACTCGCAAGCAGATGAAAATAAACTCCGCAAAACGCTCGAGCAAAAATTGTGGGATGGATATGGCGCGGAGTTCGCGGTTTTCGTGCTGGATATGTCGGGCTTTTCACTGCTCACGCGCAAGTACGGAATCGTTCATTATCTTTCGATGGTGCGGCGGATGCAGTTGACCACACGCCCCATCGTCGAGTCGTTTGGCGGGACGATGATCAAGTACGAAGCGGATAATTGCTTCGCGGTCTTCCCCAACCCGCTGGCGGCGGTGAACGCGGCGGTGGCAATGCAACACGCGTTCACCGCGTCAAACTTGTTGACGACGGACGACCTTGACATCCACATTTCCTGCGGCATCGACTATGGACGCATCCTCGTAGTGGGGAACGAAGACTGCTTCGGCGACCCGGTCAACCGCGCCTCCAAAATGGGAGAAGACATCGCCGCCTCGGGCGAAGTGCTGATCACGAAGGAAGCCATGGACATGATTCCCCCCGAAGCCAACATCAAAGCGCGCGAACTGAAAATTTCGATCTCAGGGATTGAAATCCCCGCGTTTGCGGTGGAGTATAAGAAAGATTAAATTGTGTGTACGAAAGAGGGAAACGGTGGTTGAGGTTAAAGCAGGGTTACACAGCTCCCGTAATCGCTTAAATGATCTTCCTCTTACTCTCGAACACAGGCTTCTTCTCTAAAATTCTCCGAGGCGTAAAAATGGACAAATCCAACGTCGGGGGTTTTCCAAGCATCAACTCGGCGATGTACCTACCCACAGCGTGACACTGCTGAAACCCGTGACCTGAAAATCCGTTAGCGAGATAAAAACCTTTCAATTGAGTCCACTCGCCGAGGATCGCATTCCCATCCACTGTATTGACTTCATACAGTCCCGCCCAGCCGCGCAGGATCTTTAGCCGGTCGAAATCCGGGATGTACTCTACAAGTTCGGGCCATACGCGTTCTTCGAAGGCGTGTTTCTCCCACGCGAAGTTGTCGGTGCCGATGTAATCATCCGCGAACGATTTACCAACCATGAACATTCCTTCGCCTTCATGGATGACATATAAACCCGAGGGTAAAAACAAAACCGGCAAAACTTCTGCGCCACGATAATTTGTTTCCACGATTGTGACTTGCCGTTTTGTCGGTGCTATTGGCAAGTCCACGCCGACAGTTTTGGCAATTTGCGCCGCCCATGCGCCGGCGGCATTCATGACGATGTTACTGTTGAGAATTTCTCCGTTTGTCAACTTAACACCTGACACCCGACTTCCCTCCCGTAAAACCTCTGTGACTTCGGCTTGGGTGTATTTTGCACCCATCGAAATCACTTTCCGTTTATAACCATCCAACACAGCCATGGGAGACATCGTCCCATCGCGCGGACCGAACGTCCCTGCCACACATCCCTTCAAGTTGTACAGTGGAAAATATTTTCGCACACCCTCTGGTGTCAGCCACTCGACTTCGCACCCGAGGCTTCTCTGTAATAACATGCCTTCATGCGACTCATCACGGCTTGACTCGTCCAAAACAAACAGATTACCCTGCTGCCGAAACACCGGATCAGGTTTGACACCGTCAACAGTCATATCCTCAGCGAAGGTCTTGAGAACCTCAAGCCCATACTGCGACATTTGAATATTCTCTTTGATGTTGAACTGGATACGCGTGTTGCCGTCTGATAGCGGTGTGGATGCTTTTTCGTAGGTTGGGTCTTTTTCGAGTATGGCGATATTCAGTCGCGGGTCAAACTTCAACAGGTAGTACGCGGTCGCGCAGCCCATCACCCCGCCGCCGATGATAATGATGTCGTGTGTGCTGTTCGACATGATTAATCCTTTGATGAGATTTTACACCGACCGCGTGATCCCGCCGTCCACGCGGATATTTTGCCCAGTGATGTAACCAGACTCCGGCGAGAGCAAGAAGCGGACGGTATGCGCGATCTCCTCCACGGTGCCGTAGCGTCCCATGGGGATGCGCCGCTTTCGCTCATCGGTTTCCGTCAAACTGTTGATGAAACCGGGCAGAACATTGTTCATGCGGATTCCTTGCGCGGCAAATTGATCGCTGTACATTTTGGTGAAGTTCGCCAAACCGGCACGGATCACTCCTGACACTGGAAAGATTGCCTCCGGTTCAAATACCGGGTACGTGGAGATGTTGACAATCGCTCCGCCGCCTTGCTTGACCATCACCGGCGTGATTAACCGCGCCATGCGAATCACGTTCAATAGCAGCAGATCCAATCCTTTGTGCCAATCTGCGTCAGGGATTTCGAGTAACGGCCCTTTCGGTGGATGCCCGGTATGATTCACCACAGCATCGATCCTGCCGTAGCGCGTCAGTGTCAGGTTGACCAGTTTTTCGAGGTCAGCCGGTTCGGTTACAGAGCCGGCGATGCCCACGCCGCCGAGTTCTTTTGCCAACACTTCCGCCGAGCCCGAAGGCGACATCAGTGCAAGATTGTATCCGTCCGCGGCGAGTTCTTTTGCGATCGCCGCCCCCATCCCCTTCCCTGCGGCAGTGACGATGGCTGTTTTGATCTCTTTCATTTCCGATTCTCCACAATGGCTGTAACTTCGATCTCAATGTCACAGCCATCTTTGACGGTGCGATTGATCTCGAGCAAGGCGCTGACCGGTCGGATATCGCCCAGATATTTATTTCGAACAGCAGAAACTTGCGGGAACTTGGACATATCGGTTACGAAGATCTGAACCTTGACTACGTCTTCCAACGCTGCCCCGGCTTCACCGAGGACTCGTTTGATATTTTCGAAGATAAAGCGAGTTTGAGCGCCAAAATCGCCCGGCGCGACCGGGTTGCCATCCGCATCCATCGCCAATTGACCGGAGACGAACACCATTGCCTTGTCTCCGATATCCACTTTTAGTCCTTGCGAATACGCTCCGACCGTCTTGGTAAAGTCTGCTGGGTTGATTCTTGTTCTCAAATATGGCTCCTAGAAGTTTTTTGTTATATTGAGGATGGCTTATTGCGCCTCAAGCAACCCCGAAAAATCGATTGCACGATCAGACCATTGTTTTGCTTGCACGGAGAGCAAGATGCGCTGCTCCTTGTTCTTGCTGGCGCTTTCCCACGCCCTCAACCATAAATTGATCAAAGACTGTATGGATACCAATTCAGCCGCCACTTCTGGCTCCGCTTCAGCGGCGGTCCATTCGATGAAGTATTTTGCCTCTTCGAGGAGTTGTTCGACATTTTTGGGGTCGGATGATTCGCGGGCAATTGAAGAGACTCGCCCAAGCGTCGCCGCCAGCCCGCCCAACCTGCGCGGCAAAGGGTCGCGTAAATACCGTTCTTTTATTTTTTCCTTGTTCGGCATCACTTCACACCTCCTAAAATTTCACGAGAAACCGCTTCGACTTTCCGGCGAATCTCATCGCTCTGTATCAGAATGCTTCGATTTCCCAGCCGGGGGCGGATATTGATCAGCGACTCGAATACGATCTCTTGACTTTCTGGATACCAGTTCGCGCCCCACAGATCATCCTGTTCGCTTCCATCCTCGAGCAACACTGCCTCGCAATCGGAGTGCATTTCTCCGCCGCCAGCCAAAATACGACGTCGAATGTCCACAACGACCTTGATCATTGTTTCGTATTCTTTCAGCATTTCTTTCACGTGTTCGCTTGTGGCTTTTTCGCTAAGTATGAAAATCATACGACGATTATACCTTCAAGCCCTGCTCGAATTTCAGAAGGTAGTACGCGGTCGCGCATCCCATCACCCCGCCGCCGATGATGATAACATCGTGTGTGTTGTTCATCTAAATTAATCCCCTCTGATGCTTATCTTTTATACGGCTGAATGCTTCGCAAACCCTTTATCACCCGATAATGTTTGACGTTGAAGGTGGCTAAATCGGCGTTCAACCCAATTGCCGTCTCGGCTATTAAGGCATCCAACAGCCCGATGTTGTCGCTCAAATAATGATCTGAGAAACTTCGCAAGGCGCGGTCACAATCATCCGAGTCGGGCCAGTGTAGTTGATAATCAGCCAGCGTTCTTTCCAGTTGCTTCTTTTCGCGGGCATTCTGACAACCTTGTATCAACTCCATGGCTACCAAGCCAGAGACTCCAATTTCTTGCTCGCGAAGCTCACCAAGCCATTCAATGGCTGGCTCAAAACCCCGCAGTATATCGACCATTACATCAGTGTCAAGCAAAATCACGACGCGCCGCTCCGAGTTTGCGCCTGTGCTCGCAACTTGCGAGCGAAAACGATGCTATCGCCAATATCTCGTCGTTTTGACCACACGCCTACCAAACCAGATTTAAGCAAATCGCTTGCCTTCATCGGCTTGACGGATTGTCTCGCCCGCTCAATCAAGCGCGTGGCAAGGAGTAGTTGCTCATTCGGAGTCAGGCGATCTGCCTGTTTAAGTAATTTTTCCAAAGTTTCGAGAGCCATTTTGCACTTCCTTTCAGTTCAATGATGTTATTTTATCACGCACAGCAATTACGAGCATTCTCTTAAGTCGGATCCATTTCAAGGATGGCAATATTCAAGCCCTGCTCGAATTTCAGCAGGTAGTACGCGGTCGCACATCCATCACCCCGCCGCCGATGACGATGGCATCAATGTGTTTTGTCATTTCGTCTCAACATTAATTACAAAAGTTGCCAGAATGGGTATATGGTCAGATCCACCATCGGCGAAAATTTTATATGTACCAACAGATGTTAGATTTCCCTTATACCAAACAAAATCTATGTGATCGAGTGCTAAGTCGCGATTTGCTCCAACAGGGGAAGTGATAGCCGCAAGCCATTCAACGGTACGTGCGGAATTATCCAGCATTTCATCAAGAATGCGATACGAACTGGAGGTTTCGTAACTATTGCAATCACACCCCATGACTACAATTTCTGTTTTGCTTTTGATTTCATTCAAAATGATATTCGCTTGTCGGTTTTGGGTATATGTTCGCTCCATCACAGTTGTTGGAATGTCCTCCAATTCTGTCCGCCACAGATTGTAGGCAAGCAAGTGTGCAGATACAAATGCAACCGTTCCACCAGGAACCTCAACAGTTACAACAACAGCTGGTCTATCAGCCTGCAGATCCAAAACATAGGAGTCTACAAACGGAAAGCGGCTAAAGACTGCGGTTGTTCCGTAATCATTTTCGTTACCCAGTATAGAATATGGAAATTCTTTTTGAAGGCGCTTTTGCAACTCCTCCATCATCTCGGGCTGAACCTCTTGTAAAGCCACAAGATCGGAGTAGTTCTTGAGGATAGCACTTGCCACAGCGTCATAGTCTTTGTTGCTGTACAGTACGTTATAAGTCATAACACTTAATGTGTAGTAGTCCGAGCGATAGGACGTATTTTTAGGCAGAAAATAGGGATTGTAAAGCCCCAAAAATACAGCAATAGGAGCAAGCAACCAATACACAAGTTTTATGTGGCGCTGAATAAGGGACAAAACGAGCAAGAAAGGTATTGGCAAGAACAAATAGACTCCAGCGCGATTTAGGAGAACCAGGACCCAGTTTGCATCACCTACTACTAACCATGATGCAAACCAAACAACAATCACCATAACATACGCCTGTACAAGAAAAGATAAAGAAAGCAAGGATATCGCCGTAAACTTCATCTTCTTTTCCTCTCCCACTCCTCAATAAACTCCTCCCCCTTCCTCATCAACTCCTCGCGATCCTCAGGCGCGGGTATATCTTTCAAGAATTCAATCGAATACTCTTTCAACCTCTTCTGCACATGCGGTTGACCCGCTTCCAGCCACTTCTCCATGCTCCAGCGCGGGAAGATACGGCTGACGTAGTATCCCGTTTTGTAATTCTTGAGCGTAGTCGGCGCGGAGACGAACCCCTTGCCCGGTCCCACCGCGTGGATTTCGTCCAAGCCGACGCTGGCGTCATCAAGTTGAAATCCCGATGAGAAGCGCAAGGCTTGGTCAATGATCTCATGACAGTAGATGAACGTCAGCGGCGAGACGGCTTTCGATCCCAGCGTGTCACCGACGAATGGCGCGATGCCGCCTTTTGTGAGAGTCATCATCAGTGTGTTCATCCAATACGTTTCCGCGGCGAGCAAGTCCATGCCCCAGCCAGTGCCACTCCCCGACGTGCCGCAATGCGGGACGCCGTAATGCGCCATCATCTCCGCGCAGGCGAGGCTGACGAGAATGCTTTGCGGGTCGTAAAAATTCAACAGCGTTTTCATATCGAGATAGACGGGCAACATGCCGAGGAACATCGGCGCGCCTTCTTTGTATAACTGTCCAATCACCAGACCCGCGAGCAGTTCAGCCATCAACACGGCAATCGTCCCTGCTGGTGTGATCGGCGTGGTCGCGCCCGATAAACTGTAATTGGAGATGATGACGGGCAAGCCGCGCTCGATGGCGATCTTCATCTTGTCAACGGTTCCCTCATTCATCACCAGCGGCGATACGGGATTGAAATACGGAATGATGAACGGCTTCTCCCCTAAATCGCCATGCAGATGTTCGAACATCCGCATCACGTCGTCAAATTTATGTTCGTCTGAACACAGCAACACCATCGGCTTCGTGCCGTTCGCAAAATGTTCGAGCGAGCCGATCAGATCGGTGAGATAATCCGGCACATCGCGGCAAATGCCGATCGTCGAGACCATGTCATACAGCGGCAGTTTATTTCCCACGCGCACCATATCCTGCATGTGTTTGCGTTGAAACTCCACGGGCGTATCGGTCTCTGGCTCTTGATAAAACAACGCGGTGACTCCGATTCCGAATCGCGTGCGGTCTTCCTCGCTTCCAATTTGGAATTGCGGATTCCCACGTCTGTCGTAGATTTGGATTCTGCGCGGCGCGGATTGAATCGCCCATTCGACGAGTTCCGCAGGTATCCGCACGGTTCTTCCCTCGACGTTCGACCTGCCTACCTTTTTCGTCAACATCTCCACCGCTGACGGCGAGTCCACGCGCACGCCCGTCGTCGCGAGTAACTTCAACGTGTAGTGATGAATCTCCTGCTTCTGAGATTCGGCCAGCATCTTCATCTGTGGTCGGACGTTGTTCATGCAATTCTCCTGCGCACGACCCCGAAGGGGTGTCAGAGCCATGTCATCCCTTCGGGATTTGTGTATGCTCGCGCCGAAATCAATAGATCTTTCAGCCTTTCGGGCTAGGGAACAACTAGAATTTTTGAATTCGCGAAAATTCGCATAATTCGCGGCTGGGTCTTATTCCCGATTCTACTTGAGATTTTCGTCGAAGAAATTGAGCGCGCGAATCATAAAATCGAACCACGGCTGACCGACGAACGAATGACCTTCGCCCTCGTAGCGGAAGAGCTCAACTTCTTTGCCCGCGTCGAGCAAGGCTTGATTCAATTCGATTGACCATTCGGGAGGCGTGCCGCTGTAGGCAAGTCCGTCAAGCGCGCCGTAGTGGATTTGAATCGGCGCGGCAATCGAGTCAAGATGATAGATCGGTGAAACGCTCATCATCAACTCGGAATCGCTCGGCGCGAAGTGAAACGCGTTGAGCAGGCTGTTTGGCAATTCAAGAGGGACAACGTCGGCTGAGTTGCAGCCGAGAATTTGTTCGCCCGCGGCGATATCGCCGAGACAACCGTTACCCCAGCGCGCGATGATGTCCGCATGGTCCGCGCTGACGGTGGAATAAAGCACAGCGGCTTTCACGGAAATTGGGCGGGGCGACCCCGCCCCTACAATGGTCAAAACTTTCATCGTCACTCCCCCACCCATGCTATGACCCCACATCCCAACGCGCGCCGCGTCCGCCTGCGGAATGGACGGAATCGCATTCAGCAAATTGATCACGTCAATCGCCAAGCCCGAATAGAAGAGACTCTCGCCCACATCCGACCCGCCCCAACTGCGATAATCGGAGGCGAGGGTGATGTATCCATGCTCGGCGAGAAACGCGGACGAGCGATCCGTGCCGTCGCCCGAGGTGTAGATGCTCCGCGCGTAGAAGCCGTGATTCATCACAATCACAGGGAACGGACCCTCGCCTTTCGGAATCTGCATCACGCCGGTAATGGTCAACCCATCGCTTGGATAGTCAATCAGGTACGCGGTGTATTTGTCCGTTTCGGTCAGCGTTTCGAGGATGCGAATCTCCCCGCTCTGATAGTCATGCTGGCGGAGTCCTTCAATGGTGTAGGGATAAATCAATTCTTCAGTTGTAGGAGTTGGGGATGGAGCAGGCGTTTCAGTTGGATACGGTGAAGGCGTGATGGTTTCAATTACGACTTGAGGCGGAGGGAGAGTTTGGGTTGGAAGTGCTTGCGATGGTTGGCAGGCGGTGAGGAGGAATAAGAAGAACAAGTTGAGGCGTTGATTCACTTCGTGATTTTATCATTCGGTTGGCTGAAGGGCATTGAAATCCAACGCGCTATCCAAAATTCCAGCTTGATATTTATCTTTCGCGTGGTTCAACAGCCTAACCGCAACATCTTCCTCCACATACGCCTCCCCGCAACCTGAGCAGACACGCGCTGGCACACTGGCAACCACCAACCTCATTTCACCGCGTTCAAAGTGAACGGTCGTAAGCCCATCCACAATTTCAGTCTGCCTGCAAATGAGGCAGATCATACTCTGCGACTCTTGAAATCGTTATTCCATTTTTCAGGGTCGGGAATGTAAACCGTGATAATCGTCGTTTCGTTTGTAACTGGATTCTCAGATGTCACCACATGGAACGGGCGTTTTCCTTGAAAGCCTAGTATCAATCGGCTCGGCTCGGGCATTTCCGATGAGTAATCTTCGATGGGTTGCTCCGTTTCCAACGCCTGCCGTACCTTCTTCGCAGAAATATCGCGCTCGAACATGCGTTGAACGGCATGGACGCGGAAGATAGTTTTGGGATTGTTCACTGAAAACAATCCCAGCTCAGGAGTTTTAATTTCACAGCTACAAACCCGTTACCATCCAGAAAAATATACCGAAAGAATAAATACAAAAACATAAGACTAACACGCCTAAACCGAAATATCGAGTCGGCGTTCGGTTTTTCCAAAGCTTCATTCCTCCCGCCATCGCCAATCCAATTAACATATAACAAAGAAAATATATCAACTCGATTACCCAATTATTAGGAAACCAGTCTTCCAATCCAGTACTTATCAAAATGTAATTTAAGACACCAATCCAACTATAGACCAAACTGAAATCCAGTCTATCCGAAATATTACCAACATCAAGAGGTACAATACTCACATGCTGGAAGACAACAAAACCCGCCGCGCATAGGACGCATGTAGATAAGGTTTTCTTGGCGATATCCATTTTTGATAAAAAACCAACAATCCATCTAAATGTTAAAACACAATATGCAAGGGGAATAACACCAAAAAACAGAATATAAATGATCGCGTCGACAAGATTATTCATAGATTCACTCCTGAAACCCCGTCCTATACAACTCATAATACACCCCCTGATTTGCCAGCAACTCAGGTGAATGAAGGCTCATTTCAAAACACGTTCAGTAAATTCACGCGGGGACAGAATCGGAATTTCATTGTACGTCTTCAAGTCTAGCAAGTGAGGATCACCAGAAACGATGTAATCAGCTTTTCCATCAACAGCACATGCAAGGACATAATCATCGTCGCGGTCAGAACTTACTTGTTCTTTCTGGGGAATGCCTTCCACAATTTCTCCAGCCGAACGCAGGAAATCAACTAGGATATCGGCATTTTCTGCAACATCAGGGTATTTACGAACAATGCGACGACGCGAAATTACGTCGCTAAATTCTTCCAGCAGATGAACAGATGTAATGATTTTTATTTCTTCCTCACGCGTTGCGTCTAAGATTCGGGCAGAATAGCCCGAAGCAATAACCCCGCTAACCAACACATTCGTATCAAGAACGACTCTTACCATGTCGAGCCTTGCGGACTTCACGCGTGGCTTTCACGGCATCATACATCGCCTGCGATTCACTGACCTTGGAATATGTTTTACGAATTGAATTCACGGCAGAAGCAAATTTCTTTGCAATCGCCGCGCGATCCAAGTCCGCATCTAGGAGGCGCCAGAGCGCCATTTTTTCTTGTGCAGGCAGTTTTCGCAAAGCTTGTTTGATCTGGTCGAACGTTACGTTGACTTGAACGGTCTCCATAGTGGTAACTCCACGAAAATTATAGCACAGGGCAAACCTACTCCTGAAACCCCGTGCGATACAGTTCATAATACAGCCCCTGATTTGCCAACAGCTCGGCGTGTGAGCCTTGCTCGACGATCTTCCCATCGTGAATGACCACGATCTTGTCCGCGTTCGTGATCGTCGAAAGGCGATGCGCGATCACGAAGGACGTGCGTCCTTTCAAGAGAGTCGCCAGCGCGCGTTGGATGATGTGCTCGGTCTGCGTATCCACTGACGAAGTCGCTTCATCTAAGATCAAAATACGTGGGTCGGCGAGCAACGCGCGCGCGAACGAGATCAATTGTCTCTGCCCCACACTCAGCGTCGCGCCGCCTTCCTCCACCGAGGTCTCGTATCCATTTTTCAAACCCATGATGAAGTCATGCGCGCCCACCGCCTGCGCCGCGCGAATCACTTCGTCAGCGCGCGCGTCGAGCCTGCCGAACAAAATATTTTCCTTCACCGAACCGTTGAACAAAAATGGGTCTTGCAAAACCATGCCCATCTGCCGACGCAGCGACCCCTGAGTCACCGTCCGCAGGTCAACGCCGTCCACGCGCACACAGCCCGCAGTCGGGTCATGGAAGCGTGCCAGCAGTTTGACGATGGTCGTCTTGCCCGCGCCCGTCTCACCGACCAACGCTACCGTTTGACCAGCATCCACATGGAGATTAATTCCATCGAGGACAAGAGTCGCATCATCGGAATAATGAAACTGGACGTTTTCGAATCGGACATCGCCGACGATTGGTCCCAACTCTTCGGCGTTTTCCGCATCCCGAACTTCGACAGGCTGGTTGAGCAGTTCGAGAATCCGCTCGCCGCCCGCCATCGTGGACTGAAGCGTGTCGAAGCGGCGGCTCAGATCGCGGATCGGTTCGAAGAAGCGGTCAATGTACAGGACAAACGCGATCAACACGCCGGGGGTGATTGACTCGCCCAACACGAATTGTCCGCCCACGTACACGACGATGGCGGTCGCGATCGCGCCGAGCACATCCACGACCGGCGTAAACAGCGATGCGACCTTCGCCGCATCGAGACTCGTTTCGAGATAATAGCGATTCACGTAACCGCTGAAGTTGGAATAATTTTTCTCCTGCCGTGAGAAGGCTTGCACAACTCGCACGCCGTTGACGTTTTCCGCCAGCACCGAGTTGGTCCACGAGACGGCGGCACGCACCTTGCGATAATTCTGCCGTGCGGCTTTGCGGAAGGCAATGGTTGCCAACACCATGAGAGGCAAGACAACGAACGTGAGCAGGGACAACTTCACGTTGAGCGCGAGCATCGCAATCAGCGTGCCGACGATTCCCAAAAGGTTGCGCACAATCGCCAATACCGCCCATGTAATAAACTCGCGCAAAGTTCCAACGTCGTTGATGATGCGCGTGATGACACGCCCCACACTGTAGCGGTTGTAAAAACTCAACGAAAGTCTTTGCAAATGCTCGAACATCGCCATGCGGACGTCGTACAGCACATGTTGCCCCACGCGCGACATGATCCGCACACGGTAGAAGTTGGTTACGAGTTGGACGACGGAAACCGCGAAATAAGTCAAAACGATATTCTTCAACGCGTCGAGGTCGTTCCTGCCGATTCCCTCGTCAATCGCGAGCTTGACGAAGTACGGTCCCGATACCGCCGCGGCGGTGACGATGATCATCAGGATCAACGCGAAGAACATGCGCGGCGCGTACGGTTTGACGAAGCGCAGCAATCCACGCGCCACGTTAGGGTCGTACCCTTTATCCAGTTGCTCTTCCGACTGGGCGATAAATGCGGGAGGGATGATTTTGGTGGTCATAGTATTTGTGTTATCGCGCTGAGCGGAGTGTAACCCGTAGTCGTCGGGTCGAACGTAGACGAAGCGCAGGTTCAGGTTAGTTTACGCTTTCATGTAACTCACGCTTCGTCTACACTCGCTATCGCTCGTTCCGCTCAGCGCGATGATTTCTTTTTATTCTTCTCTCTTCGTTTTCTTTCAGATTTCACAATTTGATGAATTCCTTCAATGTCGCCGCGAATTAATGCTTCTTTCTTAGCCCTGCTCCAGCCTTTGATTTTGCGCTCCTATTGAAAGGCTTCATGGTAGGTTTCAACAACTTCACTCCACACAAGCCGAACTGGTCGGCGCTTAAATGTGTAAGCATCAGAATGTGCTCCAGTTTGTTGTTCTTGTAGACGACCTTCGAGATCGTTGGTCGAGCCCGTGTAATAACTTCCATCAGAGCATTTGAGAATGTAAATAGCGTATGGCATGAAATCGATTCTGGTTATGTGTGCTTCGTCTACGGAGATGCAAAGAGCGCATCTCCTCCGCTCAGCACGATAGGTTTACAAACTCTCGCTTCGACTGCGCTCGCCTATTGGCTCGCTCCGCTCAGCGAGGAAGTTTTCTTCCTTCTCCTCCGCAAACTTGGCATGATCCACCAATTGCAGATCATGGATTTCTTTGTACAACCCGCCGCGTTTGAGCAACTCTTCGTGCGTGCCGCGCTCGGCGATTTGACCTTTATCGAGCACGAGGATCAAATCCGCGCGGCGGACGGTGGACAGGCGATGCGCGATCACGAAAGTGGTGCGACCCTCCATCAGCGTATCCAATGCTGATTGGATGAGTTTTTCGGTCTGCGTATCCACCGACGAAGTTGAATCATCGAGTATCAAAATGCGCGGATTCATCAACAGCGCGCGGGCGATCGCCACACGTTGACGCTGCCCGCCCGAAAGCGTCACGCCACGCTCACCGACGATGGTATCGTAGCCGTTGTTGAAGCCAGTGATAAATTCATGCGCCTGTGCGGCTTCCGCGGCGGCGACGATTTCGTCCATTGTCGCGTCGGGGCGGCCGTAGGCGATGTTCGCTTTGATCGTGTCGGAAAACAACAACGAGGTTTGCAAAACGATCCCGATCTGTTTTCGGAGTGTGACCAAATCCATCTCGCGCACATCCACGCCATCCACCAGCACACAGCCATCGGTGACATCGTAAAAACGCGGAATAAGGTTGATGAACGACGTTTTACCCGAGCCTGTCGGTCCGATCAACGCGACGATCTGATTCGGCTCGACCTTCACGCTGATTCCGTTCAACGAGGCGGTTTTTTCATTCTGGTAGTTCAAGCGCACATCGCGGAACTCGACTTCGCCGCGTAACGAATCCATCTTCACTGCATCCGGTGCGGATTGAATTGCAGGCTCGATGTCCAACACTTCGAATAGACGTTGTGCGCCTGCCGCGGCTTCGCCGCCCGCGTTGACGAGTCCTGTCAACTGTTGGGCGGGTTCCGCCATCATCAGGATATACGCGTTGAAGGCGACGATCGCACCGACGGTCAACACGCCGTCCATGACCATTTGCCCGCCGAACCACAAGATCAATATGACGCTGAGCGAAGTCAACCATTGGGTGGTGGGCATGATCTTCGACCACTCGTCAATGACGCGCACCCACGATTTGAAGACAATCTTGTTCGCATCCGTGAAGCGATTGATCTCATACTCCTCACGCGCAAAAGCGCGCACCACCTGAACGCCGACGACATTTTCCTGCAAGCGATTCGAGACCTCCCCCACTGCCTGATCGACAGCAAAAAACAACTTCCCGATTTTGGTGCCAAAGTTAGAAGTCAAAAAGATGAGAGGAATCATCGGCAGGAGTGCAATTCCTGCCAGAACAGGATTCGAAGCAAGCATGAAATAAATCACTCCGATTGCCAGCAACACAAATTTCACCAAGTCGGCGACCGCGCCGCCCGCAAATTTTTCTATCGAACGAACGTCTTCGATGCAGCGCGAGATGAGTTGTCCCGATTGGGTGTGGTCGTGATAGGTGAACGGCAAATGCTGGATGTGATCGTACATGCGGTTACGCAGGTCATAGCCAACGCGCGCCGCGATCCATTCGGTCAGGTAGCGGTGGGTCAAGGCTAAAATCGCCGAACCAAGCCCAAGTCCGAGGAGGAGAAGCGCAGATTGCACGATGTAGCGAACGTCGCCGCGCGCGAGTCCATCATCCACCACTGTCTGAATGATGCGCGGGACGAGGAGGTTGAGCGCGGTGATGAGGAGCAACATCAGCAGAGTCGCAAGAATCTGCCAGAAGTATGGCTTGAGAAAGATTTGGGTTCTGAGTAAATGTTTCATGGCGGGCTTGGAAGGATACCATAAAGATCGTTCATGCGGCAGTAGCACTGCTCCATGAACGCGATGCAGTACAACTGCATCGCGAACTTCACGGTGGTATAATGCCCGTGCTTTTATCTTGAAGACTTGAAGGGACACATGAAACTTCACGAATATCAATCCAAAACGATTTTCGCAAAGTATGGAATCCCGATCCCGAAGGGACGGATAGCGGCTACCGCAGTCGAGGCGAAACACATCGCCGAAGAGCTGGGGGGCCGCGTTGTTATTAAATCGCAGGTACTGGTGGGCGGACGCGGCAAGGCGGGCGGAATCAAAGTTGCCAAGAGCGCGGCGGAAGCCGAGCAGCTCGCACAGCAGATTCTCACGATGGAGATCAAAGGTCTCCCTGTCCGCAAAGTGCTCGTGGATGAAGCCGCCGCCATCGAACACGAGATCTATTTCGCCATCACGAACGACCGCGCCGCGAAAAAACCCGTGATGATCGCCTCCGCCGAAGGCGGCGTGGATATCGAAGAGGTCGCGGCAACTGCGCCCGAGAAAATTATCAAGGTACACATTGATCCACTGCTTGGATTGCGCGACTATCAAGCGCGCGACATCGCCGCATCCATTGATCTGCCGCGCGATCATTGGCGCGAGTTCAGCCGTATCGCGGCAGGCTTATGGCAGACGTATCTCGAAACCGACGCGACGCTGGCAGAGATCAACCCGCTGGTGATCACAAAAGATAAGCGGCTGGTTGCGCTCGACGGCAAGATGATGATCGACGATAACGCGCTGTTCCGTCATGCAGATTTAAATGAAATGCGCGACATAGACGAAGAGGCGCCTGCCGAGACCGAAGCCCGCAAGTACGGTCTGTCCTACATCAAGCTCGATGGCAACATCGGATGCATGGTCAACGGCGCGGGACTGGCGATGACCAGCATGGACATCGTCAAGTTGTTCGGCGGTGAGCCAGCCAACTTTTTGGATATCGGCGGCGGCGCGGGATCGGACAAAGTGGCGGCGGCGATGCGAATCATTTTATCCGACTCAAATGTGAAAGCGGTTCTCTTCAACATTTTCGGCGGCATCACCCGTTGCGACGAAGTCGCCCGTGGAATTTTGGTCGCCATGGACGAGGTCAAACCGAAAGTTCCGATGGTTGTGCGCCTCGTCGGCACGAACGCCGAAGAGGGACGCAGGATTCTTGCGAACGCAAAGATGATCACCGCGGAGACTCTGGCAGACGCCGCGCAAAAGGCTGTGCAAGCGGCGAAGGGATAATTGCGTAGGAGCGCGGTCTCCCCGCGCTTTGGGCGAGATAACCTCGCCCCTACATGTTACGAGGAAAATCAATGAGCATTCTCATCAACAAAAACACACGCCTGCTCGTGCAGGGCATCACCGGTAACGAAGGGCTCTTCCACACCACACAAATGGTCGCGTATGGAACGAATGTTGTAGCGGGCGTGACGCCCGGCAAAGGCGGCGAATGGGTGCTCGATGGAAAAGTCCCTGTGTTCGATTCGGTCAAACTCGCGAAAGACGCCACGGATGCAAACTGCGCGGTGATCTTCGTCCCGGCACGCTTCGCGCCCGACGCGATGTTCGAAGCCGCAGACGCGGGCATCCCCCTCATCGTGTGCATCACCGAAGGCGTTGCCGTGCAGGATATGATGCGCGTGAGAAATTATCTCGACCAAAAAGGCGCGCGGCTGATCGGACCTAACTGCCCCGGCATGTTGACCCCCGGCGAATCGAAAGTGGGGATCATCCCCGGCAATATCGCCATCCCCGGAAACATTGGTGTTGTGTCGCGTTCAGGCACGCTCACATACGAAGTGCTATACGCGTTGAAGCTCGTGGGCATAGGCGCGTCCACCTGTGTGGGTATCGGCGGCGACCCAGTCAATGGAACGAATTTTATAGACGTGCTGGAAATGTTCGAGCACGATCCTTACACCGAAAAAGTCGTGTTGATCGGTGAGATCGGTGGCACGGATGAAGATAAAGCCGCGGAATTCATCGCCTCGAAGATGACCAAGCCTGTTGTGTCGTTCATCGCCGGTCAAACCGCCCCTCCCGGCAAACGGATGGGTCATGCAGGTGCGATCATCGAAGGCGGCGCGGGCAGCGCAGCGGATAAAGTGAAAGCCCTCGAAGCCGCAGGCGTGAAAGTGGCGAAGCACCCCGAGGAGATTCCATCGCTTCTGAAGTAATGTCATTGCGAGGAGGAGCGAAGCGACGACGAGGCAATCTCGTGTAACCTACCAACAATTGTTTGAAGGCAATCGCGAGATTGCTTCGGGCGGAAGAATACCGCCCTCGCAATGACACAAGAAAAATTAAATACATAGAGCCGTCCTCGTTGGACGGCTCTACGGTTATAATCGCCAAAAGGATTACTTGTGCGCGTCGATGTACGATACGGCGTCACCGACGGTCGCGATCTTTTGAGCGGCTTCGTCGGAGATCTCAGCGCCGAACTTGTCCTCGAACGCCATGATCAGTTCCACCAAATCCAGCGAATCAGCCTCAAGGTCCTCACGGAAGCGGGCTTCAGGTGTGATCTTCGCCTCGTCAGCGCCCAGCAAATCCTTGATAATCGCCTTTACGTCGTTAAATGTGTCAGACATGACAACCTCCTCAGAGAATTTCTTCGATTGTACTCGATAGTTCAAACACAGGAACACTGCCTTATGACAAAAGTTGCGCCGATAAACCAGCGAAAAGCCGATCACATTAAAATCAATTTAGAGCAGGATGTCCGCTCTGCATTGACCACAGGACTGGAGAACTACCACTTCGTTCACGAGGCATTGCCCGAATTGGACTTAAACCGCCTCGATACGACGGTGAACCTGTTCGGCAAACTTTTGGCGGCTCCCATCCTCATCTCCTCCATGACCGGCGGAACATCCGAAGCCGAGACCATCAACTTGCGCCTCGCCGAAGCCGCGCAAGAAATGAAGATCGCCATGGGAGTTGGAAGTCAGCGCGCCGCGATCGAACACCCCGATCAAGCCAAAACTTTCCAAGTCCGCCGCGTTGCAAAAGATATTTTATTGTTCGCCAATCTCGGCGCGGTGCAACTCAATTACGGTTACGGAATTGACCAATGCCGTAAAGCCGTGGACATGATCCAAGCCGACGCGCTCATCCTCCATTTGAATCCATTGCAAGAAGCCGTGCAAGATGCCGGCGACATAAACTTCTCAGGTCTTGCAAAAAAGATCGAAAATGTGTGTAAAAAAATCGAATTGCCTGTCATTGCAAAAGAAGTTGGTTGGGGAATTTCTGAGCGAACAGCAAAATTACTTTCCGATTGCGGAGTGAGCGCCATTGACGTTGCAGGCGCAGGCGGGACGAGTTGGTCGCAAGTGGAAATGCACCGCGCGCCCGATGAATTCACCCGTCAACTCGCCGCGACATTTGTCGGCTGGGGAATCCCAACCGCGGAATCTATTTTGAATGTGAAGAAAGCAATCCCCGGTATGTCGATCTTCGCCAGCGGCGGACTCAAAGATGGACTCGACATCGCCAAGTGCATTGCCCTCGGCGCGACGCTGGGAGGGATGGCAGGTCAATTCCTCAAAGCCGCGGCAGTTTCCACCGAACAAGCCATTGAAATGATGAAGCTGACAAAGCGACAGATCGAAGTGACAATGTTTGCATCTGGCGCGGCAAGTTTAGGAAGTCTGAAGGATGGAAAATTAATGCCGCAAGATCTGCGACAGAAATAATTTCGTTCTGTCTTCCTTGGGGTTATTGAAAATTTGCTCAGGGGTGCCCTGCTCCACGATCTCACCCTTATCGAAAAAGAGCATTCGGTCTGCCACGGCGCGGGCGAAGCCCATTTCATGCGTCACGGCAAGGATGGTCATGCCTGATTTCGCCAGTTCGACCATCACATCCAACACTTCTTTGATCATTTCAGGGTCGAGCGCCGAGGTCGGTTCATCGAATAACATGATCTTCGGCTGCATTGCCAGCGAACGCGCGATCGCCACGCGCTGCTGCTGTCCGCCCGAAAGTTGACCGGGGAATTTATACGCCTGTTCAGGGATGCCCACGCGTTCGAGCAGTTGCATCGCAACTTCTTCCGCCTTCTGCTTCGTCCACTTGCGGACCTGAATCGGCGCAAGCACGATATTTTGCATGACCGTCAGATGCGGGAACAAATTGAACTGTTGAAAGACCATCCCCGTTTCCATTCGGATCTGCTCGATATTGCGCACATCATGGCTCAATTCGATGCCGTCCACGACGATCTTACCGCGTTGATGTTCTTCGAGTCGGTTGAGCGTCCGGATGAACGTGGATTTGCCGGACCCCGAGGGACCAAAGATCACGATCACCTCGCGCCGTTTCACTTCCATATTGATGCCTTTCAAGGCGTGGAAATTCCCATACCATTTGTGAACATCCTGCACTTTGATGATCGGTTCGTCTGTCATATCGTGATTTCCTCTCGCGTTTATTGAGCGCCAACACCCAATCGCTCTTCCAACCGCTGGCTCAGGTAAGACATTCCATAACTCAATACCCAGAAGATCAGAGAGATAAAGACGTATACTTCTCGCTGCAAACCCAAGAACTCCGGCTGGGCAAGCACCGTCTTTGCAATACCTACCAGATCGAGCAAGCCAACGATCGCCACCAAGGAAGTGTCCTTGAACACTGCGATGAACTGGCCCACCAGAATCGGGATGACCAACCGCAAGGCTTGCGGCAGGATGATGAAGTACATTGTCTGTGCGCCGTTCAGTCCCAACGCCTCAGCCGCTTCAAACTGACCTTTCGGAATGGCTTGCAACCCGCCGCGCACATTCTCTGCCAGATACGCCGCGCTGAACAGGGTAATTCCCACCATGGCGCGAATCACACGATCCACTGTCCAGCCTGTGGGCAGAAAAAGCGGCAACATCAACTGCGCCATGAACAGAATCGTGATCAGCGGAACGCCGCGCACCACTTCGATGTATACAATACTGAACCAGCGGATGATCGGCAATTCCGAGCGGCGCCCCAACGCCAGCAGAACGCCGAGCGGAAATGAAAACATAATACCGACTACCGTGAGCAGGAAGGTTAGCAGCAATCCGCCCCACAGGTTGGTTCGTACGACAGGGACAATACTGGATTCAGATTCAGAGAGTCCGTAGGTAAGCAGAACGATGATGGGCAATGAAATTACCCACCCCGCGATGACGCTTCTTTTCAGGACTTCGGGGCGGGCGCGTCCGATTCCCCAACCAGCCAAGCCCGTCAAGCATAAAATCATCAGCCACTTTCGCGGCTCATCGCCGAATGGAAACAAGAATGCAAGAAAAGCAGGAAGCAACAACAGCACAAAGGCGAAGCGTGAGCTTCTAGCCCAGACCGCCAGTGAATTCCCTGAGAGAAAGACGAGGAATCCCAGCCAGACCCACAACCTGCCGGACTGCTCGATGGGATATTGACCGATGAACAACAACCGCGCATTGACAATGATCACATCCCATTCCGCGACATTCAATACCCATTTTAGAAATCCTCCCACCGCCCAATAGACGATCCATGCGCCGAGAATGGTGAAAAGCGAGTCGTACCATGAACCGAACAGGTTCTTGCGCATCCAACGAAGAATGTTGGAACGCTCAGTGACGGGCGGCAGGATGGTCGCGGAATTAGCCATCTTATCGCTCCACCAGTTTGATGCGCTGGTTGTACCAATTCATCAGCGCAGAGGTGACCAGACTCAAACTCAAATAGGTCGCCATCACCAAGGAGATCATTTCCACCGCGCGTCCCGTTTGATTCTGGATCGTGTTCGAAACGTAGAAGACGTCCGGGTATCCAACTGCGATGGCAAGCGATGAATTTTTGACGAGATTCAGATACTGACTTGTCAACGGTGGGATGATCACCCGCAAGGCTTGGGGGAAAACGATCAGGCGCAGGGTCTGAAAGCCGTTCAATCCCAATGCGCGCGCCGCTTCAACCTGTCCTTTGGAAACGGATTGGATGCCTGCGCGTACCACTTCACCTATGAACGCGGCGGTATACAAGACAAGTCCCGATGTCAGCGCCATGAATTCAGGGCTGAGAATCTTTCCGCCGGATAGATTCAATCCCTTGACAAAAGGAAGGTCGAGCGTCAGGGGTTTTTCAGGGAGAATGAACCAGCCTAAGACGCCGACAACAATAAATGCGAGAACACTCCATAACAGAGTCAACGGCGCGCGGCCGGTGCGTTTGCTGTAAGCGCGCAGGGCGAGGAAAACGATCACAGCGAGGATCAAGCCAACAATCAGAATCAGTTGAAAGGTCGGATAGGATGCGGTAGGTATCCCCCATGGAATGCCCACGCCGCGATTCGTCAAAATGATATCGCCGGGCCAAATTACCGCTTCCCGCACGCGTGGAAGTTTAAGAAATACGCCGAGATACCAAAAAATCAGGAATACGAGCAACGAAAGGTTGCGAATCAGTTCAAGATAGAAGGATGCGAGGCGGTTAATAATGAAATTGGCGGAGAGCCGCGACACGCCTAGAATCACGCCGAGGAGCGTGGAAAAAATGATGCCGACAATGGCAACGGATATGGTGTTAAATAATCCTGCGAGGAACGCTTCGCGGTAGGTGGAGTTGCGATCGTAGGGGAAAATAGATTCAGCCAGATCAAAGCCCGAAACGCCGTCGAAAAAACCGTAACTCAACGTGATGCCCTGCCGGGCAAGCCCAGCTTGCATGTTCCGAAAAATAAGCGCACCGACGAACAGCACGAGCAGGACAAATGCAATTTGCCCAAGCCCTTTGAGTATGCGTTCATCGCGCCAAAACGGGATCGACGCTCGCTGCGGTAGCTCGCGTTGCATTTAAAGTCTCCCAATGAATATTGAGGGCGGGGAGTTGCCCCACCCTCAATACATTTGTTACGGGCGTTTAACGGAACGGCGGCGCGTAGAGCAAACCGCCCTCGGTGTACAAACTGTTCAAGCCGCGCGGAATATAGGTAGGCGTGTCGGGACCGAGGTTGCGGTTGTACACTTCCTCGTAATTGCCGACAAGTTTTAGAATGTTGTAGGCAAATTCATTTGTTAACCCGAGCTTCAAACCTAGATCGCCTTCGAGACCAAGCAAACGCCGGACTTCGGGAGCAGTCGCGGTGGCTAGCACATCATCCACATTGGCAGAAGTGACGCCGAATTCTTCACCGGCAATCAGTACGAAGACGGTCCACTGTGCAATGTCGAACCATTGATCGTCGCCGTGCCGAACCAATGGACCGAGGGGTTCTTTGGACATCGTCACATCCAGGATCACGTGCGCAGATGGATCGGCAAGCACGGTGCGGCGTGATACCAACCCGGACTTATCCGTGGTGACCGCATCACAGCGGGCTTCGGCATATGCGGCAAAAGTGGAATCCGCATCTTCAAAAACTGCCGGGGTGTACGAGACTCCGAGCGACGCCATGACGTCGGCAAGGTTAAGTTCGGTGGTCGTGCCGGTCTGTACGCAGATCGTACCGCCTTCCAAATCTTGAAGGCTCGTGATGCCGCTATCCGCAGGAACCATCATCCCTTGCCCGTCATAAAAAGTGGTGTGGACGAAATTATTTCCAAGTTCGGTATCGCGAACCAGCGACCACGTGGTGTTGCGGCTGAGGATATCGATTTCACCGGATTGCAATGCGGTAAATCGTTCGGCGGCGGTTACGGGACGAAATTCCACTTTGTCGGGGTCGCCAAAAATTGCGGCGGCTACGGCGCGGCAATAGTCAACATCAAAGCCGGAGTAACTGCCGTCAGCGCCGACGTATCCGAAACCGGGAACCTGAGAGTTCACGCCGCAGATCAGGTTTCCACGCGCTTTGACCGTTTCAAGCGTCACACCGAATCCTGTGGGCGCTACAACGACCGGCGCAGAAGAGGTTACCTCCACAACAACGGTTTCAACCACAGTCACCGTTTCGCCGTCCGGCGGCGGTACGGAAGGCGCGCACGCGGACATGATCAGGCTGGCTGCTACAATCAAACCAAACAGAAGGGTCGGTTTTCTCATGTTCTACTCCTAGGGTGATTCTGAGGATCGAATATTTGACTTATCAACGATCAAT
Source organism: Chloroflexota bacterium (assembly GCA_040753755.1). GTDB lineage: Bacteria > Chloroflexota > Anaerolineae > Anaerolineales > Villigracilaceae > Defluviilinea. The sequence continues at coordinate 44,670 of JBFMDB010000006.1, forward strand.
CGTACAACTTGGGCTGCTACACCTCCTCTCCTCCTTTAGGGTTACACATACTGGCTGTTCACGGAACCTGCCATAATTATAAGGCACAATAGGTCTCTGTCAATGAGATTGAACTACCGCTGCATTTTTCAGTATAATCCACGAACCTGACCTAACATGGGAGCTCAAAGACAATTCATGGATATTCATGCCATTCTCAAACGCGTTCCCCAATTCGCTTCCTCCAAGTCAATCGATGTCACAGAATTGACTGGCGGTATTACAAACAAGAATTATAAAATCACCGCGGATGGTGATACGTTCGTGCTTCGTATGGGCGGCAACGAAACGAAACACCTCGGCATTGACCGCAAAGTGGAATACGAGTGCAGTCTGCTGGCGTCGCAGATCGGCATCGCCCCCGAACCGACGTACTTCCTGGAACCTGAAGGCTACATCGTAGCGCGCTTTATTTCCGGCAAAGGCATCCCTGCGGAAGAAATCGGGGCGGAGGAAAACATCAAACGCGTGATCGAATCCATGAAAGCCTATCACGCGCTCGAAAAATTTCCGGGCTCCTTCTCTCCCTTCCGCGTGGCTGAAAAATACGCCGAGACCGCCCGCAGTTTCCATGTACAATTGCCCCCGAAGATGGACTGGTATCTCGAAAAATCGAGCGAAATCGAAAAAGCGATGTACGCGCGCGAGCCGCTGCAACTCCGTCCGTGCCACAACGATCTGCTCAACGGCAACTTCATTGACGACGGCACCCGCATCCGGATTTTGGATTGGGAGTACGCGGGCATGGGCGATATCTTCTTTGATTTAGGCAACTTTGCCGTTCAGCATGAATTTAATGACGAGCAGGACGAGACATTGCTAAAGGCTTACTTCGGTCAGCCTATCGATTCGCAGCGCGCGCGTCAAAAATTGATGAAGATCATGTCCGATTTGCGTGAGGCGATGTGGGCACAGGTGCAGATCGGCGTCTCGCAATTGGATTTTAATTACAAAGGCTATGGTCAGAAGTATTTTGATCGGTTTGAAGCAAGTACAAGTGGATATGATTATCTCAACTGGCTACGCGCTGTATGAAAAACTCGGCGGTCGAGTAGCGCTGATGGCGCGTATCGAGGCCACCACGTCGTAAAGCAACTCCTGTCACAAAATTACTTTTGAACACCTATGGTTTCGATACGGGCGAGACAACCACCTGCCCTACTCAACCACCGAATAAACTTGAAAGGAAAAATAATGGATTTACCTCAACACGCACAAGCCGTCATCATCGGAGGCGGGGTCGGCGGAGCAAGTATCGCTTATCACCTCACTCAGATGGGATGGAAAGATATAGTTGTCATCGAACGCCATGAATTAACCAGCGGCTCCACGTTTCACTCCGCCGGGTTGGTCGGTCAACTTCGCACTTCATCCAGCCTCACGAAGATGATGCGGTACAGCACGGACTTATACCGCAGGCTCAAAAGCGAAACGGGCGTTGACCCCGGCTGGAACGAAGTCGGCAGTTTGCGCATCGCCTCCTCGGACGCGCGCCTCGAAGAACTCAAGCGCGTCGTGGGATACTCCAAAGCCTTCGGGATGCCGCTCGATGTTATTTCGCCGAAAGAATGTCAGGAATTATTTCCGTTGATGTCTCTCGAAGATGTCAAGGGCGGAGTGCACCTCCCCACCGATGGTCAGATTGACCCGACGGGTTTAACGAACGCACTCGCGGCAGGAGCAAAGAGTCGTGGCGCGAAGTTCATGCTCAACACGCGCGTCACGGGCATCACTGTCAACAACAATGAAGTCAAAGAAGTTGTAACAGATAAAGGCACGATCAAGACGGATGTGGTCGTGAACGCGGCGGGGTTATGGGGCAACGATATTGCAAACATGGTTGGCATCACTTTGCCAATCATTCCCATGGCGCATTTATACCTTCTCACCAAGCCTGTCAAAGACCAGCCGCAAACGATGCCTACGATGCGCGATCCCGACAACCTTGTTTATTTTCGCGGCAGTGACAGCGGCATGGTCGCGGGTGGCTATGAACGCCAGCCTGCGCCGTGGGGACTCGATGGTGTGCCACAGGATTGGAACTTCAAATTGCTCGAGCCCGATTGGGATCGCTTCACGCCGTTGATGGAAAATATTATCAAGCGCGTGCCCGCGATGGAAAGCGTCGAGATCGTGCAACTGCTCAACGGACCGGAAGGGTTTACACCGGACTCAGAATATTTGCTTGGACCAACATCCGTGCGCGGATTTTGGGTGGCGTGCGCGTTTTGCGCGCATGGTATCGCAGGCGCAGGCGGCATCGGCAAAGCGATGGCGGAGTGGATCATTGACGGTCATCCCGAATGGGATATGTGGAAGCTCGACGTGCGCCGTTTTGGAAATCAATATGCGAGTCAGTCGTTCACGCTGGCGCGCACGATCGAAACCTACGGCAAATACTACGACATTCACATGCCGTATGAGGAGCGCGAGTCGGCGCGACCGTTGCGCGTTTCGCCCGCGTATCATCGCTTGCAGGATTTAGGCGCGGTCTTCGGCGAAAAAGGCGGGTGGGAACGCCCGAACTGGTTCACGCCCAACGAAAAAGATTCGCGCGCCGCTTCTCTTCCCGAACTTTCGGGCTGGGCGCGCGACAACTGGTCGCCCGCTATCGCCGCAGAGACACGCGCCACGCGCGAAGCCGCCGGCTTGTTCGATGAATCGTCATTTTCAAAAATCGAAATACAGGGACCGGGCGCGCTGGAGTTTCTGCAACGGCTCTGCGCGAACGATATTGACAAACCTGTTGGTGTAGTGACTTACACGCAAATGCTCAACGCTCGCGGCGGCATCGAATGCGACTTCACCGTTTCGCGGCTCGCGCCCGACAGATTCATGATCGTCACCGGGACAGCCTTCGGCACGCACGATATGACTCACCTGCGAAGATACATGCCGCTGGACGGAACGGTGTACATCAACGATCTCACTTCGGCGCGCACGTGCTTTGGGCTGTGGGGTCCGCGCGCGCGAGACATTTTGCAATCGGTCACGCGGGACGCTGTTTCGAATGAAGCGTTTCCGTATATGACGGCGAAACAAATCACCATCGGCAATGTTCCAACGCTGGCGCTGCGCGTTACGTACGTCGGCGAACTGGGCTGGGAGTTTTACGCGCCGTCGGAATACGGTGAACAATTGTGGGATACGTTGTGGGAGGCGGGCAAGCCGTTCGGCATGGTCGCGGCGGGATATAAAGCCATCGAATCGCTTCGGCTCGAAAAGGGCTATCGCTACTGGAGCGCGGACATCACACCTGATTACACCCCGTACGAAGCAGGATTGGGATTCGCCGTTGCACTCAACAAAAGCGTCGACTTTTTCGGCAAACAAGCGCTCCAAAAACAGAAAGCGGATGGCGTCAAACAAAAATTGTGCTGTCTCACACTCGATGACCCGAATACGATCGTTTTCGGCAGTGAGCCGATTCGCCACAACGGAAAAGTGGTCGGCTGGGTCACATCGGGAGGATTCGGCTACTCGATCAACAAATCCATCGCATACACCTACCTGCCGGTGGAACTTGCCAAGCCGGGCACCCGCGTCAGCGTGGAATGTTTCGGTGTCGAGATTCAAGCCGAAGTGCAGAAAGAACCGTTGTACGATCCGAAGGGCGGGAAGATCAAGGCATGATGTCTACATCCATCACAGCCATCATCTTTGATTTTGGAAATGTTTTGCTTGAATGGGATCCAAGACACGTCTATCGCCGGTATTTTCCAGACAATGAAGAAGGAATGGAAAACTTCTTCAAGGAAATCAATTTCTCGGAATGGAACGCGCAACAGGACAAAGGGCGACCGTTCGAGGAAGGCATTGCGATACTGACGCACGAGTTTCCGCACCACAGAGAATTAATTCAGGCGTATCACGACCATTGGCAGGATTCCATCGGCAATGCGATCGCAGGCTCGGTTGAAATTTTGAAACGAATCAAAGCGAGAGGTTATCCGCTGTACGGGTTGAGTAACTGGTCGGCAGAGACATTTCCATACGCATTAGCCAAATACGATTTCTTCGACCTGTTCGATGACAAAGTGATTTCAGGTGATGTCGGGCTGGTCAAACCTGATCCCGCAATTTTCAACCTGCTTCTCGAAAAAATCGACAAGCATGCGAACGCGTGTCTGTTCATCGACGACTCACGCGCGAATATCGAACAGGCAAAGCGATTGGGATTTGTTACAATCCACTACACATCACCTGCTCAACTCGAGGATGAATTGACTCAAATGGGAATCCTTTAACCACATGGATACAAAAACGCTTCTCCCACACATCGAACTGGAACTCCAGCGTCAGGTTTCGCGCCTCGACGCGCCGCGCACAAAGCGCTTTCACGAAATGCTCACCTATCACATGGGTTGGACGGGTGAAGGCGCGGGTCCCGAAGCGACAGGCAAACGGATTCGTCCAATTTTGGTTTTGCTGACCACTGCTTCTTGTGGCAAAGCAGACTGGAAGTCTGCGCTCCCGGCGGCCGCGGCAATCGAACTCGTCCATAACTTCTCATTGGTGCACGATGATATTCAAGATAATTCTCCAAAAAGAAGAGGGAGAGATACAGCGTGGGTGAAATGGGGCGCGCCGATGGCGATCAATGTCGGTGATGCGTTATTCGTGATGTCGAGCCAGGCGGTCGTGGATCTGAAAAAAGATTTCCCTGCCGATGTCGTAGTGAGAACGGCGGAAATCCTTCACAACACCTGTCTCGATCTCACGCGCGGTCAATATCTCGATATGTCCTATGAAGAACGAAATGATCTGGGCGTGGAAGATTACTGGCACATGATCTCGGGTAAAACCTCCGCGTTGATCGCGGCTTGCTGTCATATCGGTGCATTGCTCGGCGGCGCGGATGATGAGAAGCAGGAGATCTATCGCTCATTCGGTCATTATCTGGGCTTGGCATTCCAAGTGCAGGATGATATTTTGGGAATTTGGGGCGATGAAAAAGTGACCGGCAAGTCGGCGGCGAGCGATCTGGTGGAGGGCAAAAACTCACTTCCGGTGCTCGCCGGTTTGGGTAAGAAAGGGAAATTCGCTGAACGCTGGGCACAAGGACCGATTCATCAGGAAGAAGTGGCGGAAACCGCGCGTTTGCTGGCAAGCGAAGGAGGCTTGCTCGCCGCGCAGGAGGCGGCGAAACAGATGACCGATCTCGCGTTGATGAACCTGCGCGAGGCGGATCCGCAGGGCGAGGCGGGCGAGGCGTTATTCCAACTTACGAATCGACTGCTGGGGCGCGAGCAATAACCATGTCGGCGCGAAGCGGGGATTTTCGTCTGCATTGACACATCAGATTCGGGTGGCTATAATTTCGGGAGTCAAGCGGGTGTAGTTCAGTGGTAGAACGCATGCTTCCCAAGCATGATATCGTGGGTTCGAGTCCCATCACCCGCTCAATATGTCGAGGAGAGATTCTCCCCGACATTTTTGTTTGGGAATTTGCAAGGTTGCTGTCATGTCCTCCCCCAAAGGTAGTATGTAAAATCAAACCTAAGGTAACCGGCAGGCATGACTCATAACGTGAAAGGCACCATTTTATACGTGGAGGACAACCCGGAAAATCGGATGCTCGTCCGGCGCGTGCTGGTTGCAGAGAAGTACGCACTGCACGAAGCCAATACTGCCGGTCAAGCGCTCGAAATTTTAAAGTCGAGCCGACCCGATCTCATCCTCATGGATATCAATATGCCCGACATGGACGGGTATACATTAACCGCACAGATCAAATCGATGCCCGGGTTCGAACGTGTGCCGATCATCGCCATTACTGCCAACGTAATGCGGGGCGACCGCGAGAAAACGCTCGAAGCGGGGTGCGATGGCTATATTCAAAAACCGATCGATATCGACGCGCTAACCCGGGAAATCGAAAAATTCCTGGCGAGGAGAACCAATGCCTGAAAATATTCTGGACACCCAACCCATTCGCAAACCGACCATACCGAAGGATGCGACCGTTCTGGTGGTGGAGGATAACGTCGCCAACTTCGTATTGATCGCGCGGATGCTTGGCTATCTCGGAATCCATTGCGAGTGGAAGACTTCCGGGTACGAAGTCGTGGAATACGCCGATACGCTTTCGCGGCTCGATCTGATCCTGATGGATATTCGCCTGCCGTACGAGGACGGATACGGCGCATTGAAGAAAATACGCGCGTCAGAGAAACTGAGAGGGATCCCGATCATCGCGGTCACCGCGGAAGCCAGCACCGATCAAATGAACAAGGCGCGAGACTCGGGGTTTGACGGTTTTTTGGGAAAGCCTCTCGACCCCGATAAATTCCCCGACCAAATCCGCCGCATCTTAAATGGAGAGTCGGTCTGGGAGTTCAGTTAGAAAAAGCATCGATCTTCAATGAGCGAAAATACACCCTTAGGAACCGCCTTCTTTGTCACGGCTTATTTTGTTGCTAACGCCGACCGCCTGCAACTCGCCCAGTTTTCAGATCCGCGGGAGCGAGAAACGCAGACGATTCCGCGCACGCACGAACTAACGATCCGTGAGGTAGAAAACCATCTTAAGGACGGCATGCTCAGGGTGGACGATTCAACCACTTCGACCCTCCCTACTTCCCTGATCATATTCCCGCGGCAGTTCGAGTGTGAGACCGCCGTATTCCTCCCGGTTCACCACAACGGCAGCCTGCAGGGATTGTTGATGATCGGCGCACGGGCGGGCCAGACGATTCACAACGAATTGATCGATACATTTCAGAGAACGATCCGGTTTGCGGTGAATGTGACGGCAAAAGCCCCCGCACCTTCTGAACCTGCAGCGAACGATCGGCGCGCCCGTGAATCCCGGGCATTGAGTCTGCTCGCATCGAGCGCCGCAACGGTCAGCGATTTGCGTGCATTTTACTCTTCGATCCACGATCAATTTCGGAACGTGATCGGCGATTATAGTTTTGTCATCGCGTTGTATGATGAAACGACGAATTCGATAGGTATTCCGTATCTGTATGAAGACGGTCGCTTTTCTTCTCTCGATACATTCCCGCTTGGCGAGGGGCTCACATCGCTTCTCATTCGCACAAGAGAGCCGCTCTTGCTCGTGGAAGATACCGAAAAACGTGCGACAACCATGGGCGCAAAAATATCCGGCAAGCCAGCGAAATCATGGATGGGGGTTCCGCTCCTGGCACACGGGGAAGCCATCGGCGCGATCATCCTTCAAGACCTTGAAAAGGAACATGCATTTAATGAGGAAGACCTCCGCTTCGCGATGACTGTCGCAAGTCAGATCGCCGGCACGATTCATAACATCCGCTTATTGCAGGGCAGTCAACAACTGGCCCTTCAATTCGAAACGGCGGCGGAAATCGCGCGCGATATCAGCAGTTCGCTGAACCTCGACGAGTTATTGCTCAAAGCGGTGGAGTTGATCCGTTCGAGGTTTAATTTCTATCACGCTGCAGTTTTGTTGAAAGACCTGCCGGGAGAATTTGTGGTGGTGCGTGAAGCGACCGGTGAAGCAGGAGCGCAACTCAAGCGCTCGGGCTTCAAGTTGCAAGTCGGGTCGAAATCCATCATTGGCACAGTAGCTGAAAAAGGTGAAGTGGTGGTGGCGAACGATACCGCCCGCGATGCGTTATACCTCCCGCATCCCGCCCTGCCTGAAACCAAATCCGAAGCCGCCATCGCGCTCAAAGTCGGTGACCGCATCCTCGGCGTACTGGATGTGCAGAGCAATAGACCGTACTCCTTTTCGAGCGACAACTTGCGCATCCTGCAAATCCTTGCCGACCAGCTAGCCATCGCGGTGATCAACACCGAACTATTCGCCGAAACACAGGAACATCTCGCCCAGCACCGATTGCTCCATCACATCACCACCACCGCGGCATCAGGTACCACGTTGGACGAAGCGCTTCGCTCCGCAGTGAACGGCTTGCAAGTGACCTTGGGAGGGGACCGCGTTGCCATCCTGATGATCGATCGCGATAAAAAAAATCTCGAGGTAAAAGCGGCTGTGGGGTATGCAGATGAAGTATATCGAAAGACGATACCCATCGGCAGCGGCATTACCGGCTGGTGCGCATTACATCGGCGACCTCTTCGAGTCAATAATGTTTTACAGGATTCGCGCTACATCGAAGGCAGTCCCAACACCCGGTCGGAATTGGCGATCCCCCTGCTCTATCGCGGCGAACTCCTCGGTGTGTTGAATGTCGAAAGCGAATTGGTCTCGGCGTACGCGGAGAACGACGAAGAGTTGTTAGGGACGCTGGGCGGCAGTCTGGCAGCCATCATTGCAAATGCGCGCTTGCTCGAGCAGATACGCGCACAAGCCGAACGCGAACGGGTGCTCTTCGAGATCACCGACAAGATTCGCCGCACGACGGATATGCAAACGATCCTCGCCACGACAGCCAGCGAGTTGACCCGCGCGGTCGGCGCCAGCAGTGCGCGCATCAAGCTGGGGACAGCCTTAACCAAGAAACCTCAAGAAACCGGAAGCAGCCATGAATAGACTGCTCTCCTTGTGGCGTGTTCGTCAACGGAAGGATGGCAGGCAGCTGACGCTGGCGATCGCGTCGGCACAAGTCATTGCGCTGCTCGGCGCGCTTCCCGGAATCCTGTCCATCGCTTTCAATGCTGAATTCAACGAACAGCAGATATCGTCCTTATCCCGGGCGATTCCCATCGCATTTCTACTGAGCATTGCAGTGACGATGTACATCAGTTGGCGAATTACGCCCAATGCGAGAAAAAGACTTGATGATCTTTCCAATGGCAGGAACACTCGCGATACGCGCGCCGAGTTCAATGCGTGGCGCGAAGCAACGAGTTTCACCTTGCGATTCGGCATATCAGCGGGCGCAGTGTTCTTCGTTCTCATCGTTCTGCCTGCCACATTTTTATCAGCCGCGCAGGGAACTGTCATCTCCTCGCCGTTTCAACCCACATCACTCAACTCACCGATACCGATCTATATCTTGATGGGCGGAACAGCAGCCATTTTAGGATGGAGCATTTTGTTCATCTTATTGACGGAACGCTTCACGCGGCCGTTGCGGCTGATCCTCGTTCCCTCCGATTTTGAAACCCAATTGAAAGGGCGCGCCGGCGCGCTCGTAGTCGGCAAGTTCCTCGTCCTGATCCTTGCGTTGATCGCGATCGGCATCCTGCTCATTGCGCCCATCGGCTATCAACAAACGGTGCGGATTTTATACGCCGAAGTCAGTTCCCTCGATGTGTTCAGAGACTTGCGCAGTCAGACCATCCTCTTCAGCCTGCTCGCGCTGGTGCTGGGTGTCGGGTATTCGTATTACGTGTCGAGATCCATTTCGGATCCCGTCAATGAATTGATCGAAACCTTCAACGAGGCTGAACTCGGCAACCTCTCCGTCCGGGCACCGGTCAGCGCCACAGACGAACTCGGTATTGTCACCATGCACTTCAATCGCACCATGGCGCGCCTCGAGGTTCTTCAAAATACACTGGAACAACAGGTGGCGGAGCGCACCAGACTCCTTGAAGCATCGAACGAGGTCGGTCGCGTATCCTCCTCGAGCCTCGACCCGGACGAATTGTTGGCGCGTGTGATCAACCTTTTCACCGAACAATTTGGATATTATTTCGCCTCGATCTACCTGCTCGACCCCAGCGAGAAGTGGGCGGAGATTCGTGAAGCCACCGGAGAGATCGGAAAACTCCTCAAACAAAACCATCAACGACATGAGGTCTCCGGTAGAAGCATGGTCGGCAGCGCCATACGCGAAAAAGCCGCCAAGATCGCTCAGATCGCATCCGAAGAAAAGAACCGATATCAGAATCCGCTGTTGCCGTATACCCGCTCGGAAATCGCGCTCCCCCTCATTGCTGGCGACCGGGTACTCGGCGCGCTCGATGTGCAATCCATCAAGGAATCCGATTTCACACCCGATGTGATCAGAACGATGCAAAGCATGGCAAACCATGTAGCGGTCGCACTCGAAAACGCCCGCCTCTATCAGGAAGCGCAGCAAAGCATCCGCGAGATGCGTGCGATCCAGCAACAATATCTTCTCACCGGGTGGAGCGGGATCTCGAACCTATCGGAAGATCTGGAATACGGCGTTGGCGACGAACCCGATGAAAACGCAAAACAGATCGAAGTACCGATCAGCTTACGCGACCAGATCCTCGGTGAGATTCGGCTAGAGAATCCGGAAGCATGGACCCCCGAACAAGAAAACCTGGTGAACGCTGTGGCAACGCAAGCCGCAGTTGCTCTCGAGAATGCCCGGCTGGTGAATGAATCAAGACAGACCGCTCTCAGGGAGCGCATGCTGGCAGAGATCAATTCGAAGATCTGGTCGTCGGCTACCATTGACGGGATTCTTCAAACTGCCGCGAAGGAACTTGGCAGAAGGCTGGACGCCTCACGCGCCACGATCGAGTTGAAGATCGAAGGGGATAAATCACTATGAACATCAATCGCTATCCAACCCTTCGCACTCGCTTGGCGGTAGTCCTCATTCTCCTTGCCGCGCTGTTCGCGGCAGGTATTTCCATTGCGCAATATCGAAATTTCCGCGCAGAACTGCGCGAGAGCCTGCGCCACCGGCTTGAAAATATCGCCACGCTCGCAAGCCTGCAACAAGACGGCGACCTGCTCAACAAAGTGCAAGCGCAGGGCGATGAGAACTTCCAGATAATACACGAGCGAAATTTGAGGATCAAACTGTCTGATCCCGAACTGATCTTCGTCTACACCATGCGGAACACCGACGAAGGAATTATGTTCGTGGTGGACGCAGGCTTGCCCGGCGAACCCGATATTTCGATGTACGGTGATTTCTATCAGGATCCTAGTCAAACGCTTGTGGACAATTTCGATACGATGACCGAGACGATCGTCGAACCCGAGATTTATACAGATGAATTCGGCTCGTTCCTTTCGGCTTACACCCCCATCTTCACATCAGACGGACAGCGGGCAGGCGTGTTGGGCGTGGATATTTCGGCAGATACGATTCTCGCTCAAGAACAGGCGTTTCAAACCCGATTGATCGTGATCGATCTTATTGCCCTTGCCCTGATCGTATTGGTAGGTTTTGTTGTTTCAGATTATTTAGCCAAACCCATCATCCGACTCAGAGACGCCGCCAACAGGATCAGCAAAGGCGAACTTACTCACCGAATCACGGAAATACCAGAGACGCGCGAACTGGCGGAACTTGCGATTGATTTCAACGCAATGTCAAGCAGCTTGAACGATTTGATTACCGATCTCGAACACCGAGTGGTGGAACGTACCGAAGATCTGACGCGCAAGACAGACCAACTGCGCGCGGCTTCCTATATCGCTAGGCAGACTGCCGAGGTGCAGGACCTGCGTCAACTCCTCGACACCGTGGTTCATCTTGTCACCGACCAATTCGGCTATTATCACACAGGCATCTTTCTGATCAATGAAGCAGGCGACTATGTAACTTTGGTTTCCGCGTCCTCCGAAGGCGGCAAACGGATGGTGGAAAAGGGACATACCCTGCGGGTGGGAACGCAGGGTATCGTCGGGTTCGTTGCCGCGCAAAAAAAACCACGCATCGCTCTCGACGTGGGAACGGATGCAGTCTTCTTCAACAATCCCGACCTCCCTTTCACCCGCTCCGAGATCGCACTTCCCTTGCTTGTACGCGAAAGGCTGCTTGGCGTGTTAGACATTCAATCCGAAAAGCCGGGTGCATTCACGGTGCAGGACATCGATGTGCTGGCGACCCTCGCCGACCAGGTATCGGTGGCTTTGGAAAAAGCACAATTACTGGAGGCGTCGCAGGCGGCATTCGCCCAACTCGAAGCGTTGACAGCCGTCCGCACGCGCGAAGCGTGGATACAAAAGCTGAAGGACCGAGAACGTGTCGTTTCTTACACTCCGCTTGGCTTGCGCGCAGAAAAATTCCCGAGCTCTGAAACCAACGCGCTCACCGTCCCGATTTCTCTGCGAGGGCAACAAATCGGAACGATCTCCATTGCACGCAAAGGCAACACGGCATGGAGCAAACAGGACGAAGAAATGATTCGCGAAGTAGCGATTCAAACCGGACTGGCTGTAGACAACATCCGCCTGCTCGAAGAGGCGACACAACGCGCAAAACAGGAGCAAACTGTCGGCGAACTTGCATTCCGCTTCAGTCAGGCGCTGGACATGGATTCGTTATTGCAAACCGCGGCACGCGAATTGGGGCAACTGCCCGGTATCGACGAAACCAGCATCTATCTCGGTCAACCCGACGAACAAATTCCCACGAACGGTAGGAATAAGACGACGAGGAGGAACGGCTCATGATCCTTACTCGTAAATTGATCCTGCCCGCCGCGCTCATCTTCGCGATATTTCTTGCGGGGTTGTTCATCTACTTTTTTACCAGCCTGCATGATGCATATCACGAAGCGGAAGAGAACGATCTTGCGGACCTTTCGAATTCCTTTTATGCCGAAATCGAGCATCAACAACAACTGGCTCTTTCACTTGCGACAACCGCGGCAGATAACCCGGCGATCCAGGAAGCATTCGCCAGCCGCGATGAGAAAAAGTTGAGCGCGCTGGCGGCGCCGGGATTTTCGATGCTTCAAGATGCCGGCATTCCGATCACCCAAAATCGTTATCATTTACCGGACGGCAGCACCTTCTTTAGCGCAAACGAGCCTGTCGCGACGAGCGAAATTCCCAGCCATGCAATTTTGAAGGCGAATTCCGAACAAAAATCCGTTGCCGGGCTGGAAGTTCAGGATGGCGCACTCGTTATCCGCGGCGTTGCACCGATCAACTATGAGGGCAATCATGTGGGTTCGGTGGAATTCCAAATTGGCTTGACCCCGGCGATGCTTCAGGAAATGGAAGAGCGGTACGGCGCCGACTGGCGCATCCTGCTGTTGAAGGATTTCATAACAAGCGCCAGTACGGCTGAAGAGGGTCCTACCGACGACCTGCGGGTGATCTCTCGCACGGAGGGCGCAACCTTATTCAACACACCGGAAAGTTATCAACAAGCATTAAGCGGGGCAATGTCCATCACGCACCCCAGCCAGGCTGGACGCGACTACGCGTTGCAATCCTCCCCGATCTACGATTACTCCGGTCAGATCATCGGCGTTCTCGATATCGTCTACGACCACACACATATCTCCGCTTCACAGAATACGCGGCTGGTCCTTGCCGCCGCGGCTAGCACGCTCGTTTTGATTCTCGGTTTGCTTGCATTATTCCTGCTGATTCGACGAACCTTGCAACCCATTCAGGTATTGACCCGCGCGGCATCGGAAATATCCGAAGGCAATCAGATGGCCTACGTGAACCTCAAACCGGAGAGCGATGAGATCGGCATCTTGATCGATGCCTTCAACCGCATGACGTCGCAACTGCGAGGTTCGATCACCGACCTCGAGCAACGCGTGGCGGAACGCACGCACGATTTGGAAGAGCAATCCAATCGGCTGCGTCTTGCGGCAGAGATCTCGCAGAGTTCTCTCTCCGTAAAAAGGTTGGATGAATTACTCGAACGATCGGCGCGATTGATCTATGAGCGATTCAATTATTATCATGTGGGCATCTTCCTCATCGACTCGGAAAAGAAATATGCATCCCTCGTCGCCTCCCCCACCGAGGCCGGCAGGCAGATGCTCGACTCAAGGCATAGGATCAAGATCGGAGAATCGAACACGGTCGGGCGCGTCGCGGCGACAGGCGAACCGCGCATCGCTACCGGGGCAGCGCTAGACAATGCATCTGGAAACAATCCATTACTGCCCGATACACGCGCTGAACTCGCTCTGCCGCTCAAAGTGGAAGAACGGGTGATCGGTATCCTCGATATACACAGCGCTTCTCCGCAAGCCTTCAAGCCTGAGGATGTTTCGGTCATGTTGGTGCTGGCAGATCAGCTCGCAAGCGCTATCGAACGAACGCGGCTGCTGGAAGAATCCACGAACACGCTCAACGAACTTGAGCGCGCCTATGGGAGGATCACGCGAACGGGTTGGCAGAAGTTCGTCAACAGTGGGCGGATTCGCAACAAAGGCTACCGATTTGACAATATCCGCCTCGAACCGCTTGGTCAGTTATCCGCTTCAGGATTCGAGGCGCTCCAAAAAGGCGATACAGTCCTCTCGAACGGAAATGGAACGAATCAAGAAGTTGCCATTCCGATCAAATTCCGTGGTCAGACAATCGGGGTGGTCCATGCGAAACTTCGCGAGGGATACGGGGAAAACGCGATATCTACTTTGGAGCTCGCGGTCGATCGTCTGGCATCTTCGTTGGAAAGCGCGCGGCTCTATGAAGAAGCCCGCGTCCGCGCAGACCGCGAACAAGCCATCTCACAGATCACATCAGCGATCAGTTCTTCGAGCGATTACGAAACGATCTTGCGCACCACGGTGCGAGAGATCGGCCACGCGCTCACGGAAACGGAAGTTGGGATACAGATTCTGGGTGATTTAACCCAAGCGGGTCCGGGTGAGGAGAAAAACTAAGATGCGCGCTGCCTTTTCAAGCTGGTTCGCCCCTCCGGTATTCGAGTCAGACGAGGAAAAAACCCGGGTCGCCGGTTTATTGAACTCGATTCTTCTCTTCATTGTGGTGACTACGATATTGGCGACACCAATACTCCTGCTTTCCACTGAAACCGGCGACAGACCGGCGCTACTGGTATTGCTCGCTCCGTTCATATTGATCAACTTTGTGGCGATCATGCTCATGCGCCGCGGAAATGTCTCCGGCGCATCGTATATTTTCCTCTTCAACCTTGGTCTCGCGATCTTCGGCTCATATGCGGTCAGCCCTGCGGGAAGTTCTGGCTCGTTGTTGGCGATCATGATCGTCATCGCTTTCACTAATGTGTTGTTAGGCGCACGCGCTGTGATTCGCCTCGTTGGATTCGTGGTCATCTTCACCTTTGCGGTCACCATCGGGCAGATGCAAGGGTGGCTCACTCCGGTTTTTACACTTGCCTCAAATCCGATCGGTAATTGGGTCTCCACTGCGTTGGTGTTCGTGTTCACCGGTCTTGGAGTCTTTCTTTCATCGGTCAGTCTCACGCAAGCGCTCAATAACTCGAACTCCGCTCGAAAAATCCTGCAATCCACAAATCAGGAGCTGGAAAACCTGCAAACGGTTCTCGAAACTCGCGTCAGCGAACGCACTGCAGATCTTGAGAGACGCGCAAATCAACTGCAAGCAGTATCGGGTGTGGCAAAGGCTATCGCGTCCGTGCAGGATATGGACACCCTGTTGCCCGCCATCACGAATCTTGTTAGCGAACGATTCGGGTTCTATCATGCCGGCATATTCCTTCTGGACGAAAAAGGTGAATACGCAGTCCTTCGCGCCGCCAACAGTGAAGGCGGAAAACGGATGCTGGACCGCCAGCACAAGTTGTTATTGAATACCAACAGCATGGTCGGATTTGCCACTTCGCTGGGACAACCTCGCATCACCCTCGACGTGGGAGTTGACTCGGTCTACTTCAGCAACCCAGACCTCCCCGACACGCGATCCGAAATGGCGCTCCCCCTCCGCGTGGGAGAACGCGTCATCGGCGCTTTGGATGTGCAGAGTACCCAGAAGAACGCCTTCACCCAAGACGACATCGAGGTGTTGGCGATTCTTGCCGACCAGATCGCGATCGCGATAGAAAACGCCCGCTTGTTCAGCGAGGCTAAGAACGCCCTAACCGAATCGCAGGAAACGACCGATAAATATATTCGTCAGGAATGGAAGAGTTTCAGCCGCCAAATGCGACAGAATGGGTTCACTTTCGATGGGCGACAGGTTGCGCCAATCCTGGCACCCGGCCACTCGGAGCGAACCCGGCACATTGCACAGACCGGAAAGTTAAGCCTCGAAAAAGCATCCGCGAACATTGCCGTCCCGATCAAATTACGCGGGCAAACCATCGGCGTTCTCGAAGTAAGACCGAAAAAAGGTCGCAGGGAATGGACCGACGACGAGATCGCGCTGCTCGAAGCCGCCGCAGATCGCGCTGCGTTTGCCCTTGAGAACGCCCGTTTGGTGGAAACGGCGCAACGCCGCGCCTCGCGCGAGCGGGCGATCGGTGAGATCGCGGCGAAGATCGGAACGGTGAGCGAACGAAATCTGATCCTTCAAGCCGCAGTCGAGGGGCTGGGACGCAAGATCGGTAACTCGGAAATCATCATCGAAATGGATTCTCAAATCGAAGACTCTTTCGATTCAACAGGAGAACGCCATGTGGAGTAATCTTTTCCAGATTCTGAAACCGCCCGTATTTCCGAATGAGGAAAACAAAACCCGCGCCGCGGGCTATGTGCACATGATTTCGCTGTTATTTATGACGGCGATCCTCGCTTTCATCGTCCTCTCCAAGTTTTTTGCAGGCGTCTTCACATTCAACCCATTCGATGCGGTTCTGTTTGGCATCTTTCTTGGCATTTACGCGATCGCCTACGCGTCAAGACGTGGTTACGTGAGTCAGGCTGGCACATTATTGGTCGCCATCCTTTGGCTCGCGGTGAACGGAACGGCGTTCTACGGAGCCGGCGTCAGGGATTCGTCGTTCATCGCAAATTTTGCCGTTTTACTAGCCGCGGGATTATTGGTCGGTTGGAAAGCTGCTGTCGCGCTCTCTGCGTTGACAGTTGCGGCGGGAATCGGGTTAGCCTACGCGGAAGTATTCGGCTTATCGCCCTCTGTCTATGTACCTACCTCCCCGCTGACGGTCATTTGGGAGATGGCAGCCATCTTTATCATATTTGCGATCTTCATCTATCAATTGATCAGCGGTTTGGAACGCGCCATCGAAAGGGTTCGGTCTGGCGCTGCAGAGTTGAAGGAAGCCAATATTGATCTGACCAACGCCCGCTCGCGTTTGGAAGAAAACCAGAACGAGTTGATCGTTGCGAACAAAGAACTAAAACAGCGCGCCGACCGCATCAATACCATTGCCAATATTTCAAAGACCATCACACTCGTACAGGAGGTCGATCGACTGCTCCCGTCTGTGGTAACGACCATCAGCGAACGCTTTGGTTATAACCATGTGGGAATTTATCTCCTCGACGAGTCAAATGAAAACGCGCTGCTACGCGCTTCGAGCAGTGAGGGCGGCTTGCGAATGATCCGCCGCAAGCACCGCGTAAAGGTCGCCTCGGATGACATTATCGGCATGGTCACCGACCGCGGTGAAGCCCGGATCGCTAACGTGCAGGATTCATCCTCGCAGAAAGAAGAATCGGATATACCGGATACACTTTCACAACTCGTCCTGCCTCTCAAAGTGAAAGAAATCGTGATCGGCGCGTTGGATATCCATTCCGACAGGCAAAACGCCTTCACACAAGAGGATGTATCCACTTTGCAGATCCTCGCCGACCAGGTGGCGATCGCGATTCAAAACTCCAGATCATCCGAACAAGCAAAAGATGCCTTGCAGCAGGCTGAGATCATATCGCGGCAACTGACCCGCAAAGCATGGCGTGATTTTTCCGAGGCGTATGACCGCGTCGGGTATCGCTATGACGGTCTCAAACCGGAGCCGCTCATGGAATCTGCCCGATTCGCCGTTTCCGACAAACCTTTGACGATCCCGATCATCCTGCGCGGCCAGGTGATCGGCAAATTGAAATTGAATCCCACCGAACTTTCCCGACAATGGACGGAGGACGAAATTGCACTGGCTCAAGCGACCGCGGAGCGCGTTGCACTCGCGCTTGAAAGCGCCCGCCTGCTGGAAGACGCGCAGAAACGCGCCCAACGCGAAACCTTCCTATCAGAAATATCTTCGAAACTTGGCGCATCGTTCCAACTGGATTCGATTCTTCGCGATACCGTCGAAGAACTCGGGCAAACATTCCGCAACGCGACCGTTTCATTCCAATTGGTAAAACCAGTGGATTCGATTTCAGGTATCGAAGAAAGTTCGGTCCGCTCCTAATGTTGATAACTCGAAGTTCTAGCAACCCGCCGCCGCACTGATCTGGACCATCTTGCAACATGAAACAACCCATCACCCAACCTCGACGCGAAATTTGGAGATACGCCTTCATAGGCGTAACATTTGGATTCATATTTCCTTTGGGTGCCACACTCTTGCGGTTAATTTCCGCTGATCTTCCGTTGACCCTTGAAAACATGATCTCCGCACAATCTAGCGACCCTCTTTTATGGATCATCGACTCCGCGCCGGTGTTTCTTGGTCTGTTCGCCGCGATCGCAGGCGCCAGGCAAGATCGGCTTCTCACGCTCAACGCTGAATTAGCCGCAAAAAGTTCAGGGCTTGAATCAGTCCTGCAATCGCTGGAGGAGCGCGTTAAGGAACGGACCGCCAAACTCGAACGATCGAACCAGATCACATCTCGTCACGCCTCCCAACTTCAGACCATAGCAGAACTTGCCCAATCGATAGCACAGGTTCAAAATCCGAACGAGATCTTTTCGACAGCGTCCAAATTGATCAGCGAACGCTTCGGCTACTACCACGTGGGCATCTTTTTGATCGACCGCGACCGAGAAAATGCAGTCCTTCAAGCCGCCAATAGCGAGGGAGGAAAAAAGTTGCTGGAACGCGGACACCGATTGAAGTTGGGGACTGGCGTGGTCGGATTCGCCGCGCAGACCGGCAAACCCCGCCTCGCGTTGAATGTGGGGGAGGATGCGGTTTTCTTCAACAACCCCGACCTCCCAAACACGCGCTCCGAGGTAGCCCTTCCGCTTATCTACGGCGAACGCCTCATCGGCGTTCTGGATGTGCAGAGCATGGAACCGGGCGCATTTGCGGAGGAAGATTTTCAAGTGCTCGGTACGCTCGCAAATCAACTAGCGATCGCAATTGAGAACGCCCGGCTCCTTTCCGAAGCGCGCGCCTCCGCCAGACAGGTGCAAGAGGTTTTCAACGAATTCGTTCGCACTCAATGGACACGCACCGGCGAACGCATGGATTACGCCGGGTATCGATACAACTCGGGGCGGATCGAAATCCTTGAAGCCCCAAAGGATGGTGAAGTCGATCCAAAGGTTGACTCAAACAACCTGACGGCGAATTCAGCCCGCCCGTCGGAACCGATGCGTGGAAAGGTCAACGTCCCCGTTCGCTTACGCGGTGAAGTCATCGGCATGTTGAATATCGAATCCAACGATCCCACTCGATCATGGAGACCCGATGAAATCAGCTTGATGGAGGCAGTGGCAGAGCGAGCCGCGTTGGCTCTGGAAAATGCACGGCTCTTTCAGGATGCCCGCCGCCGCGCGGCAAAGGAACGCATGATCGCAGAGGCGACCTCACACATCAGCAGTTCGATGAACATCGAGAACATTCTTGAAGCAACCGCCGCAGAACTCGAGCGGGTGCTGGGCGGCTCTGAGGTTTTAATTCGATTCGCTGGCAAGGATTCTGTATGAGCCCAAACCAGATCGTCTTCACCCTCACTGCTCTCATCGTGCTTGCGATCCTGCTTTTGATCGCCGGTCCAACCCGGCCGTTACGAAGTATCTCGCTGCGCGCAAAGGTTGCGCTCGGAATCCTGGCGACCGGCAGTATTGCCATTGGATTCTTATCAATCTACGCAGTCAATAGCGCGGTGCAGATCACCGATTCGCTCTCTCGGCGCCTTGAGACGAGCGTGCAACTCCTTGCAGAGGAACAACTGATCAATACAGTTAGCACGCAGGCTGGCAACGCAGACCAATCGTTCGAACAGATCGAGGGGGATATAGTGGAGTTGGCTACGCATTGGAGCGCCTTGTACGCCGAACGCAATCGATTAAGTCGGGGCGGTTATTGGGATGCCGCCGCTTCATTGACTCAATTGGAGGGCGGACATTACGGAAATTCACCTGACGAGCCGTCATCCGTGTATGTACCCGCCAAGGTGACTTTAACAGACGCCGTCTTGAGCGATCTGAATACATCAGCATATCTGGATTTCTCTGCGCCATCTGCGCTCGAATCGAACCCCAGCGTGCTAGCCGTGTATGGAATCGATACACGAGGCGTGACCCGCTATTATCCGAACATCAACCTCGCATCGTTGCTTCCTCCAGACTTCGATCCAACGCAACGCGCCTATTACCGCATCACCTCTCCGCTTTTCAATCCATCGAAAACTGCGCGCTGGGCAATTCCATATTTGGACGCGGCAGGCGGCGGTTTGGTGGTCACGGTAGCGGCACCTGTGTACGTGGGCGAAACGTTCAAGGGGATTATCGCGGCTGACATGCAACTGGCAACGATCACAACTCAGATCGAACAGATCCAAATCGGCCAGACCGGTTATGCATTCATGATCGACGATGCGGGTCGTATTATTTCGATGCCGTCCAAGGGGTACGAACTCTTCGATATCAATCCCGAAGATGTAAGCACTGAAGAATATTTCAAGATCACGATTCTCGGCGCGGGCACTCCGGAATTGGTCGAGATTACAAATCGCATGGTGGCTGGCGGAAGCGGGTTGATCATCCTGTCCGTTGACGGAGTGGATCATTATCTTGCCTTTGCACCGATCCGTTCGAACGGGTACAGTGTGGGTATCGTTGTGCCCGTGGCAGAATTACAAACCGCGATCGTCACCGCACGCAACGAAACTCGATCACAGATTCAAACCGCCGCGCGTCTCGCTGGGTGGATTCTGGCGGGCTTGCTGCTTGTGGCTGTTGTGATCAGTCTGCGTCTCAGTCAACGCATCATGATTCCGATCGTGAAACTGACCGAGACAGCCAACCGCATCGTAGCAGGCGATCTCAACGCAAAAGCCGTGGAAGAATCCCGCGACGAGATCGGCACGCTGGCGAACGCGTTCAATACGATGACAAGCCGATTGTCTGAAACTCTCGCCGGACTCGAACAGCATGTGGCAGACCGCACCGCCGAGCTTTCCGATGCCAACCAACAAAACGAACAGCGGGCGGTACAACTCGAAACGATCGCGCGTGTGGCGCATACCATCGGCTCGACGCGCGACCTCGACGAACTGCTTCCTCAAATCGCCGCCGCCATCGCCAGGCAATTCGGTTTTTATCACGTGGGCATCTTCCTGCTCGACCAGCGAAAAGAATATGCCGTCTTGAGCGCAACGAACAGCGAAGGCGGCAGGCAGATGCTGGCGAACAACCACAAACTCAAAGTAGGTGAAACAGGCATCGTCGGATTCGTCGCTGCGAGCGGCGAGCCGCGCGTGGCTCTCGACACCGGCGCGGATGCGGTCTTTTTCAACAATCCATTCCTGCCGGATACGCGGTCGGAGATCGCCTTGCCGCTGGTCAGCGGTCCAGACGTGATCGGCGCGCTCGATGTGCAAAGCACCGAGGCAAACGCATTCGGAGAACAAGACATCAATGTTCTTTCCATCCTTGCCGATCAAGTAAGCGTGGCGATCCAAAACGCAATTCAATATGAGCAAACTCAAAAAGCGCTCGCAGAAGCGGAATCTCTCTCGCGCCAGCTTGTGCGCGCAGGCTGGCAGGAATTTTCGAAAGGCAGAAAACTGGTCGGCATCCGCCACTCCGGAGCGCGGGCATCCTTTTTATACGTAAAACGGAACGGCAAGAAGTCGGATGACTCTAAAACGGTTGACGATGAGATTTTTTCGAAAGCACGCGGCGCGTCGCTCAGCATCCCGATCAAACTGCGCGGCGAGGTGATCGGCACCGTGGATGTTCGCGCACCCGGCAATCGCCGCTGGGATCAGGACGAAATGGACATCGTCTCCGCCATCATCGAACGAGCCGCACTCGCGCTTGAAAACGCCCGCTTCCTCGAAGAAAGTCAGAAGCGCGTCGCCAAGGAACAGACGATCGGCGAGATCTCGGCAAAGATCAGCGCCCATAGCACGGTCGAAAACCTGATCAAGACCGCCGTGCTGGAACTCAGCCGGTCCCTGCCGGGCGCGGAGGTCGCGATTCAATTCAACCGAGACCAGGAGACTGAATGATCAGAAAATTCTTCAGCCCGCCTGTCTTCGAAAGCGACGAAGATAACTTCCGCGCGAAATTTATCAATGGCTTTGCATGGGCAGTGGTCGCTTTGCTGGTTCTCGCGCTCATTCCCTACATCGCATCGCCGAGTAGAGATTTCACCGTAGTGATCCTGCCGGCGCTGATAGTCGTATTGCTCGTCTCCCTCTTCGCTTTGAAACGCGGCAAGGTTAGCGCGAGCGGCTGGTTGATCGTTGCGCTCGGCTGGCTGGGGATTGGATTCCAAGCCTTCACCGCAGACGGGGTGAAAGATGTGATCGTCTTGGCATACATCGCCATCGGATTATTGGCGAGTATCGTGATCAGCCATCGCGCAGGCATTCTGGTCATCGTTTCCAGCATTGGCGTCATTGCGCTTCTCGCCATCCGCGAGGCGAATGGATTTTTCGTGCCGCGCGAACAAGACCCCATCACGTACGGACGCGATCTCGGTTTCATCTTCCTTGCGATCACGATTCTTATCTATTTCAGCACCACGAGTTTGCGCGACGCCATCGCACGCGCAAACAAAAGCGAAAAGGAACTGCGCGCTTCCAACGTTTCACTGCGCGAATTGAACCAAAACCTCGAAGGGCGGGTTACAGCCCGCACATCAGAATTGGAACAAGCTAATCGGCGCAACGAACGCCGCGCCCGTCAGTTCGAGGCGATCGCGCAAGTGGCACGCGCCGCGGCGGCAAACCAGACCCTCGAAGAACTCCTCACCTTGCTTGTTCAGGTGATCGGCGAAAAGTTCGAGTATTACCATGCCGGAATTTTTCTGTTCGATGCCAACCGGGAATATGCAGAACTCCGCGCGGCGAACAGCGAAGGCGGACGGCGGTTGCTCAGCCGAAACCACAGACTCCGGATCGGACAAACCGGTATCGTTGGGTTGGTTGCCGCGACAGGCGAACCTCGCATCGCCCTCGACGTGGGGGCTGACGCGGCGTACTTCAATAATCCCGACCTCCCCGAGACCCATTCCGAATTGGCTCTGCCGCTCAAAGCCTCCGGATTGGTGATCGGAGTGTTGGATATTCAAAGCACGGAACAGAGCGCCTTCTCGGAAGATGATATCGAAGTGCTATCCACGCTTGCAGATCAGGTCGCCACGGCGATTCAGAACGCCCGCTATTTTGAATCGACGCAGGAATTGGTGGAAGAAGCGCAACGCGTCACCGGAGCGTATCTCCAAGAGTCATGGCAGGCACTCAAGTCACAGGATCATTTGATTGGATTCGTAGCCGAGGGCAGCGCCGTCAAACCGGCCGATCGACCCGTGGATACATTGACGTTATCGAAACTAGCCAGAAGCGGACAACCCTTGATCGAGAATGGTGAAAAACCCAGCATCGTCGTCCCGCTCAAACTGGCTGGGAATTTGGTCGGGGTTCTGAACATCAACCTCCATGAAGATCACGAGTGGGAAAGCGACGAGATCGATATCGCAAAAGCGGTCGCCGACCGCCTCTCGCTCGCGCTCGAAGCCGCGACACTGCTCGAAACAACGCAAAAACGCGCAGAACTCGAACGCCTCACGGCGAACATTACCGGCAAGATCGGCTCCACGACCCAGTTCGATTCCATCCTGCGCACGGCGGCGGAAGAATTGAGCCAGGCGTTTGGCGGATCCGAAGTCGTGGTGCAGATCCAACCCATGGCAACTTCACAATAAACCGAACAGGCAACTTCATGAATCGACTTCTTCAATCACTTGACGTTTGGTTTAAGGGTCTCACGTACCCAAAAAAGTTCACCGTTATCACGGTAATTTTCCTGTTGCCGGTCGTCGCCTTCGCCCCCTTGATTGGCAACGAGGTAGACCGAATTAATCGGTATGGTACAGGAGAACTTTTCGGAACGCTGTACACGCGCCCGCTTTGGAAGATCGCCAACGATCTGTATCTTCATCAGGTTCTCGCCGGGAAACTCGTGAATGGTGAAATCGAATTCGCCGAACTGCAAGCGTTGCAGGCAACCATCGATAGCGACTTCGAGGAACTCGAGGCTCGCGAACAACAGGAAATACTGTCCGGTCCATACCAGGATGAGACGGCTGAATTCAAAACCCGCTGGGTTGAAATCAGAAATTCGGTTCAAAGCAGCGATGCCAAGACTTTAGAAACCCAACACCAAGGACTGATCGAAGACCTCAAAAACTTGATCATACGTGTGGGAGAGGTGTCCAATCTTGTCCTTGATCCCGACCTTGATACCTATTACATGATGGACATCGTGCTGTTCGAAATGCCGGAAAATCAACAATGGACATTCGAGGTCTACGAACTGTCAAACCAAGCAAGCGCCAACCAGTCTCTCTCAGGCAGGGAACAGGAACAAATTGAAGGATTGTTGGACAACATCGATTCGAACATGGAGCAGATCGACCGCAAGATGACTGTCGCATTATCCAACAACCTCAACGGGGATATGAGTCCCATCATCCTCCCTGCATTCGATGATTACAAACGACAGGTTCAGGCGTTCGAGGAATACATCCAGAACAACGTACTCGCCGGAGCAGGCGAAGGTACAAGCGCACAACTCTTGCAGGCATACGGCGCGGTTCACCAAGCGAATCAGGATTTCTACGCCGCCGCGTCGAACAGCCTTCAAACCGGTGTATCGGCACGGGTAAATTCGTCCATTCTTCGTTTTTACCCCATCGTCCTCGTTGTGTTGGCGAGTATATTTGGCGCGTTTCTGCTAGGACAAAGCATCATGAGTTCCATCAGCCAGCCTCTGATACAGTTGATCGAAGCGTCTCAACAACTTGCGGCAGGCGATCTCACCGCGCGTATCGCCGTGCAAGGTTCCGGCGAACTTGAAAAAGTGTCGAAGGCGTTCAATCAAATGGCGGCGGACCTCGAAGCGGATAAAACATCCCTCACTCTACGAGCACAGGAATTGGAGGCGGCAAACCGGACCAATGCAGCGCGCGCGCAAGAATTTCAATTCATCAGTGAAATTTCACAGATCATCGCCCAGGAACAAAAACTCGATATTCTCTTACCCCTGATCGCCAATCTGGTCAGCGACAAATTCAATGTCTATCACGTTGGCATCTTCCTGACCGACGAGAGCCAAAAGTACACGGTACTACAAGCCGCCAACAGCGAAGGTGGAAAACGAATGTTGAATCGCAGTCATCGCCTCGAACTTGGGACCGGCATCGTGGGCAATGTTGCCCAATCGGGAATCCCTCGCGTCGCTCTCGACGTGGGTGCGGATGCAGTTTTCTTCGACAACCCCGACCTCCCCGCCACCCGTTCCGAAATGGCAATTCCCCTCAACGCGCGCGGCGTGACGATCGGTGTGCTGGATGTTCAAAGCACAAAACCGGGAGAATTCACTGAAAACGTCATCAATACCCTGAGCATCCTCGGCGACCAGATCGCCATTGCCATTGAGAATGCGCGTTTATTCGCCCGCACCCAACAAGCGTTGACCGAATTACAGACCGTGTACAGCCAGTATCTGCGAAAGGAATGGCAGTCATTCCAAAGCAAATCGACCCATACCGGTTACCACCATTCCGGAAAAAGCGGCAAACCGCTGGACGCCCCCATCGAATCGGATGAGATACAAAAGGCAATCCAACGAGGTGAAATCATCCTTGGAAAACAGAATGGAGCGCAGTCCGAGCCCAGCATGGCAGTGCCGATAAAATTACGCGGGGAAACTATTGGGGTCTTGAACATCAAATCAGCCGTCAAGGACCGCAAATGGAGCCGGGACGAGATCAATATGATCGAATCGATCTCTGAACGGTTGGCGCTTGCGCTCGAGAATGCGCGTCTTTTCGAAGAGACGAGCCGGCGCGCCGAGCGTGAAAGATTGGTTTCCGAGATCACCGGAAAGATTCGAAGCGTGAACGACCCGCAGGCTATGATTCAAACAGCCTTGGAAGAGTTGCGTAACGTATTAGGCGCCAGCCGCGTCCAGATCATTCCGCAATTAAGACCCGGAAATACTATCGAAAACCCGACGACCAAAGAGGTAGAATGACATACTCAATTGCAGTCTCAAATGAAAAAGGCGGGGTTGCCAAAACCACAACCACCCTCTCGCTTGGCGCGGCATTGGCTGAATTGAGCCATCGTGTTTTACTCATAGACCTCGACCCGCAAGCCAACTTAAGCCTCGCACTAGGGCTGGAAACTGGCGAAGCTGAAATTACTTCCGCCAACATGTTGATCGAGAACATGCCGATTAAATCGGCAATTCGCAGGACGGATGTTGCCAACCTCGAACTCATCCCATCAAACTCGCGCATCGAAAGCGCAGAACAATATCTCCCCATGCGGAGCAATTATCTTTCGACGCTCCGACAAGCCATCCTTGCCGGTGCGTTGAACTACGACTATATCCTTTTCGATTGCCCGCCAGCCCTGGGAGCCATCACGCTCAACGCGCTTTCCGCCTCCGACCTGCTCATCATTCCTACGCAAGCAGAATACTTCTCAGCGTATGCGTTGAGGAACATGATGGGATCGATCCGCCGCGTACGGCAGGAGAGTAACCCAAACCTCGCCTATCGCATCCTCGTCACATTGCTCGACCGCAGGAATCGAACGCATCGCAACATTTTCGAGCAATTGCAAACAACGTTCGGTCAGGGTGTATTCACCAGCGTCATCGAGATCGATACCAAGCTGAGAGAAAGCCCCATCGCCGGGATGCCGATCACTCAGTATCGTCCCACAAGCCGCGGTTCGCAACAATATCGCGTCCTTGCCCAGGAGTTAATCGAATATGTCAAAGAAGAAACCAGCCGACAAACGGCTTGATAAGTTATTTCAAAACATAACTCCTGAGGAGAATTCCGCCAAACCGAAACCGGCTTCACGTCAGCCGGCAGCGGAGGAGAAGTTCATCCCCGCGCCGATTCCCCCGCGCCCGAAGGAATCGATATCGCCTCCTACACGTCCTGTGGAGCTGGTCTCAAGAACTCCTCAAAATCGCCCTGAAATCTCGCTTGCTTTCCAGGCTGGACAGAATAACTGGGCAACCTTGCAAGTGTTGGATGAAAGGCAGGAAAAGCAGTGGACTCCGGACGACGAATTGCTCGTCCGGCAAGTGGTGGACCAGCTTTCGCTTGCGCTTGAAAACGCGCGCTTGTTCAAGGAAACGGAAACGCGCGCGCGGGAGGTTTCCGTTCTGAATGAAGTCGGTCAAGCGCTTGCCGCGACTTTGAATCTCGAGCAGATCACCGAGATCACCTATGATGGTATAACACGGCTGTTCGATGCCAAGAACTTCTATGTCGCATTTTTCGACGAATCGACGAATGAGATTATTTTTCCGCATAATGTGACCGACTCTGTAGTGGACCGCTCCATCACCCGCCTGCCTTTGGACAAGGGCATCACGGCACACATGATTCGCACGCGCGAGAGTGTCTTGATCTCAGACGGAAGCGATAAATGGATGCTGGAACATGGCGAGACTCCGGTCGGGGAACCGGCACAATCTTTCCTCGGTGTACCGCTCATCGCCAGCGACAAAGTCCTCGGCGCGATTGCGATACAGGATTACGAAACCCCGAACAAATACAACGAGCATGACCTGAGATTATTAACGTCGTTCGCCAGCCAGGCTGCGATCGCGATCGAAAATGGGCAATTGTTCCAGAAAGCGACTTTGAGTCAGGCAACACTTTCCGAAGCGCTCCGCATCGCCAGGATCGGTTACTTCGAAATCGACGTTGTGACACAAGTCATCACGATCACCGATGAGTTGTTCGCGATTCTCAATACATCCGTGGAACGGGAGGGAGGGCGGCAATTTCAAGCACGCGAGGCGTTGAGAAATTTCGTCAGCACGGAGGATTACACGGTTGCGATCAAAGCATATGAAAAAGCGATCAAGACCGGAAAACAACGGAACGAAGTAGCTGTAGAGGCTCGGTATCTCACCCGCGACGGCCGAACGATCTGGGTGAATACTACCTACAAAGCGGAACTTGACGAGAAGGGACGCGTTTACAAAGTCGCAGGCTCGTCGCAGGATATCACCGAACGAAAAACCAACGAATTGATCCAAACTGCGATCACCGAGATCGCAGAAGCGGCATTATCCGCCTCCGACGTGTCGGAATTGATCCAAGCCGTGCACAAGGCAGTGGGCGCGCTGTTGCCGGCCCGCAATTTCTATGTCGCACTTTACGACCAACAAGCCGATCTAATGACGTTCCCGTATTATGCAGACGAACATGACGCGCCGATGCCGCCTCAAAAACTTGGTCGCGGACTTACCAGCTACGTGATACGCACCGGGAAAGCCCTGCGCACAACGCCTGAGACGTATGCCGAACTAGCACGATCAGGTGAAATCGTCGGCGGCGGCACGCCGGGGATTGACTGGCTGGGAGTCCCGTTGCGAAGCGAATCGGCGATTCGCGGTGTGATCGCCATTCAGTCCTACAATACGATGGTTCGCATCACGCAACAGCATCAGGAAATTCTTACCGTACTCGCAACACAAGTCGCCGCGT
Source organism: Chloroflexota bacterium (assembly GCA_040753755.1). Classification (GTDB taxonomy): domain Bacteria; phylum Chloroflexota; class Anaerolineae; order Anaerolineales; family Villigracilaceae; genus Defluviilinea. Next base: position 73,130 of record JBFMDB010000006.1, read on the forward strand.
CCATCGAACGGTTATTGGCGAGAGAAGCCCTTGCCAAATCCGAAGCAGACCTGCGCGCGCTGTTTTCCTCGATGCAGGACGTGGTTTTGGTGGTCGATAAAGATACGCGCTATGTACGCATCGCACCAACCAATCCGTCGCGCTTGTTCCGCCCCCCCGACGAGTTGCTTGGCAAGCGTATGGACGAACTGCTCCCGCCTGAAACACACGAGCCCTTCCATGCGGCGATCCGCCGCGCGCTCGAAACGAACGAACCGGTTCAGATCGAATATCAACTCCCGATCGAAGGACATTCCTATTGGTTTCTTGCCAACCTCTCCAGACTTAACGCGAACGAGGTCTTCTGGGTCGCCCGCGATATCACCGAACGTAAAAAATCGGAAGAGGCTCTGCAAAGACAAAATGCCTACCTTGCCATTGCCGCCGAGATCGGCAAGCTGGTCACCCAGACCCTCGACTTGAACAAGATCTTTACAGAAACGGTCATCCGGGTGAAAGCCGGTTTTCAAGTATATTTCGCCGCGATCTACAGTATTGAAGAGACTGGGTTCAACGCCATCCTGCGCGGGGCAACCGGGGAGGCTGGCGAGCAAATGATCGCAACAAAACACTCCGTAACGGTCGGCTCGCAGACCATCGTCGGTTTGGTAGCGGATTCTGGAAAAGCAAAATTCATCGAGGATGTAAACAGGGAACCGCTGTACCAACCTCATCCACTCCTGCCAGCAACGCGCTCCGAAGTCGCCATCCCACTTCGGATTGGCACGCGCACTGTCGCTGTCCTTGATATTCACTCCGATCAACCTCGCGCGTTTACCGAGGACGACATATCGGTATTGCAACTGTTGAGCGATCAGGTCGCGGTTGCCATCGACAATGCCCGCTCGTATGAACTGTCGCAACAATTGATCAAAGATTTGCGCGAAGTGGACAAATTGAAAAGCCAGTTCCTTGCAAATATGAGTCACGAACTGCGCACCCCGTTGAACTCCATCATCGGGTTCTCGCGTGTGATTCTAAAAGGCATCGATGGTCCCATCACCGACATGCAACAACAAGACCTGACCGCGATCTACAATTCGGGTCAACACTTGCTCGGCTTGATCAACGACGTGCTCGATCTTGCCCGCATCGAAGCCGGCAAGATGGAATTGAACTTCGAAGAAGTCAACCTCGCGGACATGGTGCACAGCGTCCTCTCGACCGCCAAAGGGCTCGTGAAGGAAAAACCGATCCAGTTAATTTCGAATGTGCCCGCCGACACACTCACCGTGAGAGGCGATGCCATGCGCATCCGTCAGGTCTTCATCAATTTACTTTCAAACGCCGCCAAATTCACCGACGAAGGCACGATCAAAGTGGAAGCGCAAAACCAGAAAAGCCCCGCTGGTAAAACCGAGATTATGATCCGCGTCACCGATACCGGTCCCGGCATCTCGGTGGAGGATCAGGAAAAACTCTTCAAAGCGTTTTCGCAAGTGGACGGCTCCGCCACGCGTAAAAGCGGCGGCACCGGTTTGGGTCTTTCGATCTGTTCCAATCTCGTGCAATTGCATGGCGGGCGCATCGGCGTGACCAGCGAAGCCGGGCAGGGTTCGACTTTTTGGTTCACCCTCCCGCCGTATCAGCAACCATTGGATGAAATTCCGACCGATCGCAAGATCGTTGTTGCAATCGACGATGATCCCAAAGTGATCAGCCTCTACGAACGATACCTCGCACCGCAGGGTTACTACGTCATCCCTTTCATCGAAGCCAAAGGTGCGAAGGAACGGATCGTTGCCATCAAGCCCTACGCGATCACCCTCGATGTAATGATGCCGAACATCGACGGCTGGACGCTTCTTTCGGAATTGAAATCTGATCCAGCCACCCGCGATATTCCCGTCCTCGTCTGCTCGATCCTCGAACAGGCTGATAAAGGCTTCAACCTCGGCGCGGCTGACTACCTCATCAAGCCCATCCTCGAGGAAGACCTCGTCCGCGCCGTCAAACGGCTGGATAAAAAGGGCGAGATCCGCAAGATCCTTGTCATCGACGACAATGCCGACGACCGCAGGCTCATCCAGAAAATACTCGGTGAACAAGGGAGTTACGATATCACTGTAGCAGAAGGCGGTCGTCAGGGTTGGGATGCCATCAAGGCAAACGAGCCACATGCTGTGATCCTCGATCTCTTCATGCCTGATTGGGATGGATTCGCCATCCTCGAAAAACTCCGCGACCACCCCGAATTGCGTAATCTACCCGTGCTCGTCATCAGCGGCGGTGGACTGACCGTAGAACAACAGAAACACTTGCAAGAGTTTGGAAAGCGCCTGCTTCTCAAAGGAACCATGAAAGAAAGCGAACTCATCTCCAGCATCGAGCAAGCTTTGAAAATTCTCGGATGATAGGTTCAGGTATAACCCACAACGGAACAGGACTCTGACCACGAATGTTATTTTTCATACGATGTCTCGACTGCGGGCATGCCGCACCGTTTATGCCCCGCTCGATGCACTGCCCCAATTGCAACAGCCAGTGGCGCGCAGCGGAATACGACCTTGAAGAAGTAGCAAAAACTTTTCCTTCACAACTAAAGAACCGCGGATTCGACTTGTGGCGCTATCGAGAACTGCTTCCGATCCACATGCCGAACCCGACATTGCGGCTGGGCGAAGGAGGGACGCCGCTTATCAAAGCGGCGAATTTGGGCAATATGCTTGGCTTGCCCAACCTCTACATCAAGGATGAGAGGCAAGGACCGACATCCTCGTTCAAGGATAGACAGGCGGCGGTTACGATCGCGGCGCTCAAAGAAGGAGGGGTTACCGAAATGGTCGCCGCCTCAACCGGCAATGTTGCCATCGCACTCTCGGCGTATGCCGCGCGGGCTGGGATCAAATTGTGGGCGTTTGTCACCAGCCTCGTCCCCGGCGTGAAGATGCGTGAGATCGCCCTGTATGGAAGTCAGGTGGTGAAGATCACCGGCTCGTACGATCAAGCAAAACAAGTCGCCGCGGAGTTTGCACGGCAACGCGGCTTGTATCAGGATATGGGAGCACGCACGGTCACCGCAGTTGAAGCGATGAAGACCATCGCCTTCGAAATCGCTGAACAGTTGACCATGGAGGCAGGCGACGCTTTGCAATTGAACGCCAATAATCCGAAATGGAACACGCCGGATTGGTATCTTCAAGCCGTGAGCGGAGGGATGGGACCCCTCGGCGTGTATAAAGGCTTCCACGAATTGAAACAACTCGGCATCATCGATCGCATCCCGGCGCTCGTACCGATTCAAGCAGAGGGGTGTGCGCCGATGGTGGACGGCTGGAGGAAAGGTCTCGAAAAAGCAGAGCCGGTCCTTTCGCCGAACACAAGGATCGAAACGCTCGCTACCGGCGATCCCGGCAGGACGTACACCATGCTGCGACAACAGGTGATCGAAACGCAAGGCACATTCGAAAGCGTTTCGGATGACGAGGCGTTCCGCGCCATGCACGTGCTTGCCAAACTCGAGGGTATTTCCGCCGAACCGGCAGCCGGGGTTGCGTTTGCCGGTCTGTTCAAACTTGTCCGTGCGGGAGTGATCAAACCGACAGATACGGTCGTTGTCAACTGTACGGGTCACACGCTTCCGGCAGAACAGTTCCTGTTCGATGAAAATTGGACACGGGAAGTGGATTACCCCGGTGCAATGGCGCAATCCGAAACACCGCAGGAGGGATTACTCGCCGCGCTCAATAACGTGACCCCGAACCGCTTCCCGCGCGTGGCGGTGGTGGATGACAGCATCGAAGCGAGGCGGCTGATCCGGCGAATCTTGCAATCGCAAGGCGATTTCGAGATTTTCGAAGCCGTGGACGGGCGCGAAGCCATCGAACTTGTGAACCGTGAGCGTCCCGATATCGTGATCCTCGATCTGATGATGCCCGAGGTGGACGGCTTTGCCGTTCTCGATGCGTTGCGGAGCAAACCAGAAACTGCAAATATTCCGGTTATCGTTGCCACCGCCAAGGAGTTAACGGTCAACGAAAAAAGCCGGTTGCAGGGACAGATCCAATCGTTGATGCAAAAAGGCGACTTTTTGAACGACGATTTTCTGGATGAAGTCCGCGCGCTGATCAGATAATGACCGAACGGAACGAAATACCGGCTGGCGTCAACGAGGTGACCTACCCTTCGTTGAAATTGAAATCCCGCTTGATGTATAAAATGAAAATTCGGGGGATCAACGCCGCCCTCCTTTCGGCGGTATTTCTCGGTCTGGCACCGGTCTTCGGCAAAGCCGCCATGGGCGCAGACAAGTTTTCACCGTTTGCGGTAGTGGCATTGCGAACCAGTATCGCGGCTCTCCTCCTTGTGTTAATTCTTGCCACGATAAATCGCCGCGCCTTGTACATTTACCCGGCGGCGTTGTACATCACTGCCCTCGCCGGCGCGATCAACGGTTTTGGTTCCATCTTTTACTACATCGGGCTAAACCGCTTGAACGCGAGCATGGCACAATTGTTATATTCGCTGTATCCCTTCTTTGTCGCGTTCTGGCTACAACTGGACCGGCAGCCCCCCACCCGTTTGACCGTCGTCCGGATTGGAATCGCGATCGGCTCTGTTTTTTTCCTTACGCGAGGCACCACCGGGGTCATCGACCCGGTAGGCGTGCTTTTCATGCTCGTTGCGGCGGCGTTATACGCGCTTCACCTCCCCATCAATCAACGCGCATTGTACGATGTTCCAGCGCCTACGGTTACCGTGTACACGTTACTGGCGATGAGCGCGGTCGTCGTGCCTGCTTATTTGATCTTCGATGGAAGCCTGCCCGGAGAGTCTGCATCGTGGACTCCTGTGCTGATGCTCACCGTGGTGACATTTTTTTCCCGCCTAACCCTTTTCCTCGGCGTCAAACACATCGGCGGGATGCAAACGGCTCTCCTCGGATTGGCTGAATTGATCGTCGCCATTGTGTTCAGCCACCTGCTCTTGGGCGAAAACTTCACGATGCTTCAATGGATCGGCATCGTTGGCTTGGGGTTCAGCCTCCTGCTGGTGTGGTTCGAAAAGCCGCCCTCGCATCCACCACCAACTCACGGTTTACTTGGTTGGCTCCAACCGCCGGATTTCCCCAAGGATTTTTACAAGCATTAAAGGGATTTCACATGATGTCGGTACATCAGCCAAAGTGCCCCACCGACATATACGTTATACTCTCCGCCATGGATTCAAACCCAAATTCCCCCATCGGCATCTTTGACTCGGGCGTTGGAGGATTATCCGTCTTGCGTGCGATTCGCGCGCAGATGCCCAACGAGACCATCCTCTACTTTGGCGATCAGCGGCACATCCCTTACGGTCCGCGCCCGATGGTGCAAATACGGAATTTCTCCGAAGCGATTACGAACTTTTTGCTGCAACATCGCGCAAAGATCATTGTAGTGGCGTGCAACACAGCCTCTGCGGCGGCGCTGAAATACCTGCGCGAACGATTCTCTCGTGTCCAGTTCGTCGGGATGGAGCCAGCCGTCAAACCGGCGGCAGAACACACACGGACCGGCAAAGTAGGCGTTCTCGCCACACCAGCGACGTTTCAAGGCGAGTTGTACGCATCCGTTGTGGAACGGTTCGCGAACGGAGTCCAGTTATTTCAAAACACCTGCAGTGGATTGGTCCAGCAGATCGAACAGGGAAATTTGAATGGCGGAGAAACGCGCAAGATTTTGCAGGATGCGTTACAGCCGATGCTCAAAGAGAATATCGACACCGTCGTTCTAGGATGCACACACTATCCCTTCGTGATCCCGATCATTCAAGAGATCGTGGGAGAAAACGTGCGGGTGATCGACCCGGCTCCCGCTGTGGCGAGACAGGTCCACCGTCTGCTCGAAGCGGGAGGGATGGCGAGCGCATCAAAAGCGCGAGGGATCGTCAAGATTTATACATCGGGCGATACTGCCTCGCTCCAATTCCTGTTGCCGTCCTTGCTTGGGGAATATGGTGAGGTCGAGAAAGTTAACTGGATCGATGAATCACGGATCACCCAGCCACAGAGCCCACAGAGCATTTGAGAAATCTCTAGGTCGATGTGACTGAAATTACAACGCCCACGCGAGCATGAAGCCGAAGATGGCAATGATCACGCCGAGATGCAGGAACAGGTTGCTGCCCGTGATGACATTCAATCCAAAGATGAACGGCAAAAAAAAGTTGATCACGATCAGGACGATGCCTACCATCGGCAGTAAACCCTTGCGATGCGCGAAATAATTCGACGCATTATCAATCAACTTCGACATCCAATTCATAGTTCTTCCTCTTCCATTTCAGGTTCTTTGTTGTTACCGGCGAATTCCCAGCCGTTGAACTGCGCCACTAAACGACCGGGGATGCGTCCCTGCATGACCACGCCGCCGCGTCCGTGTTCGACGCGTTCGACCTGTCCCGCTTCGTGAAAAAGCGAAATCAACGCGCCTTGCTGGTACGGCAGGCGCACATGGATCGGCGTGTACGTTTCGTACAACTCCTGCTGGATCAAACGCAACAGCTCTTGAATGCCGCTGCCTTTGAGGCTTGAAATAGCCGCCGCTTTGGCGTAGCGGCTGACCACATCATGCGCGGATTGCGGGTCGCGGAGTCGATCGATCTTGTTCAACGCGGTGACCACCGGGATGTGATGCGCTCCGAGTTCATCCAGTGTCTGCTGTACGGCATTGAATTGATTCAACGCGTTGGGATGCGAAATATCCACCACATGCAAAAGCAGGTCGGCTTCGAGGATCTCCTCGAGCGTGGCATGGAAGGCTTCGATCAAAGTTGTCGGCAATTTTTGAATGAAACCTACCGTGTCGGTCATCAATGCCTGATACCCACCGGGCAGTTCGACGCGGCGCGTCGTTGGGTCGAGTGTGGCAAAGAGTTGATCCGCTACGAAAACATCGGATTTCGTGAGCTTGTTCAACAAGGTGGATTTGCCCGCATTGGTATATCCGACCAGCGCGACGGTGGGAATCCGCGACCGTTTGCGTTGTGCCCGGTATCGCTGGCGATGCGCGCTGACCTTTTCGAGTTCCTTTTTGAGATGCGCGATCTCCCTGCGAATGGCGCGCTTGTCCACTTCCAACTGCGTTTCGCCGGGACCGCGCAAACCAACCCCACCCGTCGAACCGGCGCGTCCACCGCCTCCGCCCGCCTGCCTCTCAAGGTGCGTCCATTGACCGGTGAGGCGCGGCAGATAATATTCGTATTGGGCGAGTTCGACCTGCAACATGCCCTCTTTCGTATGGGCGTGTTGCGCAAAAATATCGAGGATGAGCGCGGTGCGATCCAGCACACGGACGTTTCTGCCCAATGCTTCCTGCAATTCACGCTGGTGACGCGGCGACAGTTCATCGTCGAAGATGACCACCTGCGAGAGCGTTTCCTCCACCAGCATTTTCAATTCGTCCACTTTGCCGGGACCGATATAGGTTTTTACGTGAGGGCGGTCCAGTTTTTGGGTCAACTCTCCAGCCACGTCCAACCCGGCTGTATCGGCGAGCAACGCCAATTCGGCGAGCGAATCTTCCAATGAGAGGAATGACTTTTGCTGGTACAGGTCGACGCCGACGAGGAACGCCTTCTCGTGCGGAGGAATTGTTGGTTGGGGAGATCTTTTAGACATGATTATTTCTACTCGGAAGCCGGATCGGCATTGCCATCTTCCTTTCCAAGTGTATCAAATAATTTCGCCATTTCCGGGTCAGGCGCATCGATGCGCGCAGGGATGAGGATATGAAATGTTGAACCCGGGCATGCTTTTTCATCGTAGCCCGGAGATTCGACCCAGATCGAGCCGCCATGTGCTTCGAGGATTCCACGCGCGATAGGCAAGCCCAGACCGGGTCCTCCGCCTTTGAATTTGGTCTTGCCGCTGGAATGTCTGCCGACACTTCCCAATTGACCGAATTTTTCGAAGATCGCGTTTTGATTTTCCGGCGAGATTCCGATGCCGGTGTCTGCCACAATAACCTCGATAAAGCCGGGCAGAGACCTCCCGTGGATCTGAATCGAACCGTTATCGGGGGTGAACTTGATCGCGTTGTTGAGAACGTTGCGCAATGCCTGCGTAAGGCGGATCGAATCCAGATAGATCCATTGACGGCTGCCCTCGAAGTTCGAGAGGGTGATCTTCAGGTTGCGCGCTTGAACGACCGGCTCCACATCCTTGCAGAGGGCTTCGAGCAACAACCCAACTTGCGCAGGCTGGAAGTTCAATTGCAAAAGGTCGTTGTCGATCATCGAAACGTCAATCATATCGTCTACGATGACGCGTAAACGGTCGATTCCGGTAGCCATGCCCGTCAGCAGACTTTTCAATTGTCCGTTTTGCCGTTCGCCGGGCAGGTCGTCCAGCATGGACGAATAGCCTTCGATGAGGGTCAGCGGTGTTTTCAGTTCGTGTGCCGCAACAGAGATGAAAGCCGACTTGCTTTTATCCACGCGCTCCATTTGCTTCTTGGCTTTTTCCATCTCGGAGGAAATGTGAGCCACGCGTGTCTCCATTTCGTAGCGCGCCACCACGCCTAATCCGTAGGTATAGACCGGGATGATCGAGGCAAGCAAATCGAGCGCTTGCTGTTTCGTCAGCGTTTCGTTCGCCACTTGTATGGTGAGCGCGATCATGCGGTTGAGCAGAAAAGAGACGTGATACAACCCCTCGTCGAGGTTTGTCTCGGTGGATGATTTCGCCCAATCGAGCAGGATCGAATCCATCCACGCCGGGTCTCCGGTGCTGACGGATTGTTCGAGCAGGTCGAAGAACCTCCCCAACTGCTCTTCAAACCCCGCCCGTACTTCCATGCCGCGCGCGAGATCCTGCCCAACATGTTCGATCCATGCCGGGCGGATCTTCTTCAATATTTGCTGAATCGGTGCGGGCTTTGTCTTCTTCTTTGGCATAACTTGGTTCGATCTTATGGCAATTTTATTGTATCAGTTTTGCACGCGTTGTCCCACGATCCACGTCCACAAGGTTCTGCCGACCGCCTCAAGACTCTCAGGTGAAACTTTATCCGGCGTATCCTCCACAGTGTGCCAGTATGGATAATCGAAATCTATCAGAACCACTGCCGGGATTCCCGCTTCGAGAAACGACGTGTGGTCGTCAAACATCGAAAATTTGTATTCGGGAATGAACTGGCTCCCGTAGCCTAAACTTTCCGCCACTGACCAAATCTCATCGTTTAAAGCAGAATCTGAATTCCGCTCTTTGTAAATGTTCAAGTCCGCATCACCGATCATATCCACGATTACAACTGCGCGCGGCTGGATTGGATTATTCGCAACAAATTCCCGCGAGCCGAGGGTCCAATCCCAACCTTCGATGCGCCCATTATCTTCGGCATCAAAAAAGACCAGCCACACATCCACCGCGTCATCCGGCAATGAGCGCGCCAATTCCAATAACACCGCAACTCCGGAAGCACCATCATTTGCTCCCGGTACAGGTTCCGAGTAATTCGCCGAGTTGGAATCATTATCGGCAAACATGCGCGTATCGTAGTGCGCGCCAAGTATGACCTGCGGAGGGTCATCAGATCGCTTCGCCACTACGTTGAAAATCGGATGTCCCATCGCCTCCGATTCTTGGACTTCGACCTGCCAACCCACGGACTCCAATTCGGCGCGCATCCATGCGCGGATTTGGGCGTGTCCCTCCGACCCGGGAATTCGCGGTCCAAACGCGACCTGTGTCTTTACGTCTTCGTAGGCGCGCAGACCGTCGAACGAAGTAGCATCAGGTTCAGGCTGGGAAAGAACCGAGTACGCGTACCACCCGAGGACGACCGCCAGCAAGAGTCCGATAACGGATAAATAGATCGCGATCGATTTATTCGTCACGCTGCGACCATCCCGCTCATCGCTGTTTGCAGATCTGCCAGCGACCGCTCAGCGTACGCCGCGCCGCGTTCGCGTTTGCCGGTCTTCGATGCAAATTCGAGCGCAGGCAGGATTCCGAAATTGGCTTTCATCGGTTGGAAATCCTTCAGGTCGGCGTGTGTGACATAATGGCAGAGTGCGCCGAGCATCGTAGTTCGAGGCAATGAAAACGGCGTTTCGCCGCGGAGAAGCCGCGCCGCGTTGACGCCCGCCAGTAAACCCGTCGCGATGTTGCCCATATAGCCCTCCACACCGGTGATCTGGCCCGCGAAGAATAGATCGTCGCGCGATTTGTGTTGGAGGGTCGGGCGCAACAGTTTCGGCGAAGCAATAAAGGTGTTACGATGCATCTGTCCAAAACGCATGAATTCAGCGTTCTCCAAACCGGGAATCATGCGGAGCACGCGTTTCTGTTCGGGAAATTTCAAATTGGTTTGAAACCCGACGAGGTTATACAAGCTTCCCGCGAGATTATCCTGCCGCAGCTGTACAACCGCATACGGGCGTTTCCCTGTGCGCGGGTCGCGCAAACCCACAGGGCGCATCGGACCGAACGCCAGCGAATCGACTCCGCGTTCCGCGATGATCTCCACCGGCAGACAGCCTTCAAAGAAGTGACCAGCCTTCACGCCGGTTTTGATCGCGTCTTCAAAGGCGCGCAATTCGATCCGTTCCGCGCTGAGCAGGGCTTCGGCAAACGCATAATATTCTTCTTTTGTAAAAGGACAATTGATGTAATCGCCCCCATCGTGTTCGCCTTGGTCATAACGCGAAGCGCGGAAGGCGATGCTCATGTTGATACTGTCTGCATGGACGATGGGCGCGATCGCGTCGAAGAAAAACAGGTGATCCTCACCGCTCAGTTGAGCAATCGAATGGGACAGTGACGGCGAGGTGAGCGGTCCGCTGGCGACGATGACCGGTGAATCGGGGATTGCCTGTACTTCCCCGCGCACGATCTCGATGTTGGGATGTGTTTCGATTCGTTGGGTCACCTTCTGCGCAAAGAGGGCGCGATCAACTGCCAGCGCGCCGCCCGCCGGTAACGAAGTCTCTTCAGCGCATTCCAAGAGCATGGAACCGAGCAGGCGCGCTTCATTTTTCAACAAGCCGGAGGCGCGGTCGGGCAGATTCGAACCGAGTGAATTGGAGCAAACCAATTCAGCCAACGCTTTGGTATGGTGCGCGCCGGTCTGCTGGACAGGGCGCATTTCATACAACCGCACCTTCAGCCCGCGCTCTGCGGCTTGCCATGCGGCTTCGCTCCCAGCCAAGCCACCGCCGATCACGATGAGTTCAGTCATGCGGCGATTCTACCATTGCCCTTACGCCTCCTGTACGAAAGCGGAAGAGGCATGAAATGACTTTCCCGAAGTCAGGAATATTAAAAGCGAAAGGCGCGAACTTGTTTGAATTTCGTGCATCTCGCGTTTAAGCCCTGCCGTGCAATTAGAGTCTCGTCTCTCGCCATTGAAAAGACCACAAACGGCGTGATACTCTGTCGTATAATTCACATAGCATGCCTTCCCAAAAGAACATCGAGGTTCAACTTAAGGAAACCGGTCAACTGACTCAGACCGAATGGTCCGCGCTGGTGGAGCGCGAAGCGGGCGCGTGGCGCATCGTCTCTCACCACCACCTCAACAAGAAGAATCAACCCGAACTCATCAAATTCCTGAGCAAAGCCGAGGTGGATACATGGCTGTGCGGCGCGCTCAGCGGCGGGCAAAGTCGCTCGGTGTCATTACCGGAAACCAGCAACCTTGAGGTGGCGAGGCTTTACGCCTTCCCGCTGAAGGGGATGTCACGCGTGGTGCTGGCTGGGGCAGACCAACTTAGCTCCGAAGCGCAAAGGCTCTGGCGGCTGGTCGCGTCCGTCATGCAAAACGGAGAAGCGCCGGCGGATTCATCGGCATCCGCCTCGGTTGCCGCGTCGTTGTTGGTGCCCGACCTCGACTCGGAAAATCCGTACGACTTACCGCGCGCCCTCGACCGCGCTCTCACCTCGTTCTTACGCGTCGTTTCCGTACAGGGAGCCTGGCTCGCCGTTCGACGCGGCGACTCGCTGGAAGTGCGCGCCCAATGGAACGCTCCCGCGTGCGCGAATCTCGACCTCCCCATCGAATCCAACACCCTCCTGCGGAGGATGAATCGCAACCTGACGCCGATGGTGGTGAATCGCGAGAATCCGCTTTGGGAGTCTATCCCTCATAAAGGCGTGAAATCCAACACGAAAATTTGGACATGCATTCCGATCGTCATCGGGCAACGGATGATCGCAACGCTCGTCGTCTGGCGGACGAGCACATTCAAGCGCGATGAATGGAACCGCCTGACCGAACTCGTCACGCAGACCGCGCCAGCCATCGAAACCATCATCACGTTCGCAGAGATGGCAAGCCACCTGCGGCGGCTGGCAATGTTGAACGATTTTGCCCTGACAATATCCACCGGGCGCAACCTCGACCAGATCGCGCGCCGCGTCTTTGCATTGCTGGCGCGCGCTTTCGGCACTGAACTGATCGTGCTCGACCTGCTCTCTGCAGATAACCGTTTGGTAAACGAATTCCGAAACAGGGACGGAAATGTGATCTCTTCCGTCCGAAACGCGCAGGAAGCATGGATCGCCACCGCGTTGAAAGGGAGCCAAAAAGCACGGCTCGGGGATCCACAACTCGAAGGTTTTACGCCTTTGTATGAAGGCTCGCTTTCGGGCTTGTACGTTCCATTGCGTTTTCGGGGGCAGATCATCGGGAGTCTGTGTATCGAAAACACCAAAGCGGATGCGTTCAACTTCTACGACGAGAGTTTGATCGTCGTCATTGCCAGCCACCTCGCCAGCCTCGCGGACTATACGCGCGTGCGCGAAGAAGCGGAGGGACGCGCCCGCAATCTAGGATTGATCCATGAAGTGGTGGGGCAGGTCGTTGGGCTGACCGATCCGCGCGAGGTGGCGCAGATCACCGCCGAATTGCTGGCGCGCTATTTCGCTTATGAACTCGCCGCTGTATTCATCGCCGACGCGCAAGGGAACCTCACCATCGGCGGCTTCGGCGGCACCAGCCAAAACGTGGTCCGGCGCGCGGTGCAATCCTTCGAATATCCCGTCAGCGGCGGGATTACTGGTCACGTTTTCGAGACGGGCAACAGCGTCGTGGTCAACGATGTGTTGCAAGACGAGCGGTATCGTTCCATCAAAGGCTGGCAGGCGGGTTCCGAGATGTGCGTAGCGATCCGCGACGGCATGAAGATCCTCGGCATCATCGATGTGGAAAGCAGTTCGCGCAACGCGTTCACCCATAACGATTTCATGGCGCTCGAGTCGCTGGCGGGGATTCTCGCCAGCGTGATCACCAGCGCCGATCAATACCAGAGACTTGAAACGACCATCAGCCAATTGCGCGCGACACAACTTGAACTGCGCGAGCGCATGGACGCCCAGCGAAAAGCGGAAAACCGCCTGTTGCAAGCGGCAAAACTTGCCGCGGTCGGCGAGATGGCGGCGGGAATCGCCCATGAGTTGAACAATCCGCTCACCTCGGTGACCGGCTTTGCCGAACTCGCGCTCGAAGAAATACCGGGCGATAACCAGACCCGCAAAGACCTCGAACTGGTCGTGCGGGAGGCGAAGCGCGCCCGCGATGTGGTGCGCCGCTTGTTGGACTTTGCGCGACAGGGTGAAAGTTCGCGTGCCAGCGCCTCCTTGAACGAAGTGGTGGATGATGTGGTGGCGCTCAGCCGGCACCTCATTCACACCAGCGGCGTGGAATTAAAGACGCGTTTCGACGAATCGCTCCCGTGGGTGATGATGGATGCGAACCAGATCAAACAGGTCGCGCTTAACCTCGTGCATAACGCGTTGCAAGCCATGCCCGATGGAGGCACACTGGAGATCGTCACATCGTCGGCGCGCAGGAATAACCGGGCTTGGGCGTTGATCTCGGTCGGCGATACCGGTGTGGGCATTCCACAACCCGACGTGAGTAGAATCTTCGAGCCGTTCTTCACCACGAAGGGCAATCAAGGCGGCACGGGGCTTGGGCTTTCAGTGACGTATGGAATCGTCACCGATCACGGAGGCACCATCGAAGTGGAAAGCGAATCAGGCAAAGGATCAAAGTTCACGGTCTGGCTGCCGTTATGAGCAATATCTCCTCACCTCCCTCTGCTTCCATCCTTGTTGTAGACGACGAACCCGGCATCGCATCGTTATGCGAGCGCGTGCTCAGCCGCGAGGGCTATCGGGTCACCGCGCTGATCAACCCGCACGCGGCGATCGAGTTTTTGCAACAATCCCGCACCGATTTGTTGCTCGTGGACATCCGCATGCCCGAAGTGGACGGCTTCGATGTAATTTCGCGTGCAAAGATCGTGCAACCTGAAATTGCAGTGCTTGTGATGACCGGCTTCGGCACAGTTGAGACAGCCATCCGCGCACTTCGGCAAGGTGTGGACGGCCTGCTGCTCAAACCTTTTGAAAAAGGCGACGAGCTTGTGCAAGCGGTGCGTCAGGCGATCAACGATAACCATCGCAAACGCGACGCCGCGCGCGTGCAGGCACTGCGCCCATTGTTCAACGTCACTGAAACGTTATTCGCCGAAACCGATCAAAATAAATTGCTTGATCTCATTGCCACCGCCATCCGCGATCATCTCAATTGTGCGAACGTTGCGTACTATCAGGCGGATCACGGTATCGTCACCGCGGTTGCACAGGTGGGGAAAACACTTCCCGTCGAGGCAGACCAGACTGCCGCCGAATTGATCCGCCGCGTCGCTGAAGACCGCGACCCGATGATCATCCACGCGACGGGACCGGGCGAAGCGGACGCGCAGTCGCTTCTTTCCACGGTTGGGCTTGGTTCAGCCATCCTCATCCCCGTCCCCCGTGCGGATACGAACAGCGTGCTGTTCGCGGCGCGCGATTCATCCGGTGCGCAATTCCGCGGCGCAGACTTGGAATTATTTTTTGTGTTGGCGCGGCAGGCAGTGGTCGCGATGGAAAACGCCCGCTTGTATGCCGACCTGCGCGATACCCTCCGCCGCGTGGAAGAATCGCAACAGGCGTTGTTGCGCGCAGAAAAAATGGCGGCGGCAGGCAGGCTCACTGCATCCATCGCGCACGAGGTTAATAATCCGCTTCAATCGGTGCAGAATTGTTTGCATCTGGCTGGGCGCGAAGATCTGCCGCCTGAAAAGCGGAAGGAATACTTCGAACTCGCGCGGACAGAGTTGGACCGCCTGATGAAAACCATGCAACGCATGCTGGAGTTTTATCGCCCCGGCACGGTGCGCGTGGAACACGTGGATGTGCTCGAACTGCTCAAACACGTGATCAGCCTCACCTCACAACAACTCAGCCAGCGGAACATTCGAGTGATTGCCAGCCTGCCCGATTCACTGCCCGGCATCTACGCGGTCAGCGGACAGATCCAGCAGATTTTCATCAACCTCGTTCTCAACGCGCATGACGCCATGCCGGAGGGCGGAGAGTTGAAGATCGCCGCGCGTGCGCTGGCAAACGGCATCGAATTTGAATTCAGCGACACCGGTCCCGGCATCCCCGAAGAACGGCGGAACAACATCTTCGAGCCGTTCTTCAGCACAAAAGACGGAGGCACCGGTTTGGGGCTGACAGTGAGTTACAATATCGTCACCGCGCACGGCGGGACGTTGGACCTCGTGGATCGCGAAGGAACAGGCGCTTGTTTCCGACTATTTTTGCCAACAGGAGATAAACAATAATCGCGTCATTGCGAGACCCAGAGGGTCGAAGCAATCTCGCCGAACCTGCAAACAATTGTTTGGATACGCGAGGAGATTGCTTCGCCGCAAAAACCAAGAAAGTTCCTCGCAACGACATTAATAACAATTTGGGAGATGAACGATGAAATCGAACATTCTAGTCGTAGACGACGAGCCTGTAGCGCGCCAATCCATGAGCGACATTTTACGGTTGGAGGGCTTTGCCGTGAATTCGGTGCCGAACGGACAGGCGGCAATCGAATACGTGCGCACACACCCGGTCGAACTGATGATCGTTGATTTGCGTATGCCCGGCATGGACGGCTTGGAAGTGGTGCAGGTGGTGAATCAAATCTCGCCAGAGACCGAAGTCGTTTTGCTCACCGCGTTTGCCACCACCGAGTCGGCGATTCAAGCGCTGCGCTTGCGCATCCATGATTATTTGCTCAAGCCCGCCTCGCCAGCGCAGGTGATCGCCAGCGTCAAAAAGGGACTCTCCCGCCGCGAGGCGCGCTTGAAAGCGCGTGCGGGTACCGCCACCACCGAAGTGGACGAGGGCAATGCAGAGTTCACACTGAAAGACGGCACGTACATTGACCTCTCCCGCCGCTTGATCCGCAAAAAGGATAACGTCATCCACCTCACTCCCGCCGAGGGACGCCTCTTGCGCGTGCTCATCGAAAACCCGGGGCGCGTCTACTCGCACCGCGAGTTGGTTCTGCTTGTGCAAGGATACGACACCTCCCAACGCGAAGCGCCTGAAATTTTGCGTCCGCTCGTGAGCCGCCTGCGCCACAAACTGGAATCGTTCCCCTCGCTCTCCGATCGCATCGTCAGCGTGAGAGGGACGGGGTATTTGTATGAGGGAGATAAGTGAGGGACTTAGAGAATGGAGACTAGAGATTAGAGAATTGGAGATTAGAGAATTGGAGATTAGGTGTCGAACGGTGAATTGACTGCCAGCCCGCCGCGTTGTTTTCTGCAAACCTTAGTTATAAGTTATGGGCAGGCGTATTTTATGGGCAGAATTCCGTATAAGACCCCACAGGAGTATCATATGTGGAAATTTTTCCGTATAATACCCCAAAATGGCGTCATATATGGAAAATGTCCGTATAAGCCCCCGTACGGGGTGGTTATACGGAAAGTTTCCGTATAATACATAGTTGGGCGTTTGCCTTACAATCAATCAATATGTACACGTTTATTTATTCAACCACTTGAAAGGAGTACAGAGATGAACTTAAGTCTAGATGAGCTACGATTGGATAGCGCTGTGAAGCAAAAAAAAGGATTGCATTTTATTTTGGCGTCAGTCATTATTTGGAGCGCTGTACTGATTGCTCATTTAACCGCAGTGCCGATCTTGACCAAGAACCTACTTACGTTTTGTTTCACAGCTCCTCTCGTGCCATTGGCATTTTTGATCTCAAAATTGATCAATGTAGACTTTACAAACAAAGAGAATCCATTAACTAACCTGGGTGTGTTGTTCTCACTGAATCAAATGCTGTATCTACTGATTGCCATGTGGATATACAATGCGATTCCAGAAAAAATGTTAATGGTATTAGCGATGATATTTGGGGCGCATCTGTTACCCTATGGTTGGCTCTATAAATCAACAAGTTACATGGCGTTGTCGGTTATCATTCCAATTGCCGCTTTGGTGGTAGGGATTAATTTTCCCCCACATATTGTTGCAGGATTTATGATAGTGGTCGAGATTGTTTTCAGCCTGCTTTTGATTAATGAAGTCAAGAAATTGTCGGTCAGCAAAAAAGGCAGCTAATCTAAAAAGAATTCTATTCAGTACACAAAACGCCCAACATTGCGTGCAGGCGGACGGGCGGGGGCGTTGCCCCGCGCCCAAAGGGATTCTGCCCCTTCGAGTGTTTTCTACCTTCGGCTTTTCTCTGCCAAATCCCCCGCCCGCCGCTAACGCGAGCCGTTGGGCGGTTAGTTCCCAAAATGTCTTATGTGTTTGCTTCGACAAAGGAAAAGATAAATGGGCATAGAAGTAAAAGAATCTCTAATCCATTGGAATTATTTTCTTGCACTTGAAAGTGATTTAGCCCAAGTGTCAAGATATATTGAATTCGACAGCAAGAATTTTCGGACTTACTCAATAGAATTGGCTCATTTGTTGCTTGCAGCGTCTTCAGAAGTTGACGTTATCGCAAAAGGCATTTGTGGTTTTCTAGAACCAAATTCGCCAGCAGAGAATATCAACCAATACAGAGAAATAATAAATCGCAATTTACCAAATTTCAGAAAAGAGCAAGTTTTTGTTCCTCGTTTCAATCTCACACTAAGACCCTGGTCAAATTGGAATTCAGCTAAGAATCCGCAAAATCCTTTGTGGTGGAGAAGTTACAATAAGGTGAAGCACGAAAGAAATGAGTATTTCGCCGAAGCAAATTTGAAAAATGTATTGAATTCTGTTGGCGGCTTACTCGTCACTGTATTCTATTTTTACAAACTAAAATTTTCCATTGATAATCCAAACCTACGAGAAAGAGATACTACACGTCTTTTATTACCCGAATCAGAATTTGTCAGATTGAATGAGGCATACTATTATTCGCATCTAATTGCATGAAAACCGCCCAACACAGCGTTCTAAGAAACCGAAACAGGCTATTTTGCGAATAAATTTGGCTGTCAGGTTAACCAAAACAAGGCGTCACACGGAACCCCAACATGACGCCGGTGAGCGGAATACCTTTTTATGGCAGACCCGATCATTTAGGGTAATAGCTTTCTAAACGGGGTCGTGGCGCCTTAGCGCCAGGCCGCCAATGGATACATCATTGTGATCGGCAACCAGGGTGCAGCTCGGGAGGGCATGACAGCCCATCTCCATTGCTTTGTACGGCTTGTCAGTCTGCCGATGGCAGTATACTCCCATTGCGCCCCAGTTTCTTTGGTGAAACAGGATGGCTCGCCATCTTGCGATGGTGCAGTGGACGGGTGGGATTCTGCGCCATTTTCGGGCATTTTCTACACCCAAACAGAATCCTGCTCTTGGAGTTTTATCTACGCCCGCCCACCCGCAAGTAACGCAAACCGTTGAGTCAATCAACTTCGTGTAGCGCAGAACATTTTCCAAATAAAATCATTTTCACAGATGTCCGGGGCACAAACGGAATTCATCCCTCCGCCGCTTCGACAAACTTCCTGAATAAATTCCTCGTTGGTTGTTGATCCGTCAGCCATTCGGGGTGCCATTGCACAGCAAGCCCAAACGGATGATCGGGCAACTCCACTGCTTCCACCAACCCATCCGGGGCGTGACCCGCCACGCGCAGCGCAGGCGCGATGTCTTTCAGTCCCTGATGATGGTGGCTGTTCACTTGCACGATCGGCTCGCCAAGCACATCTGCAAAACGCGTCCCCTCTTCGATCTTCACTTGATGAACCAACACGTGCCGCAGGTTGCCGGGGTAGGAATGATCGAGCGCGTTCGGGAATTGGTCTGGGAGGTGCGTGTACAGCGTCCCACCGAGCGCGACGTTCACCAACTGGCATCCACGGCAGATGCCGAGGAACGGCTTGCCGTCCTCAACGGCGGCGCGGGCGAGTTTCAATTCGATGGAGTCGCGCTCAGGCTCCACGTCCGCGATGCGTGGATGCGTGTCACCGGCGAAATGGTCAAGGGCGATGTCACCGCCGCCGGAGAGGAGAATCCCATCGAGGCGGGCGTACAGCGCATCCCATCCGTCATTTGCGATCAAAGAAGGGATGAGCACCGGCACGCCGCCAGCCTGCATCACCGCGTTGGCGTATGCCTGTTGGAGGACAATGCGAGTTTGCCCGTACTCGTTATTTGCTAAATGTGTGGTAATTCCGATGAGTGGTTTCATGTCCCCAATTGTAAATCAAAAGACCTGACAGGTTTCGGAAACCTGTCAGGTCTATATTGCTAATTATCGAACTTCTGCTTGAGCCGGGCAGATTTGCCGGTGCGCCCGCGCATGAAGTACAACTGCGCGCGGCGGACTTTGTTGTGGCGTTCGACCACGACCTTGTCCACGCGTGGCGAGCGGAGCAGGAACGTGCGCTCCACGCCTACGCCGTTGGAAGCGACGCGTCGGACCGTGATGGATTCCTGCGACCCGCCCTTGCGGAGGCGGATGACCGTCCCTTTAAATTCCTGAATACGTTCGCGGTCGCCTTCCTTGATCTTCACGTGGACGTTGACCGTATCTCCCGCTTGCATGGCGGGGACCGAATCTTTGCGAGTGGCTTCGAGAGCCTTTAATACGTTTGACATTTAGACTTTCTTCCTTGCGTTGAGTAGTGTTCGTTTTTTGAGCGACGGCGGATTATAGCATGGCTTTTCGGGTTGGACAAGCCAGGATTCGAACAGTAAATTAGCCACAGAGCACACAGAGATTTTGAGATTTTTTCCACCTGCCCCG
Organism: Chloroflexota bacterium; assembly: GCA_040753755.1. Classification (GTDB taxonomy): domain Bacteria; phylum Chloroflexota; class Anaerolineae; order Anaerolineales; family Villigracilaceae; genus Defluviilinea. The sequence continues at coordinate 93,196 of JBFMDB010000006.1, forward strand.
AACGCAGGTGCGGTGTCAGAGAACTCTGTGATCTCTGTGGCTGAGCAATAATTTTCGGTTTACGAATACTTCCGTATCGCCAGCACCGCGTTGTGACCTCCGAAGCCAAACGCATTGCTGATCGCGAGCGTAATTTTCTTCTCCCGAGCTTTGTTGGGGATGTAATCCAGATCGCAATCGGGGTCGGGCGTTTCGTAATGGATCGTCGGCGGCAGAATCCCCTCGCGAACCGCCTGCACGCAGAAGATCGCCTCCAATGCGCCGGTCGAGCCGAGCATATGCCCGGTCATGGATTTGGTGGAAGAGATCGGAATTTTGTACGCCAATTCACCGAATGCGGCTTTCACCACCATCGTCTCTGATTTGTCGTTGAGAGGCGTGCCTGTCCCGTGCGCGTTGATGTAGCCCACTTCGTCCACGTTCGCGCCCGCCGAATGGAGAGCCATGCGTATGGCGGCGGCTCCGCCCTCCCCTTTTTCGTGAGGCGCTGTAATGTGATACGCGTCGGCGGTCGCGCCGTATCCAGCAAGTTCCGCATAGATCGTCGCGCCACGCGCCTTTGCGTGTGATTCGGTTTCCAGCACAAGCACCGCCGCGCCTTCGCCCATCACCAACCCGTCTCGATTCTTGTCGAACGGCTGGGGCGTCATCGAATAATCGCCGTCACGGCGCGACATCGCGCCGATCCGGTCGAAAGCGCCGACGCCGACAGAACAGATCGTCGCCTCCGAAGCGCCCGCCAGCGCCGCATCGATCATCCCCGTCTTCAGCATCATGAATGCCACACCAATGCCATCTGATCCCGACGCGCATGCAGAAGCGACCGACAGCGCGGGACCTTTGATCTGATAGTCGATGGCGGTAAGCCCGGACGCGCCGTTCGCCATCAGCATCGGAATCAAGAACGGACTGATGCGCCGCGGTCCGTCCTTTTCGTTGGTGATCACCGCCTCCTCGAGCGACATGATTCCACCGATCGCCGAAGAAACCAAAACGCCGATGCGCCCGGCATTCGCTTCGTTGATCGTCAGTCCAGAATCCTGTAGCGCCTCTTTCACCGCCGCGGCGCCGAGTAACTCGAAACGGTCGCGCCGGCGCGCCTCCTTGGCATCCAAATAGTTCTCTGGTTTGAAGTTCTTGACTTCAGCGGCGAAGTGCACATTGTGCGGAGCCGAATCGAACAGCGTGATCGGACCCACACCCGATACGCCGTTGACGACATTCTGCCAGGATTCCTGCACTGTGAGCCCCAGCGGATTGACCGTCCCCATACCAGTGATGACAACTTTCTCCATTAAACCTCGCAATTCATTACGTTTTTTCTCATTGGACTTAACACTGCTTTGGGTACATCGTCACGACCCCGCCACGCTTCAATCCGACGGGACGGCGGATTCTACATGGCAGCCTGCCCCACGCCTTCATCTCCCTTTGGCGAGAGATCACTTCGTTCATTCGCCAGCCTTGGGAATGTATTCTCCCTCCACCCAAAACTCGCCGCTGGGACTCACTTCCTTTTTCCAGATCGGCACAATCTCTTTGAGGCGGTCAATTCCGTAGCGCGCGGCTTCGAAGACTCCGGTGTCGCGATGCGCGGCAGTACAAGCGATCAAGACTGTTGGCGTTTTCGGATAGAGCTTGCCAATGCGTTGCACGATGGCGATCCCTTCCACTGCACTCCACTTTGCGCGGATTTCATCGGCAACCTGTTTCATCTTCGCTTCCGCCATCGGAACGTAGGCTTCGTATTCGAGATATTCAGTCTCATGCGATTCGCCGCGCGAAGTCTCTCCGCGCACCATTCCCGTAAAGATCGCCGCCGCGCCTGTGGAGGCGAGGGTGATACGCGCAAGCAAGTCGTTGATGTCGATCTCTTCTTCGGTGATGGAAAAGACGGTTGGAAAGTTGGCAGGTTGCATGTTGAAGGTCATCCACCTGAGACCGGCGGGAACATGCCGATCTCGGCATTCCACGGGATGACCGCCTCATCGAACGCGTATTCGCGGTTGATGGTGATCAACACACTCTTCATGGATTCCTCCACCTTCGGGTATTCCTCCGAAAGCCTGTTCTTCAATCCCTGAATCGTCAAGTCGGTCGGAACATCCAATTCGAGGGATTTCATCCCCATCCGTTCGCGGATGGTGGCAAAGAAAAGTAATTTTACGCGGTTCATATCGTTAGATCCAAACATCGTTCGGCGCGGTCTTTTCAGAGACGACATCACCTGTGTTAACTGTACCCGCAGGCTCGACCAGCAAAATATGACATTCGTTTTCCGCGACGGGTTTGTGTTCTAGCCCTTTCGGGACGACATACATATCGCCTTCGTTCAAAGTCACTACCCCGTCCCGAAAATGAATATCAAGCCTACCATACAAAACAAGAAACACTTCGTCCGTTTCGGGGTGATCGTGCCAGACAAATTCTCCCTGCACCTTAGCCACCTTGAAATGGTAATCGTTCATCTGCGCGACGATCTTCGGCGACCAGTGTTCAGAAAATTTCGATAGTTTATTTTGGAGGTTTATAGGTTGATAATTCATTTGTTTTCACGCAGGGGCAGGGTCTCCCTGCCCAGGGCGGCAGGACGCCGCCCCTACAAGATCATTCATTGATCACATCACCGCTCTGCCCGCCATGCTTTTCAACCAAGCGGATATTCTGAATCCTCATCGTCTTCTCCGCGGCTTTCGCCATATCGTAGACCGTGAGTGCAGCGACCGAGACGGCGGTCAGCGCTTCCATTTCCACGCCTGTTTTGCCGACCGTTTTCACCGTGGCAGTGACGACCACGCCCGGAAGCGAATCGTCCATGACGAGGTTCACGTCCACTTTCGAGAGCGGGAGAGGATGGCACAACGGAATCAGGTCTGAAGTCCGTTTTGAGGCGTTAATTCCAGCGATCTGCGCGACGGTAAGCACATCGCCTTTTTGAATCTGTCCCGCGCGGATCAAATCCAACGTCTCTTTTTTCATGTGCACTTCGCCGCGCGCGATGGCGATCCGTTGGGTGTCGGGCTTGTGACTCACATCCACCATATTCACATGGCCATGCTCATCGAGATGGGTCAGTTTATTTGGCATGGGAAGATTATATCTGAGACTGACAGGTTTTCAAAACCTGTCAGGTCTACTATAATCCTTGTTTATGGATAACCTGCTCGGGCGACAGTTGAATTACACCGTCCAAACTCCCGTATATGAAGGTCCGCTCGACCTACTGCTCGACTTGATCGAGCGCGCCGAGCTGGACATCACCGCCGTTTCGCTCGCGCTGGTGACGGATCAATATCTCGCCTACCTCAACAGCATCGAAGAGTTGAACGCGGATGAAATCTCCGCGTTTTTGGTGATCGCGGCGAAGTTGTTGCAGATCAAATCCGAGGCATTATTGCCAAGACCTCCCGCCCGCGAGCCGGGCGAAGAAGATGCGGGGCAAGCGCTGGTTGATCAGTTGAAGCTATATAAACGATTCAAGGAAATCGGCGGCTGGTTGCATGGACGACAAGACGCGAATCTGCGGACGTATCTGCGGATCGCGCCGCCGCCGAAGGTCGAACCAAAACTCGACCTGTCGAATCTCACGCTGGAAAAATTGGTGAAGGCGGCGGAAACGGCTTTTGCAAAAGAACGATCGAAAGAGCCGCTCGGCACGATTATCGCGCCGCCGCGCGTGACCATCCGCGAAAAAATCGATTTAATTGCAAATATAATGAGGGATGTACAACGCTCGACGTTCAGGGCATTGGTCACGAACAGCACGTCGCGGCTGGAGATCGTCGTTACATTTTTGGCGATGCTCGAACTCATCAAACGCTATCGAATTGATGTCCACCAGGAAGGGTTGTTCAGCGATATCGAGATCAACCGCACAACAGATTGGAAGGACGATGAAGAGTTGGAACTGGAGTTTGAGTAAGATAAACGGACAGCATTCAGCGATCATCCTTCAGCGTCTGGTCGTTTTTTGTTTAAGTAACCCTGTGCGAGCCATAGACCGATCCACACCCCCGCATTGTCAAACACAATCACGTCCCACACAGACGGAAATCTCCCCGGCACAAATGATTGATGATATTCATCTGTTGCGGCATAGAGCAAAGCAAGCAACCATGCCATCCAGCGGCGATCCTTCTTAAAGTCCAGAGCGGAAAAAACCCAAAATGACAACGCGGCATATTCAACGACATGTCCCGATTTCTTGATCATCCGATCCACCAACCCGAAGTTGGGGAGTTCGCTAGAAGGCTGGGATGAAAACCAAAAAATGACCGCCATCGTCACCAAGGCGGGAAGCCATTTGAACAGTTGAATTCGGTTCATACAAAATCAAAAAAGCCATCGCCACCAACGACGATGGCTAAAGCTGGCGGGGCAATCCACAGCCCCGCCAGCAAGTCATCGATCAGACATCTGTCAAACTGATCGCGACCGTGCTGCTTCCATCCCCGAGGTCAACGCTTTGGATGACGACCGCTTTGCCGCTCGGGTCGCCATCGAACACGATGCTGAAGACATTATCCTCGACCACCGTCAGCAATGCGCGCTCGGTATATCCGCGCGAAACGTATTCGTCGCGATAGAACTTCAAGATGTCCTCCTGAGGAAGTTTTGAGTAATACAATACATTCCCATCGCCCACGTCGATCACATTGTAGGCGTCGGCGGTGATCGGAAATCCTGAAGCAGACGTATCCGCGTTTCCGCCCCCCGAACTGTTATCCTGCGGCGCGGGAGCATCTCCCCCGCTCGGCGCAACAGGCGCGTCGCCGCCACCGCCCCCACCGGTCAAAGCGTTACAAGCCAGTGAAGCCAGCATCACGATCGCCAACGCGAGATAAATTCGATTGCGTTTCATGGTCGTCTCCTTTTTAAACAATTCTATCATTACAAACGAGTACAATTCACAGAATGATACAAATGGGTGAAATCGTTTTACGGAACGGCGACGCGTGGCTTCACTTCGCAGCCCCACAGCGCGTAATCCACGCAGATCGTTTGCAGAACGTCCTGCCAGCCTTGCGCGAGATCGAAGACGCAGTGACCACAAGCGGATATCACGCGGCAGGATTCATCTCTTACGAATCGGCTCCTGCATTTGACGGAGCATATCTGACTCACCCACCAACTGGATTTCCGCTCCTTTGGTTTGGACTCTACCCCGAGCCTCGCGTCATTACACTACCTCAACCTGCTTCGCCCCAACCGGCATTGACCTGGTCCCCGACCACAGAGCGCGGCATGTACGACTCCGCCATCGAGAAGATCAAGGGATACATCGCCGACGGACGGACGTATCAGGTCAATTACACGATGCGATTGCACACAGATTTCTATGCTGACCCATGGAATTACTTCCTCCAACTCGCACAGAGTCAAAATAAGCACGCCGCGTACATTGATACTGGAAGATATGTCGTTTGCTCGGCGTCACCTGAATTGTTTTTCCAACTCGACGGTGAAACCATCACCTGCCGCCCAATGAAAGGAACCGTCAAACGCGGGCGTACCACACTTGAAGATGCGGAGCAGGCTCAATGGCTGAAAGACTCGGAAAAGAACCGCGCCGAGAATGTGATGATCGTGGATATGATCCGCAACGATTTGGGACGCATTGCAAAAACGGGAAGCGTCCGCGTTCCCGAATTGTTTGCTACCGAAAAATACCCGTCGCTCTGGCAAATGACATCCACAGTGCAGGCAATAACGCCAACATCGGTTACAAAAATTCTCACCGCGCTGTTCCCGTGTGCCTCGATCACAGGCGCGCCGAAAGTCAGCACGATGCGGATCATCTCTGAACTCGAGACGACGCCTCGTAATATTTACACTGGGAGTATCGGTTATATCGCCCCGAACCGCAAAGCGAAATTCAATGTCGCCATCCGCACCGCGCTGATAGACCGAGATGCAAAATCAGCGGAATACGGCGTGGGCGGCGGCATCGTCTGGGACTCGACCAGCACAGACGAATACGCCGAGGCATTGCTCAAAGCCCGCGTGCTGACCGAACCGCCGCCGCAGTTCTCCCTGCTCGAAACAATGTTGTGGACTCCCGAAGAAGGATTCTTTCTGTGCGAAAAGCACATCGCACGCCTGCTCGAATCAGCGGAGTATTTTGATTTTCCTGTATCACAACGTAGGGGCGGTGGGACCCTGCCCGAGCCACCAAAAGAAATCATCGAATCCTACCTGAATGAAATTTCATCCAAATTCAATTCCCCGCAACGCGTGAGATTATTGCTCGACAAAAACTGCAGCTTGAGTCATGAGGCAAACCTGTTTCAAATGGCGCTCCCGCCGCGAGCAAACATAAAAGTTTCTCTCGCCAAACAAGCCGTGAATTCAAGCAATGTATTTCTCTTTCACAAAACCACTCACCGCGGCGTATATGAATCTGCCCGCAAGGATTTTCCTGACTGTGATGATGTCCTGCTTTACAACGAACGTGGCGAATTGACCGAATTCACCATTGGCAACCTTGTCGTTGAAATGGACAGCAAACTTTACACACCGCCCATTTCCTGCGGCTTACTCGCTGGAACTTTTCGCGAATATTTGCTTGAAAAGGGTCGGGTGGAAGAGAGAGTCATCCGCGTGGATGAATTGAATAATTGCACAAAGATATTTCTTGTCAATTCAGTCAGAAAATGGCAGGAGGTGAAAATTGGTTTGTAGGGGCGAACAGCCGTTCGCCCCTACTCGATTTCATTCACTCCTTCGCAAGAACTCCCGAATTGAAATCGAAGCCGCCGCGCCTTCGCCAACCGCCGAAGCGACCTGCTTAGTGCTCCCATGCCGCGCGTCGCCAGCGACGAAAATTCCCGAAACGTTCGTCTCGAACGGGAGCGGCTTGTGCGCGGACGCATGGGTATCGTGTGTGAGGTCATGCCCCGTTAGCACGAATCCCCATTTATCTAATTCCACGTAATCTTTCAAGAAAGCCGTATTCGGAGTTTGCCCAATGAAGATGAAAGCCGCGGCAGGGTGCACCTCTTCCGTTTTATCGCTATCCTTGAAATGATATTGGATCGATTTGAGTTTTGAATCTTTACCTTCAAAAGAATCCACGATCACATTGTATTTCACGTCCACGCGTGAGTTCGGTTCGTTGACCTTGTCCACGGCAAACTGGCTCGCCGTGAGCTTGTCGCCGCGGACGAGAAGAGTCACTTTTTCGGTAAAGTTCGTAAGGTGCAAACCCTCTTCGACAGCGGAGTTGCCGCCGCCCACCACAACGATCTCCTGCGAGCCTTTGTAAAACGGACCGTCGCACGTCGCGCAGAAATGGATCCCCGCGCCGATGTAATCATCCTCACCGGGGACTTCGAGCCGGCGATATGACGCGCCTGTAGCGATAAGCACTGCCAGCGAGTGATAATGCTTGCCGTCCGAAGTGTAAACTTCGTGATACCCCTCCTCCATTTCGAGTCGCTCCACATCCACGGCTTGCAATATTTCCACACCGAAACGCCGCGCTTGTTGCGCTACGCGATCGGAGAATTCCTGTCCGCTGATGCCTTCTGGAAAGCCGGGGAAGTTGTCGAGTCCCACCGTGATGCCAGCCTGCCCGCCAAGTCCTGAACGCTCGATGAGAAGTACATCCGCGCCTTCGCGGGAAGCGTAGATCGCGGCAGTAAGTCCTGCGGGTCCTCCGCCGATGATGATCAGGTCATAATAAGTTTTCGACGCTTCAGTTTTGAGCCCCAATTTTTTTGCCAATTCCGCATTGGTTGGCTCGACCAGAAACGTATCATCTTCAAAAACAATGGTCGGAATGATGCGTTTGCCGTTATTGCGCTTCAACACGTATTCTTCAGCCGCCTTATCCTGCTCGATGTCGATCCACCTGTACGGGACGAACTGCTCGCCAAGAAACTTTTTCGCGCGTCGGCAATCAGGACACCAGTACGCGCCATAGACTGTAACTTTCGATTCACCCATACCATCCTCCATAAAGATGCGACGGCTGTTCGATTCGGTCGGCAAATCGTGCCGTCAGTCTTGAGGCAAAGCAACTGCATCAAGAACATGCTTCAGTTTCGTTCACAATGGGTTTGACGCAGAATCGGTACAGTATCTTTCCCGTGCGCTATAATCGACTTATTACACAAATATGAACAAACTGGCAACCTCTACCTCGCCCTATCTCTTGCAACACTCGCACAACCCCGTAGACTGGCATCCGTGGGGCGGAGAAGCGCTTGCCAAAGCTCGCGCCGAAAACAAGCCCATCTTCCTCAGTATCGGTTATGCCGCATGTCATTGGTGTCACGTAATGGCGCATGAATCGTTTGAAGACACCGAAACAGCCGCATTCATGAACGAGCACTTCGTCAACATCAAAGTGGATCGGGAGGAGCGCCCGGACATCGACGCGATCTACATGCAAGCCACAGTCGCGATGACGGGCTCCGGCGGCTGGCCCATGTCCGTATTTCTCACGCCTGATCTGAAGCCTTTCTATTCAGGAACATATTTTCCGCCCGTGCCGCGCTATAACATGCCCTCCTTCAAAGATGTGCTGGCTGGCATTGCGCGCACGTGGAAAGAACAACAGGGCGAAGCCGCGCGCGTTGGAAATGAAGTTGCAAATCACTTGGGGCAAGCGCTCAGCGCCAACAGTCAATCTGATTCGACATTCGCACAAGAACATCTGGACGCGGCTGCCAAGTTATTGCTCGAAAATTACGACTGGGGCAATGGCGGCTGGGGCTCCGCGCCGAAATTCCCACAACCCATGACGATCGAATTCTTGTTGAGGCGCGCTGTTAATGAAGCGGAGGATTGGGAGAATTCTCAAATTCTCAAATCTGCTCTCCACGCGCTTCGATCGATGGCGCGCGGGGGAATGTACGATGTGGTCGGGGGCGGCTTCTCGCGCTACAGCGTGGATAATTTCTGGCGCGTGCCGCACTTCGAGAAAATGCTCTACGATAACGCGCTTCTCGCACGCGCCTATCTTCACGCATGGCAGATCACAGGCGATCCCTTTTTCAAGCGCATCGTCACAGAAACGCTAGATTTTATCGCCCGCGAAATGACCCATCCAGGCGGCGGTTTTTACTCGTCGCTGGATGCCGACTCGGAGGGCGAAGAGGGAAAATTTTACGTGTGGACGAAAGAAGAGATTCGAAAAGCGATCGCCGAGGATTCCGATTTCGATTTTTTCTGCGCCGCGTACGGAGTTACGGAAAAAGGAAACTGGGAAGGCAGGACTGTACTGCAACGCGCGCTAGATGACTCATCCCTCGCCGCCCGCTTCAAACTGGATGTGGAAACTGTCCCAGCCAAATTAGCCGATTGCCACTCACACCTTTTATCTGCGCGCGCAGTGCGTGTCCGCCCGGGGACCGACGACAAAGTGCTCACCTCGTGGAACGGACTCATGCTTGCAACAATGGCGGAGGCGGCAAGAGTGTTCGATAAACCAGACGCGCAAACTAAATACGCCGAATTGGCTGCACGCAATGCCAATTTTCTTCTTTCCACCCTGCAGCCAGACGGCAGACTCAAACACAGTTGGCGTGACGGCAAAACTACTGACGAAGTTTTCCTCGAAGATCACGCTGCATTGATTTTAGGCCTGCTCGAACTGTATCAATCAGACTTCAATAACAAATGGTTTGCCACCGCTAAAAAACTTGCCAATGAAATGATCGAGCTATTCTTCGATCCTGCCGGCGGATTCTTCGACACATCTAAAGATGGCGAAGCGTTGCTGTTGAGACCCAAAGATTTGCAGGATAATGCCACCCCCTCAGGCAACGCGTTGGCATGCGAAACTTTGCTCAAACTTGCCGCGTTCACCGATGATGGGAAATTTCGCGACCTCGCGGAAAAATCCCTCCGATCGGCAGCGGACATGGCTGTCCGCTACCCCACCGCGTTCGCGCGCTGGCTGTCGGCGGCGGATTTTGCTTTGGGGAAAGTGAAGCAGGTCGCGTTCGTGAGCGAGGCGGGCGGTGAAGACGCGTCCGAATTGATTCGAGTCGTCCGATCCGCTTACAGACCGAACGTCGTCATCGCCGCGTCCTCCTATCCCCCATCTCACGATGCGCCGAATTTGTTGAAGGACCGCCCGCTAAAGAACGGACGAGCAACCGTGTATGTGTGCGAGGGATTCGTCTGCAAAAATCCTGTCACGTCGATCGCAGAGTTAAAAGAGTTGTTGTAAAATTAGCGCATGGACCCGATACTTACCGAAAATCTCATCAAACTTGGCATGGCTGTTTTGGTCGGCGGCGTGATCGGCGCGGAACGCGAGTATCAGGATAAAGCGGCGGGATTCCGCACGATCATTTTGATAACCGTCGGTTCGGCATTGTTCACCATCTTTTCGTTGAACATGGATCCGGGCTTTACGCAAACCCGCATCGCGGCGAACATCGTGACGGGCATCGGCTTCCTCGGCGCCGGTGCGATCATCCGCGAGCACGGAAAGATCGGCGGGTTGACCACCGCCGCAACGATCTGGCTCTCCGCCGCGTTGGGCATGGGCATCGGCGCGGGCGAATTGATCTTTGTCTCTGCCTCCACGCTGGTCACGCTGGTTGTGTTACTCTTCTTCCCCCACCTTGAGAAACGGATCGACCGCATCCGTGAATCGCGCACGTATAAAATCGTTATTCCAACGAGTAAAACCAAGGGGTTTGAAAAAATCCATCGCGCGCTCGAATCAAATTCTCTCATGGTTCTCGAACATCACCAGACAAAGACCGAAAAATCCATAACAGGAATGTGGCGCGCGATCGGGTCGCCAGACGATCACGAAAAATTCGTGGAGGGGATGTTGAAAGACAAGGACGTGAAAGAATTAGTGTATTAGGGCGATTACTTGAAGTTCCCCGCAAATCAAAAGGCTCTCTTGCGAGAGCCTTTTTCTATTTTGATTCGCTTTTGCTGGAAGAATCTGTCGATCCTTCCTCTTGTTTTCCTTCGCTGAGGCCATCGCGAAACGATCGAATGCCTTTTCCCAATTCGCTGGCGATCTTACCGATGCGCCCCGGTCCAAAGAGAAGGATTACGATCACCAAAATGATGATCCATTCAGAACCGCGTGGTAGTCCAAGCATGTGTTACTCCTTTGTTCAGTCTTGCTCTTATCCTACCACAATCGCGATTAATTCGACATTATAGTTCCCGGCGGTAGAGCAATCCCTCGATGAAGCGGATGAAACGGCGGACCAGAGAACGCACCCTGCCCAGCCTGCGATATTGTTCGGGATGCACATGCCCCTTGCTCGGTATCGGACCGGTCCACTCGGCGGCGAGCGCGCCCCATGTGAGACCTGCGCCAAAACCTACCATCACAAATTTATCGCCGGACTTGATCTGCCCCTTTTCGATGGCTTCCACCATCGCGATCGGGATGGACGCGGTGGATGTGTTGCCGTAGCGATCCAAATTCACGACGAATCGATCCATCGGGAGTTTGAGTCCGCGCGCCGCCGCTTCGATGATACGGATGTTTGCCTGGTGCGGCACCACCCAGCGGATATCCTCCACTTTCAGTCCCGCCGCATCGAGCGCTTCCTGCGTAGCAGATGCCATTACACGCGTCGCAAAACGGAAGACTTCCTTCCCATCCATCTGGATGTAGTGCTTGCCTTCATGGAATGTATTTTCATTTATCGGGTTTCGGCTGCCACCCGCAGGCAGGGTGAGGAGGTCGCCGCCCGAACCATCGGAGTGCATCACAGCAGAAAGCACACCGCCGGGTCGCTCGCTGGCTTGTAAGACAAATGCGCCAGCACCATCGCCGAATAGAATACAAGTATTTCTATCCTTCCAATTGACAAACCTCGAAAGGGTTTCTGAACCGATGACAAGTGCGGTCTTGATCGAGCCGCTGCGGATCGCTTGTGCGCCCATGTTCAAGGCGTAAATAAATCCCGAACAGGCGGCAAGCAAATCGAATGCGCCGGCTTTCGTCGCGCCGAGTTGATCCTGAATCAAACATGCGGTTGCAGGGAACATATACTCCGGCGTCGACGTGGAACAGATGATCAGATCAATATCCGTTGGGCGGACGTTCGCCACCTTGAGGGCTTGAATCGAGGCATCCACCGCAAGCGTGGAAGTGAAGTCCGTGTCGCGGGCAATGCGGCGTTCCCCAATCCCGGTTCGTTCACGAATCCACGCATCGTTCGTATCCACGACCTTGGCCAGATCGTCATTGGTCATTACGTTTTCAGGCACTGCCATCCCCCAGCCTGTTATATGTGCATTTGGCATTTGAACTCCTGAGCTAAAACGAAGCGCGCCAAGATTGGAGGCGCGGCATTGAACTCAAATTCTTATTCCGTATATTTTCCGATCACCAAGGTTGCATTGTGACCGCCAAAACCGAACGAATTCGACATCACGTGTTCGAGCGTGGCAACGCGCGGCTGGTTGGGCACATAGTCGAGGTCGCATTCCGGGTCGGGTGTTTGATAATTGATCGTGGGAGGGATGACACCTTCTCGAATGGCGAGAATGGAAAAGATCGCCTCCACCGCGCCGGATGCGCCGAGCAAGTGACCGGTCATCGATTTTGTGGACGAGACCGGGATCGAATAAGCGCTCTCGCCGAAGACGGTCTTGATCGCCGCAGTTTCACTCTTATCGTTCAAATACGTGGAAGTGCCGTGTGCATTGATGTACTGAATATCCTCAATTCCCAAACCGGCGTCGTCGAGGGCGAGGCTCATCGAGATCGCCGCACCTGCGCCGTTCTCCGCCGGTGCAGAAACGTGATGCGCATCGTCCGATGTGCCATACCCGTTGATCTCCGCGAGGATCGCGGCGCCGCGCGCCTGCGCCGACTCAAGCGATTCAAGGATCAATACGCCTGCCCCTTCCCCCATCAGAAAACCGTCGCGATCCTTATCGAACGGGCGGGATGCGCCTTGCGGGTCGTCGTTCCGCGTAGACAGGGCGCCGATCACATTCATGCCAGCCATCGTGATGGGAACCAGTGCGCCCTCCGCGCCGCCAGCGATCATCACATCCGCCGCGCCGCGCCGGATCATTTCGGCGGCTTCACCGATGGCGTTGTTACCGGTCGCACACGCGGTGGCGATGGACATGTTCGGTCCGCGTGCGCCGAAACGAATGGCGATCATGCCTGCCGCGCCATCCGAGATCATCATGGGGATGAGGAACGGGCTGACTCGGTCCGCGCCGCGCTCGTGCATCACCGCCGCTTGTTCCATGATCGTGCCTATGCCGCCGATGCCGGTACCGATGAGAATTCCGATACGGTCGCGGTTCGATTCATCGATCTTCAACCCCGATTGTTCCAACGCTTCCATGGTCGCGAACACGGCGAATTGCGTAAAGCGATCCATCTTGCGCGCCTCGCGCGCGCCGAAACTCGCGACGGGGTCGAACCCCTTTACTTCTGCCGCAAACCGGGTCTTATGTTTGGTTGCGTCAAAATGAGTGATGGGTCCCGCACCGGATTTACCCTCCAACAGGGACGCCCAGGTATCTTTCACTGTATTTCCCACAGGGCTGATGCAACCCATCCCCGTGACAACCACTCTCTTCTTCATCGATCAGACTCCTTCAAAACGAGCCGTCAACCGGGTTTACTTGGCTCGAATATTTGGGGTTATAACACACGTCACGAACATTGGACGCGCTTGTCTCTCAGGGACTGCAGGGTTTTCCAAGCCTGATGCAGATGCAAACGGTCGTGATCAGCCGCAAAACCCATCACCTCGGCGAAATTGGAAGGACCAAAAATAGCATGACGAACTTTTCGATTCCAGGTCTCGTTCGGCAGATTCCTTACCCGCTCCAGCAACGCAACCCGTGCCGCGCCAAATGCCTCCATCGCTTTATTGGCATCCTCGTTCAGGTATTCCCGTTCGCTTGCCCACACGCCGGCATCCGGACGCGGGATGAACGCATCGTTTTTCTCCAGCATCAATTCGACTTGCAACGCATGCACTTCGCGTTCCGTATCCCGCAAATGGCATACGATCTCGTTCATTGCCCAATCATCGCGCGCCGGTTCATGGCGGCAATCATCATCAGAGAGTGAATGGATGAATTTTGGAAGCACTGCTGGCGTGGAAGTCAGGATTCCCAGTGTCGCGTCGCGGGATTTGAGATCCGGTTCAAGAGCCGACGGTTGGATTGACTCAAGCCAGCGGCGCAGATCCGCCAGTGAGCCGGAACCCGCCTCACCGTCGGATACCGAAGCGGATTCGCCGTTCACGTGAAATGTCTTCAACCCGAGCCGCCGGGCAGGCAGAATATCGCGTTGAACATCATTCCCCGCCATCAACACAGGACCTTCCTGCCACCCGAGGTTTCCCAAGACCTCAGCATAATATGCAGGATGCGCTTTGGTGAAATGAAAATCCTCGAAAGCAGAAACCAACTCAAATTGCCCGGGATCGAATCCAGCCCAACGCAAGCGATGGTGAGTGGCTTTGAGAGGAAACAACGGATCTGTGGCAATGGCGACTCGAAAACCGTTTGACTCCGCCCAACGGATGAATTCTACCGCGCCCGGGACTTGCGCTGTAAGTCCTGCCAAACTCGGGAAGATGTTATCGTAGAAATCTTCGAATACATCCTGCAACTCACCCTGCGAGATGCCGAGTTCCGGGAAAAAATACGAATCGAAGACTTCGCGCAGAGTTTTGCGCGGATCCTCGTTGTCGTTCATCTGGTTTACCCCGCCGATCAACGCGCGCAAAAACGTATCGGACGGGACGTGTCCGCAAACACGATTCGCAAGCGCTTGAAAATATGCAGGCATGAACGCATGCAGGTTTGTGTTGAGCAGGGTGTCGTCGAGATCGAGCAGTAGCGTGAGTGACATTGAATTAAAGAGGTCGCGTCGAGAACGAATCAGGATTTGATCTCAAGTTTGAATGGAAGGGCATGACATTCGCCGCATCCCACGTGCGGTTCGGATACTTTCTTTTTTGATTTTTCACAGTACGCGTTCACCTGCACGCGCCGCATGAAAGCCGCAGAAAACGGACGCGCCACTTTCGGGTTCAGGCGCATGTGCTCACAGGCGTTGGCGCGCGAGAGCTCTGGCAACGGGCAAAATTTACACAGGTCGCGCGACCACTCCTGCCCAGCGGCATGGAGCAGGCGACATTCCTCCACGTTGCGTCCGCGGAAATAATCTCCGTAGAAGTGCGGGCATTCCGCCCCATAAGGAGTTTTCATGAGAATATTATAGGCGGGTTACCTAAAGTAGCGATGAGCGGGAAAGCAAAATCATTACCCCGATCACCCGCCTGGATCGGTCGGCAAGGAAGATTTGAAATGGAAATTTCAAACGCGCGTTGTATATTCGCCTGTTTCGGTGTTGATGCGGATGACATCTCCCACTTTTACGAATTGCGGACACTGCACTTCCAAGCCGGTCTCAGTGACCACTTTCTTCGTCACGCCGGTCGCTGTGTCACCGCGGATGGCGGTCTCGGCTTCAACGACCTTGAGGTCAACGGTGGACGGAAATTCCACATCCAGCGGCGCGCCGTTGTAAAACGTGAGTTTTACTTCCATCCCTTCTTTGAGGTAGAGCGCGGTGTCGCCGAGCATTTTTGCGCTAATGGCGGGTTGTTCAAAGGTCGTATTATCCATGAAGTGATAGAACTCGCCATCGTTATACAAATACGAGACGTTGTGAAAATCGAGGCTCACATCCTGCACCGACTGCCCAGAGTTGAACGTACGCTCGATGTTCGCACCGGTTTGCAGGTTACGGGCTTTGATACGGATGTTGGCATTGCCGCGCCCGGTTTTGTTATGGCTGTAATCCAACACTTTGTAGAGGTTTCCATCCAGTTCGAAGGTCACCCCTTTTCGTAATTCGTTGACATCGATCATGCGAGCACTTTCCTTTGTTTGTGATTTTCATTTGAAGCGGCGGGATTATACTATAAGAAAATCGAGGTGGGGTTCAATGCGTTTTTTCAGACTCTGGGTCATCGTGTAACAACAGAATAGCATGAGGTAAAACAGGGATCACCACTTCCAAATTTTCCACCGCACCCTTCGGGCTTCCGGGCAGGTTAATGATGATCGTCCGCTTGCGGATGCCCGCGACAATACGCGTGAGCATGGCATGAGGCGTGATTCTGAGCGAGGCGGCACGCATTGCCTCCGCAAGACCGGGCGCTTCGCGCTCGATGACCGCGCGCGTGGCTTCGGGCGTCATGTCGCGCGGGGCGAATCCACTCCCGCCGGTGGTGAGGATGAGATCGAGGTCGCCCGCGTCTGCCCATTTGGCAAGCGTTTCTCGGATGGCGGATTCATCATCGGGGAGGATCAACTTCCTTACAGCCGACCAGCCTTCTTTTTCGATGCGAAGCGCAAGCGCGGGTCCCGAGGCGTCTTCACGTTCGCCGCGCGCGGACCGGTCGGAGAGGGTCAGAATCCCAACTCGAATCGTCATGCCCGGGTATCCCGGATGATGGCAAGCAGATCGTCGGGCATGAAGGGTTTGAGGATGAAGTCGGTCGCGCCGCGTTTCAGGCATTCCGCGCGCACATCCAGCCCGGAGGTCATGATGATTCGCAAGTCTGCAAATTGCGGATCCTTGCGAATCGATTCGACGAACTCCAAGCCGCTGTGCTGACCAAGATGCACATCCATAAAAAGAACATCGGGTTTTTCGCGCAGGATCAAGGCGGGGATATCCTCATCCACATCGGCAACGGAAACTTCGAAGCCCTCCATGTTGAGCAGGGTTCGAAGCAGTGCGATCATGGTATGGTCATCTTCGGCGAGGAGTATTTTTGCCATTACGCTTTGCTTTTCCGTTCTTGTGATTTTTATCTGCTCGTACTGCCCTGCTTGCCTCCAGCGCGGAGGCGAGCACTTCGTCCACCGTCTCGACAAAGATGAATTTCATCGTCTCTTTGATTTCGTCTGGCACATCGTCCACATCCTGTTCGTTGCGCTTCGGCAGGATGACGGTCTTCAAGCCGTTGCGATGCGCGGCAAGCACTTTTTCTTTGACGCCGCCGATGGGAAGCACCTGCCCGCGCAAGGTGATCTCACCGGTCATGCCAATGTTCGGCTTGACCTTGCGCCCGGACACCAGCGACACCAGCGCGGTTGCCATCGTCACACCGGCAGACGGACCATCCTTCGGCTGTGCGCCGGCAGGGATGTGCATGTGAATGTCGTATTTATCGAAGAATTGATCCTCGAGACCTAATTGATGCGCGCGCGAACGGACGAACGACAGCGCTGCCCGCGCCGATTCATTCATCACATTTCCGATTGATCCAGTCACCTGAAAGCCTTTTCCGCCGGGCATGCTTGTCGCTTCGACGAATAACACATCGCCGCCGTAGGGAGTCCACGCCAGCCCCGGCACTACGCCGGGGATCGAAATGCGGCGGTTGAGCTCTTCTGTGCCGTGGAAAATCGGATGATCGAGGTATTCCTCGACCACATCGGGGACGATCTTCACTTCGGTCAGTTTGCCTTCGGCAATGCGCGTGCCGACCTTGCGGCACACTGCGCCGATCTTCCGTTCGAGGTTGCGCACCCCCGCCTCGCGTGTGTACTCGCGGATGATCTTTTGCAGGGCATCATCGGTGAACGATACTTCCGTTTCGCGCAAACTATTCTCGCGGATCTGGCGGGGAATCAAATAGCCTTTGGCGATGGCGATCTTTTCTTTTTCGGTGTAGCCTGAAAGCGAGATGATCTCCATGCGGTCGAGCAATGGGCCGGGGATCGTTTCGAGTGTGTTTGCCGTTGTGATGAAGAAGACCTGCGAAAGATCGTAGGCAACTTCGAGATAGTTATCACGGAATTCGCTGTTCTGTTCTGGGTCGAGCACTTCGAGCAATGCCGAAGCCGGGTCGCCGTGAAAATCGAAAGTTAACTTGTCGATCTCATCGAGCATAAAGACCGGGTTGCGCGATTCGATTCTGCGAAGCGATTGCAGTATGCGCCCCGGCATCGCACCGATGTAGGTGCGGCGATGTCCGCGAATCTCGGCTTCATCACGCACGCCGCCCAGCGAAGCGCGCACGAACTTGCGCCCCATGGCGCGCGCGATGGATTGTCCGAGCGAGGTCTTGCCGACTCCCGGCGGACCGACGAAACAAAGGATCACCCCTTCGCGCTCGCGGCGAATCTTATCTTCAGACGGCGCTTTTGTTTCATCCTTGCGATCGATCCGCAATTTGCGTATCGCGAGAAACTCGAGGATGCGTTCCTTCACATCCTCAAGCCCGTAGTGATCCTTATCCAAAATTTCGCGCGCATGCGGGATCTCAAGATTATCGTCGGTGGATTTCGACCACGGAACCGTCACCAGCCAATCGAGATAGGTGCGGATGACGCCATATTCCGCCGCGGCAGTGGGCAGACGGGACAACCGTTCCAACTCACGGTTTGCCTGCTTCGCCGCTTCTTCGGGCATTTTCGCCTCTTCGATCTTCTTGCGGAACTCCTCCACTTCGGCGGCTTGTTCGTCTTTTTCGCCCAACTCTTTTTGGATCGCCTTCATCTGCTCGCGCAGAAAATATTCTCGCTGGACCTTTTCGATCTCACCCCGCGCTTCGTTTTGGATCTTTTGACCCAGCGATAACACTTCGGCTTCGCGCACAAGTAAGCCGATCAGTTTCTTCAGCTTCTCAGCGACGGAATCGATGGCGAGTATCTCTTGCGAGTCTTTTAAATCCATGCGTTGGAAGTTGGCAATGGTGTAGGCGGTTTGCAAAGGGTCTTCAACGGAAGTGATGGAACCTGCCAACTCCTCCGGGAAGGATGGAATCATTTGCGTGATCTGTTGGAACTGATCGCGTGCATTCCGTCCAAGCGCGTCGATCTCCAAGCCCTCTTCAACCAACTCGGGGGCAAGTTCGATGCGCGCTTTGAGATACGGTTCCTGCTCGACGAATTCGCCCAGCCGAAAACGATCCATACCTTGCACGAGGAGGCGGATGGTCCCGTCGGGGGCGCGCAGGAGGCGATGCACGGTCGCGATGGTGCCAACAGTGTAAAGGTCGGCGGGACCCGGTGTTTCCAACTCCGGGTTCATGGCGGCGACCAAGCCGACAAGTTTATCCCCTGCAACCACATCGTCCACCAATTTGATCGAACGCGGCTGTCCGACGGTTAACGGAACAGCGGTGTGCGGGTACACCACCACTCCGCGCAGCGGGAGGATGGGAAGGATTTGGGGATATTTATTTTCGACAGAGGGCTGCGGAGAATTTTTCTCGGTGCTGCCGGAATCTTTGGCAGGCGCGCGCGAGAAAAATGACGGCATGATCATCGAAAGCAGACCGTCATCCGTTTCTCCGATCCATTGAAAAAGTTCGTTGAAACTGGAATGCCAGCGGGAGGCAGGCATAATTACTCTACGACCCCATTCTGTTTCGATTTCGACTTTGGCAAGCTGATCGTCAAAAACCCATCCTTATATTCGGCTGTGGCGGAGTCGACATCCACCGCTGTGGTAATCTCCACTTCGATCTCGAAGCGCCCGGAAAGAATTTCCATTTGGTGATACGCGCGCCGCCCGCCAAAATCGGGGCGCGAACCTGCGATGAAGAGATTGCGGTTCTCAATGGTCACTTCGAAATCCTCATCACGCATGCCTGCAATTTCCACGCGGACGACGAAATTTTCCCCGGTTTCGTACACGTCGGTGGGCGGACTCCACACACTCGAACGCACTTGCCATCGTATGGCATGCAATATCTCTCTACGCGATTCGAGCATCGCAGCGGGTAAATTTTTACGAATGATCGCGGGCATAATCGTTCTCCTTGCCTCAGCGGGATTTTGAACCGAACAATCGAACCAGCGCCCCCGGCGGGACTCGAACCCACAACCTGCAGCTTAGAAGGCTGTTGCTCTGTCCATTGAGCTACGGGGGCAGTTCAATGCTATTGTATTACGGCATCGCAAAGTAGGCAAATCGTTCATCCATCCCCCGCATGGGATTCTTATGAGGCGCTGTATGGACGTATCCCTTTATAGACGCGTGGACCGGCCAATGTGCGCAAGATGGTCTCTGCCGGGCGGTTGAGGCGCGTTCCGAGATCTTGCGACGACATCGGAATGTTCCCGTTCGTGAGAAACAAGCGAAAAACCGCTTCGACTAGGGCAGTCTGCTCGGTCAGGAAATCGGGTTGCCGCACGCAGTGCGTCATCAATGCGTTCTGCACGCCTTCCACTTGCTTCACCTCCGCGGTGACCGGGTCCACCCAATCCACCGTCTCGCCTTCTTCTTTATCCGCATAGGTCTCGCGGTGCTCCGCGCAAAGCAAAGAACGTAAATACACATGCCAGTCACGCTCGTTCTTTTTCCACCAGTCGAAATCAATATGGAAGGGGGTGCCGGCGTTCGGTTTGATGAGGCTCTTTCGTTTTACTTCGGTCATTTATTCCGCCTCTCCCAACCGGTAGTGCAAATCGCCGACATGAACGAAGCCGGGGTTGCCCGCCAGCGAGGCGAACAATGGCGCGGGCGGGGTTCTCCGTACAATATTCACAGCCGAATACAATTCCTGTGCGTGCACGTGCCCTTGAGGGGTCAGTTTCGACATTTCGCGGATCATATCTGCCACTAACTTTTCGAATGGACGTTGTCTATCCTGCATCCAAACCTGATCCACAGCGTCGAACGACGGGATGGCAAAAGCCATGCGGTCGTTAAACTCGGCAGAGACCGCCTGCTTCAACATGGCAAAGACCACACCCCCATCCGCGCCGACGATGGCAGTACGCATCCAATCCTTGGTGGCGCGATACGTCCGCGCTTCGATGACCACCTCGCCCGGATTATCGCCGCGACGGATTCGAACAAGACTGCCCGGTATCAATGCATTCGCCTTGTACCATTCCCGCAACCCGTACACATATCGATGTTCGCGCACCACCCACGCCGGGATCCGCTGACGCGTCTTTCCATCCACGAGGGTGAACCGGACGCGGGGAGATTCATAGGCTGTGGGGAAAAACGACCGGACGCGCGCCGAGACCGGCAGCGTCCCAGCGCGCAGATGCGGATAGATCAACGAGATCGAAACTTCCTTCAGGAATGAGTCGGGCTTGAAATCCAATTCGCTCAATTCATCGTCCAGTTGTGCTTCGAGGTCGAGCATTTGTTTATCGAGCAGTGAGCGGTCATATTCGATCTGGGTATATTGCAAAAACTTCGGCGTTGAACGAACCTCTTCGGGTTCTAGACGTTTGAGATACCATAACACCTGTCCTGCAGGACCAACTTCATCGAACCGTCCGTCCTCCTGCAATGCGAGGTTTAGTGAGAATTCCGCCAATTTGGGATTCACGCCCTCAGGCAAGGCAACATCTTTGAGAAGCGCAGAGGTCGGAAGCGGTTCACCCCCGGACATGTCGAGGACCGCTTCAGCCAAGTTCAGGTTTCCCACATTGACGTCCACCAACAATGCGCGCGGAAACCACCTGCCCGCGATGCGGATCAACTGGGCATCCGCGCCGAACGCGGCTTCGAGCTTGCGTTCGATTTCGCTACCGTATTCGCGCATGATCGCATCGGGGTCGAAACCTTCATTTTCGACAGTAACGGGTTGCTCGTTCAACGAATGGTGTGCCAGAGCGGATGCGAATTTCCGCTGGGAGCCGTCATCAAATGCCACTTCTAGTACATCGAATGGTCCCAATTCGGGATTCACCCCCGGGCGCACCTCGATTACCTTGCCGTGTTTCCACGCAAATGCAGGAAAAACCAATTCTTCACCCACTTGATAGGAATCTTTCGGGAAGTATACCCGGCCGCTTCCCTCTTGTTTCTTTTGAGCCGCGGCACGGTCAGCCCGGTTGCGTTCGTGAATCAAAACCAGAGCCAGTTCACGCGGCGTGAGCGGGGTCTCGTGTTCGAATAAATAATTATGTAGGAATTCGACGTCTTGACGGGTTATCTGAATGTCAGCCCAAGTATCGAGAGATTCGAGTAAATTGCTTACCATACCATGCCTTGATGAAATTTGTTCGGCGCAAGCCGAGCGCCGGGCAGTATTATACCGTACCTTAACGGAAGATGTATAATCCGATCATGAGTCTTACACTCGTGCAAGCCTTACGCGCGGACCTGATGAATTGTATCGCGTTCGCGGGGTCGGGAGGCAAGACCACTGCGATCTTTCAACTGGCAAGGGAATTGAAGCCGCCCGTCATCATCACTGCCACATCGCACTTAGGAAGTTGGCAAACAACGATGGCAGATAGACACATTGTCGCCGAATCAGAAAAAGCGCTGACAAATCTTGAAGAGGGTTTGAGCGGCGTAGTTCTGATTACGGGTGAATTAAAAGGCGACAGGGCAGAGCCGGTGAATGATGAAGTTCTTGATTTGATCCATGAATTTTGCTCAAATCATTCCGTCCCCATGCTCATCGAAGCGGATGGCTCGCGGCAAAAAGCATTGAAAGGCTGGGCGGAACACGAACCGCCCATCCCCGAATTTGTCGATCACGTGGTAACAGTTGCCGGCGTGTCGGGTCTGGGAAAACCGTTGACCGAAGAATACGTCCATCGCCCCGAATGGTTTTCAGAACTGAGCGGCACAAAGGTGGGAGAAACGATCGACTCACATTCATTGACAAGTGCACTTGTACATAACAGAAGCAGTTTAAAAAATATTCCCCGGCACGCGCGGCGCACTATTTTACTGAACCAAGCCGACACCCCCGAACTGCAAGCCAGTGCGCGAGCGATGTCTCAGGCGTTGCTGTCCAAATATCAATCGGTCGTCATCTCCAGTTTGAAGCAGGGGGAAGTCTACGCCGCACACGAACCTGTCGCGGGGATAATTCTTGCGGCTGGCGAGTCATTAAGATACGGTAAATCAAAGCAATTGCTCGAGTGGAAAGAGGATGCTTTCGTGCGGGTTGTAGCCAAGCGCGCATTGGAAGCAGGCCTCGCGCCGGTGCTCGTGGTCACAGGCGCAAATGCAGAACAGGTTGAAACAGCGGTGAAGGACCTGAATGTGAGGACCGTTAGAAACAACGAATGGAAAAGCGGGCAGGCGAGTTCGATTCGCGCGGGTTTACTGTTCCTCACCACTACCTCTCTCCCAGGCGGCGTGGGGAAGATCGGCTCATGTATCTTCCTGCTCGTTGACCAGCCGCAGATCACCACATCCATTTTGCAGGCATTGATCGAAAAACATGCGGAGGGACTCGACTCTATCGTCGCGCCCATGGTGTCGGATCGTCGCGCAAATCCAGTATTATTTGACCGTCGGACCTTTCCCGATTTATTGACGCTCGAAGGCGATGTCGGCGGGCGCGCGATCTTCCATAAGCACCGAGTGAACTACCTGCCCTGGCACGATGATCGCCTTTTGCTTGACGTCGATACTCCTGAGCATTATCAGAGACTGTTGGAGGATGAAACATTATGACCCAGCATGCCTTGATGCACCATCCCACGGAGTGTGCAGTATGATCTCCGCCATTATCCTTGCCGCAGGCGAATCCAAACGAATGGGCGAGCAAAAGCTCCTAATGAAGTGGGGTAATTCATCGGTGATCGAACACGTTCTACGCGTTTTTTCGATGGCCGACGTGGATGAAATCGCAGTCATTACCGGCTCGCATCGAGGTGAAATCGAAAAGGTCCTTTCGGCGATGAAAATAAGCCGTCCTGTAAAAAGGATCTTCAACGAGAATTTTTCATCGGGAGAAATGCTTTCGTCCATTCAATGTGGGTTGAGAGAACTACAGCATGGTCCCTCAGATGCGGCGCTGATCGGGTTGGGCGACCAGCCTCAAGTCCGCGAAGGAACCGTGCAAAATGTCTGCAATACGTTTAGGCAAACAAAAAGCCCCATCGTGGTACCCAGTTTCAACATGCGGAGGGGGCATCCGTGGTTGGTCGCCCGCGAATTGTGGAACGATCTTCTGGATTTGGGCACGCATCAAACCCCTCGGGACTTCTTGAATCGCCACCGCGGAAAAATCCAGTACGTGGACGCGGCGGATGCCAGCATCCTCGCCGATTTGGATACGCCCCGCGAATACTTTGAATCCCATTCCAAAATCATGGAGTGACGTTCACAACGAAAAGGTTACAAATATAGAATCTCCCGCTGAAAACGTGTAGAATAATCACAGACCAACCTTGATGCCGGAGAGTGTTGATGAATGGAAGAAAATTCACAGCAAGCGTGGTTTTGAGTATCTTCCTGCTTCTCATGCAGGTGCACGCTGGTTTTGCCGCACCGAAAACACAGGAAGGATTCGTTACCGGGGTGGTAACCGCCCTTGCTTGTGAAACCGACACAACCACCGGGATCACCACCTTTCTCGTAACTATAAAAGAAGCCGAGGGAACATCCCAGACAGTACGCATCGACCAGGCGACGGCACAAGCCATCAACTTGATTAAAACAGACGAGAACGGTAGTCCCGATTGCAACGCTGAGTCACTCATGGAATCCATCGGCTGGGAAGTTGCCATTGCCATAGATTCTGTCATACCTGACGAACAAGAACCGCAACATCCGGTGGGGAGCGCCTTAGCCACTTTCTTCGACGATATAACCGATTATGAAACGATCATGGGGGCACACAAGAACGGCGTCGGCTTCGGCGTGATCGCCCAAGCGCTTTGGCTGACTCAAAAACTCGAAGGGGATAACGATGTGTTCCTGGCTATCATCGAAGCCAAACAAAGCGGCGATTTCAGCGAATTTACTTTCGAAGATGGTACAACGCCGGAAAATTGGGGACAATTTAAAAAGGTAGTGATGGCTGGCAAGAAGGGAAATTTGGGAGATGTAATGTCTGCCACAGAAAAGCAACCCAACGGGCAGGGTAATGGTGATGATTTTGGAAATAAAGGGAACGATGAAAATGGCAACGGCCGCGGGAACGGAAAAAACAAAGATAAAGACGATAAAGGTAACGGAAAAGGTAAATAGCACCGGTCGAACAATTCACGGCAGGCTCGTTCGCCTGCCGTGTTTTATTTAAGAGTCAAGTAGTAGGAATTGGTTTCTCTCTTTAGAAACCCCAACTTTTGATACATCAAGTTCGCCTGCTCACGACGCGGATTGGAAGTCAACGATACTCCGCTCGCACCAGCGTTTCGAGCCATTTCGATGGCGCGTCGCATCAACGCCTGAGCGATCCCTTTCCTGCGGAAACGTTCGTCCACGATCACGTCTTCCACAATCGAACGAATACCTGTTGGAACGCGATAGATCACCAAAGTGAGGATACCGGCGATTTCACTTTTTCCGCTTGGGGAACGCGCTATCAGCAAGGACGATGCCTCAGAGTTTATTAGTCTTGTCAATTCGTCGCGCGAAGGAGGAATTTTATCAGCCCCCAATTGAGGGATTAAGCGTTCCAGAGCAGTCAGAAGTTCACCGGTCGGATCAACAGCCTTTTCAATAATCATTGGCTTATACGGGTTTCGCCATTCCGAAGCGCGGGAAAAAACTCAATAAAACATAATATGCCACATACACAAACGAGACCGGCGCGACCCATTCGGGCACATCGGGGTATTGCATTAGCGCCCAAACACCCAGACCGGCGTAAAGGTAGGTAAAACCTAGGGTGAACCGGCGCAAGCGCGTGTTTCGCGTGGGATATAAATATTTTACCGGGATAAAAATCAGAATATTGCAAATTATGATCAAGGCAAAATTGATCCACGGATCCAATTGCAATAACATCATGTACACCACGAGGAAGTTCCACACCGATGGGAACCCTTTGAAGAAGTATGAATTGTTGTCGGTCTTCGCATCGATCTGCGAGAATTGATAGGCGGAGGTCAGCAGGATCGAGATAGCCGATGCCATGACCAAGCCGTCTGGCAGCAAACCCGGCACCCGAACCAGCAACAGCGCCGCCACCACAACATAATTCAGGTAATCGATGATGTTATCCATCAAACCGCCGTCCACGCCCGGCGCATACTCATTCACATGGAACCAGCGCGCCAGCATGCCGTCGAATCCGTCCACGAGCATGGCAATGACGATGTAAAGGATGGCAAGTTTAAAATTCGAATCCCAAATCGCAAGCAGGGTCAGGAACCCCCACACCGCGCCGGTCGCGGTGAACAAATGAACGCTCCAAGCCAACGTTTTACGAAGCCAAAGCGGAAGTGTCTCGAACATGCATCACCTCAGAAGAAATTGTGATTGCAATTATAAGATAAAAGGCGCACCTTTCGATGCGCCGTTCAAAGTTATTTTTTAACCAGCCCGACCCTGACCGTTTCGCCATCGAAGGTGTCCTCTGTAACGGCCGCATCGGCTGGAGGACCTGTGAACCGGAGGTCCGATACGAGCGTCTCGGTTGTGATGTAATCCTGATGCGCTTCAATAGCGGACCTCAAGCCTGTTGAGGCTTCGACGAACAACTCGATCCTGTCGGCGACATCCAAGTCCGCGCTCTTGCGTAAATCTTGAACACGGCGGACAAATTCGCGTGCCAAGCCCTCCTGTACGAGTTCAGGAGTCAACTCTGTAACGAGCGCGGCTACATAGGCACCGTCTTCAGCAACCGCGAATCCTTCCTTTGCCTGCGCTTTCACTTCGACTTCTTCGGACATGACCTCGTAGTCCATTCCATCAACGGTGACTTTCAGTGTTTTGCCAGACATCAAGGTTTTCGCCACTTCTTCCGCGTTCATGGCAAGGATCGCCTTTTGCAGGGCGGGAAACTTGTTGCCGTATTTCTGTCCCAATTGTTTCGGCAACGGTTTGACCGTGTGCGACACGGCTTCTGTCGAGGCGTCCAGCAAGCGGACTTTTTTCACGTTCAATTCATCCACGAAGAGATCGGCGTAATTCTCGACAGAGTTGCGTTCATTTGTATTGCCGACCGAGAATGCGGCTTCCGCCAACGGCTGACGGACTTTGCGATTCGCCTTCTGCCGCGCAGAATGTCCGAGCGAGACAAGTTTCATCACCAGCGCCATATCTCGGTTAAGCGACTCGTCGATCATTTCGGGTAACGCTTCGGGCCACTTCGCGAGATGCACGGACTCGGGCGCGGTCTCGTCCACGGAGCGGACGAGGTTTTGATACAACTCGTCGGCGAGAAAAGGCATCGCAGGCGCGAGCAATTTTGCCACGGTGACGAGAGCCGTGTATAAAGTCGAGTACGCGGCTTGTTTATCGGAATCCGATTCCGATTTCCAGAAACGGCGGCGTGACCGTCGCAAATACCACGTGGACAATTTCTCCACGAACGCTTCGATGGGCCGCGTCGCGTTCGTCACATCGTATTTTTCGTACGCGTCCGTCACATCACGGACGAGCACGTTCAACTCGGATAACAGCCAGCGATCCAAATCGCTTGTTGCAATCGGCAGCGTTGTTACGGTGGGATTGTCGAGGTTTGCGTAGGTCACGAAGAACGAGTAGACGTTCCACAACGTAAGCGTGAAACTGCGGATGACTTCGCCGACCAAATCAGTAGAAAAGCGCCGTTCTTGTCCCGGCGGAGTTGCTGTGTATAAATACCAGCGGAACGCGTCCGCGCCATGCACATTGAGCACATCCCACGGCGCAATGATATTGCCCAAACTCTTAGACATCTTCTGCCCCTCGCCGTCCTGGATCAAACCAAGACAGATCACATTCTTGAACGAAACTTTATCGAACAATAATGTGCTGATTGCATGAAGCGAGTAGAACCAGCCGCGCGTCTGGTCCACGGCTTCACAGATATAATCCGCGGGAAATTGTGATTCAAACTTCTCTTTGTTCTCGAACGGATAATGCCATTGCGCAACAGGCATGGAGCCCGAGTCGAACCAGACATCGATCAGGTCGGGGACGCGCGCCATCTTTTTTCCACATTGAGCGCAATCCCAATGAATCTGGTCAACATACGGGCGATGTAAATCCAATCCGCTGAGATCACGCCCAGCCTTTGCAGAAAGTTCTTTGACCGAACCGATGCCTTCACGGTGCTTGTTCTCACATTCCCAGATCGGAAGCGGCGTGCCCCAATATCGTTCACGCGAAAGCGACCAGTCAATGTTATTGGCGAGCCAGTTACCAAACCGGCCTTCCTTCACATGCTCAGGGACCCAGTTGATCGTGTTGTTCAAATTCACCAATTGATCGCGGTAGGCGCTCGTGCGGATATACCACGAGTCGCGCGCGTAATACATGAGTGGAGTTTTACATCGCCAGCAGAACGGATACGCATGGGTATATGTTTCGGAGCGAAACAACAAGCCGCGCGCCTGCAAATCCTGAACAATGAGCGGGTCGGCATTTTTGATGAATTGACCCCGCCACGGAGTCACCTCCGGGATGAATGTCCCGTTGGGTTGCACGGTCATTAACACAGGCAGGTCGTATTCCTTTCCCACTTCCATATCTTCCGCGCCAAACGCCGGCGCGATGTGGACCAGACCCGTTCCATCTTCCGTCGTCACATAGTCGGCAAGCGCAACAAAGTGCGCGGGCTTTGAAGGCGGAACGAAGGTAAATAAAGGCTGGTATTTTACGCCCTTCAACTTCCTGCCCTTGAATGTCTCGAGCACTTTTACTTGCTTGTCCTTGAAGACCTTATCGAGCAGAGGCTTTGCAAGGATAAGCTTTTCTTTCGCGCCGTCATCCAATGTGTGTTCGACGGTTACATAATCCACCTCAGGGTGTGCGGCAACCGCCACGTTTCCCGGCAGAGTCCACGGAGTGGTTGTCCAAATCAAAAGAGAAGTATCCGGTTTATCCAGGAGAGGCAGCCGCACAAATACCGAAGGATCGTCTGTGTCCTGAATCGCGTCGGGGTAATGAACTTCATGGTCGGAAAGAGGCGTACCGCAACGCGGACAGTATGGTACAACTTTGTAGCCCTTGAACAACAGGTCTTTATCCCAGAAGTTTTTCAGAATCCACCAAACCGACTCGATGTAGTCATTGGTGTAGGTCACGTACGCGTCTTCAAGGTCGACCCAAAACGCGATGCGGTCGGTGAGTTTCTCCCAATCTTGAATGTACGTGAATACGGATTTTTTACACAATTCGTTGAATTTATCGATGCCGTATTCTTCGATCTGTTGTTTATTGTTGAATCCGAGTTGCTTTTCCACTTCGATCTCGACCGGCAGACCGTGCGTATCCCAGCCGCCGCGCCGCGAGACGTGATAGCCGCGCATGATCTTGTAGCGCGGAAACATATCTTTGAACGCGCGCGCCAGTACATGATGAACGCCGGGCTTGCCGTTCGCAGTGGGCGGACCTTCATAGAAAACGTACTCGGGCGCGCCGGCGCGCTGCTCTCCGGTTTTCTTGAAGATCTCGCGTTGTTTCCAAAATTTCATCACGGCTTCTTCCATCGAAGTCACGTTGAGTTTGGATGAAACGGGTTTGAACATTTTTAGTCTCCGTTCGTGCTCTGTCATTGCGAGGGCGATACTCTTTCGCCCGAAGCAATCTCCTGTAACGCGTTGGGATTGCTTCGTCGGCTGTTGCCTCCTCGCAATGACGGTTGGGTATTAAAAACAAAAACTCTCACCTCCAACAGAGACGAGAGAATTCTCGCGGTACCACTCTGGTTCCTCACATGCGTGTGGGGCGCTCAATGGATGACAACCATCATCCTGTTCTGGTAACGGAGAACAACTCCGATTCGCTTACTCCGATTTCAGCGGAATGGCTCCGAGATGATTTTCGATTTACTTACTGATGTGGCTCACACCGTTCCCACACTCGCTGACAGTCTCGGCAAACCTACTCGTTCTCTTCACTGCTTTTGGTGTGGGAATTATGCCACAACTGCATTTGACCGTCAACAAAACTGCGGGGCGGGTTGGCAATCCGCCATTTTTATTGGATAATGACGCTCATGCCGACGCCTCTCCTCAAACTGGACTCGCTCCCTCAGCTCGGCTCCTCCTTAGTTGTCAACGCCTCTTCTCTGACAGTGGAGCTGCCTCAGCCTCCGAGGAAGTTTTACCGGCACGGATGGCAATCGTGGTCGCTTTCGACGTGGCTTGATCCGTCCGAACCGCCGCTGCCCATCCGGGCGGCTGAATTCCGCGCCAAGGATGAAGACCCGGCGTACGCCTTCCACACGAACCACATTAGCGCTTGGGTGGGTGCGGTGGAAATTGAGGAGGACGACATCTTACTCGTCGGCGCGCTGGGCTTGGGAGGGCGCGTCGAAGTGGTTGGGCGAACAATCAAGGGTTTCTATGAGCCTGTAGGACAAATTGGCAAGTTGTCCTACGAATGGCTGATCGTGCGCGGCAAAGAGACCGAATCCTTCGCGGCATACGCATCCATTCTCGAAACAAAATTCGGCAAAACAAGATTTGAAAAGCCTCCGCGCGTCTGGTGCTC
Source organism: Chloroflexota bacterium (assembly GCA_040753755.1). Lineage (GTDB taxonomy): Bacteria > Chloroflexota > Anaerolineae > Anaerolineales > Villigracilaceae > Defluviilinea. The sequence continues at coordinate 123,503 of JBFMDB010000006.1, forward strand.
ATGGTATTCCCTCCTGAAATGGATCAGCGAACGAAACCTGCTCAAGGCATTGCGCAATCTTGGCGACCTGCCGTTCGATATTTTCCAACTCGACGACGGCTGGCAAGACAACAGCGGACAATGGGAGCCAAACAATAAATTTCCATCCGGCATGACGTCCTTTGCCGACAAGATAAAAAGCACGGGAAGGAAAGCAGGGATCTGGCTTGCCCCTTTCATCACGTCGGAGAAGGAACGTCTCTTTCACGATCACCAAGATTGGTTATTGCGAGATGAACAAGGGAACTTGGTGCGAACCGGTCTGCACTGGACAGATAATACGTTCGCACTCGACCTCTCCCAGCCCGAAGTATTGGAGTGGCTCGACAAATTGATCCGCAAAGTCGTCGGGTGGGGATACGAGTATCTCAAACTCGATTTTCTCCATGCGGGCGCGGCGGTCGGGAAGCGGTACGCAGACATCCCCCGGGAAGAAGCGTATCGAAATGCGATGCAGGTCATGCGCAGCGCGGCTGACAGCGCGTATATCCTTGCTTGCGGTGCGCCGATCATCCCATCGCTCGGCCTGTGCGACGGCATCCGTGTAGGACCCGACGTCACACCGTTCTGGCTCAACATACCCCTTAGCGTGTGGCTAAACAACCCAAACGACCTTGCAACGCGGAATGGAATTCGCACGAGCATTCACCGCCTGTGGCTCAAAAAGCTCGTCAACCTTGATCCGGATGTGATGTTCTTCCGCACAAAGCACAACACATTGAAGCCTCATGAAAATCAACTACTCCAGGATTTGGGGGCGATCACAGGGTTCAAAGCGACCTCCGATCTACCTCAATGGCTTGGCAAGGAAGAAATGAACTCGCTGAAGAATTTTTTCGCCTCAGATTTCCGGGTTGAGCAATTCGGAAGATATGAATTCGGGATCGACGGACGAAAAACAGATTTTGCCTCGGTTGTGCCGATTCCCAAGTCAACGAAAAATATCCCGGTCTGGCTGGCGAAGAATCTGGGCTTGCTGAAAATAATCAGGTATGAAGTGTTGCCTGCCATTTTGGGTTCAAAACTGTAGGGTCGTTGCCATGCGACCTGCAACTTACAAGTCGATGCCAGCGGTCGTAGGATGAGTCGAAACAGGATGCTCCTTTTCCAAGTGACACTGGGGAGGTCACGCCATCAGGTTGCAATCAGGAGCGGCACGACATTTTTTTGCAGCCATTGAATCTCCGACAAATGAGAAGTAAAATCCTGTTCAGCAAACAAAATTCATCCCCCTACAACATGAAAGGAGATGGTCGTATGTCCGGCAAAAGCGGTAGCAAGGATAAAGGCAACAAGGAACAGAAGAAGAAACCCAAGCTCAGCTTGAAGGAAAAGCGAAAGTTGAAGCAAGAGAAGAAGCAGAAAGCGCCTTTCATGCCTGGAGGGTAGCAGACGCCTAAAATCAGTAAAAACTCCGCATCCTCAAAAAGAAGGTGCGGAGTTTTGATTTCGCTTCCGAGTTACATACCTATCTACCCTTTTTTGCCGCCATCGAGGCGATTGCTTGCAGCAGCGCGTTACCGACTACTTGACCGGATTGCTGGCGGTGGGAACTTTGCCCGAGCGGTCCTGCCGCCATCAGCGCGCTGAGACCCGCCTGCAGATTGTCCTGTCCCTGATTCTTGGCATTCATGAAAGCCATGCCCGCGTTGAGCAAGTCGCCCGCGTCGATCCCATCATCTTGCTGTCGTTGAGGCTGTTGCGATTGCGTCACTGCGCCGATAAGCGAACCGAGCAAGTCGGCGCCGCCGCCTTGTTGTGGCGCGGGCTGACCTCCGCCAAGCAAGGATTGCACTAGCATCATCGCGTTATCCGGCGTGATCGATTTCTGTCCTTGAAACTGTTGCGCGGCTTGGGCAAGTCCTTGGGCGTACACTTTGGAGGATCCGCTTGTGGCGTGCTGTTGAAGATACTGGCTCGCATGACTCAACTGTTGGGAGGGCGGTGCGCCCTTCTGCTCCGCCATCACTTGTGTCAACAAGTTGAACATCTGCACCATGTTGTCGCCATGATTGCCGTTCTGTGCATCCGCTTGGTTTAACGCCTGTTGATTCGCGGCAAGCGCGTTCGCCGCCACACTGAATAACGCCGACAAGTCCGCACCCCCTTTCGCTTTCGATGCCGAGGGTCTAGCCGCGCTCACGGACTTGCGCGGAACTCCTGCTTTACGTCCTGCTCCTGCTCTTTGTGTCATGGTAATGACTCCTTTTTTTCTTGCTGGTCAAAAGTATATCAGCAATCGAAGGATTACATTCGCAGCAGGATCTGAATCGCGTTTTGCAGGCGGCTCAATACTTTTTCGCGCCCGATGATCTCCATGCTCTCGAATAACGGCGGGCTTACTTTTTGTCCCGTCACTGCAACGCGCAGGATCCCGAACACTTGGTTCGCGTTCAGCCCCGCCGACTCAACATACGCACGCATCGGCGGCTCGGCAGTTTGAGGTGACACATCGGGCAGCGCAGATAAAATTTCGAAACATTTTTTCGCGATCTCCACGGATTGCTTCGCATCGAGGCCTTTTGCAATCAACTCAACCGGATTTGGTTCGACACTTTCCTTAAAAAAGAAACTCGCGAACGCGAGACAATCATCCAGCGTGACTAACCGCTCGCGGATGAGCGGCGTGATCTTGAGCAGCGCGTCATCTTCGACGGGTAAGCCTGCCTCGACGAAGTACGGCTTGATCCGCCGGGACAGATCGCTCGTCGGCAGGCGGCGGATGTGCGCACCGTTGAAGTGATCCAATCGTTGGAAGTTGATCGCCGCCGGCGAAGGAGTCAGCGTATCGATGTTGAAGCGCTGGATCATCTCATCAAGAGACATCACATCGTCTTCGGCGACGCCCCATCCCATTAAGGCGATCCAATTGAGCACACCTTCCGGTGTGTACCCCAAATCTTTCATATCATCCACGAAAATTGTGTAGCCGTCCTTCATCGCCTGCGCGGACTCGCGTTTGCTCATCTTTCCTTTTCCGCTCGGCTTGAGGAACACCGAAAGGTGAATCCAAACTGGCTCCTCCCAACCAAACGCGCGGACGATGTTCACATGGAGCGGGAACGTCGAGAGCCATTCTGAACCTCGCATTACGTGTGTGATTTCCATCTCGTGATCGTCCACCATCGCGGCGAGATGATAGGTGGGCAAACCATCCGATTTCATGATGACAGAATCGTCGAGATATTTATTTTCCGTCACAATGTCTCCGCGCAAATGGTCATGCGCGGTGGTCGAGCCATCCTGCGGCATCTTGAATCGAATCACATAGTTCTCCCCGCTGGCTACGCGCTTTGCGGCATCGCCGGGATCGATCGCGCGGCACAACCCGTCATACCGGACGCGGTCCACTTTGCGCGCTTCCTGTTCCTTGCGCGACCGCTCGAGCCGCTCCGGTGAACAGAAACACGGATAGGCAAAACCCTTTTGGACGAGCTCATTCGCGCGCTTGAGATAAAGATCGCGCCGCTCGGTCTGGCGATACGGACCGTATTTCCCGCCATGAACCGGGCTTTCATCGGGGGTGATCCCCAGCCAATCGAGACTGCGCAAAATCTCCTCTTCCGAGCCGGGCACGAATCGTTTCTGGTCGGTATCTTCGAGCCGCAGGATGAATTGTCCTCCCGTTTTATGCGCAAGCAAATAATCGAAAAGCGCTGTGCGTGCGCTGCCAAGATGAAATCGTCCCGTTGGGGATGGCGCCATGCGTGTGCGTGCTGGTTTCAATCAAGATCCTCCGCAATATCTTTAGTACAGAGAGCACACCGAACACTGTGAAAAATATCCGAATTCCAGTGTACTCGATGGCTAAGAAAATCAGAACTCCAACTGCCTGAACCGCATGGCAACGCTTTCCACAAGCCCGATGCCGAGCATGAGGGAAGTGAGACCACTGCCACCATAACTAATGAACGGAAGCGGTAAGCCAGAGACCGGTACGATATTCAAGTTTACCCCAATGTTGATCATCCCCTGAAAGAAGATCAGCGTTGCCACACCATACGCTATGCTCATCCCCGCCACATCGCGCGCTTTTTGCGCGGCGCGCACACATCGCCAGACGACGAGCATGATGATAACGATGACCAACAACGAACCGAAGAGTCCGAACTCCTCCGAGATCGCAGAGAAGATGAAATCCGTGTGACGTACTTTGAGGAAGCGCAACTGGGTTTGTGTGCCGTGACCGTAGCCCTGACCGGACCATCCACCGGAGCCAATCGCGATCAACGCTTGTTGAACGTTATACGTCGCGCCGAAACTCGCATTCGGGTCCGGGAGAATGAAATTAGCAATGCGTTGTTGCTGGTATTCCTGCAAGAAGGGAATACGGATTCCCGCTGCGGTCAAACCGACAACAATAACCAGCGAGAGCGCGGCAACCGTACCTAAAATGACCACGTGCTTCACCTGTATTCCATTGAACCACAACATTGCGCCGAGGATCACCGACAACACTACAACATTGCTCAGGTTCGGTTGGAGCAGGATCAATACGATGATTCCAGCCGCCCACAGCACGGCGCCGATCAGCCAACGCAGGTCGCGCGGTTGTTTATGCGTCGCCTGGAAATAACGAGCAAGCACTAGGATCGCGACGATTTTCGCAAACTCCGTCGGCTGAAGAAACAACACGCCGACCTGAAACCAGCGCTGGGCACCGAACGCGGTCTGACCAAACCCGGTCAGCGTGATGAGAAACAGGAATACAACGATGTACATCGGGCGATAGAGCGCCATCCAATACCGGTAGTCGATCGCTGCGACGATGAAGATGAGAACGATGCCCGCCAGCGCGAAGTAGATCTGGCGGTTGATGAGCGGCAGTAATACTTCGTTACCTGCCACCGCAGAACGAATCATCGTAGTGCCAAACGCTGTGGCAAGCACCACCGCGCCTAACAGCCAGAAGTCAAAATATCGCCAAGAAATGTTTCGTAACATGTGAGGGGAATCTTACAAGTGATCGGACCCGAGCGGAGGGAAGAGCGTTCGTTGCTCAACCTGAATTCGAAGGACGCTCAGTGCAGCAAATCATTTCGTCTTTCTTGTTTTGCGCCGCGCCGATTTCAACGGAATATCTGCGACGAGGCGTTGTGAACGCCCGTCGTGCTCCACGCTGATCTGCATCGCCTGCGCGTCGATGTCGACATGCCGGCTGATGGCCGCGATCAGATCGTCCCGAAGCGAATCCATTTCCGCCGGGGTGAGATCCGTGCGGTCGTGGATCAAAACGAGTTGCAATCTTTCTTTCGCACTGTCCGCGCTGGCTTTGCGACCGAGGAGTCTATCGAAAAAGCCCATGTCACTTCCTCCCTGCCAGCCGCTGGATGCGATCCCACAATCCACCCTGCGTATCGAGATCGAGGAACGGCACCGTTTCACCTTTCACGCGTTTCGCAATATTACGAAACGCCTGCCCGGCTTTACTCTTTGCATCATATGCCACCGGCGCGCCGCGGTTCGAAGCGATGATCACATTTTCATCTTCAGGTACGATGCCGATCAACTCGATGGCGAGCAGGTCGAGCACATCTTCAGGCGAAAGCATATCTTTGCTCTTAACTAAAATTGGATTCAAGCGATTCAGAATCAGCGACGCGGGACCCTTCTCCTCCGCTTCGAGGATGCCGATCACGCGGTCGGCATCGCGCACCGCGCTCACTTCGGGATTCGTCACCACAAGCACACGGTCTGCACCGGCGATTGCGTTACGGAAGCCGCGCTCGATGCCGGCGGGTGAATCGATCAATACATAATCACATTCCGAACGAAGGTCTTTCATCAAGCGGGTCATGTCGCTGGCAGAGACCGCGCTCTTATCGCGCGTCTGTGCGGCGGGAATGAGATACAACTCCGGCAGTTTTTTATCGCGAATCATTGCCTGTTTCAAACGACAACGCCCTTCGATCACATCCACAATATCGTACACGATGCGATTCTCGAGCCCGAGGATCACATCGAGATTGCGCAAGCCGATATCGCCGTCGATGCAGACGACCTTCGAGCCTTCCATGGCAAGCGCGACGGCGAGGTTGGCGACGGCAGTGGTCTTCCCTACGCCCCCTTTTCCTGATGTGATAGTGATGACTTGTGCGGGCATTCGATGTTCCTGGATGTTGTTAGCGGTCAGGCGACCAGATCTCCGATTGAAGTTTGCCGTGCTCGTTGATACGCGCCATTTCAGCTTTCGGTTCATTCTGCGGATGCAGAGTTGTCGCGACCTCGTCGGCGATTCTCAACTGGGTGGGGGAAAGATCGAGCGCACACACAACTGCGCCAGCATTCCCGTTCGAGCCAGCGTGAACCATGCCGCGCAACCGCCCCCAAATGATGATATTCCCGGCGGCGATGATCTCCGCGCCGGGATTCACATCGCCCAGCACCACCACATGACCGGGGAACTCGATCCGCGTCCCAGAGCGAAGCGTACGATTCAAGAACAACGAGGTTTCCTCGCCGAGATCCTCAACCGAGAATTTTCGGGCTTCTTCCGGTCTTGGTTTTGAAATTCGCGTGGCAAGACCAAGCAATTGTGCCGTTTGTTCGGTTGTCGGCGATTCGCTGATGACAGCCCAGAGAAAAATGCCGCGGTCTGAAAACTGGTCGCGTAATTCGACCAATTCGTTGACGTGGAGCACCTGTGTAGCGACATCCAAGGCGAGGCGCGCACCCTGAAAGAAAGCGGGCTGCGCATCCACTTGCGCGATCAACGCGGCGTGTTGCACCTCCCACGGCGCATCGTCAAGCGAAACGAGCAAACCGTCCCGCAATCCTTTGATCTGCACAAGCGACTTTGTCTCTTCCATATGTTCAATCGATTGCCCGCGATTATAGCATGAAGAGTCTAATCAATTCCTACTTCCGTCCGGGGTGCAGGTTATCCGCCGCCGCCCGTTTCAGTCAGGTCGATGGTCTTGAGCTCGAAGTACGCCTGCATCACCCGCGCCACGATCGGCGCGGCAACACTGCCGCCTTCTCCGCCGTTGTAGGCAAAGGCAATAATGATGATCTCCGGGTCTTCGAAAGGCGCGTATGCCAGCGTCCATGCGTGCGTGGGCCACGCGCCGAAGCGACAACGGTCTGCTTCACGAGCCACATCATCGCAATATTCTGCAGTGCCTGTTTTGCCCGCAACCGCCACCGGAAGCGGATAGACTTCGTTGAAAACTTCGTACAGCGTGCCAAGAGGATTCTCCGTTACCGCCATGCGCGTGCCGGTGCGGACCGCTTCGATCGTGGAGGGATCAATGGTTTTCATATTGCCGGTCGGGTCGCAATATCCGGCATCGCAGCTCCATTCACGAATCAGCGGCTCTACGGTCGTATCCCATTTCATGTTGGGCGTGAACGGAGAAATCTGATAACTACCAGGGGGCGGGGCTGAATAAACATCCGTTTCATCCACCACATTGACCCAGACACGTCCAGCCCGGCCTTGTTCATCGGTGAGGTCGCGCACGCCATAAATCCTAAACGTCTCCGGGTCGAACCACAACGGGATAACTCTTCCTTCTTCATCCTGCACCTCGCGGATGATGGTGGGCTGCATCAGTGTTCCGTAGTTAGCGATCGTGGCGCCGGACATCAACACTTGCAGCGGGGTGCCGAGCACGTATCCCTGCCCCACGCTGGCGATGTACGTATCGCCTGTGGACCAGTTTTCCCCGGTGTTGATGCGTTTCCATTGCGGCGAGGGGACGAGTCCATCTTCCTCACCCGGAAGTTGAATGCCAGACCTGGCTCCGTATCCGAGCGCGCGCGCATATTCGCCAAGGCGGAAGATGCCGAGTCCTTCTTCGATCTCATCTTCAAATCCACCACCGAGTTTGTAGAAACAAACGTTGCTTGAATAGGCAATGCAACGCAGGAAATCGAGCGAACCAAAACCAGCTTCGTTGATGACGCCATTTCGTTCGTAGATCCAATCTACAAATGGTCGTGAGTTCCGTTCCGTGCAGGGATCGTTAGGCGAGAAGCGTTCGCACAACACAAGCCGGCCGGGCGTTTCGACAGTTTGGCCGAGTTCGATCACACCTTCATTGAAGGCTCCGGTTGCGGTGGAAAGTTTGAATGTTGAGCCCGGCGCGAGTTCGGCGGATATCGCATTGTTGACCAGCGGTCGGCGCGGGTCTTCGGCTAATTGTTCGTAGTAATAGCCCGGAATAAAGCGAGCCAGCCGATTGTTCTCGTATGTTGGATAGGAAACCATGGCGAGGATCTCGCCGGTCTTCGGGTTCATCGCGATGACAACGCCGCTGGAAATGCGCGTTGTGCCAAAAAAGGTGTTCCAGAAATTGATCTCATCTACCAATGCGGCTTCGGCGGCTTTTTGTAAGCGCGTATCGATCGTAGTGACCACGTTGTAACCGGGCTGGGATGCTTTTGGCGGTTCGAGGTTCCTCAAAACTTCACCAGCCACATCCACTTGAACGACGCGCAAGCCGTTACGCCCGAGCAAGATATCGTCCATCGAGGTCTCGATGCCGGCGTACCCGATCTTGTCGCGGTTGGCAACATAGCCGCGCGCCTCATAATCCGCTTGAAGCGAAGCAGGTATGGGTCCAAGAAATCCGACCACATTGGCTGTGAGTGATCCGGTCGGGTAGTCGCGCACAGGTTCGATCTCGAGCGAAACGCCGGGCCAATCCACCGACCGTTCGCGAACGATACGCGCCAGAGCCTCGTCGATGTTGCAGGTGATCTTCACCGGGTCGAACGGGGCGAGCGAATCGCCCAGCGCGACCATATCCGCAATGCTCGGACCGGGCACACACGCCGAAAATAACTTCGCATTTTCTAGCGATTCATCGGTCACAGGTCCGCCCGCCGGTACGCCGGTCAATTCGGATACTTCACGATAGATGCGTTGTATGTCGGCATCGTCGTCTGGCAGGTTTGCGGGCGTAATAACGACGTTGTACGAGGCAATATTACGCGCCAGAATGTATCCGTTCCGATCGTAGATGATTCCGCGCAAAGCGGGGTCGCTGATCTCCGTGGTGTAATTTTCGACTGCCTGATCGATCCACACGGGTCCACCCAGAACCTGCAGGGAAATGAGACGCGCCAATATTGTGCCAACAACCGCGACTATGATCGCGTACACCAGCCATACACGCCATCGTTCGGTTTGAAATTTGTTATCGGATGTGCTCATTCAAACTCCGGTAGAGGGTAAACCCAGCGCGCCAGGTCGCGCATCATGGCAAAAATGGGAATTGCGAGGAGCAAATTCAACAAGATACTCGGCAGGGTAATCAAGCCCAGCGAATCGAGAATCGGCATTTGTATGCCCAACAGGCTCAAAGTTCCCATCGAGAAAACGTGAAAGAACGCCGTTCCGAGCAAACATACTAGAAACATGGCAAGCAATGGAGTCTGCCATACTCGCATTTGAAACCCGCGCGCGACGAGAACAACGAACAGGTAACCAAGAATCGGGACAAAGAACGGAATGGCTGAAACGAACCCCACCAATAATGCCATCCCCAATGCCCAGTGCCACGATGTGTCCACGCCGTCTTGCAATGCCCAAGCCGCAAGGATCACCAACGGCAAATCGGCCGTTCCGGATAATAACGGAACCCGGCTGACGATCGACACCTGAATTTGTACCGCAAGAACGATGATGGGAATCGCGACCAGATTTCGCATGATATTAATTAAGGCGCTGATTCTAACGGAGAAATATCGACCGGCGTGAAGTTCACGATGATCAGAACAATGGGCATCCGGTTGAAATCAACAACCGGCTGGACGGTCGCTTGCTGGAACAGGTCAAAATCCCGTTTGCGAGGGTTTACCACCTGACCGACGATCAGATCGGGAGGATACCCGCCTCCCAGCCCAGAGGTGAGAACGAGATCGCCCTCCTCGATGTCGATATCTTGTGGAATTAGTTGAAGTGAAATATCGCCGGTCACCGAACCCACCAGCGATGCATTCGTCTCCGCATTTTGCAATCGGACATTGACGTTCGAGTCTGGGTCGGTGATCAACTGCACACGTGCCGCGTCAGCGATGACGGCGTCGATACGACCGACCAAACCTTGATTCGTCACAACGGGCATTCCCCGGCGAATACCATCGTTTGAACCGCGGTTGATGATCACAAAATGTAAAAACGGACTTGGGTCAACCCCGATCACTGCGGCGGCAAGATAGGTATTTTCAGGATTCGCCCGCGAGAAATCGACCAGTGCGGCGAGGATCTCGGTCTCGCCGACTTGCTGTTGTAATTGAATCACTTGCGCCTGCAACTCAGCCACTTCCGCTTCGAGCTCGGCGTTTCGCTCTCGCAGGGAGGCAACATCGCGCGGCGCGGTGAGCATATCTTGCACAGCGACAAAGCGGGACGAGAACCAAGTCTGCAAATTAATAAGGGTACGAGTGAACAAGCCGGACGCGGGACCAAAATATCCGCCCAAAGCCAGCGCCAATATCCCCGCCACGACCAGAAAGATGATCGTCGATTGAAGGGTGCGTGAAAATAAATTTCTCATGGGTGTGTGGATTTCAAACACTCGTGCTCGCGTAGAGAACGGATCGTGCGATCAAGCGTTGTGCCGGGTGCTTCCGCGTTCGAGACCGACCAAATAACGGCTCAAATTGTCGAAATCTTCGAACACCATACCCGCGCCGCGCGCAACACAAGTGAGCGGGTCTTCCGCGACCCATACTCGCAGCTTCAATTCATCGGTGAGCCGGTCGGCGAGTCCCTGTAAGAGTCCGCCGCCGCCGGCGAGGCAGATCCCCGTGTCCATGAGATCCGAAACGATCTCCGGTGGAATTTCATCCAAAGCATCGCGGATCGTATCCACGATGACCTGCACCGACCCGGCAAGCGCTTCGCGCATTTCAACAGACGAGATCTCGACGCTTTCCGGCAACCCGGTGACAAGATTTCGTCCGCGCACTTCCATCGTTTTCTCCGGTTGAAGCGGATACGCCGAACCGATCTTCCATTTGATCTGCTCAGCCACCCCCTCGCCGACGAGCAAGTTATATTTGTTTCGCAAATACTGCACGATGTCTTGATCCATTTCATCGCCAGCCACGCGTAACGAACGTGAAGCGACCACGCCGCTCATGGACAGGACCGCCACTTCGGTTGTCCCGCCGCCGATATCAACCACCATGCTTCCGCGCACATCGCCGATGGGCAGACCCGCGCCCAACGCCGCCGCGATCGGCTCTTCGATCATGTACGCCGAGCGCGCGCCTGAAGCCATGACCGCATCATACACCGCGCGTTTTTCCACCTCGGTTACGCCGGTGGGAATCCCGACCACCACACGCGGGCGCGGAAGCGGCACGACGCTTTGCTCGTGAACCCTACCGATGAAATATTCGAGCATTACTTGGGTAATATCGAATTCGGAGATCACGCCATCGCGCAACGGTCTCACGACTGCCACATTGCCCGGCGTGCGCCCCACCATTTCTTTTGCCTCCAATCCAATGGCTAGCGGCTGGCGCAATCGTTTATCGATCGTCACCCACGAAGGTTCGTTAATGACAATTCCTTTTCCGCGCACGTTGACCAGTGTGTTTGCAGTCCCCAAGTCAATGGCAATGTCCAGAGAGAATAAGCCCAAAAGCCAATTAATCGGGTTGAACGCCAAAGCAGGCTCCTCGATGTTACTTCATGAATACGAACTGCGGAATATTATACCTAACAATCTGAATCCCCGTAAATTGACGGGGCGCACCCTTCCCTGCTAGACTTCGCCCGTCACAGCACGTATAATCGAAGCCATGAAGAATCCAGACCCACTGGTCATTGGCATCGCCGGCGGTTCAGGCTCCGGAAAAACCACTGTCGCCCAGGCGATCCTAAATCGGGTCGGGGCGAATCATATCGCATTTCTACAACACGATTCGTACTACAAAGACCTGAGCGGACTACCGCCCGTACAGCGCGCGGAGATCAACTTCGATCATCCCAATTCACTCGAAACGGACCTGTTGATTCAACACATCGCTTCACTCCGCGACGGGAAGCCGGTACAGGTTCCTATTTACGATTTCTCCTCCGATCGGCGGACGGAGAGAACCTTCACAGTCGAGCCGCGCAAAGTCATCATTGTGGAAGGGATCCTGATCTTTACGGAAGCCAAGCTCCGCGAAATGTTCGATGTAAAAATTTTCGTGGACACCGATCCCGATCTGCGATTCATCCGCCGCCTCCAACGCGACCTCGCCGAACGCGGACGCACAACCGAGTCGGTCATCAAGCAATATCAATCCACAGTGCGCCCCATGCACCTTGAATTCGTCGAACCCTCCAAACGTTATGCGGATGTGATCATCCCCGAAGGCGGATTCAACACCGCGGCCATGGACATGGTGGTGGCACGGATCGAAGCGTTGTTGAAGTAGAAATAAAACCTGTCAGGTTCATACACAAAAGGAGAAAACCGAATATGCCAAAACAATGGTCTACCCAGCCTGCAATGCAAATTGATTCAAAGAAAAAATATAAAGCACACATGGAAACGGATAAGGGAACCATGGTGATCGAACTGTTCGCAGACAAGACGCCGAAGACCGTGAACAATTTCGTCTTCCTCTCTCGTGAAGGATTCTACGATGGCGTGATCTTTCACCGAGTGATCACAAATTTCATGGCGCAGGGCGGCGACCCCACAGGTACCGGCATGGGCGGACCCGGCTACAAGTTCGATGATGAATTCCATCCTAGCCTGCGGCACAACAAGCGAGGCATCCTCTCCATGGCGAACGCGGGACCCGGCACAAACGGCTCGCAATTCTTCATCACGCACGGACCAACTCCGCACCTCGACGATCGCCATAGCGTCTTTGGACAAGTTGTAGAGGGATTGGATGTCTTGATGTCCATTCCCGCGCGCGACCCGAACAATAAAAATGCCCCAGCCGTGAAGATTCTCCGTGTCACCATCGAAGAAAACGAATAAGAAAGTTTCAACAAAAAAAGCGAGACCGACGCAGAGAAGTGCTTCTGCGCGTTCTTCACGCGTCAAACGAATAAAAAGTGCCGCAAGACAGTTGCCTTCCTCTGCTGGCGTACATCCTAATCCTGTAATTCTCCAACCGGCTGTTTCTGCAACAAAACCCAACGAACTTCAGATCGCCCTCCTGCGAATCCTCGCTCTGTTTGTTGTTATTGGGATAACCGTCTATATCTTCAGCATCCGCGAGCGCGTGGAGGAATTCACTGCATTCGGTTACCCCGGAATATTTCTCGTTGCATTGCTTGCCAATGCCACGATCCTTCTGCCCGCGCCGGGCGTGGCAGTGGTCTATGCTATGGGTGCGGTATTCAATCCGCTCGGTGTCGGTCTCGCCGCAGGAACGGGCGGTGCGATCGGCGAGCTCTCCGGCTATCTCGCGGGGTTCAGCGGTCAAGCCGTCATCGAACGCACGGATGTGTACGAGCGCACCAAACCGTGGGTGGAAGAATACGGCGGCTGGGCAATACTGGTTTTATCGGCAATTCCCAATCCAGTCTTTGACGCGGCAGGGATCGCGGCAGGTATTGCAAAAATGCCGCTAAGAACATTTTTATTCTTCGTGTGGATCGGTCAATTGATCAAAATGACATTATTCGCCTTCGCGGGCAGATATTCACTTGAGTGGCTTGCGAGATTCTTTAATTGAAAGTGCAAGACCTGACAGGTTTTTTCAAACCTGTCAGGTCTATCAACAACCAACAGGAGTTTGACATGTCCGATTACAGCAAAATTGATTCCTATCTCGAAAAGAACATGGACAAAAGCATCGCCGAGCTTTCCAAACTTGTGGCGCAGCCCAGCATCAGCGCGCAGGGAGTTGGACTCAAGGAATGTGCGGCGCTGGTCGCTGAGATGCTTCGCGCGCGCGGCTTCTCCGCCGAAGTCATGGATACTGGAGGCGCGCCGGTTGTCTTTGGCGAGCGAAAAGGCAAGTCGTCCAAAACGTTGATCTTCTACAACCATTACGATGTGCAGCCGCCTGAGCCGCTCGAGTTATGGGAATCACCTCCGTTCGAGCCGACTCTGCGGGAGGGAAAACTCTACGGGCGCGGCGTCAGCGATGACAAGTCACACATCACATCACGTTTACACGCCATTGGCGCCTTGCTCGATGCAGAGGGCGAACTTCCGTGCAACGTGAAATTCATTATCGAAGGTGAAGAAGAAACATCCAGCGTACACCTCCACGATTTCATCCGCGCCAACAAGGAGAAACTCAAAGCCGACGCATGCATTTGGGAATTCGGCGGCGTGGACCACCGCGACGTGCCGATGCAATATCTCGGTTTGCGCGGCATCTGTTACGTAGAACTTTCAGTCGAACGTCTCAGCACCGATGTTCATTCCGGGTTGGGCGGCTCGATCCTTGAAAATGCGGCGTGGCGTTTGGTGTGGGCGCTGTCCACGCTGAAAGGACCCGACGAGAAGATCCGCATCCCCGGTTTTTACGATGACGTCAAACAACCTTCCAAGCGCGACCGCGAACTTATGGACGCGCTCCCCGACGTTGCAGAAGAATACACCAAGCGTTTCGGAGTGAAAAAATTCATCAAGGGTCTCACCGGCGGCACCGACCTCAAAATGGAAGAGGTCTTTGTCCCCACCTGCACCATTTGCGGATTGACCAGCGGATACCAGGGTCCCGGCTCGAAGACGGTCCTGCCCGCGAAAGCCTCCGCAAAAGTGGACTTCCGCCTCGTGCCGGACCAGAAGCCGGAGGACATCGTAAGGAAATTGCGCGCCCACCTCGACGCGCAAGGGTTCGAGGATGTGGTGATCAACTTTCTCGGGGGCGAGCCGGCGGCTAGGACGAACCCAGACGACCCGTTCATCCGAACCGTGGTGAAAACCTCCGAAGAAGTCTTTGAATTTCCGATGGAGATCGTCCCGATGATCGGCGGCTCCGGTCCGAATTATCCGTTCGTGCATGATCTCGGTCTGCCCGTGGCGACCGCCGGGCTCGGTTACCCCGATACGCATGCCCACGCGCCAAACGAAAACATTCGTCTCGATTTGTATTTGAAACACGCGCGGCACATGGCGCGGGTATTGAAAGAGTTTGCAAAATCATAACTTTGACCGTGTCATTCTGAGGGAACCCTTCGGCAGGCTCAGGATAAACTCCGCGACCGAACTCTGACGATGTTGCGGAGGCTCGTTGCACCTCTCGGAGTGACATGAGTGTAATTATGACCTAAATCACTCCGAATTTATGACATCAGGTTGAACTGGCAGGCATATAATAAATTCAGAAGAAAGTTGAACAAACGGAGGTCAACATGTTAATCGGTGAAAGGATGTCACGCCCAGTAATTACGGTCTCACCGGACGAACCGATCAACCACGTGCTGGCGATGTTCAAGCGGGAACGCATCCGCCGCGCGCCGGTCGTCAAAGACGGGAAATTGGTGGGCATCGTCACGCAAACCGACCTGTTGAACGCATCGCCGTCGCCAGTCACATCATTGAGCATTTGGGAGATGAACTACCTGCTGAGCAAGGTCACAGTCAGCCGCATCATGAGTCGAAAAGTACGGACGGTGGATGTGGATACACCCATCGAGGAAGCCGCGCGCATTATGGCGGACAGCAAGATCGGCGGATTGCCGGTGATGAACAACGGCCGCATCGTCGGCATGATCACGGAGACCGACCTGTTCAAGGTATTTCTCGAGATGATGGGCGCGCGACAAAAAGCGACACGCGTGACCGCTGTCATCAACGACCTGCGCGGCGAACTCGCCAAGCTGACGAAAGCCGTAGCGGGCGCGGGCGGGAACTTCATCTCGCTCGGCATGTTCACAGGACCGGAAGTCGGCACGAAGATCGTCACCTTCAAAGTGCTGGGCTTGAAAAAAGACGAGATTCGAAAAGCGCTCGGCAAATCGGTGAAAAAGTTTTGGGATATTCGAGTGAGTTAGGATCACGGTAATTCATTTGATTTATTAAGCACGTAGCCACAGGGAGCACGAGTTCCTTGAGATTTTCTCAGAGTCTCTGTGTGCTCTGTGGCTAAGGTTTTTAAACACACCGAAATGTCGGTTCAACGCCGGTTTGTTATTTTTCGGGGAGGCTTGCCCTTCAGTTCATCCACTTCGTGGGTCGTCAGCGATCTCCATTGACCGGGCTTTAGATTGCCAAGCCGCAACTCGCCGATGCGAATGCGCAGGATGCGCACCACCGGCAAGCCCAATTGCTTGCACGTCTCGCGGATCTGTCGTTTCCTCCCCTCGCCCATCACCACGCGCACCCACGCGCCCTTTCCCTGCGGCGATTCAAAACGGACGTTAACCGGCTGGGTTTTGTATCCGTCTTCGAGCACCACGCCGCGTTTCCACGCTTCGAGTTGCTCCGCGTCGGGGCGACGCGCCAACAGGACGCGATATTCTTTTTCGTGCCCATAGCGCGGATGTGTGAGGCGGTTCGTGAGATCTCCGTCGTTCGTCATCAACACAAGACCTTCGCTCTCGAAGTCCAACCTGCCGACGGGATATAAATGCCCCGGCGCATCCACGAGATCGCGGACGGTTCTACGGTCGTCACCTTTTTCTTTTTCAATAGTAGACAGAACATTGCGCGGCTTGTACAACGCGATGTAAGTCAGTCGCTCCGGCGCGGCGATGGGCTTTCCATCCACGGTGATTCTGTCCACGTGCGGGTCAGCTTTCCCGCCGAGAGAAGCGAGTTGTCCATTGACGCGGACACGTCCCGCGGAGATGAAATCTTCACAAGCGCGGCGTGAGCCGTATCCCGCTTGAGCGAGTATCTTTTGTATGCGTTCTGCCATCGGAGGAATCCTTGAAATTGTGAATTGCGGCGAAGAAGTCTGGGATTTATAATTCACGAATGAAAGCAGGCAAGATTATATCAGCCGCTTACTTCCCACTCTGTACAAATAGGACACCTTGATGCATTTTCAAATTGCTGGAAAGTTCCCCTCCTTCGCAGTCCTTTTGACCCTTTTGTTATCCGCGTGTAGCGGCTCGAATCCGGCGAAATCACCCGAACTCACTCAGGGCAATGATCCCCCGCCGCCCACTGTCACGGTCGTTGCGGCACCGACCAATGTGATCCAAACCGGCGTCTGGGATGAGTTGTTGCATGCGACGCCGTTTCCGCATGAGTTTCCATTGCCCTTGCCGGTCCAAAGCGCGTTGGATGGAACGTACGCGAAAGTAGACCTTTCACCGCCACAGTTTTGGACGTGCTATCGCTGCGCGGATTACCGTCCGATGGGCGGGGTTTGGCGATTGCAATTCGACCGCGGCGTGATGCGGGTGTTCTACCAGATCACAAATTGGAAAAGCATTACCTCGTACACCGTGCAAGGAGACCGCCTGAAAATTTTCAACGATCCGTTTTGTCCGCAGGAGGTGGGCGAATACGAATGGAATTTGGAGAACGGTACTCTCACGCTGAACGCGGTCAGCGACGGCTGCGCTTTTGATCTACGAAAAGAAAATTTCACCAAACAATCGTGGCGGGCATGTTCGACGAACGCAGTCGAACCGGAGGGATGCGGCGAAAGTCCCGTTTTGCTTGGCGATACGCCGACCGGCTTGCCGGTGACCGTGATCGTTCACGGCGGAGACAGCCACTACTTCGATTCGCCGCCCGATGTGTTCGCCGCCGCGAACCCGGAAAACGTCGCTTCGCCGGAGGGAATTCAAATTCGGTATCACGAGGAGAGCCTCCCCTATGGAACGCACCGTGTGTTATGGTGGAAGGGAGATTGGATCGAGGCAACAACAGAATTACCTTACACTTCCATCGGCGTACAATTGTGGGGATCAGGTTATCTCGGTTGGGCGCGGGTTTTATTCGACGGCAAGGAGGTCTGGCGCGGGCTGACAACCTCGCTTGGAAAACGTCACGCGTACTATGGCGGATACATTGAGGTCACTGGTTTTGAGCCGGGCGAGCACACCATCCGCGTGGAAAATTTGGGATTCGATTATCGCCCGATCAAGGTCGCGGCGTTTGGATTCAGCAATCACGAGGTTGAAAAATAATTGTGGCAACGCAAAGTAAATAACGGCTTTCGTGAGGCGGGATGGCATCCCGATAAATTGCGATGGGCGGAATACAAATCCGCACCACGTAATTTGCCGGTGTAACCCGCCCAATAATCTTTGATGCGAATGAGAGGAGTCTGCCGATGTACACAACCGATATGAAAGAAGGCTTGCACGCGGAAACCGTGATGATGACCGGCGCGAACGGAGATCAAATCAATGCATTTTTCGCGCGCCCGTTGGGTGACGGTCCGTTCCCGGCGATGGTACTTGTGCATCACATGCCGGGCTGGGACCTGTTGTATCGCGAATTCACATACAGATTCGCGCATCACGGTTATGTGACCATCTGTCCAAATTTGTATTTCCGCGCGGGGCACGGAACGCCCGAAGATGTGGCGGCAAAAGTAAGGGCGGAGGGAGGCGTGTCGGACGAGTCGGCGGTCGGAGATCTCGCGGGCGCGATGAAATATCTCAACGCGCTGCCATATGTCAATGGAAAAGTTGGTATCTTCGGCACGTGTTCCGGCGGACGTCACGCTTTTCTCGCCGCATGTCGGACTACGGGATTCAACGCCGCCATAGACTGCTGGGGCGGGAGCGTAGTGATGTCTCCCGATCAACTCAATCCAAAGAGACCCGTCTCGCCAGTAGACTTGACCAAAGATCTTTCATGCCCGTTGCTCGGTTTGTTCGGCAACGATGACTCTAACCCAACGCCGGAGCAGGTCAATACTCATGAAGCGGAATTGAAAAAACACGGCAAGACGTATGAGTTTTACCGCTACGACGGCGCGGGACACGGATTCTTTTATTACGACCGCCCCGCATATCGTCAGGCGCAAGCCGTAGACGGCTGGCAAAAGGTGTTCGCATTTTGCGAGAAGTATCTATCATGAATCACGTAGGGGCGGGGTCACCCCGCCTAAAATGGGGCGAGAGGACTCGCCCCTACAAGAACATGAGGAAAATATTATGTGCACCATGATCGTTGAAAAAGTGAAAATTGACGGCAGCGGCAAAGGCGCGGATGGATGGTTTAATCTCGAACAAGCTAACGTTTCGTATGACCATCCCTTCAATGCGCCGATGGAACACGCGTTGAACATTGACTTCGTAAACCCTTCACAGGGTCCCTCCGCGCGCGTGGCGGTGGAGTTGAGCGAGTCCGCGGCGCGGGAATTGGTGAAGACGATCCTTGCGGTGCTCGATCAGGCGGAAGCGGGTGGGCATTTGTGAATTGGAGCGTATAATTCTATAGATAAGAAGTTGTGCAGAACATTCCGCATAACACCCCAACAGTAGTGCAGTCGCTAAGTAGAGTTATTACATAGATAAGAAAGAAGTGTAGGGATGAAAGCAGCATCAAGAATATTGATTGGCATCTTACTAGTCGGCATCATTTGGTACGTATCTGCTTGCGTGATAGTATTTGTATTGGGCTACGGATTAAATAACAATCCCATTGCGGCAGACCATGGCACAGGAAATACAGAATTTTTAGCGAGTATCTGTACCATCCTTTTCATAATAGCTTACTCTTGGAAAATTAGGCGCAATTCAAAAGCGATCTTTGGAATGAGTATTTTGGTTACGGTTGGAGTGTTGTCGTACTATGGTTATCAGTACTCCCTAATCAGAAGCGAACAGCAGAAAGTGCTCATAAAATATCAGGCATTTCGGCAAGCTCTCCTCGAGGAAGATTATCAGAGTGCTTATTTGCTAATGGCTCCTCGGTGGCGGGCAGAAAATTCAGTAAATGACGTAAAAGCAGAAACAGAAGGTTTTCTTTCCCTGGGTCCAGAAGATTCAATTCATAGTGTGCATATTTATTCCGCCATGGGTTATTTGGATCTGGAGGCACAAGCGGAAATTGTCCCGAGCCCACATACATCTTGGTGGTATCGTGAAGCAGTAGGTGACTCTTGGTGGTTTGAGAAAATTGATTCGGAGTGGTATGTGTCACCAGAATACATCAACTTCTACATGTCCTGGCTTCGATCATGAGTCGATTACTTCCCCAGCACCCGACAAGTGGGATTCGGCGCGTTTTACAAGCCTTTCCTGGCTTCGGCTTTATACAGCTCTCAAGCCGAGTCCAGTCCGCCCGCTTTGCGAATAACGCAAGCCGCTAAACCCCAACTGAACACTCGGAGCAAAATGTGATTCAAAGATTTCGTATATTTTTAGTCATTATCGCAACAACCACTATTTTACTTACCTCCTGCAACACCGCGCTTGGCGGATCATCGTCAACACCAACGCCGTTGGGAGCGGTTGTGCCGCGCGCGACAATTGACCCACAGCAATATCCCCTGCCGGCGCTGCAAGCGCAGGCAACGCTGGTGCAAAATATTCTAAATCAACCGCTCCCGGTCCTTTTGTTAATCGGGCTGGATACACCGCGCGCACAGGCACAGGAGATCGCCGTGCTCGACCCGCGCTTTCAAGGCGACCTGTGGGACGCATCCACGGGCGCGCCGTTGCGGAACGAGATCTTTGGGGTGTACCCGATGCGCGACAGTGACATCACCGAATCAACCGCGCGATGCAGTGAAGCCGAGTGTTATCGCGTGGAAATGTACAACTACGCAAAAAACCTGACGACCGTTGGGTTCGTAAGCGTAACCGATCAAACCCTTTTGGCAGTGACAAAAATGCCGGATACCCAGCCCGACGCTCCACCGTATCTTGTGGATTTGGCTGTGCAGATCGCCAGTGAGTCGCCGGAGGTTGCCGCCGCGCTCGGTTACGCCCCCGATAGCGAAGATGCCGTGATGGAAAACACCAAGACCGCGCTCAACCTCACGCGCTGCCAGCGTTCGCGGCACTTGTGCCTCGCGCCGACCTTTGTGGATGGCGAACGCGCCCTGTGGGCAATCGTGGATTTGACCGATGGCGTGCTGGTCGGAGTCCGTTGGACGGAGGTTGGCGACGCCGGCGGACCGGCGGTCACCGAGCGCAGTTTGCAGGACGACGTTGTCACACAGTTGTATTGCGACAAAGCGACCGCGCTCGAGCAAGGCGATTGGCGCATGGATTTCATCCTCACGAGTTCGGATGGCTTGCGGATCTCTGACGTCCAATTCAAGAACCGCCCTGTGCTCGAAAGCGCGAAACTGGTGGATTGGCACGTGAGCTATTCCGCCACCGAAGCGTTCGGCTACAGCGATGCGATCGGATGTCCGGTCTTTAGTCAAGCCGCAGTGGTCGCGTTTCAAGGTCCAACGGTAGAAGAGTTGACCGAGAACGGTGAAACCATCGGCTTTGTGCTTCAACAGGATTTTTGGGGAGAGCAATGGCCCCTGCCATGCAGTTATTACTACCGTCAACGATTCGAGTTTTATAACGATGGACGATTTCGCGTGGTGGCTGGCAACGTCGGACGCGGATGCGGCGACAACGGGACATACCGGCCTGTGCTTCGCCTCGCTCTCGCCGGGGAAATTTCATTCGCCGCGTGGACCGGCTCGGCATGGGAGAACTGGCTCACCGAGCAGTGGCAGTCCCAAAATGATTCCGAACCGACGGAGGAGGGCTATCAATTTCGCTTTACAGAATCGAGCGGCGCGGGTTATTACATCGAGCCGGGGCGCGGACAATTCGACAATGAGCGCGGCGACAACGCCTTCGTCTACGTCACTCTCGACCACCCCGACCGCGACGAAGGCGATTCGGATATGATCACCATCGGTCCGTGTTGCAACGTGAACTACGAACAAGGACCCGAGCGATTCATCGATAACGAATCTATCGATGGAGCGAACTTGGTGTTGTGGTATGTGCCGCAGATCGAGAACGACGGCGAACCCGGCCGGCAATATTGCTGGGCAGAGTCCGCGTTGGATCGCGGCGTGTATGTTGCGCGCGAATATCCCTGCTACGCGGGACCGATGTTCGTGCCGATTTCGAATCCGTAAATTGTTGCTTATGCAGTCACAACTCCGAAGGCGATGTGTTGAGCCTGTCGAAACAAGTGAAATGATTATAGATTTGCAACGAATAGGCGAGCCAACCCCGAAGAGGTGTCATAGGCTTTGCGTGAAAGCATGTCATCCCTTCGGGATGGAAGGTGCGTAAGGTTAGTTAAAAAGAATCAATGGCTAACAAGAAAAAACAAAAGGCATTACGAGAACGCGCAGACCGGCGCAAATGGTGGACGTGGGGTATCCTCCTCGCGTTGGTTGCCGGTGCGGTTGGGTATGTTGTTTATTCCGTCAACAATTCGGAACAAACACTCGCGCCGGGATTCGGTCTTGGCGGCGTGACGTATTGTCAGGCTGTGCCAAAGTTCGCGCTCGAAATGGGCTACGACGATTCTGCGATCATGAGCACCAACGAAACCTTGAAAGGATTGTTCGTCTACGACCGTCCGCTGGAGGTGGGGCAGCCGCTGACCGCCGTGTATCAGCATCCCTCGTGGGATGACGCGGGCTATCTCGGCACGCCGGTCAATGATGGGCTGGGGAATATCTACGTGGCGCCCGCGCCGCGCGTCAATCTCTACGATAATCCGCCCGAAAAGCAAAACACGATCTACAAAGTGGACACGAATACCGGCGAGATGGCGGAATTTATCCGACTGCCGTATGCCGCGCCGATGCCGCCTGAAAATCCGTTCGGCATCGTCGGGCTGGCATACGACTGCGACACGAACAGTTTGTATGCCGCTTCGATCTACGGCTCGAGCAAGGATGCGGAAGTTGGAATCGTCTATCACATTGACGTGGATACCGGCGAGATCGTTTCGCAACTGAAAAATATCGACGCATTCGGGCTGGGCGTGTTCAACCGAGCCGCGGGCAAACGATTGTATTTCGGTCTAACGCGCAAATCGGAGGTCTGGTCGGTGGCGTTGGGGAATGATGGAAGAATCCGAGGCAAGCCCCGCTTCGAGTTTTCGATGGCAGGCTGGGGCGCGGACGGCGACGACAAGGCGCGCAGGATCGTCTTCCGCAGAGCCGACGAGATGTTCGTGCGCGGTTCGGCGTTCAACTATAATTTGATCGCTGGCACCGAACGCACCCAAACCGATTATCTTTTGCGGTACGACGCCGAGCAGGATATTTGGTTGAGAGAAGATGAAACGGAGTAATGTGTCATTCTGAGGAGCGAAGCGACGAAGAATCTCAGATACGATAGTGAGAGACCCTTCGGTCGCGGACAACCGCTCCCTCACATCGTCCCGATGCTCATCGGGAGGGTGACACGCCGTATTTTGAAGGAGTTTTCCCATGAGCCCAGCAAATATGTCAAAAATCGAAGCTTCGGTGCGAACAGTAATGGACTTCAACGACGCGTTCAACCGCCATGACGTCGCGGCGATGATGCAATTGACGAGCGACGACACGGTCTTCGAGAATACGCATCCCTCCCCAGACGGGACGAAGTATTCAGGCAAGCAGGCAGTGACTAAATTTTGGGAGGATTTCTTCCGCGAGTCGCCGAACGCGCACATTGACATCGAAGAAATCTTCGGCTTCGGCAACCGCTGTGTGATGCGTTGGAAATACACGTGGGGAGATGGTCACATCCGCGGGGTGGATGTGTTCAAGTTGAAGGATGGCTTGATCGCTGAGAAGTTATCGTATGTGAAGGGGTGAAAGAGTTCGAAATGAGCCTCATTGCCTATGCAACCTGAAAATCGTATAATGGCTGAAAAAGATGTTAAGGAATTATACAGCCTGTAGGCTGTATAACCACTCTAAACCGTAGTTGGGCTCTGGAAACACGATTCAGAAAATAGGGTATTCAATGAGAAGAGCATTGATTGGATTAATACTAATCGGCGTAGTCGGGGTAATATCGGCATGTGGGCTACATTACTTGGGCTTTTTATTGGCGGAGGGAATCGCTACCAATGGCGTGCTATATGATAACAACTATCTTGGGGTGAAATTCTTAGCTAGTCTTTGTGTTATTACTTTTTCATTGGCTTACTTCAGTGAATTCAAGCAGCCTTCGAAAAGAGTTTTGGGTTGGCATTTTTTAGCAATCTGTATCGTATTGGGATACTTCGCTAATCTGCTTATCCCGCTCAGAAACGAGCAACGTCTAGTGTTATTGAAGTATCAGGAATTTCGCCAAGCCCTTTTGAACGAAGACTATCAGAAGGCTTATGACCTGATGGCTCCTCATTGGCGCAAAGAGCATTCAGTCAACGAGGTAAAAGAGGAAACAGAAGGTTTCCTAGATCTTGGCCCTGAAGATTCGATTTACAGCGTGCATGTCAATGGTAATAGGGCCACCGTTGTACCTGATCCAGATACGACCTGGTGGTTCCGTCCTGCAGTCGGCTATTCTTGGGAATTCGAAAAAGTCGATTCTCAGTGGTATGTATCACCGCGGAACATAAATTTTTACATGCCTTATGGAAGAATCTTGATAAATTAGTTGGTATGAGAAAACAAGCCTAACAATCGGTCTCAGAAACCGTTTAGACGGGAACGAGCTGGAAGCCGAACTTGGCGGCTTTCTTCTTCATATACTTGATCTGTTGCTCTTCATAGCGCTGCTGGTACTCATTCACATTCAAAGGCTCATATTCCACCTTGTACTTGAGCATCCCTACACCACCAGCGCAATGAAATGGGCGGTCGTCACCACCGTTAAAGCAATCGTTAGACAAATTCCCAAATTAAAATCTACCAGACTTCAATGCTTTGATATACTGTCGCCATGAACATCGAATTCAGCGGCAAAATCATATTCTGGCGCGGTCCTTCCCCGTTTTTCTTCGTCACTATACCGGCGAAGCAGAGCGCGGAAATCAAGGCAATATCAAAATTTGCGACCTACGGTTGGGGAGTGATACCGGTCCATGTGCAGATCGGCAAAACCGAATTCACGACTTCCCTGTTCCCCAAAGATGGCAAGTACCTTGTGCCGCTCAAGGTGAGCGTTCGCAAAGCCGAGGGTCTTGAGAAAGATGATAACGTCACCGTGAGGCTTGAGGTTCGGTTATGACCCCCTCTGTCACTTCGTGACATCTCCCCCAAATACGATGATAAACTCTTTGAATGAACATGCAAAATATAAATCATCGGATTTGGGGGAGAACCTATCATAAGTCTCGATAGAGAATCGTCAGAGGGGGGTCGGGCTCACCCCTTTAACAACTCATCCTGCTTGGACTCTTCCTCCTCAGGTTTTGCCAGCGGGGGCATTTCGAGGATCGAGTTCAACCCAAAGTGCTGTAAAAATTCAGGCGTTGTGGAATAGAGAATCGGGCGGCCGGGTCCATCTCCCCTGCCCGATTCGAAGATCAGGTTCTTGTGCAAAAGACTCTTCATCATGCTATCGCTGTTCACGCCGCGGATCGAGTCAATCTGCGGGCGCGTGACCGGTTGCTGGTAAGCGATGATCGCCAGCGTTTCGAGGGCGGCGCGGCTGAGGTGAGTCGTCGCCTCCAAACCGAGGAAGCGTTCGATCAACTCCGCAAGTTGCGGCGCGGTCGTCAACTGGACGCGCCCGGCGTGACGTTGGAGTTTCAAGCCGCGTTGCGAAAGCGAAGCGTCCAGTTCGTTGAGTCCGCGCTCGACGACGGAGGGAGCAACGTCCAACGCGGTAGCAAGTTGTGCAATTGCCACCGGTTCGCCCGAAACGAACAACAACGCCTCGAGTTGCGCCGAAAGTGACAAATCGGTTTCGGAATTTTGTGTGGAAGAAGCCTGCGAATCGCTCATGCTATAATTGCCTCGATTTACGATTTTAGATTTACGATTGACGATTGATGGTGGTTGAGTAGTCCTGCACGCGCTGAGCGATAGCGAAGTCGAAGCGTCGCGGGACGTATCGAGACCACACCAATTACGAATTTACGAAGTACGCAGTACGGAATACGAAAGAATGAAGCAAATCAAATTCAATACTTTATTTGTCACACTCATCCTCGCATCCCTCGCCTGCACTGTCTTCGTCGGCGGACCCGATTACTCGAACCTCGACCCCATCCCTGTTTCAACCGAAGCCGCGCAAAGCCTCAAGGATGGGATCAAAAAATCGTTCGAAGAGGGTTTGCTCACCGGCGTTGTGACGATCGGCATCACTGAGCCGCAGATCACGTCCTACCTCGCGTTGCGGATGCAGACCGACCCCAACCTGCAACAAAACAACCAGCCGTTGATCACCGAGCCGCAAGTGTACCTGCGAGACGGACAAATGAAGATCTACGGAAAGACCCAGCAAGGCATGTTCACCGCCAATATTGGCATCATTGTCAACGTCGGCGTGGACGATCTTGGGAACCCGAGGATCGAGATCGCCTCAGCCGATTTCGGTCCCTTCCCCGCGCCGCAGGGCATCAACAACGCCATCACCGCGATGATCGAAGAGGCTTACACAGGCTCGATCGGTCCGGTCGCGACCGGCCTGCGCATCGAGTCCATCACGATTACGAACGGTGCGATGATCATCACCGGGCGAATCCGATAGCGACGGGATTATACAACGGATTATCAAAGCGACTTGAAAATGCACCGCCTCTCTCAATCCTTTCGGTTGCTTCTCCTTCTTTCGACATCCCTAGCGCTTGCAGGCTGTCGTTCTCCACAACTGACCGGCGCGGATATCACGATCAGCGTCGCAGTGGACGGAACGACGCAAACCGTTACTGTGCCTTCGGGGAGCACGGTTCAGCAATCGCTTCAATCTGCGGGAATCATCATGGGCAATCTCGACCGGGTGGAACCTCCGCTATACACCGTCCTAAGCGACGGAGATGCGATTGAAATCATCCGCGTTCAAGAACTCTTCGAAACAGAAGAACAGGTCATTCCCTTCGATAAGCAGGTTGTGAGAAACGAGTCTCTGCCTGAAGGTGATACGCGCCTCGTGCAAGCGGGAGCCAATGGCTTGCAGGAAATCACCTACCGCCGCGTCCTCGAAAACGATGTCGAGATCAGTCAATCCATCGTCAAAACTGTCATCCTGCAAGAAGCGCTGCCCGAGATCGTGATGATCGGCGCGCAATCCTCGTTTGCGCCGCTGCCGATCCCCGGCAAACTCGCTTACATCGCCGGCGGCAACGCATGGTTGATCGATGCGTCCACCGCGAATCGGATTCCGCTCGTCACTACAGGCGATCTTGACGGGCGGATCTTCAGGCTCTCGCCGCGCGGAGATTACTTGATCTACACGCGCAAATCGACAAGATCGCCAGAGAAAGAGATCAATACGCTGTGGGCGGTCCGCACGAATCCGGGAAGCAAACCGTTCAGCACCGGCATCTCGAACGTCGTCCACTTTGCCGATTGGATTCCCGGAACCGGCTCGATCGCGTTTTCCACGGTCGAGCCGCGCGCCGCTGCGCCGGGCTGGCAGGCGAACAACGACCTGCACCGTTACAGTATTTCGACCGGCGAGAGACGAAGAATTTTGGATGCAAACGCCGGCGGAGTCTACGGTTGGTGGGGCATGACTTTTGCGTTCGCGCCGGACGGGAAACTTGCCTACGCCCGGCCCGATGGAATCGGCCTCGTGGACATCGACGGCAAATACCTCAAACCCCTGCTCGATATCGTCCCATTGAACACACACAGCGACTGGGCATGGCTCCCGTCACTTTCGTGGGGAGCAGACAGTAAGACGCTGTATTTTGTAACCCATGCACCGCCTCCCAGTCTAGTGAGCGACGAAGATTCGCCCTTTTTCGATCTCAGCGCCACTTCGTTCGAGAACGACTCAACGTTGGAAATCGCGCAATTGACCGGCATGTTCGCTTACCCGAACGCTTCGCCGATCCAATCAAGTTCGCGGGAAAGACAATATCAGGTCGCGTACTTGCAAGCCATCTTCCAAGAGCAAAGCGAGACCAGCCGCTACCGCGTCGTCGTCATGGACCGCGACGGCTCCAACCGGCGGACAGTTTTCCCTGCGAACGACGCGCCCGGCCTCGAGCCGCAGATTCCGATGTGGGCGCCCGGTCAAATTGATGGGCAGTCGGGTTACTTCATCGCTGTCGTGTATCAGGGTAACCTTTGGCTGGTTGACACCGGCAATAATCAGGCATTTCAAGTGACGGGTGATGGACTGGTCACAAAAATCGATTGGAGATAGGCATGCGCGCTGAGCGAAGATCGAGCATAGCGAGATCGTAGTCGAAGTGCGAAACCAGAAAAGGAATATTTATGCGTATACTAATTACCGGAGCCGCGGGGTTTCTCGGCTCACACCTGTGCGACCGACTGCTTTCCGAAGGGCACGAGATCGTCGGGTTGGATAACTTCATTACCGGCAATCCACAAAACATCGCGCACCTGATGGGAAACGAAAGGTTCTCTTTTTATAAACACGATGTCTCGAACTATATTTTCGTGCAAGGCAAGGTGGATGCGGTTCTGCATTTCGCCTCGCCCGCCAGCCCGAATCCGCAATCGCCGTCGGGATATTTCAATTTGCCGATCCAGACAATGAAAGCCGGCGCGCTCGGCACACACAATTGCCTCGGCGTGGCAAAAGCGAATAAGGCGCGCTTCCTGCTTGCTTCCACCAGTGAGATCTATGGGGATCCGCTCGTGCACCCGCAAACGGAGGATTACACCGGCAACGTGGATCCTGCCGGTCCGCGCGCTGTGTACGACGAAGCAAAACGGTTCGCCGAGTCCATCACGATGGCGTATCACCGCTATCACGGTGTCGACTCGCGTATCGTGCGCATCTTCAACACCTACGGTCCGCGCATGGATTTGGAGGATGGGCGTGCCCTGCCGAACTTGTTGAAGCAGGCACTGCTCGGTCAGCCGCTCACAGTCTACGGTGACGGGAGTCAGACGCGTTCATTTTGCTATGTGGACGACCTGATCGAAGGAATTGTAAAATTACTACACTCAGAGGAGCATCTGCCGGTCAATATTGGCAACCAGCACGAGATGACGTTGCTTCAGTTCGCCGAATCGATCAACCGCATCACTGGGAATAAAGCAGGCATCACATTCGTAGACGCGCGCAGTGTCCGTGACCCGCAGCAACGCCGCCCGGACATCACACGCGCCCGGACGATCTTAAATTGGGAGCCTCGCGTTTCACTCGATGAAGGTATCCAGAAAACCGTTCCCTATTTCAAACAAAAACTCGGGCTGGCATGATCTTAAACGATACACGCGAACGGTCACGGTTTTTAAAATTTGCCGCGGTTGGCGCGATCGGATCGCTGGTCGATTTCGGCGTGATGAATCTGCTCACCCGTCTGTTCTCGATGCGGTTGGTATACGCGGGGACCATTTCTTTCATCTGCGCGGTGATCAACAACTTCACCGGCAACCGCTATTGGACGTATCCCGAATCGCGGTCGAGGCACATCCTCCAACAGTTGGGGATGTTCTTCGTAGTGAACGCGATCGGGATCGCCATCCGCATCCCCATCCTGCACTTCGTCGAACCGCCCCTCGAAGGATTGTTCGCGGGAATGAACGTTTTCGCATTCGTTACTCCCGAAGTGGCGGCGAAGAACGCGACGCTCGCCATCGCCATTGGAATTGTAATGCTTTGGAATTATTTCGTGAACCGTTATTGGACGTATAATGACGTTGAGTGACCATGGTGCAAAACATTAGCCGAATCATCCCAATCTACACTTCACAAGGCGACGTGGACGCTTACCTGCAATATCCCTATTTGTTTAATCGTCTCGGGGAATGGATCGGCTGGGTTACCAGACAGCGGGAGGTCTATTCGGTGATGGGATATTTTGTCGGCACTCTAACAAGCGATCCGCGCATCGTACGGAATCGGTCGGGGGATGCAGACAAACCTAGACAGAATCCCCCGCCTCCCCCGGGACGCATCACGCCTCCCGCGCAGGTTCCGCTTGCCCCGCTGATGCAAGAGTTGACACATAGCCTGATCGACGTGCTGGCTGAGGAGCCTGAGCGACTCCACACCGTAGACAGCGGCGACTTGCGCGAGGATATGGATTAGCGGCTATTTTGCGCCTGTGTTAAACATTCGATCAATCGAGAAGCAACTTCGGGGGCAAATTGGGGATGCAATAAGTTATGCGTAGCGTTGAAATGGTAGACATCGATTCCGCCACCCGCCAACGAGTGCCAACCCACCGACGGGTCCTCCGGTTCGGAGGATAGGGTTTCACTAGCGCGAAACAGGGTTACGCGTCCGGGATACCATTGGGGGGAATATGCGTGTAAAGCCTGAGTATGCGACTTCCGCAAGTAATTAAGAAGCAACTTATCTGGGAGCCGCTTGCCTGCGAACCTAAACACTTCCACAAGCGTGAAAACCAGGAATCGCTCTATCCGATAACTTAGATCATGCAGAATGTATTCCAACTTCTGCCTTCCACTCAACTTCGCCAATCGCCGAGCGTGTCCAACCCCTTTATGCCGCAATATATTCAAACGGCTCGGCGACCTCCGAGATTCAACCTCGGAGGGCAATGTGGAAAAACTCGATACCGAGTTAGATCTATGGCTAAGGAATTTTGTATCGAACATGACCAAAAGATTAACCTGCTCGCCCTGCCGTAGTAATTGCTGTCCAATCTCGAGGGCTATTTCACCTCCCATTGAATACCCGCCCAGATAATACGGACCGCTCGGCTGGACTTTGCGAATCTCGCGGATGTATAACTCTGCCATATCTTCGAATTTTTTTAGCGCCGGTCGAATTCCATCCACCCCTTGTGCCTGCAATGCATAAAAGGGCTGGTCTTCGGGCCAGAACTCCAATAATGAACTCCAGAACAAAACCCCGCCTTCGTGCCCGTGAATTCCAAAGAACGGCGGTTTGGAGCCTTGGGTACGAATCGGTACCAGCGGATTCCACGCAAGGGCGGGGTGTCCCCCTTGTTTGATCGTTTCGGCGAGCTCAGCAATCGTGGCTGCATGATAAAGGGTCGTGATCGGAAGCCTGACGCCAAATTCTTCCTCGATTTTCGCAAAAAGACGAACCGCCAAAAAAGAGTGCCCGCCAAGGTCGAAAAACTTATCGTGTATACCAATCGCGGGACGATTCAAAAGAACTTTCCACATCTTCACGAGCTTACCTTCGATATCGTTTCTCGGCTGTTCGTTCGGAATCGGTTCAGGATTCGACTTCGGAGGCGCGTTCAATTCTTGAAGGGCAAGGCGGTCAATTTTCCCATTTGGAGTGAGCGGGAGCGCATCCAGAAAATTGAACTCTATAGGAATCATATGGTCCGGTACCTGAGTGCGCATGAAGTCCGCAACCTCTCTCCCGGACATTGTTTCGGCGGCTACGATATATGCGGAGAGAAATCGTTCATCAGAAGACCTGCCTTTTGCAACCACCACACAATCTTGTACATGCTTGTATGCGCGTATGACAGCCTCGACCT
Organism: Chloroflexota bacterium; assembly: GCA_040753755.1. Taxonomy (GTDB): domain Bacteria; phylum Chloroflexota; class Anaerolineae; order Anaerolineales; family Villigracilaceae; genus Defluviilinea. The sequence continues at coordinate 154,867 of JBFMDB010000006.1, forward strand.
CGCCCAGCTCAAGCCGCTGTCCGCGGATTTTGACTTGATTGTCGCCTCGGCCTAGAAATTCGATCACGCCGTCCGCTCTTCGGCGCGCAAAATCACCTGTCCGATACAGCCGATCACTAATCCCGTCATTGAAAGGGTTGGGGATGAACTTTTCTGCGGTTAACTCGGGTCGATTCAAATACCCCAGCGCGAGGCAGGGACTGCTCACGCAGAGTTCGCCAATTTCTCCGGGTGAAACCGGTTTGAGCGCGGCATCCAGAATATAGAGCTGGGTATCCGTAACCTCACACCCGATGGGAACCACTGCAGCACGATCGGCAGTTTGATCCGGCGGAATTGAGTAGACGGCAACGACTCCTGTAGTTTCGGTCTGCCCGAAGATGTTCACGAGCCGGGCTTGATGCCCGAGTTTATTCCTCCAATCGAGAGGAATGTCAAACAAAAGAGGTTCGCCGACAGAAACGATCCGGCGAATGTTATTGTCGAGGAGCAGTCGTTGCTCCTCGGGAGGCAGAGCCAGCAAGCGATTTATGCAAGTGCGCCAAAATGACGGCACCACATCCATGAGCGTTGCTTCCCGGCATTTAATAAGGTCGAATAACATAAGTGGGTCGCGCGCTTGCTCTTCCGTGGCTACAACAATGCGCGCGCCGCAAGCAAGTGGAACCATCAATTGCCTGACCGACAAAGCGTAATTGATCGAAGCGGTCTGAAGATACACATCCGTGCGGACAACATCCAGAGCGGATTGCGAAATCCTCACAAAATTACCCAAACTTTCATGTGAAACCATAACCCCTTTTGGCTTGCCGGTTGAGCCTGATGTATAAAGGACGTAAGCAAGGCTATCCGGTGGAAGAACCTCTATGGAAAGGTCGGGGGACGCGGCTGCGATTTCGCGGGCATCCCGATCCAAGCAGACGATTTGAATGTGTTGAGGTGGGAATAAACTTGTCAACGAGTTCTGGGTGATCACGAATCGGACCCCGGCGTCCTCAAGCATGAAACCGATACGATCTTTTGGGTACGATGGATCCAGGGGCACGTATGCACCTCCGGAAATCATGGCTGCCAGCATGCCCACCACCATGTCTACGGAACGGGGAAGGCAGATTCCGATAAATGATCCCCTGCCCGCTCCTAAACCGTGCAGGTGAGATGCGAGTTTTTTCGCGCGCGTCAGCAACTCGGAATAGGTGATTACCTCGTTCTCACATTGAACCGCAAGTGAGGTTGGCGACTCTGCCGCGCGATTAAAGATCGTATCAATAATCATGGGATACCCACCATTAAGACGCCATGTTCACGGTAAAGTTACGCAAAAGCGAGTCGAACAATTGGTACATTGCTCCTAGAATCCAGTGCAAGCCTTCCAAATCCGCAATTTTCTTGTTATTTGTGCCTCCCGCCGGATGCATGGTAAACTCCTAAACAACCAACAATGAAAAATATACTCCCTCCCAAGCCGATCAACGCTTCTCGCGTGACGCTTTCGCAGTTGATGCACCTCGAACACGCCAACCTGCTGGGCAACGTGCACGGCGGCTGGATTATGAAACTCGTTGACGAGGCCGGCGCGCTCGCCTGCATGAGGCACGCCCAGCGCAAGGTCGTGACCGTTGCGATTGACTCAATGATCTTCCGCGAACCGATCAAAATCGGCGATCTTGTTATTTTGAACGCGGAGGTCACTTACACCGGCAGAACATCCATGGAGGCGGAAGTAAATGTGCTTGCCGAAAACCCGGTTTCACGTGAACGCTCCCACACGAATACCGCATATCTCGTTTATGTTGCCCTCGATGACAACGGCAAACCGACAGAAGTCCCGCCGCTGAAAGCCGAAACCGAAGAAGAAACGCTCAAATTAACACAGGCAAAAGAAAGACAGGAACGCCGGCTAAAAGAAAAGAAACTGCGCGAATCGCAATGACCGAACCCGATCTCACCTCCTCTGACGCCGAACAAATAGAACCCGTCGCGCACTCGTTCAAGAGTTTGCGCGAACTGATAGATTACGTCTCCGGGAAACACCTGCCCCCGTTGGAAATGGACGAGGGGCGCGTGACCGAGGCGCTGCCTTTCCCCTTCCTCGCCATCGTCGGACAGCAAGAGATGAAACTCGCGCTCCTGCTCGCGTTGATCAACCCGAACGTTGGCGGCATTCTGCTGATCGGTCCGCGCGGCACGGCAAAGACGACCGCCGTGCGAAGTCTGCTCGATTTGCTCCCCATGGTGGAAAGAAGCACATGCCCCTACGGTTGTTTGCCGGAGGACATCGAAGCCGGCGGAATGGACGCCGTCTGCCCGGACTGCGCAAAAAAATTCGCCGAAGGGAAGCCACTCACCGCGCCGGACAAAGTCCGCCTGATCGAACTGCCGCTGAACGCGCGGCTCGAAGACGTGGTCGGCGGCATTGACGAACGCGCCGCGATCCACGAGCGGATGCGCATTCGACGCGGAATATTGGCGCAGGCGGACCGCAACCTGCTGTACATTGACGAGATCAATCTGCTCGGCGACGAGATCGTGGATTCGATCCTCGACGCCGCGGCGCAGGGATCGTACACCGTGCGGCGCGGTCCCGTTGCGGCGACGTATCGCTCGCGCTTCGTGTTGATCGGCTCGATGAATCCGGAAGAGGGGCACCTCCGTCCGCAGATCTTGGACCGCTTCGGACTCCGGGTGATCATGCGCGGCTTGGACGACGCGTCGCAGCGGCTGGAGGCGTACCGCAGGGTGCAGGCATACTTGGCGAATCCGCGTCAGTTGGTGAATCAGTTCACCCCGGAGATGGAAGCGGCGGCGGCGGAGATCCGCAATGCGCGCGAGCAGATCAAGAAAGTCGCCATCCCCGATTCGGTTGCCAACCCCGCTATCGCGCTCGTCCAAAAAATGGGAATCGATTCGCTGCGCGCCGAGATCACGTGGTTCGAATCGGCGCGTGCCTACGCCGCGACAGACGGTCGCAGCGAAGTCACCCTGAACGATTTGAAAGCGGTCGCTCCGATGGCGCTGCGGTTGCGACGGTCGGTTTTCATGAACGATTATTTTAAGGGGCAAGCGGGCGAGGAAAACGAATTGAACAAACTGTTGAACGGGTTCGGCAAACCTGCGGCAAATAAAAAATACAGCAAAAGAAAATGAACGAGGATAATATTCAAAACCCTGCATATCGAATCGAAACGAAACGACTCGTACTGCGGTGCTACAACCCATCTGACGCGCACTTGCTAGCCGAATCGGTACGGGAGAGCGTTGAGCATCTCAAGCCATGGATGCCGTGGGCGCACAGCGAACCCGAGCCCCTCGAAGGAAAGGTAAAACGGCTCCAACGATTTCGCGGCAATTTCGACTTGCAAAAAGATTATGTGTATGGGATTTTCAACCGCGAGGAAACCCGCCTCCTCGGCGGAACGGGACTGCACACGCGGCTCGGAGAAAAAGAACTTGAGATCGGCTATTGGCTTCACAAGGATTTCATCAAACAAGGGCTGGCGACTGAATCAACAGCCGCACTCGTGAAAGTTGCTTTTGAGATCATTCATATCCATCGCCTCGAAATTCATTGCGATCCCGGTAATTTGGCGTCCGCCGCAGTGCCGCGCAAACTTGGATTCACGCACGAAGGCACGCTCCGCGCAAAAACGCCGTTCCTCGAAGGCTGGAGCGATTCGATGATCTGGGGCTTGCTCGAAAGCGAATACCCGAACAGTCCGTCTGCACAAGCCGAGGTCAAAGCCTTCGATGCCCTCGGCAACGCGCTGCAATGAACTCCCTTTTCAAGCAAATAATTCAAAAGCCAATTTACCTACTGCTCGCGATCAATATCACGATCGGTCTGTTCACTTTTCAAAATTACGGATTGTCATGGGACGAGCCTCTTTTTTATGAGTACGCCGATGCGCTGGGGTACGCGTACTCGCCGCGCGAATGGTTCAGCGGGGGGTTCGACCTTGAAAATTCCTACGGACCGAGCGCGGAAGACCACAAGACGCGCGGACCCGCGTACCTTTTTCTCGCGCGGAATTTCGTCTACGGACTGGAAGCGCTCGGTTCGGACCGCGCCTCCGCGTGGCATCTGGTCAATTTTCTTTTTTTTCAACTGGGAATTTATTTCCTCCATCGCCTCGCGGCGCGCTGGATGAAACCCTCCGCCGCGCTCGCGGCAGCCTCGTTCTTCTCCTTTCAACCATTGTTGTGGGGACACGCCTTCATCAACCCGAAAGATCCCCCTTTCTTGGTTTTCTTTCTCGCTTCGGTTTGTCTCGGTTTCGAGATGGTAGATGACATTGCGAACGATGCCCGGAACAAAAACTGGAAGATCATCGCCGCCGCGTTTTGCTTGGGAATTGCGACTTCGATTCGCGTGCTGGGTCCGCTGGCGGGATTCCTTGTCGCAGCCTACGCGCTACGCGTTGGGCGTAAAGAGATAAAAAGATTTCTCAAGCCGCTTGCCAGTTACGCAGTCATCGCATGCGCCGTGACGCTGTTGACGTGGCCCTACCTTTGGGAAAACCCGGTTGGCAGGCTTTTTGAAACCCTCAAGTTCATGTCGGATAATCCGACCGAGCTGGCAGTGTTGTTCAACGGCGAAATCTTCCGCGCGAATGAGATGCCGCGGCGCTACCTCCCTTTCATGTTGTGGTCAACGCTCACGGAACCAACGTGGTTTCTGTTCGGGCTTGGCGCCGCAATCGGCTTTTGGAAACACAAGCCAGCCTCAAAAGAATTCGTTCCATTGGCATTGACGCTCGGCTCGTTTATCTTACTCGTCGCTTATGTTCTGATTTTTCAGCCCGCGGTCTACGATGGTTTGCGTCATTTCCTTTTTATTCTGCCGCCGGTGTTTATTTTTTCGGGATTTGTATTTGAGCGGATCATTGGGGGCATCGCAAACAAAACAAACGCACCAAACTGGCTACGCGCAGGGCTGGTTGTACTTATTTTTTATCCGGGGATCAATGGAATTATCCAACTCCACCCCTACGAGTACGCGTATTACAATTCGTTCGTTGGCGGCACAGGCGGAGTTTTCCGCCAATACGAAACGGAGTACTGGCTGACCTGTTATAAAGAAGCGGTCGAAAAGTTAGACCGGCAGTTGAATCAACCCGCAAATGTTTTCGTTCTTCGAGAGGCTTACATTGCCGAATATTACGCCGGCAGCGACACGATCATCCGCAGCCTGCGCGGCGCGATGGACGAAGTGCGCACTGGAGATTATGTCTTGGTCAATTCACGAACCAACGACGACCGATCCATTTACCGGGACGCGCCGCCTGTCCTGCAAATCGGCCGTCAAGGCGCGATCTTCTGCGAAGTAAAGAAAATCCCATGAGTCTTCGAGTCATTGCAGGGAAAGCCAAAGGGCGGAAGTTGAAATCGGTGGCGGGCGATACGACCCGCCCCATTACCGACCGCGTCAAAGAAGCCTTGTTCAACATCATCTCCAGCGACGTGATCGCGTCAAACTGGTGGGATTTGTTCGCGGGGACGGGAGCCGTCGGAATAGAAGCGCTGAGCCGAGGCGCGGCGTTCGTTCGCTTTACGGATTCAAATCGCGAACCCATCGAAACGATCAAATACAACGTGGAGCATTGCGGATTCACATCGCAAGCGGAGATCCGCCGCGCGGACGCGTTCGCGTATCTCGCCTCGCCGCCGGACAGGCAATTCGAATACATCTACATCGCCCCTCCGCAGTTCAAAGACATGTGGGTAAAAGCGTTGGAACTTGTGGACGACAATATCAAGTGGCTCGCGGACGACGGCTGGGCCATTGTGCAGATCGCGCCGCGCGAATTCAAATTCAGCACAGTCACGCTCAAGAATCTTGAACAGTTCGACGAGCGAAAATACGGAACTACCCTGCTCGTCTTTTATCAAAAGAAAGAATCGTAATGCCTCTCACAAATCTCTTCCTCCAAAGCGGACTCCTCATCCTCTGTTTGATGACATTGCTCTGGTTATTGAGCCTCGCGCTCAAGAACGCCAGCATCGTGGACATTTTCTGGGGAATTGGTTTTATCGTTATTGCATGGTTTGCGTTTACAAACGGACAGGGCTATTTACCGCGCAAACAGTGGATGACAGCGCTCGTCACGTTGTGGGGAATCCGCCTCGCGTTACACATTGGTTTACGAAACTGGGGTAAACCCGAAGACTTCCGTTATGCAAAATGGAGGGAAGAGAACGGCACGCGCTGGTGGTGGATTTCATACCTCAAGGTTTTTGTACTGCAAGGGTTTTTGATGTGGATCATCAGTATGCCCATCATCGCCGCGCAATCGTCCGGCTTCCCGGCGATATTGACTCCGCTCGATCTCATCGGCGCGCTCATCGCGCTGGCCGGCTTGTTCTTTGAATCGGTTGCGGATTTGCAATTAACTTTTTTCAAACGCGATACATCAAACAAAGGGAAAATCCTTACCACAGGCTTATGGAAATATTCCCGCCACCCGAATTATTTTGGCGAAGCGGCGGTGTGGTGGGGAATTTACATCATCGCCCTCGCGGCGGGCGCGTGGTGGACGATCTTCTCCCCCATTTTAATGACGTGGCTGCTGCTCCGCGTCTCCGGCGTTGCCATGCTCGAACGAACAATGCAAAGCAAACCCGGCTACGAGGAATACATGAAGAACACCAGCGCGTTCTTTCCGTGGTTTTCAAAAAAGTAAGGGCAGGGTGACCATGCCCCTACAAAATCATCCTTGCAATTTCCTTTTAGTTCAAATGGGACTTCGATTCAAATTTCCCGCCGTGCTAGAATAACCGCAACATGACCACCCTCCGCGCCCCTTCGAAGATTATCCCTAGAGCTTTTCCCGGCATCAAGCCCGGTGAGATCGAAGAATTGATCACCAACAGTCAAGTGCATGCCTACGCGCCGGGCGCGGTGTTGTGCCGCGAGAACGCAGTGGAGGATCGATTTTACATGATCCTCGAAGGCGATGCGGAAGTAACCAAGATCATCAATAACACCCAAGCGCGGCTGTTGAAAACTTTGGGACCCGGCGATTTCTTTGGCGAGATGGCGCTCATCCACAACGCGCCGCGCGCCGCGACCGTTACGGCGAAGACCGCGCTCACCACGCTCGAACTCGATAAAACCGGCTTCGACCGCGTCTTGCATTCCTCCAGCAGTGTGGCGATGGCGATGGTCAGCGAGATCAGCAACCGCCTGCGCTCGAACGATCAAATGGCGGTGGACGACCTCCGCTTGCGCGCGAGCGAACTTGCCGAGGCGTATCAAAAACTTGCCGAGCAAGACCTCGCCCGCCGGGAGTTCCTCACCAACATCGCGCACGAGTTGCGGACTCCGCTGATGGCGGCGAGCGGGTATCTTCAAATGTTGCAGAAAGGCGTAATGAGCGGCGACCAGCTCAACACGGGGATAGACACGGTCGCGCGCAACGTCCAGCAAATTGTGAATCTCGTCAACGATATCCTTTTCTTACAAGAGATGGATCTCGTCCTCCCCGAATTTCAAACTGTGGACGTGAACGAAGTCGCGAAAAATGTGACGGACCGCTACGCGCCGAAAGCCGTCGAGCGGAATGTGAACCTGCGCTTCGCTCCCAGCCCCAGCCTGCCTCACGTTTCCGGCGACTCCAAATCCCTCGAGCGCGCCATCGCCGCCCTCGTGGACAATGCCATCAAATTCAGCCCGAAAGGCGGAGACGTGGACGTGCGCATCAGCGCGTACGGCAGCGACATCGTTCTCACCGTGCAAGATCACGGCATCGGGATCGAAAAAGAAAACATGTCGCGCATCTTTGATCGTTTCTATCACCTCGAACGTCACGAGAACGATCTCTTCGGCGGCATCGGGCTGGGACTCGCCATCACGAAGCAGGTCATCGAGCAGCATCACGGCAATCTCACCGTGACCAGCACCCCCGGCAAGGGAAGCACGTTTACGGTGACGTTGAGGAAGAAGTAGAACACAAGCGTCATTGCGAGGAGTGGCGAAGCCACGACGAAGCAATCTCCGTCACTGTGTTAGGGATTGCTTCGTCACAACGAACGCTCCTCGCAATGACGGGATGAGTTAATCCCCAACCTCCACAACTAACTCGTTATTTTCATCATACCGTGACCGCGCGCTGAAGGGCGGATCGCCGCGCTTCATGCCATGGATGATCGTGAGCAAGGTTGGCACATCCTCCACAACGGGCAATTCTCCAATTCTCTTGAACTCAACCCACTCCGCAAGACCTTCCTCGGAGGGTTTCGGCTCGCCGTCACATTCCCCTGTAAAAATAAACAAACCGATTCCCGTCTCACCCGCATCAACGATCAAAGTGCCGCACAGCCAGAGATCAGCGGTGAGACCGGTCTCTTCGAGCAACTCGCGCCTCGCCGCGGACAGCACATCCTCCCCTCTCTCCACGTGACCGCCGAGTCCGTTGTATTTATTCGCCCACAGACGTTTCGTCGGCGCGCCTTTGAGCAGGAGGTACGAGTCTCCGCGCCGCAAAAATATCGCCGTGCGTGGGATGAGGGTGTAGCGGTCGTTAGTGATGCCTTGATCGGATTTGGGCACGGAAGCCTCGAGTCGAATTCTAACATGTGGCGCATTTTGGCAGTTTTTTGTCTGGCATTGGCAGTTCCAATGAAGTATATTTCAGGCGCTCGACAAACCCGGAAGACGGGCTGTTCTCAAAACGGGTAGAATCACCGCAACCATTTGCCAACATTGCAACTTTAGATTATTGCCAAAAGGAACTACCAGTGACCCCGCAAAAATTCCCCTACATCACCGATTACGTCAACGAACTCTTCGACAAGGAAAAGGCGCGGTTCGATTACAATGTCATCCGTCCGCTATTCACGATCTCGCATTTTTTTGTCCGCATCATCCTAGTCCCTTTGAAGTTCCTGTTCCACCGCAGGGCTTGGGGGTTCGAAAGAAAAATCATTGACGCCGTTCTCGCCTTCGGCATCAAATATTTCGCCTCGCGCGACGCGCTCGAACTGCTGATTCGGCACGTGCAGATCGAGCCGATCCTGTACCGTTATTTGCTTTCAGGCACTCCCGAACGCAGGGAACGGACCGGCGAAATGCTCAAGGGCATTGACGGAGATTTCAGCGTTAATTCCATCGAAGACATCCTCAAGCACGGGTTGACCATCTGTCACGACGATCTCTCGTACGAAATCTTCGAGCGGTTCGACAAGAAAGCCTTTCTGGAAAATATAGAGTTCTACCGCAAAACCAAGCCGGAAGACATCGAGCAGTTCGGCAGAGGCGTTCTGGAGTTGAACCGCAAGCACTCGTGGCAGATCTTCGGCGCGACGAATATCGTCATCATCGTCGTTTACACGATCACACTTTTTGCCGATTTCAAAACCTCCATCCGCGCGCTCAACTCGTTCGATTCCGACTCGCTCCTGCTCTGGTGCCTCAAACACATCTGCGCGGACGACGAAGACGCGATGATTGACCTCGATTTCTACCTCCAGACCTACAGCAACCGCGGACACTACAACAGCGACGCGTTCCGCTCCGACCCGAACCAATATCTGTATTATCACATCGGGTTCGACGAATTTGCCTACGAGTTATTGCGAAAAAGAAAGACGGCGGCTTGATATGGAGACGATATGACAAGTTCCTACATCACCAGCACGGGTTCGTTCCTGCCGGGCGAAGCGGTGGACAACAAGAGCATCAATCACTATCTGGGGAGAGTTCTTGGCGAAGGAAAAGTTCTGGACAAGATTCTCGCGGTGAACGGCATTCAGACCCGGCATTACGCGCTGGACAAAAAGCAGAACGCGACGTATACGATCTACGAGCTGGCGTCCAACGCGGTGAAAAATTGCCTTGCAGACGGCGCGCCGAAAATTGATTATCTTTCGGCTGGCGCCACGCACGCGCCGATCCTCGCGCCGGGAATTTCCTCTCTTTTGCACGACCAATTGAGCAAGGACAAAGTCGTCGCCCATTCGGTCGAGATCAACTCGAATTCAGGGATTTGCTCCTCCGGCGCGCAGGCGATCGTCAACGCGAACCGCGCGGTGAAATCGGGAGAGGCGAAGGCGGCGGTCTGCGTCGGCGTCGAACAATCCTCCGATGGGCTCAAATCGAAGAACTTCCGTACCACGTATGATATTCCAAACATCCTGCGTGACGTGCGCAAATCCAAGTGGTTCATGTCCGTTTTTTTGCGCTTCATGCTGTCGGACGGCGCCGGCGCGTTCCTCATCGAACCTCAGCCGAGGGAAGACGGCATCTCACTGAAAATCAACTGGACGTATTCGCGCTCGTTCGCCAATCAAGCCCCACTGTGCATGAAGATCGAAAGCCGCCCCATGATGTTGACACAGGATGTGAGAATCCTTGCCAAGTATATGGCGCCGCTATCCAAAGAGGCAGTGACCGGCGCGTTGTGCGAACACGATGAAACCCTCGACAGTTACACGATGGTCCTGCCGCACATGTCTTCGTATTACTTTGAGTCATCGGTCAAGAAGATCATGGCTGAACTCTCTCCAAACCGCGAGGTTCCCTACTGGACGAACCTGCGCACGGCGGGCAACACCGGCGCGGCAAGCATTTACATCATGCTCGATGAATATTTGAAGACCAAGCCGGTAAAGCCGGGAGATCGTCTTTTGCTCTTCGTCCCGGAGTCGGGTCAATTCAACTACGTGCTGATCAGCCTGACCGTGGTATGAGCCGTGTCATTCACAACATAGAGAAGGTTGAATGAAAATCGCGGTCGTCGGCGCGGGGTGCAGCGGGCTCGTCACGCTGAAATATCTGCTCGATTCGTTCCCCGCGTCGGACATCGTCTGTTTTGAGAAGAGTTATTCGGTGCGCGGCGTGTGGGGAAACCAGCGCGCGGATTTTGTCTCCACGTCCACAAAATACACGACGCAGTTCTCGTGCTTTCGCAAATGGACAGCGGACGTAGCGCCCGAAAAGAATTATGAAGAGTTTTACCGCGGTTCCGAGTTCGGCGATTATCTGGAGGAGTTCGCGGCGCACTACAATTTGAAGCGATGCATCCGCTTCGGCGCGCAGGCGCGTTATCTTTCGCGGAGAAACGAACGCTGGGCGCTCACGGTGGAAGAAAAGGGAAAAGAGGAAACCTATACATTCGATGCGGTGTATCTCTGCACGGGTTTGGCGAATCAAAAAGCGCCGCCGAATTCGTTCGGCATCCCGGTCACCGACGACCCGCAGGGCGTTCGAGATTCAACAGTCGTTGTGGTCGGAGGCGGCGAATCCGCGTCGGACGTCGCCAATTTTCTGGCAAAACCCGAACACAATAACAAGGTGTATCTTTCACTTCGTTCCGGGATTCGGGTCAGCCCGCGCTATCACCCGATCCGCGGCGTGCCGTCCGATTTTTTGCGCAACCGCCTGCTGCTGTCGTTCGGCAAGGGCGCGCGCAACTGGGTCGGCGAACGATTCGTCACGTTCCGCATCCGCTTTGACCGTTTGCTGGCGAAGTGGTTCCCTCATCAAGTGCAGAGCGCAAACCCCAATGAACAAGCCCGCGCGCTGAGGCGCGAATGGGATCTCAAACTCAAGGCGCGCGCCAAGGGCGGACTGTTCAACGTCTTTCACAACAAGAGCGACGATTTTCTCGATGCCGTCGCGGAGAAGCGGCTGCACATCATCGGTCCTGCGGTGGACGAAACCTCGACCGAATTTTTCGACTTCGACCAAACCTCCACGCTTCCTCTCACCCCCGACCTGCTCGTCTTTTCCACCGGCTACTCCTCACGCCTGACGGTGCTTTCGGACGCCATCCGCTTGAAGGATTTTTACCTCGGCTGTGTCCACACGGAATTGCCGAACCTTTTTCTCATCGGGTTTGCGAGACCGATCATCGGCAACATTCCGTCCATCAGCGAGATGCAGGCGCGTTACACCGCCGGCTTGCTCGCAGGGAAGTACAAACTGCCTGCAGGCTGGAGAGACAAACACAAAAAGGATTGGGAATCGTTGCGCGCCGAGTACAGCGCCATCAACACCGAGAACGTCTACCCTGTGGAGCATTTCACGTATTGCGATTTGCTTGCGCGCGAGATGGGCATCATGCCGACGTTGAAGAATGTCCGTTCATTAAGGACGTGGCTGAAAATTATGCTCACCCCCATCAGCACGCTTCATTATTTGGATGAGTATTTTGATTCAAAGGAAATTGACGGGCAGAAGGTGTATATGCCCGCCGTGCTTGTGGCTTTTCTTTCACTAATGAAGTTGTCGGGGCTTCTATTTCGGTTAATCAAATTCCCCCGCTGATCAATAATATACGTGAATCAAAAAGACCTGACAAGTTGCAAAGCCTGTCAGGTCTTTTTTGTTATCTCGCCACATAAGGGAACGCCATTGGGGATGTTTGCTTCTAGCGACCTCACCCCTGCCCCTCTCCTAAAGGAGAGGGGCATGCGCGGGAGGCTGGGATGTGTTGTTGAGCCAAATCGGTTTCAGTTGTTAATATGCAAAGGGTGAAGAAGATTGCTCGCCGTCAAGTGTACACATTGCGCAACAAAGTTTTCGGGCGAGGGCGGACTCCGCTGATGGCGAGACGGTAACCTTCTCGTTTCAGTCCCTCATGGAGGGATTGTTTATTTCTTACAAGGGTCTGCGACACAAGTGGTCGTATGGCAACTTTGCGTTTCAGTCCCTCTGTGAGGGATTGTTTATTTCTTACACACTGTCGGCTTCAGCATCTCGGGCAACACCCTCACCCTGTTTCAGTCCCTCGTTGAGGGATTGTTTATTTCTTACAACTTTCGTTCGCAATGGCATGTATTATGCCTTCGCTTTCGTTTCAGTCCCTCCGTGAGGGATTGTTTATTTCTTACTTCGTACTATATGGAAGTTCAACTCTCCAACGGCGGCATTGTGTTTCCGTCCCTCCGTGAGGGATTGTTTATTTCTTACTATGTTGTATGGCGAAGAAGCGTTGAAACATTTGCATTATGGCGTTTCAGTCCCTCTGTGAGGGATTGTTTATTTCTTACCTGAACAGCGCGGCTACGCCACCGTGTACCTGCTGTTGAAAAAGTTTCAGTCCCTCTGTGAGGGATTGTTTATTTCTTACTAGAAGTTATCTCAAAAATGGTAAACTGGCGCTCAAATCCGAAATGGGAGCGAGCCGATGGAACTTACAGATGAACAATGGGCAGTGGTAGAACCTTTGCTACCTAAACCTGTAAAACGGGCG
>JBFMDB010000007.1:0-167031 GCA_040753755.1 Chloroflexota bacterium
GCATGGCTTCAAAACTATCGCCGTATTCTGGTTCGCTATGACCGTTTTCTGGAGAATTACCTCGCTTTCGTTCATCTGGCTTGCATCGTTATTTTTGTCAAAAACTATTTTTGAGATGTGTTCTACTTTACAGCTTGGTCAGAAATCCAATTGTACACATCGTTTTTCAGTGATTCGCTCTGATTGGTGCCCCATTTAATCCATCCGCCTGCATCATAATGAGGCATCCATTTTCTCCAATATTCATAGTCTCCGGTGGCGGTTTCGCCTGGTTTATACCCGTTTGTGGGGTCTGAAAAGTCGAACACCTCATCATTTACAACTAACACGTCTACATCGTTTGCCAAGAGCGTGTCAATATATGATGCCCAATCCCCATTTGTCTCTCCGCCTGATTCTCCGAAGACAAGTTCGTTCCCCATCTCATTTTTTCCTGTAAAAGTTGGACCTAACAAGACTACAGATTGCACCATCTGGTTCTGAGTAACCCGAGATTTCGCATACATCAAACAAGATTCTGTGCCGGCGCTATAGCAAATTAAGATAACAGTGACATCAAGTGCTAATCCTTCTGCGTCTTTTGCTTGTTGATACTTGCTGCCAGGATAAGGCACAAAATTCATACTGTAGTTGTTGGGATTGGTTTGCCATGCTGGTACCTGACCTGGACAATTTGGATTGGCTGAAGAAATGCCTGCTCCAGGATTGGAACCACAGAACACGATTACGACTATATTCCCATTCTGATTATTCTGGCTATTTTGATTACCATTGTTCATAGATGCTGGTAGTACGCCAGCTTGGCAATCTTCTTCCGGGATCTGCGCGCCGCACAGGTGCATATTCCCGGTGGGGTCAACATAATTGATAGGTGAGTTGCTAGTGTACGCGTACCGATCCAGCCCTTGAACTCCTCCTGTCACAACTGTATCCGCTTGGGCGAATCTTGAAAGCGAGCTGTCGTACCATCTTGCGTTGTAGAAATGCAAGCCAAAATCTGAAACATATGAATACTGCCCCGTGTATGTATATTTCGTGGGCGTTGTACCACTTGCATAGCGCGTTTCGCCCCATGCCTTGTATCTCATTTCAGAAATCACAATACCGTTGGCATCGGTCGTGAGGCTGGTCGAACCAAGATGATCGCCGAGCAGGTAGTTCAACGTGCCATTTTGTCTCATAGCAATTCTCTGGCTTCCTGCAAAATAGTATTTGGTGACGACTCCGTTCGCGACCTCATAGTGACCGCCAACGAAGTAGGTGGTTGTTGTTGAAACGCCCATGTTCATAACGGATTTTACTCTTTTCCCGTTGCCATCGTAGAGGAAGTTCGCGCTGGTGAAGGTGGGAGAGGGTAATTTCCAGCACCCCAAACAATTCTGTTAGCGTTACGGACGCGGGGCGCTCAGCCCGCAATTTCTAATTCTGTGGAATAATTGACCTCGCTATGCTGAAGGTCATTCTCAATGCTACCAACCTAATCACGCCGTTCAATGAACCGGCGCGCGACTTGCGCATCCAAAACCAGCCGCTGTGGCTTCATCAGCGCAATGTGCTTGCCCCATACACCACCCGCGAACTGGAGTTGAAACAGGGACAGCGGATGCCGCCGGAACGCGAAGAGACGATCGTCTATCGCGACAACCTGTTCTTCGATGAAGAATACATTCGGATGTTCGTTGCCGCGGCGCGCAAAAAAGGACGCGCCTGCCGCGCCGCGTTTTCCGCGGACGACCCAGCCTTCAAGGAACACGCGCTTCCGCTTTCCACATCGTACACCCCGGCGGGGGGAGTCTTCCTCGCTGATCTGTGGTATTACCCGCGCGGTCCCGTCGCGGACGTTGACCCGCTGGTCATCGATCTCGAGGCGCGTGAAGTCGGTTACTATCATGTGCCGACGTACATGGCGGACCAAAGCGGCGATCTCACGTTTCAAGTCCCGCTGCGCGCCTGCATCGCGATTGATTCGTGGGTGCACGTGTTCATCGCGGACGAGGTGTTTGGCTTGTTCTCGCGCGGCGCGCGCTTCGAAAAGCGCCTCGCCGAAGACCTCGGTTTCAAACTGCGAATTCTAGCCGGGGCGTTGTACGAAGGTAAGCAGGTACTTGAAAGCTCGGCGTTGGTGAAAGTGGGGAAGAATTGTGTGATCGACCCGCACGCGATCATCCACGGACCGACGACCATCGGCGATAACGTGACCATCAACGCCGGGGCGGTGATCGAAAACTGCATCATCGGCAATAACGTCAACATTTCGCAGGATGTACAGTTGATGCTTTCCGTTGTGGGTGATGGTGCCTTTCTCCCTTTCCGCACTGCATTGTTCATGACGACCGTGATGGAAAACAGCATGATCGCACAGAACACCTGTTTGCAGATGTGCGTGATCGGGCGCAACACGTTCATCGGCGCCGGCTCCACGTTTACCGATTACAACCTCGTCCCTGCGCCACTCCGCGCGCTGGATGGAAAAGGCAAACTCAATTACTCGAACCGACCGGTCATGGGAAGCGCAGTGGGTCATAATTGCCGTCTCGGTTCCGGTTTGATCGTCTATCCCGCGCGCACCATCGAATCGGATGTGGTGTTAGTCGCCTCTAAAGAGCGCCGTGTGATAGATAAAGATGTCCACTACGAGGATAGCGACCATCACAAACTCAAATTTGCCAGCCTGCACAAGCGGATGTATCCCCGTCCCGGCGAAGCGGTAAAGGAATCGTGGTAAGCGTTGGACACTTTTGCCTTCATCATCCATCCGATTGACCCGAAACGGGATGTCAGTCGCAAATATCCATTTCTTGGCAAGGTATTGAGCGAACGCCAGATCGATTTTTTCTCCACATTTTTCCCGCCTGTTTACATCTCTGAGATCGAAGGCATAAAGTCCGAATCGACAAGGAAAGAAATAAAGGGCTGGTTCATCGCCTGCCCCTACACGCCGCGGCGCATGATGGAACTGCCGGAACGGACCGTGTACCGCAAGATCATTCAGACGGGGCGACTCGCCGAGAAATTGGGAGCACAAATTTTGGGGCTGGGTGCGTTCACCTCCGTTGTGGGTGACGCAGGAATCACCATCGCGAACGCGCTGGACGTGCCGGTCACCACCGGCGATTCGTACACGGTGATGGTGGCGGTGGACGCCTTGCGCGAGGCGGCGCGCATCATGGATATTCCGTTTCATTCCTCGACGGTCGCGGTTGTCGGCGCGACGGGCGCGATCGGACAGGTATGTGCCGAGCTGCTGGCGGACGAGGTCGAATGTCTGCATTTGATCGGGCGAAGGATGGATAAACTCGAAGAGCTGCGAGACAGGCTGAAGGTCCATGCAAGAGCCGAGCTAACGGTCAGCACCACGATGGACGCGCTGGCATCCGCCCAGTTGATCCTGACCGTGACGAGCGCCATCCATGATGTGATCCGCCCGGAATTTCTCCAACCGGGCAGTGTAGTGTGCGATGTAGCCCGCCCCCGTGATGTTTCTGCAATGGTCGCCCGGGCGAGAGATGATATATTAGTGATTGACGGCGGAATGGTTGACATACCGGGTTCCGTTGATTTCCATTTTAATTTCGGATTTCCGCCGGGCAAAGCATACGCCTGCATGGCTGAAACGATTGCCTTGGCGCTGGAAGGTCGTTTCGAGGATTACACGCTCGGCAAACACCTCACGAGGCAGCGCGTGGAGGAGATCGCTTCGATCTGCAAGAAACATGGGTTTCGGTTGAGCGGTTTTCGCTCATTCGAAAAAGAAGTCACGCAAAAACATATCGATACCGTGCGCCGCAACGCAAAGCATGCCAGCAAGTTGCGCGCGGTGCAACCGTAATTTTGGAGGCCGCTATGGGAAAAGCCCGCCTGTTGATCGTGGAAGACGACATTGACATCGGCAACATGCTGAAGATCTATTTTGCCGGCATGGACTTCGATGTGGATGTTGCTGTGCGCGGTGCGGATGCGCTGGAAAAGACGAAACACGTCCTGCCGCATCTGATCGTGCTCGATATCATGCTGCCGGATATTGACGGCTATGAAGTGTGCCGCAACCTGCGCACGAACATGCGCACGAGTCACATCCCGGTCATCTTCCTCACGCAAAAGGATGAACGGAGCGATAAACTGCAAGGACTCGAACTCGGCGCAGACGATTACATCACCAAACCGTTCGACATCGAGGAACTCAAACTGCGCGTGCAAGGCGCGATCAAGCGCGCCGAACGCGAAAGCCTCACCGACCCGCGCTCGGGTCTCCCGGCGGGACGGTTGATCGAGGAACAACTGCGGCGCATCATCCGGGAAAAAGGGTGGTCGTTGTTGGACGCCCGCGTGAACGAATTCGAGCCGTTCAAGGATGTGTACGGCTTTGTGGCGGGTGACGATGTGCTTCGTTTTGCCGCCATGCTGATCAACGAAGTGGTGGATGAGGTGGGGACTGCGGCAGATTTTGTGGGACATGCCGGCGGCGATAATTTCGTCATCATCACCACCGAGGAGAAAGCCGCGGCGATCAAAGCCCGCTTAAAAGAACGCTTCGACAAGGAAGTGCAAACCCATTACAACTTCATCGACCGTCAACAGGGATTTGTACAAGCGCCTTCGGGAGACGGTTCAATGGTCAAAGTTCCGTTCATGACCATGTCGGTTGGCTTGATCTCGGCGAGCGGGAATTCCTTTGCCGACATCCGCGAAATTACGGAACTCGCGGCTGAAGCGCGCCGACAGGATTCTGCGGCTGGCGGATAAGGCGCCGGACGAAGATGTTTGCCGGGCTGGATGTCAGTGTTTGGTTGATATCGATTGCGCTCGTACTGCTCGCCATAGTACTGGGCGTGGTTTGGTTGCGCCGCTTGCCCGGGAATACACTGGCTGTCGTGCAAACCACAGCCTCTCAAAATTTTTCCCCTAATTCGAATTCGAATGAAGCCGTGATCACGGTCCAACCCGGAGGGCGGGTGGATTACATCAACGAGTTGGCGCGGGAGTGGTTCGGCTTGCGGGAGGGCGAAGAGCCAGAACTCGAACGGCTGGTCCGCAAGACGCGCCCCGCCGAAGATTTCCTGAACTTGTGCGCCAATGCAGGTCAAAAGCGATTGTCTATCGCAGGCAAACTCATAGAGGCTACCTCCTATCACGTGCCGGGACCGTATCCACTGATGTTGCTCACCATGCGCGGCGTGGAATTATATTCCGGCGGCGACCAAATTGCCGCTGATTCTTCGATGTTGAAGATCCTCTCCGATTTTGGCAGGGGTGTGACGGAAACTCTTGAACTCGAAGAGACCCTGTATTCCATTCTGTTGAACATTTCCCATCTCGTTCCAGCCGACCTTCTGGAGACAAAGATCTGGGATGCATCCCGTCAAAACCTGACAACCTACATGCTCGATACTTCCGGTTCGTCGCGAGTGTCGCGCGTCTCGGTTTCGCAGTTTGGCGGGCTTACCGATTTACTGATCTCGCGGCGCAAGCCCATGCTCATTCCCGATACCCGCGCGGCAGAAACCAACACAACCCAACGAAATGGCGGTTCGTCCGTTCAATCGTACATCGGCTTGCCGTTGATCGCGCGCAACGATTTTGTCGGCACGCTTGAGATCGGCCATCTCTCGCCGGGCGCGCTGGGTCAAACCGACCTCGACATGTTGCAATTGGTTTCCTCGCAAGCCGCCTCGAGCATTCAAAACGCGCTGTTATATGCCAGCGAAAAGAACCGTTCCGCAGAACTCAGCGGTTTGGTGAACCTGACTCAGGCTGTCGGCGCGGTGCAGGATTTTGCAAGCCTGATGAACCGGCTGGTCGAAAGCATCGCCCCGCTTTTTGCCGTGGATATTTTGGGCTTCCTTTTATACGATTCGAGCAAGAACACACTGGAAGGGCAGATCCCATTCCAAGGTTTGCCTCGCCACATCGTCGAAATTTACCGTACGACCATCCGCCCCGATAGCGCCGCGGAAAAGATTCTGCTTGCAAGGAAAACCTTGTCCACGCGCAACGCTGCGGAGGACCAAACGTGGAACGAACTCGGTCTTCAAACCATCGCACAAGCCGCGAGCTTGCGCGAGTCCATCCTTGCGCCCATGATCGCGGGGGATCAACTTGTCGGCTATGTTCAGATCTCGAATCATCGGCAGGCATCGGTTGAATTCTCTGAAAGGGAATTGCGTCTCATCGAAACGGTTGCCAGCCAGGCAGCCGGACTGATCCAAAACTCCTTTGTCGTGGAGCGGGCGCGACAACGCGCGCTCCGTGCGGACGGGTTGCGGCGCATTGCTACCTTGTCCTCCTCCGCGGCAACGCTGGATGAAACCTTCCGCCATTCCGTCGACGAACTGGCGCGGTTACTCAAATGCGATCTCGCTGCTTTGTTTCGCCTCGATGAAAAAGACGGCACGCTTCATTTGCATGACAGTTCCGTGTTTGGTGTCACTGTCGATCCCTCCAGCCCATTGATGCGCCTTCACATGGATCTGCCCTACCGGACGACCATTGCGGGGAGCGCGAAACCATTGTTCTCCGGCAGGTTGAGTTTGGAGAGGAACGTCTCACCGGCGTATCTCCTGCTCTATTCAAATCTACAGATGGAATCCGTCATCGTTGCCCCGCTCACGGTGCGCGAGAAGAGTTTTGGCGAATTGATCCTTGCCAGCCGGAAAACAGATTACTTCAGCAACTACGATCTCGAGGTTGCGCTCGGCGCGGCCGGCCTGATCGCGGAGGCGATCGAATCTGACTCGCGTTTGGTTCAAACCGACGACAGCCTGCGCCGCCGCGTCGAGCAATTGACCTCGCTGGCACGCGTCAGCCGGGAGTTGAACACGGCGACGGATTTGAAATCACTGCTGGAATTGGTGCGCGAAGAAAGCCTGCGTGTGACCCGCGCCGACTGCGGGACGATCCTGCTCTTCGACGCGAACGACCCTGCGTTCCCGCCTCATGTCTCCCTTTCGATTGGTTGCTCGCTCCCTGCCGTGTTCCCGCTGATCGAACGGACCGTCATCGAGACCGGCAAACCGGAAGTGGTTGCCGATTACACCGAGAACGGCAAAGTGCCGATCCATGAAGGTGTCGTCTCTGCGTTGATCGTGCCGATCGTGCATCAGGGCAAAACCGTTGGTTTGATGCATCTGCATGCCGGCCAACCCGATTATTTCGATCAAGCCTCCCTTGAGATCGCGCAGACGCTGGCGTCTCAAGCCGCCGTCGCGATCGGAAACGTGAAAAAATTCCAGTCGCAGCGCGAAAGCGCCGAAGTCCTGCGCCGCCGGGCAGAAACCCTCACGCGCCTGACTGGAATCACGAACGAACTCAACTTCGAACAATCGCTGGAGCAATTGCTTCGAACGATCTTAACCAGCATGCGCGAAGCCACACCGTTCCAGGCGATATTGGCGAGCATCTACGAACCTGACACCGGATTGTTGCGACGCGTTGCCGGCGTCGGTTTTGCTCCTGAAACCCTCAACGAACTGTTGGCGCGGAAGCAGCCTCTTACGAGTTTGCAACAAATGCTGAAACCACAGTTCCTGATCAGCCGGTCGTATTTCATACCGGTAGATCAGGCGCCGATCATCCCAAACGATGTGCATCTGGTGACGCTTGATTCAACCGGCTCGTCTGATAAGTCGTCGAACGCCTGGGATCCAGATGATATTCTCATCGTACCGTTGGAGGATATGGAAGGTAAGCCGCTGGGAATCATCAGCCTCGATTCGCCGCGCAACGGTTTGCGCCCTGACCGCGCCACGATCGAAACGCTCGAGATTTTTGCCGCGCAGGCGGCGCTTGCCATATCGAATCACGCGCGCTTCTCGGAACTGCGGACGAAAGCCGAATCGCTGGCTTCCGGCATGGAACGGCAGCAGCGCTTTATCAGCCTAACACAAAAGGATCTGCCTGTTCTGCTTCGCAAGGACCTCGATCAAACGATCGCGATCCATGATCTCGATCAACGCGGTCAACGCGTTCGTGCAGGGCTTGCCATCACCGAATCCGTCAGCCGCCAGCTGGATGCCTCCTCGGCGCTCCAAGCCTTGGGCCGCGAGACGCTGACTCAACTTGGCATGTCGGTTGCGATGATCGCGGAACTTGCAGTCGAAGGTCCGAAACTTGTGAATGTGCTTGGGAATATCCCGCGCGCGACCAGCCCCGAAGCGCTCTTCGGTCAAAGGAATCCACTGCGGGCGTGTTTACAGAACGGCGAGGCGATCCTCATCCCTAGTCTGGATGAAAACCTCGAATGGCGCGAAACGCCGTTGTTGACCGCCTTGCGTGCAAAATCGTTGATCTGCCTGCCGATCAAGATCGATAAACGAACTGTGGCGGCGATGCTGGCGGTCAGCCCGGAACCCATGGCATCGTTCACCGATGAAGATCGCCAGGTGTATAACCAGATCGCGCGCCAAACATCGGTCATCCTGCAAAATATCTCGTTGCTCAACGAAACCCGTAAACGCCTGCAGGAAGTGAACCTGCTCCTCGATTTCAGTCGTCAATTGCGCGGGCTGGAAGCCGACCACATCGTTCGATCCCTGTTGGAAAGCGCCCGCCGAGCCTTGCCGGCCGCGCACGCCGGTGTTGTGCTGGTATGGGATGAGCCGACCAATCAGCTCTATCCACATGCCGTTTCAGGTTATGCCGATAACGACACCATGAAGCGGATTTCATTTCATTCCGGCGATTCCTTGCCGGGGCAGGTCTTTGAACAAAAGCGCCCCATGCGCGTGGACGAGATCCAATTCACACGCGATTACACCTTTTCCACCGAGGAACAGTTGCTGTACCGCCAAGCGACCGGCGGGCGACTGCCGGTTTCGAGTCTCTTGATTCCCATCCAAACCGGCGACCAGGCTGTAGGCGTCCTTGTGCTGGATAATTTCAACACACCTGCGGCGTTCACGCCTGAAGATGAAGCCTTGTTGCTTTCACTTTCGCAACAGGTTGGGCTTTCGCTTCAAAACGTGCGCTTGGTACGGACGACGCAGGAACGCGCATATCAATTGGAGGCGTTGACCGATGCGGCTTCGACTCTGGCATCCAGCCTGCAACGAAGCGAATTGATCGCGTCCTTGCTCGACCGTCTCGAGCCGGTGATTCCGTACGACACAGCCGCGCTCTGGCTGCGCGAGCGTGACCGGTTGACGGTGGCTGCCGCGCGCGGGTTCCCGGATACCGAACGCCGGCTCGGTTTGACGATCGCGGTGGAAGACAGCGCGCTCTTCAACGAAATGATCCGCACCGGGCAGGGAATTCTCGTCGGTGATGTGCGCCAGGATCCTCGCTTTCCGGTGTTGGAAGCGCCGCGTCTTTCATGGATGGGGATGCCGTTGATCTCGCAAAACGAAGTGATCGGAGTGCTTGCCCTCGAAAAATGGCAGGCTCATTTTTACACACGCGACCACATGCAGGTCGGCAGGACGTTTTCATCGCAGGCGGCAGTCGCGTTGGAAAATGCGCGCTTGTACGAGGAAAGTATCGGACGTTCCACAGAACTAGACGAACGCTCACAGCGTTTGGCATTGTTGAACCGCTTCTCGTCCGCGTTAGGCGGATTGCTCGATGAAGGTCGTATCTACCAACTCACTGCGCAGGAGTTATTGGATGCCATGATCGCGCCGCGCGCATCGGTGGTCACATTCGAGCGCGGCAATCCCGTGTGGAAATATGATATCCCGCGTGCGCGGGTCAAATTGCCGCAGAAATTGCCCGACGCGCCGATCTTCCATCGGTTGCGCGAGTCTCTGGGTGTGTTCATGACCGATTCCGTCGGCGGCGAACCCGATTTAGGTCCATTGATCAACTTTCTTGGCGCGGGAACGAAATCGTTATTGATCCTGCCTTTGGTAAGCGGCGCACATTTGCGGGCGTTGATCTTCATCCATCAAGGGGAGTCGATCCGCTTCAGTCCGACCGAGGTTGAGTTGGCGCGTACGCTCACCAATCAAGCCTCCATCGCGTTGGAGAACGCGCGATTGTATCAATCCACGTTGTTGACTGCGGAACGGTTCTCCCTGCTCAATCAGGCAAGTTACGAGGTCGGTGCGAATCTCGACCCGGAACAGATCTACATGGCTGTGCACAAAGCCGCCCAGAGAATGATGCCGGTCGAATCGTTTGTGATCAGCCTGCTGGATTCGGAAACGAATGAGATCGAAGGCGTGTACCTGATGGACGGCAGCACGCGCGCGCCGGTCACGCGCATTCCGCGCGACAAGGGATTGAGTGGTCACGTCATCTCGACCGGTGAACCGGTGCTGATCCATGATCGGGAAAAAGCGGAAGCCTTCGGCGCGGTCCGCTTTGGGAAGCCGGATACGCCGTATTCCATTCTTGCCGTGCCGATGACCTTGAGCGGAAAGACCATCGGCATGTTGTCGGCTCAAAGTTATCAAGCCAACGTGTATACGGAAGAAGACTTGCAGATTCTCAGCACGTTGGCGAACCAGGCGGCTGTCGCGATCCAGAACGGGCGGTTGTTCAAGGAGACACAACGTCTGGCGCAGGAACTCGAGCAACGCGTCATCGAGCGCACTGCGCAATTACAGCGCGAACAACAAAACACAGAAACACTCCTGCGCATCCTTACGGAGGTTTCGTCGAGTCTCGATTTGGATCGCGCCCTCAACCGCACGCTTGCATTGCTCAATGACGCGGTCGGCGCAGAACAGGGCACGATCATGTTATTGAATGCGGAGGATAATCTCTTGCATTATCGTGCGGGTTATGGTTACCTGTCGGACCGTGTCTCTGCCGAAGGGCGCGGTTTCACCTTGAAGATCGGTGAAGGCTTGGCGGGGTGGGTGCTCCAAAACCGCGAACCGGCGTTGATCGACGATCTGCTCGTGGACGCACGTTGGGTAAAAACAGCCTCCACCTCCCGCGAGCATCGCAGCGCCATCGCCATGCCGCTCTTGGTGGCGGAGGATGTGATCGGCGTATTGATGGTCTTCCATCGCAAGCCGGGATTCTTCAGCGGCGAACTTTTGAATCTCGTAAAGGCGATCGCCGGTCAAGTCGCGGTCGCCATTAACAATGCCCACCTCTACGAATTGATCCGCGATCAAGCGGAACGCCTCGGCAGTATGCTCCGCCGCGAACAAGAGGACGCCAGTCGTTCGCAAGCCATCCTCGAAGCCGTGGCAGACGGTGTGCTGGTGACCGGCGCGAACAACCGTATTTCATTCCTGAACCGTTCCGCGGAACAAATACTCAGCCTCGAATCCGGAAAGGTCATCGGGCAGACGCTGGATGCGTTCGGCGGGTTGTTCGGCAAATCTGCCGGCTCGTGGATGCAGACCATCAGCACCTGGTCCGAGTCGCCCTCATCGTATCGCGAAGGCGAAACGTTTGCCGAACAGCTGACACTTGAGAACGGGTTGATCGTGCTGGTGCACCTTGCCCCGGTGATCCTTCAGAACGATTTTCTTGGCACGGTATCCATCTTCCGCGATATCACCCACGAGGTGGAAGTGGATCGCCTCAAATCGGAATTCGTTGCCACTGTGAGTCACGAGTTGCGCACACCGATGACCTCCATCCGCGGCTACGTCGACGTTCTGCTGATGGGTGCGGCCGGTGCGCTGAACGAGAATCAAACTCACTTCCTCAAGATCGTCAAAGGCAACACCGAACGGCTCAACATCCTCGTCAACGACCTGCTGGATATTTCACGCCTTGAATCGGGACGTATCACGCTTTCGCCGCAGGCGTTGGATATGCGCGAAGTGGCTGAGGACATCATCGGCGACGTACTCCGCCGTTCACAAGAGGAAAACAAGGTTGTCGCGCTGTCGCTCGATGCGCCGAAGAAACTTCCGCTCGTATACGGCGACGCGGAACGCGTGCGTCAGATCCTCGGCAATCTCGTCGATAACGCCTACAACTACACTCCCGAACATGGGACGATCACCGTTCAAATTCACACGTTGAACGGCGGGCATGAAGTGCAGGTGGATGTCAAAGATAACGGAGTGGGAATTGCGCTTGGTGATCAGGCGCGCGTTTTCGAGCGGTTCTATCGCGGCGAACACCCGTTGGTGTTGGCGACGCCGGGAACCGGACTTGGCTTGTCCATCGTCAAGGAACTTGTGCAAATGCACAAGGGACGTATCTGGGTGCAGAGCGCGGGCGTGCCGGGTGAAGGAAGCATCTTTTCGTTCACCCTGCCCGTATATAAGGCACAATGAGGCATACATGGCAAAAATTTTGATCGCTGAAGACGAACGGGATATACGGGATCTGGTAGCGTTCACCCTGCGTTTTGCAGGGCATGAAGTGTTTCCCGCATCCAACGGGGAGGAAGCGGTGGAACTCGCGCCGAAAGTGAATCCCGACCTGATTCTGATGGATGTCCGTATGCCGCGCATGACTGGTTATGAAGCCTGTAAGATGTTAAAAGCCAACGCTCAATTGAAAGATATCCCGGTGGTATTCCTCTCCGCCAAAGGACAGGAGAGCGAGATTCAACAGGGCATCGAGGCCGGCGCGGAAGAATATTTGCTGAAACCTTTTGCCCCGGACCAATTGACAACTCGCGTGAAAGCCATCCTCGCCAAATTCGGAAAATAACTTGAGCGCGATTCTTCTCGATGGCTCGATAGTGCATTACGAGGTGTTGGGGCGGGGTCGTCCCGTCATCTTCTTGCACGGATGGGTGGGCTCGTGGAAGTATTGGATCTCATCCATGCAGGTCGCCTCCACCTCCTACCGCGCCTATGCGTTGGACCTTTGGGGATTTGGCGATACGGCACATATCCCCTCGAATTACACGCTCGAACAGCAAGCCTTACTCCTCGACCGTTTTCTCATCGAAATGGGTATCGGCAAGATCGCACTTGTGGGTCATGGCATGGGCGCATTGGTGAGCATGACCTTCGCTGTCCATTTCTCCCACAGCGTGGACCGCGTCATGGCGGTCAGTTGCCCGTTGAATTACGATTCGGTCAATGCTCGTCTGCGGACTTCCGCCACATCCGATCTGGTGAGTTGGCTGACAAATGGCGCTTCCGAAGCCGCCTCTGCGCTGGCAGACGCTTCCAAAGCCGACCTTGAGGCTGTTACCAAATCCATGGAAGGGCTCCGCGCCGACGGCTTTTTCACCGGCTACCGCGCGCTCAACATTCCCACCCTGCTTGTCTATGGCGAACGGGATCAGGCGATCACGATCCCTTCGGAAGAAACGTCGAACTCCACCATGACCCAACAGATCACACTGGAAGAGTCGGGCCATTTTCCCATGCTCGACGAAACCGTTAAATTCAACCGCCTGCTGACCGACTTCCTCGCGCTCGAATCCGGCGCCAGCCCCAGCGAACTCGAACTGAAGGAGGAATGGAAACGCCGCGTTCGATAATGCCGTCACTGCGAGGAGCGCGAGGGGATGCGAAGCAATCTCCTGAATTATTTATTTGACATCTGCGAATATTAGTATTACGATAGCCACATAACTGAACGGGGTGTCCCACGATGCGGGACTGAGAGGAGCGAGCCGCGCTCGACCCGAATTACCTGATCCAGATCATGCTGGCGGAGGGAACATATCTTTGCTCTTCAATCATCCTCCGCCACCGGAGGATTTTCCTTTAACCCCCCTCTCCCCGAGGAGAGGGCAGGGGTGAGGGAGAATCACACTTATGCAACGCATCATCATCTTTGCCAACGGCGAACTGCCCGACCTCGAAAAAGCCCGCGCCCTCCTGCGCCCCGATGATTACATTATTTGCGCGGACGGCGGTACGCGTCACGCCTTGGCGCTTGGGCTCACTCCCGACCTCGTCGTCGGCGATATGGATTCGATAGCCAGCAATGAATGGAAAGTGCTTGAAGAAAAAAGCATTCCCGTTGAACTCTTCCCGCGCGATAAAAACGAAACCGACCTCGAGCTGGCTATTAACAAAGCGGCCGAAATGAATCCGGCCGAGATCGTCATCGTCGCCGCGCTCGGTGGACGTATGGATCAGACCCTTGCCAACATCGTCCTCCTCAGTAACTCGTACCTCGTAACCGGTAACGTGTACCTCGACGATGGGATTGAGCAAATCCTCTTTTGCCGCGCAAAGTCCCCGCAGGGGAACCAGGTTGAAGTCCGCGGGCGAAGCGGAGACACCGTCTCGCTCATTCCATGGGGCGGGCCCGTTCACGGTATCCGGACCGAAAATCTGAAATGGCGGCTCGACCGCGAAACCCTGTATCCCGAAAAAACCCGCGGCGTCAGCAATGAAATGACGTCGGATACCGCCTTCGTCAAAATCGAATCGGGATCGTTGCTCATCGTTCACACTCGTATTTCTTAACTCGAAAGGTCAAATATGAAACGTCTCATACTCCTTCTTTCCTCTTTCCTCTTTCTTTTCACGGCTTGCGCTCCCCAAACCTCCACTACCCTCACTGTCATGACCCACGACTCGTTCGCCGTGAGCGAAGAGGTCGTTCAAGCGTTTGAAGAAGCGAACAACGCGACTGTCGTTTTCCTGCCGAGCGGCGATGCAGGCTCGATGCTCAACAAAGCCATCCTCGCCAAAGACGCGCCGCTTGCCGACGTGCTGTTCGGCGTGGACAACACCTTCCTTTCGCGCGCGCTGGAGGAGGATATTTTCGAGTCGTATGCCTCGCCTGAATTGCAAAATATCCCCGAGGAATTCAAACTCGATCCGTCCAGCCGCGCAACGCCTGTTGACTACGGCGATGTCTGCATCAATTACGATAAAAACTATTTTGCCGAAAACAATTTGCCGCCGCCGCAAAGCCTCGAAGACTTGACGAAGCCCGAATACAACGGCTTGCTGGTCGTGGAAAATCCCGCCGCCTCGTCAACGGGGCTCGCCTTCCTGCTCGCCACCGTCGCGCACTATGGCGATTCATTCACTGAATATTGGCAGGCGTTGAAAGCGAACGGCGTGGTTGTAGTGGACGGGTGGGAAACCGCGTATTACACAAACTTCAGCGGCTCCTCCGGCAAGGGACCGCAGCCGATGGTCGTTTCATACGGAAGTTCGCCCGCGGCTGAGGTTGTCTTTGCCGATCCTCCCGTGGAGGACGCGCCGACCGCCTCGATCATCGGGCCCGACACCTGCTTCCGCCAGATCGAATTTGCCGGCATCCTCAAAGGGACGCCGAATCGCGCCCTCGCAGAAAAATTCATAGACTTTATGCTGAGCAAACCATTTCAGGAAGATGTTCCCCTTCAAATGTTCGTTTACCCGGTCAACTCGTCTGCCGTTCTTCCTGATGTGTTCGTTCAATATGCTCAGATACCTGCCCAGCCTGCAATGCTTTCGCCTGCCGACATCGCCGCCAACCGCGAAGAGTGGATTCGGTTGTGGACAGATGTGGTGTTGAAGTGAGCATGAGTAGGAGTAAACAAGCACACACGGAAACACGTAGACAGGGTATCAGGTTTTCCCTGTCTACGGGTGTACCTGTCCACTTGTCTACTTCTCACATTCTCCTCTGGTGTCTGCCATTAACCTTCCTCGCCCTCGCTTTCTTCTTTCCTCTTTCTAAAATCTTTGCGCTCACACTTTTACCCTCAACCCTCACGCCCGAAAACCTGCGCAGTACGCAGCACGTAGTATTCTTCACTTTTTACCAAGCCTCCCTCTCCACCTTCCTCACCCTCCTCCTCGGTCTGCCGTCTGCGGTCTTGTTTTCCCGATTCGATTTTCGCGGCAAGACCCTCCTCCGCGCGCTCACCGCCATACCTTTTCTGATGCCGACCGTTGTTGTCGCTGCATCTTTTAACTCCCTCTTTGGGGCGCGCGGTCTACTTTCCACTTTCCACTCTTTCCTCTTTCCCCTTTCCTCCGATATTCATTCTTCAACATTCACCCTTCATCCTTTTGCCGCCATTCTTCTCGCCCACATCTTCTACAACACAACCATCGTCATCCGCATCGTCGGCGCGGCGCTCTCCACCCTCGACCCCAAACTCGAACAAACCGCCCGCTCCCTCGGCGCGGACCCGTTCCGCGTCTGGCTGAATGTGACTCTGCCTCTTCTGCGCCCGTCCATTCTCGCCGCGTCTCTCCTCGTCTTCCTCTTCGATTTCACATCCTTCGGCGTGATTCTCCTCTTGGGCAATTCGCAATTCTCCACTCTCGAAACGGAAATCTACTTTCAAGCCGTCAGGCACTTCGACTTGCCTCTTGCCGCGTTGCTTTCCATCATCCAACTCTTCTGCACATTGATATTCTCCATCCTCTACTCGCATCTCGTAACTCGTACCCCACATCCCATTACCCCACGCTCTACGCGCCCCCTCAAACCCCAAACCCTACGGCAAAAACTCTTCGTCGCATCTCTTGTCATTCTTCTTTCCTCTTTCTTCCTCCTCCCGCTCGCCTCTCTGCCGTTTCGTTCCTTCGCCCGCCTCGAAGCCGACCGCGGCCAGCGCGGCGAAGTCCAATACGGATTCACCGCCGACTACTACGAAGAACTTTTCGTCAACCGCCGAAATTCTGTCTTCTACGTTCCGCCTTTCCAAGCGATTCTCAATTCGATTGCCTATGCTTCTGCCACAGTCGTTCTCTCGCTTCTTTTGGGTTTTCCCGCCGCGTTCGCCCTTGCCAACCCAACTCGCCTTGAAAAAATTCTCGACCCGCTCATCATGCTTCCGTTGGGTTCATCGGCTGTGATGCTTGGGCTGGGATTCATCATCACCTATGGCAAATGGCTTGCATCGCCGTGGCTTGTGCCGTTCGCACACACGCTTGTCGCGCTGCCGTTTGTCATTCGCACACTGCAGCCCGCGATCGCCTCCATCCCGCAGCGATTACGTCAAGCCGCGTCGTCGCTTGGCGCGCCGCCTCTCAGTGTGTGGAAAAATATTGACTTCCCGATTCTTCGCCGCGCGACGCTTGCCGCCGCCACGTTCGCGTTCACCATTTCCCTCGGCGAGTTCGGCGCGACTCTTCTCATCGCCCGCCCCGAATACCCGACCATCCCCGTCGCCATCGAACGATTCCTCTCCCAGCCCGGCGGGCTGAATTACGGTCAGGCAATGGCAATGGCGACCATCCTCATGGCGCTCGCCATCTCGGGCATTTTGCTCGCCGAAAAATTTCGCCTGCCCAACTCAAGAGAGTTCTAATGCTCGAAGTCCGCAGCCTCTACAAAACCTACGAAGGCAAGCCGCTCCTCACCGGCATCTCCTTCACCGTCGCGCAGGGAGAAACGGTCTGCCTCCTCGGCGCGTCGGGAAGCGGCAAATCCACGCTCTTGCGGATGATCGCCGGACTCGAATCGCCCGATTCGGGATTCATCTCATTCAACGGACTCGACCTTGCCGCCATCCCGCCTCATCTCCGCGACTTCGGCTTGGTCTTTCAAGAGTACGCGCTTTTCCCGCACCTCAGCGTCAGCGACAACGTTGCCTTCGGATTGAAAATGCGCCGGATGGATCAATCGAAAATTGCCGAGCGCGTAGCCGGTATGTTGGAATTGGTCAACTTGAAAGGCTTCGAAAACAGAAATGTGACCGACCTCTCCGGCGGCGAAGGACAACGCGTCGCGCTCGCGCGCGCGCTGGCGATTCGCCCGCGTTTGTTGATGTTCGATGAGCCTCTGGGCGCGCTCGATAGAACATTGCGCGAGGGACTGCTCGATGAACTGCGATCCATTTTGCGGAAAACACAAGTCCCTGCGATTTATGTCACCCACGATCAAGAGGAAGCCTTTGCGATTGCCGACCGCGTGTTGATTTTGCATGAAGGCAAAATCATTCGCGAAGGGACCCCCGCCGGTGTGTGGGCGAATCCGCAGGCAGTGTATGTGGCAGAGTTTTTGGGGTTGGGGAATGTACTCGAGGGGAAGGTAAGAGGAAAGAAGAAAGATGGAAAGTGGGGAGTGGGGAGCGAATTTGGCAACTTCATCGTGAGGTGCAGCCACAAACACTCCAAGGGAGAGAATGTCCGCTTGTTGGCGCGCCCGTTTGAAGTCAGGAATGAAGCGAATGTCTTGCGGGGCGTTGTCTCCGATGTCGTTTTCCAGAAGGATCGATACAAAGTCACGCTCGATAATGGTTTATACCTCTACGTGAAAGACGCGCCGAAGGTCGGCAGGAAAATCTCCGTGCGGGTTAAGATAGAATGTCTCGGATGAGAATTAAAGTGCAGAAAAAGAATCCGGCGGACGAAGTGTTGTACGAATACGAAGGCGACGAATTGCGCCGCGACGACACGACCATTGTGCTGGAAGCCTTGTTCACCCGCGACGACATGCCGTTCATGGATGTGACCTTCAAAAACGGCGACCGCTTCGTGGAATATTATTATTCCGACCGCTGGTACAACATTTTCGCCGTCTACGACCGCGACGATGGGAAGATCAAAGGCTGGTACTGCAACATTGGCAAACCCGCTGTCATCGAGGATGGAATTGTTTCGTATGTTGATCTGGCATTGGATCTTTGGGTTTCGACGAATGGAACTCAAGTCGTTTTAGACGAAGACGAATTTGACGCGCTTGACTTGAGCGATGAATTGCGGAGCGGCGCGCTGAAGGGCTTGGAGGAACTGAAACAGGTTTTCTTAAACAACAAACCTCCGAGTTGACCCGGAGGTTTGCGCGGGGATTGGCTGTTGATCAGAAGTTCAACGCTTCCATGATCGCGTCGCCGTAGGTCCACAGCCCGAAGGCGGCCGAGCAGCAACAACACAAGAGCAAGACAACGACGACGGCGATGATGATCGTGTTGTTATTCTTTTTGGGCTCGGCGGGCATTTGTTCGTTCATGTCGCTCATAATTACTTCTCCTCTAGTGAGATAAGATTTCGTACTGGATTATATCAGGTCGTAACGCGATTTGCACGGCGGTATAACCAGTAGATGACGAACGCGCCCAGCACGATGATCAATGTGCCGATCAGAATCGGCAGGACGATGGCGAGGATGGACAGCACGGTGGAGATAATATCCTCCGCAATGCTGACCGGGACGTTTCCCGCGCCGCCGGTGGTTGCCGTCACTGCAGGGCGGAGGGCGCCGGCCTTCGCTACATGGACGGTGCCTGCCACGAGCAAGCCAGCCGCCAACGCCAGTACCGGATTCATGTCGGTCACCACGTTCGCGCTGGCGGCGAAAGCGATTGCCCCAGCCGTCGGGCGGATGAAGGTTTGTATTATGTCGTTGATGTGATTGACCGCCGGCACTTTATCTGCCAGCATCTCGATGATGACCAAAACGCAGAGCATGAGAATGATCCACGGGTTGGCGAGCGTATCCCATGGTGTGTTGAGTTGGAGCAGATTCGTATAGCGCGCTACCAGCCCAACGATGAGCAAGGGAATGTAGGCATTCAAACCCGCGCTGGCGGATAGCCCGAAGGCTGTGAAGATTCCGGTAAGTAGTTCCATAAATTTCTCCTATTTCATTTGTGTAGCAGAGCGCTCTCTAGCGCTCGTTGTGAAACCCGAAGCGAGACTCACCCAAAAGGCAAGCCTCCCCAAGTTCCCGTCAGGTTGAAGCGCAGCAGGTCGATTGCCGCGATCATCAGAAAAGCGAGGGTCAAACCGGCTAGGAACGGCATCCACATTTCAGCGAGTCGATTGAAACTTTTTTCCTGCCGCATGACCATCAGCCATGCCATTGTGAAGACGAGGGTGAGCAAAGCAAGAACGCCGAGCGCGCTGAGGATCGAAATCGGGTAGAGGACAACGGGATTTTCGGAGAGGATGAGAATGTCGATCAGAACGATGATGCCGATCAGCGCGCCGAGTTTTTTCCAATCGAGTGCGCGTTCCGTGTCTGCGGCTTGCCAGACGGTTTGGTTGAACGCGGGGAATAGGATGGACGCGAGCGCGATACCCATACCGCTCCCCGTGAAAAGGCGCAATGTATTATTGGGTATGTAGAGGTTGGGAATGTTTTGGAATGCGCTGTCAGATGTTTGTTTGAGCAGGTAAAGATACGAGTTGGAGCCGTCCACCCCGAAAGCGATGAAGAAAAGCAGGAGCGGCGCGCCGAGCTTCCAGCCGGGCATGCCGCTTTTCTTACCGCTGGCAATCGCGAAGAAGATCAACGCGATCGCCGCGGCGTTGAATTCACCGGTACAACGCGCACAGAGTGGAAGTTGCCGTTCGCCGATGTGAAAGGACCGTTCGTCGATGCGATGGCACACGGCGTAGCCGATGGCGTCTGCCTTGCCAAGCAGCCCCGGCGGCGCAATGTAAAACCACGCAGAGAATGCGAGAAGTGCCGCGATGGGAATGAACCAGCGGGTGAGGTTTTGGAATTTCGGTTGCACGGTTGCTTGTTTCATGCATTTCATTATATGGGCTAATACGATTGCGTGCAAGCAGGGTTGCGCGTCTGCGGTATGATTGCGGTGAGGAGCTGCACACATGAAACGAATCGGAATTCTGACCGGCGGCGGAGACGCGCCCGGGCTCAACGCGGTCATTCGCGCGGCGGTGAAGACCGCCATTTATGAATACGGTTGTGAAGTGCTGGGTATCCGCGACGGCTACGATGGTTTTATTGATGGGGAAAATGGAATAATCCCACTCACGGTCGAATCGGTGCGTGGGCTCCTCCCGCGCGGCGGCACGATCCTCGGCGCGGCGAACCGCGGCAATCCTTATGCGCGAAAGGTGATCCGGGATGGCAAGGAGGTGGTGATCGACGTTTCGGATGAGATCATCAAAGGGATCGAACGCCTCAAAATGGACGCCCTGCTCGTCCTCGGCGGCGACGGAACTCTTCGTATTGCGCACCAACTTTCAAAAAAAGGTGCGCCGGTCATTGGCGTTCCTAAAACCATCGACAACGACATCGGCGGCACAGAGTTAACCTTCGGGTTCGATACGGCTGTCAGCACAGCCACCGAAGCGATCGACCGATTGCATACCACAGCCGAGGCGCATCACCGCGTAATGGTACTCGAGCTGATGGGGCGCGATGCGGGATTCATTGCCTTGCACGCGGGAATCTCAGGCGGCGCGGATGTGATTCTGATTCCCGAAATCCCGTTCAAATTCGAATCGGTGCTGGCAGAGGTCCGTCAACGCGTGGAGCAGGGATATTTGTTCAGCATTATTGTGGTTTCGGAAGGCGCGAAACCGCTGGGCGGGGCACAGGTCTTTTCGCGCGGCGGCGATGAGATCTACACACCGCGGCTTGGCGGCATCGGTCACGTGGTGGGCGAGTACATCGAAAAGCAAGGCTTCGAATCGCGCGTGACAGTGCTCGGGCATTTACAGCGCGGCGGTTCGCCGACCCCGTTCGACCGCTGGCTTGCCACGCGTTACGGCGCGGCGGCGGTCCGCTTGGCGGCGCAGGGAAAATTCGATTGCATGGTCGCGTTACGCGCGGGGAAGATCGTGGATGTTCCGTTGGAAGAAGTGATCGAAACGGTCAAACGCGTGGATGTGAACGATGATGCCATCCTCACCGCGCGCGGCATGGGTGTTTCGTTTGGAGATGAATGAATTCACCTCTCCTGTTGCACATTTCCAAATTATTCGAGCAATAAACTGTATTGTGAAAACCAAGGTCAAACTACGGAGACACGGAGATACAGAGATCGCTTTAAAAACTCCGCGGCTCCGTGGTCCAAATAGGATTGCTCGGTTTAATTCTTATTTTACAAAAGGAGAGGGTCAGGGGTGAGGAACCACAATGCCGCCCTTTCGGACGGCACTGGTGTGGCGCTGCGGCTTCCTTTGCTTACTTGAGGAGGGATGCCGCAGCGCTGGGTTTGTTACTACTATCCATGTTAGACATCACCTCCTCCTTTCTATAGGATGGCGGTTGATTGAATGTTCCCCTGAATGAATGTCAGCAGTATGTCACACTTCAAGACCGCTGTCAATGGGCGGATCCCGCCTCTTACCAAGTTGTAATCTTCAGTTCGTGAAATCCTGATACCTTTTGAGAGTCTCCGCAAGCGCGGCGCGGCTATGCTTGCCGAAACTTTCACTGGAGGCTTTGCATGAAGACCAATCCAAACCGATTCTGGCTGCTCGTCATCCTGCTGGGATGGGTGTTCGATTTTCTGTTTTGGGAAAAACCCTGGGGTGTCAACTTCTTTATCTACGTGACGTTGTGTATCGTTACGGGTATCTATCTTTTACGGATGGATGGATTGCGCCTCTCGCGCAGTGCAGGCTTGCTCCTCCTCCCGGTCGCGTTCTTCGCCGCTGTGAGTTTCTTCCGCCGTGAGCCGATGACCGTTTTCCTTTCGGTCGCGATGACGCTCTTCCTCATGGGTGTCTTCGCGTTGACCTACCTCGGCGGCAATTGGACGCGCTATCGCATCTTCGATTATCTCATCGGATACTTGAGTCTTTTCGGAAGTATGCTCGCGCGTCCGCTGGGGTTTGCAGCGGAAGTAAAGCGCGACCAGCCGTCCCTGAGCGGGAAGCGCAGTTCTCCGCTCTGGCCCATCCTGCGCGGAATTGTGATCGCGCTGCCGGTCATTGCGATCTTTGCGTCCCTGTTGTCCTCGGCTGATTTGATCTTTGCCAAGCGATTTGAGGAATTCGTTGACCTGTTCAACATCGATAATTTGCCCGAATATATTTTCAGGATGGTGTACATTCTCGTGTTCGCGTATGCCATTGCGGGCGCGTTCCTGCATGCCGCACAAAAATCGGATGACACAGTGGAGGAGAAAAATCTCATCCCGGCATTTCTCGGTTTTACCGAGTCAACGATCGTACTCGGCAGTGTGACAGTCTTGTTTGCCGCGTTCGTCGTTATCCAATTCCAATATTTCTTTGGCGGACAGTCGAACATCAATATCGAAGGCTACACCTATTCGGAATATGCACGCCGCGGCTTCGGCGAACTGGTGGCGGTGGCGTTTTTCAGTCTCTTGCTGCTGCTGGGTTTGGGAGGCATTACAAAACGAGAGACCGATATCCAGCGGCGCGTGTTTTCAACGCTCGGCATCGTGCTGGTCGGCTTGGTGCTCGTGATGCAGGTGTCGGCATTCCAGCGGCTCGTGTTGTATGAGAACGCGTACGGCTTCTCGCGCCTGCGGACGTACACGCACGTGTTCATGATTTGGCTGGCAGCGCTGTTGATTGCAGTCGCCGCGCTGGAACTCTTGAAGAAAGAACGCGCGATAGGTTTTGCAATGGTGCTGGCTTCGCTGGGATTCGTCGCCTCGCTCGGCTTGCTCAACGTGGATGCGTTCATCGTTCGGCAAAATATCCAACGCGAATTGCGCGGCGTTGCCGAAGAAAACCTGACGGAGCGGCAACGCGTGGACTTGGATACACAATATTTCCTCGAGTTGTCCGACGATGCAATTCCCGCCCTCGCCGATGGATTTCAAAATAATGACCTTCCTGAATCTGTCCGTGAGAAGATCGGCGCGGCGCTGGCTTGCCGATGGCATGACCGTGACAAGAATGAGAACGCCATCCCCTGGCAGGGATTTCACCTCTCGCGTTTCTTTGCCAGCCGCGCGTTTGCAGAGATCAAGAGCGATTTAGCAGATTACAAGATCACAGTCGCCGAATGGCCCGTGACAGTAGAAACTCCCGGTGGGGAGGAGTTCAACTGTCAGGTTTATTATTCCGATTAAGAGAAAACGCCGGTCAAACAAACTGAGCGGCGTTTTTTTGTTGATATTTGGTTGATACAAGGCGAATTCTTCACATGTCTATTGAGCAGTCTCCGGCTTTGTTTGCCAGAGTTTTTGCACTAGCAACCCATAAAAAACAAGGATGAGCGCCAAAATCCACGGTACGTACAGGATTGGGTCGGTCAGCACATACACATCCTCGTAGAGTATCGCATCTCCGAAGGACAAGTAACTGATCAGCCTCCAAATATCGAGTGCAGCGTAGGGGAGGAAGATCACCCACAGGAAAATTTGGCTTCGCTTTTGCTTGATGACCGTGAGCAGGAAAACGAAAATAACCAAGCCCAGAGAAATCTCCCAGACCATATCCAGCCACAGGAACGCGCCGAGGTATAACGCGAAACCAAGCGCCAGCGCGGTTTCAGGGACTTCACGTCCGCTTTTGCCGATGGGACTCTTGAGATATTTCAACGCGGCCAATCCCAGCGGTATGAGAAGCAGGAGTTTGACAATGGTTGTCAGCGTCTTGTTTGTTTCGGTCACGCCAAAGTAATATAGGATCGTCTGCATCACGGAGTGGTTGTAGCCGAGGAAGGGTTTGTCCGGACCCCACCATGGGAAGTCACGCGAGAGCCGCCCAAGGAAAATAAAGTACTCTTGATATTGCCGCAAAACATAATCCGCGCCGCCGCCGAGGATGGTCACAAGCACGGTGGCGAGGTAAGCGAGGAGGGTGCCCAGCATCAATCGGAGGAAGAAGCGATTACGTCCAAGCAAGAGCGGAATCCCAAGCGCGAACGCCCAATGCGGTTTGATCGGGAGGATAACCGCGCCGAGCCAAAACGAAGCCCACCCAAGTTTTTCATTCAGTACCGCTTCGATGGCAAATGTGGCAAACAAGGCAACGATCAGATAAATGTTGAGCAGGGCGAGATCGTCCCAAAAGACGGTAAAGATGATGAAAAGCGGAAGCATTTGTGCCCATAATTTTTCGGCATTTGTCAGATTGTTCCGTTGAAAGATACGAGCCCACGAAACATATAGCAGCCAGTATGCGACAATATGCAGGATAGTCATCACCCAAACCAAAGTTTCGATCGGCAACAAAAGGAGCGGACCGTAGAGAAACGCGAACGAGGGCGAATACGGAAAGTGCATTTCGAGAATCTCAAGCGACCCTTGCAGGTAGAGATCTTCACGCGCTTTGAAATGCTCCGCGGCGGGGATGTACGAGAATTGCAGGTCTGCCGAGACCAGCGAACCCTCTGCAATCGCTTCCGGCGTGACCGAGTAGGCAAACAGGGAGACTTGCACAACAAAGCGCAAGACAGTGTAGAGAATCGCCGCGATGAGAATGGCGCGATACGATTTCGATTCAGCCCAACATTCACGGATCGTATTCATCCTAGAGCTGGTCCTTGGGTTTCAGGCGCGATGCCAGATCTTTGAGTTGCCCGAACAGGATCGGTTTGATAAGCGCGAAATCCACCTGATCGCGGAAATCCTCCGCGAGGCGCGCGTCGGCGGTGGTGATGATCGTCCATGTGCCGTCAAACCGCCCGTCGCTTTTGATCGCTTTCAAGAGTTCCTGCCCCGACACGCGCGGCAAGTGCATATCCAACAGGATGAGGAACGGTGTTTCGCCTTGCGTGAGCCGTTCCCGCGCCTGCATCCCGTCGGTCACGTTTTCCACCTCGAAGTCGATTCCGCGCAACGCCTCTGCAAAGATCGCGGCGAGGTCTTCATCGTCTTCGATGATCAATGCCAGTTTTTTCATTCGTGCCTCCAAGAAGTTGAGACTCCCTCGACAGTGGTCAGCGGGAGTACGACGGTAAACACGCTTCCTTCGCCGTGTCGGCTTGTTACGCCGATTTCGCCGTTCATCAAATGGACGAGTTGTTTGACGATGGCTAAACCCAGCCCAAACCCGCCGTGCGAGCGGGTGGCATCGGCATCCACCTGGCGGAACGTCTCGAAAATGTACGGGAGTTCTGCCTCGGGGATTCCCTGCCCGGTATCTGCAACCTCGATTCCCCATTTACCGGTTTGCCGGAACAAACGAACGTGCACGGTTCCCCGATCGGTGAACTTGATGGCGTTGTTCACAAGATTGACGAGGATCTGTTGCAAGCGTGCCGGGTCGCCCATGAGCGCTTCGGGCAGTGTGTCGTCGATTTCGCTGGTCAACTCGAGGTTTTTATCCGCAGCGGATTTGTCCATCAGCCCGTGAAGCGATTCGAGCAGGTCGGCAACGCGAACCACCTGATTGTGGATCGTCAGTTTTCCGGCTTCCATTTGCGCCTGATCGAGCAGGTCGTTGATCAACCCCAGCAGGCGTTGTGTGTTCTTCATGATGCGTTCCGCCATGTTGATCTGCTTTTCGTTCACCGGCCCGTAGACTGATTCTTTGAACATTTCCGCATACCCGAGGATCGCGTTGAGCGGTGTTCTCAATTCATGCGAGACCACGCCGACGAACGTGCTCTTGAGCCGTTCCACTTCGGCTTCGTGGGTGAAATCGCGGAAGACGATCACTGTGCCGGTGTTTTGCCTCTGATTGTCGTAGATCTGCGCCGCGCTCACGGAAAGGGTTTTGTCGCTCCATTCGATGCGGAACCCGATGGGTTGTGTTCCATGCTCCAACATGGCATTCAGCAACGCCCGGCTGCGCGGCGCAACGCGAGGATGTTCGATCAGTTCGCGGAAATTTTTATTGATGATCAATTCGAGCGGAATATCCAACATGCTCTTGATGGCGGGGTTTGCCAGAGTGGCATTCCAGCGGTTGTCGAAAACGATCACACCGTCGGCGATCGAATTAAGGATGGCTTGGTTGCGCCCCGCTTGGACCCGTTCGCGGGAAAGCGCTTCAGCCAACGCCTGTGTCCGCTCGGTGACGACGCGGTCGAGGTTGGTGTTGATCGTGCGGAGCTCGGAGAGAGCATGTTCAAGCCCTCCCGCCGATGACCATGAGATGAAAGCAATGAATAAATACCCCAGGATCGCCGGTGTGTTAGGGAAAATGTTAATTGAGAAGGCGATCGCCGCTATAATCAAACTGCTCAACACGGCAAAGACGAAACTGGCGGCTGGCGTTAGTAGAATGCTGGCTAGAAAGATCGGTATCGTAAACCCGATCAGCGCCCGCCCGTTTGCGACCTGGTCGGGGGTGTCGCTGAATGCAAAAATGAAGTTTAGGAGCAGTAAATAGAGCAGGGCTGCAACCCTGCCGGACCAAAAATAATTCACAAGGTAGATCGTTAATACCATGACAAGGGATGCGATGCTTCCGCCAACGAGCAGGGTCAATTCCATTTCGTTGAGTTGAGACGTCGTTGCCCAATAGACGAATGTAGCCAGCGCGAGAAGCGAGATGCCCCCGGTGCCCACCAGCAGGATGTTAAGTATCTTTCGTTTGCGCGCATCGTCGGGGTCTGTTGTGGAAATGGTCAGGAATCGTTGAAGGCGTTTATTCATGGACATTATCCTGCCAGTGCCAGCGCGCTGATGATCGCGGAGCGGACCACCAGGTGAGGGCTATACAGACATTTGCCGATCCACAACGGCGGATAAGGCTTATCGAGGTTTTCGGTCAGCCATTGAGCCCCGCGGCGGAATGCGGATCTAGGAATTTTTGCAACCTTTTCGTTCCACACCCAGAGCGCCTGTAAGGCATAGGCTGTCTCCTCGGCGGTTTTGATATACGTGCCCCAAGAACCATCCCCGTTTTGCGATTTCAGGATCCAATCCACGGAGGTTTCAACGAGTTCGTTCGCCAACCCCGCACATGAGATGATCGCGTGCGCGGTTGCGTAATAGGCAGAGGTGTGCCATTTATCCATCCAGAACGGATGTGCTCCTCGCATTTTTTGCAAATATATTACGACCTTATGGAAGGACGGATTGTTCAGGTTCAGACCGGCTTGACCCAGCGCGCCGAGCACATGGATGTTTGCACTGATGGATGGGTTCGCTTCGAGGTCGAAACATCGGAAGTGATCCTTTTCCTCATACAGTAAAACACTTTCGATATCTTTTTCGATTCCGTATCGCATCAAGGTGTCGTATACCAACCCGGTATCGTCACTGTCTTTTACCGAATACCCTGCGGCAAATCCGACCCCGCGCCCCGGCAGCCATGCATTCGAAAGAAATTCCAAATGCGGTTTTAGTTTCTCGTGCTTGCTCACTTCGGGAATAAAACTTAAATTCCAAAGCGCCCATGCGATCTCGAACACATCGAACGGCGCAACGTTGGGGAAGCCGCCGTCGGGATCCATGATGGTCCGCAAATAATTCAAAGCCGCTTCATCGCCTTGTTTGATGTAAGTGGCAAAATATGCGGTGGCTGACGGACTGACGCTGACCGAGCCATTCTTCTCTTGAAGTGTTTCAACATCGAGCATTTGCTTGCCGTCACCGCCCGCCATCTCTGCTGAAAATGCAAGTGTGACGTTCCGGTTGATCATGTTATTCCGGAGATATGCCAGTTTTTTATTGCGTAAAACGGATATTCGCCCGAGGATTCTGCCTCCCTGACTTTTGATCAAACCAAGCCTCTCCGCTTCGGTGACCAGTGTCGGCGCGATCATTTCGAACCCGACGGTTGCCCCATTGGGGTCGGAGGACAGCCCTCCCGTTGCGCCTCCGATGATCCGCTCGAGGGCGAGTTTGCCGTATTCGATTTGGGTGCGGTCCGCCTGCCGTTGACCTCGATAGGTGAGGGCGATCATCGCGGCGAGGGTGCAGATCACGCGGTCGTGATAATACAGCGGCGTCGGCGCGCCCCAAGACCCGTCTGGCAACTGGTTGCGTGTGAGCCAGGTGAGGGCGCGATTGCTTATGCCGGGGTCTATTGACCCGAGGCGCGCCACCCAGGCTGTATCGTACGCCGTGCTTGCCATGTGGCCGGGACCGATTTCGTCGATGAGTTTTGCGATGAGGTCAGTCAAGTTTCGATTATCGCTTCCGGTAGCCATAGATTGAATTTCAGTTTTCCAACGCCGAGCGCGCGATCTTGGTGCTTTCGGTAATACGTTCTAAGCCAGTCGAGTTCCTGAGCAGGGAGTTTGGCATACTCTGGCTCGGGCACGCGTCTCACGAATAAATGGTCGTAGAGGATGGCGCGCAATTGATGAACGCTCATGTAGGGCGAGGGGCTGACCGAAAAATATAGGTCCTCTTCGCCAGTGGTGAGCAACGGCATATCGAACGCGCTGAATTTATCGAAGCCGATGAACATGCTTACGGGGGGAACATCTTCGCCGTAATATTTTCTTACCAGAACACCTCTGTCGGGTATGCCGCCTTCGGCGAGATAATGTTCGACAGAAAGCCGCGATACGGTTTCCGTGGAATCGTCGGCAAAAACGCCGAAGAATAGACGTGTATTGGAATTTTCTTTGGTGGCTTCGGTCACCTCTTGCATGGCTCGCAAGACATATTCATGCGGTGTGCCTGTGAGCACATCGCGGTAATCGCCGTAAAAACGAACCTTCACTTCATACCGTTCGAAGAATTCGCGGTAATTTCTATCCGTCGCCGTCCGCGCCAGCCCTTCGATGCCGACCCGTTGGGTGTATTCATCGCCGCGGCGCATCAATTCGCGCCCGAATACCGGCGCAAGGATGGTCTCGATGCCGTGGTCGAACAGCATGGCGCACAATCCGATATGATTTTGGATCGAAACCTCCATGTACGCTGAAAAGAAATCGCCAGCGATCTTATCCGCGTGTTCGAGCATGAACCAGCGCCGCGTCCCGTTGATCGGGAAAACGCACACTTTGTGTCCCGACGCTTTGACCCATGCCGCGACTTCGTCCGTAGGGAGTTGCAGGAATTCCTCAAAAGGGATCACTGTCGCCTCCACAGCCGAGGCAGGTAGCGGGGCGTGCGACGCGCATAGTCCGCGTAGCCGGGCAGTGTATTCGTCAATAATTCCTCCTCTTGTTTTGCGGCACGGGTAAAATCCCAGATCGCGTATGCAAGCGCCGCGAGTGTCGTCAACGCCGGATTAACAAAAAACAACCCCGCCGCGATCCCGAAGAACGATGTGATCACGGGATGCCGCATGTGTTTGTAAGGACCGCTGTCGATAACCCTGTGCTCCGGCTGGACCTCCACTCGTTCGGCATAATATTTGCCGAGATGCATTCGTGACCAAAGATGCAAGGCAAGCGATTCGAGTATCACGACGATTCCCAAGAGTTGGAAAAACGATCCCAAGGGTTCGATACTCCGGAAACTTAAGACCGGTAGCAGAACGGGTTGCAGGATGAGGATCGCAGCCATGAAGAAAATGAACAGAGTGAAATCCCAGGCGCGGCCCGACCCGCCGGAGGAGCGTTGTTTGTCGTAACGACGGATGAGGGCGATATCCATCGCGTAAAAGAGCAGGATCGTGAGAAAGGTTACCGCGGCTTGTGCAACACCCGACAGCATAAATCCCCCGTTTACTTTTTCTTCGACCGCGTATTGAATGCCGCCATCGTGACCATGGCGTGATTCGTATCTTCGAGGTGGAAACCTAACCTGCGTTTCACATCGTACGCGCCGGTGCCGAAACGGACGAGCCGCACTTTGTGTTCGAAGGCTTCCTGGAGGGCAGAGTAGAGCAGGTAGAAGTAACCGCCGGGCACGTCATCCTCCAAACCGAGCGCGGTGGCTAATTGGAATTGGTTGTCGCGAACGACCGCGCCACAGCCGACGAGTTTGCCTTCTTTGCGGAGTTCAAGCCACGTGCCATCGATCATCGAAAAATTCTCAAGCAGACCGCGCATCCACGGGTTGGGCGCCGAGCCGTGCCAGATGGATACGTTGCGGATCAACTCGAGGGCGGCGTCTATTTCGGTGACTGATTTATGTTTGGAAAGAACGAGTCCGTTGTCTTCCGCTTCTTTCACACTTTTCTTGTAATGCTGGCGATCCTTTTTGTTGCCGGCTTCGAGATATTCCTCGAAGCTTTGATATTCCATCGGCATGTAGGTGCCGGGTTCTGAAACCGTGAGCGGCT
This sequence comes from Chloroflexota bacterium, assembly GCA_040753755.1. Lineage (GTDB taxonomy): Bacteria > Chloroflexota > Anaerolineae > Anaerolineales > Villigracilaceae > Defluviilinea. Next base: position 30,537 of record JBFMDB010000007.1, read on the forward strand.
CAAAACCTTTTGGCCAGTCGTAGCGGAGTTGCTCTGTCAACAGATAATCGAACAAGAGGAAGGAACATTTCTGCAGTTTGAATTGCTCGCGTGCGGCTGTGGCGAGCGCCGTCAATGCCGCATCACGTAAGGGTTCCCCCGGTAACAACAACGCAGACGTGTCGGCAAGCGGCGACCGGCAGATGAGCAGAGGTCGGTGTTTAAAAATGGATTCCATGAACTGGCGGGCAACAGCCGGCAAGGGCAACGGTTCATTATGGACTTTGAACAATGCCGCGCCTGCGACGGGCGTTTCGCCATCCCACGCGAGCAAATAGGTCGGTTTTGCATCTGCCATGGCGCGTTCGCCGAAGGTATACCAGGCGTGGCTTTGAAAGCCGCGCCCCGAGACGATGCGGTTCCATATTTCAGGCTTGATCTCGTTGATGCTGTGAAAAACTTCTACCTTCAACTCTGCCATGTTCGCTCCCGAGCATCTCAATTGTACATGAGCCAGTGCTTTTTGCCGATGATCGCACTCCGCCTTGCAAAAATGATAAGCACATCAGGATTATAAACCGTTTCCTATTGATTCCTGAGTACGCTGAGAAATTCTTCCTCATTTCTGATCGTTTCGGTAAACCCCAATCTCCTCCCCAACCGCGTGAGCTGCGGCGGGTCCACGTACGTCGTCGCAAGGATTTCCTCCTGCCCCAGCACATCGCTGGCGCTGCCGTCGAGCAGGATCTGTCCCTGCGACATAGCGATAACCCGCTCGAAATTCTCGGCGCAAAAGTCGATGTCGTGTGTGATCGTGATGATGGTCTTGCCGCGCTCGCGCAAAACCTTGATCGCATTGGCGATTCGCACGATGTTCGCGGCGTCCTGCCCGGTCGTCGGCTCGTCGAAGACGATGATGGGCGTATCCATCGCAATGACCGACGCCAGCGCGACCATCATCCGCCACGTGGGGGAAAGGTCATACGGATTCGTTTCGGTTTTATCGGATAACTCGGTCAGCGCCAGCGCGTCGTTTACGCAACGTTGAATCTGTTCCGCGCTCATCCCCAGATTTCGCGGTCCGAACGCGACTTCTATGCCAACGTTTTTCGAGAACAACTGCTCATCGGGGTTTTGAAAGACATAACCGACCCGCCGCGCCAGTTTTGCAACGGAACGGTTTTTTGTATCCCAATCTCCGATTTGGACGTTGCCAGATGTTGGTTGCAACAGACCGTTTAGATGTTTCACAAGAGTGGTTTTTCCCGCGCCGTTCTGCCCAACGATGGCAACTTGCTCGCCCGACTCGATCGTGAGCGAGACGCCGCGCAGCGCTTGTACGCCGGCGGGATAGGAGAAAGTGAGGTTGGAGATTTCGATGTTCATAATGACCTTGCGCAGGGGGAGGGCGGGGTCTCACGCCTTGGGCGAGATGACCTCGCCCCTACGAAAACCCTTCCACCGCCTCCTCCAACGTGATGGGTAATTTATCTTTCTTCCATAATCCCATTTCCTTCGCCTTCCGCGCCACGGACGTGTAACGAGAAATACCGAATCCCTTCTCTGCCAGCAAATCGGACGTAAGTACATCACTCGGATCGCCATCTGAAATGATCTCTCCCTCATACAAAGCAACGACGCGGTCTGCAAAGTTCGCGATCCATTCCACTTTGTGTTCCGCGAGGATCACGGTCATGCCTTTTTCTGCCATCGTGCGGATCGCGCCGAAGACTTCGCGCGTGCCGATGGGGTCCATCTGCGAGGTCGGCTCGTCGAGGACGAGCACTTTGGGCTGCATGACCAAAATCGAGGTCAGCGCGACGCGTTGCTGCTGTCCGCCGGAGAGGGAGTAGGGCGAGCGGTCTGCCAGATCGGAAATCCCCGTCAACTTCATTGCGTCGTTGACGCGTTGGATCATTTCATCGCGCGGAATGCCGATATTTTCCAGCCCGAAGGCGAGTTCTTCAAAGACCGTGTATTTCGCTCCGCTGATCTGGTTGAACGGATTTTGAAACGCCAGCCCAACGTTCAGCACCCACTCGTGCAAATTGGATTTGCTCGATTCGTTCCCCGCGACTTCGACCGTGCCGGTCATTTCACCCTTGAAAAAATGCGGAACGAAACCAGAGACGGTGTAACACAGAGTGGACTTGCCCGCGCCGTTGGGTCCGATTAACGCGACGAACTCGCCCTCGTTCACCTGTAAGTTGATGTTTTTCAACACGGGCGCATCGGTGAGCGGATATTTGTATGTGACGTTTTGCAGGTTTACGACAGCCATAGTCTCGATGTCAGTGCAATGAGTACCAAACCGATCACTATCCAGCGAATGAATTTATCAGCGCCCGTATCGGGAATGTCATGCAGGGATGTTTTCACATGCGTGGAGGTGAAGCCGCGCGCTTCGATGGCGATGGCGCGCTCCTCCACTTCCACCAATGAACCGAACACAAGCGGACCGACGAGAGGGAACAACGAGCCCGCGCGTTTGAAGAATGTGCTTTCCGTATCCAGTCCCCGCGCGCGCTGCGCGGCGATGATCGTCTGCGCTTTGGCTTGCATCTGCGGCAGGATTTGCAGAGTGGAGATGATCACGTAGGAAAATTGTCCGGGCAATCCCCGCCGCGTCAGATCAGACATCAACTCGCTGGGGTGTGTGGTCAGCAGGAAGAGCGTGAACGACGAAACCATGACTGCGATGCGTGTCGCGTTGCGAAAGGCGAAACTCAGGCTTTCGCTTGTAACGTCCAGAAACCAGAGTTGAAAGACGACCTTTTCGCCGACGGGATGGAAAAAAGCCTGCATAAGAAACAAGAACCCGGATGCAGGCAGGATGAGCCTAATAAATGCACGCAAAAAACTCTGCTGGATTCCTCCAAGAAAACTCAGGGGAAGAATTGCACAGAGAAAGAGCAATTGAGGTGTCCAATAATTTGGACTGAAAAATGCGATCAGTACCAATCCAAAGACCAGAGTCAGTTTGGTCAACGGGTTGAGGCGATGCAAAACGCTGTCGCGTTTTACAAAAAAGGAAAGGCGTTCGTGCATGGCGGGATTATAAACGACAAAAAAGACCGGACTTTGCCGTCCGGTCTTTTTTTTGAAGTGTGAGGGGTTATCCGCCGAGGATGTTGCCAAGCAAGAACATGGCGAATAACACAAGCAAGACGATCACTACGAGGGCGATGATCAATTGCGTCTGGCTCGTGCCGCCTTCCGTTTGGGCATTTTCAGGGCGGGGGAAACGCGCAACGAAGCGCTGCGACAATCCTTGAATGATCGCGAAGGCGAGCATGGCGGTGGTGATCTTGTCCACCGGCTCGACGAGGAAGCCGGTGCTCATCACGGCTTGCACAACGCCTTGACCGGTTTGGAGCAGGTATGCAGTAATGAACGATGAACCGCTGGCTGTGATACCGCCATATAAGTAAACTGCGATTGGCGTGGAAACAACTGCCGCGGTCAGCGCCACCGCAAAGCCAGTGACAGCCACTTTCCACCAGCTCTTGAACCAACCGGCGTTCGCCATCAAGCCGGAAACCAATCCGATGAAAAAGGCAACGGGGAACCACGGGAACGCGTTGGGGTCGATCGTGAGCCCCCAAATGACGTTCGAGAGCGTCCCGGTTAATGCGCCCGCCCACGGTCCACAGATCACTGCGACGAGGACGGTGCCGATCGAGTCGAGATAGACGGGCAGTTTCAGAGTGACAACGATCTGACCGATTGCAATGTTGATCGCAATCGCAACCGGGATGAGCACCCACGTCATGGTGCTGAAATCTTTCTGCATGCGCTTGGTGAGGTACGCCCAAACCAGCAGGGCGGCGACGATCACCACAGCAATAATGAAATAACCTGCGTTCTCAGAAATAATGCTCATGTTGATTCTCCTTTGTAGATTTGATTTTTATAACACCGCATTCGCGGTTTTGTTTCACCGAATCTCACGGGCGAGCTTCTCCATCCTCGCCAAAAACAACTCGATAAAATCGCGCGGACGCACACCAAGAGCCACTTTCATGTTGGCGGGCTTTTTATTGTAATTGTAAAAATCGCCAATGGTTTTGCCCATCGAAACTCCGCCCGAAATATCCACGTCCACCGGCATCTCGCGGTACTCGCACAATTCGGGCGCGAACGTCAGCGCGAGCGCGAGGGGGTCGTTGATCACGCATCCCTGCACACCTTGGAATTCGTCGTGAAATTCCATGTAGAAGCGCGTCGCGTCGGCGATGAAACGCGTCAGCGGCGAATCGAGTCGCAGGAGCCGATCCACATCTCCCTGAGTCAGAACGCATTGATACGTCACATCCAGCGGCACGAGGGTGGCGGGAATCCCCGCGTGATAGACGATGTGCGCGGCGTGCGGGTCGGCGTACGTGTTGAACTCCGCCAGCGCGGTGGTGTTGCCCTCGTACCGGATCGCGCCGCCCATGATGACGATTTCCTTGAGCGCTTGCACAATGCGCGGCTCCTGCCGGATCGCCAGCGCGACGTTCGTAAGCGGACCGATCGCCACCAGCGTGATCTCGCCGGGGTTGGACAGGATTCGCTCGATGAGAAAATCGCATCCATGCCGACGGGTCGGCTTGCCTCGCGGACTGGGAAGTTTTGCGTAGCCCAAGCCGGTATCCCCGTGCGTCTCCGGCGCGAGCAGGGACGGCTGTACGAGCGGCAGTTCGCACCCAGCCGCGACGGGAATGTGACCTGCGTTTGCCAGCTCCAGCACCGAGAGCGCGTTTGTGGTTGCTTGCCCCAAAGAACAATTGCCATGAACGACGCTCAATCCTTCGAGCGAGAGTTCTGGCGAAGCGAGCGCGAGCAAAATGGCAAGCGAGTCGTCAATGCCGGGGTCGGTGTCGAAGAGGATGCGTTTCATAAAAAGTAATGGGTAATTTGTACATGAGGAAAATGAGAGATGGGAGAATTGCTCATTCCGGGATTGATCTCGCCAACGTCTCAATACGTTGGAGGAACAACTCGATAAACTCCTCTCCGCAAACTTGCATGGCGACTTTCATGTTGGCGGGCTTTTTCGTGACGCCAAAAACATCGGCGAACGTTTTCCCCATCGCGACCCCGCCTGAATGATCCACATCAACAAAATATTCTTTCAAGGTCAACAATTCAGGCGCAATGACGGTTGCCAGCGTGAGCGGATCGTGCAGTGCGCAGCCCGCAAAGCCGCGCTCGTACGAAAATTTGAAATAGACCTCGACGGCGTCCTTGATAAAGCGTGAGATCGGCGACCTGATTTTCATCAAGCGGTCAATGTGTTCCCGCTTGAGCAGGCATTGGTGAGTGACGTCCAACGGGATCAGCGTGATGGGAATCCCTGAATGGAAAACGATGTGCGCGGCGTGCGGGTCAACCCAGATGTTGAATTCCGCCAGCGGGGTGACGTTGCCGTTCTCGTGGATCGCTCCGCCCATGATGACCAATTCCTTCACGGCTTTTGCGAATTTCGACTCTTTGCGAATCGCCATGGCGATATTTGTGAGCGGACCGATGGGGAAGATGCTCAATTCCCCCGGCTCGGCAAGGACGCGTTGAATCAAATAATCCACCGCATGTCCTTCGAGCGGTTTGGGTTTCGGCTCAGGTACTTTTGAATTGCCAATTCCGCTTTCGCCGTGGACGTACGCCGAAGCGCGCAAAGGCTGGACAAGCGGCAGGACGCTCCCCGCAACAACCGGGATGTGAGCCGCGTTGGTCAGTTCCAACACCGCCAGCGCGTTACGAGTGGCGGTTTCGAGCGTGACGTTGCCCTGCGTGGTGGTCAGCGCTTCAAGTTTAATTTCCGGCGAGGCGAGCGCGAGCAGGAAGGCGAGCGCGTCGTCCACGCCGGGGTCGGTGTCAATGATGATTCGTGTAGGATTCATTTCGCTCTAGGCGGCGTCTTCGCCGCCGAGGACGGCGGCAAGAGCCTTATTTGATAAATTTTTCCACTTCTTCTTTCGTAGGCAGGGAAGGCTGCGCGCCGAATTTCGTCGTTGCCAGCGCGCCGCACGCACATCCAAACCGAACAGACTCTTCGAGCGATTTATTTCCCAACAATGATGTTGCGAACCCTCCGATAAACGCGTCGCCGGCGGCGGTGGTGTCCACCACATCTACCTCATACGCGTCTATTTGTTTACTTGTGTGCTTGTCCACCGCCAGCGCGCCTTTGCTTCCGAGCGTCACGATCACGGTCTTCGCGCCGCGTTTCAGCAAATCTCTTGCGGCAGATTCGGCGGAGGTAACGTCGTCAACCTTTTGATTGGTCAACAGAGACAATTCTGTTTCGTTGGGAATGATGAAATCGGCGAGCGCGATCAACTCATCGGGTAATGTTTTGGCGGGCGCGGGATTCAAAATGACGCGCGTCCCGTTTTCATGCGCGCGCTGCGCGGCGCGGAGAACGGCGGGGGTTGGAATTTCAAGTTGGAGGAGAAGTAATTTGTAATCGGCGAATGAAGCGTTGTTGATGTCTTCAACCGAGACCCTGCCGTTGGCGCCGGGCGAGAGCACGATGCTGTTCTGTCCGCTGGAATCCACCACGATAATCGCCGTTCCCGTGGAAGAATCATCGCGTTGGACGAGGATTGAATCCACTTTGTTTTGTTTGAGATTGTCGAGCAGGAAATTGCCGAAGTTATCTTTGTCGACGCGCCCGAGCATGGAAACCTTCGCGCCGAGCCTCGCCGCGGCGACGGCTTGATTCGCTCCCTTGCCGCCGGGGATCACATGCAGGTCTTCGCCGCTGATCGTTTCGCCGGGCTGGGGAAACCGCGGCGCGCGCACGACGAGATCGGCGTTGAGCGAACCGACGACAAGAATTTGATCCATGATTGAATTATACAGTTATTCAAAATAAAAAGAACCATCGCAAGGATGATTCTTTTTGTGCCCCCACGGGAATTCGAATCCCGGTTTGAGCCTTGAGAGGGCTCCGTCCTGGGCCGCTAGACGATGGGGGCAAGCGGGCGGGATTGTAACATCCCGAATATCAATCGTCAACGAGAAAGACGTGTACCTCACCCGGTCCATGGACGCCGATGGTATGTGTGCTTTCAATGTCGCCGGTGGCGGATGGTCCCGTGATGAAGACCGCCGATTTCGTCCCGCGCACAAGGTGAATCGCATCGTCCAGCGAGGGATAAATGCGCGACGTGTGCAGCGCCGCGAGATGGATTTCGGGCAGGAGCGACGCGTGCAGCGGATTTCCCTCGCCGTCCGCCTCCAGCACGGACCCGGTATCTGCCAACCCGCATTGGGCTTGCGTCACGCCGACGCGTATCGCGGGATCGGGTTCGCGGCTGAACGTGATGCCCGCTTTTGTGAGCGCGTCTTCATCCAGCACATTTGGCTCAAGATGAATCTGATTCATTTCACGCGATTTCAAAAACTCGATGATAGATTGTGTTAGATTGTTCGTTCGATGGACGTGTCCGTGTACTGCTGTGAGTTCGTTAGTGAATCGCTCGACTTTTTCCATATTGCTGTGAGTAACCGCATCCGACGAAATGTCCGCTACCGTTTGAGGGAGTCCCTTCGCGGAGTTTATCCTGAGCGAAGCCGAGGGACCCAAGGGGACAAGGCTAATGTTTTGGAATCGTTCGCGAAAAGGTTTGGATGCGAATGTTGGAAAGTCCTTGCTGTAGCCCCAGCCTGTGACCGCGGGCAGGCGAATCCATTGCGAGAAAGGGGAGAGCAGGTGACTCGTCAACGCCGCGAATTTTTGGGAGAGGGTGAACAGGCGTGGGTGGCGCGCGAGGCGAGAGTACATCCGAAGAGAGAAAGTGGAAAGTATAGACAATCCATTAGTATTAGAGGATTGGAGACTGGAGACGGGGGACTGGTTTGAGCGAACCCGCACCAGCAATTTCGGCAGATCAATATCCACCGGGCAGGCGTCTTTGCACGCGCCGCACAGGGTGGAGGCTTGCGCGAGCGGGACGAATTCGCTTCCGAAGAGTCCCGCGGAAATGACCGAACCGATCGGACCGGGGTAGATGCTCTTGTACGCGTGTCCGCCGATCTCGCGGAAGATGGGACAGGCATTCATGCACGCGCCGCATCGAATGCAAAAGAGCGATTCTTTGAGGGGTGAGTTGCGAAGACGCGAACGTCCGTTATCGAGGATGATGAAGTGGCGTTGTTGATTCGCAAGAGGCGCGTGGACGATCTGTGTGTACACGCTGAGTTTTTGCCCTGTTGCCGAGCGCGGAAGCAGGGAAAGCATCAGCGCGAGGTCGTCAAGGTTCCGAACAAGCCGCTCCATGCCGATGAGCGCGATGTGAATCGGGGGGAGGGTGGTGACCATGCGTCCGTTACCCTCGTTGGTGACAAGACAGATCGCGCCCTCTTCAACAACTGCAAAGTTCGCGCCGGTAATACCCACGTCTGCGGTGAGGAATACTTCCCGCAATGTTTTGCGCGCGATATTGGTGAGGGAAGAGATATCTTCGGTGTATTCCACGCCGAGTTTTTGCTGAAATATCTTACCTACATCCTGTCGCCGCAGATGCAAAGCAGGCGTGATGATGTGACTCGGTTTCTCACCGCGCAGTTGCACGATGAACTCGCCGAGGTCGGTTTCAACAACGCGGATGTTTTCTTTTTCGAGCGCATGGTTGAGGTTGATCTCCTCCGTGACCATGGATTTCGATTTGGCAACCAATGGTTTGCGTAGGGGCGAACGGCCGTTCGCCCCTACGATGTTCAATACAATTTTTATTGCCTCCGCCGCGTCTTTAGCGCGATGGACGATAACTCCGTTCGATCCCGCTTTGGCTGTGAATTGATCGAGATACGAATCGAGATGCTCGATCACCTCCGCGCGGACAGCATGTGCGCGCTGACGCCTCTCGCGCCAATTAGGCAAAGTCTCCAGCGCGTTGATGCGCCGCGCCGCGCGCCGCTCGGCGTTGAGGTCTAACGCTTGTTGAAGATGCTGGTTCGCAAGCGATATGCGAATTCTTTGGCGGAATTGCTTGCTGTTCATTTGATACCTCGCTCACTGATTCGCCAGCACTTCCGCGATATGAACCGCTCGTTGTCGCTTCTTCCGCCTGTGCAACCCGCCGGCGATGTGCATGAGGCATCCCGCTTCGATCAAGACCAAAGTCGGCGATTTTGAATCTTCGAGATTCGAGATTTTTCGCTTGAGCAATTCCGCCGAAAGTTCTGGATGTTCGACCGAAAAAATTCCGCCGAAGCCGCAGCAATCCTCCGCGCCGGGCAGTTCAACGATCTGCGCGCCTTTGACGTTGGCGAGCAGGGCGCGCGGCTGACGGTCAATTCTCATGCCGCGCAGGGTGTGGCAGGATGGGTGATAAGTGAGGACGCCGTCCCAGCGCGCGCCCACGTCGGTGACGCCGAGTTTGTCCACGAGGTATTCGGTGAACTCGTAGATTTGTGAAGCCAACGCCTGTGCGCGCGGAAGCCAAACGGGGTCCTCGCGAAACAATTCAAGATAGTTGTGTTTCATCATGTGCGCGCACGAGCCTGAGGGCGTCACAATGTCGCCGGTCGTTTTCTCGAAAACCTCGATTGTGTGTTGTGCCATCGGACGGGCTTCCGCGTGCAAGCCCGCGCTGAAGGGAGGCTGCCCGCAGCAGGTTTGGTCGCGGGCGAAATCCACGTCAACGCCGAGGCGGCGGAGAACGCCGACCATCGCCTCGCCAGTTTGAGGGTAGAAAGAATCGACGAGACACGTCACAAAGAGTTGAACGCGGGGCATGCATCCATTCTAATCTCGAATATCGAATCTCGAAAGTTTGGTATCATTGCGCCCGATATGGATACATTCAAAACGCAACTTCCCAAGCCTGTTGACTTGCCAAAACGAATCGCGCGCCTGCATGAACTTGCCTACAACCTGTGGTGGACGTGGCAGCCCGAAGCCGCGCGCCTGTTCGGCAAACTCGACTACGATTTGTGGGAACGGCTCAGTCACAACCCGATTCGGCTTCTACGCGAGATCGACCGCGCGCGTTTGGACCAAGCCGCCAATGACAAAGATTACATTGCGTTGTACGACGATGTCTTTGAGGACTACGATTCTTATTTTGCGGATTTAGAAACGTGGACGCATCAAACTCATCCTGAATTTAATTCCAACCCTGTAGCGTATTTCTCCATGGAGTTTGGTCTGCACGAAACACTCCCGATCTATTCGGGCGGTCTCGGCGTGCTGGCTGGCGACCATTTAAAAGAAGCAAGCGATCTTGGCTTGCCGCTGGTAGGCGTTGGCTTCATGTATGCGCAGGGATATTTTTCGCAGCGCATCAGCGAAGACGGCTGGCAGGAAGCCTTGAACAACATGCTCGTGTTCGAAGACCTGCCTGTATTGCTCGTGACCGAGAGCGGCCAGCCGGTCACTGTCGAAGTCGAATTTCCCGATCGGTATGTGAGAACGCAAATTTGGGAAGTGCGCGTGGGGCGCGTGGCTCTGTACCTGCTCGACTCGAACGTGGAAGGCAACTCTGAAATGGACTGCCTTCTCACGGCGCGGTTGTACTGGTCCGACCTCGACCGCCGCGTGATGCAGGAAGTGTTATTGGGGATCGGCGGCGTGCGCGCGCTGCGGCAGTTGGGATACAGCCCGTCGGTGTGGCACATGAACGAGGGGCACGCGGCTTTCATGACGTTGGAGCGGGCGCGCGAACTTGTAGCGGGAGGCGCATCCTTTGACTCCGCCATCGAAAAAACGCGCCGGCAAAACGTGTTCACCACGCACACGCCCGTCCCTGCGGGGAACGATGAATTCCCGCTCTGGTTGATCGAAAAATATCTTGGGGAAATCTGGCCCCAATTGAACCTCACCCGCGAACAATTCTTTGACGCTGCCAAACTTCAAAAAGGACACAGCGAGACCTTTAGCATGGGCATCCTTGCGTTGCGAAATTCGGACGGGCGCAACGCCGTCTCCGAATTGCACGGTGAAGTTTCGCGCAAGATGTGGCATTTCTTGTGGAGCGACAAGCCCGAACAGGAAGTGCCGATCGGTTACGTGACCAACGGAGTTCACACCGCGAATTGGATGGCGCGGCGGTTGAAGAATCTGTTCGAAAAATATCTTGGTTCAGATTGGTATGAGCATCTTGATGAGCCGGGATTTTGGTCAAAGGTTGACGACATTCCCGATGCTGAGTTGTGGGCGGTGCGCTTGCATCTCAAGCGCAAACTCGCGTTTTATCTGCGCGAGCGGGTCCGCGACCGATGGAGGCATGGAGGATTCCATCCTGTTCAGGTTGTTTCGTCTGGTGTGTTGATCAACCCCTACGCGTTGACGATCGGTTTCGCCCGCCGCTTTGCCACCTACAAGCGCGCCAGCCTCGTCATGCGCGATGTGGATCGCCTCTTGAACATCGTTAACAAGCCGAATATGCCCGTGCAAATTTTGTTTGCAGGCAAAGCGCATCCCGCCGATGAAGGCGGAAAACAATTGATCCAGCAGGTATATCGCACCGTCAAAAAAGCGGAGACGGGCGGACGCATCGTTTTCCTCGAAGATTACGATATGAACCTTGCGCGCTACCTCGTGCAGGGCGTGGATGTGTGGATGAACACGCCGCGCCGCCCGCTGGAGGCGAGCGGAACGTCTGGCATGAAAGCCGCGCTCAACGGCGCGTTGAACTTCTCCGTGCTGGATGGCTGGTGGCGCGAAGCGTACAACGGGACGAACGGCTGGGCGATCGGCGAGGACAGGGAATACGAATCCAGCGACGCGCAGGATGCGCTCGACGCCGAGGATTTGTACAGCACGCTTGAAAACGAAATCATCCCGTTGTACTACGACCGCGACCCGAAGGAAATTTCTCACGAATGGATCGCGCGCATAAAGGATAATTTGAAGACCAACATTCCCCAATTCTCCACGCGCCGCATGGTCAAGGAATATGTGGAGAATTTATACGTGAAAGCGTTGGCATCTCCCTCTCCCAGCGGGAGAGGTCAGGGGTAAGGGAGAACATATGATTTCAGAGATCACCACCACCGACCTCGCGGAGAAATTGAAATCCGCAGACACATTCATCCTCCTCGATGTGCGCGAGCTTGACGAGTTGAATTATGCTAAATTGGCGGACAGCAGGCTTGAGGTCACGCCGATGAGCCGGCTGGCGGAAGCCGGCATAGACGCGCTGCCCGAATCCGCCAAGTCGCAAGATGCCACGATCTACGTGATGTGTCATCACGGAAACCGCAGCGCGCAAGTAACTGCGTGGCTCGCCCAACAGGGTTGGAAAAATGTCTTCAATGTGCGCGGAGGAATTGACGATTATGCGCGGAAGGTGGATTCGTCGGTGGGAATGTATTGAAGTAGGGGCGAGGTCCTCTCGCCCCATTTGCTTCATTCAAAAAATTGGGTTGGGAAACCCCATCCCTGCGTGTTATCTATCGAACACAAACTCGCCGTTCTTGTAAAACAATTCCCCATCCACCGTAATTTCAGAGTCGGTTCGCAGGTCGCAGATCATATCCCAGTGGATCGCGGATTTATTCTTCGATCCTGTTTCGGGGTAGCCCGCGCCGAGCGCCATGTGGAACGTGCCGCCGATCTTTTCGTCGAACAAAATATTTCCCGTGAATTTATTGATGTCGAAATTCGTGCCGATGGCGAATTCGCCGACGCGGCGCGCGCCTTCGTCCGATTCAAGCATCTTGACGAGATACGCCTCGTTCTTTTCCGCCTTGGCGCGTTCGACGCGCCCGCGGTTGAATGTCAACTCCGCGCCTTCGACAGCCACGCCGCCGTAGATGGCTGGATACGTGTACTTCACCCAGCCGTTCAGCGAATCTTCGACGGGTCCCGTGAAAATTTCGCCGTCGGGCATGTTGAATATGCCTGTGGAGTTTTTGAAGACGCGATCCTTGATGGAAAGCGACAGGTCCACGTTCGGTCCGCGCAGGACGACAAGATTTTTGCCTTTCAAAAAATCAACCGCCTTTTGTTGTGCGGCTTCGGTGCTTTTCCAGTAAGCGATGGGATCGTCTTCGTGCGCATGGACGGCATTGAACACAAAGTCTTCGTATTCTTTGAGGCTCATCCCCGCGTCCTGCGCGTACGCGTCGGTGGGGTAGAGGGTGGTCACCCATTTGAATTTTCCCTCCGCGCCGCGGCGCATTTGCGTTTCGGTGATGACGCTGGTGGCTTTGCTCCGCCGCTGCGACTTGGCGGGATCAATGTTCGTCGTGCCGCGCGTGTTCGTCGAGGAGTGGATTCGGATTCGGCTCTCGAATTCTTCGTATGCCAGTTTGTAAAACGTTGGAACGAAATCGAGCTGCGAGTCGTCCGCGTAGGTGAGGTAGAACTCGTCCTGACTGAACGGCATCATGCCGGGCAGGGCGACCATCGGGTGAGGATGACCGCCTTTTTCCATGATTTGAATAAATAATTCGCGCACAAGCGGCTCGGCGGCGGTCGTCGCTTCGATCAGCACGCGGTCGCCGGGCGCGATGCGCGCGGAATGTTCCACCAACACTTTTGCGAATTTTTGAACTCGTGAATCGGTCAAGGAAATTCTCCTGTTTTTGTCATTCCGAGCGACCGAAGGGAGCGAAGAATCTCTATTGCGGTGAAAGAGACCCTTCGCTATCGCTCGGGGTGACACGGTAGGTTATGAATAAATTATATCATTCCACTTGCGGTATACTCATCCCTACAACGAAACACCAATCGTCAATCGTCAATCGTAAATCGCCAATCGAAATGAAACAACTCCTCCAAAACATCAAAACAGGCAAAGCGACCATCGAAGACGTGCCGGCGCCGACTCCGCGCGAGGGGCAGGCGCTCGTCAAAGTGGAAGCCAGCCTCGTGTCCGCGGGAACCGAGCGGATGGTCGTCGAATTTGCCGGGAAGAGTCTCGTCGGCAAGGCGCGCTCGCGTCCGGATCTCGTCAAACAAGTCCTCGATAAAGCGCGGCGCGAGGGCGTGGTGAACACGATGCAAGCCGCGTTCAATCGTTTGGATCAACCGATGGCGCTCGGTTATTCGTCTGCCGGCACAATCGTTCAACTTGGCAGGAACATGCCGGGCTTCAAAGTGGGTCAGCGTGTGGCGTGCGCGGGCGGCGGGTATGCCGTCCATGCCGAGTACAACGTTGTGCCGCGAAATTTGTTGACTCCTCTTCCGAAAAATGTTGATTTCGAATCTGCCGCGTTCACCACGCTGGGCGCGATCGCCATGCACGGATTTCGTTTGGCGGAACCTCAAATCGGAGAGAACGTCGCCGTGATCGGTTTGGGTTTATTGGGATTATTGACGATTCAGATTGCGTCTGCCGCGGGATGCAATGTGTTGGGCATTGACCTCGACCCCAAGCGAATCGCCCTCGCTTCTTCCCTCGGACTGGAGGCTGTCTCGCGCGGACAAGCGGAATCGGCATCTGCCGCGTTCACAGCCAACCGCGGCTTCGACGCGATTATTATCTGCGCTGATACTCCTTCCAATGACCCTGTCGAGTTTGCAGGAACGATTGCCCGCGACCGTGCGCGCGTCGTTGCAACCGGCGCGGTTGGCTTGACCATCCCGCGAAAAATCTATTACGAAAAAGAACTCTCCTTCATCAACTCGCGTTCCTACGGGCCCGGTCGTTACGATTCAAACTACGAAGAAAATGGACAGGACTATCCCCTCGGCTACATCCGCTGGACGGAAGGTCGAAACTTTGAATCTGTTGTGGATTTGATGTCAAAAGGAAAGTTGCAAGTCAAACCGTTGATCACACACCGCTTCCCCATCGAAAAAGCGACGCAGGCGTATGATGTGATTACGGGGAAAAAGAAAGAAAATTTTCTTGGCGTGTTGCTAGCATATCCTAAAGGAAAGAAGAAAGAAGAAAGAAAAATCATCTTTCCCTCAATCGTAAATCATAAATCTGAAATCGTAAATCTTGGAGTTTTAGGCGCGGGTCTCTTCGCCAATTCTGTTCTTCTTCCAGCAATCAAGAAAGTGGACGGGGTCCAACTCGTCGGCGTCGCCTCCTCGGGCGGATTGCACGCGCAACACGCGGGTAAAAAATTTGGTTTCAAATACGCTTCTTCCTCAGAAGACGAGATCATCAACGATCCGAATATCAACACGGTTGCCATTCTCACGCGTCATAATTCACATGCCGAACTTGCCGTCAAAGCCTTGAAAGCAGGGAAGCATGTGTTCGTTGAAAAGCCGTTGGCGGTTGACAGCAGGCAGTTGGCGGCAGTAACTAGAGCGCTGTCTACCACCAAGGGTCAACTGTTAACAGTGGGCTTCAATCGAAGGTTTGCTCCTCTCGCGCAAAGTCTCAAGTTTCAGGTTTCAAGTTTCAAGTCGCCACTTCATGCTCACTACCGTGTAAATGCTGGATACATTTCCCCCGACCATTGGACACAAGATCCCAACATCGGCGGCGGACGCATCATCGGCGAAGCCTGTCACTTCGTTGACTTCATCACATTCCTCGTTGGCGCGCCTCCTGTTTCGGTGACCGCGCACGCGCTGCCCGATGAAGGTAAATACCGTGAAGATAATGTCTCGATGACTTTCACCTTCCCTGACGGCTCTGTCGGTGTTGTGGATTATCTCGCCAACGGAGATAAATCCTTCCCCAAAGAACGCGTGGAAGTGTTTTGCGGAGGGATGGTCGCAGTGTTGGACGATTTCGTATCGTTGCAAGTTACGAAAGATGGAAAGACGAAAGAGGAGAGAGGCGCACAAGACAAAGGCTGGGTAAACGAATGGAGAGCGTTCGTCAACTCCGTTCGCGAGGGCGGCGAACCGCCGATCCCGTATGAGCAGTTGATCGGCGTGACGGAGTCCACGTTTGCGGCGGTGGAGTCTCTACGAAGCAAAAAGGAAATCGAAATTTAATTCATGCGAACACGCGCGGGGATCGTCCTCATCGAAGATAACAAGGTTGCGCTGATCGAACGCCATCGCGCGGGGACCGATTATTTCGTATTCCCCGGCGGCGGTGTTGACGAAGGCGAAATGCCTGAACAAGCCGCGGTACGTGAGGCGCTGGAGGAGCTGGGGGTCGAAGTCGTTGTCAAGCAACAAGTAGCGGAAATCCATTTTGATACGAGTAATCAGGTTTATTTTCTGGTGGAGCGCGTGGCTGGCGAGTTTGGGACGGGTGTAGGCGAGGAATTTACAGACTCAGACCCGAACGATCCGTCGGAGGGGGTTTACATTCCAATTTGGATGCCGATTGAGGAATTGCCGCGGCACGAGAATATTTATCCTGTCGCATTGGCGAGGCTGGTCCTGCAATCTAAAACGAGCGGTTGGGGGAATGATGTGGCTGTGATCATCGAAAAGACAGCGTAGACCGACCCCCTCCGCCGCTAACGCGGCACCTCCCCAAAATTCCGCAGGTAAAGCATTTATGATTATTCAAAATCCACATGCGGAATTTGGGGGAGGCTGGGTGGGGGTCGGGAACTTAATTTTTTTCTCATCGTCATCAAGTTAACGCCGTAAGAAAAATCTATTCACTTGGAGGAAGAAATGAAATCTCGCTCTGTTCTATTCACGTTGCTTGTTGCTGGAATGCTCGTACTCGCCGCATGTGCGCCAGCCGCCACAGAGGAGCCACTTTATTACATTGAGCCTGCCGCGGCAACCGAAGCGCCTGCGTTCGCGTATGATGAAGTTGCCGCGCAGGATCAATCGGTGGTGGAGGCTCCACAAGCCGAACCAGCCGTCCCGGGGTTTGAAGCGTTGCCGCTTCCCACCAATGCCGCGTACGAGATCGCGAATCCATCGGGCGACCTCACTGTCGTCGAGCGCGCGAATCGCATGATCGTCAAGAATGCAGACATACGCTTGCTGGTCGAAGATACGGACATCGCGATCGACCGGGCATTGCAAGTGGTGGGCGATGCGGGCGGATACATTGTTAGCTCGCAGGTGTGGTATCAGGATTATTATGGCAATAGCCTGAAGTACGCGTCAGTGACGATCGGCGTGCCTGTGGAGGAGTTCGAGAATGTGATGCGCCGCCTGCGCGGACTCGCAGTGGATGTATTGGACGAGAGCGCCACTGGCGAAGATGTGACCGACCAGTATGTTGACCTGCAATCACAGTTGACGAATCTCGAAGCGACGCGCGCCCGTATTCAGGAATTTTTGAAGGATGCGAAGACGGTGGACGAGGCATTACGCGTCAATCAGGAATTGGCGAACATCGAGGCGCAGATCGAACAGATCAAAGGACGGATGAATTACCTCAACGACCGCTCCGCCTTTTCGACGATCACTGTCAACTTTGAACCGGAGTTCCCCATCCTGACGCCGACCCCCACTTCGACTCCCAAGCCGACCGCGACGCCTGTCCCATGGAAGCCTGCGGATACGTTCAACGAGGCAAAAGGCACGGTGACGGTCGTGTATCAGGGAATCGCGAACTTCCTCATCTGGCTGGTCGTGGTGATCCTGCCCATCGTCCTGCCGCCTGCGCTGATTCTGTGGGCGATGTGGAAGTTGTTGAATCGCAAGCCGAAAGGTGGGACTTCGTAATTGGTAAGTGGTAAATGAAAACAGGGACGGCGAGGGAGGTGCTGTCCCTGTTTTTGTCGTCGATATAAGCCTGAAAATTGCCTTATGGGATCTCAAGTAATAACGCGCGAGCTGCAGCGATCAACTCCTCGGCGGTAAGTTCCGCTTGGTTGTCGCTGATCCATTGAAGCAAGTCAATGCTGAAGTTGATTTCGGAAGGTAATTCGTTGCCGTCTTCGCGAATCCTTTCGAGATAACTTTTCAAGAGATCGTTGCCGGGGGTAACCGAGTCTCGACCCGGGTTATCTGTAAAACGCTCATCGAAACTGGTTGTGGTTTTTTCGCTGGAGGGCCAGATGGGCTGGTTATTGTTGGTTTCGAATAAACCGAGTTCCGAACCAGCGCCTGAATTTAAGCGCGAAAAGGCGTTTGTATTCTTCCATCTTGATAGCCACGTTCCTTCCTGCGCAAGTTCAGGTTGATATGCCAGCAATTCCAGATATACCAGTGTGTCGAAAGCATAGATCACCTCCTCCTGAACAATGGAATTGGGATTGTCATCCTCGTTATGCAACGCCTCGTGCGCTATTGTGTCCGTAAACAAGAATGGATCTTCAAACTGGAATCTCTCATTAATTTCAATGGTCATTTGTTCCGGGTCATCGAACTCTCCAATGACTGCCATTCCAATCGTGTTGCTTCGGTCCGCCGGGAAATTACTGAAGCGAATCAAGACCACCTTGGGGTTTCCTTGAGACGTTTTGGCGTGGAGGATGAACTCCATCGCGGGTTCGCCGACCGTATCAAGCAGTGCAACAAACGCAGCCCGCAGGCTTGGGCTTGAGATCTTCAAGAAGGTTTCCGGGTTGTTGTACAGCAGAATCCCTTCGTTCACTTTGTTTGGATTGCTGGGATACCGAGCGCGAAGAAAATCCTCCAGCATCGCTCTGGCTTGATCTTCAGAAGGCGGATCGCCGGTCGCATCCACCAAAGGGAGATCGCTTTGGTAGACAGTGGGGAAAAACAAGGTGGTATCGGTTGGTTTAAACGGACGTTTTGCAAGCAATTCTTCGGGAGGAATTGCCGGGTTTGTCGCGGCAGATGTGCTCTCGACGCGGATCGTCAACGTAAAAGTGTTTGTTGCTCCTTCGCGGCTGAACCAGTTGCCGGTCGCTCCGAATTGAAAGACTTGTCCGGATGGAAATTGATAGCGGATTGTCCCATGTTCCCCATGTTTGAGGTCGTACAACGCGGCAAGCGACTCCTCGGCTCGTCCCTCGGTGGGAATTGGTGCGTCTTCAGGAAACAGGTCGAACGAACCATCGCTTTCTCCATCGCCAAGTTGCACCTCGATGACCAATGTTCCCCCTTCGGAGAATTCTGTTACGTCGAGCCGGAAGATCGTGTAGCTTTGCTTTTCGTAACCCGGCGCAGTCAACTCGCCCGTGGCGGTAGCGGTGGGTTGCTCGTGGGTCAGGATGATCGTATTTGAATCGACTTCCGCGGCCGGGGTTGATTGCGCCTCCTCTGTGCCTGCGCCGGGTGCGGGATTCTGGCAGGCGATACTGGCGAGGATCAATGCAAGAACTGCAATTCCCCGTGACACCAGCCCAACAACTCGATGCGATGAATCTATAGAAGACATACGAACTAACCTCCATGGTTTGTGAAATGAAAGTTTGTATGCGTGGTCAATGAATTGTTTAATAGCAGGTAGATTTCGCGCGCCAAGGATAGCATAAAATTTAGAGTCGTTCAAGCGATAATGCTACGATGACGCTGAAAACCCCGCACGCAAAATTGACCCAATCGTTCGTCAGCCACTTCCAGCCGCGGAGGTGAACCGTCTCCGTGCCGCAGGTGTGGAGCGGATGTTTCTCGGTTTCCTTGTTATCTGTCGGGCAGAAGTACATCGCTTGCACGGTCGCGCCGAGGAACGAATCAAAGAGCGAGCCGGCTAGCCCCGCGAAAGTGATCGGTAAAAAAAGTGACCAGTTATAAGTAAACAGTGAGGCAAGGGCGGCGATCAGCGCAGAGCCAGCAAGAGAGGCGAGCGTACCGACGAGGGAGACTCCGCCCGAGGTCCCTTTTTCGACGCGCTTGCGTAAGTTCGTGATCATGCGCGGCGGAGTCGGATTCAAAACTCCGAGTTCTGTCGCCCACGTGTCCGCGTTGACCGCGGCGAGCGATGCGGCGAATCCGATCCAACCGATGTTTGATTCGGGATAAAAGAAATGAAACAACACGAACGCCGCCGCCAGCCCGCCGTTGCCGAAGACCTGACCCGCGTCGCGCTGGTCGCCCTTCGCATATTTTTCGTTCAGTCCCTGCTTGCGTTTTCTGAAGGCGCGGCTCAACGCAGTGGATGTGAAAAAGAATGTCAGCAATAACACCGCCCATGGAATCCCGCCGACGCCGAAGATGATCGTGCCTAAGCATATCGCCGCGAACGCGCCGCTTTTGCTGAGCGCGTGCGCCCGATCCGCAAGCGATGCGATGACTATTGCCAGCAAGAATCCATAAAACAATAACATTTAGATCGGTGTTGTCACCAAAAACAAGACTGCCATCAGGAACAACAATGCGCTGATTGCGCTTGATGTCCAAAGGATCGCCGCTAGCGGACGCGTTTTGTCCCAGCGATAGTAATACAGCCCCGCGATCAATCCGCTGATGAATAACAACATGCTGAGAAGCGGGAGCAGGATGAGACGGCTCGACGCCGTTGGATCATTGGGCGCGCCGAACGCGTCGAACCCGAAGGGAATTTGACTCAGCGATGGAATCAGAATCCCCACCCAGACGATCAACCCGATGTTGAGCGCGAGTCCGCTCACCCAAAGAAAACGCGCAAGAGGAGTTTGCCATGCTTGTGTGATGATGAATGACGGGTACACCGACACCGGTTCGGCGGGGGATAGGCTTCCCATTTCGGTGGCGCGCGCAAAAGTCCGGACGAGCGATGCCGCGTCTTTTGGCGATATGGCGAACACGCGTTTTGACGTTGCTACGAGAATCAAGTTTCTTGCATCCGACGCGATGAATTCGACAAGCCCGACGTCGGGATGACGGCGCGTGCCCAAAACTGCGCCCGGGTATCGAAGTCGCGGCAATGCCAGCGGAGTCGACAAATCGAAGGCAGGTCGCACCCATTCGATGTCGGTGAGTGGAATATCTTCGACGCGCAAGCCCCACAACACGGCGAGGCTGTCGCGGTCAATGTAATAGTCTGCTCTGAGGAGCGCATACGCGCGATAGCCAAAAAATGGAATCGGCACAAAAGCGATCAAACCCACAAGGAGGTAATTTACGAATGCGGGTCCCACTGAGGCGCGCGTGAGATTCCAAATTCCCCATGCGGATGTGCCAGCCAGCGCAAGGATGATGAGTCCGTGTAAGATCAAGCCGAGTCGCTTGGAGGGTGGGAAATGTCCGATCTTGGTGTTGTTCATTGATCGAAAATGATAACCAGATTCTTCAAGGACTCAATCCAGGTAGAGTTGTTTGATAAACACAGTATTCGGTTTTTCCTCGCGCAGGATCAGGTCAACGGATACGCCCTCCGCCAGCCCATATTTCTCCGGCTTACCGGGTAATTTGAAACTTCTTTCGATGGGTTCATTGTTCAAGGAATAACTGACGATTGCATAGTACGTAGATGTTCGCCCTCCGCGCTTACGACGGGAGGTTTTCCGTTCGGTGCGGATGATGTTGCCCTTGACTGTTATTCCGTCCCGAAAAGTGGTCATTACAACGGTGTACTGATAGATGAAATAAATGACGCCAAGGATGCTCGTCCCGGAAAGGAAAACTGTTCGGGCATCCCACCGTAATTGGAACATTTCGCCGGAAAAGATCATTGAATAGATAAAAACGAACCCGGGCATGAACGTCAGAAGCAGGGCGTATAGAATATTGCGATCGCGGGCGATTAATTTACCGAAAGCGGGCGTTGGTTGTTCCATGGAGCTCCTCATTTAGTTGGCGTTTTGCGCGATTCTACCATGCGGAAAATCACAACAGCTTCTTGATGACACTTGGCAGTTGCCCCAGTTCGATGGATTGATACTCTGCCGATCTGCGCGGCTTGATTTCGACAGTGCTTGTTTTCAAGCCTTTTTCTCCCACCGTCACGCGGGCGGGACAGCCGATCAGATCCGCGTCGTTGAACTTGACGCCCGCGCGCTCATCGCGGTCGTCGAATAAAACCGAAATGCCTGCATCTTGCAACGATTGATAAATTTCTTCGGCTTTTGTGCGAGTGTCTGCTTGCTTGCCGGGAATGTGCATGAGATACACGTCAAACGGCGCGGCCGGATGGGGGATGATCAAGCCTTTATCATCGTGGTGCGCCTCTGCCAGCGCGAGCAGGATGTTTTCAAAATGATATTCGTCCCCGCTTCTCAACGGGATCGCCGACACAACCGAGAGCGGATTTCCGCACTCGGCGCACGGATCGCCTGCCTTTGCTTGAATCAGTTCGGCGACGATTTGTGCCGAGTAGTCGCGTCCGTAATTCGTGTTCTTCAGATGAAACCCCGCCTCGTTCGCGCCTGCAACCAGATTCGGCGACCGGGGAATGAGATCGTCTACGACGATCAACGCGTCTTTCAATCCAACGGCGGACGCGTACCCCGCGACCGCGCCTGCCCTTTCGATTTCTTCTGCCGTCGCCGCGCGAATGTCTCCCACCTGCGCTTTCAACTTCGCTTCGCTGAGCTGCATATCTCCGCGCACGACAACGAAGACAAATTTCCCGTCGCTGACGCGGGTATACATCAATGCCTTGGCGGTATTTTCTTTTGAGATGTTGAGAAAGTTTGCAAGAGATTCAATCGTGTTGCAATCGGGCGTAGATATTTTTTCTATGGGCAGGGGCGACGCATGCGTCGCCCCTGCGGGTTTCATGAAATGAGCATATTCGATTCGTTCCGTGTATTTACAAGATGAGCAATATGCAGCTTCTACCTCGCCCGTTGCAATTGGAAAGAAGATTTCGTTCTTGATGTCAATTGTTGATAGCGACGCTAATGATTTTTCAGATAACTCGTGCAAATGTTCGAGCGCGTATTCTCCGAATTTTGTTGGCGCATTCTCACGCGTCAAATATCCCGCGCGGACGAGAAAGGCGAATCCTGCCGTCCGCGCGTTGTTCGGCGCTTCGCGTTGCGTTCTGATTTGCAAGTCGCGGTATTTCATAGATATACGATTCCCCCTCTCCTTTAGGAGAGGGGGCTAGGGGGTGAGGTCTATTCCTTTGCCTTCTTTTTTCTTGATATCTTTTGTGTTTGATCCGGCGCAGGGATGATGATCTCCGTCGCCGCGATGGACTCGGCTTGGGCGGCTTCGGACGGCGTCGTTTCGGGAGCAGGCTCAAGGTCGAGTTCGACCGTTTCTTCCATGCGGATCTGTCCGCGCAGGAACGCGCCTTCCTCCGTCACGAAAGCGGTTGTCACCACGTCGCCCCACACGCGGCCCGAACCGCGAATCTCCAGTTTTTGAGTGGTGATGTTTCCGCGCACTGCGCCGGCAACGATGACCGTGTTCGCGCGCACATTCTGACAGGTCACGCGTCCCGTCTCGCCGACGACGAGCATCCCGCGCAATGCGATTTCACCCTCGAACGCGCCTTCGATGCGGACCCCGCCCGAACCGTTGATCGAGCCGTGCCAGATCACACCCGACCCAAGCACGGAGGTGATCCGCTCGACGGCTTGGACGGGCGGCTGTGTTTCAGCGGGCGCTGTACTGCGTTTGAACATAGGTTAATTTTACCGTTAAAACAAAAAAGGGCGGCGGGACGCCGCCCCTACTGATTTACTCGCCTTTTTCTTCCTTCCCCATCATCTGCACGCCCATGATATTGAATCCCGAGTCAACGTACAACACCTCGCCCGTGATGCGCGCCGAGAGATCGGACGCAAGGAACACTGCCGCGTTGCCCACATCTTCGATGGTCACGTTTTCACGCATAGGCGAGATGTCGGCGAAATGCTTGTACATATCGCGGAAGCCCGCCACGCCGGCCGCGGCAAGCGTGCGGATCGCGCCCGCCGAGATCGCGTTCACGCGAATCTTTTGCGGACCCAGATCATACGCCAAATACCGCGTGGAGGATTCCAGCGCGGCTTTCGCAACGCCCATCACGTTGTAATGGGGAGCAACCTTCACCGCGCCGGAGCCGTACGTCAGACACATGATCGAAGCGCCGGGGTTCAGGATGGGTAAGAAAGCGTTCGTCAACGCGACGAACGAAAACACGGAAATATCCAACGCGTTCTTGAAGCCTTCGCGCGAGGTTTGATAATACGGTTTGCTCAACTCGTCGCGCCCCGCAAACGCAATCGAATGAACGAGCACGTCAATCTTGCCGAAATGCTTTGCGGCTTTCTCCGCCACTGCCGCGATCTGATCGTCTTTGGTCACGTCGCATTCTTCGAGCCATTGGCAGCCGATCTGTTCCGCCAGCGGTTTCACGCGCCGCTCGAGCATTTCGCCCGCGTAACTGATGCCGATGTTCGCGCTTTCACGGTGAAACGCCTGCGTGATTCCCCACGCGATGGACTTGTCATTTGCCAGCCCAAACACCAATGCGTTCTTGCCTTCGAGTAATCCCATGATATCTCCTTTGTTCACTCTCTGTCATTGCGAGACCCGAAGGGTCGAAGCAATCTCCACCACGAGATTGGGGATTGCTTCGTCGGCTATCGCCTCCTCGCAATGACGGGTTCTTATATGATTTTCCAATCCTTCACTTTAAATCGCCACGGCTTCGAGAGCCACGGTTCTGGCGTATTGTTTAAACCCACACGCGGACTTTTCGTCACGAGCGAATTCGGGACTCGGACTCCCGCTTCAATCCACAAGCCTGAGGCTGACTCGGTCAAGTCTGCCTTGTTCTCCCTTTTGCCGATCCCCATCGCCTGCGTCAACTTTCCCGGACCGAAGGTGTCGCGCCCGCCGCGTCTCTTCAGCATAATTTCTACGCTCTCGATTGGCTGAATCGCGCGGATCAACACCGCGGCGGGGAAGCCCTCGCGCTCGGTGACCGCGTTCAGCATCCAGTGATTTCCGTACGTGAAATAGACGTAGGCGTGTCCCGGTTCGCCGTACATCGGCGCGGTGCGCGGAGTGTGTCCCGCCTTGGCATGACATGCCAAATCCTTTTCGCTGATGTATGCCTCGGTCTCAACGATCAACCCAACCAGTTTTTTGCCGTTGAGAATCCGAACCAATCGCGCGCCGATGAGCTCGCGGGCGACGGTCAATGTCGGGCGGTTATAGAATGAGCGGGGGAGAATCATGTGGGTATGACCATGGACCGCCGACCGCGCATCGTCTATGGTCGGTCGTCTATCGTCCTCATTTAAATCGCGCATCACGTTTCAAAGTCAACCTCAGCCCCTCCGCCAGCGACAGCGAAGGGCGATAATTCAGTTTTTGCTTCGCAAGCGTGAGGTCTGCTCTCATGCGCGAGACGCCGCCCGATGTCTGCGCGTTGTAAATGACTTCGGCTTTGCTTCCCGTCGCATCGAGAACATGCTTGATCAAATCCTTGATGCTTGTTTCTGTACCTGATCCAACGTTGATGACCAGCCCGTTGATGTTTGGCGCGGTCGCCGCGGCGACCAGCGCGCTGACCACATCGTCCACGTAGACGTAATCGCGGGTTTGTGAGCCGTCACCGTGCGCGACCAACGTCCCGCCGCGCAAGGCTTGCCGAAGGTAATGAGGCACAACGGGCGGATGCGACGCGGGCAGGTGTTGACCGGGTCCGTAGGCGTTGAAGATGCGCAGACTCACAGTTTCGATCCCCCAGAGTGTGCCGATCGTGCGGACGTAGAACTCGGCCGCGAGTTTGGAGACGGCGTACGGCGAGCGAGGATTCGGTGTGATGGACTCTGTCAGTGTTTGAGCGCCTAAATCGCCGTAGACAGCTCCACTCGAAGCGAGAACGACGCGGCGCACGCCGACATCCCGCATGGCTTCCATCAGCGCGACCGTCCCGCCGACGTTGACGTTGTTGTAGTCACGCGGATATAAAATAGACTCGGGCACCGAGACGCGCGCCGCAAGATGATAAACGACATCCACCTCTTGAAGCAAAGTCCACAGCTTGGGGCGGTCGCTGACGTCGCCGCGCGTGAAATGTACATCCGGCG
Organism: Chloroflexota bacterium; assembly: GCA_040753755.1. Classification (GTDB taxonomy): domain Bacteria; phylum Chloroflexota; class Anaerolineae; order Anaerolineales; family Villigracilaceae; genus Defluviilinea. The sequence goes on from JBFMDB010000007.1 coordinate 56,151, forward strand.
CGAGCGCCTGCGGGTCGCCCGTTGACAAATCATCCAGCCCGCGGACTTGATGTCCCTCGCGGGCGAGGTGATTGGCAAGCGAAGAGCCGAGGAATCCCGCGGCTCCCGTGATGAGGAAATTCATTGATTGAGATTATACAGGGTTATCTTTGATACTGCTCAACCGCATCCTCCCCAAACGGACGCCCGCTCGCGCGAAAGATGCGTATCAACTCATTGACCTCGAACGGCACGCGGCGGAACTCAAGGCTGGGTTGACCGTTCTCGACGGTTAAGATGGCGTAGTCTGCCCAGTGGTCTACGTGGAATTTCCCTTCGGGCTGGTAATGACTGTACGCCACGCCGACGCTGCCCGGGTTGAAGAAGAACAGATCGCCATTGCGGCGGATTTGTTGCGCGTGGGTGTGACCGCCTGTGAGGATTCTGTCTGCATACGCGCCGAGATATTTTTCAAACACCTCTTTGGGGACGTGTGGCAGGATGATATCGTCAAAGGAGGTGGGGGAGCCGTGGAAGCACAAGAGGTCGAGATTCTCACCAAGCGGAATTGTGACCGTCGGTTGGAAGCTCGCGATAAAAGCGCGGTCATCATCGTTCAGTTGTGACAACGACCACAGCCGAATATCTTCCATCTTTTTGAGTCGCTCAGGCGGGATGCCCTCGTCGCCAGTTTCAATTCCGCTTAACAACCATGCATCAGCATTGCCCATTACAACAGGACAATTCAGCGCGCGCAGACCTTGAACTACTTCAGCAGGTTGTGGGCCTCCCTGAATCGCATCGCCGAGGCAGACGATTTGATCCGCGCCTTGAACTTTTATATCTGCCAGCACGGCTTCGAAGGCGATGTTATTTCCGTGAATGTCGGAGAAGACTGCGATTCGCATGATGTTCCTTCTTCAATGAAAAGATTATAGCACTGCACGCATATGTCATTGCGAGGAGTGGCGCATCGCGCCACGACGAAGCAATCTCGTGCCACGTGAGCACTCCACGCCATGCTGGGATTGCCACGTCGCCCTTCGGGCTCCTCGCAATGACAACAGGTTTGAATATTGCTCCCCAATTTGATTGACTTATCCTGAGTAGTCTGTTACTATGTCTTCGTAGGATAACGGTAAGTTACGTTGGTTTGAAGAACAGCCACAGCTCACGGTTTGACTCCGTGGGCTGTTTTGTTTTACCTCCGATGGAACGGACAGGACGCCTAACAAATTTTTACTTTTGCCAAAGGAGGCAAATACAATGTCTGAAAGAATAACTGGTACGGTCAAGTGGTTCAACGGTGACAAGGGCTTCGGCTTCATCGAGCGCGAAGGCGGAAAGGACGTTTTCGTCCATTTCTCCGCTATTCAAGGCGATGGTTTCCGTAACTTGATGGAAGGTCAGAAGGTCGAGTTCACAGTCGAACAAGGACCCAAAGGACCGCAGGCTAGCAACGTCACCATGGCGAGCTAGTTAGACCAAAGAAAACAGCCCCGCGAATTCGCGGGGCTGTTTTTGATTCGGTATCTATCTTCGTCGCGGTGCCAGCCGATTCTTCGAGAACCTTGTCGGCGTGGGGGCGGGGCGCGGGGGGCGATGCCCTTCACGGCGTTCGTGACCAGACCTCGGCGGCGCGGGAGGCGAGTAGTCGAAATCGGGCAGGGTCTTTTTCTCCAGCGGCTGACCCATGATGCGCTCGAGTTGTCGGATGATGTCTTTGTCTTCATCGGTAACCAGAGTGAATGCGTCGCCTGTGCGTTGCGCGCGTCCCGTGCGCCCGATACGATGGATGTATGCGTCGGCGGTGTCGGGCATATCGTAGTTGATGACGTGTGTGATGCTGTCAATATCGAGACCGCGCGCCGCGATGTCGGTGGCGACCATGACAGGGAAATGTCCCGTTTTGAAACCGTGTAAGGCGCGTTCGCGTTGGCCCTGTGTGCGGTTGCCGTGCAGGGATGTGACGCGGAAACCCGCGTGCGCGATCTGTTTCGCCACTTTATCCGCGCGATGTTTGGTGCGCGTGAACACCAACACTGAATCGGACGAGATCTGCTTGAGCAGCTTAATCAATAAGCCCGATTTCAAATGTTGCGGCACCGGATACAACGCGTGCGTCACCGTGACCGCGGGCTTGCTGATGCCCATCGAAATTTTTTGCGGCTCAGTGAGCGATTGCGCGGCGAGCAATTCCACCTCGGCGGGGAAGGTCGCGGAAAACAACATTGTCTGCCGCTGCGTCGGCACGGCTTTGATGATTCGTTTGACGTCGGGCAGAAAACCCATGTCAAACATCCTGTCGGCTTCGTCTAGCACCAAAATCTCTATGCGATTCATTTTCGCATGTCTTTGCTGGATGAGATCGAGCAGGCGTCCCGGGCACGCCACCAGGATTTCCGCCCCGTTACGTAGCGCTTTGATCTGACGGTCGGCTCCCACGCCCCCGTAGATGGTCGCGCTCCTCAACCCGGTCCCCACCGCTAATTGATGCACCACCTGATTGATCTGCTCGGCGAGTTCGCGCGTCGGTGTGACGATGAGCGCGCGCGGCATCCCGCGCGGGCCGTCGAGTAACTTGTGGAGAATGGGGAGGACGAACGCGGCGGTCTTGCCTGTGCCTGTCTGCGCGGTGCCGATGATGTCGCGTCCGCGCAATGCGGCGGGGATTGCCGCCTCTTGGATGGGTGTCGCGGTCTCATAGCCCGCGACTTTGATTCCCTGCATCAGGCGGGAATCCAGATTAAATTGTTCGAAGTTCAAAATTGTTCCTGTTCTTCAGAAGTCTTGCACGTGTAAAGAGTGAGATTTCCCTCAGTCGAAAACAGCGGTGGACTGCTGATGTAAAAATATTGATGGGGAGATTATACACCACTTGCCTGGGGTAAATGCTGACTTTTCGATGACAAATGCAACTATGGGAAAAATCGTGATGGTGGAATAATTTTCCTGTCCCGATAAGGAGGTCGTATGGCTAAATTTACTCGTGAAGACGCGCTCGAATATCATCGTTTGAAAGGGAAACCCGGCAAGGTGGCGATCCTTCCGACCAAGCCGATGGATACACAAAGGGATCTGAGTTTGGCGTATACACCGGGCGTGGCAGAGCCGGTGCTGGAGATCGAAAAAGATTCCTCCAACGCGTACGAGTACACCTCAAAAGGAAATTTGGTGGCGGTGGTTTCAAATGGCACTGCAATTCTCGGTCTGGGCGACCGGGGCGCGCTGGCGGGCAAACCTGTGATGGAGGGCAAGGGCGTACTGTTCAAGAAGTTCGCTGATGTGGACGTGTTCGACATCGAAGTGAATTCGCACGATCCCGATGAGATCATCAAGGTGGTCGCGGCGATCTCGCCCACGTTCGGCGGAATCAATCTCGAAGACATCAAAGCACCCGAATGTTTTTACATCGAGGAAGAACTCAAGAAGATGCTCGATATTCCCGTCTTCCACGACGACCAGCATGGGACGGCGATCATTTCCTCGGCGGGGCTTGCCAACGCATTGGAGATCGTTGGCAAACGTCACGATGAGATTCGACTGGTAATCTCGGGCGCGGGCGCGTCGGCAATCTCGTGCGCGGAACTGGCGATCCGCTGGGGTGTGAAGCGTGAACACATCATGCTCGTGGATTCGAAGGGAGTGATCCATTCGGGACGGACGGATCTGAACAAGTACAAGCAGCGTTTCGTTCTGGATACAGACGCGCGCACACTTGCGGATGCCATGCGCGGCGCCGACGTTTTCTACGGCTTGTCTGTGGCGAATGTGTTGACGCCCGATATGGTCAAATCCATGGCGAAGGATCCGATCGTTTTCGCGCTGGCGAACCCTGACCCCGAGATTCGACCCGAGCTGGCGAAAGAAGCGCGCAAGGATGTCATCATCGCGACCGGGCGTTCGGATTATCCGAATCAAGTGAACAACGTTTTAGGATTCCCGTTCATCTTCCGCGGCGCGCTGGACGTGCGCGCGAAAGCCATCAACGAGGAAATGAAACTCGCCGCATCGAAAGCGCTTGCCGCATTGGCAAAGGAAGATGTACCTGATTCGGTCCTGCGCGCCTATGGGGTGGAGAGCATGAAGTTCGGGCGCGAGTACATCATTCCTGCCGCGCTTGATCCGCGCGTGTTGTTATGGGAGGCGCCTGCTGTGGCACAAACCGCGATGGCGACCGGCGTCGCACGCAAGATGATCGACATCGACGAATATCGAGAACAACTTGCGTTCCGTAAAGGGAAAGGCGAGCAAGTGCGATACTTCTTCCAGAACAAGGCGCGTTCCTCCGGCGGAAAGAAGCGCATTGTGTTTGCGGAGGGCGAAGAGCAGAAGATCGTCCGCGCCGCATATCACGTTCAAGAGGAAGGGATCGCCACACCTATCCTGATCGGTTGCGCCGGAAAGATTCAAGAACAGTTGAAGACATTGGGTCTCGATTACAAGCCGGAGATCGTCGACCTCAATTCATTCGAACGATTCGATCGTTATGCACAAGCGTATTATGAACTTCGCCAACGGAAAGGTATGACCCCGACGAACGCGGCCGCGCGCATGCGCGACCCGAATGTGTTCAGTTTGATGATGGTGAAAGAGGGCGATGCCGACGCCTTTGTATCAGGGCTCACGTATGAGTATCCCGATGTGATTCGCCCCGCCTTGCAAATACATCACACCGCCGCAGGTACGAGTCATGTGGCGGGTGTGTACGTGATGATCATCGAAGATCGCGTCTACCTGTTCACCGATGCGACTGTAAACATCGACCCGAGCGCCGAAGATCTCTGCGAGATCGCCTGCCTCGCGGCAGACTTTGCAAAGCAGTTGGAGCTCGAACCTCGGGTAGCATTCCTCTCGTTCTCGAACTTTGGTTCCACGCCGCATCCATTTTCGGACAAGGTGAGGAATGCTGTGGCATTGACCAAATCCCGCCGCCCCGATCTCCGCGTAGACGGCGAGATGCAGGCGGACACGGCTGTGATGGCGGACATCATCGAAAACCGCTACCCGTTCAGCTCGGTGAAAGATGCCAACGTGCTTGTGTTCCCGTCCCTTGAATCGGCAAATATCGCATACAAATTGCTGGCTCGCCTCGGAAAGGCAAAAGCAATTGGTCCCATCCTGTTGGGGATGGGTGCGCCGGTGCAAGTGCTGCAAACCGGCGATGATGTGGATGATATTGTGCAGATCGCCTCGGTTGCGGTGATGGATGCAATGGAACGGGATTAGTTCTGCCTGTTTCTGCGTCTCATGAAAAAAAACAAGTCCGTCGCGTTATAACGACGGACTTGTTGCTAGCTGCCCTTGGTGTATGATTTGTTCAGTTCTTACTTTTCGATGACTGAACCCATCCCAAATTTCCTGCGGGTAAATGATCGAGTTCGTGCCCGGCAGTTGTTCCATCGCTAGACCGGTGTTCAAGTCAATGCCCACTTGTTGATATGCCTTGTACGCCAATTGACTGCAATAGAACGCCTCTTCCGTTTCTGCATTCATGAAATTCAAGTTATACGGTTTGCCCACTTGCGCGCGGCAATACTCGGCAACCTTCATCCGCATTTCGTGTTCTTCTTGCTCAGCCAGCCCCAGCCCGTCCAGCGGGGAAACAATTCCGTAGAATGAATCAAACAACTGTCCGCGCCGACGCGCCATGCGTTCGGTGTCCCAAACTCCATTGAACACCGTGAACTTGATCACGCCATGCGCGCCGGCTTCGATGCACCGCCCCTCGGGTCCCGTGTAAATTGCCACGTGGTCCACGTCGCCGGGCACGAGCCGGCCGACTAGCCGCCAGAACTCGCCCGGTAAAATATCCGGCTTGCCGTTCATCGTGCAGATGATATCGCCAGTTTGAACAGGGATTCCTTCGATCTGATAGGTGTAAATCATTTTTCTCCGTCTTCATTATACGGAGAACGCGCGGATCTGTTTCAGTAAAAACTCACGGATTTGACCTGCCGTTTCTACCCATTTTGGCTGGGACTGGTATCGCTTCAACGCATTCAGGGACAGCTGAATCAGCAACTCTCGATTCTCTCCAAGCGTGACGAGGCACCTCGCTAGCGATTCGGCATCGTCAGGGTTGATCAGGAATCCGTTTTCACCGTGCGTAATGATCTCGCTCGCCGCCCCAGTCGTTGTCCCAATCGCAGGCAGACCGAAGCACATCCCTTCGAGATATACGATTCCAAATCCCTCATAACTCGATGGGACGACGAGGACGTGCGCCTGCTTGAGTTTATCGATGAGAGGATTGTTATCCAGCGCGCCGTGAAATGTGACGATGGACGATAGACCATTGACCGCAACAAACTTTTGCATTTCTGCAGCATATCGCGGCTCGGCTGACAGTCCGCCAACCAAATCTACTCTGTAGGACGAGATGTTATCTCGTCCTACGCGGCTCAAAACTTTAAGTAGCGTGTGCAATCCTTTCCGATAAATCACGTTCCCCAAAAAAAGAATGCGGAACTCATCGCTTCGCGCTCGTTCGCTAACCACTTTCTCCGACATCGCATCTCCGAATCTATCTGTCGGTGGATAAGCAACCAGACTAGGCATGCTGTTTCCAACTAAACCATTCACGACGCCTTGTGTAGTCTTCGAGTTAAAAATGAATCCATCCACACCTTGCAGGTATTTCTTTTCAACGAACCGATAAAATCGATTCTGCCACGCGGGTCTTAATTCCGAGCATCTCAAATGATGGACAAGGCTGACGATGGGGTAGGGGTGCTTTCCTCTATTTGCGCGGATCAACGAAGGATGATTAAGCTCGTCTTGGATCAGAACGTCAAAATTTTTTGGCAATCGAAAACGGAGGTTGTCCGTCAAATGTGACGCGTATCTCCGCCACGGCAGGGAAATAATCTCGACCGTGTCGCCCTGCTCGCGGAGATATTCCACCAATTTTCGGTCAAACAAATATCCGCCGCTGACCGTATCCAGCGAGCCGTAAATGACAAGACCAATCTTCATTGAGTTTGAAAGTTCGAAGGTTAGCAAGTTGAAAGTTGACCTTCAAACCTTTCAACTTTCCAACCTTTCAACTGCGTAAGCCGCCCACGCGGACTCGTTTTCCCACAATAAAACTTTCAGCGCGGAAATGTTCTTCGCTTTGATGCGTTCGCTCAATGAGGTTGCCAGTATCCGCGCGAAATGTTCGATGGATGGGTTCAGCCCAGCGAAGGCGGAACAGTCATTTAACATCTTCTCTTTGTACTCACCAACAACTTCATCTACGTGTTTTTCCACATCTACAATGTCCACGAGATAGCCGTGTTGGTCCAATTCCTTTCCCTCAAGTTGTAGTTCAAGGATGTAGTGATGCGAGTTTGGGAAATTTTCAGGTCCCCAATCCCCGCCGATCAGAAAATGCCTTGCGATGAAATCCCGACGAACGCCAAGCGTGTACATAACTTCTCCGATATCAGGGTTTGACTGCGCGCATCACATGCCTGCCGTTCTCTCTGATGACCGGCATCGCGAAGTCGAATTTATCCAGGCTGGTGCAATGGGTCAGGTCCGTTCTGGGGAACCTTGGATCTTTGAAGATCTCGGCGTCTCGTGAGTTCACAACCCTTTCCAGATATGGGTCAGGGTCGGGCGAAGTGCCATAAAATAACGCCGCCAGATATTCTGCACAAGCGAGATCCTCTTCGCCGCCGTCATACGTCTGGCCCGTGATGACAAATGTAACTGTGTCCGGCGAAAGCATTTCTAGATAATTGATGGTCTGCCGTGCGACGACAAAACTTGCGGCAATAATTTCTGTCGCGTTCACGCTTCTCACGATTCCTTGAGTCCCTGCGCCTGTGCGTTGTATGATCGTTTTTCCTTTCAAATCCAGCGCGTTCGTTTGCGTAGGGGAGTTGCCGAAATCGAATCCCTCAGGCGGAAGTCCGCCCACCTCACCGCATGCCAGCGAGTAGGGAATTTGCGCTTTGAGTTGCAACGCCTCGTCCACGCCGCTGACGGGATAGATCTCTGCTGCGCCGCGATGAAATGCGAACGCCGCATTCGTGAACGCGCGGATAACGTCTACAACCACCACGACGCCCGTCGCTTTGTGGCAGTTCTCAAGGTTGGCATAATGAAACTTCACGAGTTGTACTCCAAGAGCACTTGAATCGTCTCCTGCGGATTTTCATCCAACAGGCGATACGCATCTTCAGCCTTGTCAATTGGAAAGCGATGCGTGATCCACTTCTGCGGCTGGATTCGCATCAACGCCTCCCACGCGACGTGGAACCGGCGCGCCTTATCCCAGCGTCCGCTCAACTCTGGAGCGATCGTGCTGACTTGTGATGCGATCAATTTGATGCGTGAACGATGGAACGCGCCGCCGAGATCGATCGCTGCGCGTTTTTCACCATACCACGAACCGATGACGATACGTCCGCTGAACGTTGTGAATGCGATTGCCTCATCCAAAGCAAAAGGGGAGCCGGTGACTTCAAAAGTCAGGTCGAAGTTTTGCGCGTAGCCAGTTTGGCGGTTTTGGTCTGCTGACATTGCTTTCAAACCGTTCTCTTTCAATGAAACGGGATCAAATGAATCATCAGCGCCAAGCTTGCGCGAGGCTGTCCTCCGCAACTCAAAACAATCGGAGGTGACCAACGCCTGCAATGGAAATTCTTTGAGCAAGGATGCCACGAGTAACCCGACAACTCCCTGCCCCAACACCAAAGCGCGTTCACCGAGGATCGGAGCAGCGTCTTGCACCAAATTCACGGCGGTTTCCATGTTCGAGAGGAAGGAACAGGCTTCGGCTGGGAGAGACGCGGGAGCGAAGATCAACGATGTAGGATGGCAGATAAAAGCCGACGTGTGGGGTTGAAATCCAAAAACAAGTTTGTCCCGCAGTGATTTATCTGCTCGTTTGCCTGTCTCCCTGATCACACCCACACATGCGTATCCATAGGAAAGCGGATAGCACAGGTCACTGCTTAGATTGTCGTGCGAATCGATGAGATGGGGGAATTGTCCTCGATACACCAGCATCTCTGTTCCTGCGCTGATCGAGGAGCAAATGGTTTCGACAAAAACGTCCTCCGCGCCGAGGGCAGGCAAAGACTCCTCGCGGAGTTCCACCTGTCGCGGCGCGGTAAAGTAGACGGTTTTTCTTTTCACGCCCCTAATTGTACCTTGTCCTTATTCCTTATCAGCCCACAGGAATGCCATCAGAAACACTTCGGCGGCTTTGGCGTAATAGCCGGTCGCGCTGGAGGTTCCAGCGACGAAATTTTTGTCTCCCAAAATAACCCATAACACGATTGTGAGCGCGGTGTAACCGAACATGCCCCACCAAACCATCTTATGATTTTTCTGAAGCATGGGCATCGGCATAAAATACGCGCCAAGCAGACCGAGGTAGCCGAGCCCGTTCAGCGCGATGGGGTCGGGTCCCATCTGTGGGAACAACGAAAGATGCAGAAATGCCGTGGCGAGGTTGGTGACGATGATACCCAACTTCTTGAATGAAAGATTCATGTTCGACTCCTTTGGTGGGTTTGGTTAGTAGATGAATCGGGTGGGCGATATTTTACTTTGCAATGCCGCGTCCTGCCAGAAGCAACCCGATACCGCCGATCAACACATCTCGCCCGCGCATGATCAATGTCACGCTGATCGCGGATGCGGCGGAAATCCCGAAGATACCCAAGGCAAAGACTTGACTCGCCTCCAGCGCACCCAATCCGCCGGGCAGGGGGGCGAGAAGCGAGAGCCAGCCTGCCGTCCACGCCGCGACCGTTTGCCAGAAAGGTAATTCGATGCGCAGAAAATTGAGGATCAAGGCGAATTCGGTTACCATGCCCGCGCCGGCGCAAATCGATACACCGATCGCAAATAACAACGATGAAAGATGCCGCCGACAAAATGTACCAGCCAATCGCTCGGATGCCGCGATGAACCGCACGGGTTTCGAATCTTTTTTGATGAACGGGATACGGCGCAATAGTGATGTCAGTGGGTACCTTTGTTTGTATAACAGGATGATGTGAACGGGGGGCCACAGGCAGAGGACGACCAACCCGCTCAGACTCAGCCACGAGTTGCTCCCGTTCGTCGAGAGGATTCCCGCCTGAGCGATGGCAGTCAACCCGAGTGAAAGTAAAAAGAAGTTTGCCAGCAGTTCGAGCAGTTTGTCCAAAATGACGGAGGCTGTGGCGTGCATGTACGTGAACCTGTACTTCCGCTGAAGATAGAAAACCTGAAGCGGTTCGCCTCCCACGTGCGGACCGAACGTGAAGTAACTCACGCCGAACACGGCAATTCGCACCAGGAGCAGCGGAAGATATTCCACGCGTTTATTTTCCGCGCGGACGATGATCCACCATCGCAGAGAGATCAGCGCGTAAATGAAAAGGTTTAGCCCGAACAGAATCGCGATCTGCACGGGTTGGAGTTGGCGCAGCGTGGACCCGATCTCCGCCAGCGGCGCGTTCCGCAAGGCGATGTACAGCAAAAATGCGAGCGCGGAATACAGCGCGAGGAGACGAAGCGCGCGGAATCGTTTTTCTTTTTGAGTATGCACTTGTTGTGCAGAGACTGCTTCAGGGGTTTGCATTTTTTATGGAATTAATCGGGCGTAAATATCACCTGAATCGTCATTGGGCGACATGGCTCGGAGGCACGAAATCATCGCGAGCGAATCAAGCCAAACTGGAGAACGCAAGCGCGGAAACTCGCTCACCCGCCAATTGTATTCGTAATTGCCCATTTCGCTTAACCGATCGATACAACCGATCGCGGTCTCGATCATCGCCGGGATGTATTCAAAGGAGAGCGCAGGCAGCGCGTGAGACAATCCGTTTAGCACATCCAGTTCCGCGCCTTCCACGTCAATTTTACAAAAAGCGGGCGTTCCATATTGCGTGATCAAGGCGTCTAGCGTTGTGACCGTCACCTGCACTTGCTCGTTCCAGCGCACTCCAGCGAATCGCGGCGACTCGCTGACTGTCTGCAACCATTTCTGCGAAAGTGTCGAAACGCTTGGCGTGAGGCGGCTGATCCACATGGTGGCTGTGCCAGCGTGCGCGCCGACAGCCTGCTCGATCAACGTGATGTTGGAGCGGCGACCATACCAGCGGCGCAACCATTGCATGCAACCCGGGTTGGGTTCCACCGCGACGACGCGCGCGTCCAGCGCAGAAAAGGCATGCACACGGTCGCCGAGATGTGCGCCGATGTCAAAACACAGGTCCCCGCGTCGGATGAATGGAGCATAGACTCTTGTCAAAAATCGATGGTGGAATGGCAAACCGTAGTAAATAAGATACGAGTAGGCAAAACCGAGAAAATCCTGAATCCGATTAGGAAGCGATTCAAATTTCATTTTGTTCAAAGGAGAGACTTTCCATCGCCCTGCGGAGGATCTTGGATCAGTCTTTTCATTTCCGCTAAAACGGCTTGATGAATGACATTGGTTTCCTTGGTTCCCGCCTGCCCGGCATAAATTGGATTACCGATCTGGATGCGCACCCGCACATCGTTTATCTTGCCGCGCATGTGCATGAAAACTTGAAACGCCGCGGCTAGCGCTTCGCGTTCTATGCGCTCCCGTCGGAGGCGGGTGAGCGGATGATGCAGGGCTTTCCTCCATACCACTCCGCGCACAAGGACGGGCAGGATCGGCGTTTCGGGAGCCATGCGGATGAACACACCGACGCTGTCTGTCCACGCGTTCAACGATTCAATTCCATCGGTATGCACATCCGGGTCGGGTTCGATGTGCCCGGCGGGATAGGTCAACACTGCCCCGCCATTTCGTAGAAAACCGCTGACTTGGCGTACGAGAGTCATTCTCGAGGCGGGGTCGCCGGTCACGTAAAAAAGGTGTTTTGATACGTTCGTCAGCGCTTCGAGAAACGGACGCTGTAAGGCGATGATTCTCAGATCGGGTCGGTTCAACGCGGCGAACGTGACGAGCGTATCAGCCAGCCCGGGGTGATTGGATAAAGCCAAAAACCCTGAGGCGGGAATCAATTCTGAACCGTAAACCCGAACATCGTCGAAATGATTACGCAGGGTCACCCGTGCGCCGGAGGCAATACCCTGTTTGCCGGTCTCGATGTCGAATTCTGTCATTTGACGCGCAAAGGTTTGGGCGTATTTAAAGAAGAACCAGCGCAGCAGCCGCGCAGGGAGCGAGCCGCTTCGTAAGCCAAACGAGGAGACCACATCATCGAGATTGATTTGTGTGAGCCGGTCGAGTTGGGAGGAGGTCATTCAGGTTCCAATGTAAATGTCAGCGGGTAACCAGCATTGTTGGATTCGAAATGCGCTTTGTCGATGCGTTTCTGCGCTTCGGACCTTGCCAGAGTCTGAACGTAGGCGCTGCCGTTGATGTGAGCGGTGAGCATAATCTCGGATGCGCGGTCGTTGCCGAGGAAGAAGATCGTTTTGAGGATATGCACCACGAAATCCATCGGCGTGACGTCGTCGTTGTGGATGATGACTTTGTAGAGCGGTTCGAGTTCCGTTTCGGATTCTTCGACGATCTCGATTTCGGGGAGGATTTGCAAGTTCATGTGCGCGCCGCAAACCGTTTACCATTCATCCGCAAGTTGCGACATTTCCCTGTCGGTGAGTTGGATTTTTGCCGCCTCAAAATTTTCCTTGATGTGCTGCGGATCGAACGACATGGGAATCGTAACGACACGCGGCTGCATGACCAGCCACGCCAGCGCAATCTGAAACGGCGTTGCGGCGTGCGCTTCTGCGATTTGATTCAACGTGCGGTTGACGCGCAAACTTCTGAACTTGACGGGCGAATACGCCGTGACGAGAATATCGTTTTGCTGGCAGTATTCGATCACGCCGTTCGTCACATAGGTCTTGTCCGGCAAACGGTAGGGAACTTGGTCGGTGAGGATGGGCGTTTCGGAAAGTTCCTGCGCGCGCCTCAGCCATTTGAGGTTGAAGTTGCTCACGCCGAGATATTTTACTTTTCCATCTCGCACGAGTTTGTTCAGCGCCGGGAATGCCTCATCGAGTTTCGCGATGGAGCGCGGGGGCCAGTGGATGAGATACAGGTCAATATAGTCCATGCGGAGGCGGCGCAGCGACCCTTCGCACGCCTTGAGGACGTCGTTGTAGGAGAGATGCTCCGGCGAGACCTTAGTCGTGATGAATAAGCCTTCGCGTTTCTTTCCCGACTCTCGAACCGCCCGGCCGACCAATTCTTCACTGTGACCCCCTGCGTAATATTCCGCCGTGTCGAAGTGAGTGTAACCGACCTCCAAGGCGGTGTGCAGGGCGGTGAGCGATACTTCATCCAATGCGGGGTCGGGCGAACCCTCGCCGCCGATGCGCCACGCGCCGAATCCGATTTTGGGCAATGTTGTTTTGTGGATGGTTTCGTATTTCATGCGAGTGTATTCAGTTGTTCCATCTCTGACGGCGTCAATTCAATTTCCGCCGCGTCGAAGTTTTGTTTCAGGTGCTGAGGATCGAACGACATCGGAATCGTGATCACGCGCGGCTGCATGACCAGCCACGCCAGCGCGATCTGAAACGGAGTCGCTCCGTGCGCCTGCGCAATGGATTGAATAATACGGTTCGTGCGAACACCCTTGCTGTTAATTTTCACAGGCATGTAGGCTGTAAGAAGGATATCATTTTTCTGGCAATATTCGAGCAAGCCTTGTTTTGCAAAATAGCGGAAGAAAATATTGTAGGCGATCTGGTTGGTAAGGATCGGCGTTTCGGAGAGGCTCTGCGCGCGCCTCAATTGTTTGAGGCTGAAATTGCTGACGCCGATATTTCGGATTTTCCCTTCACGCACCAATTGATTCAACGCGCGGAATGTCTCTTTCATGGAGGCAAAGGGTGTGGGGTAGTGTACGAGGTAGAGATCGAGATAGTCCGTGCCGAGGCGGCGTAGGCTTCCTTCGATGGCGCGCATCACTTTGAGATAACTCCACGGCATGGGCAGAACTTTCGAGGCAATAAATAACTTCTCGCGTTGGATGTTGTTCTCGCGGATGCTTCGCCCGATCAGTTCTTCGGCAAACCCGCGCACGTAACGTTCGGCAGTGTCGAAGTGTGTATACCCGATCTCGAACGCCGAGCGCAATGCGGAAAGGTAAAAATCGGTCTTCGCACGGTTGGGGAAATCGGGCAAACCGCCGAGTTGGGCAGTGCCGAATCCGATCTTGGGGATGGAGAGTCCGCGCAGGGATTCGTATTTCATTTCCCTATTGTAACCAGAAATATTCATAGTCATCCTCCGGGTCTGCACAATTTCTGCAAATTTGATCGGTATCCTGTAGGAAAAATCATCAAGGAGTATCAGGTATGTTGAAAAATAGAAAATTCAGGGTTTGGGTATTTGTGGTTGTCGCCCTCCTTGCTCTGCTCGCGGTAGTGACGATGTTGGCGCCTGCCCGTGCAAGCGACGCGGCGGTAGCGTCGGAAGAGGTGATCGCTCTCGAAGTAGCCGAGACCATCGAGGCTTCCGGCTCGCTCGAGGCACAGCCCTTTGCCGCTCTTGCTTGGAAGACCAGCGGCGTTGTGGAGTCAGTCAACGTTCAGGCGGGGGATCAGGTGAAAGCAGGTGACGTGTTGCTGGCGTTACAGCCTTCAAGCACATCCGCCAGCATCGTCGCCGCGCAGGCGGACTTGATCAACGCGCAGGAAAAACTCGATGACCTGTTGAAATCGGGAACGGCGTTGGCAGAAGCAGAAATCGCCTTGAAAGAAGCGCAGGAAGACTACGATAGGGCGTTTTACTACCTCAGGTACTTGAACAACGATGTAAACGTTCCTCAAACCATGTACACAGCCAAATTGGTCGAGACGCGCGATGGCTGGAGATATAAATACGAGACCGAGAACTTCAAAGGTCCCGCCCCCGCGGATTGGATCGTCGAAGCGGAGAATGACCTGGCGCTGAAGGAGGCGCAGTTGCAGGATGCCCAGCGCGAGTATGACCGTCTGTTGGCTGGCGAAGATTCGCCTGACGTGACCGCGGCGCGCGCCGAAGTGGAAGCGGCGCAAACAACCTTGAACGCATTGTATGTTCTTGCGCCGTTCGATGGACAGGTGCTTTCGGTGGAGGATGTGGTCGGCGATCTGGTGGATGCGAATTCGATCTCTGCCTATGTCGCGGACATGAATCATTTGTACGTGGAGGCGCAGGTGGATGAATCGGATGTGGCAAATGTAAAAGTGGGGCAACAGGCTGAAGTCACGTTGGATGCGCTGGAGGGTGTCACGCTTACAGGCACAGTGGCGGTCATTAATCCTGTCGGAGAAGAAGTGTCCGGCTTGGTGAAATATACCGTGCGGATCGACCTGGATAAAGTGTCCGATCTTGATTTCATTCCGCTTGGCACGACCGCCAATGTGACCATTTACATCAAAGAAGCGGAGGCTTCGTTGGCTGTGCCAATCACGACGATCCAGAACGATGCCAATGGCGAATTTGTGATGGTGATGCAAAGCGACGGCACAACGAAGCGCGTGGATGTGGTGAGTGGTGCGATCGTAGACGAGTACGTGGTTGTGACCGGCGATCTACAGGCTGGCGATCTCGTGCTGGTGAATACGGGTGGTGGATTTCAAGCGCCCAATCCATTCGGCGGAGGTGACGAATGATTCAGGCGGATGGCTTGACGAAGGTGTATCAGATGGGCGATACCGAAGTGCGCGCGTTGAACGGCGTCAGCTTCAGAATCGAAAAAGGGGAGATGATCTCGATCATGGGACCCTCCGGTTCGGGCAAGAGTACGTTGATGGCGATCATCGGCTGTTTGGATGTGCCGACGGACGGCAGTTACCGATTGGACGATGTTGCCGTTGAGAACATGAGTGAATCGGCGCTTGCCGAAATTCGCGGACGCAAGATCGGCTTCGTGTTCCAGCAATTCAATTTGCTGGCTCGCACGAGCGCGCTGGAAAATGTGATGTTACCGCTCACGTATGCAGGCGTGGCAGGGAAGGAAAGACACGACCGGGCGATGAAAGCCCTGGAGCGTGTTGGGCTTGGCGACCGGACCCATCATGCGCCGAACGAACTCTCCGGCGGACAGCAACAGCGCGTGGCGATTGCACGCGCGCTGGTGAATGAACCCGCGATCCTTTTGGCAGACGAGCCGACCGGCGCATTAGACAGCAAGACCGGCGTCGAGATCATGGAATTGTTCCAGAGTTTGCACCGAGACAACGGTCACACCGTGATCCTCGTAACCCACGACTCGTACGTAGCGCGTCATGCGAAGCGGATCATCAAACTATCCGATGGACAAATCGTTTCGGATGAAGTGAATCATCATCTCATCACGGCTGGCGCGCCGCGACCGGATGAAGTGTTGTAGGAGTGATAAATATGTTATTCTCAGAAAATTTCAAGATCGCCTTGCGGGCGTTACGAGCCAATAAATTGCGTTCGATGCTCACCATACTGGGCATTGTGATCGGTGTGGCGACCGTAGTGGCATTGCTCTCCATTGGCAAAGGTGCGACCGCCAGTATCACCAGCCAGATCCAAAGCACGGGCTCGAACTTGTTGACTGTTTCCCCGGGCAGGATGCAACAAGGGCCCGGTACAGGCGCGTCTCAACAGACAAGTTATTTGTATTTCGCAGATTATCAACTTCTCAAACGTTCACTGGGCGACAGCGTCAGCGCCATCGCGCCGAGTTATCAATCGTCCTACCTCGTCAAATACGGCGCGGTAAGCTTCAACGTCAATGTGACCGGCATCACGGAAGACTACAATAAAACGAATTCCTACGAAGTTGCCACGGGACGTTTCATCACAGATGGCGATAACAAGTCGCAGTCGCTGGTAGCAGTATTGGGTTCGCAAACGGCGGAAGATCTATTCGGCGGACTTTCTCCTATCGGCAAGACCATTTCGGTCAACCATGTGAAATTTGAAGTGGTCGGTGTGCTGGAATCGAAAGGCTCGTCGGGGTTCGGTTCTGCCGACGATGCGATCTTTATCCCGTTGGAAACGGGCTACAACAAATTGTTCGGCTCGAACGCCGCATACGATGATAGGAAGATCGTCAACAGCATTTCCGTATCGGTGACCGCGACCGAAGCGATGGATACCGTCAAGGCGCAAATCGAATTTTTACTGCGGCGTTCGCACAAATTGGCGTCCACCGATGAACCGGATTTCAATGTATTGAGTCAATCAGACTTGTTGAGCACCTTGACCTCTGTGACGCAGATCCTCACCACGTTCCTCGGCGCGATCGCGGGGATTTCACTGCTCGTCGGCGGCATCGGTATCATGAACATCATGCTGGTCTCGGTCACCGAACGGACAAAGGAGATTGGCCTGCGAAAGGCTGTCGGCGCGACGAAGAATCAGATCCTCACCCAGTTTCTGATCGAAACGGTGACGTTGAGTCTGTTGGGGGGCGTTCTGGGAATTTTGCTCGGTGTGGGAATCGCATCGTTGTTCTCGGTAACGGGCTTGATCGCCTCCGTCATTACCGCCGATTCGATCGCGCTGGCATTCATCTTTGCCTTGCTGATCGGCGTGTTCTTCGGGATCTATCCCGCCTTCCGCGCCGCGAACCTGCACCCGATGGTGGCGTTGAGGTATGAATATTAGTGGCGGGGTCACCCCGCCACTACTTTGTGGTAAAAAGGTTTTATGCCAAAGAAAATTCTCCTCGTCGACGATGAGCCGGAGATTCTCGATATCTGCCGCGACTATCTCAAAGCTTCGGGTTACGATGTCGTCACAGCCAAAGATGGCGCGCAGGGCTTTTCCGCGGCGAAGCGCGAAAAACCCGACCTCGTTGTGATGGACCTGATGATGCCCGAAATGGACGGTCTCGAACTTTGCCGCGCGATTCGCCGCGACAGCAACGTACCGATCATCATGCTGACTGCGCGCGTCGAAGAGACCGATAAACTGGTCGGGCTTGAAATCGGCGCAGACGATTACATGACCAAACCGTTCAGCCCGCGCGAGTTGGTGGCGCGGGTCAAAGTGGTGTTGCGGCGGGTCAGCGGCGACTCGGCGGCGGAAGTGATCAGGGTGGGAAATGTGTCGCTGGATAGAACCCACTATGAGGTCCAGATCGGGAAGCGGGTTGTTTTGTTAACCCCCACCGAATTTGAGATCATGGCAACGTTGATGAGTCAGCCCGGTAGGATTTTTTCACGCACGCAGTTGCTGAACGCCGCGCACGGTGTTGCGTTTGAAAGTTACGAGCGCGCCATCGATTCGCACATCCGTAACCTGCGCCGCAAACTAGAACCGGATGAGTTGATCGTCACGGTGCACGGCGTCGGTTATAAATTTCAAGTTGCACTCGGTCGAAACGTCGAGGCATAAATGCATTCATCCGTGAGTGAAATTCGCAGACGCTTGTTGTTCCTGTTATTGCGCGCATTTATCATTGTGCTCTTTTTATCGCTGTTGTTTTTCACCTTCATCATCGGATACTTTCTCACCTCCTCCTCCACGCCTGTGCCGTTTCCTTTCGTCAGCACGCTCGAAGGCTACTACCTCGCCAAAGGGAATTGGGACGGGATCGAATCGGTTTTCGAATCGATGGATCAACTGGACACGATGAGCACGCTCTTGCTGGATGACGAACATCGCATCCTTCTCGACCGTACGCCTGATTCGGCTTGGACAGTGGGTACACGCTACGACATCCAGGCGGACGATGTTGTGTTCGGACTCGTTGTCCGCGACGAGACGGTGGGTTATTTGGTCATCACGCCGTATTCGGTCGCGCAACGGTTCGGGTTCGCGCGTGCCATCGTTTTCCCGTTGGGAATTATTTCCTTTATTCTGGTGATATTTCTACTGATCGTTGCCACCCTGCTCGTCCGCCGATTCGTCAACCCGCTGGCTGAAGTCATCTACGCCGCGCGCGAGATCTCTTCGGGTAACCTGAACACGCGCATCCCGCTCGAAGGACCGCAGGATTTGCGGAGTCTCTCCGAAAGTTTCAATGAGATGGCGATCTCGCTCGAACGCAACGACCGCGAACGCCGCGAGATGCTTGCCGATGTGGCGCACGAACTACGAACGCCGTTATCCGTAATTCGCGGCAGGCTTGAGGGAATCATAGACGGTGTCTACGATGTAAACGGCTCGCAAGTCTCAATGGCGTTGGAGCAAACCTATGTGTTGGAGCGATTGGTCGACGATCTGCGCCTGTTGACGTTGGCAGAAACCCGCCAACTTCCGTTCGATAAGGCGAACGTGAATATCGAGGCATTGATCGAACGCGTGATCGCAATGTTCTCAGCCGAATCGCAGGAAAAGAACGTCACACTTACTTTCGCAGAGAAGCAGGGGAACTTGTCCGTATTTGTGGACCCCCTGCGGTTTGAACAGGTGATGAGCAACCTGATCGGCAACGCGCTTCGGTACGTCAACGAAAACGGACGGGTGTGGGTGACCGCCGTGGAAACGAGCGATGCCCTGCGGATCGCGGTCAACGACAATGGCAACGGCGTGCCTGAGGGTGACCTGCCTTACATTTTCGACCGCTTCTGGCGAAAAGACAAATCCCGTTCGCGGATAACCGGTGGAACGGGTTTAGGACTTGCGATTTCAAAACAACTCATCGAGGCGCAAGGCGGGAGTATCCACGCGCGAAATCTACCGGAGAGCGGATTGCAAGTGGTTATTGAGTTTAAGAATTAGGCGATTCTTCCTACGTTTCCCATTCCACGCCCACTTGGTTCGACGCTGAATTTGAGATTAGTCGTCCAATCGCTTGGAGTTGTTCGTTATCACCAATGAAACCGACACGATCATCGGCTTCGAAAATGGTCAACGATTTGGGATTGGCGATCAAGTGTCCATTCCGCATGATCGCGACGACCGACGCGCCGGTACGGGCGCGCAAGTCCGCTTCGGCGATGGTTCGCCCGATGAGCGGATTTCCCGTTTCCAGCCTCAGCCATGTAACTTCGATCTGTTCGCTGGCGTGGATGAGGTCATGGAGTAGGCGATGTTCCTCCTCGGTGTTTAGGTTCACGTCGTAGCGATCGCGTCGCACAGCATCCATGTAGCGAATGATCTCTTGCACAGGAAAATCAAGTTTGAGCAGGGCGTGCCGAACGATCTCCAAGCCGCCTTCGAGTTCAGGGTGGATGACATCCTGTGCGCCGAGTCTGGCAAGGCGGTCGATCCCCTCTTCGGAAGTGGCGCGGGCGATGATGGGCAGGAGGGGGTTCAGGTCTTTGGCGGCAGTGACGATCATTTGGGCGGACGTCTCCTCGGGGATGGTCACAACCAGAACGCGAGCCCGATCCAGGTGGGCATGGTCTAACACCTCGGAGTTGCTGGCATCTCCATACAGTGTGGGGACGCCCCTCTGGTTGAGACTGTCGATGCGTTCCACATCAGATTCGATGACGAGCATCGAAACAGATAGTTTTTCCAGCACGTCCACCATATGCTTGCCGACCCTGCCATAACCAATAATGACAGCATGATCGACCAATTCGTCTTTTTTAATTTCGAGGATGCGGGTGTTCGCATCCAGTTTCTTCCAAAACCCGGGGATTCTGCGCAAGCGGGCTTCCAGCCACGGAAGCAGGCTGTACATAAAAGGGTTTAGAGTGATCGAAATCAGCGCGGCGGCGAGGATGAGGGAGTATTGATTCGAATCCAGCAGGTTCAACGATAAGCCGCCCTGACCGAGAATGAATGAAAACTCGCCGACCTGGCTCAACCCGACCGCGATAACAAGAAATGTGCGTGCAGGACGCGGGAAGAAAAATCCCATCAGAATAACAATGACGGCTTTGCCGAGCACCACCAACGCACTCAAGGAGATCACCTGTCCGATGTTTTCCCATAAAAACGCCGGATTGACGAGCATGCCCACCGAGACGAAAAACAGAACCGAGAACGTTTCGCGGAAGGAGAAGAGATCGGCGCCCACTTGATGACTCAAGTGCGATTGGCTGATGATGGCTCCGGCAACAAATGCTCCCAGCGCGAGGGAAACGCCGAACAACACCGACGCGCTCATGGCTGTGCCGAGCGTGATCGCCAGAATTGCTAGGATGAACAATTCGCGCGAGCGGGTGTGGGCGATTTTTTCGAGAAGCCACGGCAGCAGGCGCGTCCCCGCAAAGAACATGATGGCAATGAACGCCGCAGACTTCAAAAGCGTTATCGCCAAACCCTGCCAGTTAAACGCTCCAGAATTCGGGGCGAAGGTAGGCATTAGGATCAGGATCAGCACGGAAAGAATATCTTCCATGACCAGCCAGCCGACCGCCGCCTGCCCGTGGGATGTGTTCAGCAGGGAGTTGTCCATCAGCCCGCGCAGCAGCACGACGGTGCTGGCGACCGAAACCGCCAGCCCGAGTACCAGTCCTGCGAGCGGAGTCCATCCCCAGAATTGACTCAATGCAAATCCCAGAATGGTGGCAAAAGCGGTTTGGATCAACGCGCCGGGGATGGCAATATCGCGCACGTTCCACAGGTCTCGAAACGAAAAATGCAGACCGACGCCGAACATCAGGAAGATCACTCCCAGTTCTGCGAGTTGTTGGATGGTGTTGATATCGCCGACGAAACCGGGTGTGAAGGGACCGATCGCGATCCCCGCGAGAAGATAACCGACGATGGTGGGCAGCCCAAGACGGCGGGCAATGACGCCGCCCACGAACGCTACAATCAGCGCGAGGGTTATGTTGATCAGCAAAGGCACTTCATGCATGGCTTCTCCAAAATCTATTATTCTGGCTCTCGTTTAGACATGTTCCCAATTGTACCTAAGAAAAATCCCGCCGGAGGAGATGTATAATATGCCTCAGCATCGTAACAGCGGAGGAAGCATGCATAGAACAATTCTGGCTTTGGTTTTTTGCGCGAATTTGATCTTCCCTGTGTCGGCGCGCGCTCAGGGACCTACTCCGCCGCCGGGTCTTGCCGAGCTTTGCTATCCTGAAGGCAAATTCCACATTACCGAGTGTTTCAAAGCAGTGTGGGATGCCGCAGGTTTGTGGGGAGTAAGCATTCTTGTTTTAGGCATTCTGTTTGTTTCTCTTTTTATAACCCCTGCCGGTAAAGCATTTCAAACTTGGATACAGGAAAAAGCGGAGAACTGGCTTCGCTCGTTTTCCAAACCCGCGCCGCGCGAGGAAGTTCAACGCCGTGAAGCGGAGTATCTTTTGGAATTGGAGCGCTCCGAAACGCTGCGGGGCTCTGAAGAAAAAATAGCGCGGTTTGACGAATATCTCTACGGGTTGCAATCGGATGAGAATCCATTGAAGCCCTCCGAGGATAGAGTTTTTGTTGATCTGGAAAGCGGTTTGTCCATCGAACAGCGTATTGGATTATCCGTAAAAACCGAGTCTCAGCAAACGAAGTCATTTGTCGAGTTGAAAACCTTCGCCAGCCTTGCCGAGGCAGTGAAGCATGTGGATGAGCAGACCGGAAAACCCTACCCCGCGCTGGCGTTGCTGGGTGAGCCCGGCGCGGGGAAAAGCACGTTGTTGCGCCGGTTGGCGCGTCAAGCAGTGCACGAACGCATGGAAGACTCTTCCAAGCCCTTGCCGATTTTTGTTTCGCTGAGCGAACATAAGAACGTTAGTCCGCGGACGTTCCTGCGTCAGCACTGGAAGCAGAAACTGGGTTTCGATGGATTTGACAACGCGCTTGCAAATGAAGGGCTATGGTTGTTCCTCGATGGGCTGAACGAAATGCCCAGCAAGGATTATCACGCTCAAGTTGGGGCGTGGAGAACCTTTCTGGGCGATCTCCCCGATAGGAGCCGCGCTGTGATCGCCTGCCGCGTTGCGGATTACGGTAAAGGTTTGGACCTGCCGCGTCTGACGATCCATCCCATGGACGATGAACGCATTCGACAATTTCTGAACAAGCGCGCCCCCGACCGCGCCGAGACGCTATGGGAGGCTTTGAAGAAGGATCGCGAAGACGAGCGCGGCAGGATGTACGAACTCGCCCAAATTCCCTTTTGGCTGGTGATGATTTCCAGCCTGTCGGGGAAGGATGGCTTGCCGCGCAACCGCGCCCGCCTGCTCGAGAAATCCATTGATAAATGGCTGGATTATGAAAGAAATTTTCGGATAGGCGGATTGAAAATAAGCGACGATCAATGCGACGCTTTTAAAGAGGCAATGATCCACCTTGCATGGACGGGGTTGTCGCGCAGTCAAAACTACACATTCGAAATGGACGAAGCCCGCAAGTTGATTGGCGCAACGCAAACCTTGCTCAACGCGGACATTGCCGTACAACTTGCAAAAGATTGCAACCTGCTCCTCGTTGAACCTCCGGAAAAACCCGCCAAAGCGCGATTTCACCATCAGTTATTGCAGGAATATTTTGCGGCGTATGAACTCGCGCGCCGCTTTCTGGCGCGCAAGAATTTGGCGCGGCTTTGGAAAACACCGTGGCGCGACTGGAAGTTCGTTAAAAGCGAGTGGGACCCTCTCCCGCCCCCGCCGCAGACGGATTGGGTGGAAGCCGTGGTCCTTGCCGCTGGCATGTTGGATGCCGAGCAAGCCGAGAAACTCACGCTCGCCGTGTTGCCTCACAACCCGCCTTTAGCCGCGCGTTGTATTTTTGAATCGGGCCTTGAAAATGAAATCGGCGCAGAAGTAAAAGGGCGGGTGAAAAATCGTTTGCAGTCCGATGTCGAAAACCCGCGCGTGCGCCTGCCCGCGCGCCTTGCCGCGGGAAAGATGCTGGCAAAATTGGGCGACCCGCGTGTATTGAAACAACGCCGCGAAGTTGAATTGCCGGATGGCAAGAAGATAGCCTTCCTCGCGCCTGATTGGGTGGATGTGCCTGCCGGTAATTTTCGAATGGGAACGACGCCCGCGCAAAGTATTTTATTATTGCTTCAACGCGTTACGCCCACACGCAACGAGTTGAACTCACACATCGTTTCATTGAGCGCGTTCAAGATCGCCCGCTTTCCCGTTACGGTTGCGGAATTTCGCTGTTTCATGGATGCGGGCGGCTACGAAAACGATACTTATTGGAAAGAAGAAAACGCCTTACACTGGCGCAATGCACCTTTACCGTTTGAAGAAAGTTACTACTATCAATATATTCGCATACTGCGAGAACAGAAAGAAGCAGTGTTGAGGCAGGTGGATGCTTTGGTGCGACAAAAGAGTTGGTCACCTGCACAAGCAGACTCCATCCGCGGCGATCTGGATCGGGAGGATGCTGATTTGCGGACGAAATGGGAAAGACTCGAAACCGAGAAGCGTGATTCAGCCGGAAAGATCGTGCATCCCTGGTTATGGGATAACTCGCAATTTACGGTCGATAACCAGCCTGTGATCGGCGTCAGTTGGTACGAAGCCTGCGCCTATGCGGCATGGTTAACTGAAGCATTGCGAAAACAAGGCGCAATTACGGAGCAGGAAGAGATTCGCCTACCCGCTGAGGCGGAATGGGAAAAAGCCGCACGCGGAACTTCAGGCAAATTATGGGCATGGGGTAATCTTTGGAATTCCTCTTATGCCAATTCGCTTGAAGGACGGGTTAAGCAGCCTTCCACCGTAGGCGCGTACCCGCAAAATAAAAGCCCGTATGGTGTGCAAGACATGATCGGCAATGTCTTGGAATGGTGCATGGATTGGTATGACGAAAACGAGTATCGAAACCGCAAGGACGGTGTTCAAGACCCTCGAGGACCTGCCGCTGGTTCAGCCCGCGTGCTGCGCGGCGGTTCGTGGCTCTACGATCGAAGCTTCGCGCGCTGTTCATCTCGCAACGGGTACGAGCCCGATAACTTCGACAACAGCCTCGGTTTTCGTTTGGTCTGCTCCCCATCATTCCCATCTCTGCAATCTGAATCTCTGGACTCTGAAACTCTGAGTCTCGATACGGCGGCGGTCGAGTAGGACGAAGTCCGTATCGAGACCCCGCCGCCTGCTCGACCACCACAAGAACGGGAAAGCCTATGAATCTACAAGAAAGACTCTGCGATTGGGAGAATCTGAGGCTGGCATACGCCAACGCCTCGCGCGGTAAGCGCGGGCGCGGTGCGACCGCCGCCTTCGAATCGCTATTGGCAGATAACCTGCTCGAACTGGAAAGCGAACTGAAAGAGCAGACCTACCAGCCCGGCGCGTACAGCAGTTTCTACATCCACGAACCTAAAAAACGTTTGATCTCCGCCGCGCCGTTCCGCGACCGCGTCGTTCATCACGCTCCCAGCCGATTGATGCCATCGAACGCGGCGGTTTTGTAGCACTCTGCCAGCGTAGGATAGTTGAACACGGTGTTGATGAAGTATTCCACGTTGCCCTTGAACGCCATCACTGCCTGTCCGATGTGAATCAACTCGCTTGCGCCTTCGCCGATGATATGCACACCGAGCAGTTCGTGCGTTTCCAAATGGAAGATCAATTTGAGCAATCCTGTCTGGTCGCCGATGATCTGTCCGCGGGCGATCTCGCGGTATTGCGCCTTGCCCACTTCGTAGGGAATGCCCGCTTCGGTCAATTCTTCTTCGTTTTTGCCGACCGTTGAAATTTCAGGGATGGTGTAAATGCCGTACGGAAATAATTCGGGAGAGTGATTCGTTTTTACACCAAACGCGTGGCACGCGGCGAGCCGTCCCTGCTCCATCGAAGTCGAAGCCAGCGAGGGGAATCCGATCACGTCGCCGACCGCGTAGATGTTCGGTGTTTTGGTTTGGAATTTCTCGTTCACCTTGATCACGCCGCGTTCGTCCAGTTCAACGTCAATTGCTTCCGTGTTTAGCGTTTTTGTTGCGCCTGTCCTGCCGATGCTGTACAGCGCCATCTCGGTGACGATCTGTTTTCCGCTGGTGAGTGTGATTCGCACGCGTTCACCGTTCTCGTCGTTCACTGGTTCGATGGATTTCACCTCTTCGCCCAGCCGCATGATGGCGCGCTGCTGGTTAAGGTGATAGGTGAGCGAGTCAATGATCTCCGCGTCCACAAAGGGGAGCAGGCGGCGGCGCTTGTCAATGACGGTGACGCGCACGCCGAGCGCGGCGAAGATGCACGCGTACTCGAGTCCGATCACGCCCGCGCCGACGACTGCCAATGTGCGCGGCAGATGGTCCAATTGGAGCAGATCGTCGCTGATGAAGATGCGTTTTCCGTCGAAGGGGATGTGGTCGCTTTTTGTAGCAGCCGTCCCGGTGGCGATGACCGTGTTCGCGGCGGTCACATCCCGCCAGCCGTGCTGATCCACCGACTTGAGACGAATCGTGTGCGCGTCCAAAAAGGAGGCTTCGGCGGAGAGCAGTTCGACGCGGTTGCGCTGCAGTTGATGACGCACGATGTCGAGTTCGTGTTGGATGACATGGTCGGTACGATAAAGCAGGTCGCTCATCGTGATGTTTTGTTTCACCGTGTACGACGCGCCGTACAGGCTGTGCTCACGATAGCCCGAAAGATGCATCACCGCCTCGCGCAATGTTTTACTTGGAATCGTGCCGGTGTTGATGCAGACTCCGCCCAATATCGTCTTTCGCTCGACGACCGCGACGCGCTTGTTGAGTTTCGCCGCCTGAATTGCCGCCCGCTGACCCGCAGGTCCCGAACCGATCACGAGCAAATCATAATCATAGTCTGCCATGGTGACCTCGCTTATTTCCCGCCATTATAGATGAAAAACCCGCCTCTTTCGGGACGGGTTGCCTTGATTCAGCCCCCTGATCTATCAGTCTTTTTTGGGGAAAGCCAAAAAACTAAGCCAAAGATTTCACGGATTCACACGGAATGGTTTTTATAATTCGTGAAATCCGTGCCAATTCTTGGTAAAGAATTTTCAAGCGGGGATTTTTTGCCCCGCTTGAAATCCTCTCTTCAAGGCTTCGTAGTTCTTTGGCAGTAAATGCTTGTGCCGCGCGGGCAAATGACCTTCCAATGCCTTCTCGACATCATTCAAAGAAATTTCGGGCAATGCGGTCAGCAGTGCGCCGACCGCGACCATGTTGAGCAATTTCTTGTCGCCGATCTCTTCGGCGATCTCATTGCATGGGACGAAGGCCACGTTGATATCTGTTCGTCTCGCGGCGCGGTCCACCATGGACCGGTTGACGATCAGCGTTCCGCCGGGCGCGAGCAGCTCTTCGTATTTGTCGAAGGACGGCAGGTTCAGCGCGATCGCCAATTTGGGATTCTTCACCAGCGGCGAACCGATCTCCTCGTCCGCGATGATGACCGTGCAGTTCGCCGTCCCGCCGCGCATTTCAGGACCATACGAAGGAATCCATGTCACTTCTTTGCCCGCGTCCATTGCGGCGTAAGCCAGCACCTGTCCGCTGAACAACACTCCCTGCCCGCCGAACCCTGCGATGATGATTTCTTTTTGCATGTTACCTCCATGTCATTGCGAGGAGCCCGTAGGGCGACGAAGCAATCTCCTGTTTAGTTGGAGATTGCTTCGCTTGGTCTCGATACGGCGGACAAACACCGCCTACTCGACCAGCGCTCGCAATGACGGATTAGGCTTTCACCTGCTTGATCGCCTCACTGACTTTGTAATCTCCCAGCGGAAACGCGGGGACCATATTTTCTTCCACGAACTTCAGCGATTCAACCGGCGTCATGCCCCAGTTGGTGGGACACGTGGAAAGCAACTCGACCATCGAGAAGCCGAGCCCGCGCGCTTGAGTTTCGAACGCGAGGCGGATCGCCTTCTTTGCAAGTCGAATATTCTTCGGGTCGTGCAGCGATCTCCGTACGCAATACCCGACGCCGTCGAGTGTTGACAACATCTCAGCCATGCGGATGGGAAAGCCCTGCGTTTCCACATCGCGCCCGTTCGGAGAGGATGTTGTTTTCATACCGGGGAGAGTGGTCGGCGCCATCTGTCCGCCGGTCATGCCGTAGTTGGCGTTGTTGATGAAGATGACCGTGAGATTCTCTCCGCGCGCCGCGGCGTGGACGATTTCCCCCATCCCGATCGAGGCGAGGTCGCCGTCGCCTTGATAGGTGAACACGATTCGATCCGGCAGGACGCGTTTGATCCCCGTCGCCATCGCGGGTGCGCGTCCGTGCGGAGCTTCGACGAAATCGGTGTCGAAATAGTTGTACGCAAAGACCGCGCATCCCACCGGCGCAACGCCGATGGTTTTGTCAATGATGCCCATTTCCTCCAACACTTCTGCCACCAGCCGATGCGCGACCCCATGCGTGCAGCCCGGGCAGTAATGCGTGGGCGTTTCAGTAAAACCTGCGGGTCGGTCGTAAACGAGATTATTGGGTGCGGGTGTTGTCATGGAATCACCTCATTCCTCGCATGCGTTCGTGCCATTCTTCGCGCGGATCAGCCGCAGTCGAAAGCGGTTCCGACAACATGCGCTGGATCTCATGCAGGATTTCTTCCGGCATGGGGATCACGCCGCCGACCCGCCCGTAAAACTCGACCGGCGCGCGTCCTCTCACCGCGCGTTGTACGTCATCCAGCATCTGCCCCGAATTCATTTCGGTGACGAGGAAACCGTCCACGCGTTTGACGAGTTCCTCGATCGCTTCGACGGGGAACGGGTTGACCGTGATGGGACGCAAGAGTCCCACTTTGATCCCCTGCTCGCGCGCATGACGCACGGCTGAAAGCGCGACGCGGCCTGCGGTTCCAAAACCGACAATCACGTATTCCGCGTCATCGAGGAAATATTCCTTATAACGGACTTCATTACGCTCGATGGCTTTCCAACGAGTCAAAAGCCTGAGGTTTGTTTTCTCTTCCTGAATGGGATCAAGATAAATCGAGGTCAAGATTCGGCGTTCGCGCTTTCCCATCCTGCCGTCGGTTGCCCAGTCCCAATGCGCGCGTTGAACCGGTCGCATCTCCGGCATCTTTGCCGGTTCCATCATCTGCCCGATCGAGCCGTCCAAAATGATCATGCAGATCGTGCGGTATTTCTCCGCGAGATCGAACGACAGCGCGGTCAGGTCAATCGCCTCCTGCACCGAGGCGGGAGCGAGCACGATGTTGCGATAATCCCCGTGACCGCCGCCATGCACCGCTTGGTTGTAATCGCCCTGTGCCGGCGCGATGTTGCCGAGACCCGGTCCGCCGCGCATTACGTTGACGAGTACCGCGGGAACTTCGGTGCCGGCGATGTACGATAATCCCTCCATCATCAAACTCACGCCGGGGCTCGACGATGTGGACATCACGCGCGCGCCGGCGCACGCCGCGCCATAGACCATGTTGATCGCTCCGAGTTCGCTTTCGGCTTGCACGAACGCGCGTCTCAACTCCGGCATGCGCCGCGAAAGATATTCGAGAATTTCAGTTTGAGGGGTGATCGGGTAACCGAAGTACGCCTCAAGCCCGGCGCGTACCGCGGCTTCGGCGATGGCTTCGTTGCCTTTCCATAATTCGCGTGTCATTAAATTCTCCATAACTGTAGGGCGCGATATATCGTGACTACAAATTCATGCCGCTACCGGGACCGGTTTCGATACCTCGCGATATACCGTGATCGCCGCATCCGGGCAGACGATGGCGCAAATAGCACACCCCGTGCAACCGTCCTTGAACGTGTGCGCGGGGTGGTAGCCTTTCGGGGTGAGGCGGGTCATGTCCAATTCCATCACCGCCTGCGGACATGCCGGGATGCAAAGTTCACAGCCCTTGCAATACTGGTCGCTGACTTCGATCCAACCTTTGACTTGCATACTCTCTCCTTTTTTTGAGTAGTCGGATGCACTTTGGCAGGATTGCTTCATTCAAATTATCTCCCTCTGCCCCGCAGGCAAGTAGTGCCATGCGTCATGAACGGACGTGTACAAAATCATCCCTTGCCGGGGATAAAAAAACCCGCCTCTTTCGAGACGGGGAAACTGCTTCGCCCCATTTGACCTTTATCTGCTCTTCTTCTTTTTGCCGAAGAAGCCAAACCGCCCGAGGATCTCCCGCGACTGATCCATGTTGATGAGGAACGTCGCCACCCCGCTCAACAACCCGCCGATCGTTACCACCGATGTTGAAAAGTCCTCTCCCAGTCCATTGATCGAATCTGTGGAAACGGCGCGATACGACGGTCGTTGCATCTGCATGGGTTGCGTCTTGTTCGCAGTCATCAGTGGGCCTGTCCCTGCGGGGAAGCGTTCGAGAATCTCGCCTTCCTCAAGAGGTTGCGCAAATACGAAATCCATAACCATATCGCCGGAGGCATTAACCAGCATGACCAATTCGCCCTCCTCGCTCAGTCCCCAATCGCCCCAATACAAATCCACCGGTTCGTCAATCTTGCCCTCGTCCTTGCTTGCCGCGATCCGCAGATCGCCGCCCGCCGGAATGATCGCGCCTTGCGGAAATGTAAAGATATTATCCCCGTCGGTGAAGACGAACCCGCGCAGGTCGGCTTCGCGGTTCAAATTATTATGCAGGGTGATCCAATCTTCTTTCGCGTTGGAGACTTGTGCGATCACAATATCGCCGGGAGAAATGGTCTGATCACTCATAACATTGCTGTAGGCGGCTTGTCCGCCCACCCAGGCGATATAGAATGCGGCGACCACGGCAAGCACGATCAGGATTGTTTTGAACATGTCGGCTCTCCTCGTTTGATTTGATCGAATGTCAGGAATTATAGTCCTCTCGCGCAGATCTTTTCACGAGATTATTCCGGTCATCAGCGGACTCATAGACGTGGAAGCGATTATTAAAATTCGCGGTGCTGTAACGGGTATAATTCTCTCATCGTAGGAGGCTGATTTGAACGAGTTCTTATCGTCGATAGATACTCTGTGGATCGCGGCTCTGATCGTAGGCGGATTTATAGTCTATCAGTTGCGCTCTGGAGAGGTCCCTATTCGATGGTTCGGTTCGATCAAGCGGACAAGAACACCGATTTTCTACTGGTTGTTTATTTTGTTCCACCTAGCGGTCCTCGGAATCCTAGTGTACGCGTGGATGGATGGGCTGAGGATGCCCGTCTCTAAATTGTTTGATAGAGTAACGAATGCTCTGGAGAAGTTTATGACCAACGCAGTTATTGTGGACGCGATCCGCACGCCGGTTGGCGCTTTAGGCGGGATCCTTGCCTCGCTTCGCCCCGACGATATGGCGGCTCTTGTTATCCGTGAGATTGTTCAACGTAACAGTCTCGACCCCGCGCTCGTGGATGAAGTCGTTTTCGGATGTGCGAATCAGGCGGGCGAAGATAATCGTAACGTGGCGCGCATGGCGGCATTGCTGGCGGGTTTGCCTGTGGAAGTGGCGGGCGTGACCGTGAACCGCTTGTGCGCCTCCGGCTTGAGCGCGGTCAACCAAGCCGCGCGCGCAATTAAGACCGGCGAAGGGGATGTGTACATCGCCGGCGGAGTCGAGTCTATGAGCCGCGCGCCGTATTCCATTCCGAAGGCGGAAGCGGGGTTCACGTTCGGCAATCTCACCGCGTGGGATACCGCGCTGGGCTGGCGGTATCCGAATCCCAAAATGAAAGAGATGCATGGTACGGATTCCATGGGTGAGACGGCTGAAAACATCGCCAAGGAACGCCCGCACATCACGCGCGAAAAGCAGGATGAATTTTCACTGCACAGTCATCAACGCGCAATCGCTGCGGTTGACTCGGGCAGATTCAAACAAGAAATTCTCCCAATTCTCGTCCCACAAAAAAAGGGCGAGCCTAAATTGATTGATACCGACGAACGCCCGCGCCGCGATACAACGATGGAATCGCTCGCGAAACTCAAACCCGCGTTTGCCAAAGAGGGCGGAACCGTCACTGCGGGAAATTCGTCCGGACTCAACGACGGCGCGGCGGCACTGTTGTTGATGAGCGAGGAAAAAGCGAAAGCGTTGAATCTCAAACCTCTCGCTCGTGTCGTTGCCTCGGCGGCCGCCGGAGTTCCTCCGCGTGTGATGGGATACGGTCCGATACCTGCCACGAGAAAAGTATTGAAGCGTGCAGGCTTGCAATTGAAAGATATCGACTTGGTCGAACTCAACGAAGCGTTTGCCGTGCAATCGTTGGCGGTAATGGAAGATCTGGAACTTGATCCTGAAATTGTCAACGTGAACGGCGGCGCGATCGCCATCGGTCATCCGCTCGGGTGTTCGGGTGCGCGATTGGTTACGACTCTTGTGCACGAAATGAAATTACGCGGGGACGTAAAATATGGACTTGCGACTCTTTGCGTCGGCGTCGGTCAGGGCGAAGCGACGATCATTGAGTTTGTAGGTTAGTAAGTTAGAAGGTTTTCAGGTTAAACCTTTCAATCTATCAACTTTCAAACCCTCAAACGGATTTTGGAGATCAATGAAACGAATCATCTCTTTTCTTCTGCTTCTTACACAGATAGTTTCTTGCAACCCGCGAACATCTGAACGGCAGGAATTGGTAGATCCGCCTCTATTGCCAGTTGCTGACACTTCCTCTCCAGTTGGGATCAACGCGCCGTTGATCGAATCCCCTGCTCTGGTCAAAATCCGTTTCCTCAACGAACGCGATGGCTGGGGCGTGACCGAGACTCAGATCGTCCGCACGAACGACGGCGGCATCACGTGGTACAACGTCACGCCGAATGAAATCACCGAGACCGGTTACAGCGTGGATTGGTTCGTTCTGGATAACAATAACGTTTGGATCCAGCAACCCGATTTTGCGAATTTCCCGTTCGGCGGGTTTCAATACCACACCTCCGACGGCGGGATGAACTGGAGCAAGACCGAGGTTCCATACAGCGGCGCAAAAATTTCATTCTTAGAAGCGAACAACGGCTGGGCGCTTGCCGATCTCGGCGTTGGAGCAGGCTCGAACGCGGTAGCGGTTTATCAAACAAGTGACGCCGGTGCAACGTGGAATATGAATTTCATCAATGATCCAAATCAGGCAAGCGCGAGCGATTCCCTTCCGCTTGGCGGATTAAAATTTGGATTGACTCCTCTGGACATGCAAACCGCATGGATCTTTGGTGTAGTCTACGCGCCGGGCACACCGTATCTCTTCCGCACGGATGATGGAGGAAGGACGTGGTCGCCTGTGCAATTGCCATTGCCGCCGGGCGCGGAAAATGCCGAAGTCGGCATCGAGCAAATGGCATTCACCTCAGACCATGACGCGTACATTCTCATGCGCGCATTGTCCGAGGCGAGCAATCTCGTCTTGTATGTGTCGAACGACGGAGGCAATACGTGGGCGATCACGCCTACGTTGATCCCCGGCGGCGGCTTCGCGGATTTCCTCCCGGCGGGCGGGATCGTTTTGTACAACCGCGCACAGTTTTACGTCACGCGTGATTCGGCGCGCACGTGGAGCATCATCCCGCCGGATATCGCCTTCGGTGAAATTTTTGCCGGTATGGATTTCCTCACCGCGTCCACCGGTTATGTCATCACCCAAGACCCGACCAATCATCGTTCGTTATATCGCACCGACGATGGAGGCGCAACGTGGTTACCAGTTATTCCTTGAAATGTCATTGCGAGCGCAAGCGAAGCAATCTCCTCATTGGATTCATCCTATTCTTATTAATCGGATGCGCGCCCCCTTCTCCCGCGGGGACGGTTGCCCCGCCTCCCGAAGCGACGCCAACGCTTGAGACTCCTACCCCCGCGCCAGATTACCTCGCGCAGATTCGAAACGCGCAATATCAACTTGGCTTGACCGACTCGTTACGCGTTGTGCAATTTACGGATGGAAAATTTGAATCCGGTGCACCCGGCGGCGTGGATCATGTTTCTGCACTTGTGATGGATTTTGCTGACCGGGGCGACTTAAACAACGATGGCGCTGATGAAATTGTTGTGGCTGTTGCAGAAAACTACGGCGGTACGGGCGTATTTGTTTTTGTCGCAGTGTACGCGGAAGTGAACGACCAACTTGTTTTCCAGACTTCAACCTTGGTGGATGACAGACCCGCCATCAACGCGCTTGCAATTGAAAGCGGCGAAGTCTTTTTGGATGCGATCACGCATGACTCGGATGATCCGTTTTGTTGCCCCACACTTCGCAACGAACGGCATTATCGGCTGATCAACAACCAACTGCAACTGACCGATTACGTTACGTTTACGCCCGATGCCAGACCGCGCACCATCACGATCGAATCGCCCGTGAACGGAACGGAAGTGTTCAGCACGGTGCGGATCAAAGGCATTGTTGCCATCGCGCCGTTTGAAAACAACCTCGCGTATCGAATCTACGATGTGGGAGGCGTGGAACTATCGGCCGGCGCGGTGGCAGTGACCGCTCCCGACTTGGGCGTGCCCGGCACATTCGATACCACGATCAACATCGGCGGGTTGTTATCAGGTTCAATCATCCGCATCGAAATTCAAGATGTCAGCGCGGCGGATGGTTCATTGCTCGCCATGGATTCGGTTGAATTGGTTGTAAAATAGCAGTAGCGCAAAATGTCATTTTGCGCCACGATCCCCTATTGGAGGAACCCATGCCCCACCTTGTTCGAGATTGGATGAGCACTCCCGTCGTTGTCGTTGACCCGGATACCACCGTTTCGTATGCCATGACGCTCATGCGCCGCCGCAACATCCATAGCGTGGTGGTGGATATCAGTGAAAAGAACAAGCGATATGGCATTGTAACGACCACCGACATCCGCGATAAGATCGTCGCTGCGGACCGCAACCCGGCAGAAACGCGCGTGCGCGACATTATGTCCGGTCCGATCATCACCGGCAAGGCGGATTGGACGCTTGCGGAATGTTCGCGCGTGATGCAGGAAAAGAAATTCCATCACCTACCGATCGCCGACGAGCATGGCACGTTGATCGGTATGATCTCCGCGACGGATATTTTCATGGCGGTCGAAGAGATCGGCTGGGTGGATAAAAAGTAGGGACGGGGTTTTCCCGCCCATGCACAGGGCGAGATGACCGCGCCCCGACGAACCAAAATGCCCAAGCAAAAGTTCTACGTCGTATGGAAGGGACGCAGGACCGGAGTCTTCACCTCATGGGCGGAGTGCGAAAAACAGGTGAAGGGCTTTGTCGGCGCGGAGTTCAAGGCGTTCGAAACGCGCAGGGAAGCCGAATCCGCTTTCCAGTCGAAGTATGAAGCGTTCAAAGGGAAGGCGTCATCATCGGGCAAGTGGAAGGAGTCCGAAGAGCCGCCGATCCTGCCATCCATCTGCGTGGATGCGGCGTGCAAAGGCTCGCCCGGCAAAATGGAGTATCGCGGCGTGGATACGGAATCGGAGAAGGAAATCTTTCGCGCGGGTCCATACCCCGATGGGACGAATAACGTCGGCGAATTTCTTGCCATCGTCCACGCGCTGACATGGCTGGTGAAACACAAAAAGAAAATGCCGATCTATTCCGATTCTGAAAATGCAATTGCATGGGTCGAGATGGGCGTTTGCAAAACGAATTTGAAACGTACGGGAAAGAATGCGTTGGTTTTTGCGATGATCCGAAGCGCCGAGAATTGGCTGGCTGAAAATGAACTGGACGACGATGCCGTGTTGAAGTGGGATACGGGCGAGTGGGGAGAGAACCCCGCGGATTATGGACGGAAGTGAAGAAGTAAACTAGAACACCGGTACACAAGTAGACAGGTAATGCGCACATTTCCTTGTTTACCTGTTTACGTGTCTACGTGTATACTTTAGCACTATGAAAACCGCATTGCTCGTTATCGACATTCAAAACGATTATTTCCCCGGTGGAAAGTTCCCGCTGGTGAATCCGCTGGCGGCGGCGAAGAAGGCGTATGAATTGCTTCAGTGTTTCCGCGAGAGCGGTTGGCATCACGTGCACATTCAACATATTTCACTAAAGCCCGACGCGTCGTTCTTCGTCAAAGGCGATAGCGGCTCAGACATTCACGACTCGGCGGCGCACTTCGAGGGCGAGCCGATCGTGTACAAGCATTATCCCAATTCGTTCCGCGATACGAATCTGCTTGAGATGTTGAAGGAATGGGGAATCGAGCGCGTGGTCATCACCGGCATGATGACCCACATGTGCGTGGACGCCACCGCCCGCGCCGCCGCAGATTTCGGTTTTCAGGTCATCGTCGCCGAGGACGCTTGCGCCACGCGCGATTTGGTTTATAACGGTACGACGATTCCCGCCGACCTCGTGCACAAGTCGTTTCTCGCCGCGTTGAAGTCGTATGGCAAGGTGATGAAGACGGAAGAAGTCTTGGCGTTGCTGGCGAGTGAGGTGGTGAAGTAGTGTGGTCTCGATACGGAAGGCGGAGGTTGAGTAGAACGAAGCCTGAATCGAAACCACGCCGCCTACTCGAACGCCAATTGAAACAATCGTCAATCGTAAATCCAAAATCGGAAATCGAAAATGACTCTC
Source organism: Chloroflexota bacterium (assembly GCA_040753755.1). Classification (GTDB taxonomy): domain Bacteria; phylum Chloroflexota; class Anaerolineae; order Anaerolineales; family Villigracilaceae; genus Defluviilinea. The sequence goes on from JBFMDB010000007.1 coordinate 92,335, forward strand.
CTCGACCCCGAAAAACAAAAGCAAGCCAAACAATACGCCCGCATCCGCCGCCGACTGTGGCTGGTGGATACGATCTTCAGCGCGCTGTACTTCCTCGCGTGGATTTACTTCGGCTGGGCGGTCTCACTGCGCGAGTGGCTGACTGATCACTGGTCACTGCTAACTAATCCTTGGTTGCTTGTCCCCGCGTTCGTTGGCATCTTCGGCGGAATCTTCTTATTCCTGAATCTTCCCCTCAGTTATTACAGCGGATTCGTCCTGCCGCACCGCTTCGGTCAATCGAATCAGACGCTCAAAGGCTGGATCACGGATCAAGTCAAGGGCTTGGCTGTCGGGCTTCCGCTCGGATTGATTCTCATCGAGTTGCTTTATCTCGCCCTGCGCGTCACCGGCGATCTGTGGTGGCTGTGGGCGGCGGGCGGATTGCTCGTCTTCAACGTTTTGCTGATCAACCTCGCGCCGATTCTCATCATGCCCCTGTTCAATAAATACGTCCCGCTTGGCGACGAACACAAGGATTTGGCAGATCGTTTGCTCAAACTGGCAGAACGCGCGAATACGAAAGTCCGCGGTGTGTTTAAGTTCGATATGTCGAAGCGGACGAAATCCGCCAACGCCGCCCTGACGGGTATCGGCAACACGCGCCGAATCATTTTGGGCGACACCCTCATCAACGAATTTTCTCCTGACGAAGTGGAGACCGTGCTTGCCCATGAATTGGGACATCACGTCAACCGCGATATTCCGGTGTTGGTCACTTTTGGGATATTGAGCACCACGCTCGGATTGTATCTCGCGTCGCTTGGGTTGAACTGGGCGATTGACCAATTCGGTTTTCTCTCGCCTGCTGACGTCGCCGCGTTGCCCGCGTTGGCATTGATCTTCGGCGCGTACGATCTTGTCACCATGCCGCTCAACAACGCCGTCTCGCGCTGGCGGGAGAACATGGCTGACGAGTACGCGCTCAAGTCCACTGGGAAGAATGAAGCATTCGCCTCCGCTTTTACGCGGCTGGCGAATCAAAACCTCGGCGAAGTTGACCCCGAAAAGTGGGTGGTGTTCATGTTCTATTCGCATCCGCCTCTTGGTGAACGGATTGCCAAAGCGCAGGCTTGGAAATCCGCCTAATTCTCATCCGTTCTCAAGTATCGTTTACCAGTTACTTTCACTCCTGCCACTCTAATTCGAAATCGCCGATGGCGACTGTATCGCCCTCCTGTACGCCGGCGTTGCGCAAGGCTTCGTCCACGCCGAGGGTTTCCATGATCTTTTGGAATCTTCGGAGGGAACCGTCGTGTTCCCAGTAGGTCATCTTTGCGGCGCGTTCGATGGCGGAGCCGGTAATCCTCCATTCGTGCGCGCCTTCGCGCTGGACGGCAAACTCACGCGGGTCTTCCTTCGGTTTGTAAACTGGCATTGGCGCTTCGAACGACTCGAGCGCGGGAGTTTCCTGCAAGACTTGATACGCCTTCACAAGCAGTTCGCGCGTGTTCGTGCGCGCCAGCGCGGAGACCGGCGTCAATTCCACTTTGAGTTTTTTGAATTTTTTTTGAATGTCCGCAAGTCTTTCCTGCACTTCGGGCTGGTCGATCTTGTTCAGCGCGACGATCTGCGGCTTCTTCGCAAGGTTCGGGTCGAACAGCGATAACTCCGCGTTGATCTGGCTGTAATCCGCGATGGGGTCTTCGGATAATCCGTCGAGCAGATGAATCAACACGCGCGTGCGTTGGACATGGCGCAGGAAATCGTGTCCCAACCCCGCGCCGTGACTCGCCCCCTCGATCAGACCGGGGATGTCTGCCAGCACAACGGACGCGTTCACGTCAATTTCGGCGACTCCGAGATTCGGCTCGAGGGTGGTGAACGGATACGGCGCGATCTTCGGTTTGGCATTTGTTAGAACCGAGAGCAGGGTTGATTTGCCCGCGTTGGGGACGCCGATCAAGCCGATGTCGGCGATCAACTTCAATTCGAGTCGGAGGCGTTTCTCTTCATGAGGCGCGCCTTTCTCTGCCGTGCGCGGCGCTTGATTGCGCGAGGTGGCAAAGTGTTGATTCCCGCGTCCGCCGCGCCCGCCTTTGCAGACGACAAGTCTTTGATTCGCTTGAGTCAGATCGCCGAGGATTTCATTGCTGTTCGCGTCGAAGATCACCGTGCCGGGGGGGACGTAAATGACGAGGTCTTTGCCCGCCCGCCCGGACTGTTGCGAGGGTCCGCCTTTCGCACCGTCCTCCGCTTTGAATTTTTGATTCTGACGGAACGACGAAAGCGTATTGAGCGTGTGCTTCACTTCGAAGATCACATCGCCGCCCCTGCCGCCGTCGCCGCCGTCGGGTCCGCCGCGCGGGATGAATTTTTCGCGGTGAAAATGCACCATGCCGTCGCCGCCCTTGCCCGAGCGGACGTGTATTTCAACTTGATCAGTGAACATGGCGTTGATTATATCGTTAGAATCATTGCCCCCTTGACCGACGAGCATTTTACTTTTTCATCCCAAACTTCTTCATCAACAAATCCTTCAACGTCGGCTGACCGATCTCCTGCAATTCATACCTCACGCGCTGGTTCGGCTTCTTGATGTTGATCACGCGTTTCAAGTCAATCGGCGTGCCGATGATGACGAGATCCACATCGGAGTTGTTGATTGTCTCTTCCAGATCTTTCCTCTGCGCTTCGCCGTAGCCCATGGCAGGGAGGATGGGTCCTGTCTTCGGGTATTTTTCAAAGGTGGCTTTGATCGAGCGCACCGCGAACGGACGAGGGTCAACGATCTCTTTTGCGCCGAAGCGACGCGCAGCCACAAATCCTGCTCCGTACGCCATTTCTCCGTGCGTGAGGCTGGGACCATCCTCCACGACCAGCACGCGCTTGCCGCGAATCGATTCGGGGTCGTCCACGAACAACGGCGAGGCGGCTTCGATCTGAGTCGCGCGCGGGTTGAGTTGGTGCAACGATTCGCGCAGCGCGGTCACGGCTTCTGGATTTGCGGTGTCCACTTTGTTGATGACGATCACATCCGCCATGCGGACGTTCGTCTCGCCGGGATAATATTTGAATTCGTGACCGGGACGATGAGGGTCAGCGACGACAATTTGGAAATCAGATTTGAAGAACGGGAAATCGTTGTTGCCGCCGTCCCACAAGACGATATCCACTTCCTGCTCTGCTTTGCGCAGGATCTTTTCATAATCCACGCCCGCATACACGATCACGCCGTTATCGAGATGCGGCTCGTATTCCTCGCGCTCTTCGATGGTACATTCCGCTTCGTCGAGGTCTTCATATTCGGTAAAGCGCTGGACTTCCTGACGAATCAAATTCCCGTAGGGCATCGGGTGACGGATCGCCGCGGTGACGTACCCCATTTCGCGCAGGATGAGGGATACCCGCCTCGATGTCTGACTTTTGCCCGCCCCGGTCCGCACTGCGCAGACCGACACCACCGGCTTGGACGATCTCACTTGGGTGTAACGCGTGCCCATCAAACGGAAGTCCGCGCCCGCCGCGTTGACGATTGCCGCTTTGTGCATCACGTACTCGTGCGGCACATCGGAATACGCAAAGACAACCTGCTCAACGTTGTGCTTCTGAATCAAGTCAACCAGTTCCTCCTCCGCGTGGATGGGAATCCCGCCGGGGTAGAGGTCGCCAGCCAACTCTTTCGGAAAGAGCCGACCTGAAATGTCGGGGATTTGCGTCGCAGTGAACGCGACTACTTCGTAATCTCTGTTGCCGCGGAAGAAGGTGTTGAAGTTATGGAAGTCGCGTCCTGCCGCGCCCATGATGATGGTTTTAACTGGCATGATTCCTCCGGAGTGATTAGTCATTGCGAGGAGTGGCGCGAGGCGCCACGACGAAGCAATCTCACACTTGTAGAAGATTGCTTCGACCTTCTGTCTCGCAATGACGACAATTTATATCAAAACAGGCTGAACGCCAAGATAACGTTTAGCCTGTTTTTGGTATGACACTTGAATTACATGACTTCGGGGGCTTTAATATCCAGCAGTCTCAATGCATTGGCGATTGTCTGCTTTGCCGCCGCGACCAGCCCCAACCGGGCGTTCCTCACATTTCCATCCTCGCTTTGCAGCACCGGCACGGCGTGATAAAACGAATGGAACGCGTTCGCCAAATCGTACGCGTATTGCGCCATCACCAACGGACGATACTCATTCGCGGCTTGTTGCACCTTCGCAGGGAACTGCGAAATCTGCTCGATGAGTTCGATCTCATGTTTCGTCAACTCGTAGTCAAACCTTCCAACTTGGAAACCTTCCAACTTGGAAACGTTTGCTTTCTTCAAAATGCTATTCGCCCTCACGTGCGCGTTCTGAATATACGGTCCCGTCCGCCCGTCGAACGAGAGCGCTTCGTTGATGTCGAACACGATATCCTTGTTGTTATCCACCGCGAGCATGGAATACACCAGCGCGCCCAAACCGACCTGCTCGGCAATTGTTGCGCGTTCGGCTTCGGGGACATTCCCGCTTCGTTCGGTTTCCAATGCCAGCACGCGCTTGATGGCTTCATCGTACACTTCCTTGAATAGCACAACTCTTCCGTGGCGTGAGGACATTGCGCCCTCGGGCAGGGTCACATAGCCGTAGGATAGGTGATAGCATTTCGAAGCCTGCGGGAAACCCCACAACTCCAAAATCTTGAACACCTGCTGGAAGTGCAGACTCTGTCGAAAATCCACAACATAGATCGAGCGGTCAACGTGATACTTCTCGAATTTTTGTTTGGCGAGCGCAAGGTCGTTTGTGCTGTAGAGCGCCGTCCCGTCGCTTCGCAGGATCACCATCGTGCGGTATTTCTCTTTGGTCAAGCCCAGCTTCTCGTCAATTTTGACGATGACGGGTCCGCCGTCGGCGCGTTCATCGTCCGCGATTCCTTTGGCAACGAGTTCGTCCACGATCGCCTTGCCCAGTTCATTCGCTTCGCTCTCGAAGAACCACACGTCCATCTTCACATCAAGCATCCGCAGAATGTCGCGCATTTCTTCGAGACTCCACTCGCGCGTCACGCGCCACAACTCGCGAATCTCCGGGTCGCCCATCTCCCATTTACGGAGCAACTCGCGGCGCTCGGCGTCGTACGCTTCGCGTCGAGCGGTTTCCTCGGGCGTTTCACCGTCTTTCTTCTCGAGCAGTGCGGTCGCATCGGCATAGATTTTCAAAAGCCACTGACCTCGTTCATGAATATCCTGCGGTTCTTTGCCTTTATGAAACTTGTTATACGCCCACAATATGGTGATCACGCCCAAGCCCATATCTCCGGGGTACGAAGCGCGGATCGTTTCAAAGCCGGCAAACTCTACCAGCCGTGCAAGCGATTCGCCCAAGACCGTGTTGCGCGCATGTCCGATATGAAATGAATGTAAGAGGTTCGGCTGGGAATACTCGACCATGACGCGCTCGCCCTTCGGCGCGCCCCGCCCAAAGTCGGCGCGTGAGGCGAGCACTTCATCCACCACACGACGGGCGTATTCGGACGTTTTGTAATAGACGTTGAGATAGCCCTTCACCGCGTCCACACGGCTGACGCCCTGCACGCTTCCGATCTCCGTTTTGACCTGATCCGCCAACTCCTGCGCTCGCGCCGGGACGGGTTTCCCCGCGCCCTTGCCCGCGCGCGCTTCATCCGCCGCTGTTTGGAAAAACGATGTGGAAATACCCCACTCGCCCGAAAAAGGAATCGCCGCCCACTTCAATGGCGCAAGCGTGATGCCATTCGCCGCGCAAAATTCCCTGATCTTTTCTTCGATGAGTTGTTGTTCATTTTCAAACATAAGCAAAGCAATCCTGTGGATATTCGTGTGATTATATCAGCCGTGAAAATAAAAAGCGGGAGCCTGCGCTCCCGCTCATGTTTCCATCCGGAGAATTATTTTTCCGCGGTCTTCTTTGCCCGGGTCTTTTTGGCGGGCATGGCTTCTGCGGATGGGGCATCACCCATTTTCTCCAAAACTGAGAGTCGCTTCATCAATCGACTCTTTAAACGTGCGGCTTTGTTGGCGTGGATGATGCCTTTGCCTGCGGACCGGTCCAACTGGCTGATGGCAGCCATAACCGATTCCTTGGATTCGGGAGCGGATTTTGCCACGTTCGCTCTTGCCTGAGACACAGCGGTGCGGGCGGAGCCGCGGGCATTTCGGTTTCGCAATCGTCGCTTTTCGTTCTGGCGATTCCGTTTGATCTGGGATTGAATGTTAGCCAAGGTCTTTCCTCTTTCGTCGCTTGTTGATTTGTGTTCCTGACACAGGAGCGGTATTTTACATGAAGCCGCGTGAATTGTCCAGAAAAATCGATGATCGGGAGTGCTAATGTTACAGGCTTAGCCACAGAGCACGCAGAGATCTTGACCTTTGTTCTCAGAGAACTCTGTGGTCTCTGTGGCAAAGAAATGTTTACTGGTCGGCTGTGACCAGAACGAAGTAACCGCCGAACAGGCTATCATCGGACGATACGTAAGCGATGCCGTATTCGGTAATGGCTGAGTTGAGTATCTCTGCGCGCGTCTGTGGGTTGTTCATCCACCAGTTGAACGCGGTGACCGGGTCGCTTGCCGAGGAAGGATACCGCGCAAAGAGTTGCTCAAGCACCACCGTCGAGGTGTATCCTTGCGTGCGGACGCGGGTCTGAGGTGTGGATCCGTTTTGCCCGGTGTGGCTGAAATAATTGTTACAGAGCATGTCCACCGCGTGCGCCCGTGCGGCGGCGGCGAGTCGCTGGTTCGGGGTCAACGCGGGCACGCCGTTGGCGGTGCGCTCGGTGTTGATCAAGTTTTGCAATTGAGTAGCGTACCCGGAGTTTTCCGTGAATGCGCATGTGCCGCTCGTCGCCGGTGTCCCTGTGACGGAGGCTCCCGAGGTCGGCAAAGGCGTCCCCGTGGGTTGACCCGGAACCGTAGGCGTGATCGGCGTGCTCGTCGGTGGAAGCGTCGCGGTTGCAGTGACGAGGTTAATCGGAATCACAAGAAGTTGCCCGGCGAAGAGTGAATTGGCATTCTCGATATTGTTGGCTTCGATAATGGCTTCTTCGGTGCTGTTGAATTTTGCGGCGATGCCGGCGAGCGTATCGCCTAATTCGACCACGTAATCGATCTCGGTTCCGGGGCGCAGGTCAGCTGGGATGGGTGTAGGCGTGGGGAGAGGCATGCCCGGATAGGGCAGGAGAAGCACAAGCCCGGGGTATACGATCTGTGTGGTAGGGTCAATGCCGCCACCGGTCTCCGGGTTGAACGGATTCAGGTACAGGATCAATTTGATTCCGTTTTCACCAAGTCCGAATTTATCCGCGATCACTGCGAGCGAATCACCTTCTACTACTGTGTAAGGGAAGGGTGCGGAAGGTGTCGAAGTGGATGTGATCGTAGACGTAAGCGTCACCGTTGGAGTTTCTGTGGGAACGCGGGTGTTTGTGGGAGTAAAGGTAATGGTCGGTGTGGGCGTATCTGTGGCGAACATTCCCGCAAGCGGCGCGTTCGATCCGCTCGTGAGCCAGACGATCAAAAGGATCACGCCCAAAACCACGAGTCCGATAGCACCGTAACGCAACAACGCGCCTTGCTGTTGCCTGCGTTTGCGGAAGGAGTTGAGCACATTCGATGTGTTGCCGGAGGGGTTTCGATTCAGCATTTTTATTCCTTTGAAATGCGCGGACAGATGATTCTCTCATCTGAAGCGATGGAATAATTCTACCTGAAAAAAGGAAAACAGGTAAACAGGTAGACAAGTAGCAAGTAAATACGTACAAAAGGAAGAACAGAACTTGTTTATGTGTGTACGTGATTACGTGTTTACTCTTTAGACTGGCTACTTTCTCACATGGTCTCTCAAATATTTCCCCGTGTACGAGTCTTTGACTTTCATCACTTGTTCGGGTGTCCCCTCGGCAAGCAATTCGCCGCCGCGGTCGCCGCCTTCAGGACCAAGATCGATGATCCAGTCCGCCACTTTGATAATGTCGAGGTTGTGTTCGATGATCAAAACGGAATTGCCCGAATCCACGAGTCGTTGAAGAACTTCGATCAACTTATGTACATCTGCCGCATGCAAGCCCACAGAGGGTTCGTCCAACACGTACAGAGTTCTACCCGTTGCGCGGCGCGACAATTCCTTCGATAACTTCACGCGTTGCGCCTCGCCTCCCGAAAGCGTGGTTGCCGGTTGGCCCACGCGCACGTAGCCCAGCCCCACCTCCTGCAGAAGTTTCAACTTGCTCAACATCGGCGGATAATTCTTGAATTCCTCCAGCGCGTGATCAACGGTCATATCTAGCACATCGGCGATCGAGTGTTGATCGCGGAACAACACTTGCAGGGTTTCACGGTTGAATCGTTTGCCGTGGCACACATCGCACGGCACATACACATCGGGGAGGAACTGCATTTCGATCCGCAGTTCACCTTGTCCCTGACACGCTTCGCACCGCCCGCCGTGCACGTTGAACGAAAAACGACCCGGCTTATATCCGCGCACTTTGCTTTCAGGTAACTCGGCAAACAACTTGCGGATCTCGTCGAATAAGCCAGTGTACGTGCCGGGGTTCGAGCGCGGCGTGCGCCCGATGGGGGATTGGTCGATGTTGATGATCTTATCGAGATGTTCGACGCCTTGAATCTTCTTGTGTTCGCCTGCTTGCGTCCGGGCACCCATCAATTGTGCGGCGAGGGCGTTGTACAAAATATCGCTCATCAGTGTGGATTTTCCTGAGCCTGAAACGCCGGTGATGCACACCAATTTCCCAAGCGGAATAACGACATCGATATTTTTTAAATTGTTAGCCGACGCGCCGACGATCTTGAGACTTTTCCCATTCCCTTCCCGCCTCTTTTCCGGGACTTCGACCTGCTTGCGCCCCGAGAGATATTGCCCCGTCAGCGACTTGGGATGCGCGAGGATCTGCTTCGGGGTTCCCTTAGCAATGACTTCTCCGCCGTGTTCACCCGCCGCAGGACCGAGATCAACGACCCAGTCCGCTTCGCGGATCGTTTCATCATCGTGTTCCACTACGAGAACGGTGTTCCCCAGATCGCGCAGCCCTTTGAGCGTTTCGAGCAGGCGTGAGTTATCGCGCGGATGCAGACCAATCGAGGGTTCGTCTAACACATACAAAACACCTACAAGCCGCGAGCCGACTTGTGTCGCCAGACGGATCCGCTGTGCTTCGCCGCCGGAAAGAGTCACAGCAGAGCGATTCAACGTCAAATAATCCAAACCGACATTGACGAGGAATGTCAACCGTTCGTGAATTTCCTTGATAACACGTTCAGCGATGGCTTTTTGTTTGGCGGTCAGCGGCGAATTTTTACCCGCGATTTTCTTTACCCAGTCCAGAGTCTGAAGTACGGGCCACGAATTGGCTTCGACGATGTTGACGCCGTCCACGGTCACTGCCAGCGCGGCGGGATTCAACCGTTTTCCCTTACAGCTTGGGCAAGGGCGGTCGGACATGAACTCGGATATTTTTTCACGGATGTATTCCGAATTTGTCTCGCGGTAACGTCGTTCGAGGTTCGTTATCACACCTTCGAATGCGCGTGAGAACTTGAATTCATTTCCATTTGCGCTCTGATACGTCATCTGGATTTGTTTGTCGCCAGTTCCATACAAAACGATTTTTAGATGTTCCTTCGACAAATCTTTTACGGGCTTATCCAAATCTATCTTGTACGCCTTCGATGCGTTGATCAGGCTTTGCCAGTAGTAGCCGCCCTCCACTTTGGGTCCGCTCCACTCCATGCTGGCGATGGCTCCCTCGTTGAGAGACAGGTCGCGGTCCGGGATGATGCGGTCCGGGTCGATCTCCAATTTCGAGCCGAGTCCTTGGCAATCGGGACATGCGCCTTGCGGCGTATTGAACGAGAACGTGCGCGGTTCCACTTCGGGGATAGTCGTCCCATGTTCGGGGCAGGCGAGGTGTTCGGAAAATTGAATATCCTCCTTTTTGTCAACGAGGTTGATCGTTAGATAGCCCTCGCCAAATTTCAGTGCGGTTTCTACTGAATCGGTTAGGCGCGTCAGCGCCGATTTTTTGTCTTCCTTTGAACCTTCATGCGCAATGACAAGACGGTCCACAACCGCTTCGATCGTGTGCTGCTTGTAGCGGTCGAGTTCGATCTCATCGTCGAGCGAATGTACCGATCCGTCCACGCGCGCTCGGGTGAAACCTGCTTTACGAATCTCTTCGAAGACGGCTTGATATGTCCCTTTGCGTCCGCGCACCAAGGGCGAAAGGATCAGGATGCGCGTGCCATCGGGCAGGGATTGGATTTTATCCACGATTTCTTGAGCGGATTGCTTTACCACTTCGCGCCCACAGACGGGACAATGGGGAATTCCTACGCGCGCGAAGAGCAGACGCATGAAGTCGTAGATTTCGGTGACCGTGCCGACGGTCGAACGCGGATTGTGGCTGGTCGACTTCTGGTCAATGGACACCGCTGGGGAGAGACCCTCGATGTAATCGACATCGGGCTTATCCATTTGACCGATGAATTGACGCGCGTAAGCTGAGAGCGATTCTACGTAGCGGCGCTGGCCTTCGGCAAAGATCGTATCGAATGCCAGAGATGATTTGCCCGATCCGGATAAACCTGTGATCACCACAAACTTATCGCGCGGGATCTCGACAGTAATATTTTTCAAGTTGTGGACGCGTGCGCCGACGACGCGGATGGAATTGGATGCCATAAAACTCCTCAAAAATTAATTATAGCACATTTGTTTCATTTATCCGTGCGCAGGGCTCGATCCCATCGGCTTTGCCTCAGGATATGCTCACGCATGGATATGGATTTCGCAAACTTTTATTATACAACGCGGCGCATAACGCCTTTTCAATGGAATTGAAACGTTGCATGTTATACTCCCTGCAACTTCTAAAACCCGGCGGGGTTATTATGTTCAACTCCGCCGGTAGGAATTTTTCTTGGCGGATCTGGAATTCAGTGAAGATGATGTCCTGACTCGCGCGTCCATCGGCGACCGCGACGCGTTCGGGCAGCTCTACGAACGGTACGTGGATCGCATCTTCAACTATGTCTATTATCGCACAGGCAATCTCCACGACGCGGAGGACCTGACCGCCCGTGTTTTTCAACGGGCGATGAACCACATCAAGAATTATCGGGATCGAGGTGTTCCATTCTCAGCATGGTTATATCGCATCGCCCACAATCTGGTTGCCAACTGGCACCGCGATCGGAGCCGCCGGCAGGAAATCCCGCTCGATGAATTGCCGGTCCTGCCGACCAAGGGTGACCATCCGGAACGAAACCTTGTCCGTTCGCAAGAGCAGGGCGCGCTACTCAAACTGATTCGCCGCCTGCCGCCCGAACGACAAACCCTGCTCATCCTCAAGTTCGTTGAAAACCTGTCCAATGCAGAGATCGGCGAGATCATGGGTCGAAGCGAAGGTGCGGTAAAAAGTTTATATCATCGAACCTTGCTGGCATTGCGAGACCAGCTCGGAGATCAAAATATAAATCTGGAAGGAGAGTAAACCATGTTACGAATCGTGACCGATGGCGCCGGAGATATCCTCCCTTCGTGGGGCAAGGAATACGGCATCGATATCATCCCCGTGAATATCCTGTTCGGGGAAAAATCCTATCTGCAAGGGGTCGAATTGGATAACGAAGGCTTTTACAAAATGGTCGAAGAGCATCGAAAGATTCCAAAGACCTCCCAGCCATCGCCTCATCAATTCGTCGAGTTCTATCGTAAGATCGCTCAAAAAGGTGACACCATACTTTCAATCCATATCACGGCAAAACTCTCCGGCACGTATGCCTCGGCGGTTGCCGCGGCGGAGGATGTGAAGGACGAGTTCAAAGTTGTGCCGGTCGATTCCGCGCTCGGCTCACTGGGCATTGGCTTATTGTGCCGCGAAGCACGCAAAATGGAACGCGCCGGTAAGAGTGTGGACGAGATCGTGAAATACATTGAGGGGATCAAACATAAAGTGCGCGTCATTCTCACGCTCGATACCCTCGAATATGCAAAAATGTCCGGTCGTGTAAAGACTTTACAGGCGGCGTTGGCTTCGGTCTTGAATGTGAAACCGATCGCGGTTCTGCGCGAAGGCGATCTGAGCATGGCGGAACGCGTCCGCACGCGCAAAGCCGCGCTTGATCGCGTCATCGAAATGGCAAAAGAAGAATACGGCGACAAGCCGGTGATCCTCGCCTCCGTTCACGCGCGCGATCCAAAATCCGGTGAAGCCCTTCTCGAAGAAGCGAAGAAACACTTCAACCATAAGGAAACGATGGTGAGCGAGCTCGCCATCTCGATCGCCGCCAACCTCGGACCGGGCACGGTGGGATTGATCGTTTATCCGCTTGAGTAATAAGGGCGCGGGAAAGAATGGAACAACGTACGACACCGGATCCTGAAAACGAACTCGATGTCCTCGAGGCGCATCTCGCAGGGACATTGAAGCCTGTCTCGCCTCCGGGCGACCTGATTCAACGCTTGCGCAACCGCCTGCGCTTCCCAGCCCGCGAAGATATCGTTCTGCGATTCAGAGACTGGCGCCGCCTGTTCCTCGTATTCGGCGGTGTTATGTCTGGGTTGTTATTGCTAATCACCATCGCGCGCGCATTCTTCCACCTGGCGCGAAAGCAGATGTGACGGTCTGTCAAATTCCCTAGACCCTGAAAGTTTGAGTGACTTTCAGGGTCTATGATTTAACAACGCATCGCACAAAGTTCGCGCTTCAGCGACCAGGTCAACATCCAGAGGGAGTTTAAACTCCTCCGTGACGCGTAAGGTCAAATGGCCGGCGATCAGTTTCAAATCGGGGGAAAGAAGCGGGTCATCCACCAGCAGTTCGAGCAGATCCATGGCGCTGACACTCGGAGGTCGAATCCCCTTTTGGGTCAAGTATTCCCGAATTGCTATGCCTGCCGCCCGCCTCGCACAGACCCGCGCCTGCCCCTCGTTGCCGCGCGTACGTGCGAGTTCGGCTTTGTGCAACTCGGAATCGATAGCGGATTTGGCGTCCATGGGATCAAAACTTAATCCATCATCCGGTATCGGATCAAAGCCCAAACCGCTTCAAAAGCGTCCCTCAAACCGATCTTTTTCCCTTCCGAGTAATCACGCGGATTGAAAGAGATGGGCACCTCATAGATGCGATATTTGCGTTTCAATATCTTCGCCGTGAACTCCGGCTCGAAATTGAAACGCTTCGAATGGATTTTCATACCCGCTATCACTTCACGCCGGAAGACTTTATAGCCTGTTTCCATATCGGTCAGAATGGAATCAAACAAAATGTTGGTCAGGAAGGTCAATAATTGATTTGCCACCTGGTGCCAAAACATGGCGACCCGGTGAGGCGCGCCCAGGAACCGCGACCCGTAGACCACGTCGGCGCGGCCTTCTTTGATGGGGAGGAGTAGGACGGGGTAATCGCGCGGATCATATTCCAGATCGGCATCCTGAATCAGGAGTGTGTCGCCTTTGGCAGCGTTGATTCCGGTTACAACGGCGGCACCCTTGCCTTGATTCTTCTCGTGGAGGATGACGCGGACTTTTTTCTTCCCATCCAATTTCCGCAGCAATTCCTGTGTCCCATCGGTGGAAGCGTCGTCTACGATGAGAATTTCCTTTGCGAGTTTGGTTGACTGCACTCGTTTGACGATCTCACGGATGTGGTTGACTTCGTTATAAACAGGAATGATCACGGATAGGTTCATGATATTGATTATAGACCAGAATACCTTGCATGCTGGAAAGGCGGGTGTTTTTAATGCAGATGCAACTTTGCGGCTTTAGCGCATGCTCCATTCGGCAGTATAATTCAAAGCATGTGGATGAATTATTTCGTAAAGCAATCTGTCTGTGAGGCATCATGACCAACCCCCTTGGAAAAACCGCCGTCGGTACCGGTTTGTTTTCGCCGCCGCCCATCAACTCGATCGAAGATACGGGTCTACCTGCCCTGTGGTTGCAAGACCTAACCCTCAAGATACTCTATTCGCTGGGCTACCTCAGCGGATTCAAGATCGCAGAAATGATCGCCCTGCCATTCGCCGGCGTGACCGATAACATCCTCGAATCGTTGAAGCGAGAAAAGTTGATCGAGGTCAAATCTTCGCAAGGCGGCTTGGGCGAAGGCGCGTATACCTACGGGATCACTCAGGCGGGCGTTGCCCGGGCGCGCGAAGCGTTGGAGCGGAGTCAATACGCGGGACCTGCACCGGTGCCGTTCGAAGTGTACAACGAAGCGATCCGCCGCCAGCGCGGCGGGCGCGTCACTGTAACGACGCGCACAATGCGCCAAATCCTCTCGCAACTAGTGATCTCGGAAAAAACCTTCCAGAAGTTGGGTCCCGCGCTCAATTCTGGAACATCCATTTTCATGTACGGACCTCCGGGCAACGGCAAGACCAGCGTTGCACGCGCCTTCGGCAACCTTGCATTGAGCCAGACCATGCACATTCCGTACGCGCTGTATCTGGATGGTCAAGTGATCAAGGTCTATGACCAGGTGAGTCACCGCCTCGTTCCCGAAGGGGAGGCTGGATCGCCCTCGGGCACCGGCTCCACGGGCAATCTTCGCACCAGTCAACGACGCGATCCGCGCTGGGTAAAAATTCGCCGGCCGTTCGTCGTGGTCGGCGGTGAACTGACGCTCGAAGGCTTGGATTTGGTCTACGACGATGTTCATAAATTCTATGAAGCGCCGTTCCAAGTGAAAGCCAACGGCGGCATCCTTTTGATCGATGACTTCGGGCGTCAACAAGTGCGCCCGCGCGACCTGCTCAACCGCTGGATCGTGCCCCTCGAAAACCGCGTCGACTTTCTCACGCTCCACACCGGGCTCAAGATCGAAGTGCCCTTCGACGTACTGATCGTATTTTCGACCAACCTGCCGCCGAAAGACCTCGTGGATGAAGCCTTTCTTCGTCGATTACGGCACAAGATCGAAATCGGGGACCCGTCGTACGAGGAATACCGCGAAATATTCAAGCGCGTCGCCGCGGACAAAAAAGTGGAATACAGCGATCAAGGACTGGCGTATTTACTTCAAGATTGGTACATCAAACGCAACCGCAAATTGCGCGCGTCACACCCGCGCGACCTGTGCGACCAGATCATTGACATTTCGAGTTACCTCGGCACGCCGCCCGCCATGTCGCGCGAGTTGCTGGACCGCGCTGCCAGCGCCTATTTCGTTGATATTTAACCCGAAGTCCCTTCACACTTAATACGGATTACGCTTCGTAGTATGATATGCGTGATCCGTAAATTTTTTCTTATGCTGGAATCACTCGCTCAACCCATCGTCTTTGCACATCGCGGCGCTTCGGCGTATGCCCCGGAGAATACGCTTGCCTCGTTCGAGCTTGCCATCCAACAAGGGGCAGATGCCATTGAGTTGGATGCAAAATTGTCCGCTGACGGGCACGCGATCGTGATCCACGACCTGACAGTGAATCGGACCACCGGCGCGGAGGGGCGGGTGCAGGATATGTCGCTTGCCCAACTGCGCGCATTGGATGCGGGCAGCACTTTCTCGACAAAATTCCATGGGGAAAAGATTCCCCTTCTCGAGGAGGTCTTCGAAGCGTTCGGCAAACGCACATTCATCAACGTGGAACTGTCGAATCACGAAACGCCCGAGGATCACCTGGTCGAAACGGTGTGCATGCTCGTCAAAAAATTCAACCTGCAAAAGCGGATTTTGTTTTCATCCTTTCACCCTCGCAGTCTGAGAAAAGCGGCTGGCTTGCTCCCCGACGTGCCGCGTGGATTGCTCGCCAATGACGGTTTTCGTGCGTTGTGGATTCGCTCGTTCATCTTTTATTTCGGAAATTATCAGGCACTGCATCCTCACCTTTGGACCACCTCGCCGCAACAAGTGAAGCGCGTGCACCGGCTGGGGAGGCGCGTGCATGTTTTCACGGTGAACGAGGAGGCGCATATCCGCAAATTATTCCGCTGGGGCGTGGATGGGATTTTCACTGACGATCCGCCTCTCGCGCTGCGGGTGCGTGGAGAAATGAAATGAGGGAACGGTATCAAATTTTCCCTGAGTCCGATCGAAAGGTTCCAACTCGAGAACGATGCGGTTGAATCTTTCTTTCTCTTCGCTGATGGTGCTGACGTTTGTCGCGTCACTGTTCGGACCTCTACCTGCCGCGCAAGCGCAGACCCAGACTCCGCCCACGAGCGTGCAGGCTGTTTTAGATTCGATGACGCCGGAAGAACGTGTTGGGCAGTTGTTCCTCGCCACGTTTCGCGGCACAAACGTCGCGCCTGAGTCGCAGATCTATGACCTGATCGTCAATCACCACATTGGAGGCGTTGTCCTCCTGGCAGAGAACGATAATTTTCTCGACACGCCTGAAACGGTTTCAGACGCGCATCGATTGATCGAAAGCCTGCAAACTCTCGAATGGGAAGCAACCGCATCATTATCGAACAATTCTTACGTTCCTTTGTTCATTGGGATATCGCAGAACGGAGACGGCTCACCTTATGATCAAATTCTAAACGGGATGACGCCTCTGCCCTCCGAGATGGCAATTGGGGCAACTTGGAATACCGATCTTGCCGGTCAAGTTGGGGCGGTGTTGGGGATGGAATTATCGGCACTGGGGTTCAATTTGTTGTTCGGTCCATCACTCGATGTGGTTGAAATGCCGAATCCGTCCGTTGATAGCGATCTTGGCTCACGCGTTTTTGGCGGCGATCCATTTTGGGTGGGCGAACTCGGACAAGCCTTTATTGCTGGTTTACACACTGGAAGCCAGAATAAAATGCTGGTGATCGCGAAGCATTTTCCGGGGCGCGGCAGTTCAGACCGCCTGCCCGACGAAGAAGTTGCCACGGTGCGCAAGTCACTGGAACAGTTGAAGCAGGTGGAATTAGCCCCGTTTTTCGCAGTAACAAATTCAACAGACCCTGCAGGTCTTGTGGATGGATTGCTAGTCTCTCACATTCGCTATCAGGGATTTCAGGGGAATATCCGGGCAACAACACGCCCCGTCAGTTTCGATGCCAGCGCGCTGGCCGCGATCCTCGCTCTGCCGGAGTTTTCAACCTGGCGCGCCAACGGTGGCTTGATCGTGAGCGACGCGCTGGGAAGCGGCGCCGTGCGTGATTTCTATTCGCAAGGCGGCGAAAATTTTTCCGTGCGATCGGTGGCGCGCGATGCTTTTCAAGCGGGCAATGACCTGCTGTATCTCGGCAATATTTCCTCTCGTAGTGAAGACCGTGATACCTATACCGCCACGGTGGAAATTCTCGAATTCTTCGTGCAGGAGTATCGACGCGATCGCGCCTTCGCCCAGCGTGTAGATGAGGCTGTCATCCGAATTCTGTCGCAGAAATTTCGCATGTATAACGATTTCACTCTTACGAATGTGCTGACGCCGACCGCGACTCTGGATTCGATCGGCGTATCTCAACAAGCGGTGTTGGATGTCGCGAGCCGTTCGGCAACCCTGATCAGCCCGGATGCTCAGGAGTTGAACGCGCTTCTGCCATCACCTCCCGATCTAACAGACCGCATCGTATTCCTCACAGACACTTCAACTTATCAGCAATGCAGTACTTGCCCGACGCGCGACATCCTCGCGGTGGATTCTCTTCAACGCAACGTTCTTCGTCTTTATGGTCAGCAGGGAAGCGGGCAGGTGTTTTCGAGTCGCTTGAGTTCGTTCTCCTTCCGCGATGTGGAGCAGTTGCTCGATGGTGAAACCGAGACCAACATCGAAAGCGCGTTGGAAAGCGCAACATGGACCGTCATCTCATTGGCTGGTGTGAGCGACGGACAACTCCCATTGCTGCGCCGCTTCTTCGCCGAACAACCGGATTTGATCCGCAACAAGAATGTCATCCTGTTTTCATTCACGGCGCCGTATTATCTCGATGCGACCGATATTTCCAAATTGACTGCTTATTATGCAATGTATAGTCGTCAGCCGCCCTTTGTCGATTTTGCCGCGCGTTTATTGTTCCAGCAAGTTACATTGCAAGGCGCATCGCCGGTCTCTGTGCCGGCGGTTGGTTACGACCTGATCGTTGCAACATCGCCGAACGACTCGCAGATCATTCCACTTGCTTTAGAGGGATTGACAGCGCCGACAACTCCCTCACCCGAAGCCGCTACGGCAGAACCGACAGCCATCCCTTCCTATCAAATCGGCGACTCGATCAACCTCCGAGCGGGTCCTATCTACGATCATAACAACCGCATCGTGCCAGACGGGACGATTGCCCGCTTTACCATGACAACGCGCGATGCAGGCGGCGGAATTCTGCAACAATTCGACGCGCCGACCGTGGATGGCATCGCGCGGGCGTCATTCATCATTGACAAGCCCGGGAACGTTGAAATTCGCGTGGTCAGCGAACCCGCATTGATCTCGGAAGTCCTGCAATTCGACGCTTCCAATGCAGGCGTTGCGGTCACGTTGGTTGTGCCGGTGGTAAGCACGACGCCGGAACCGTTTACACCAACGCCGACGGAAATACCGGTCAACGATTTGATCTCGCCGGAAGGCTATCCCCGCCTCGGCGCTTGGATGCTTGCCATGCTCGCGCTTGTAGGTGGCGCCGCGCTCGTGTATTGGGCGGCGAATAACCTGATCGCCTCGCGTTGGGCATTGCGTTTCACATTATGCGCGGTCATCGGCGGACTTGTGGCGTACAACTACCTCGTGCTCGGTTTCCCCGGCGCGGTAAATTGGATCGCTTCCGGTAGCGGCACATTTGGGATCTTGTTATTGGTTTTCGGCGGAGAAGTTCTAGGGATGCTTGCCGCTTGGGTTTGGATGAGATGGCTCAGCGGGCAAGGGTCGCGAGCAAACTGACCAGCAGAAGCACTGCCGCGCTCCACGCGAGTGTGGTTTCCGTTGGGCTGGCGAGATAATCATATACCGACTCGGGGCGCGGCCTCCGGGAAGGAAACGGCAAAGTGGGCGATTCGCTGTACCCAAGCAAGGCTTTTCGGAATTCCTCAACGGTTTGCGGTCGTTCATCCGGATGCAAAGACATTGCCCATTGCACTGCCTTGTCTGTACGCTGTGAAATGGAGGGATTAATTTCCCGAATGGGTGTCAGGCTTTCGGGTGAAAGGAAGCGTTTGCGTGCGTCCGCCGGGGATTCGTTGGTCAACAGGTGATACAACGTCGCGCCGAACGCGTAAATGTCCGAGCGGATATCCGTGTGAACGTCGCTTCCGCCATATTGTTCGAGCGGAGTATATAACGCGGTGCCTTGCCCCTGAATGATGGTGATCGTCACTTCTTCGGGTGCGAGTATTTTTACCAAGCCGAAATCCACGAGTTTGATCAATCCGTACGGCATCAGTTTCAAGTTGCTCGGTTTGATATCGCGATGCACGATGGGCGGTTGCTGGCTGTGCAGGTAGGTGAGCGCGCTGGCGATCTGGTCTGCCCATGCCAGCACTTCTTTCTCATGGAGAAAGTGGTGTTTATGTTTCGCTTCAAGCATCATGTGCCGCAGGTCGTTGCCCGGTACATAATCCATCACCAGATAATCGCGCGGACCGTTCGAAAAGAAATCGGACACTTTTGGCAGGTTGGGGTGATCGAGACGCGCCAACACCGTCGCCTCGCGTAAAAATTGCTCGCGGGCTTCCTCGCGAATTTTTTCCGGAAGCGCGCGGTCGTATTCGACCTCTTTCAACGCGCATTCGCGTCCTTTTAATCGCGTATCGTCGGCGAGGTAGATCGAGCCCATGCCGCCCTGGCCGATCCGTTCCCGGATGCGGTAGCGGCTGCGCAGGACCTCCCCGCTCTTGAGGGGTGGCAGCATGATGTTCCTTAGCGATGAACTTTTACTTGTTCACTCCGCAGTTCGGTTGCGGGGTGATCGGGGTTTCGCGCAAACTCATTTCGGCGTGGGTTTTGCACAGAAACGCATGTTTATGCTATATTTCAAGCGCCGCTTATCGAGCCACACAAAGACCACTCTCGAGAGGCGGGAAGCGTATTATAAACTTAATTCGATGACGTTGTCATCATTTTTTTATAAAGTCTCCATGACCCAAACCAATCAAGATTATCCATTGTTGATCGCCGAAGAGGGACCTCTCAAAGGGCAGCGCTGGCAGTTGAACGACACGCTCGTGCTTGGGCGTGAATCCACTTGTGATATCGTCGTGAACGACCGGCAGATCTCTCGCTTCCATGCGCGGCTGACGCCCACTCACGAGGGAATCATGCTCGAAGACCTGGGAAGCAAGAACGGAACCTATCGCAACGGCACAATGCTTACTGCGCCGGTCGTATTGCAGGACGGCGATCATATCGCGGTAGGTATTGCCCAGCAATTCCAGTTCCTTACCTCGGATGCGACCATGCCTTTGCTCGATGGCGGAAAACCGGGCAGGTTGATGATGGATCAAAAATCACGACGCGTATGGGTGCGCCAGCAGGAGCTCGAACCACCGCTCTCTGCACAACAATTTCGGTTGTTATGGTTGTTGTACGACAAACAAGGACAGGTTGTCAGCCGCCCCGATTTGGTTGCGGCGGTGTGGGGCGACGATCAATCTGCCGGGGTATCTGATCAGGCTCTGGACGCGCTGATCCGCCGCCTGCGTGACCGTCTCGCAGCGCTCGATCCCGATCACCAATACATAGACACTGTCCGCGGTCACGGAATTCGGTTGGTCAACCCGCCTTCCTAGAATCGCTTGCGTAAAGCCTATCTGCCTCTCGCGATCTCGCGGGAGGCATTTTATTCCCCGTAACTTTTCCGCGCCTCCGGCGACCTTTCGGATGAAACCAAATATTTGCTCGGAGGCAAAATGTTCAAAATCAATCGGTTCACCCTTGTTTCACTTTTGCTGGTCGGCGCGTATCTGCTCAGCGCCTGCGGCGGGACTCTCCCGCAATCGTCCGCTTCGGAGGTGGCTCCCAAAGTCTTGGCAAAAGAAATCGTATTCACCGGGATCATCGAAGCCATGAGCGGAAACCAATGGGTGGTCAGCGGGCAGACGGTTACTGTTGATCCTGCGGCGGCATTGGACCCGAATATCAAGGTTGGAGTGATCGTCAAGGTGGAAGGCACGGTATCCGCGGATGGGACCGTCGTTGCCTTGAAGGTCGAAACCTCCACCGTGACAGACGATAACTCCCACGACGACAACTCGAACGATGTCGCAAATTCGAACGATGACATTTCCAGCGGCTTCGCCAACGCGAACGACGATAACGGCAATGATGATAATTCCAATGATGCTGCAGGCGATGAAGATGAAGTCTTCGGTGTGGTCGAAGCCCTCACAGCCGACTCGGTCACAATCGGCGGCGTCACGTATCAATTCGCAGACTTCACCGAGTTCAAAGACGCCATCGCCGTCGGCGATCAGGTGAAGATCCACGCGATCGTCAATGCGGACGGGACATTCACCATCCGCGAGATCGAGAAGTCGGACGACCTGAGTGACGACAATTCCAACGACGATAACGGCAATGACGACAATTCCAACGACAACGGAAATTCCAACGACGATGACAGCAATGACGATAATTCCAACGGCGGCGGTGGAGACGATAATTCCAACGACGACAGCGGAAACTCGAACGACGATGACGACGACAATGGGAACGATAGCGACGACGATTAATCGTTATAATTCCTGAACGACGGTAGCTGGCTCGTCCGGAATGTGAGTTCCGGGCGAGCCGCTCTTATCCAACGGTTATCTCCGATGAAACCTACCTCCCCTTCGTGGTTATTGCCCGTGCTTTTAGTCGCAGTCTTTGCATTCGGCATGGCAGTCGTTCAATTTTCCACGCCGGATCTGCCGGACAACGACGGGTATTACCACATCCGGCTTGCCGGAATCATGCGCGAGGAGGGCTTGAAGCCGACGTTCGATTGGCTGCCTTTGTCCATTCTCAACGAGAAGGAATTTTACGACCATCACTTCCTTTTCCACGTCGCGCTCATCCCGTTCACGTTCGGCGATCTGCGCGTCGGCGCGAAATGGGCGGCGGTGATCTTTGCCAGCCTCGCGTTTCTAGCGGTCTCGCTTTTGTTCCATCGGCAGAAGATTCCGTACGCGTGGTTATGGGCGATTGCCTTGCTGGGAATCTCGGACGCGTTCCTCTATCGCATGAGTATCACGCGGGCGCAATCCCTTTCACTGGCAGTTCTCGCGCTTGCCGTCCTTTGGCTGTTGGAAGGGAAGAACAAACACCTGGCTGTGCTGTCGTTCATCTATGTGTGGATGTACAATGCGTTTCCGCTCATACTTGCGCTCGGTATCTTACATTTCCTTGCGACCGCGATGATCGAACGGCGGGTGGAATTTCGACCGCTGTTGTTCATCGCCGGCGGAATTTTAGCGGGCCTCATTGTCAATCCTTATTTTCCTCGAAACATTATCTTTTCATACCACCACATACTTCCAAAACTTGCCGACGCCACGTCGGTTCGTGTGGGCAACGAGTGGTTCCCCTACGAGACCAAACAACTTCTGGAAAATTCGTTTCCGGCGTTGGTCGCCTTCGCCAGCGGAATATTCGCGCTTGGGCTTTCCGACAAAAAAATGGATGTGCGCACCGCGTTCGCCTTGTTTGCCTCGCTCCTGTTCGGATTGATGCTTTTTCAAGCGCGCCGCTTCGTGGAATATTTTCCTCCCTTCGCGTTGACCTTTGCCGCCTTTGCTTGGACGCCTCTCCTCTCGGTTCAGCTTGGTTCGCCGTCGAGGCGAGTCGCGCCCTCCCTGCTGGGGTTGGCGGTGATTCTCAGCATGGTCGTATCCATTCCCCGTGCGCGCGAAGCGATGGGGAATTCCAAACCGTATGATCTGTACGCTGGCGCGTCCGCGTGGCTGGCGGAAAACACATCCGCAGGCGAGCGCGTCTTCCAAACCGACTGGGACGACTTCCCGCGCTTGTTCTTTTACAACACCCACAACACCTATCTGATCGGACTCGACCCTACGTACATGCAACTTTACGATCCAAACTTGTATGCGCTTTGGGTGCAGATCACCAAAGGCAACGTGGAGTCTCCCTCGCGAATCATCCTCGAGCAATTCGGGTCGCATTTCGTTCACACGGATTTGAATCACGGAGCGTTCCTTCGTGCGGCGGAAGCGGATGATCGTTTGAAAGAAGTATATCGCGACGATCAAGCAGTGATCTTCGAAGTCATCGCGCAACCATAATCGTGTCGAATGTTATACTCACTCCACTTTCCAAGGGAAACCCCTATCGAATTTCTCTTACGGAGAATTTGGCAAATCATGTCTGAATTCAACGATTCACAAGCGCTGATTGGATTGCGGAATTTGGATTCGCAAGCCGTCGGCGCGATCTATGACCAGTATTTTTCCGAAATTTATCGTTACATCCGCTACCGCGTGGACGACGATTCGTTAGCCGAAGACCTCGCGAGCGATGTGTTCATGCGATTGCTCGAAGCGGTAAACAAACGGCAGGGTCCGCAAAGCAGTTTGAAGGGCTGGCTGATCGCCACTGCCTCGAACGCGGTCAACGATCATTTGCGAAAACAATATCGGCGTCCCGAAACGGAATTGCCCGAATCGATGACCGATCACAGCTCGGATGTTCCCGCTCACGTGGATTCGCGCGAGGAGGTGCGCGCCTTGCGCACCGCGTTGACCTCGTTGACGGAGGAACAACAGCATGTATTAGCCCTCCGTTTTGGTCAGGGATATTCCCTCGAAGAAACAGCCTTGCACTTGAAAAAGAAGGTGAACGCAATTAAGGCTCTCCAATTCCGTGCGCTGGCATCGCTCCAGCGTCAGATCGGGGAGGTGGCTCATGAATAATTTATACGACACGCTTGAAATCTGCTTGGAGCAAATCGAAAACGGCGCTGAGATCGAGTCCGTTTTGCAAAACTATCCCGACCTCGCCGATGAGTTGCGCCCGATCTTGCAAGCCTCGCTCGGCGCAAAGAAATTGTCCGCGCCTGCGCCGTCGATGGATGTGATCCGAAAGAATCGCGCGAGAATTCTTCAGCGAGCGGCAGAAATGCGCGAATCGAAAGTGACGCCTGTCGTTCGTATGAACTGGCTTGTCCCGTTACGCAGGCTGGTTTCTACACTGGCGATTGTTTTGCTGGTTTTTGCCAGCGGCACAAGTCTTGTTGGCGCAGCATCCACCTCTTTGCCCGGTGAAAGTTTGTATCCCGTCAAACGTTCGTGGGAAAATTTGCAGTTGTTGTTCACGTTCAATGCCAAATTCCGCGAAGCGCTGGAAGTGGAGCATGAAAACGAACGGATCGAAGAACTGCGCGAACTGTTGGCGGACGGACGCTCCGCCAGTGTGACGTTCAGCGGACTTGCCACGCGTCAGACCGACACGGGCTGGCTGGTTGCTGGAGTCCCGGTCGTTATCTCGCCTCAGACGGATCTTCCGGCGCAGGGGGTGCTGGTCAACTCTGCCGTGCGCGTGGTTGGAACTACACAATCTGATGGTTCGGTGCTCGCGACGAGCATCGAGTTGCTCCCTCCGGGGTCGAGCCTGCCCGAAGCGGAGGATGAACCCGGTCGAGAGGACGATTCGCAAAACGAAGTTGAATCAACTCCCGAATCGGGTGAGGACGCGCCGGAGTCCGTCGCAACCCAAACTCCCGAAGCGGAAGAGATCGAGTTCGATGGAACGCTCGATATCTTAAACGAGGATTTCTGGACCATCAACGGAGTCCCTTCCGATGTAAGCACCGCTGAAGTCATTGGAACTCCCACTGTCGGCGCGGCGGTTACCGTCGAGGGATTCTTCGACGAAAGCGGGGTCTTCATTGTGACGAAGATAAAATTCGAGGAAGATAATTCAAACAGCGGCGGGTCGAATTCAAACGACGACAACAGCGGCGACAACGATGCCAACGATAACGACAACAGCAACGGCAACAGTAATGACAACAGCAACGATAATAACGATGATGATGAGAATAACAACGACGATGATTAAGCGATCTGCGGAGGCAACCCCTCCGCAGAAATTTTTAATGAGGGTGTGACTTGTAATCTGTTATAAAATCGGGTACATTAAGCGCTAGCACGTTCGTTCTATTTTCATTAGGAGAGACTCATGACCGACTCAGGTTTTTATCTTGGGCGCGAGTACAACCCCAAAACGCAGAAAGTGACCACAAAAAATATTATCTACGATCCCGCCGACCTCACGACGCACGCGGTGGTCACAGGCATGACCGGCTCCGGTAAGACCGGCTTGTGCGTCGCGCTGCTCGAAGAAGCGGCATTGCAGGGAATCCCCGCCATCATCATCGACCCGAAGGGCGACCTCACCAATTTGGTACTCCATTTCCCCGAACTTGCCCCGCAGGATTTTCAACCGTGGATCGATTCAGACCTGGCGCGCCGTTCCGGCAAAACTCTTGAACAGGTCGCCGCCGACGCGTCCACTTCGTGGCGAAATGGATTGAAGGAGTGGGGGATGAATCAAGAACGTGTGCTTGCGCTGAAAAACGCTGTGCAGTTTGCAATTTTTACACCGGGTTCCGATTCGGGAATCCCAGTGAGCGTGTTGTCGTCGCTGGCTGCGCCGGAAATCCCGTGGCAGGAGAATCGCGAGATTTTACGTGAGCGAATCGCCAGCACCGTTACGGCATTGCTGGGGCTTGTCGGAATAGAGGATATTGATCCACTTCGTTCACGCGAACATATTTTGCTTTCCAACATTTTCGAAAACGCGTGGAGTCAGGGTAAGGATGTCGAACTCACCGAACTGATCCTGCAAACACAGACCCCGCCGTTCGATAAACTCGGCGCGTTCCCCGTAGACACATTCTTCCCTGCTAAAGACCGCATGGAATTGGCGATGGTACTGAACAATATCCTTGCCGCGCCTGCTTTCGAAACATGGCGTGAAGGTCAATCGCTCGATATCAATTCGTTGTTGTACACCGAGGAAGGCAAGCCTCGGCACAGCATTTTTTATCTTGCACACTTATCCGACGCGGAGCGCATGTTCTTCGTCACCTTGTTGTTCTCTGCCATTGAAACGTGGATGCGAACGCAAAGCGGCGCAACATCTTTGCGCGCGCTCCTCTACATGGACGAAATTTTCGGCTATCTTCCGCCACAACGCAACCCGCCCTCCAAGCAACCCTTGCTCCGTATGTTGAAACAAGCGCGTGCCTTTGGTTTGGGCTTGTTGCTTGCTACGCAAAACCCGGTGGATGTGGATTACAAAGGCCTCTCCAACGCGGGGACGTGGTTCATTGGCAAATTGCAAACCGAACAGGATAAGAATCGCCTGCTCGACGGACTCGAAAGCGCGGCGGGCGGCGTATCGCGCAGCGTGTTCGATAAACTGATCTCCACACTTGGCAAACGCGTATTCGTTTTGCATAATGTTCACTCCAAATCACCGGAATTGTTGCAAACGCGCTGGGTTATGAATTTTCTCGCGGGACCCATCACGCGGACTCAGATTCCCGCATTGAATCAACTTGCCAACGCGTCTTTGACGGTTCTTTCGAAATTTCGACCTGCCCCGCCAGCCTCACGCGTTGCTGCGCCTCAGCCAACATCCTCGCCGTCCATCATGGCAACCGCGCCACAGCGGCCAGCTCCGTCTGTGCAGAATGGCTCATCTACCAGTTCTCAATTCTCATCCACGAAACCATCGCTTCCGTCAACGATCCGCGAATATTTCCTGCCGCAAAATCTCAGTCTCCCCGAAGCCTTCAAAGCCGCGAATCAATCCGCGCCTTCTGAAGCGATGATCGAAGGTGTGGTTTATAAACCAGCATTATTAGCTTCCGCGCAAATCCGAATCCTTGACCGAAAACTCGGTGTGGACACTGAAATGACGCGCAAGGCGGTTGTCTCGGCTCTCGAAAAACGCGGGACAGTCCGCTGGGAGGATCACGTCACTACCGGCAAGCCGATGGATAACGTGGACACCACTCCTGCGCCTTCAGCGAAATTCAGCACGATCGACGCGCCTCTGAATGATTCGAAATTGATGACCGCCTTGCAAAAGGATTTCACCGACTGGGTGTTCCGCAACTCATCCGTCACGGCGCGGGCGAATCAGGCGTTGAAAGTGTTCGCCGGTCCCGACGTAACCCAAGCGGAATTTATGACCGCCTGCGCCGATGCGGCGCGCGCATTGCGCGATAAGGAATTCGAAAAACTCGCCGCCAAATTGGATCGGCAGATCGCATCGCTCGAAGATAAACTCAGCCGCGAAGAGCGTGAACTTCGTCAGGATGAAGCTGAACTCTCGCAACGCAAAATGGAAGCCATGGGCACACACGCGGAAAATGTTCTGGGAGTGTTCCTCGGCAGTCGCAGTACACGAAAATTATCATCCTCCCTCACCAAGCATCGCATGACCGAGCAAGCCAAAGCAGATGTGGACGAATCGATCGAAGCCATCGCCCAGTTCAAAGCCCAGCTGGCGGAATTGGATAAAGAACGATTGCGGCTCGCGGAGGAAGTCAATGCGCGCTGGGGCGGCGTGGTGAATCAAGTGCAGGAAGTGGTCGTGAACCCCAAGAAGACCGATGTGTACGTCAATATGTTCGGCGTGGGGTGGTTGCCTTACTATGTGGTAAAAACCGGTTCCGGCGAATTGGAACTGCCTGCGTTCGGTGGTGAATGAACAACTTTCAATTTCTGATAGGAACAAATCGCACGGCTGGTACGTTCTATAGCCGCAGATTCCCCCAATTTTAAATACCAAGACCTCGAATGACGACTATTTCACATCCCTATCAAAAATTACCTGTCCTTCCACAATTCGTTGCCGCGGCGGTGAGCGGATTAACGTTGTTCCTCGGCATCCTCCTCGCATGGACGTTGGGATATCAACTTATGTACGCCGGGCGGATATTCCCCGGTGTTTCGGTTGCGGGTGTCGATCTCTCTGGCTTGTCGCGCGATGAAGCCGCGGTGAAGTTGAGCCAGACATTGTCCTATCCGCTCACGGGGAAAATTCTCTTCCGCGATGGCGAAAAAGTATGGGTGGCAAGCCCGGCAGAATTGGGTATGGTGTTCGATCCCTCGTCCACTGCCGCGACAGCCTACCAGTTGGGGCGAAGCGGCGGTTTGTTCGGAGCGTTGTCCGGTCAGATCCGCGCGCGAGGCGGCGGCGCGAACGTTCCGCCGGTCATCCTGTTCGATCAACGCGTCGCGTTCCAATATTTGAGTCAGATCTCCACACAGGTAAATCAGCCGGTCACTGAAGCCAGTTTGCATCTTGATGGTGCGAATGTGGTGGCGAGTCCCGGTCAGGTTGGGCGCGAACTCAAGATCGATGCAACGCTTATTTATCTTGGCGCGCAATTGCAGACCTTTGCCGACGGCGAAGTCTCGTTGGTAATTCAGGAGATCCAGCCGCAAATTTTGGATGTAAGCGCGCAAGCAGAAACAGCCCGGCAAGTATTGAGTCAACCGTTGACGTTGGCGATTCCCAACTCGACGGATACCGATCCCGGTCCGTATGTGTATGACACGCCGATTTTAGCGAACTTGCTCGGCGTCCAACGCGTGCAGAACGGAAATCGAACTGAAGTGCATGTGGTGCTCAACACGGATGGACTACGCAATTTGCTCGCGCCAGTGAAGACCGAAGTGGATCGCCCGGCTTCGAACGCGAAATTCATCTTCAACGATGAGACCAAACAATTAGATCGTTTGGAAGATTCCAAAGTGGGGCGCGTGGTGGATGTGGACGCCAGCATCGCGGCGATCAACGACGCGTTGTTGCGCGGCGAGCACACCGTGTCTCTCGTGATCGTCGAAGACCAACCAGAAATTCCCGGCTCTGCCACCGGGCAGGAACTTGGCATTACCGAATTGATCGCATCAGAGACTTCCTATTTTTACGGGTCGAGCGATGAACGCATCCAGAATATCCAAGCCGCGGCCGCGCGTTTTCACGGCGTAATGGTCGCACCCGGCGAGACCTTTTCGATGGGCGCGACGATGGGCGACGTCAGCCTTGAAAACGGATTCGCCGAAGCGTTGATCATCTTTGGGAATCGGACGATCAAAGGTGTGGGCGGGGGAGTGTGTCAGGTAAGCACCACGCTTTTCCGCACGGTGTTCAATGCCGGTTTCCCCGTTGTAGAACGTTATTCACATGCCTATCGTGTTTCGTATTATGAAATGACAGCCAGCGGCGCGGTGGACTCGCGGCTCGCCGGGTTGGATGCGACCGTGTACTTCCCGCTGGTGGATTTCAAATTCACGAACGATTCACCGTATTGGATTCTGATGGAAACCTACGTCAACGTCAGCGGCCGCTCGCTCACGTGGAAGTTCTACTCCACGTCCACGGGGCGCAGTGTCACGTGGGATACGACAGGACCTGTAAATGTCGTCCCTGCGCCGCCGCCTTTGTTCGAGGTGAATCAGGAACTCGGCAAGAATCAAATGAAGCAGGTGGATTATGCCGCGAACGGCGCAGATGTCACAGTCACGCGCACGGTGTATCAGAACGGAGCTGTCCTGTTCCAAGACCAATTCGTAACGCATTACGAGCCGTGGCAGGCGATCTGCCAATACGGTCCCGACTCGAGAAACCCCGAAAAACTTGCAGCGGAGAAAAAACTATGCCGCTCTCCGTCATCGTGAGCGGTGGTACAATTCGCCGCTGTTAAGATCTAGAAATGAGGTTCCATGGTTGATGTTGCTTTGAAAGAAATTTTGCGTTGCCCGAACTGCGTCCGCACCACAGGCGGCGAACTCAAACTGCACCGCGACGCGTGGTTCATCTGCAAGGATTGCGATCGCAAATATCCCATCGTGGATGATATCCCCGTCATGTTGATCGAAGAGGGAGATAAATGGATCGCCACGGCCGAAGCCGCGCTACCCGTCCCGCCTCCTGCCAAGTAGAGTGGATACACTGCAAAGCTTACTGGCTGATCTAACCAGCGGCGACGAATCCCGCGCAGAACGGGCAGTGCCCGCGCTGATCGATTTGGGGGAAGACGCGATTCCCGCGTTGATGCATTTGACTCGATCTCCTTTTGCGGACTCCCGCTGGTGGGCATTGCGCGCTCTTGCCCAGTCGCCTCATGCGCAGACGGGATGGCTGATACCCTTCCTTGAAGATCCCGCCCCCGAAGTGAGGCAGTGCGCCGCGCTGGGGCTGACGCTTTCAGCAAAACCCGACGAAGCCGCGACCCAGCCGCTCGTCCGCGCGTTGAACGATGAGGACGCAATGGTTTGCAATCTGGCGACGAACGCGCTGATCAAAATCGGCAAACCCGCGGTCCCATCCCTCATCGAAGTGGTGAAATCTGACTCGCAGTCTACAAGAATTCATGCCCTGCGTGCGCTCGCCGAAATCCGCGATCCGCGCGCCATTCCTGTTTTGATGCAAGTCATCGAAGAAGATTCGGCGTTGCTCGGGCACTGGGCAAAGGATGGCTTGGAACGGCTGGGGCTCGATATGGTATACCTGAAACCAGTGTAAAAAATGAACATCCCCAAAAACATGAAATTTGAGCGTCCCTCGATTCGTACGATCATCTTTTGGGTTGTGATGCCGGTTATGGCGGTCGGTGCTTTCATTTTCGCGCGTAATCTCACCACGTGTTGGGCGATCACACCGTTGCCCGGCTCGCCGCCTGCCGATTGCAAAACCGTAACCTCCGGGCTCAACGGTCCAACGTTGACCATCAGCCAGAGCACGCCTGCACCCGGCGTGGAGAACCTGCCGGATCCCGTCGTTGTGCCGGATATTGATTTGCCTCCCGCGTGGGATGGCGCGAGCCGCATCACCGTCCTTGTTATCGGCTTGGATGCGCGCGATGTAAATGAACCCGCGCCGCGTTCCGATACGATGATCCTCTTGACGATCGACCCGCTGACAAAAACCGCCGGGATGTTAATCATCCCGCGCGACATGTGGGTAAATATTCCCGGCTTCGGCTACAACAAAATCAACACCGCGTACTCTTACGGTGAGGCGAACAACCTCCCCGGCGGCGGACCTGTACTGGCGCTCAAGACGGTCGAGCAATTTATCGGAGTTTCGGTTGATTATTATGCCCAGATTGAGTTCAACACATTCGTCCAGTTCATCGATCGAATTGGCGGTATTGACGTTTACAATGACGAAGAATTGCTTCTCGACCCCGTTGGACCCGGTAAAAAAATAAAACTTACTTGTTGCGATTGGCGGCATTTTGGCGGGTTGAAGGCACTTGCGTATGTTCGACACCGCAAGGGTCCCGATGCCGATTTCGGCCGCACTCGTCGGATACAAAAGGTGATTATCGCCATCCGCGATAAAGTTCTTGACCCGGCAATGTTTCCCACGTTGATCTCGCAGGCCGATGAACTCTACAACGAGTTCTCCTCCGGCATCCACACCAACATGCCGCTCGATACCGCCCTTCAGCTTGTGATGTTGGTGAAGGATATTCCCGTTGCAAGCATCGAGCAGGGACGCATCGATGAGACCATGGTCGCTTTTGATAATGTGATCTTGGACGGGGAGGAGGAGAGCGTGTTGAAGCCATTAACCGATAAGATTCGTATTCTAAGTCTGGAGATCTTTACGTCGGAAGGCGCGACCAGCCCGCTCGCCCAAGGTGACCTTACCACGTTGATGCAAGCCGATGCCGCGCGTGTGCGTCTGTTGAACGGCACATTCTCGCCGAACCTCGAAGTGAACACTGGCAACTACTTGATCGCACAGGGGATGGCAGTTACCGAAGTGGCTCCTGCTGACCGCGCGTACGATCGCACTGTGATCGTCTTGTATTCGCCAAAGTTGTACACGCTGAAATATTTGAACTCGGTTTTTGGGATCAGTTCCAGCACGCAGATATTGATTCAGCCCGACCCTGCCGCTACAGCGGATATCGAAGTGAGGCTGGGTAACGATTGGGCGAACAACAATCCAGTTCCCTGATATAAATTTTTCTTTTGCTCTCACAAAACACATATGAAGCCGGTGTAAAGATTATGAAATTCCTGAAAAACATGAAATTTGAACGTCCCTCGATTCGTACGACCATCTTTTGGGTCGGGATGCTGGTTGTGGCAGTCGGCGCATTTGCCTTTGTGCGTAATATCGCCACATGCTGGGTCATCACCCCGTTGCCCGGCTCGCCGCCCGCCGATTGCGGAACGGTCACGTCCGGTCCGAATGGTCCAACCATCACGAACAGTGAAGGTACGCCCATGCCCGGCGTGGAGGATCTGCCGGATCCGGTCGTCGTGCCGGAAAGCGATTTGCCCCCCGCGTGGGATGGCGCGAGCCGCATTACCGTCCTCATCATCGGCTTGGACGCGCGCGACGTGAACGAGAGCGCGCCGCGTTCAGATACGATGATCCTCTTGACGATCGACCCGCTGACGAAAACCGCCGGAATGTTATCCATCCCACGCGATATGTGGGTGAATATTCCGGGCTTCGGCTACAGCCGCATCAACACCGCGTACTCCTCCGGTGAAGGCAACAAACTTCCCGGCGGCGGGCCGGAACTGGCGCGCAAGACGGTCGAACAATTTATCGGCGTGCCGGTTCAATACTACGCACAAGTGGATTTCAATACGTTCGTTCAGTTCATTGACCGTATCGGCGGAATCGATATCTACAACGATGAGGAACTGAGGCTGGACCCGATTGGACCCGGACAAAAAATAATCCTGACCTGTTGTGGCATACGCCATCTGGGAGGCATTAAAGCCCTTGCGTACGCGCGCCATCGTAAAGGCGACGAAGGCGATTTCGGACGCGCCCGCCGACAGCAGAAGGTGATCATTGCCATTCGTGATAAAGTCCTCGACCCGGCGATCTTTCCCACGTTGATCTCACAAGCCGATGAACTCTACAACGAGTTCTCCTCCGGCATCCGCACCAACATGCCGCTCGATACCGCCATTCAACTAGCGGTGCTGGCGAAAGATATTCCTGTTTCCAGCATCGAGCAGGGGCGGATCGATACGACCATGGTTGCCTTTGACAATGTGATCCTGGGAGGGCAGGATGCCAGCGTGATGAAACCCCTACCGGATAAGATCCGCATTCTACGCGACGAGATCTTCACCACCGCAGGCGCGACCAGCCCGCTTGCTCAGGGCGATCCAACCGCGTTGATGCAAGCCGATGCCGCGCGCGTGCGTCTGTTGAACGGTACATTCTCGCCGAACCTCGAAGTGAACACCGGTAATTATTTCATCGCACAAGGTATGGCGGTGACGGAAGTCGGTCCCGCCGACCGCGCCTATGATCGCACGGTGATCGTCTTGTACTCAC
This sequence comes from Chloroflexota bacterium, assembly GCA_040753755.1. GTDB lineage: Bacteria > Chloroflexota > Anaerolineae > Anaerolineales > Villigracilaceae > Defluviilinea. The sequence continues at coordinate 125,566 of JBFMDB010000007.1, forward strand.
CAAAACTTTACACACTGAAGTATTTGCAATCGGTTTTTGGGATCAGTTCTAGCACACAGATATTGATTCAACCCGACCCGGGCGCTACGGTGGATGTTGAAGTGCGACTGGGTAACGATTGGGCGAACAACAACCCAATACCTTGATATAAAAATTCCCCTTCCAGTAAAGGGGAATTTTTTACGGTTGCTGGAACGTGAGTTTGAATCCGCCGGTGAAGGAATCGCCACTCGGTGATTCGCAAGCCGGTGCGATCAACCCAATGGCTGTATCGCTCCCTTGTGCCAGTTGAACCGCGTAATTGATGTTTGGCGTCATGATGAAATCTGCGTAGCCGTTGCCGAGTTCGGGTTTCAAGCCGGTGAAGAACTGGTCTTCGCCGCCGTCCCACGTGATGCGGATCTCGACGCCGGGAAGCTGCCTGCGATTCGCGTTCAACACGAGTACTTGCAACAACCCGTCTGGTAGATTCGAATCGCAAATCGATTCTTGCCCGGTCAACTTGAAAGGAGCGCCTTGTGTGGGGAGCGGTGTCCGCGTTGGGCGCGGCGTGGCTTCTAGGATGACCGCTTGTGTTGGGAAGATTTCAGGCGTGGACGTAAAGACCTCTTCCGCAGTGGAGGTGGAGATCGCATCGTTCCCAGTGGAAATTGGTTGCGCCGTAGACAGCGGGTTCGCCGTTGGAGAGGCTGGCGCAACGAAGACATCTCCCTGCGCGAGGGCAGAGGCAAGCGCGGCGACTTCGTCTGCGTGTTGCGTGTCGCCGCTGGCGAGCATTCGTTGAGCCTGCGCGTTCAAAGCTTCGATGGGATTCGCGTCGCCCAGCAGACCCAACCGCGCGCGCGCGCGTTCGAGGTTGCCCGTGCTTTGGAATGCCGCGGCAATTGCCGAACGATATTGGTCCTTGAAGTCCGGGCGCAGCGCGATGGGAGCCGAGTCTACGACGCGGACGGGGGAGATCACCCACGAGTACAGCAGACCAAGCCCAAGTCCGGCAAGAAGCGCAAGCAAAACGCTCCACGGAATTCGTTTCACGGGAGTCCGCTCCAGGCTTGCAGGGCTGTAACGAGTTCTTGAATCAGCGCGATATCAGACGCGTCGAAGCCGTTGGCGCGGGCGAAGTCCAAACTTTGTGATGCAATCGAATTGGGAGATTGCGAACCAAAGATCGCGAGTTGGCGCGCGGCTGCACCGGGGTCGCGGTGAGCGCGATATGCCTCCGCGATCATCAACACGTAATCCGCTTTGTAATCGGCGCGCAGAGTATCCGGTGTGAGGTCGAAAAAATCAACGGGATCGATGACCCACCCATACGCGAGACCCAGAGCAGTTCCCGCGATCAATGCGATAACGATGAATAGCCAGCGATTCGATTTCATAAAAAATATCCGGGCAGGTGATCGGCGGCACCCAGAGACACTTCCTTACCGTTGCTGTCTTTCGACCCTGGCGGGGTTCGGCAGGCTCTGCCGCGCCGGGCCTGCCCGGACGGGCGAAGCATACTCGAAGTGAAGAGGCGTGTCAATTCGTCCAAATCTTACGATGAAAATTGTTCGGAATCAACCAATTTCAGAAAAGCCTCGACTACCTGAGGATCGAACAGGCGCCCGGCTTCTGCGCGGAGATATTGGACTACATCTTTGGGCGGCAAACCTTTTCGATACGGGCGGTCGCTCGATAGTGCATCCCACACATCCACGACTGAAAACAAACGTGCAAACAACGGAATCTCTTCACCTTTGAGTCCCTGAGGGTATCCGCTTCCATCCCAGCGTTCGTGATGGTAGTAGGGAATGATCAGTGCATCGCTCAGGTAGCCGATGCGCGAAAGCATCTGTTGTGCATATTGCGGATGCTTCCTCATCACCTTCCATTCCTCGTCGGAGAGTGAACCCGGTTTTTGCAGTATTTCATCCGGGATGCCCATCTTTCCCATATCGTGCAAGAGCGCGCCGCGGCGAATATGCACGATCTCTTCCTCGGTGCGGTTAAGTTCCCTTGCGAGTCGCACTACGAGGTCTGTAACGCGTTTTGTATGCCCTTCTGTTTCTTTGTCGCGCAGATCGAGGGCAAGCACCCAGCCTTCGATTGTTTTGTCGTAGGCTTCTTGTAGTTCTGCCAGCGCACGCTGAAGAGCGAACTGCGCTTCCCGTCGTTCGGTTACATCGCGTGAGGATGCCTGATATTCCACGAGCCTGCCTTCCGAATCGAAGATGGGACGTGTTACGGTCTCGAGCCAGATGTATGCCCCGTTTTTATGGAGAACACGGTAAGTTACAGGCTTCGAAACCTCTGCGGCTCCAAGCGCGAGCAGGTCGCGCAGGTGATCCGCGTCCTCCGGGTGGATCAAAGGCAGAACCGGTTGGCCGACCAGTTCTTCCGGTTCGTACCCCAAGAGGGTCCGGCATGCCGGGGAAGCGTATAACACGTTGAGATCCGGGTCACTACGCGTGATGATATCCGATGAGTTTTCTGCAAGGAGTCGGAACTGTGCCTCGCTCTCCGCCAATGCCAGTTGCATTCGTTCCTGTTCGAGGATGGCGGTCCATTGTTTGATGGCACGTTCCGCGATGTGCGGCATATCCGCCATCGATTCGGAGGACTTGACGATGTAGTCCAATGCGCCCGCTTTGATCGCATCCACGGCATTGCGCTCGCTGCCATAACTCGTCATGATTACCACAGGCGGGGACGAAGTATCGTGCTCCGTAGAGAGCAGTTCATGGCTATCCCCATCTGGCAGTCGCCAATCTGCGATGATCAGTGTGGGTGTGAATTTTTTGAGGGCAAGGCGTGCTTGGGCGAGGGTTTCCGCGATGGTAAGCCGGGCAGTATCCCCGCGTTGTTCGAAGGCGCGCTTGATCAATTCCGCATGAGCAGGGTCATCTTCCAGCAATAGTATGTGGATCGATTCATCCATCATGGGAATTGTCTTCGACATCGATGAGGTATCTGTGTCGGAAAATTATTCCTTGATCTGCGGGTGTGTGTTCCACCCGAGCCAATAAAAGCCCAGATCATCCATCAATTTCTTGAATTCTTCGAAGCCGACCGGTTTCACCAGATAGCTATTGGCGTGGTTATAGTAAGCTTTTGCGACATCCTTCTCCGCTTCGGAAGTTGTAAGGATGACAACCGGGATCGATTTGAGATCGTCCGATTCTTTGATACCTCTCAATACATCGATCCCATCCACTTTAGGGAGCCGCAGATCGAGCAGAATCACGTGAGGGCGGGGAGCGGTTGCAGGGTCTGAAAATTCGCCGCGGTGAAAGAGGTAATCGAGCGCTGATTGTCCATCTAGAAAGTGGCGAACGCGATTCGCGATACGGTGCTCCTCGAGCGTGCGGACGACCAATTCGGCATGGTCCACATTATCTTCGACAAGCATGACGAGGATGGGTTCACCGATCATATGCGGCTCCTTCCGGGATGAAACGAATTCTAACCCGAAACGCAGGATTTTTGTCCCTTAATATGCGGCAACTGCCAGCACGTCTCGGAATAACGATGAAACGAATAACAAACAATGGATGATGCTCACGCGCATGGGTCTAATTTGCTCAGCGGGGGAATTCCCCTTGGCAGGTATTCCTGCCTTCGTGCATAGCATGTTGAATTCACCCGCACATTCTCGTGATATAATTTTGCCCAACAACATCGTATTTCAACCCGGAGGATGTGTCATGGAAATCACGCATCAGGAATTTAAGCACTGCGAATTGATCAAGGTCAAGGGGCGGGTGGATAGTTCCACTGCACCACAACTTGCCCAGACCCTTGAAACAGCCAATGAGAACGGCAAGCATAAGTTGGTGATCGACATGAGCGAGTTGGAATACATGTCCAGCGCTGGTTTCCGTGCACTGCTTGCCGCCCAGCGTAATTCGAAGAAATACAACCGCGGCGAAGTGGTCCTTGCCTCGGTACCGGAACGCATCCGTGAGGCGCTGGAACTGGCGGGTTTTACCGAATTGTTCAAGACCTTCGATGATCCGCTTCACGCAGTAGGGTATTTTTAAGGCGCGCACAGGGTCGGAGCCGAAAAGCCGTGTAACGAGGTAGCCGCTTTCGGCTGTGGTCGGCTGAAGCGGCTTTTAATTTTCCTCATGCAAACCGTTCAATTTCCGGCAAAATTCGAACTCCTCGACGAAATCCGCGAATTTGTGGGGCGGATCGCGCGCGAGAACGGCTTTAGCGAGAAGGATGTATACAACATCCAGCTTGCCACCGATGAAGCCGCGTCGAATATCATAGAACATGCCTACGAGGGTGTGATCGACGGAGTGCTCGACCTGTCATGCGGAATGAAAGAGAAAGCGTTGGTCATTATATTGGTCGACCACGGCTCACCGTTCGATCCCGCCGAGGTGCCATTGCCTGACCTGCAAGCCGACCTTGCCGATAGAAAGATCGGGGGACTTGGAATCTTCCTCATGCGCAAATTGATGGATGAAGTGCATTACCATTCCAACGCGGATAAAAGCAACGTTCTCACCATGATCAAGCGAAAGGGTTAAGGCGCATGAAAGCGGCGTCATCGTCCGATTGGCGCGAACTAGCCAGACTGGGCGAACTACTCATCGCTACCACATCGTTATCTGCGCAACGTGATCACATCGTTGCCGCGGCTTCGCGCATGTTCAAAGGGGATGTGGATCTGTGGCTCGATGAAAACCTTTTCCGCCTGCCCGACGCGCAGGAGGAAACTATTTTCCCTCAGTACCCAGATTCGCAGCCGATCACCCGGGCATTGAAATCGCGCGGGTTACTTACGAATCATCAAAAAGGAAGACGGAAAGGCGGTTCGCGCGAACGGTGGGCATCGATCCCGCTTAGGAATCGCGACACCACCCTTGGGGCGATTCAGGTCGTCCGTCCCCATGGTCCCGATTTCGTCAAAGAAGAGCTTGACCTGCTCGTCGGGCTTGCCAGCATGATCGGGCTGAGTTTGGTCGCCTCGCATCGCGTGGCGGTCGAGGGCTTCAGGCTCAACCAATTGAATCTTGTGAGCGAAGTCAGCGCGCAGATCGCCAACGTGCTGGACTTGAACGAACTGACGGAGCGTGTCACCCAACTCATCCAGCAGACATTTCATTATTATTACGTCGCGATTTTCACTCTGCGTGAACGGTCCACAGCATTGCGTTTACGCGCGAGCGCCATGGCTCCCCGCGAAGGGAAGCGGCGCGCCAAGGTTGCGCTGGAGGTGAAGATCGGTCAGGGATTGATCGGTGAAGTCGCCGCGACGGGTGAACGGATCGTCGTCCCTGATGTGCGGAAAGACAAGCGCTATCGATTCATCGACGCGCTCCCCGAGACGCGCTCTGAAGTGGTAATTCCATTGAAGATCGAGGGACGCGTGCTGGGCGTGCTCGATGTGCAAAGCAATCAGGCGGACGCATTCCATCCGAACGACCTGCTTGTGCTGAACGCGCTGGCGGATTCGATCGCCCGCGCGGTCGAGGGCACGCGATTATATAACGATCTGCGCCGGCACTCGGATCATCTGGCGCTGATCGCGGACGTCAGCAAAAGTGTGAGTACTTCGCTTGAATTGAACACGCTGATGCAAAACGTTTCAGACCTGATCCATCACCGCTTCAAACATCCTCATGTCTACCTCTTCACTGTGCATCGCAACCGCCGCATGATCGAATATCAGGCTGGGAGCGGCGAGCGCAGCGCGGATTCGGTGGGATTCACCATCCCGTTGGATGACCCGCTGGGAATCATCCCGTGGGTGGCGCGCGAAGGGAAGACCGTCCTTGCCAACGATGTGCGCAAGGACAAGCGCTACATCCCCTCGCCGTTGCCGCCTGAAAACACCAAGTCCGAAATTTGCGTGCCGTTGTTATACGATGGCGAAGTGGTCGGCTTGCTCGACATTCAATCGGACCGCTACAACGCGTTCACCGCTGAAGACCGGTTCATGTTCGAGGCTGTGGCGGATAACATCGCCATTGCGATTCACAACGCGGCGTTGTATCGCTCGGAGCAGTGGCGGCGGCAGGTGGCAGACAGTCTGCGCGAGGTGGCGGGTTTGATCTCAGCCGACGCGGATGTGGACGATGTTCTCGAAGTGATCCTCCTCGAGTTGGAAAAGAATCTGGCGGTGGATATTTCCGCCATCTGGCTCCTCGAAGACGATGAGTTGTATCTGGCGGCAAGCCACAACATTGACGAAGCCCTGTTGGAAAGCACGTTATACGGCGCGCCTGAAGCGTACGCCGCCTTGATGCGCGTGGTCGAATCAGATGGCGCGGAAATTCGCAAGCCGACGGATGTGATTGGCGCTTCCGGTCTTGCCGCAGGGTTCAACCAGAATTATTCCGCGCTGGCTGTGCCGTTGCGCGTGGGCGACCAGCCGTTCGGCGTGATCACGCTCGCGCATCACTCACCGGGCAGATACGGAAGTGAAGCGCGCGCGGTGGCAACCACGTTTGCCAGTTATGCCGCGGTCGCCATCGAAAACACGCGCCTGTATGACATTGCGCAGGAGCAGGCATACGCCTCCGCCGCGTTGTTGCAAGTGGCGCAGGCAATTGTCAGTTTGAACGACCTCGACGAAATTCTCGATACGATCATCCGCATCATGCCGATCCTTGTAGGTGTCGAGCGCGCCGCGTTGTATCAATTCGATTCGCTGGCGGAAAAATTCATACCCTCGCAACAGTATGGGTTGAACGAGGGAGACGATGAGATGTTCTGGGAGCGCTCCTTCGCGCTGGGAGAATTTGCCCTGCTCGATTCGTGCCGCGGCGCGACGGGTATGTTAGCCAGTCCCCTTGAGGGGGCGCGCGGACTCAAAGGTTGGTTATCAGCCGACCCGTCGAATGAAGCGAATCTCGCCAATCCGAACGCGCTGTTGTTCGCGGTTCCCATTGCAGTCAAAGATGCGTTGTACGGCGTGATGTTGATCGAGGAAGCCGAAGGCGGATTGCGATTCCGTTCACGGCGGCTGGAGATCATCAACGGCATCGCGCAACAAGCCGCGTTGGCGATCCAGAATGATGTGTTGCAGCGCGAGATGGTGGTGCGCGAACGCCTCGAAACGGAAGTGCAGTTGGCTCGCCAAATTCAGCAGACTTTCATCCCCGACTCGCTGCCGCAGATCGAAGGCTGGGAATTTGCCGCGCGCTGGCGGACGGCGCGTCAAGTGGGCGGAGATTTTTACGATGTGTTCGATTTACCAAATAATCGTATCGGCTTGTTCATCGCCGATGTCGCGGACAAGGGCGTACCCGCCGCGTTGTTCATGGCGCTCACGCGGACTCTCGTCCGCGCCGCGGTGATCGAATCCGATTCTCCTGCCGAAGCGATGAAACGAGTCAATGATCTTCTCTTCCCCGATACGCGTCAGGGCATGTTCGTGACGGCTGTGTATGCCGTGTTGGATTTGGATAAGAACGAATTCACGTACGTCAACGCGGGGCATAACCCGCCGCTGTGGGTGAAAAGCGACGGGACGCTCGAACGTCTCACGCGCACCGCCGTTGCGTTGGGCGTGCTGATCAACGATCCCGTCAACCAGCGGACGATACAACTTGAAAAAGAGGACAGCCTCTTGCTCTACACCGACGGCTTGACCGAATCGTTCAACAGCGACCGCGAGTTCTACGGCGAAGCGCGCCTCACCGAAGCGATCCTTGCCAATCACTGTTCCTCCGCCTCCGAATTGATGGACGTGGTCGAAAAATCCCTGCTCGATTTTGTGCAGGATGTCCCTCCCGCCGATGACCTGACCATGCTGGCGGTGAGGAGGGTGTGAAATTTACAAAAATTTTACACCTCCACCACATTCTCATTACCAGCCCAACCTAGAATCATCGTCGTAACCTTGAAAGGAGGTCTACGACGATGAAATTTTTATTCAAGAAAACGATTCTGCTCGCGCTGGTCGCCGCGCTCGGAGTGGCGAGCCTGTCGTTCGTCAGCGTATCCGCTGCAGGTGCGAAAGACCCGACCCCGCCGCCGCAGGGTGAATTGACGGACGAGCGCCTCGAGAAAATCTGGGCAAAACAACTCCACTTGTATGAAAAAATGGGCAAGACCGAGGAGTTCATCGGCAAGGTCCAGCAGTTGATTGACCGCGCCGCGCAAAACGGCAAGGATGTCTCTGCCGTGCAAGCCGCGCTCGACGCATTCAAAGACGCGGTGGATGATGCAAAACCCATCTATGAAAGCGCGCAGGCGATCATTGATTCGCACGCGGGCTTCGATTCGAACGGCAAAGTGACTGACTCCGAACAAGCCCAAGAGACCGTCCGTGCGATGGGCGAGAAGTTGAAGGAGATCAAGGATGCGATGGGCGGCACAGGCAAAGCCCTGCGCGACGCGATCCATGCCTTCCGCGAAGCCAACCCGCGCCCTGAGAAGACCCCCACGCCGTAATTATTCTATGATGTGTCATTCTGAGCGAAGCGAAGAATCTCTGAGATTATTGTAGAGACCCTTCGCTGTCGCTCAGGGTGACATGTTGGAAAAGTTTCCACAAACTTGCAATCGGCAGTACAATCGCCTCACAAAATTCAAACAAATGTGAGGCAGGCATGTACACATCTGAAGGCAAGAAAATCGTCATCACCGACAAAGCGCCGAAAGCGATCGGTCCGTATTCGCAAGCCATCCGCACCGAGAACCTGATCTTTACCGCCGGGCAGATCGGACTCGACCCCGCCACGATGGAGATCGTCAAAGGCGGAATCGAAGCGGAGACGCGGCAGGTCTTGACCAACCTCAAACACGTTCTCGAATCGGCGGACTCGGGTTTGAACTTCGTGGTCAAAACCCTCGTTTTTTTGCAGGACATGAACGACTTCGCCAAGATGAACGCGGTCTACGCGGAATTTTTCCCCGAGAATCCTCCTGCGCGGAGTACGGTGCAGGTTGCCGCGTTGCCCAAAGGCGCGCTTGTCGAAATCGAATGCGTCGCGCTGCTCTCCCCAACTCGCGGCGACTAATCACTACTCACCGCTCTCTATTCTCTGCCTTGAACGAACTCATCCTCCTCGTAGACGACGAACCGTCCATCATCAAACTCGCGCGCATGTATCTCGAACGCGAGGGCTTCCGCATCCTCACCGCGAAGGACGGTGAATCCGCGCTCGACTCAGCCGCGCGCGAACACCCCGCGTTGATCGTGCTGGATGTCATGCTCCCGAAACTCGACGGCTTCGAAGTTTGCCGCCGTTTGCGCGCCGCGAATCATCCTGCCGCGATTCTCATGCTCACTGCGCGCGATGAGGATATTGACAAAATTCTCGGTCTCGAACTCGGCGCGGACGATTACCTCACCAAGCCTTTCAACCCGCGCGAACTCGTCGCCCGCGTCAAAGCGATCCTGCGGCGCGGCGGCCGCGTCAACGGGAGCAAAGATTCCTCCCCGATTCGAATCGGCGACCTGACGATTGACCCAGCCCGGCGGGAGGTCCGAATCGGTTCTTCTCCCTTGAGTCTGCGCACGCAGGAATTCGACCTGCTTCTCACCTTCGCCGAACACCGCGGGCTTGTCCTCAGCCGCGAGCAGATCCTGCAAAAAGCGTGGGGCTTCGACTTTTACGGTCAGACCCGCACCGTGGACGTCCACGTGGCGCATCTGCGCAAGAAATTGGAGGCAAGCAGCGTGAAGATCGAAACGGTCACAGGCGTTGGGTACAAGTTGACGGTCCACATATGATCTTCATCATGCCTTTGCAAGTTTATTTCGTCTTCTCTGCTGTACACTTGGCGTATGGCAGAACTCCATCCGCTCGCTAAATTTTGGCAGGTTATGTATTCCGTGATTCAAGAATTTTGGACGATCACCGAGCCTGCCATCGAGGAAGCCGCCATTCGGAACGATATTCCGGTTGAGTTGTATTATTACGGCGAACTGGGGTTGAATCATTTTTCGTTGGAGAATTTTCAAAAGCGCGATCCCTTCTCGAATCCGGAGCAGTTCGAAAAGTTATTCGCGCGTCTCGATGTGAAAGGCTGGATCGAACCTCAGCGTGATGAGGGTTATAAAGTGACCGAGATGGCGCGGTCAGGCGCGGCGTACATCATCATGTCAGGCGATGCGCAACTCCCGCCAGACGATGCGTTTCCAGAACTTGACCTCGAAAGGCTCAAAGGGTTGATCAAACAACTTGTGCTTGCTAACGATAACGCGCCTGAACCCCCTGAAAAATGGGCGATCTTTCATCGTTTCCGCGTAGCGAAAAAGACAAGCCCGGTGCTGGTGAAGATCCGCGAATACCTTATGGATCTGTTCGCTTATCGCGACGACTCGCATCTTGCGGCGGCGCGTCCGCATTTCAACGAAGCGGGCATTGTCTGGTTGGTACTCGGCGCCGCATCGGATGCCGAATCGATCACTGCCGCGAAGATGGCGGAAAGTTTGTCGTTTCGCGGGTATGAGGTCAACGACTACGAGATCGCCTTGCAAGCCGCAAAAGAGATCGGCTGGTTGGAAGTAACCGACGCGCCCGGGTCGTTTCGCATCACACAAAAAGGAAAAGAGTTGCGCGAGCAAGTGGAAGCCCAAACGGATGAATACTTTTATGCTCCGTGGACTGCGCTCACACAAGACGAACTCGATGAGTTGTACGACCTGCTCCTCAAACTGCGCGAAGGGTTGCGGGAATTTCGAAAGAGACAATAACAACCCGTCTTTGCGAGCACCTTTGTTTCACTCCGTGTAAACCCCGCGATACAATCTCCACCCTGCCTGGCAAAAACGATCACGGAGATTGCTTCGGACGGACAATCACTGTCCTTTCAATGACGTGACCCTTGTATTATGTTCACCTCCCTCCGTTCCCGTTTATGGCTGAGTTATGCCCTCGTGATCACAATCGCCCTTGGCGTTGTGGTCATTGTTTTGTTTATCTTCCTCATTCGAAACCCGGTTTTATACCGCGAAACAACACAGCGGCTTCGCGCGGCGCAAAGCCAGATCACTGAAAACCCAAGAGAAACAATCGACGATCCCGAAGCGATCCAGCGAATCGCAGAAGCGAACAATGCGCGCGTGCTCATCTTCGATTCGACGCGCAACTTGATTTACGATTCCAACCCCGAACAGCCACAACTTCCATTTCCGCGCAGGAATGTGCTGGGTAGGACATCGCAGTTCATGACCGACGCGGAAGGCGGATCGTGGCTGCACACCACGTCCCGTTTACCGAACGGAAATGTGTTGATCGTCGCCGCGCCGCGCCCGACGGTTCGCCTCTTGAACGTCTTTGCCGATGAATTGTTGATCCCGATCCTTCAGGGAGGAGCGGTTGCATTATTACTCTCGCTGATACTGGCATTCGTACTCTCGCGCTGGGTTGCTGACCCGTTGCAAAAAGTCGTCGTCGCCGCACGGAATTACCCCCAAGGCGCGGAGGCAAAACCCGTCTCGCCGCGCGGACCGCGCGAAGTGAAGGATTTGACGAACGCGTTCAATTCGATGATTCAACGCGTGAACAACAGCCAGAAGTCGCAACGCGATTTTGTGGCGAACGTCTCGCACGAGTTGAAGACACCGCTTACTTCGATCCAAGGCTTTGCCCAATCCCTCCTTGACGGCGCCGCAGATTCACCCGAAGCCCGCCGGCAAGCCGCGCAGATTATTTACGACGAAGCCGGGCGGATGCACCGCATGGCGCTCGACCTGCTCGATCTTGCCCGACTGGAAGGCGGCACCGCCGACTTGAACATGTCTGCAGTGGACGCGGGGGTGTTGTTGCGCGGCGTCGCTGAAAAATTTTCTTTGCAAGCGCAAAAAGCGAATGTTGATTTACAGGTGATCGTTCCAGATCATTTGCCTGCACTTCTCGGCGATGGTGACAGATTGGCGCAGGTGTTCACCAATCTGGTTGATAATGCGTTGAAATTCACACCCGCGAATGGGCAGGTCACGATGTCTGCTAACTCTGCCGGGCAGTGGATCGAAGTCGAGGTGGCTGATTCAGGCGTCGGAGTCGAGAGTGAAGCGTTGCCGCGTCTGTTCGACAGGTTCTATCAGGCGGACCCGTCCCGCGCGCGTAATGAGCGTCACGGCGCGGGATTAGGTCTGGCAATTGCGCGCGAGATCGTCCAGGCGCATGGTGGTAAAATTGGCGTCCGAAGTTCGGTGGGGCATGGGACGACGTTTACGATCCGCCTGCCGCTCGCGAATAAGTAAAATCGACCAGTTGCAACCTTTCTTTGCCACAGAAAAAAGATTTTCTCAGAGTTCTCTGTGCGCTATCCCGAGGAACATCGGGACGATGTGTGGCTAGGCAAAGTTCACGGTTGCAAGAGATGCAATGCCAAAAGTTTCCATCGTTATCCCTTGTTACAACGAGCAATCCACGATTCGACTCTTGCTGGAGGCTCTGCGCGAGCAGACCTTTCCGCGCGCCGAGATGGAAGCGATCATTTCAGATGGTTTTTCAACGGACAACACGCGCGGTGTGATCGAGCAATTTCAAAAAGATTTTCCCGATTTGGATGTCCGCGTGGTCGATAACACGCGCCGCTCGATTCCTTCGGCGGTGAACCGCGCGATTGAATCGGCGCGCGGCGAAATTATTGTTCGCCTCGATGCCCACTCGAAGCCGTATCCCGATTATGTGGAAAATTGTGTAAAAGCGCTCGAAGCGAAGCGCGGCGACAACGTCGGCGGGGTGTGGGAGATTCGCGCGGGCGCGAAATCGTGGATCGCCGAGTCCATTGCCGTTGCCGCGGCGCATCCGCTGGGTGTGGGGGACGCGTTGTATCGCCACGCTAAACAAGCCGCGGAGGTGGATACGGTCCCGTTCGGTTCGTTCAAACGTGCCTTGATCGAAAAGGTAGGAGCGTTCGACGAATCTCTGCTCACGAATGAAGACTACGAGTTCAACGCGCGGGTGCGGAAGGCGGGTGGTAGAATCTGGCTCGACCCGTCCATCCGCTCGATCTACTTTGCGCGGTCCACATTGTTGGAACTGGCGCGGCAATACTGGCGTTATGGATTTTGGAAGTGGAGAATGCTCCGCAGATATCCAAATACCCTTCGTTGGAGGCAGGCTCTGCCTCCGTTGTTTGTCTTGAGCCTGTTGGGGCTGGCGGTGTCATCAATATTCTTCCCGCTGGTGAAATTTCTTTTGCTTGGTGAACTTCTCCTGTATTTTTTTATCTGCCTTCTCGCGGGTATTCAAGCAAGGTTGCGGCTGAAAAAATCCTTTTTGAGTGTAGGTTTGCCGTTGGCGATACCGGTCATGCATATCACATGGGGCAGTGGGTTGTTGTGGAGTATGCTTACCTCTGGTTTTAGAAAGAATGGCTGAAAACAGGCGCACTTCCCCGTTGCGATTGCGACCAAGCGAGCATCGCACCCTGTTGTTTTTGGGCGATCTCGTCATGTCCATCGCTTCTGTCTTTGCCGCGCTGTTTGCCTGGCGCGAATACCATTTCACCGTGCAATTTTCCGCCCTGCTTGCGGAGGGGATGTCCGAGAACCGCGCCCTCCAGATCATCGAGCAACGCGTCCAGATCGAAGTGCCATTTTGGTTTTACCTGCTCCCGATCCTCTGGTTGCTACTGCTGGTGGAATTGTACGAACCGCATATAGCGGGGAGCGGGCGACGAACGACGCGCGGGATTGCCATCGCTGCATTCGTCGGTCTGGCGGTTTATTCGCTGGTGTTCGTGTTGACGCAAGACCCGACCGAACTGCCGCGCGTCGGCGTCGGCGCGTTCCTGTTTTTCGCCTCGCTCCTCACGTTGGGCTGGCGCATGATCTTCATCCGCATCTACAAACGGACGGGGCAGCTGCGGCGCGTGCTGGTCATCGGCGCGGGCAAAGCTGGGCAAACCCTCGCCGAGTTGTACGAATCGCTGGCAACGCGCTCCTTTAATTTTGTGGGATTTGTGGATGATGATAAACACAAATCAAAAAAATCCTTCTACGGGTTGAAAGTGCTAGGCACCAGTGAACGCTTGCTGGCTTTGATCGACGAACATCGCGTGTCCGACCTTGTCGTCGCCATCAACGGCGAGATCCGAGGGTCCACGTTCCAAACGATTTTGGACGCGCAGGAGAAAGGCGTCGAAGTGACGCGCATGCCCATCCTCTACGAAGAGATGACCGGCAGACTGCCCATCCATCACCTCGAATCGGATTGGATCATCCGCTCGTTCGTGGACGAAGTCCGTGTAAGCGGATTTTACGAATTGGCCAAGCGGGTGCTCGATTTCATCGGCGGCTTGATCGGTATGATCGTGTTCATTGTGTTGTTCCCCGTCATTGCGCTTGCCATCCTGCTCGATAGCGGAATGCCGATCTTGTACACCCAAACGCGCCTTGGCAAAGGCGGCAGGAGATTTACCATCTACAAATTCCGTACAATGAAACAAGACGCTGAACAGGAAGGCGAAGCAAGGCTCGCCGAGAAGAATGATCCGCGCGTGACGCGCGTCGGCGATTTTTTGCGCAAGACGCGGCTCGATGAATTTCCCCAATTTTGGAACGTCCTGCGCGGCGATATGAGTCTTGTCGGTCCGCGCGCCGAACGACCCGAACTCGTCGCCGCGTTCCAAAAACAGGTCCCGTTCTATCGCGCGCGCTTGCTGGTCAAACCCGGAGTTTCCGGCTGGGCGCAGATCAACTATGGATATTACGCCAGCGTCACCGAAATGGCGGTCAAGTTGGAATACGATCTGTACTACATCAAGCACCGCACGCTCGCCATGGATTTTCAGATCATCCTCCGCACCATCGGCACGATGCTCAGGCGCACGGGACGTTGAATGAAATCTCTTGTCACTGGCGGCGCAGGTTTCATCGGTTCGCACATTGCCGAGGCTTTACTCCTGCGCGGCGATTCGGTCCATGTCTTGGATAATTTCAGCACAGGCAAACGCGAAAACATCGAGCCGTTTGCAGACAAGGTCGAAATCATCGAAGCCGACCTACGCGACACGTCACGCGTCGGGGAGGCTGTGCGCGGCATGGACGTTATCTTCCACTCCGCCGCGTTCGTTTCCGTCCCACAATCCATGGACGAGCCGCAGGAGTGTTTCGATGCCAACGTGAACGGAACGCATCTCCTGCTCGAATCGGCGCGACGCGCCGGCGTCAAGCGCGTAGTCCTTGCATCGAGCGCGGCAGTTTACGGGGAGTCTGACGCGCTACCGCTCGTAGAAGAGACTCCTCTCCAACCGAAATCGCCATACGCCGTATCGAAAATCGTCAACGAAATGTACGCAGAGTTGTTCACGAACGAGTTCGGTTTTGAAGTTGTTGCTTTGCGTTACTTCAACGTCTACGGTCCGCGCCAGCGGCCCGACTCGATGTACGCCGCGGCAGTTCCGATTTTCATTCAGAGGCTCTTGGATGGAAAACCTGTTACTGTTTTTGGCGATGGCGGTCAAACCCGCGACCTCATCAACATTCACGATGTGGTGCGCGCCAACCTAATCGCCTCCGAACACCCAGCCGCCGCAGGCGATATTTTCAACATCTGCACCGGCATCGAAACGCGTTTGCTCGACCTGCTGGACGTGTTGTATGAAATCCTTCCGAACGCCCCGCAGACCGAATTTGCTTCCCCGCGCGCTGGTGATATTTATCGCTCTGTCGGAAGTCCGCAAAAAGCCAGAAGTCTGATTGGCTTCAGTGCAAACACCTCCCTCGGCGAAGGTCTAAAAGAAACAGTCGAAAATATGCGCCAACAATCCTCCACGCTGAGCGGAGCAAGCCGTTAAGTGAGCGCAGTCGAAGCGCCCAGTCTCCAGTCTCCAATCTCTGTTCTTCGATAACCAATTACCAATGCCTGCTCCCCGCACCCACATTCGCAACCGGTTCGTTTTCATCGGCGATCTCGCGCTCATTATCATTTCGGTCTTGGGCAGTTTTGCTCTGCGGCTGGACGTGGAAGAACTGCCGTTTTATTTCCCCGCTGTTGTGTTGATGTCCGTTGTTGCGCTGGCGATAAAAATCCCGGTTTATTATTTCTTCGGTTTGTATCGCCGCCTATGGATCTATGCCAGCACAGGTGAATTGCGTTTGATCACGGTTGCTGTCACGTCCGCGTCGGTGCTTGTTTCAGGCGTCATGCTCCTGCTCATCAGTGCGGGGCGCGTCTTACCCGGGATGCCGCGCTCTGCGTTGGGAATTGACTGGCTTCTCTCGCTCGTGCTCATCGGCGGCTCGCGCTTTGCATTGCGTATCCTCGCCGAACAATCCATGACCGCGCGCGCCAGCGGGAAAGGCAAACGCGCCATCATCATCGGTGCGGGCGACGCTGGCGCGCTCGTGGTACGCGAACTGCAAAAATCACCGCAATTAAACCTCGTTCCAGTTGGTTTCCTAGACGATAACCCCGCGAAGCAAAAACATTCCATCCACGGTGTAACCGTCATCGGTACGGTCAACGATTTGTCATCCGCGATAGATTTGCACCGCGTGGACGAAGTCATCATTGCCATCCCCTCGGCGCCCGGCCAACTTGTTCGCACAATCAATGATGTCTGTCGAGTCAAGGGAATTGTCTCGCGTACCATGCCCGGCATTTATGAACTCATCGGCGGCAAGGTCAGCGTCAACCGCCTGCGCGAAGTGGACATCACCGACCTGCTCCGCCGCGAACCGGTGCGCGTCAATGATGAAGCGGTAGGCGCGGCGCTCGAAGGCAAGCGTGTGCTCGTCACCGGCGCGGGCGGCTCCATCGGGCGCGAACTCTGCCGCCAGATCGCGCGGCGCAATCCGTCCGAACTCGTGTTGCTCGGTCATGGCGAAAACAGCATCTTTGAAATCCTGCTCGAATTGAATCAGGATTATCCGAATCTATCTCTCTCGCCAGTCATTGCCGATATTCGCAATGCCGAACGCCTCGCGCAAATTTTCAAACAACATCAGCCGCAAGTTGTCTTCCATGCCGCGGCGCACAAACACGTCCCATTGATGGAAGTCAACATCGTCGAAGCGGTGACCAACAACGTCATCGGCACGCGCAGTGTCACACAAGCCGCGCTCAGCCAAAACGTCGAACGATTCGTGCTCATCTCCACCGATAAAGCCGTGCGCCCGTCGTCCATCTATGGCGCGACGAAGCGTCTCGCAGAGATGATCGTCCTCGATGCGGCGCGCGAAACAAAACGCGCGTTCACTGTTGTTCGTTTTGGCAACGTTCTCGGCAGTCGCGGCTCGATCATTCCCATTTTCAAAAATCAAATTGCCAGCGGTGGTCCTGTCACGATCACGCATCCCGGCATGTTTCGATTTTTCATGACCATTCCCGAAGCGGTCTATCTCGTGCTCCAAGCCGCTTCGATGGAGACGGGCGGCGAGACCTTCGTCCTCAATATGGGCGAACCTGTCCGCATTCTCGATCTCGCTGAAGACCTGATTCGGCTCTCCGGGCTTGAGCCTCATCGCGACATCGAAATCTCATACACGGGCATTCGCGCGGGCGAGAAGTTAACGGAAGAACTTTGGGAGGAAGGGACTCCTCTTGCGAAGACCCTGCACCCCGACATTTTCCGCCTCGACATGGACGCTTCACCCTCCAATTTGAATTTGCCTCAAGCCATCGAACGACTCTCCGCCCTCAGTCGCTCCGCCGACACCGACGCCATCATCACCCTCCTCGATGAACTCATTCCCAACTCCTCCATCCGCCGCGCCTCCGAGTCAAGCGTTGCAAGTCAGACATCGTTATTGACTTTCGACCTGTGACCTTCAACCTTCAACCCGCATGATCGTCTCCCTCACCGACTGGAACCGCTTCCTCGCTCAACATCCCAACGCCCACCTCTTACAAACGGGGGAGTGGGGCGAGTTGAAGTCCGCGTTTGGGTGGAAGCCTGCACGAATTGTCAGTGAGAATACAGGCGTGCAGATTTTGTTTCGTACGCTCCCGCTCGGATTTACAATCGGATATATTCCAAAGGCAAATTTTCCTTCACCGCTTTGGTCCGAAATTGATTCTGTCTGTAAACATCACCGCGCCATCTTCCTCAAATTTGAACCTGACTCATGGAATCACCTGAAACCGGATGCCTGGAACCTGAAACTTGAAACTTCCCCTCACAACATTCAACCTCCTCGTACAATAGTTGTTGACCTCAAAGATTCCGAAGAAGAAATCCTCGCCCGCATGAAACAAAAGACCCGCTACAACATCCGCCTTGCGGAGAAAAAAGGCGTGATCGTCCGCGCATGGGACGACATCGAATCCTTTCACAAGATGATGCTCGTTACCGGCGGACGCGACGGGTTTGGTGTCCATTCGCTGGAGTATTACAGACGCGCGTATGATTTGTTCCACCTAAAAGGGATGTGTGAATTATTGGTCGCTGAATTTGAAGGCAACCCTCTCGCCGCGTTGTTTGTCGCTCGCAATGGAAACCGCGCGTATTATCTTTATGGTGCATCCACAGATGAAGAACGCAACCGAATGCCAACATACCTCCTGCAATGGGAAGCCATGAAATGGGCAAAGGCGCGTGGATGCGAAGAATACGACCTCTGGGGTGTCCCCGACGAAGACGAAGCGACCCTCGAAGCCAACTTTGAGACTCGTCATGATGGGCTGTGGGGAGTCTATCGTTTCAAACGCGGCTTCGGCGGTGAACTCAAGCGCGCCGCGCAAGCCATGGATCGAGTGTACAATCCATTGCTTTATAAGGCTTACCTTCGATTTGTTGGAAACAGGGAGCAGTAATTGGTACATAGAAATTGGAACTCGATCATTTCCAAACTTCCCAACCCGCACTTCCTCCAAACCTACGAATGGGGGCAGGTGAAGGCGAAGTATGGATGGAGTCCGCTGTACGCGGTGTGGGATGCGGATGGAAAATGGAAAGTGGAAAGTGACTTAAATCTACTTTCCACTTTCCATTCGCCAGTTGCTGCCAGTCTCATCCTCAAACGTCAAATCCTCCGCAATGGATTCGCCGCGCGGTTGTCAATCCTTTATTCCCCGAAGGGACCCTTGCTCGATTGGACGAATGAGTCTCTGCGAACCCGGGTCCTCGATGATCTGCAATCCTTTGCGAAGAAGCAAGGTGCGATCTTTTTGAAATGCGATCCAGACGTCGTGTTGGGGAGGGGAGTCCCTCAAAGCGGGGAAGATGTTGAGGATAAGACCGGGCAAGCCATCACGTCCGATTTGAAGCGGAGGGGATGGGGATATTCGTCCGATCAAATCCAGTTCAAGAACACGGTCGTCATCGATCTGAATCCAACTGAAGATGAACTCCTCGCGCGGATGAAACAGAAGACGCGTTACAACATCCGCCTCGCGGAAAAGAAAGGCGTTTCTCTGCGCGTAGGAGAACTAGAGGATTTAGGGATGCTTTATAAAATGTACGCGGAAACATCTGTGCGTGACGGCTTTGTGATTCGTAATGAGGATTACTACAAAACCGTCTGGCAAATTTTCATGGCGGCGAACCAATCTCAAGCCTCCAATCCCCAATTCTCTAATTCTCCAATTACTGGTTACCAATTACCTTTCGCCGAACCTCTCATCGCCGAAGTGGATAACGAACCTGTCGCCGCGATCTTTGTTTTCTATTTTGCGGATCGCGCGTATTACGTGTATGGCATGTCGCGTGACGCGCATCGCGAGAAGATGCCAACCTACCTTCTGCAATGGGAGGCTATGAAGCGCGCGAAAGCGCGTGGATGCAGGACATACGACCTGTGGGGCGCGCCCGATATCTTCGATGAGAGCGACTCGATGTGGGGTGTGTATCGCTTCAAAGAGGGACTCGGCGGTCAGGTCGTCCGCACCCTCGGCGCGTGGGATTACGCTCCCAACCGGCTTTGGTATAAGTTGTATTCGGATGTCATGCCGCGCGTGTTGGATGTAATGCGGGCGCGAGGTAAAGCGAAGACGAAACAGAATCTCGGAGCATAGATTCAAGATAACACTGTGGGTCGAGTAGGGCAAAGCCCGTATCGAGACCAACTGGCGCTCAAGAACAATTCTGTAGCAACTTTCACCCAGCGGCGCGTGGTCTCGATACGCTCGCAAACGGCGCTCGCTACTCGACCACCGTGTACGAATGAAACAGGAAAAAACATGAACAAAATTCCCCGACTGAAATTTGCCCACCTCCCAACTCCCATCGAAGAACTCCCGCGTCTTTCGGACCATTTGGCTGGACCGCACCTATTCGTTAAGCGCGACGACCAGACGGGACTCGCCTTCGGCGGAAATAAGACCCGTAAATTGGAATTCCTTGTTGCCGAAGCGTTAGAACAAGGGGCAAACACATTGATTTCAGGCGGTGCACTGCAATCGAATCATTGTCGTCAAACCGCGGCGGCCGCCGCGAGATTCGGCTTGGAGTGCGTTCTCGTTCTGAACGGACAAATGCCAGACACGCCCTCAGCGAATTTGTTGCTCGATCGACTGTTCGGCGCACAGATCGTTGCTATCCCAGATCGCAATGAACGCGACCGCGTATTGCAAGAGACATTCGACAAAGCCGTTGCCGATGGACGCAAGCCGTATCTCGTCCCCTACGGCGGATCGAGTCCCACGGGCGCGCTGGGATATGCGTTTGCGATGGAGGAATTGATGAAACAAATGAAAGACCTCAGAATTATTCAAGAACCCCGAGGTCTTGACTGGATCGTATTCGGCACCTCCTCAGGCGGGACACACGCGGGACTGGTGTTGGGTCAACGCGTATTTGGATTCAAAGGCAAGGTGTTGGGCATTAGTATTGATGAATCGGAAGAGTGGTTGAAGAGCCACGTTTCTAAACTTGCATCAGACGCGAGTGAAAAACTGGGGGAGCGGATAGAGTTCACCCCTGCAGACGTATCAGCAAACGCAGACTACTGCCGAGCAGGCTACGGCGTCCTGACCGACGCGGAGCGCGAAGCGGTCAAATTATTTGCGAAGTATGAGGGTTTATTACTTGATCCCGTCTACACCGGGCGCGCCGCGGCGGGGATGATCGATCTCATCCGTAAGGGCTATTTCAAGAAGGACGAGACTGTGCTATTCTGGCACACCGGCGGACAGCCCGCGCTGTTTGCTGAGAAGTATGCGAATAAAATTTAATTGCTCGTCATTGTTCTTCCAGCAGTTGAACTGCTGGAAGAACAATGGGAAAAATTAAGGAATGGATTTGAAGCGAACGGTTATATTCATCGCATTTTTCATCATTTTCATTGCACCCGCCTGCAGTTCTCCCGCGTCCACAATGACCCAAGCGTCCGGGGTATCTCCAACTGATACGACCGCGCCTTCTGAAACCGCCACCGCAAACCCTGAATCTTCACTTACAACAACACCAGCCCTGCTCGGTTTGGAAGTCCTTGAATGGTCTGAGTGGCCCTACGCCAACCCGGCTGACCCATCGAATACGGATACCCACGTGGAAGTGCTCATCCGCAACCCGAATGATGTCGCGGTGAAGGTGAACCGTGATGAGGATGAATTGAGATTTATCAGCGCGGCTGGCGAAGTTGTGTATCGTAATCCCAGTTCTATCTATTACATCTGGCAAGGCGAATGGATGCCGCCCGGCGAGACCGCCGCGCTCTCTGCGTGCGTGTGTTTCTGGTCCAGTGGCATGGAAAAACAGGATTGGGAGTCTCTGCAACTCGTCGCACCGCTTGAGATCGCTACCGATATTTCCTACACTCTTGACGTCGAAGTAACGGCAGAATTTATCCTCCTCGAGGAAGTCCTTCACGGCTATTCGGGACCCGGCGTAGCGACCACCTTGACCAATACCAGTGATCAAGTGTTGGAAAGTATCTCCACACTGGTATTCGCGTACGATGCCAGCGGCCGCTATGTAGGCATGGCCACCTTCGGGAATGCAGTGGCAAGGTGGACCGAGAATATTGGGATTCAACCCGGCGACACTGCCAGCGGCTTCGAGGTTAGCCAAATCGACTACCTTGGGAATGAACGGCTCACTTACGAGGTTGCGGCAATCGGTATCCCATACCGCGCTGCCCCGGAAGTTGCCCTGCCTTCAGGAACCCCTTTGACTGACTGGAACGGTATCCCGATCATGCCGGGCGCTATAGCCGGTGAATCCGTTGACGGCGGATATCAATTTACAATCGCGGCAGATCTTGTTGATATAACGGCTTTCTACGAAACGGAACTTTCGGATCTCGGTTTCGAAGTCGAGTTGAATGTTGATGAAACTACGGGACAGGCGATATTGGACTTTCGCAAAGACGCTGTAACTGGCTTGGTCGTAATCGCGCCGCTTGGCGGCGGACTCAACGGGATTGGTATCATCATAAATCAGTGATGCAAATGGTTCGCCCGGTATTGATGCGATCGTCCAGCAGTTGAACTGCTGAGCGTACAAGCGGGTTGCCGCAGGCGGCACAGGGGCAGATTGCCCGCGCTGTTTTCTGAAAATTATGCAGAAAAGCGATGCTGTTTTTGGAGGAAATTCCTGCTTATCCCCTGTTGTTATTAAAAATCCTGTTCCAATCCAGCAACTTATTTAGATGCGCGACAGGAACTTCGCCTTCGGGGATGTACCCCACGAACGATTATAAGTATCTTCATCGCCGTCAGCCAGATGCCATTCCAAGGGCATACTAACCATGCCAACCGTGGATGTGGCGTCATCGTCGTCGGGCAATGCGGTTTCGAATGTCAGGACCCTCAAGCCATCGGCAGTTTCGCCCACCTCTGCAACCGTCGCTTCGTGGATCCAGCGCAGCCATTGTTCTTCCCTCTTCACCTGATTATCTGACGTGGTGACCGTGCGCGAGCGCGTAACCGGTTCGCCGAGTATGTAATTCCATTGACCGCTGGTCAGGTCGGGCAGTATGCCAACCCCGTTTTTTGTTTCGATCTGTCTTGCAGTCTGCCATGGGTCTGGGCTGTCGGTTGAAAAATCGGCAAATCGCAGCCAAAGGATGCTGGAGCCTTGCGTGTAATCCTCCGCTTTCGTGGGTCTGACGAAATATGCGCCGGGCATCGTGCCTTCCGCATCCAAATACCATTGAGGTTTATCCGCCAGTCCGCCGGGCGGAAGTTGCCCGCGGATGTGCTGGCAATGCTCTGCGGCTTCGTTGCACACCACGCGCGTGACGAACACCTCGTGTGTGCGTCCATGTTCATTGCGCCATGCGGTTACATCGTTGTTTTCCCACGCGTCTATCACTGTGCGGATATCGTAACTTTGCTCCGCGTTGCGGGCTTCCTCTTCCTGCGCGGTGAGTTTTTCCCAGTCCGCGTCAAGGACTTCTGTCACGCGTAACGGTGTGTACCTGACGATCTCCTTCCACGCCCATGCAGGGTAGGAGTTCTTTATTTTCAACAGATTGGCTACTATATCCTCTGTGGATAAAACCTTGAGCGCGTATTCATCCTCGGTCTTGCGTAAATCAATCAACCCCTGGCGGCGCGTGGAGGGGCTGTTGACTTTGAGGCTGGGTAGATACCAACCGATCTTTTCCTGCCACTCTTTTTCTTTAGCGCCAGCCAGCAAAGGCTTCGTGCTACCGCCCGTTGATTCATAGGCGGCGATCTTTTCGTTACACAGAAATTCCACCATCGAATCGCTCTGCCTTTTAATTTCTTCCTCGATCTGAGAGGCGTGGAGCCTGGCTAGCAGGTTCTTGGGATCCGCCCAGGAGCCGTGTGCACTGGCGTAGCGCATGCCTGAAAAATGCACAACCATGTATTGCAGCCAGGCGGGATATCGCTCCGGTTCACGGTCGAACCGCTGTTTGATCATATCCAATAATTCATACTGGTTTTTATCGGCGAGGGACTTAGCGTACTCTTCCATCCTCCAACGAGCCAGGTCTTGAAGTGTGACTTCTTGCTCCGGCGGAAACTTCGTCAGAAACTCCGCTTCCGGTGTTTTGAACTTCGGGTCACTTGCGGAAAGGTCAAACCATTCGCGCTTGCGCGCCTCGATTTTGTCGTACGTTCTTAGGAACGCACGCAGTTGAGTTAGTTCCTGCTCAGCCATCGGTAGCGTTATGCTTTTTTTACGAACCAATTCTTTACCTTCAGCAACATACTGGGGATTCGAGGGACTCATGTTCTTTTGCCTGCCCTCGAGCGATGTTATCTGGTCGAGAATTTGGTCTCGGTGCGACTCCCACGTTTGGAGCATGGTCTCCACGGTGCTGCGCTCGTTGCGAATATCCTTGGGCCAACTATCCATAAATGAAACGTGGAAATCAAAGATCTCGGTCAGTTCCGCTTCATCGATGGGCCAGAAGTTGGAATAATCCGAACGAACATTTTCTTTGGAAAAGTAATCGCGCAAAGAAGAGTATTGTTTGAGAGCCGCACTCGCGTTGAGTTCCCAGGAATTTTTGTAGGCGAACACATCGCTTTTTAGGGAAACGATATCGTTGTCTTTATATTTCGACCAGACGTCAATTTCCTCGTAATAAATGAGAAAGTGGCGCAGTTTTACCTCGCGCATCGGATAGACTGTTTTGCATACAAATTCATTTTGCCATTGGAAGTAAAGTTTGCGGTCGCTAGCGGCAAATTCCGATGAAGCGAGCGTTTGCTCGATCAGCCTTGCATAGCTGGGTGATAACGCCAAAGCCCCCATCGTCAACGAACAAAGTTTTAGAAAGTCACGCCGTGATAGACCTTGACCGCCCGTCGCTTTTTGGTCCCTTGTGTCTTGCATAGTTCCTCCTTGCTCGCCTGATCTCATTATAAGCCTGACCGCTTCTATTGTGTTTTGATTAACAAGTAGAGCGAGGTTGATCCTATGGAAAGTGTGTTGATCCATAGTTATCGAATGGCTTGCGGCAGGGATAACCGACCGCGTCCGCAAGAGATTTTTCAAATAAACTTGACAGGTCTCGTCTGCGCCTTCGCCGATCAAAGTCTACGCGTGGACAAATTTCCTTGGCAGACACGCACTCGTCGCGGAGACCTATCACGTTTGCGATCAAAAAGAGATGAAACCGTGCTGCCGTAGGTGGCACACGGGCGTGAGACCTGCGCTGTTTGTCGAGAAGGACGCAAATAAAATTGTTACGGCTTCGGGTGCATGAGGTAAAAATCCCAAAACAAATCCGCCGCGTCGATGTTTGCGCGATTGTCGCCGCCGTCGGGGTAGACGTGGAACAACCCTTTGAGCATAAGAAAGATATATTCATTGTCTGCGCCGACGAGGCTGGTATCGTAAATTAGTCTCGTGAAATTGGGGTCGGATTCCACAGTGTGCGCCGTGTCCAGCGAAAGATAAGTTGTGGTCTTATCGAGCATCGGCCCAAAGTTGGGATGCTCGATGATCTCTTGCGCATCCAGTGGAAACGGCGTAGGAATTCCCTGATTCTCGCTAACCTTGTTATCGTTGGTTCCCAAAATGCTGTAAAGTGATACGCTAACCTGTACAGGCACGTCTTCCGCCGTTCCCTCTCCAATCAATCCCGCCCCGGCCGTTGAATATGCCGCGAACACATCGTTCATCTGCGGGATTAGGCGGGTAAGCACGAACCCGCCTCCGTTCGAAAAGCCCGAAACAAAAATGCGCTTGTCATCAATGTGGAATGTTGCTTTCAAGTTTTCGAGAATTGTCCGCATGAACTTTACATCGTCCTTGAGTTCGGTTCCGGGCGCTACGATCTGCTCGGTACCGGGCGTGTTCCATTTGTCCTCCACGCGGTTGGCTTCGGTTGTGCGGTATTTCCAACTGGTGGGGTAGACGATAATGATGGTTTCTTCGTCCGCTTTCTTTGCCCAATGCGTGTTCTCGTACATGATCTTTCCGCTTTGGTTGCTTCCGTGAATCATGTAAACAACGGGAGTTGGAACATTCGGATCGTAGCCTGTGGGAACATAAACGATGAATTCGCGCGGCGTGTTGTCCACGTTTGTCACGTACTCATTCTTTCCTGTGGTGAATTGCAGCGTTTGAATGAGTGATTCGGAAGTGACGGATGGGAGTGCAGTTGCGGTTTCTGTCGCAGGAGCGCTTGTGGGCGATTCGCCGACCCTGTCGGGACGGTTAAATCGGCAGGATGGAAGCAGAATCGCCGCGATAAGCAAAGAACCGTAGATGATCTTATTTTTCATAAAATCCTATTCTTTCCTCTTTCTTCTTTCCGTTAAAATGCGCGAAAAAGTGGCACGATAGGAAGGTTATGTTCTCAACGCGTCCCACCCCGCGTACTTCGCGGTATCACCCAATTCCGCTTCGATGCGGAGCAGTTGATTGTATTTCGCCACGCGATCTGAACGCGCGGGCGCGCCTGTTTTGATCTGACCCGTGTTCAGCGCGACCGCGAGATCGGCAATCGTCGAGTCCTCTGTTTCGCCAGAGCGGTGACTGGTCACTGCGCGCCAGCCAGCCCGATGACAGGTTTCCACGGCTTCGATGGTTTCGGTCAGCGAGCCGATCTGGTTCACTTTTACGAGCAACGCGTTGGCGGCATTCTCTTTGATTGCTTTTCGCACACGTTCAGGATTCGTTACAAGCAGGTCGTCACCGACGATTTGAACTTTGTCGCCCATTGATTCCACCATCAACTTCCACGATTCCCAATCGTCCTGCGCGAGTCCATCTTCGATGGAAACGATGGGATAGTCTTTCCCCCACTTCGTCCAAAATTCCACCATTTGCCCGCCCGTGAGTTTCTTCCCTTCTTTGCGAAGGTTGTACGTTTTGGAATCTTCTTCGTACAGTTCCGAGGCGGCGGGGTCGAGCGCGATGGCGACTTCCTGTCCGCGGCCCGCTTTGAAGCCTGCTTTTTCAATCGCCGCGAGAATGACTTCGATGGCTTCGTTGTTGGCTTTCAATGCAGGGGCGTACCCTCCTTCATCGCCGACGAGGGTCGCGTATCCCTTCTCTTTCAACACCGATTTCAACGCGTGATAGATCTCCGCGCCCCAACGGAGTCCCTCTGAAAATGTCGGCGCGCCGAACGGCATCACCATGAACTCCTGCATGTCGGTGGATTGCCATGCAGTGTGCGCGCCGCCGTTCAAAATGTTCAACATCGGCACAGGCAGGACGTGCGCGTACACGCCGCCGAGATACCGATACAACGGCAAGCCATACGAATTTGCCGCGGCTTTTGCCACCGCGAGGCTGACTCCTAAAATGGCGTTCGCACCTAATTTGGATTTATTCGGTGTGCCATCGAGATTCAATAATTCGGTGTCGATCGCTTTTTGTTCCGACGCGTCCCAGCCGAAGAGTGCATCCGCGATCGCGCCGTTGACGTTCGCCACTGCTTTGGAGACTCCTTTGCCGCCGTAGCGTTTCTTATCGCCGTCGCGCATTTCGAGCGCTTCGTGTTCGCCTGTGGATGCGCCGGAGGGAACTGCCGCGCGTCCCCATGAACCGTCCGCCAGCGTGACTTCCACTTCGATGGTGGGGTTGCCGCGCGAATCTAATATTTCAAGCGCCGATATGCTTTCGATGATAGTGTCCATTTTGGGCTCCGAGTGTTGTATTGTGATGATTGTTCCGATGCAGTATGTTCTCGACGCAGTTCAACTGCGTCGAAACAGAATCACACTGCAAGTATAATCCACTTTCATTGGCCTCTCATTCATGGACTCTTCGCTTCCCTCCCCGCTTCAGGCTGATCCGCGCGATAACAAGAAATACCACTTTATAGATACACCCCAGCGCCGATTGGTGGTCGCGCTTTTACGCGCGCTTTTCGCGCCGATCATGAAAATGGAAGTGACTGGACAGGAAAATTTCCCGCATGAAGGACCGGTGATCTTTGCTTCGAATCATGTCACGAACTACGATGTATTCCCCATCCAGTTCTCGATCTCGCGTCCGCTCTTTTTCATGGGCAAAGCGGAATTATTCAAAAACCCGCTCATGGATGTATTTCTCCGCAATCTGAGCGCGTTCCCGGTCAACCGCGGGGATAAAGACCTTTGGTCGATGAAGCACGCGCTGAAGGTCTTGCGTCACGGTCAGGCGCTGGGTATGTTCCCCGAAGGGACGCGTTCGCAAGGGCGGGGGCTCAGCGTCGCCAAAACCGGAACAGCCCGCCTTGCGATCGAAGCGCAATGTCCCATCGTGCCGGTGACCGTCGTCGGGTCGAATCGATTCTTCGAACAATTTCCGCGCCGTACGCTTGTCCGAATTACCCTCCTCCCGGCGCTGATGCCAAAGCCGAATGAAAGTCCGCTCGCGCTCACCGATCGTTTGATGTTCACGATCGCGCAAGCGTTGCCCGAGGAAATGCGGGGTGTGTACGCACGCGTACCGGAAGGCTTTGGCGGATAGGAAAAAGGTAGGGGGATTTTTTTCGGGAACAAATGCCCTCCGATTTTCATCTACTGCCTGCATTGAGCAAAGAAATGGAGATTAAAATGAACACCCGAAAATTTATCCAACTTTTAGTTTTGACCGCGGTTTTGCTGACTGCACTTGCTTCCACGAGTTCCGTGTTCGCGGCAGGATGCGGTTCGAGCGTCACAGTGGTACAAGGTGATACCTTGCGCAAGATCGCTGATCGTTGTGGCACAACCGTTTCTGCGTTGAGGCGCGCGAACCCAGTTATCGGCTCAGGCGACTTGATCTTCCCCGGTCAGGTGTTACAGTTGCCCGGCACGATCCTTGGGACAGACGGTGGCTACTTCATCTACATCGTCGCGCGCGGCGATACATTGAAGGGCTTGGCGACACGATTCGGTACGACCATGGATGCTCTGCTTCGCGATAACCCGGAGATCAAGAATGCCAACGTGATCTACGAAGGACAGTGGATCAAGGTGTATGTTGTGCCGACCACGCCTCCGCCAGCCACGCCGCCTCCTTCCAGCGGGCAGGTTTACTATGTCCAGCGAGGTGATACCCTGCGGAACATCGCCTCGCGTTGGAGCACGACCGTTGAGGAAATTCTCAAGGTCAACCCGCAGATCACAAACCCGAATCTGATCTACGTAGGGCAGGCGATCAACATCCCGCTTGGCGTTTCGAGTTACATTGTCCAAAAAGGGGATACGCTTCGCATCATCGCAGGGAAGTTTGGTACTACCGTGGACGCCCTGCTTGCCCTCAACCCGAACATCAAGAATGCCAATCTGATCTATGCAGGGCAGGTGATCAACGTTCGATAACCGTAAATCGCAAGACCATCCTACAGGCGTACTGAAAAGTGCGCCTGTATTGTTATTACAGTTTTGCAACTTTTTATTCAACAAAGTCACTTGCCTGACCTTTAAATCTTCTACTATAATGAGAACCCAAGCCTGAACGAATCAATTAATATCTATGCGGAGGATGTATGGTTTCTCGTTTTAATGTGCCCTTGCAGTTGGTCTTGATCGCCGTTTTGTTGTTCACATCCGTTGCCGCGGCACCGCAAAAAACTACGCTTCAATCCCCCATGGAAGATTTGCTGGACGCACTCGGCGGGTATGAGTGTTTCGAAGGCAGTGCCTTTACCTGCGTAACCATCGAAGTGCCACTCGATCACTTTACTCCCGCGGATCCGCGCACGCTCGAAGTGACGTTTGCCATCCTGCCTGCCGCGGGCGACCGCAAGGGAATGTTCGTCACTGCCACCGGCGGACCCGGCTATTCCGGCATTTCCTCCGCTGATTATTATCTGACCGGCTTCGGCGAGGATGTGTTGAACGCCTTCGATATCGTGTTCTTCGACCAGCGCGGCTTGTTGTACTCCGGCGATCAAGCCTGCCCGGAAGCCGCATCCGCTTTTTATCAGCGGGATGCGCGAGGCAAAACCCCTGCTCAAGAAGCCGCGCTCAAACTATCAGCAAGCGATTTTAGCGCTGATTGCGTTAACGAAACGAGTGACCCGAGTCTCCTGCCGTATCTTGGGACGAAACAGGCTGTGGAGGATCTGGAACTCTTCCGCCAGTTGGTGGGTGACGAATTGTTCTGGCTCTACGGTGAAAGTTACGGCACACAATACGCGCAGACCTACGCCGCCGCGCACAGCGATCATCTTGCGGGTCTTATCCTCGACGGGACGGTTGACCTCACCTTGGATGGTTTTTCGTACTACCAACAGCAGGCTCAAGCATTCAGCGGCACGTTGACCGAATCGCTCTTGGCTTGTAACGACGACCCCGCCTGTACCGACGATATGCGCGGGGACGCCGTCACAGTGTATGACAGGCTCGCGGCGTTGCTCGATCACCGATTCATCAGTTTCAAGTTCCCATTACCGCAGGGGGGATTCGCACACCGCACATTTGCATTTACGAATCTCGAATTCGTTGCCGCGAGTCAAATGTACAACGAGGGCGACCGCATGATGTTCGTACGCGCCCTCGCGGCGTTCGCTTCCAAGGGAGATATTGTCCCGCTTGCACGCCTCCTTTATCTGGACCTTGGGGTCGATCCGCAAACCCTCGAGCCGATCCCCGATCCGACCTATTCGGAAGCCGTGTACTACGGCGTGGAATGTCAGGATTATGGTTATCCCGGTCATTCTCCGATCGATAAAGCGGATATCTATCTCGCTACGATGGATCCGTTCGAATTTTCGATCCCGCGGCTGGCTTCCCTTCTTTACGCAGATATGCCCTGCATGTATTGGCCCAACGCCACCACCGATCTGTCGCGCCCCGATTATTTGTTTGCAGAGAATGTTCCTACGCTGGTGCTGGGTTCAACGGCAGACCCCGCCACACCGTATGGCAATGGTGTCAGCGTCTATGAGAATCTTGCGGATGGTTACCTCATCACGCAGGAATACGGACCTCATGTCATCTTTGGGCGAGGCAACGCCTGCCCGGATGAACTCGTGATCGACTTCCTCGTGAATGATGTGGTGCCTGCTGAACGCGAGACTGTTTGCGAAGGTTATCTGATCGACTCTCACGTTCCGCTGGCTCCGCGTTTTGCCGCGGCGTTCGGGACCCCGCAAAATGCCCTGTCCTCCGTTGAAACGGAAATTTACTACCTGCCCGAGTTCTACTATTGGGACGGTTTCACTCCAACCTCTGTTGGGTGCACCTACGGCGGAACACTCGGGTTCGAGCCCAACGAAACCGGCACGCAAATCGATTTCCTGCTCAACAAGTGCGCCTTCACCAAGAACTTCGTAATGACCGGCGCGGGGTTTTATGATACGGAAAACGATCGTTTCGTGTTGACCGTGGCTGCCACCGGGCGCTGGAAATGCAACCTGAAATATGACCGCACCGGCGAATCGATCACGGTCACCGGCAAGTGCAACAAGAAGAAAATAAACATACGCCATTTCGATACTGAACATGCCTGGCATCAATTCCCGGATTTCGATGACCTCGACAAGAATAACCATTAACCGATGCTGGCAAAGATCCCCCGCAATTTTGCAGGGGATCTTTTTTATCTATCTCTTTCGCTTCGCGACCTTCTTCTTTGGTGTGCGGGTTTTCACGTGCGTTTTCTTCACCGGTTTGTGTTTCAGCGCGGCATGTGCCGCGGCGAGACGCGCGATCGGCACGCGGAACGGCGAGCACGACACGTAGTTGTTGCCGATGATGTGGCACCACTCGATGGAGCTGGGGTCGCCGCCATGTTCACCGCAGATTCCCACTTCGAGGCTCGGACGCGTCTTCCGTCCTTCGGCGATCGCCCAATCCATGAGTTTGCCCACACCGCCGCGATCCAGTGACTGGAACGGATTCGTTTCGAGGATGCCCTGCTCTTGATATGTGATGAGGAAGTTTCGTTCGGCGTCGTCGCGCGAATATCCGTAGGTCATTTGGGTCAAGTCGTTTGTGCCGAAGGAGAAGAATTCGGCATGGGTCGCAACTTCCGCCGCGGTGACCGCCGCACGAGGGATTTCGATCATCGTGCCGAACTTGTATTCGAATTTGATCTTCTTTTCATCCATCACGGATTTCGCAATGCGTTCGAGGCGGGGCTGAATCCATTCGAGTTCTTTCACCGTTCCCGTCAGCGGAATCATTACCTCAGGCTTGACCTTGATGCCGCGCTTCGTGCAATCTGCCGCAGCTTCGAAGATGGCGCGGACTTGCATTTCCACGATCTCAGGCATCGAAATACTCAGCCGAACGCCGCGCAAACCCATCATCGGGTTCGATTCGTGCAGGCGGCGAATAGCATTGAGCAGGTGTTCTTTTTCCTTCAAACCCGCAGTCTCGTTTTTCACGCGCATCGTGATGACTTCTTCGAGGAGTTTTTCCTCGTCTGGCATGAACTCATGCAGAGGCGGGTCGATCAAACGGATGATGACCGGGTAACCATCCATGGCTTCGAAGAGACCGTCGAAGTCATTGCGTTGGTAGGGGAGCAGTTTGTTCAGCGCGGCTGTGCGACCTTCTCTGGTTTCAGACAGAATCATATCCTGCACAATGGGCAGGCGTTCAGGCTCGAAGAACATGTGCTCGGTCCGGCATAGACCGATTCCCACCGCACCATACGAACGGGCTCGCTGTGCATCCTTTGGATAATCCGCATTCGCCCACACTTGTAATCCACGCGTGGGGTAACCGTTGGCGAGCGCTGCGCGAATATCCTTGCGCGCGCAGATCTCATCTGCCCACTTGAGCAGGGTGAGAAGTTCTGTTTGCTCTTCGAGCGACGGTGACGTGGTCGGGATTTTTCCAATGAACACTTTGCCGGTTGTGCCGTCCACCGAGATCCAATCGCCTTCTTTGACGACAGTTTCACCGACGGTCATGTGCCGTTTTTCAAGATCGATCTTGATCGCCGATGCGCCGACAATGCACGGAATTCCGAACTGCCGCGCTACGACCGCCGCGTGGGATGTCGCTCCGCCTTCGCTTGTGAGCACGCCCTTCGACGCGATCATGCCGTGCACATCGTCGGGCTTGGTGAACGGACGCACCATGATCGTATCCTGCTTCTCCTCCTTCGCCATTTTCTCGGCGGTGTCCGCGTCGAAATAGACCTGTCCAACTGCTGCGCCGGGGGACGCGTTCACGCCTTTTGCGAAGAACTTGCCGGTCTTCTCGGCATTGTCCATCGCGGTTTGGTCGAACTGCGGATGGAGCAGAGAATCCACGTTTTCCGGCGTGATGCGTTGGACAGCCTGCTCTTTGGTGATCAAGCCTTCCTTCGCCATATCCACCGCGATCTTCACTGCGGATTTTGCCGTCCGTTTGCCGTTGCGCGTTTGTAGCATCCACAGTCTGCCGCGCTCGATGGTGAACTCGACATCCTGCATATCCTTGTAGTGTTTCTCGAGCCGCGCGGTGATGTCCATGAACTGTTTGTAGGCTTTGGGCATCTGGTCCTTCAAATGCTCGATCGGGTCAGCGTTGCGTATGCCCGCCACCACATCCTCGCCCTGCGCGTTGAGCAGGTATTCGCCCATCATCTTTTTCTCGCCCGTGGACGGGTTGCGCGTGAATGCCACGCCGGTGCCAGAGTCGTCGCCCATGTTGCCGAAGACCATCGTCACGATGTTGACCGCGGTACCGAGATCGTCCGGAATATTGGTCGCGCGGCGGTAATCAATGGCGCGTTTGCCCATCCACGATTCGAATACGGCTTTGATGGCGAGTTCGAGCTGCTTGTTCACATCCTGTGGGAAATCGAAGCCCACATTTCTCTTGAACACCTCTTTGAAAATGCCGACGAGTTGTTTCCAATCTTCGGCTGTCATTTGCGTGTCGGTTTTGTAGCCCCTCTTTGCCTTATATTCTGCCAGCGGATGTTCGAACGCTTCATCCTCGACGTTGAACACGGTGCCGCCGAACATTTCGATCAAGCGCCGGTAAGAATCCCACGCAAAGCGCGGATTCTTCGTCAACGCCGCCATGCCGTCCACAACTTCATCGTTCAAGCCGATATTGAGAATGGTGTTCATCATACCGGGCATCGAGAATTTTGCACCAGAACGGCATGACACCAAGAGCGGATTTTTCGGGTCACCGAATTTCTTCCCCGCGCGTTTTTCGGTCACTTTCATAGCCGCGAGAGCCTGCTTCCACATCCCCGGCGGGAACGCCCCAGTTTTGCGGAACCAGTTACAGGCCTCGGTCGTGATCGTGAACCCCGGCGGCACCGGCACCCCGGCGCGCGTCATGTCGAATAATCCCGATCCCTTCCCGCCAAGCAGGGCGCGCACGTTCTCCCACGACCCCGCATATTTTTCGGCTTTCGCCACTTCATCGAACAGGTACACCCAAGTCTTCATTGAATCCTCCATGGAACGTTCTCAAATTGACCGAAGTTTACCATGAAGAGAACCGACAAACGTAACCCTCCCTAGCGCTTTTTGCCGTATCTTCAATTGATAAGGTATTGCAAAGTCGGATTCCTTCCTTTCTTCGATATAATGGGAGCGATCGGATAACCTATGCCAACTAAAATTCTCGTTATAGACGACGATGTTGCAGTCACCGACTTGCTCTCGCTGTTGCTCAAATCGCAGGGGTTTGAAGTTGCCGCGACGAATAACAGCGGCGACGGCATGAACATGATTCGTGAAGACCCGCCCGATCTCGTTGTGCTCGATCTGATGATGCCTGAAGTGGATGGGTGGGAGGTTTGTCGGTCGGTGCGGGCGTTCAGCCGGGTGCCGATCATCATTCTTTCCGCGCTAAACGACCCCTCGATGATCGCCAGCGTGCTGGATGCCGGCGCGGATGATTACCTCACCAAGCCCACGCCCAGCCGCGTGCTGGTGGCGCACATCAACAGACTGGTCAAGCGCAACGGATCGAACGGTTCTCTCGGACACAACTCGATGCCGCAGATGGCGACCTCGTAGCCCAACGCATCATTCCTCCATTGACGCCTGATTCGACATCCCCGGCATTTTCCGCCGGGGATGTTTTTTGTAAAAACAAGTTCTTGACGCAGTTGCACTGCGTCAAAGCAATGTAGTGCGAGATGGTATCTCGCACGTTTTATTATGCCAGATGTTTCAAGGCTTCTGCGGTTTCATTCACTGCCTCCATCATAGGCAAATGACCTACGCCTTTCAATTCCACAAAATGGGCAGTAGGGAGATTGTTCTTCATTTCGCGCGCCCGGTCAACAGGGACCAACGAATCCGCGTCTCCATGAACGATGACCACAGGCGCTTTGAACGTAGCCAGCGCAGACGATGTGTCCATGCGTTCTGCCATACCTTTGAGCGCGCCGATGAAAGCGGCGGGTTGTTGTCTTTGCATGATCGCGGTCACCGCATTTTGGTATTCCTCACTTGGCGAGAATTTTGGCTTCATCGTTTCTACCACCCCGCCGATACCTTTTTCCGCCACCTCCGCGGCTGTTTTATAACGACCCTCTTTGCGGTCAGGCGGGTCGGCGAGCGTTTGTGTCGAAACCAATCCCAATCCACTTACGCGATCTGGGTAAAGTTTTGCAAACGCCAACGCGACATATCCGCCCATCGAATGACCAACCACTGCCGCTTTTTGGATTCCAAAATGATTTAGCAAACCTGCAATATCCGACGCGAAATCATCCAGCGTGTATTGCGAATCCACTGTGGACGATCCTCCGAACCCGCGCAGGTCGGGCAGGATGAGATCGAATGTCTCTTCAAGATGCGCCGCAACGAAATCCCACGTGTGATGGTCAAGGGGGTAGCCGTGCAGAAGCACAAGCGGGGTCCCTTTGCCGCGGCGTTCGTAAGCGAGTTCAATTCCATTTACTTTTATCTTTTCCATTTTTTCTCCTTGTTATCCCCTCTCCCTTTGGGAGAGGGCGGGGTGAGGGTCATTTCCAATTCACCGCCACCTTCAGCTTGCTTCCCAGTTTCGAATAATACTGCACAAATCCATTATCGCGCCCAAATTCGTAGACGCGGCGGGTGATGTCCACATCCGCTTTGCAATATTCCGCGACCTTGTCCAGCTCGCCCGCGCGAAACCACCGCACGGATTGTAACCCATCCGCCGATTTTGTCGCGCCGAGCGTCGCCTTTGCAAGCGAATCCAAACTCAGGCGAAAGCCGAGCGCGCGGTAAATATCCTGCAACATGTCCGTCGAGCGGATGGAACGCAGGTTCTCGTTCGGCGCGTACGGCTTGAGAACCTCGTAATCGAAATTGAGAATGTTGAAACCGATCACGCGGTCGGCGGATTTCAGTTCTGCGATCAAAGCCGCCGCATCCTTCTCCCAATACACGGCAAAATCGTTCCGCGCCGTAGACCACGTCACACCGCAGGCAAGGAGAAGTTTCGATGGTTCGCGCCCGCCGACTTCTTCAAAGAGTTTCTGAGTTTCGAGATCGAAGAAAACAAGATTCATCGAAATGTCTTTTCGTAAACGCTCTTGACCCCGAAGGGGTCAAATGATTATAGAATGAGCGGTAAATCGTATTTAACCCCGAAGGGGTGTCATAAGAAAGCAATCTTTGGGGTTGAACATCATAGATCACAGATTGCCGTCGTTTAACATTTTACGCGCCAGCGCCAGCGCCTCTTCCCGCGTGGAAATTTCACCCGCCGCTTGCCCCTCGCGAATCGCTTCGAGTAATTGACCGACGATACGTCCCGCCTCCAAATTCAGTTCTTTCATCAGCTCGTTACCATCCAACAGACGCGGCGGGGCGACGGTCTCTTCGCGCTTCACCCAGTAGTTTTCGAGCAGAATTCCCGCAATTTCCAAAGCAACTTTCCAATATTCCTGTGTAAGCGTGTGATCGCGTGTGCCGCGCAGGTCGGCGAGACCGAGCAGGATCAAGTCTACGCCTGCTTCGCCCGCGTCGCGGAAGAAACGGTAGATCGCCCTGCGCGTCGGCTCCTGCTTTTTATCCTCCATCTGCATCGTAAAAAAATGGAAGCGCATGTGGTTGTAAACGATCTTTTCGATGCGCTGGATTTCATCGTTGCTCAGATTGAACGCATGCCCGCGCGTGGATGCAATTTGTGCGCCTTTCACATCGTGGTCGAAAAAGCGGATGCGCCCCGCCTCATCCACCGACTTGGCGGCTGGCTTCTCCACATCGTGATACAACGCGGCGAAGAACAACGCGGCGCGGACGGAGCGATCCGCGTTGAGCGAGTCGGCGAAGTGTGACGCAAATCGCTCGCGGTATTTTCCAAGCGTGTGGATGAGCATCGTCAGGAACGGATCATCCCCGCCTGAGCCTGACTCAAGCGCGGCGAGGATCGCTTCGAGATGACCGAGCGTTTTCAGCGTGTGCTCCCAAACATCGAAGACATGCGGCGGAGATTGTTCCACTCCCTTCATGGCGGAGAGTTCGGGCGTGAGATGCGGAAACACGCCGAGCATTTCCAGCGCGCGCATGGACGCGTCGGGTTTGGGTCCCTCGAGGATTTTGAACACCTCGTCCCGCTGGCGCTCGGGCGAAACGTTTGGCAAAAGGCTGGCGGCTTCTTTCATCGCGCTGCGCGTGGCAAGGTCAATTTTGAAGTCGAACGCCGCGGCAAGACGTACCCCGCGCAAAATGCGGATCGGGTCGTCTTTCAACGAAGTGGGCGAGCAGGCGCGGATGATTTTCGCGCGAATGTCCTCCGCGCCGTTGAGTGGATCAATGATGGAATTGTTGCTGAGATCGTAGGCGATGGCGTTGACCGTGAAATCGCGGGCTCGTAGATCGTCTTCAAGTTTGTCGCCGCCGCGGTAGGCGGCGAAATCGAGATACGTGCGCGTGTCGTCTGGTTCGATGACGATGACGCGTCCTGTGTCGCGTTCTTCGTCGAGGATCATGAAGTTCGCGTCGAGCGCGCGGGCAACGCGTCGGGCGAGGGAAATGCCGCCCGAAGGCGCGGCAAAATCAAAGTCGCGTGAGACGCGGTTGAGGATCATGTCACGCACTGCGCCGCCGACGAGATATATTTCCTGACCGGGCAGCGCGTCGCGGACTTTATCCAACAACGGCGGATGCGGGAATTGAAGAGGCATGAAGATGATTTCGGGTTTTTCTTTGTGACGGCTGGTCTGCGCGGCGCGCAGGGCTTGCTCAGGGGTGCCGCCTTGTGCGACGATCTTGCCGCGGATGCGGGCAACCCAGCGTCCTGCGTAATTCAATGCGGTTTGATCTTCTTGCATGTCTTTCCCCAATCGTAAATCGTCAATCGTAAATCGTCAACTTGCGCTGAGCGCGTCGAAGCGTCAGGTTGGTTTGTATTTTTCCAGATCCACCACGCCGACGAACGGAAGGTTGCGATAGTATTCGTCGAGGTCGAGACCGTAGCCGAAGACGAATTTGTTTGGGATTTCAAAACCGCGGTAATGAATGGGTACGACCGCTTCGCGTCGTTCGGCTTTGTCGAGCAGGGCGCAGACCTTGAGACTGCGCGGCTGGCGGACTTGCAAAAGCTCAAGCACCGACGCGATGGTGTTGCCGCTGTCCACAATATCTTCGACGAGGAGAACGTCTTTGTCGCGGATGTCCATTTGCAGGTCCATGGTGACGCGCACCGCGCCGCTCGATTCGCGTTTGCCTGCACCGTACGAGGAAACTGCCATGAAGTCCATCATGTGCGGGGCAGAGATATTGCGGCTGAGGTCAACGAGGAATGGCACGCCGCCGCGCAAGATGCACACGAGGAGCAAGTTGCCGTCGGGGTAGTCCGCGCTGACCTCCGCGCCGAGTTCCGCGATTCGGTTTTGGAGTGCAATAGCATCAATCAGAACTTCTGAAAGAATTTCTTTGTAATCTTGCATTAATTCTCCATGTCTACCTGTTTACTGGTATACAACTACCGTGGCACTTCGTGATGAACTCTGCAACGTGCCTCATACAATTCTGCCGCGCCAACGATGACGACAGGGTCATCATATTTTGCAGGTTTGCCGTTGACCAATCTCTGCGTGCGCGAGGCTTCGCCGCCGCAGACCATGCAGATCGCGTGGAGTTTATCCACCGATTCGGCAATGGACATGAGGATCGGCATCGGTCCGAACGGCTCGCCGCGGAAGTCGGTATCCAACCCGGCGGCGATGACGCGTACGCCGCGAGATGCCAGTTCGCGCGAAACAGCGACAACCTCAGGGTCGAAGAATTGCGCCTCGTCGATGCCGACGACGGTCGTGTCTTTATCCAGCTTGTCGAGAATTTCTGCGGCTTTTTCGATTGGGATAGCGTCGAAGTTCGAACCCGCGTGTGAAGTCACTTTTTCCACCGCATAGCGGATGTCAATGGCGGGCTTGAACACCTGCACTTTTTGCTTGGCAATCGTCGCGCGGACGAGGCGGCGGATCAACTCGTCCGTCTTTCCGCTGAACATCGAACCGCAAACCACTTCAATCGAGCCGTGTGTATGGCGCATATCACCTCGACCCCCACCCAGCCTCCCCCAAATTCCGACGAACTTCAGTCGGAATTTGGGGGAGGTGCCGCTTTAGCGGCGGAGGGGGTAATAAAAACAGGCAGACGTTTTCACATCTGCCTGTAAGTTTACCTGAGAATAATCATTCTGCAAGCGCTCGTGGCGTCCAGCAGACCATCTGCTGGACAACGGCGTTACGCCGCCGCGGCGGGAATCTCATAACCGAGCGAGCGCAATTTCTTCTTCGCGGCGGTGAGCGACGCCTGACCAAAACCGGCGATAGCCAGCACAGCCTCGTTGCCGCCGCTCAACTTCTCGAGGAATTGACCGACGTTCATTATGCCGGCGGCTTTCAGCGCTTCGGTCGCGCGAGCCGCAAGCCCGAGATCTTCGATGAGTCGTTCGGGCGAACCCTTCAATTCCTCTTTGACCTTCTGCTGTTCGACGTACGTCTGGCGGACGGACAACTTCTTGTAGAAGCGGTCCACCTGACCTTCGATGTCGAGAATGCGCGAAGCCTCGCCCGTGAAGAACGGGTGACAATTGTTGCAAATAT
Source organism: Chloroflexota bacterium (assembly GCA_040753755.1). GTDB lineage: Bacteria > Chloroflexota > Anaerolineae > Anaerolineales > Villigracilaceae > Defluviilinea. The sequence goes on from JBFMDB010000007.1 coordinate 165,217, forward strand.
CCACACGGAATTCTTTTTTCGTCGAACCCGTCGTCCATGTGCGGCCGCACGAGGCGCAGGTCACTTTCGCGTCGGGGTAATAGGTGGGGTGAATATCGGGCTTCATGTTACGCCTCCGACTGCGGGATGACATTCACGCGTTTCTGTCCGCGGACAATGTCGAACATCACAACACCGTTCGCTGTGGCAAACAAGGTGTCGTCCTTGCCAGCGTCCACGTTCAAACCGGGCTTGATCTTCGTGCCGCGCTGGCGCACCAAAATATTTCCCGAAAGCACGAACTGACCCGCGTACCGCTTCACGCCGAGTCGCTGTGCATTTGAATCTCGTCCGTTGCGGGTTGATCCCGCACCTGTTTTATGTGCCATGGTTACCTCTTACTTCTTCTTTGAGTCCGTCTTTTTGGAAGACGACTTGGCTGCGGTCGACTTTTTGGCCGCAGACTCTTTCTTCGCTGGAGTCTTTTTGATGGATGCGGCTTTCGGTTCTTTCTCGGTTTTTGCCTGCTTCTCCACTTTAGGCTTTTTCTCGACATCCACCACAACCTCGGTTTCAGCTTTCTTCTCTACCTTCGGCTCTTCCACTTTGCGTTTTTCACCGGGTTTGCCGATGAAGTCCACCATCAACACCGTGTACTGCTGACGATGACCGCCGCGCACGCGGATGCGTTTCTTAGGTCGGTACTTGAAGCGGTCGATCTTTTGGCCGCGGATGTGATCCATGACCGTGACCTTGACGTTGATGTCGCTCAGGGTGGGGGTTCCGACCATCACCTCGTCGCCGTCTGCCATGAGCAGGACGCGTTCGAGGTCGAATTTCTTGCCCGCTTCCACGGGCAGGCGATCCACTTCGATGGTTCGCCCTTCGACGGCACGGAATTGCTTGCCGCCGCTTTCCACGATTGCAAATCTCATTTGATTCTCCAGTCATTCACTTCGCCGAATGCCTGCGGATGTCTTGCAATCGTCGCCTGCGAACGGGGAAGCTGGGTGGTTTACAAACAACCGCCCCAGCGAATCCAACTGCTGAGGCAGAAGCGGGCAGATTATACATGCGGGGCGAGGATGTGTCAACGGCGGCAAACGAGGGTGCGTCGCACCTTTTGTGTGGAAATGCATCTTCCGCGTGGTGCGACGCACTCACGGAGAGGTTCAACCTCCACCCTGCGCGCGAAGCGTTTATCCCTTCGGCAGGATGGACGTCAGCGTCTTCGTCACATTTTGCAGCGCGCCCGCATGTCCCTTGATCTTGTTCACATCCCCGGTCTTCAATCCCGATTGCACCTCGGTGATGGTCTTCGACGTTGACGCTTGATTGTCAATGATCTTTTGCGTCATGCTTTCAAGATTGATCAGCAATTGCAAGATATTTTTCGGGATGATTGGCAGACCTTTCGCGATGGGGAGCAAGCCGTCGAGGATGTTGTTGGCGATGCCGGCGTATTTCACGGTGAGGGTGTGAAGCGAGCCGATGGAGTTGGTGAGTTCGAGCGCGATCTCTTGAATGGAGTCGATCATGTTCTTGTGATCTTGGATCATCTTCTCGATTTCGTTGAGCGAGCCTGTGAGCTTATCCGAAAATTTCACGTACGAGACGGGCTTGGCTGCGGCGGCTCCCGCTCTGGCGGTGGGGCGGATGGGTGTGGGCATGAATTTTCTCCTTTGGTTTGAAATTTTCGCAACTATACTTTATTCAGGGTAACCGAAGTTGCCTAACAGAAAGGCCAGCGGCATGAAAGAAGCTGAGGATCAAGTCAGGTCTGCGGCGCAGGCGAGCAAAGCCAAGGTTTAGCATGACACGAATAGCCTCTTTTGT
>JBFMDB010000008.1:0-160939 GCA_040753755.1 Chloroflexota bacterium
CCCCCCCCCCCCCCCCCCCCCCCGCTCCGGTTCCGCGTTTTAAAATTTATCGTCATCGAACAAATTCAAGATTGGAAATTCCTGCGCGCATTCCTTCATCTACATTTCACCGTTGTCGCTCATGTATTGGCGATAACTGGAAAATAACCAATCCTCAGGCTGTTGAACATACCCATGTTTGATGGGATTGTAATGGATGTAATTGAAACGCGTCCAAAAATCACGCTCGCCCCGAATGCAGGTGTCCCAGTAACTGTACCAAACGGTTCTGCCACGAGTGTTATCCAGCGCGTTCAGTTGGTATGCAGTACTCCCATTGAGGCGTTTCATAAATTTTCCAAGGTCAAGCCCGTGGTTTGGAAGAACGAGAAAGTGATAATGGTTCGCGAGGATAACCCAAGCCGCCAGCTTTGCATTGAACTCCGCGATCAATTCTTTGAACACCTTTACCCACAAATTGAAATGTGCATCGGACGCTAAAATATGCGCCTTGTCGGCCACCGATGCCGTGACAAAATAACACGCGTCGTCCATGTAGAGGTGCGGCGGGCGGTGAGGGGAGGTTGACCATTTCATGTTTTGGCGTGCGGACTTAAGTCCACATTCCTGATTTTCCCGCCGCTTTTGCCCGATCCAACACTTTTTGCGCGTTCTTGAGCAACGGCATGTCGATCATTTTTCCATCGAGCGCATACGCGCCCTTCCCCTCTTTTTGACTCGACTCGAACGACTCGACGATCCGTTTTGCATACTCGATTGCCTCGTCGGAGGGAGTGAACGCCTCTTGCGCCACTTGAACCTGATTCGGGTGGATGATCTGTTTGCCGCTGAAGCCGAACCGCGCTCCCTGTTCCGCTTCGGCGCGCAGACCCTCGGGGTCTTTGAAGTCAATGAACACGATGTCAATCGCCTGCAAATCGTTTGCCGCACAGGCAGTGACCACAGCCTGACGCGCGTAGAGCAACTCGGTGGCCTCTTTCGTGCGGACCGCGCCAACGGACGCGGCGAAGTCCTCCCCGCCGAAGATGATGGCTTCGAGACGTTTATCCGCTTCGGCGATCTCCTTCAGGTTCATGATTCCCTTGGCGGTTTCCACGCCCACCAGCAAGCGGATGCTCCCGATGTTCAACTTGCTCGAAAGTTCGTAGGTCTCGATGTGCTCGCTGACCCATTTCACTTGTTCAGCCGTTTCGATCTTCGGCACGACGATCGTATCGGGATTCGTCGCTAGCGCGGCGACGAGGTCGCGCTTTTCCAAGCCCGAACCGATCTGGTTGATGCGAATGCACCGCTCGGACTTGCCGAAGTCCAATTCTTTCATCGCCTGTGCAATGACCGCCCGCGCTTCGGCTTTCTTGTTCGCCGCCACGCCGTCTTCCATATCCATGCAAATGGAATCGACCCCAAGTGTGGTCGCTTTTTCGATCTTGCGGCGGTCGTCGCCGGGCATGTAGAGCAGTGCGCGTCGGGAATGCATAAATCTCCGTTATCAAGTTTGAATGTTTAAAGGTTTGCAGGTTGAACGTGTTAGCTTTCCAACCTTCAAACCTGTGAACGTTTGAGAAACATAGCTGTTCTTTCAAACTCGACCACAATTGTACCGTCTGGCTTCCTGCCCCAGCACTTGATTCGCACAATGCCTACCTCAGGTCTTGACTTGGACTCGCGCTTCTCGATGATCTCGCTCTCGGCGTAGACCGTGTCCCCGTGAAAGACAGGGTTGGGATGCAAGACCTTGTCATAGCCCAAATTTGCGACGATTGTACCTTCCGTGAGATCGGGCACAGTTAAGCCGACGACGAGTCCGAAAGTGAACACACCATTCACTAACCTCTGACCGAACTCCGTCTTCGATGCGAAATCTTCGTTGATGTGTAAGGGTTGCGTGTTCATCGTCAACGCGGAGAAGAGCACGTTGTCCATTTCAGTGACAGTGCGTCCGCCGTGCTTGAATTTCATCCCAACTTCGAGCTCATCGAAATATTTGCCTGTCATAAAATCTCCTTACTGTTGTAAAATTCTATTATGTTTGTATGGGTCGACCAAATAATAAAGATAGGTTTTATTATCTGTGGTGTAAGCCTAATTCTATTTGGCCTTGTGGTCACAGTAAAGATGTTGGTCCCAACCAAGCCAATCAGTCAGGCAGAAAGAATGAGGCGTTCAATAGGTGTTGGAATTTTTACCGCCTTAATGTTTCCTGCCATACTCCTAATAGCTTCGGGATTTTCGACCGAAAAATTAACATTGAAGATGTTACAAGAGATTATTCTGGGGATAATCTTTTCATCAATTTGTTTTCTACCAATGGGCATAGCCGCCACATTTGGAACATATAGCAGACTTTGGAGTTGGACAAAGATGCCTGAAGATTTATTGTTCTTGGATAAGGATAATAAATCAAAAGATTGATTTCATTTATTAATCTCAATTAAAACTTGCTCTCTTTCCACTGTCTGTCCTTGCTTGACTAACAACTTACTCACGGTTCCATCCATCTGTGCTTGGATTCTAATCTCCATTTTCATTGCCTCCAACACCAAAAGCGTTTGACCTTTTGTCACCGTGTCTCCCTCGCTCACATTCACCGCGCGGATTTGCCCCGGCATGGGCGCGGTCAACTCGCCTGCGGTGTGGTGATGTCCACTTGCGGATTTGCGCGCGCCTGATTGTTTCGTCAGCACGAAGGTTTGCCCGTTGACCGTCACCCAGCGTTTGGCATTGTCAGATGAAATGTACGCGACGAAGCGTTCTCCATCAATGAGGAATTCCAGTTGTCCGTTTTCGGCGCTGAAGATTTCGACTTCAACGGTTTTATCTTCCATCGTAGCGCGATGGGATGTGCCAGTAGAAGTAAGGTCGACTGGGAAAGATCGGAAGTTGAAATCAAAATTTATCTTCATCGCGCGTCATCCAAAACCTACAATACGGATCGCCGCCACCAGCCACATCCCGATCACCGCAAGAACGAGTTCAAGATCTCGGTGAATCAAGCCTGCCAGCACGCTCACCCACGAGTGATAAGCAAGATACGGGGAGAGAAAAGGCGATGCCGCCGTTGCCTGATCCTTGCGGCGGTTGCGGATGGAGAGAACGGTCAACGCAAAACCGATGGGGAATGCCCATGGCCAGAGGCTGGCATTCCATGGGGAGCGGAGCAGATCGTCCGACCTGCCAAAGAAAGAAGGTCCGAAGATAACAAAGGAAAGGATCACTGCAATGGTAACCGGTGCAAAGACGCGCGCGAGCGACTTCCAGCCGCCTTCACGCCACACCTCAAAAAACCAAAACGGGATCATCGCAATGCCCATCTGCGGCTTGATTAGAATACAAAACAACCCGATTTGCGGTGGAAGGATAAAACCCATGAGCACCAGCGCGTCCACATTTAACATGCGCATACCATAAACCACTGGCGGAGAGAGCAGGAAAACGATCAAAGCCGTGCGGCTTGCTTTCAATTGGATCGCTGTCCATGCATACAGCACGAGAGTGAATGAGAAATACAGCGCGCCGCTGGCTCTTTCTGAAAGTAAAGCCATCGGCAGTATGGGAATCAATGTCCAGGGTACATTGCGAAACGTGGGCACGGCAAGGTATGGATTCCTGCCTTCCAATGCCGCACGAGCCGCCGGGTAGTAGGTCTCGCGCCAATCGATGCCCACCGCGGGCCACAAACTGTCCGCGCCGAAGTAAAGAACGACCAGAAGCGCTAAACCTGCAATAATGAGTCGACGGTCAATGTTTGTCTTTGCCATGATATTAATTTCTGAACGCGCTTGGATTCTTCCATGGGCTGTAAGGATCAGGCTCATTTGAATTTACGATTTTCGATTGACGATTGGCGATTGCCGAATCCGCAAGCGAAGCGGCGATGAGAGATTCAAACGATGGCGCGGAGGGTGGATTCCATTTGAAATTTAATTCAACCCAATTTGTAGACACTTTCCCGTTTGCAAAATCTTTGTGTGATACAACATCCTGCATGAAATCAATATTGGTAACCACACCATGCACAATAAATTCACGCAACGCGGATTGCATCTTTCGAATGGCGGTTTGGCGGTTCTCGGCATGGACGATCAACTTTGCCAGCATGGGGTCGTAAAAATGAGTCACCTCGTCGCCCGCGCGAAAACCCGAATCCACGCGGATGCCCGGTCCGCGCGGCTCGATGTATTGCAGGAGTTTGCCGGTGCTGGGTAAAAATCCGTTGGCGGGGTCTTCGGCGTAGATGCGGCACTCGATGGCGTGTCCGTGCTGGGTGACTTGTTCTTGCGAATATGGAAAACGCTCGCCCGCCGCGAGGCGTATTTGCCATTGAACCAAGTCAAGCCCTGTTGTGAATTCGGTGACGGGATGCTCCACTTGCAAGCGCGTGTTCATTTCGAGAAAGTAAAAAGGTTGAAGGTTTAAGGTTGAAGGTTGAGGATCAAAAATAAATTCAACGGTTCCGGCGTTGTAATAATTTACTGCTCGCGCGGCTTTGACAGCCGCTTCTCCCATTTGCGCGCGCAACTCCGGCGTGAGCAATGGAGACGGTGTCTCTTCAATAATTTTTTGATGGCGTCTTTGCACCGAACATTCGCGCTCGAATACGTGGACGAGATGTCCGTGCTGGTCGCCGAAGATTTGAAATTCGATGTGATGCGCGTTCGGGATGTATTTTTCGACGAGCAGGCGGTCATCGCCGAATGCGTTCAACGCTTCGCGCCGCGCGGACTCAATCGCTTCCTTCAACCCGTTCGCCTGATTCACCACCCTCATGCCTTTCCCCCCGCCTCCCGCCGCGGCTTTGACGAGAATGGGATAACCGATCTCTTGCGCGGCTTCCTCGAAATCGGATACCGATTCGAGTCCCTCCGCGCCGGGGACGGTCGGCACGCCTGCCTTTTTCATCGCGCTCTTCGACTCGGCTTTGTCGCCCATCGCGCGGATCGAATCCGCGGAGGGACCGATGAATGTCAAACCCGCCGATTCAACCGCAAGGGCGAACGACGCGTTCTCCGAGAGGAATCCATAGCCGGGGTGGACGGCGTCGGCACCTGTCTGTTTCGCCGCGCCGATGATCTTCTCGATGTTCAAATATGATTCTTTCGGTGAAGCCGCGCCGATGTGAATCGCCTCGTCGGCGAGTTGCGCGTGCTGGGAGTTTTTGTCCGCGTCTGAATAAACCGCGGCGGTTTGTATGCCCAACTCTTTGCAGGCGCGCAGGATGCGGATGGCGATCTCCCCGCGGTTGGCGATCAGGAGCTTTTTGAACATTATTTGACGCGCGTCAATGTTGCTTCGGTGGCTTTTGATTCGCCGTATTCAGGGTGGATGTTGTAGGCGGTGATGACCAAATGACCGTTGTCGAGCATTTGCAATTCGGTGCGCCAGCCCCAATCGGGTCCGCCGCTCGGGTCGGGGTAACTGCCGAGGACGGAGAATCCTTTTTCTATTGCAGAGCCAACACAATACATGATGGCGGTGTTGTTGTGGAACGAATCCACCCACGAGGCTTCGTATTGTTCGAGCGTGGTGTTGTAGCCGAAGGTGAACATGCCATGCTGCGGCTCACCCTCGATGGAACCTTGATAGAGGTAGATGGCGAAGCGTCCATCCAAAACCAGTGTGATGGTTCCGAGAACAGGCGACTCGTCGGCAAGTTTATCTGGCTCGAGCCATAATTTGGACATACCTGTCCAACTGCCTGCGAGTTGGGAGAGGAAATGGTGGGGGCTGCCTGAGGATTTTTCGAATGTCATTATTAATATCCTTTCAAAAAAACTCCGAAGGAGTGGGATGATTATAGAATTTCGAGAGAATTTTTCCCACCCCGTAGGGGTGTCATGGTTGAGAAAATTATGTCATCCCTTCAGGATTTGGGGTATGGCTCTGCTTCAATCTAGAGTCATTACATCCCTTCGGGATTATTCCATGTCATCCTGAGGGAGTGGCGCCTCGCGCCACGACCGAAGGATCTCGTTCGTCGTGGTAGAGACCCTTCGCTGTCGCTCAGGGTGACATGAACGAGTCACATTCTGAAAACTCCAAAATTCTGCTCTTCAACGGGTGAGTTAAGTACAACAGATAAAGCAAGTCCAAGAACTTGTCTTGTATCAATCGGGTCTATAACTCCGTCATCCCATAATCTTGCTGTCGAATGATAAGGATTTCCTTCATTTTCATATTTATCAAGAATCGGTTTCTTGAATGCTTCGGTTTCTTTGTTATTCAGAATTGGTTTACCTTCTCGCTGTAATTGTTCCTGCTTGATCGTGAGCAGAACATTCGCGGCTTGTTCCCCGCCCATGACGGAGATGCGGGCGTTGGGCCACATCCACAGGAAGCGCGAGCCGTAGGCGCGTCCGCTCATGGCGTAGTTGCCAGCGCCGAATGAGCCGCCAATGATGACGGTCAGTTTGGGGACGCGGGTTGTGGCAACGGCGTGGACCATCTTTGCGCCATCCTTGGCAATGCCGCCGGTCTCGGCTTCTCGCCCCACCATGAAACCGGTGATATTTTGCAGGAAGAGGAGCGGAATGCCGCGCTGGTCGCATAACTCGATAAAGTGCGTCGCTTTGAGCGCGGACTCGCTGAACAGCACGCCGTTGTTGGCGATAATGCCGACGGGGTAACCGTGAATCCGTGCGAATCCACAGACGAGCGTTGTTCCGTAGCGCGCTTTGAACTCGCGGAACTTGCTGCCGTCTACGAGGCGGGCGATGATCTCGTGAACATCATAGGTCTCGCGGAAGGTGGTGGGCAAAATGCCGTAGATTTCTTCGGGGGGATAAAGAGGTTCTTCAGGCGGAGCAACTTCCAGCTTGGAAAGAACCGTTTGAAAGTTTACAGGTTGTAATGTTTCGACGATGTCCCTGAGTAGCTGAATCGCATGGTCATCATCATCTGCAAAATGATCTGCAACTCCGCTCAATCGTGTGTGGACATCCGCGCCGCCGAGTTCCTCCGCGCTGACATCCTCGCCTGTGGCGGCTTTGACGAGCGGCGGTCCGCCGAGGAAGATGGTGCCTGTGCCTTTGACGATGACCGCTTCGTCGCTCATGGCAGGGACGTAGGCGCCGCCCGCCGTGCAACTGCCCATCACCGCCGCGATTTGCGGAATCCCTTTGGCGGACATGCGCGCCTGATTGTAGAAGATGCGCCCGAAGTGATTCGCGTCGGGAAAGACTTCATCTTGCAGCGGCAGGAACGCCCCGCCGGAGTCGACAAGGTACAGGCAGGGCAGATGATTTTCTTCGGCGATCTGCTGGGCGCGCAGGTGTTTTTTGACGGTCATCGGGAAGTAGGAGCCGCCTTTGACGGTGGCATCGTTGGCGACAATCATCACCTCGCGTCCGCTCACGCGCCCGATGCCGGTGACGATGCCGGCGCCGGGTCCTTCGTTGTCGTAGAGGTCAGTTGCGGCGAGGGCGGAGAGTTCGAGGAACGGTGAACCCGGGTCGAGCAGACGTTCGATCCGTTCGCGGACGAAGAGTTTGCCCTGCTCTTCCTGTCGCTTGCGATACTTTTCGCCGCCGCCTTCACGGACTTTGGCAAGGCGTTGTTTCAGTTCGTTCGCGAGGGCGCGGTGGTGTTCGGCGTTTTGTTTGAATTCGAGGGAGGCTGAGTCGATGGAGGAGGAGAGGGTTTCCATAGGGTGAGTCTAGCATAAAACGACCCCCTCTGTCCTTTGGACATCTCCCCTATTTCAAGAGCGGAAATGCGGGAGAACTTGAAATTTAGATTTTCATAAATACAGCACATACTCCCTCTCCAAATCCGACAGTAAAATGTTTCTTCGCATTCCAAATTCGCATGTCGGATTTGGGGAGGGGCTAAAGTTTCTCCAACCTTTGACCCTTCGATAAACTGAAGGCGACGCCTGAAACTTGGAACCTGAAACCTATTTTACCCCAACCGGTTTCCACTTTCTATCCTGTGATACCATTCCCCGCATGGATTTCTCCCACATTACCGACGATCTCCTCGTTGGAACGACTCCCTCGGTCAGCGATTACGATACACTGCGTGAACTCGGCGTGCGGCTCATTATCAACATGCGCTTCTCGCAAAAGCCCGAACCCGACCCGCACCATCCGCCCATCAAACTATTGTGGTTGCAGAGCATAGACAGTCCCTTCTTCCCACTTTCGATCCCGAAATTGGTCTTCGGCGCGCAAGCCGCGCTCGCCACCATCCGCGATGGCGGCAAGGTCTACGCTCATTGCGCCTACGGGCGTCACCGCGGACCGGCGATGGGCGCGTGCATCCTCATCGCGCAGGGGTACGATCCGCACGACGCGATGGAATTGATCGCCGCGCGCCGGTCATTTGCCGATCCGTTCGCGTTCTACATCCGCCCGCGCATATTGAAATTTGCAGAAGAATGGAAAGACATGTAGGTGTACGATATATCGTGCCCCTACAGATTATGGATTTCAGACCCTCGACTCGATACCCCTAGACGAAATATTCGCGCTTTGAGACCAGCCGTCTCGAACGCACGCTTCATGGACTCGCCGATGCCTGCCTCGCCCGTGGAGAATGCGATCACACTTGGACCCGCGCCCGAAAGCGCGACCGCGCTCGCCCCAGCCTCTTTCGCCGCGTTCATCGCGGACGCTGCGCCGGGAATCAACTTCAACCGATACGGCTGGTGCAATCTGTCCGTAATTACTTTGCCAAGCAAATCCAAATCTCCAATTCTTAACGCCTCAATAACCAACGCAGTTCGACTGATATTGTGAATCGCGTTTTTCATTGAAACTTTTTTCGGCAACGCCGCGCGCGCTTGTTTGGTGGGGAGGTAGAAATCGGGCAGCACGATTGTGATGTGCATGTTCATATCAATGGGAATTTGCCGCGCGATAACTTTTCCCTGCTCCATACCCTTCGAGTACGATGTCGTTGACACCACCAACCCTCCCAACATCGCAGGCGCGACGTTATCGGGGTGTCCCTCCATCTCGCAGGCGAAATTTAGAATCTCCTCCCGCGAAAACGGATTCTCCAAGGACGCGTTTCCCGCCAGCAACCCCGTCACGATCGCCGCGGACGAGGACCCCATCCCCGACGACAACGGGATTTGATTCACACACTCCGCATGAAACACTGGCAGTGACTTCCCCGCGCGTTCCGCCAGTCTCTGCGCCGCGCGGATGATGAGATTGTTTTTGCCCGAAGCGAGTCTCCCCGCGCCTTCGCCGGTCACCCGCACCGAAAATTCTTTGGCGGGCGTAACTGTCGTGACATTCCACAAATCCAACGCGAGACCAAGGGCATCGAACCCCGGTCCCAAGTTTGCAGATGTGGCGGGGACTTTAATGGTGATTTTCATATTTTATTGTAGGGGCGCGATATATCGTGCCCCGACGCATTCATCCCAAAATTATTTCTTCCAACGCCTCCAACCTCGGCGGCACGATCAGCGGCTTTTGCATATCCTTCGTGATGATCTCCGGGTCTTTCAACCCGTGACCCGTGCAAACAGCAACCACGCGCTTCCCACCCACTTTCAACTTTCCACTTTTTATTTCTTGCGCCAACCCTGCAAGCCCCGCCGCTGATGCAGGCTCCACCCAAATCCCTTCGAGCCTTGCCAGCATCTTTTGCATATCCAAAATTTGTTCATCGCTCACCGCGATGATTCGTCCATTTGATTCTTCCGCGGCTTGCAACGCTTGTTCGCCGCGTGCGGGTTTTCCGATTCGAATTGCGGTCGCAACCGTTTCAGGATTCTCAACGGCATGCCCCAACACCAACGGCGCCGCGCCTGCGGCTTGTACTCCCAAAATACGCGGCAGGAGCGCGGACTTCCGTCTGCAATATTGTTTGAACCCTGCCCAGTAGGATGTGATATTTCCCGCGTTGCCCACCGGCAAACACAACCAATCGGGCGCGGACTCCAACTCATCGAAAATTTCAAATGCCGCAGTTTTTTGTCCCTCGATGCGATACGGATTGATCGAATTTACTAAACAAATCGGATGTTTATTTGTGATTTCCACAACCATCGTCAACGCGTCATCGAAGGAACCGTCAATTTGGATTACTTGCGCGCCGTAAGCGATCGCGCCTGCCAGTTTCCCCGCCGCGACCTTGCCCTGTGGAATCAACACGATGGACTTCATCCCTGCGCGCGCCGCGTACGCCGCAGCGGACGCGGCGGTGTTGCCCGTCGAAGCGCAGATCACGGTTGTTGCGCCGCGCCCCAGCGCTTCGCTTACGGCGGCGGTCATGCCGCGGTCTTTGAACGAACCCGTTGGGTTGAGTCCTTCATATTTGATGAAGAGGTCGAATCCGCCGCCGAGCTGGCGCGACAAATTGTCGGCGCGGATCAAAGGCGTCCCACCCTCGAGCAGGCTGACCGTCCGCGAATGAGGCGGGAGGTCGAGCAAATGTCCGTACTTGTGGATGAGTCCTTGATAAGTCATGTCGAGAGTTTAACATAAGTTTGGATATACTTCGATTCAATGAAATTCGTACTGCGTATTTCGTATTGCGTATTGCTCACCGCGTGTGCGGCTGGAACGCCTCTTGCAACTGTTATGCCTGTTTTCCCAACTCAATCCTCCTCCGCGCCAACAGAAAAGCCAATTACGAATTACCAAATACCAACCGCTACGCCAAGTCTCCAGTCTCAAGTCTCTAATCCTCCAATTCTCCAATCCCCATCACCAACGCCCTCCGATTGGAAGGATATGCCGGTCATCCCCACCAACATCGAACCTTCATTGCGCAACGTGTATGAACTCGGCTTGTCTCTGGGCAACGACCCGCGCGCGTTTTCATTGTTTGGCGATTGTCAGGCGCGTCCCGATGAATTTTTTGGAGTCTTTGAAACCGATGAGACTTTATTTGAAAGTCTTTCACCTGAATTGCAGCAAACCGTTGAACATTTTCGCGGCTCTTTCAACCGTGAGAGTCCCACCGCGCAAGACGGCACCACTCCCGGCGCGCTGTTGTGGACTCAGTGGCATCAGGGACGATTCGACTGCACCTTTGCCGAAACGCCCGTCGAATGTGAATTGCGGATTCACCGCCCATCGTTTGTGATCATTCAGATCGGCACGCACTTCGAATCGCGCAACACGGAATACCTGCGAAGGATCATCGAGCAATTACTGGATTCGGGCGTGATCCCCATCCTTGCCACCAAAGCGGACAACCGCGAAAAAGATGAGCGCATCAACCGCGATATGGCTTTGCTCGCTTCAGAATATGACCTGCCGTTGTGGAATTTTTGGGCGGCGGTGGAAAACCTCCCCAACCGCGGACTATACACCCGCGACGATCGCCCTCTACAAGGCGATATTTACCTCACCGACGAAGCCGCGCGCATCCACCGCATGACGGGGCTGGAAGCGTTGAATGTGGTGTGGAGGGCGGTAACGGGGAATTAATTTCAACCCCGTAAACACGGAAACAGGTACACAGGTAAAACGACATATCTACTCGTGTACGTGTTTACTTACCTGTCTCCGTTCTTCACCCCTTCAACGGCGGCGCGTCCTTGTCGTACACGAACACCTGAATGTCCATTCCCTCTTTGTTCAACAGATCAATCGCGGGCTGGAACGTCGCGTCCTTGATCTTCTGCATGTCGCCGGCGGGCGCGTACACGCTCAAACGCGCCTCCTCATCGGACATCTTCGCCGTCTTCACCTCCGCGCTCGCGCACGCGGCTTTGATCTTTTCGGTCATTTGTTTGATGGCATCATCGAGAGACATATGGCGCTCCCGCGAAATTATACCAACTCCCAAATCACATGTCGTTGCGAGGAGTAGCGCCTCGCGCCACGACGAAGCAATCACCTCGTAACCAGCAATTACTGATTAATGGAAGATTGCTTCGCTTCGCTCGCAATGACATCATTTCGCCATCTTTGCCACAGTCACGCCCGCGCCGCCCTCGCTGTCTTTCGGTTCCTCGAACGACGCGACGTACGCGCTCGACTTCAACGCGTTGCGCACTGCGTCGCGCATCCTGCCCGTCCCTTTGCCGTGGACGATGCGCACGAACAACAGTCCCGCCGCATACGCGCGCTCCAGATATTTTTCCAGTTCGTCGAGTCCCTCGTCCACCAGCTTGCCGCGCAGGTTCAATTCCAGCCCCGGCGACTTGGAACTTGAAACTTGAGACCTAAAACTTGAAACGGACGACTGTTCACTGGTTACTGATAACTGCTCTCCGGACTTTCTCACCAGCTCCGACATCCTCGCCCTCACGCGCAGGTTTCCGATCTGCACCTCCGCATCGGACTCGCCGATGGCTGTCACCACACCCTCGGCGTTCAACGTACTGACAGCGACTCGCTCTCCGAGCGACAAGGGACGATGGACAGCGGACGATGATGGTCTATCGTCTATCGTCTGTCGTCTTTCAACGGGCGCTGTAATTTTTTCTTCAACTTCTTCGATCTTCTCTTCAATTGCTTTCAACGCTTCCAGCGGCTGCTTTGCTTTTTTGAGTTGAGACTTCAACGATTCGATGTTGCTTCTCAAGACCGCCGCTTCGAGTTCGCCTTCGGCGCGGGCTTTGGCTAACACTTCGCGGCGCTCGTCTTCGATTTTATCCAGCCGCTTTTGCAATTCGGCAGTTTGCGCTTCGAGTTTTTCGCGCGCCTTCTCCAGTTTTTGACGTTCGCGCGAGGCGCGGTTGCGTTCCTTGCGGATGTCGTCCAACAGTTTGTCGGCGCGCAGCGATTCGGGGTTGATGTCGCCCTTCGCCGCCTCGACAATCTTCCCGTCGAGCCCGAGGCGTGCTGCAATGGCGAGGGCGTTCGAGCGTCCGGGGAGTCCGATGGTTAGTTTATAGGTTGGGCGAAGAGTCTTAATGTCAAATTCGAGCGACGCGTTGACGACGCCGTCGGTTGAGTGAGCAAATGTTTTGAGTTCGGGGTAGTGCGTCGCGACGAGGGTCATGCATCCTGTTTCGAGCAAGTGACTGAGGATCGCGCGGGCGAGCGCGGCGCCCTCCTGCGGGTCGGTGCCTGCGCCGAGTTCGTCGAGGATCACGAGCGAACGCGAATCAATCTGCTTGAGAATGCGGATGATGTTGGTGATGTGACCGCTGAACGTGCTGAGCGACTGCTCGATGGATTGTTCGTCGCCGATGTCGGCGAAGACGCTGTGAAAAAACGGAATCTCCGAACCGCTCTGCGCGGGGATGTGCAGTCCGCTTTGCGCCATGAGGGCGAGCAAGCCGACGGTTTTGAGCGATACCGTTTTGCCGCCGGTGTTCGGACCCGTGATGATGATGGCGCGCGTGCCTTCTTTGGGGTTAATGTCAATCGGCACGACGGTTTGAGGATCGAGGAGAGGATGGCGGGCGTGGACAAGATTGATTTTCGATTTTCGATTGACGATTGACGATTGATTTGACTGCTTACCATTCACTGGTAACTGATCACGGATTACTGGCTCACTTGCTTTCAACTCCTCCGCATACTTCGCCTTGGCAAAGATCAGATCGAGCATGGCGAGATTTTCCACGCCGTATTTGAACTCCTCCGCATGTTCGCCAACTTGTGACGAAAGCTCTGCGAGAATTCTTCGTTCCTCGTCGCGCGCCTGCAATTCGAGTTCGCGCAGTTCGTTGTTGAGTTCCACGACGGGCAGCGGCTCCACGAACAACGTCGCGCCGCTGGAGGACTGATCGTGGACAACCGCTTTGATGCTCCCTTTGAATTCGGCTCGCAACGGAATGACGTAACGTCCGTCGCGCTGGGTGATGATCGGCTCTTGCAGTTTGTTCGCCGATTCTGTGAGATAACGCTGCAGGCGAGACATCAACCGCCCGTGCGCGATTTTGATTTGACGGCGGAGTTCGGCTAATTTCGGCGAAGCAGAATCCAGCACTTCGCCGCGGTCGGAGAGGGTGCGCGTGATCGCATCCACGATTCCGTGGGGGTCGGGCAAGCCCGCCGCGATCTGCGCGAGACGCGGGTACTCATCCGTTTTGCGTTCGAGCGATTTCTTCAACTCGCGGCACGAGATCAGCGTGGATTTGATGTCCAGCAGTTGCTGTGGGTCGAGTACGCCGCCGCGCGCGGCGAGATCCGCCGCCGGGCGGATGTCGTGCGCGCCGCCGATGCCGATGTCGCTGGCGGAAAACAACAACCGCGCTTCGGTAGTTTCGGCGAGGCGGGCGAGCGCGAGGTCGAATGAATCGGTCGGCTCGAGGGCGAGCGCGAGTTCCATCGAAGCGGAAAAATCGCAGAACGTTTTCAGCCGTTCGCGGATTTTGTCGTACTCGAGGACGTGCAGGGTTTTCGAATCCATCGCTTTGGAATTTAACCACAAACCCCCAAAAGGCACAAAGGGAAAAGAAAATTATCCACCCAGTACGCGCACGCGGACGGGCTCGCTGATTCCCTTTAACTCCAGACTGCGCGATTCATACGCGCTTCCGTCTGCTCCCGCCGCTTGCAACGCTTTCTCGCTGACGATGATCTCGCCTGCCGCGGCTTTGGAGGCGAGGCGTGCGGCAAGATTTACTTCGTCGCCAATGGCGGAGATATTGATCAAACCGCTGGCTTCCCCCATCGCGCCGAAGAAGGCAACCCCTGCATGGACTCCAATCCCGATCGGAATGTTTTGGGCTTTCATGGCTTTCGCCATTTTTTGAGCGACTTCCAAGGTGCGCTTCACATAGTTGGGTCCTGCAAAGCCTGCGCCCCAGAAGGCGGCGACCGCGTCGCCTGCCAGTTTTTCTACCAGTCCATCCTCGTCCGTGATGATCTTCGTCGATTCAACATAAAAACGATTGATCAAGCGGCTGAAATCCATCGGGCTCATCTGTTCGGAGAGCGAGGTGGACCCGCGCACGTCCGCGAACAGCATGGACATTTCGACCTCCGCGCCACCGGGGAATTTGCTGGCAAAATCTTCACAGACACTGCAAAAACGCGGATTCAGGTTGGATTGTTTTTTTCCATACACCGCCCGAACCAGGACGCTTCCCACTCCTCGAAAAGGAGCGTTACAAAATTTACAGCGCGGCTCATGCGGGAGGAAGCGCAGTATCCGGTGGATGCGCTTTTCGGCGCTGAACGCGCTGGTGGTGAACCATTCGCGCCATAATTTTTCGGCATCGGAGGAATTATTCACGCCCATCGAAGACGTTCCTCATTCAAGCGTGGTGACGATGAAGTCGTCGAAGGTGACATCGGCGGAGGTGGCTTCGAACCCGCTCCAGACGAAGAGACCCACACCTCCACTGGTGTAGGAACTGTCTGAGACCGAATCGATCACCTGCCCATTGACATATAAAGTGAGCAACCCGTTGCCGCAATCGGCTCCGACGCGGTAGGAAGGAGCGTTCTGCGGTACGACATTCGATACAGCCCACTGATCATCGTTGGTGAGAAAGATATCGGTTTCGCCAGTTTCAGACTTGCCTATGGCGTACTCTCCGCTGGGGGTGAATCCCATGTAGTAGTATGACTCGTCCGCCGCCTGTTGATGACAGAGGATTCCAAAGGCTGTATTGGGAGCGCGGTCGTTGTTGACGACGGTTACTTCGATATGGATATTCTCGTATCGTTCATTGTTCGGTGTGCTCCACACGAACCAGTTGTCAACGGACATGCGCATTCGTAGCGCCTCGCCGTCGTATTCGACGGAATTGTCCGGTTCAGTGAGAGTTCCCCAAACATAGTCGTTTTGCGAGAAATCATCTGATAAAAGCGTTTCGACGATGTTGCTGGGGGCTAAGGTTTCGCTTGGTACAGGCGGCGCGCTGGTAAAAGTTGGGAAGGGTGTGATTGTCGGTGAACTCAAGAAGGCTGGCGCCTGCCAGTTGAAGAAAACGATGCCGATGCCCGCGACCGAAAAAACAAGACAGGCAATTACAAGACAGCCGACTACCCAGCCTGTGCGGTTCCGCGCGGGTTGAGGTGCGGCTGTCGCGGGCGGTGCAACCGTCCCTGCGCGTGAAGCGGGGAGGTGAGTCGGTTCGGGCGCGCGTGCGGCTGTTTCCGCTTCGTCGAGCGCCCGCTTCCATGCGGAGAGAAATTCCGCGGCGGTGGCGTAGCGGTCGCCCGGTTCCTTGGCGAGCGCTTTGAGGATCACGCGCTCGATCGCCGCGGAGATTTCTTTCTTCATGACCGACGGCGGCGGCAACGGGTCGCTGATGTGTTTCAAGATCACCGCGAGCGGCGTATCGGCGACGAACGGCACACTGCCGGTGACCATTTCGTAGAGGATGATACCGAGCGAGTAAATGTCGGATCGTCGGTCGACCGATTCTGCCTTTGCCTGTTCCGGGCTGATGTAGGCGGGTGTGCCCATGATCGCGTCGGTTTGTGTGAGGCGCGGCGAAGCGCTCTCCAAAAGTTTGGCGATGCCGAAGTCGGTGAGGAAGAGATTTCCCTGTGCATCCACGAGCGCGTTGGCGGGCTTGAGGTCGCGGTGCACAATGCCATGCCCGTGCGCGTACTCCAGCGCTTCGGCGAGTTGGGTAAAGAGCCGGTCGATCTCGTTCAACGAAAGCGGACCCGCTTCCATTTTTGTCTTGAGCGTTCCCGCTTCGAGATAGCGCATCACAAAAAAGGTCACCCCGTCGCTTTCGCCGAAATCGAACACGGGCAGGATGTGCGGATGCTCGAGCCGCGCGATGATGCGCGCCTCTTGTTGGAAGCGCGCCGCGAATTGCGCGCTCTCCGCCAATTGACGCGGCAGGACTTTGATCGCCACGTTCCGATCCATGGACGGCTGGTACGCCTTGTAGACGGTTGCCATGCCCCCCTGCCCAACCTGACCGATGATCCGATACGAGCCGAGCATTTGCCCGGGTTGAAGGGTATCCATAGTTCTGATTTGCCAATTCTACACTGTTTAGCTCGAAATTCGATCAATTCTTTCTGCGGTGGATAATGCGGCGAAGGATCGTAATGAGGAGATAGAGAGAAACCGCGCCGAGGATCGCGATCGATGACCACTTCGTTGCAGTATTTTCGTCCACTGTCGAAATAAAGATCTCTGTCAGCGCCAAATACCCGCATATGACAACGGTCAATCTCATGAGAAAAATGACGCATCCACCCGCCACCCGGTTTTTCCTCACCACCTCGTAAAGTAGACTCAACCCGGTGGGATCATTCGGCTGCATCGTTGCCTCCTTGACCGGGCTGAAAATCCCGTTGAATCATTGAACACGGCTGAGGAAAGTCAGATACGAAAATCCGGGAATCCTCCCAAAGCATGTTATACTCCCGCCGCTATTCAAATCTGGGAATTGTTTTGACTCACTCCCCCGAAAACCTCGGGGATTTCATGAACGAATGCCCGATGAAGTTGACTCGGGCTTTTTTGTTGGGCGAGCCGATCTGAAAAGAAAAGCTTTGTTTGCAAGAAGGAAGTGAAACGGAGTCGTCAGAACGTTCCATATCATGTGTCGTTGCGAGGAGGGCGTAGCCCGACGAAGCAATCTCTGCCACGTTGAGGGAGATTACTTCGCCGCTCACTATCGCTCGGGCTCGCAATGATACGACGAGGAACTGATGACAACCGACTTTACTTCTTTAAACCTGCGTGACGAGATCATGCAGGCGATTACCGAACTCGGCTATGCCGAGCCGACGCCGATCCAAGCCGCGCTGATCCCGGTCATGCTCACGGGGGCAGATGTGATCGGTCAGGCGCAGACCGGCACAGGCAAGACCGCCGCGTTCGCCCTGCCCATCCTCCAAAATTTTCAATCACAAAAACAACCGCAGGCATTGATCCTCGCGCCGACGCGCGAACTGGCATTGCAGGTTGCCGATTCGATGGCCGAATACGGCAAGCATCTCAACGTGCGCGTGCTGGCCGTCTATGGCGGGCAACCGTATGGTCCCCAGATTGGCAGTCTCAAACGCGGAGTGGATGTTGTCGTCGGCACGCCAGGGCGATTGAACGATTTGCTCGAACGAAAAGTGCTCCACTTGAACGGCATCAAAACCGTTGTGCTCGACGAAGCCGATGAAATGCTCAACATGGGTTTCATGGAAGACGTGGAAAAGATTTTAGGGATGACTCCCGCCGGGCGGCAGACCGCCCTCTTCAGCGCAACCCTCCCTCCGCGGATTCGCGCCCTAGCCAATCGCTTCATGCGGGACCCTCAGCCCGTCACCATTAAACGAAGCACGCTCACCGTTTCGGCGATCGAACAGCGCTACTACCTCGTCCACGAATCGGACAAGACCAACGCGCTGACGCGTCTCTTCGAAATCGAACCCATCAAAAGCGCGCTGATCTTCGCCCGCACCCGCGCCGAGACGGCGACTCTCGCCAACGAATTAGTGGTGCGGGGGATTCCCGCTGAAGCGATTCACGGCGACCTCGACCAAAACGCGCGTGAACGCGTGCTTGGGCGTTTCCGCGCCAATCAGTTGAAGGTGTTGGTCGCCACCGATGTCGCCGCGCGCGGGCTCGATATCGAAGACATCTCACACGTTTTCAATTACCATTTACCCGACGACGCCGAAGTGTACATCCACCGTATCGGGCGAACGGGACGGGCGGGGAAAACGGGCGTTGCCATCACGTTGCTTTCGCCGCGTGAGAAACGCCGCCTGCGCGAAGTGGAAGCATTGACCAAACAACCCGTCACAAAGATGGAACTCCCCACAGTTGGCGATATTCATCGCCACCGCGAGACTCAAGTGGTCGAGACGATGAAAATCTGGCTCGGGCGCGGACGTTACAAGCGCGAACTCGAGATGGTGCAGGAACTCATCGAAGCCGGTCATGATCCGCTAAACATTGCCGCGGCGGCGATCAAGATCGCACGCGCGGATGAAAAGCAGAGACCGATCGCGGAAATTTCAGATGTGAAATCGGATCGTAGGGATAAAGAATTTTCTCGAAGCGGGAAGAGGGAATCGTATGGTCGGCGCGAAGAGCCGGGGAGGGGAGGCAACTCGAGGCGGCGCGGTGATGCGTCGCATGAGGAGGGGATGGTCCGCTTGAAGTTGAACAAGGGCAAGTCGAGCGGAATCCGCCCGAATGATATCGTCGGCACGATCGCCTTTCATGCGAATATTCCGGGCTATACCATTGGCAAGATCCGCATCGAGGACAAGTTCGCCTTTGTAGATATTCCCGAAGATCTGGTGGAGCAGGTGTTGAAACATAATGGGAACTATCGGCTTGGGAAAGAAAAATTGACGTTGACGAAGGCGAAGTGATTCCATTGACACATCCCACCTCTCATGTTATCGTTGGCGGCGTAGGATACCAGTAGTTTGCTTTGGAAGTACCAGGTGGCTCACGGATCGTCCGTGAGCCGCTTTGTTTTTTCGCCGTTGCGGCGATTCCGATGCAACACCAATGGTTACCTCCATATTTTCATTTGCCACAGGAGGCAAACATGTCGGATCGTATCAACGGTACAGTCAAATGGTTCAACGGGACCAAGGGTTACGGCTTTCTCGAACGCGAAGGCGGACCCGATGTTTTCGTACACTTCTCTGCCATTCAAGGCGAGGGGTTCAAGAACCTGCAAGAGGGCCAGAAGGTCGAGTTCACAGTTGAACAGGGACCGAAGGGTCTTCAAGCCAGCAACGTCGTCGTTGTTGGTTAATGGACTGAACTCACGACAAAAAATCCCCGGAGTGAAAACTTCGGGGATTTTGATTCGCTCAAGGGCTGACTACTGCGATGAATAACCGCTGGCAGGGACCCGCGAGGGTCCCTGCCAATTTTGCTATCTTACGACCCGTTGCTTACTTTACGTGCTCGATGATGTTCTTCACGGAACCTGCATGCATGCGCAGGGCATTGCCGAGATCCTTGATGGACTTGTATGCAAGGTTTATGTTGGTGACCTTGCCCTTGGCATTGAAGCCCGCATGGCGTGCAACGATCGCCTGTGCCGTCACCAGCGCGGAGTCGCAAACAGACAGGTGTCTTTCAACTTCAGTTCGATCTTTCGCAGCCGTGTTATTTGCGAGCCATGCATCAGCCCACTTGTGCACTTTCACATGGTTCATCTCCTGCCGGTTGAAGTTGTCGACGAGTTGCTCCCACTTCTTCTCAAGTTCCTTATCGGTTTTACCTGCCGCAAGGACTCCGGCGGTGGGAAACGCCGAAATCACCAGCGCGATCAGGATCGCAATCACGGTCAGCTTCCTTAACATGGCAACCTCCTTTAGTTGCTTGCTGTCGTTTCATACAGCAGAGCCAGCATAGCACCAACGGGGGATGGGGACATTAAGCAGTCGTCTGTTTTTGATATGAGACATTGACAATGATTTTCCTGATTTACATGAATTACCTGTATTACCTGTATTTCACCTGCATACTCCGGTATGACCCCGCCATGAAATGTTTCAGGAGGATCATGATAGGAAATCGTTTCTTAACTTTTTTTTTCAGACACGGACAATGCGGAACGAACGGTTCTTCACGGAAAAATCCATGTTAATCAGTGAAATCCGTCCAATCCGTGTATTTAAGAAACAATCTCGAAGAATTGGGTGTATTGCTCTCCCAATAACCGTTCCAGGTAGGGTGTGACCTGCCAGAACGATTTTAGTGCCCGATACTCCTCCAGCCAATGCGCATTGCCTGCGGAGGAGGTCTTCACCGAGCGGATCATGAGATTCTTCGCGGTATGATCGATGGGAACGAATTCCGTCACGTCGGTGCGATAGCCCATGATGCGCAAGATGTTTGCGCGGAAGGCGTCGGTGAGAATGTCTCCCATGCGCTCGAAGAAAATCCCGTCTTTGAAAATGGATGCCAGTTGATTCGGCATTGGGACGCGCGCCATCTGCTCTTGGAGTTGATGCTGGCAGCACGGCGCGCAGACGATCAACTTGCTTTCCCAGCGGATGCCCTGTGCGAGCGCGTCGTCGGTGGCGGTGTCGCAGGCGTGGAGGGCGAGAACAACATTCGGGGTTGTGTCAGGTTTATAGTCCGCGATTCGACCGGCTTGAAAGGTCAACTGATTCCAACCCATTGACTTTACTCTCTCGTTGTGCCGCTCGATGAGATCGGCTTTGACGTCAACGCCCGTGACGTGCGCGTCCAGTTTCAAAATCTCGCGCAGATAATAATACATGGCAAAGGTGAGATGGGCGCTGCCGCAGCCAAAATCCACCGCGTGGATGGGCTGACCGCTCAGGGCTTGGATCGCTTTGGTCTCGTCCACCAGCCGCAAAAATTCGTTGATCTGTTTGAACTTGTGCTGCATATCCGCCCGGATTCGACCGTCGTTTGTCACTATGCCGATCGCTCGGAGGAACGGTTCGGCATTCTCGACAGAAAGCAGCCGGTTCTTTTGGCGATCGTGCGCGAGGTCTGCCTGCGTGGACGTTTTCGACGGTTTGACTTCGCTCATCACCGCTTTTCCCTTTTTCGAGATGTTCACTTGAAGCCCACCCGCCGCGCTTTCGACAAAAATATTTCGGAAAGGGAGCGCCAGCAGTTCGTCCACTTTCGAGGCGGCATCGTCGAGGTGATTTTTCGTGATATCTTTTTTGTCGTCGAAATACGAAAACTGTAAATGGATTTCTCCCTTGATCTCAACCGGACGCACGATCACCTTATTCCAACGCAAGGACGACCCCTTTTGCTCCCCGCTGAACGTTGCGCGAATCAATTCATCCCTGGCGAGGATGCGTTCGCGGATGAGTTGTTTGTAATCTTGTTCCATGCTGCGAGTATATCATTCGCGGAACAAACGAATCAAAAAGGGGCGGACTGCTTCTCAAGGGTCCGCCCCTGCAATTCTCAAATATCTACTCTCTGCCCTACCCATACCTGTTCATAAACTTTTCCATGCGATGCAACGCCTCTTCGATCTTTTCATAGTTGGTGGCGTAGCACATGCGGGCAAATCCCTCACCGCCGGGACCGAATGCATTGCCCGGGACAACCGCGACGGACTCTTCGCGCAATAATTTCTCGGCGAAGGTTTCATCGTCCATGCCGGAGGCTCGGATGTCCGGAAACGCGTAAAACGCGCCGCGCGGCTCGAACGTCGAGAGACCGAGGCGGTTGAGTCCCGCCACGAGGAGCCGGCGGCGGCGGTCGTATTCGAGGCGCATCTCCTCTACGTGGGGGTCGCCGATCTGAATGGCGGCGAGCGCGGCGTCCTGCGCGGTCGTCGGCGCGGACATGATGCTGTACTGGTGAATCCGCACGAGACCTTGAATCAAGTCCGAAGGTCCGCAGGCGTAGCCGATGCGCCAGCCGGTCATCGCGTAATTTTTCGAAAAGCCGCCGATCAAGATAGTTCGATCTTTGAGGCTCTCATCCAGCGAAGGGAAGCACACATGCTGAAAATCGTAGACGAGTCGGTCGTACAGTTCGTCGGTGACGACGAGCAGATCGAATTCTTCGGCGAGTTTGGCGATTTCGAGCATCACGTCGCGCGTGGCGACCGCGCCTGTGGGGTTCGAGGGATAACCGATAAAGATCGCTTTGGTGCGCGGCGTGATCGCCCGGCGGATGTCGGCGGGGTCAACCATGAATTCGTTTTCCATGCGGCTGGGGATTTCAACAGCAACGCCGCCCGCCATGATGACTTCGGCTTGATAGGAAACAAAACAGGGTGTGGGAATGATCACTTCATCGCCGGGGTCGAGGATCGCGGTGAACGTGAGGTACAACGCCTCCGAGCCGCCCACTGTTGCGATGATCTCGTTCGTTGGGTCATATTTAATTTGATACAGTCGATGAAGATTTTCGGAGATCGCCTGACGCAGTTCCAGTTTTCCCCAATTCGAGGTGTAGTGCGTCTCACCGTTTTGCAGGGAGCGAATGCCCGCGTCGAGGATCGGTTTCGGCGTGGTGAAATCGGGTTCGCCGATGCCGAGCGAGATCACGTCCTTCATCGTCGCGGCGATGTCGAAGAACTTGCGAATGCCGGAAGGCTTCAACCCTGCCACACGTTTCGACAGACGTTCAACATTCGTTACTTCCTGCATGGAGCCTCCATAAATTTTCCGTCATTGCGAGCCCCGATAGGGGCGAAGCAATCTCCAACACTTTGAGGGAGATTGCTTCGTCGCGAAGAGCAAAAGCGCTCCTCACAATGACACATCAGATCGGTTGCACTAACCATTCATCGGGGATTTCCCGATACGTCAGATCAAAGGCTTGCCCATTCACGGTCTTCACGCGGAATCCCTTTTCGCTCGGTCCGCGCCAGCGCGCCACGATCTCTGCGATCTCATACTTGTATCCATCCCACGTGAGCGCGAGCGGCGTCTCCGCATATTCTGTATCTGAATGACATTCGACCATGTTCATATTTTACGACAAGACGACTTCGCTGTTGTCACCAATATTCAATTGGATGATCTGCCCATCGCCTCTCCCGCAGACCTTTGCCTGCCTGCCCACCATCGAGCGGCTCAACGCCGCGGCTTGAATCTCGCTCCCCGCCTCGACGATGCTTTCCGCAACCGAACTGTTGCTGATCTTACAATTCGCCCCGATCGAAGCGTATGGACCGATCGTTGAGTTTAAAATTTCCGCGCTTGGGTCAATTGCGCACGGCTCGATCACGTTTACCTGTGTACCTGTATACGTATTTGCTTGTCTCCCCCGTTTCTCCAACAATACCTTATTCGTCTCCAGCGTCGCTTCGATGGTTCCCGCGTCCAGCCAGCTGACGCCGTTGTGAGTCCGCACTTTGGCTCCGCCTTCGATCATCACCGAGATCGTATCTGCAAGATAATATTCGCCCTTCAAGGAGATCTTCCGTTCCATCTGCTCTTCGATGGCGGCGAGCAATCGTTCCGAACTCTTGAACCAGTAACAACCGATCAACACCAGATTGTTTTCAATCGAAGTCGGTTTCTCGATGAAGCGTTTCACCCAGCCGTCGGCGCCCACCTCCGCCACTCCGAAGCGACGCGGGTCGGGGAAGGGCAGCACCCACGCGACGCCGTCCGCTTTTTCCTCCTGCAGGAAGGCGAAGTCCGTTTCGATGATCGAATCGGAGAACACGACCATCATCGGTCCGTGCATGAATTCGCGTCCCAGCCACAGCGCGTGCGATTGTCCTTTCATTTCGTTCTGGACAACGTAATGCGCCTTGATGTGAGGGTATTTCTCCTTGATGAACGCGGGGATCTGCAGTTCGCCGAGGTAGGGTCCGACGATGAAAATGAATTCAACGTTTTCAGGTTCAGGCAGGGTCTTGAACATATCCATCAAGTGTTCGAGCGCGGTCTTACCCGCCACGCTGACGAGCGGCTTGGGTTTGCTCCACGTGTGCGGGCGCATACGCGTGCCCCAACCTGCCATGGGGATGAAGATTTTCAACGACTCAGTCAAAATAGACTCCGAATCTCATAAGTTGCGTATTATTTTACCAATGAAAAGACGGTGAACGGCAACACTGGTTACTGTCCACCGTCAAATGTCAACGGTCTGCTACGAATGCCCCAACACTGGGTGTGGTTTATACGGTTCCTCGAGGCGCTTCACTTCCTCATGCGTGAGTTGGATTTCCAACGCGGCGATGGCTTGTTCGAGATGATCCAGCTTGGTCGCGCCGATGATGGGACTGTGAACGTACGGCTTGCTCAACACCCATGCCAGCGCGATCTGCGAGGCCGTCACGCCGCGTTCTTTGGCGACTTCAGCGGCGCGCTCCGCCACAACGAAATCCTCCTCGCGGAAATACAGGTTTTTGGCAAAGGGATCCGATTTTGCGCGTGACGTTTCCCCTCCGCCGCCGCGCGTGCGGTCGCCGGCGAAAAATCCGCGCGCCATCGGGCTCCATGGGATCAGCCCAACGCCTTGATCCACGCACAGCGGAATCATCTCGCGCTCCTCTTCGCGATACACAAGGTTGTAGTGATTCTGCATCGAGACGAAACGACTCCAACCGCGGCGTTCGGCTGTGTGCTGCGCCTTCGCAAATTGCCACGCGAACATGGAAGACGCGCCGATATAACGCGCCTTCCCTGCGCGGACAACATCGTTCAACGCTTCCATCGTCTCCTCGATGGGCACCTGGTAATCCCAGCGGTGGATTTGGTATAGGTCCACATAATCCGTTTGCAGGCGTTCGAGGGATTTATCAATCGCATCCATGATGTGCTTGCGCGAGAGTCCCTTGTCGTTGATGTTGTCGCTCATCTGGCCGTTGACCTTGGTCGCGACGATTACGTTTTCGCGCTTCACCCCGAAATGCCTGAGCAGGCTGCCTGTGATCCTCTCGCTTTCGCCCAGCGAATACACGTCGGCTGTGTCGAAGAAGTTGATGCCCGCATCGAGCGCGCGTTTGACGAAGGGCTTGGCTTCTTCTTCCGTCAGCGCCCACTCGCGCCACGATTTGGCTCCGTAGCTCATCATTCCCAAACACAGGCGCGAGACTTTCATTCCAGTTCTGCCGAGGTTGGTATATTGCATAACGATTTCTCCGCCTCCTATGCTTCCTTCGCCGTCCTCGGCGAAGGATTTGATGTGAGCCAATCGCGAATGTCTGTAATTTCGATGATTGGTTTTCTTCCGTAATCATAATATCCCGCGCTGGAATATGGATAATCTGCTCTGTCCTCTGCAAGGTTCCATTCCTTTGCTACTGGATTGTGGTGAATGTATTCCATTTTCTGCCATAAAAAATCTGGCGAATAAACATTCTTTGCCTGAATGTCCTGCCAGATACTATGCTCATGTCGCAGATCGCGCTTCTTGTGTTGAAACAATTTCAATAAATCAAGTTGATTGTCTGTGCGTAGTTTTTTCAAAATTTCGTGCGCTGTGAAAGAGCCGAATTGTTGAACAATGGCTCCGATTGATTCGGTTATGGGTTTAATAATGGCGTGAAGATGAGACGGCATGATGACAAAGGCGAAGAGTAAAATTCTGTTTTGCTTTTGCATCCATGCAAAGGAGTTCAGTGGGATGTTTATATATTCTGGCGTGATGAATAGATGCTTCCAGTCAATGATGGATGCAGTGATAAAGTATAAATGTGTGGGGTCGTGGAAGGATGGAAAGGTCATATTACTCGCTTCTTTCGACGTCCTCGGCAAAGGGTTTTGCTGGATGACAGTAGTCTGGTGGTTACACCGCCGCCGGGGACGGCGGCGGAAGCAGGGAGGTTGGTGTATTGCATAACGACTCCTCTGCCGAATTGTAAACGAAAAACGGGACAGCCGATTCAGCTGTCCCGTTTGTTTGAAGCGGACTCAACTACGAGTTGTTTGAGGGTTTGAAGATCAGGAAGATCGCGTTGAGCAGGATGCCGACGACCGCGGCGGTCGCGATGGCGGGCAATCCGCTGGGGAAGACTCCCTGCAGGAAGGGGATGGGCAGGAATCCGCCATCAAAGCCGATGTTACCGCCGATGCCCAACACCATGATCACTGCACCGACCGCCAAATTGCGCGGGTTGAACATGCTGACCTTATGCTCTTGCATGAGGGCGATGCCTTGCATACCGATCACGCCGAACAGGTAGATTGCCAAGCCTCCACTCACTGCCAGCGGGACGGTCTGCATAAGCGCGGCAAGTTGTCCGCTGAAACCGAGCAGGATCGCGATCACTCCCGCCATCACGAGTGCGGGACCCGAATAGTTGCGCGTGATCGCCATCAATGAGTTGTTCTCGCCGTAATTGGTGCCGGCAGTGGAGCCAAGCAGCCCCTTGAAGAAGT
Source organism: Chloroflexota bacterium (assembly GCA_040753755.1). Taxonomy (GTDB): domain Bacteria; phylum Chloroflexota; class Anaerolineae; order Anaerolineales; family Villigracilaceae; genus Defluviilinea. The sequence goes on from JBFMDB010000008.1 coordinate 26,598, forward strand.
CGTCGATACCATCGAGGATCAGGTTGAAGCCGACGTTCTTGTCCAGTTCGTATTTTTCGCGTCCCATATCTTCTGCCACGCGGTCAACGTACAAACTGATCTGATACAAATGCGCGGTGGATTCAGGGATGGTCGCGATCGCCATGATGGCAACGCTGAAGATCGCTGTGACCACCAGCGAGCCGGTGAAAGTGGGGAAGGTAAAATGAGGGATTGCGAACAACGGTGCGGCGGCCACCGGCGTGAAATTAACCGAACCGGGGTCGAAAACCGCTGAGGCGATGTAACCGACCACGGCGCCGATGATCACCGGCAACATGCCGATGAATCCTTTATTTTGAAGGTATACCGAGGCGAGGATCGTAGCCAGCAATGTTAGGAAGGCAATGCCCCAGTTTGCACCCGCGAGACCGAGCGCCGCGAACGCGAGACCAAAACCGATGATTGCCGCGATCGAGCCGGTTACGACCGGCGGGAGGATCATGTCAATTTTGTCCTTGCCGAGTGCGCGGATAAGAAGGCCGATCACGATGTTGAGCAAACCTGTCACCACGATACCTGCTTGAATGGTGCTGAGCACTTCATCGGGGAGGGGCACGCCGAAGGCCGGCACGGAACCGGTCATCTCGGTGGCGATGGCGAGGTATGCCGCGATATAACTAAAACTGGAACCGTAGAACAGCGGGATGAATTTTCCGATCTGCCACTTCGAAAGCATCAGAGCGACGATCGTTCCCACGCCGGACATGAACAACACTGTCCCGACGTGGAAGCCGCACAGCGCGGCGACGAACGCGGTCGCGGGGAACATCGTCAACACATGCTGGAACCCCAGCAGGACTCGTTGTCCCATCGGGGGCGCATCGTTGGGCAGGTAGCCCATCATGTTACTTTTAGCCATTGCAGTTTCTCCTCTTATGATTTGGGTTGGTTTTGCCTTGCTTGCATCACTTGCTTTCGTTGCCTTACTTGTTTTTGTCTTGCTGGTTTTTTTCTTTGTTGCCATTTCGTTCATTCTCCTTTCAAACGATTGCGGGTGTTAGTGTCAATGTTTTGATCGCACCTCCAAATAAAAAGTCGCCAGCATCTTACGCACGGCGACAGAATAAATGGCAGACAAACTCACGGGCAATGAGCATGTTCAATGTGAAATCCAATTCCTGCAACCCGACTGGTCTCATCTTACATTACATAACCCTCGAATTTTGACGGGGATACGCCATTTGGGGGATGAAAACCCGGCCCGGTCGCAGTGTCAGCCTGCCCCGGCGTGGACGCGTTTCCTCCGGTTGACTCCCCTCTCCTCATTGTGCTACACTCCAAGCCTCATCAGGAGCATCCATGCAACTCAAAGGTGACGTGACCATCAAAGCCGCGCGTAAAAAGGTCTGGGATTTTCTTACCGACCCGAATCAACTTGGGCAGTGCGCGCCCGGCGTCGAAAAGATCGAGACGATCGAACCGCTCAAAAAATATCGCGGCGTGGTCTCGGTGGGGCTGGGTTCCGTCAAGGCGCGTTTCTCCGGTGATGTAGACATCCTCGAACTCAATGAGCCGGACCGCGCCAAACTCAAAGCGCACGGCACTGCCACCGGCAGCGCGGCAGACGCGGTCTGCGAAATGACCCTGAGCGATGGACCAGACAACTCAACCCTCGTTCGCTGGACGGCGGATGTCAATGTTTCGGGCCAACTGGCAAGTTTGGTTTCGAGATTGATGGTTCCCGTCTCGCAGAAATTGGCAGGGGTGTTTTACGATGAAGTGAAAAAGAGGATAGAGAAAGAATAACAACGCGCTCCCGCTGCCCTCCTCGGCGGCGGGGACGCCGCCTTGAGCAGTGTTGGCATGCGCGATATTTGGACCGATGTCGAAAAATGGATCCAGGGCGGGGAAACCATCGCGCTTGCCACCGTGATTCAAACGTGGGGATCATCGCCGAGAAAAATCGGGTCGCACATGGCGCTCACCGCCCGCGGAGGGATCGTCGGCTCGGTCAGCGGGGGATGCGTGGAAAACGCGGTCATCGAAGCGGGACTCGAATCGCTCAAAACCCAACAACCCCAACTTCTTCACTTCGGCGTCGCGGATGAATCGGCATGGGAGGTGGGGCTCGCCTGCGGGGGAAGCATCGACATCTTTGTTCAACCGCTTCATTTAGAATTTTTCAAAACTCTCCGATCAGCATTATTAGATGAAACGCCCGTCGTTCATGTCACGGTCATCCGCGGCGCGGACGATTTGATCGGACGCGAGATGTTGGTTTCCGAAAACGGTCTCATCGCTGGCTCGCTCGGCAACGAATGGAACGACGCGGTGTTAAAAACTGGCATACAGGTGCTTTCACAAGGCAATTCCCAGCGCGCGCAATTGAATGAAGCGACCGAGGTTTTTCTCGATGTGCTTCTTCCCTCGCCAACCATCGTCGTCGTGGGCGGAGTGCACATCGCGGTCGCGTTGGTGTCGCTAGCAAAGACGCTCGGCTACCGAACGATCCTCATCGATCCGCGTAAGGCGTGGGGAAACGCCGAACGTTTCCCGAATGTGGATGTGTTGCTTCAGTCGTGGATCGATAACGCGTTCAGGCAGATCAAGATTACGCGTTCCACCGCGATCGCGTCGCTCACGCACGACCCGAAGCTGGATGACCCTGCTTTGAAGATCGCGTTGAACAGTTCCGCGTTTTACGTCGGCGCGCTGGGGAGCAAAACTACAAATGAAAAACGCCGCGCTCGTCTGATGAACGACGGCATGACCGAGAATCAACTTGCGCGATTGCGCGCTCCCATCGGGCTCGACATCGGCGCGCAGACGCCTGAGGAGATCGCGCTTGCCATCATGTCTGAAGTGGTGAAAAGTTTCAGGAAGCAGAATCAGGTATCAGTTAAGAAAGAAGCGGAGCTAGTCTCCAGTCTCTAGTCACTTTTTTCCCAATCCTCATTAGCAAGGAGATTGCTTCGGACTCGCGTCCTCGCAATGACATGAAGTTTTATGAAACCTGCTCCATTTGAATATCATGCACCCGCGTCGCTCGAACAAGCATTGGATTTGATGAGCCAGCACGCAGGCGATGCGAAGATTCTGGCAGGCGGACAGAGTCTCGTCCCTGCGATGAATTTTCGCGTAGTGCAACCCAGCCTGATGATCGATCTGAACCGCGTGGCGGAGTTGAGCTTTATCCGCGAAGAAGGCAATGTGCTCCGCGTCGGCGCGATGGCGCGCGAACGACACCTTGAATTTGATAAATCAATCGAAAAGCGCACGCCGCTGTTGCATGAGGCAGTGCCGTTCATCGCGCATCCGCAGATCCGCAACCGCGGCACGATCGGCGGAAGCCTTGTCCATGCCGACCCTGCCGCTGAACTGCCGATGTTGATGGTGGCGTTGAGCGCGAAGTTGAAAGCGAAAAATAAATCGGGCGAGCGCTGGCTGGACGCCAAGGATTTTTTTGCGGGGATGTTCACTACCGCGCTCGAACCCGATGAGATTTTGGCGGAGATCGAAATACCGTTCATGCCGCCGCGCACAGGCTGGTCGTTCATGGAGGTTGCGCCGCGTTCGGGCGATTATGCGATGATGGGCGTCGCCGCGCTGGTGACGTTGGATAAAAATGGAAAGTGCAAGTCTGCCAAGCTGGTGTATCTCAATGCGGGCGACGGACCTGTGGATGCGGTCGAAGCCGCGAAAAGTTTGGAAGGGGAGACGTTGAATGAGAAGCTGATCGAATCTGCCGCGGCACATGCCAGCGAAAAGGAAATCAATCCGTTCGGGAACATGCATGCCTCGGTTGATTTTCAACGCCATCTCGCAAAAGTATTGACGAAGAAAACCTTGAATCAAGCCCTACAGCGCGCGGGAGAATTGCAATGACTCAGGTTACAGTGACAGTCAACGAAAAACAATACACTCGCGATGTGGAGCCGCGCATGTTGCTCAGTGATTTCCTGCGCCACGAACTGGGGCTGACAGGCACGCATGTCGGCTGTGAGCATGGCGTGTGCGGCGCTTGCACGATCCTCTTCGATGGCGAATCGATGCGCTCGTGTTTGATCTTCGCCGTGCAGGCAGATGGTCATTCGATCACAACCGTTGAAGGGCTTGCGCTCGATAAAGATAATCTGCACCCGTTGCAACAATCATTCTGGGAAGCGCATGGTCTGCAATGCGGCTACTGCACCCCTGGCATCTTGATGACGATGATTCCCTTCCTGCGCGATAACCCCAACCCCACCGAAGACGAGATCCGCCACGCGCTTTCAGGCAATCTTTGCCGCTGCACGGGCTATCAGCACATTGTGGATGCGGTCAAACTTGCAAGCGAAAAAATGCGAGAAGTAGAGAAGTAGGGAGTTGGAGATTAGAGACTGGAGACTATGATCCATCAATCCGCGCAAACCTTTCGCAACGGAGAAATATCAGTGCAAGAATTAATCTCCAGTCTCCAGTCTGTTTTTGATTCCCGCGAACCTGAAGTTCTGGCATTCCTCCCCGAACCCAATCGCTTTGAACGTTTGCAAAAGGATGCAGAAGAATTAAATAAAAAATATCCTGATGCAAACAATCGCCCTCCGTTGTTTGGCATGACCGTCGGCGTGAAGGATATTTTTCATGTCAAAGGGTTCACAACACAAGCAGGTAGCAAACTTCCCGCCGAAGATTTGCAAGGCAACGAAGCCGCGAGCGTGACCCAACTCAAAAACGCGGGCGCGCTTATCATGGGCAAGACCGTCACCACCGAATTTGCCTACTTCACGCCCGGTCCCACGCGCAACCCGCACAATCCCAATCACACTCCAGGCGGTTCGAGCAGTGGATCCGCCGCCGCGATCGGCGCGGGGCTGTGCGACCTCACGCTCGGTACACAGACCATCGGCTCGGTGATTCGTCCCGCTGCGTTTTGCGGCGTGGTCGGATTCAAACCCACCTATGAACGCATTTCGTGTGAAGGGGTCATTCCGCTTTCGCCATCGCTCGATCATGTTGGATTTTTTACGCCAGATGTGGATACTGCACAAAGAGTCGCCAGCGTGCTAATTGGAGGCTGGAGACTGGAGACTACGACTCGTAAACCGACTCTTGGAATCCCAGACGGGATCTACCTTTCATCCGCTTCGGACTACGCTTTAGCCTGCTTCAACGATCTCTGCCGAATCCTGTCTGACGCGGGGTACGAGATTCGCCGTGTGCAAGCGATGGATGATTTTCAGCAAGTCCGCGATCGCCACGACGCCATCATGTCGTACGATGCCGCAAACGTTCACGAGCAATGGTTCGCCAAACATGAAAGCCACTACTCGCAAAAATTCGCCGATTTGATCCACCGCGGACAAAAAGTCTTCGATCGCCAATCTCATTTGGATGCCCGCGACCATTTCCGAGACTCGATCACCCGAACCATGAACGAACACCAAATCGATATTTGGATCTGCCCGCCTGCCATCGGACCCGCACCCCAAGGACTCGACTCCACGGGCGACCCTGTCATGTGCCTGCCGTGGACTCAAATCGGATTCCCTGCGATCAACATCCCCACGACAAAGAACGAAGATAATCTGCCGATGGGCTTGCAACTAGTCGGTAAGTGGAACGAAGATGAGTCTCTGCTCGCGTGGGCAGGAGACATCGAAAAGGTGGCGAGAAAGATATGACCGTCGTCAATTGGAACGTCCGCGCTGGCGCGTATTACGACTCGGTCGTGTTGATGCAATTGCAACGCGGCTTGCTCGGCTTGCCCGGCGTCGTCGATGCGGGCGTGGTGATGGCTACTCCCGCGAACCGCGAATTACTTGCCGCGAACAACCTGTTACCTGAAGCCGTCACTGCCAGCCCCGACGATCTGCTCATCGTTGTCAAAGCGAACGATGATTCTTCCGCAGAGAATGCCATCGGCAGAGTGGACGAGCTGCTCGCCCGCCGCAAATCAACGAGCGACGCGCAGGATTTCCGTCCGCGCAGTTTGAGCGGCGCAGTCAAACAATTGCCAGAAGCGAGTTGGGTTTTGATTTCCGTTCCAGGTCGTTATGCGGCAGGCGTCGCACGCGAAGCACTTGAACTTGGCAAACACGTTTTCCTTTACAGTGATAATGTTTCTCTTGAAGATGAGATCGCATTGAAAAAAACTGCGCGTGAAAAGGGACTGCTCGTCATGGGTCCCGACTGCGGCACAGCCATCATCAATGGCATCGGGCTGGGATTCGCCAACCGTGTGCGGCGCGGTTCGATCGGTGTTGTCGGCGCGTCTGGCACGGGCACGCAAGCGGTGACGGCGCACATCCATGAGTTGGGAGGCGGCGTCTCCCATGTGATTGGCACAGGCGGGCGTGATTTGAAGTCCGATGTCGGTGCGATCACGGCGCATCAAGCCCTCGATGTCTTGGCACGCGACCCTGAAACAACCGTGATCGCGCTGATCTCCAAACCGCCGTCTCCCGACGTTGCGACACAGTTGATTTCTGCCGCGCAAGAAACTGGCAAGCCCGTTGTCATTTATTTCATCGGTTACCCGGCGCCTGCCAGAAAGATCGGCAATTTGCATTTTGCAGTGAGTTTGAGCGAAGCGGCAGAGTTAACGGTGAAACTTGGCGAACAAAGACTAGCGACCAGCGACTCCCAGTCTCCAATCTCCAGTCGCTATCTTCGTGGTCTATTCTCAGGCGGCACACTGGCTTTTGAAACCTTGGTCGGCTTGCAGGCAACACTTTCTCCGCTGTACTCGAATGGACCAATTACCGATAACCAATCCCTCAAAGACCCTCTGCACAGTGAGAAACACACCATTATCGATCTTGGTGATGAGTTCTTCATGGTCGGACGTCTCCACCCTATGATCGATAACGACTTGCGCATCCGCCGCATGAAACAGGAAGCGGCTGACCCTGAGGTCGGGATGCTTCTTTTTGATGTGGTTCTTGGTGAAGGTTCGCATCTTGACCCAGCGGGGGAGTTGGTTCCAACCATCAAAGAGATTCAATCTACAAGAAAAGGCATCGAATTTGTAGCCATGCTCATTGGCACAAGTGATGACCCGCAAAATCTCCAGTCTCAGGTCTCTGCATTGGAAGAAGCAGGCGTGAAGGTTTTCAGAACTGCCACCGAAGCGGTGGAATATGTCAGCCTGCGGTTTAGCAGCAAACCGAAATATGAATTCACCCCTGTCAACCTTGAGCAATCGAGACAACCGCTCGCGGCGATCAATGTAGGTCTTGAATCTTTTTACGACAGCCTGACATCGCAGGGAGCGCACGCCGTACACGTGGAGTGGAAGCCGCCCGCCAGCGGCAACGAAAAAATGGCGGCGCTGCTGGCACGCATGAAGAGCAAATCGTAATTGGTAGGTAGTGATTACCATTTATCAGTTACCAATCACCCGGAGTTAACCATGAATATAGACCAAGCCAACACCAACGCTGTCACCCGCATGATGGAAGCGCGCCCGATCTTGAAAGCCGTTGCCACCGCACGGGATGTCATCCCTGGGATGAAGGATAATTTGTACCTGCATGCGGGTCCGCCGATTGAGTGGGCGCGGATGTCGGGTCCGCTGCGGGGGGCGATCATCGGGGCGATGCTGTTCGAGGGCGTAGCGGTGTCCGAAGCAGAAGCAACCTCAATGGTAGAGAGAGGCGAGGTCGAATTTGATTCGTGTCATCATCACGGTGCGGTCGGTCCGATGGCGGGAGTCACGTCCGCTTCGATGAAAGTCTATGTCGTTGAGAATGCAGAGCATGGAAATAAATCCTTTTCCAATTTGAATGAGGGCTACGGAAAAGTTTTGCGTTACGGCGCGTACAGCGATGAGGTGTTGAAGAAGTTGCGCTGGATGAACGATGTGTTGGGCGTCGCGTTGGCGGATGCGTTGGCGGCGTCGAGCGGAATTGATATGCGCGCGTTGATGTCGGAGGCTCTGCACATGGGCGATGAGGGACACAACCGCAACAAGGCGGGGTCTTTGTTGTATTTGAAATTGATTGCGCCGTTGATCGCGAAGACGATGAAGGATAGCGCGGCGATGTCTGAGGTGTTCCAATTTATTGGTGACAATGCGTTGAGTGTGTTGAACCCCGTGATGGCGGCGTGTAAAGCAATGACCGACGCGGCGCACGGCGTGGAGGGTTCGACGATCGTGACGACGATGGCACGCAACGGCACGGACTTCGGAATCCGTGTGAGTGGACTCGGCGAGAAGCAATGGTTCACCGCGCCCGCTGAGATTCCTGTCGGATTATTTTTCTCTGGCTTCACACAAGCTGACGCCAACCCCGACATCGGCGACAGCGCCATTACGGAAACAGCAGGCATCGGCGGGTTTGCGATGGCGACCGCGCCTGCGATCGTCACCTTTGTAGGCGGCACACCGAAGGACGCGATCAACGCGACCCTCGAAATGTATGAGATCACTGTTGGCGAAAGTAAATATTTCACGATGCCGTCACTCGATTTCCGCGGCACACCGACTGGGATCGACATTCGCAAAGTCGTTGAGTTGGGCATCACCCCGCGCATCAATACGGGCATTGCCCATAAGAATGCGGGTGTGGGACAGGTGGGGGCGGGACTGGTGAGACCGCCGATGGTGATTTTTGAGCAGGCATTAATGGCGTACGCCGAAAAATACAATCTATAAGGAGTTTATGAAATGAAAATCTACGATCTATCCCAAGACTTGAACGCCGATGCTTCATTCTGGCCCTTCTATCCGCCGTTTGAAGTGAAGTACATCAAACGCAAAGCGGAACAGGGAGTGAATGCCCAGTACATTATGACGTCGAATCATATGGGCACCCATTTGGACGCTCCCAAACATTTTGTCACGCATGGCAAAACCATTGACCAGATTCCGATTGAATGGTGTTATGGACCAGGCGTCATCGTGGATTTAAGTGACATGCTTGATGACCTTGGTTTGTTCACGCCCGAAGATATCGAAAAGCGGGTTGAAGTGAAAGAGGGTGATATTCTCTTCATCCACACAGGCTGGCATAAATATTCATTCTTCAGCCCAACAGGTGACGAAGAGCGATATATCCAACGCCATCCAGGTCCGCATTTTAGTATCTGCGATTGGCTGTTGAAGAAGAAGATCCACATCTGGGGCGTGGACATGATCTCCACCGACCACCCGATGAATCTCCCGATCGGTCGTTTCCTCGGCAAGGGTGGATTGGAACATTGGCAGAAAGTCCGCGCGAAGACAGTGGAAAAATTTGGCGAAAACCAAATGGATGTGTTGTTCCCCGATTCGGCATACCAGCTAACACACAACGCCTTGTTCCCGCACGATTGCATCCACGTGGAAAATCTCGGCGGCGACATTGGCTTGAAGGAACTGCACAACAAGCGCATCACGCTCGGCGTCTTCCCGTGGAAGTTCAAAGGCGGCGAAGCGGCGTTTTGTCGCGCAGTGGCGTGGGCGTAATTTGAATCTGTCATTGCGAGGAGGAGCGAAGCGACGACGAAGCAATCTCCTCGCAATGACAGAGAACTGACAATCCACAAGCCTGTCATGATAAAAGCATCTTTGCCTATATTTCTTGCAGTAAAATGGTTGTAGATTTAGGTGTAGGAGTATGCTGTGTTTACTGTTCCAGCTCTAATTACCGAAAAACTAATCGATGTAATTCTTGATTTTGTCCAGAAAGGTGGTGAAAATCTTGTCAAAGATATTGCCACAAAGAAAGAAATCGAAAAGGCGATTGAGAGCGCAGCTAACCGCTTTATAGATGAATATGAAGACGAAGACTTAGCGCGGGCGTTGGCAGGTGACACACGATTTTACGATTTAGCCAGTATTCGCAATGCCGTTAATGAATTCTTGAAACATCCATTTGATCCTGCGCCACAGGTCAAGATTGAAAAAGAATTTAGGATGGTTCTGCCTGAAAGCCAAAGAGCATCATCCGATAAGGCTGCCCGTGACTATCTTGAAATTCTGCACCAACAACTGATGGGGATTGAAAAACTTAAGAGCATACTGGATCAAATTTTCCAATACCGAACGATGAAAGCCAGTGAACGGTCTGCAAGGGCGGATGAAGAATCTGTTGAATTACAAAAAGAATCCATTCAGGTACAAAAAACAATTGCCGATGGGATTGAAAAACTTGTTGCTTCGAAAGACAAACGCCCTAATCTTGAAAAAGCCAGAGAAATTTACCTTCATAAATTCATTGAGAAATATTCTCCTAAATCATCGAGTCCTATTGATTTGGGGACTTATGAGAATTTGCCATTAATGCCGTTTTTCTCATCGTCGAATTCATTTGGCAGAGATTCTCAGATACCAAAACGGTACAACCGTCTATCTGAAATCCCCGATCTTCCTAATACGTTTATTCTGAGCGGTCCTCATGGATCAGGTAAAACGATACTTCTTCGCAAGAAAGCTCTTGAAAATGCAAATTTAGCTTTACAAAATATAAATGAGCCTATGCCTATCTTGATAGAAGCTTGGGAATGGCAGTCAGGCGATTTTTTTAGTGTTCTCATAAACAATCTTCGAAAATATCTTTTCTCTGCTGCTAAATTACTCTCCCCAATGGTTGATCCTAATGACCTAATTCTACAGGGAGTAGCACTTTACTTTGATGGGCTTGATGAACTCAATCAGGAGAGATTTGTTGGATTGACAAAGACTCTTCGCGATTTGGACACCATAACAATTGCGACCTACAGAGTAGAAGAGTATAAAGATAAAGCCAATCTTGATTTTCCAGAGATAGCCATTCTTTCCCTTGAAACGGAAAATATTCGCCATTTCGCCCAAACTTATTTAGGTAGAGAAAAAAGTAAAGCATTTATCGGTCAATTTGAATCTTTACAGGAAGAACGTGAAAGGCGTCAAGAAAAAGACCTGATGCAACTGGTTCGAATTCCGTTTTTCTTAAATATCATATTAGATAGTTATAAAGAAAGCGGTGGATTGCAAGTAGCTAATCAGTGGAAGTTGATAGAAGATTGTGTAAATCGTTTGCTTAGGGGATTCGATGAGAGACTAGGAGTTGATCGTTCTGAAATTAAACAGTATAGGAATATTTCAGATGTTATAGATCTGCTCTCAGATATAGCATTCAAAAGCATATCCCATCGATTTGTTCCGTTGGACAAAATTTCATCACATATCCCTAAAGCAGTTCTTCGTGCTTTAGATGAAGTTGGCTTGATAATACTCGACACTGAGAGAGTGCGCTTTCGACATGATCTTATCGCGGAGTTTTTTGCTGCTCATCAGTTAATGAACGCAAATTTGGAGCCTATTGTACGAAAACGAGGATTTGAAGGCGTTTTGGTGCTTCTAGCCAGTTACAGCGAAAAACATCGAAAAGATATACAAAGAATAATTTTGAAGTCTTTTGATGATGATGTTTCAGAAGAGAAAGATCAAGGCGGGTCTAAATGGGCGTGGGCGCGTCATGACATATGGAATCAACGAGGATTGTTATGGGTAATAGGCGAGATTGGCGATTTAGATTCAGTTAAATGGTTATTGTTTTATATCTCTAAACGAAAGTCTGACATTAATACAAATGTGTTGCTGTCACTTGCCAAGATTGCAAATAAGCTGTCCGATGAACAAGACGAGAAGAAAAAAGCTATTGAAGTTATAGGTGAGATTCTTTTAGAAAAACCCAAAGAACTGGAAGGTGATTATTTTGAATGGGGGCAATCACTTATAAGTGAGTTTGTAGGTTTGGCTGGCAAGTATATAGATACAGCAAAAGCATTGGCAGAGATTAAGAATGATACATCCGCAAAGATTCTTGTCCAAGGATTCTATCGGTTTACAGAACTCTTTCAACGTGGAACAGCACCAGGCATGTTTGATATATATAGACGAGAATTCACTAGCGTGTTTTCAAAAATGGGCGAGCCTGCTGTTCAACATTTACTGGAATTGCTAAGCGATAGGAATGAAGAAATTGCAATTACGGCAGGTGAAGCTCTTGCATGGACTTTAACTTCTGTACCACCTAAGAGTTGTTTTCCTATACTTGCACGGCACCCATTAGCAGAAGTGAGGTTGCAGATAGCATCAGCATTGGGGGAACAACTTCACCCCGATTCGATCCCGTATCTAATTAATGCTCTGAATGATGAGGAAATTGTCACGCGTGGAACCGCAGGTCACCATGGAGGCATGTGGACTGTGTATTTTTATGTACGCGATGGTGTTGCTCTTTCTTTGGCAAAGTTCGACTCCACAGAGGCACGAGTCGCCCTGAAAAATTATGGATACTCGGAAAACGGTATATGGACTCTTGCGATGTGGATAGAGCGTTTAGATCAGAATATCGAAGAGCCCGCCAGAGCAGCATTGAGTAGGCAATGGGCAAGAAATGCAGCAGGAGAAAAGGGCGGACTCGATTTGTTACTTCCCCGACTTGGTCATATGGAACATGCGCCTGACCTACCGTGTCCGATTGCTGACGGGTTACGTGAACGTATGCGAATAGGAGAAAGACCTATAGAGAGTCTTTTACAGTATTTTTATGAGTCTGGTGATCATATTAGCCAAATGGAAGCTATATTGCTTGTAGGTGAGATGGGAGACAAGAACACAGCTTTCGAATTACTAAAAATTATAAACTCTAAATTTGATGAAGATTTGCGTGCCACTGCCGCGGGTAGTTTGGCAGTGCTTGTTGCTCGTCATATAAAATTATATTCGCAAGAGGAACTAGGGAATTTCGAAAGTGCTCTTACTACGGCGATAAATTTTAATAATGTTGATGGGGGCAGGGGCTTTGGGTATGGATTGGGAAGAGTTGCTTTTGCTATATTGAGCGGCGATTTATATACTGATCCTATGGCTCGAATGAGAACACACAGAAATATAGATGTTTCTGCTCGTAAATTGGTTCAACTTGGAGTTGAAAAGGCAATAGAACGAATTGAGAATGGAACGATTTCAGGAATTAAGGTGGGGCTCAAAATATTAGAAGAAGTTGCTGGAGCATTAGAGGGGTTTGATGTAGTAGAGAAATCTTACCTTGAGGATGTTTTAGAAGGGGAATTAGCCAAGAAGGCAAGAACTTTTCTTGAGTCTACTCCAAACTATAAAGTTCGTTGCGCAAATAATGCACTAATAAGGGTTAACTATAAACAAGGATCCTTCGATTCGGTGCCTGAAAGAGGTCCTGGTAATTTTCCGCGTCGAGAATATTACGTTCAAGAAGCATCAAGAGCCTTGAGACTCCTCAAGAAAGCGCAGAGGCTAAAGTCAGAACGCCATCCAATTTGGGCTAAAAACTTTCAAGACCAAGATTGGGATGAGTTGGGTTGTGATGATGGAACCATTTATTCTCTAATGGGCTATGCGGCAAGGTGTGTAAAACAAAATGATGATGCCATTCAATACTGGACTCTTTGCGGTGAGTTTTATGAATCTAAAGAGAACCTTGTCGAAAAGGAAAAGAGTAGGCTAGTACATGTTCTTTTAGATTTGTCTAATTTGATTGATGATGACAAAGAGAGAGCATACAAATATGCTGAGCACGCTTTGATGGTTGCCCAAAATTCAACTAATCTATTTCTACATTTTGAAGCATTGGGCAATCTGGAGTTTGTTTGTAGGGAACGAGGAGATTGGAAGCGAATAATAGAAATTTCAAGCATGGCAATACATATGTCTCGAAACATCCCTCATTTATTTAGAGAAAAATCGCAACTTTTATTAACGCGTGCCTTAGCCCATTTGGAAATGCAAGATTATCCAGCTGCCTTAAACGATTATCAGGAAGGATTTAGATTTGCAGAACAATATGGGCTACTTGAGAAATCAATCGAGTTTCGAATGGGGACTATAGTCGCTCATACCCACGTTCTTGCTAATGATGAATTTGCTGATGATGAGCAATTGAGAGCTATCTTGCGCTATTATGATGATATTCAAGACTGGGTCGCAGGCGCTTATGCTTTTATATTTATTGCTGATAGAGCGCGTCTCAACTTGAAAGATCAATACAATATGTATCGTCTGGCAGCCGAATGGGGTGAAAAAATCGGACCGACAATAGACGGATTTCAGATTATGTCCTATGTTATGCCAAAACTTGCTGAGATATGGAGAATCCACGAGCAGGAAGACAATCCTGATTAGATAAAGAAATTATAGGCTTTAGCAGGATAAATTTGCAACGGAGATTATTATGACCACTCGATACTTCGGCGAACGGATTAAGCGCAACGAGGACCCACGTCTGCTTACGGGACAGGGATTATACGTAGACGATGTGGATCTACCGAACATGCTCCACGTTGCTTTTGTGCGCAGTCCCTACGCTCATGCGAAGATCAATAGTATTGACGTTTCGCGAGCGCTTGAACGCGCAGGAGTGGTCGCCGTTTACACTGCAAATGATTTAGGCGATTACTGGAAGCCTGGTCCGTTGTTGGTTTCGCCGCCGCCTGTCAAGGATATTGTGTTCAATGAAAAGACTCAGGTTCCACTCGCGAAGGACAAGGTCAAATTCGCGGGTGAGCCGATTGTGATGGTCGTGGCGGAGAGCCGCTACATCGCCGAAGATGCGTTGACTGATATTCAGGTGGATTATGATCCTCTCCCCGCGGTTGTGGATATGGAAAAGGCTCTGGCATCGGACAGCCCCATCATCCACGAAGAGATCGGCTCGAACGTCGCGGCGCACGTGGTGCAGAGGAAAGGGGAGTATGAATCAGCGAAGAAAGATGCGGCGCTGGTCATCAAGCGGAGATTCAGTTATGAGCATGGCTGCGCCGCGGCGATGGAGAACCGCGGCATTGTCGCGGAGTGGGATAAGCGCGCGGGGAGATTAACCGTCTGGGACACGACTCAGGCTCCCGTTGTGATTCGAAACGGATTGGCGGGAATGCTTGGGTTGTCGGAGCGGCAAGTGCGAGTCGTCGCGCCGTTCATCGGCGGCGGATTCGGTCCGAAGATCATGATGTTCTATCAGGAGGAAGTGCTCGTCCCGTGGGCGGCGATGAAGTTGAACCGCCCCGTCAAATGGATCGAAGACCGCGCCGAAAATTTTGTCGCCACCACGCACGAGCGCGGACAAATTCATGATGCGGAAGCCGCGTTTGATAAGGACGGTCACATTCTCGGCGTGCATGATGTCTTTTTGCACGACACGGGCGCGTATGCTCCGTATGGTCTGACCGTGCCGCTCAACTCGCAAGCCAACGCGCTTGGCTTGTACGAGATCGAAAATTATTACACCGAGTTTACGGCGGTCTTCACCAACAAGACCATCGTCACCCCGTATCGCGGCGCGGGGCGTCAGCACGGCGTGTTCGTCATCGAACGATTGCTCGACATTGCCGCCAAGGAACTCAAAATTGACCGCGCCGAAATCCGCAGGCGCAACTTTATCCCGCCCGATAAGTTCCCTTACAACAACGAGATCATCTATCAGGATTTTGCGCCGATTGTGTACGACAGCGGCAACTACGAACCGTTGCTGGATGAAGCGCTCGAACGGATCGGGTATCACAAGTTCGTCAACGAGATTCAACCGAACCTGCGCGCCGAAGGAAAACATGTGGGCATTGGCATTGTCGCGTATGTCGAAGGGACGGGCATCGGTCCCTACGAAGGAGCAAAAGTACAGGTGATGGGAAGCGGGCGCGTGTCGGTCGTCACGGGCGTGGGCACGCAGGGACAGGGTCATTACACGAGTTACGCGCAGATCGTCGCGGAGCAACTCGGCGTGGATGTCAATAAAATCGATGTCGTCACAGGCGACACCGATCAGTTTTATTGGGGCGCGGGGACGTTTGCCAGCCGCGGCGCGGTGGTGGCAGGCAATGCCATCAATGAAGCCGCGAAAGTTGTGCGCAAGAAAATTCTCAAACTCGCCTCCGAACATCTCAACGCGCCCGAAGACGAACTCGAACTTGCCGATGGCGAAGTGCGCGTGGCGGATATGCCGCGCCTGTCCATTTCGCTGGGCGAACTGGCGGGCAAAGCCAACCCGACGCGCGGCGCGGTCAAGCCTGGGACAGAGCCTGGTTTGGAAGCGACCAACTATTTCGGTCCAGAAAGAGGCGCAACCGCCAGCGGCGTCCACGCCATGATTCTGGAAGTCGACCCCGAAACGATGCAAATCAAAATCCAAAAATATCTTGTCGTGCACGATTGTGGCAAGGTCATCAATCCTCTAATTCTCGATGGTCAAATTCACGGCGGCGTGGCGCAAGGAATCGGTAACGCCTTTTACGAGCGACTCGCCTACGACGAAAACGGGCAGCTGCTCAACGGCACGTTCATGGATTATCACCTGCCCACGAGCCTGGATGTGCCGCGCATCGAAACGGGACATGGCGAAACGCTTTCGCCGCTCAACCCGATGGGCGTGAAGGGCGCGGGCGAAGCGGGCGCGATCCCTGTCGGTCCGCTGTTTGCGCAGGCATTGGAAGATGCGCTACATGATGTGGATTTTGAGATCCTGGAAATTCCGTTGAATTCGAATCGGTTGTGGGAGATTGTGAATAAGAGAGACTAGAGATTGGAGATTGGATGATTAGTAATTGGTAATTCGTAATTGGATGAAATGCTTCGCTTCATTCTAAGCCGATGGTTAATCCTGACCACTGGCTTTTTGTTTCACCCAAGATGCTGACGGTGGATCGATGTAAACGGACTCTTTCACAGATTCACACATGGGAACGGATTAAGCTGGAGAGCGAAGTGCTCTTCCTGTAAAACCAACTATAATTGCTTATAAGAAAATGTTCAAATACGAAACTTATTGAGGCACAAATGAGACAATCAAGTCTGGATAAAATTCAGGAATATAAAAAGGAATTGCGCGAATTAGTCACTGATCCTGCTCTCAGGAAAATAATCGAGGCTTATAGCTTTCCGAATCCCGTCGACCAAATGGAAACTGAATTAGATAAGATTCTCCTGGAGATACTCAATGAAGAGAATAAAGAGTCTAACAGTTCAAGGCTTTAGAGGTTTTAATAAACTTCAAGAGCCAATCGAATTTCATGACAAACTAACTCTTATTTCAGGTCAGAACAGTTATGGGAAGACGAGCATATCTGAGGCGCTAGAATGGCTTCTATATGGAATCACTTCCAAGATTGAAGATGCTTCCGACAACAAATCAGAGTATCTTGGTTCATATCGCAACATCCATTTTCCAGAAGATCAAACTCCATTTGTCGAAGCAGTTTTTGTTATGGATGATGGGTCTGAAGTTGTATATCGTGGGGAGCTACAAGCTGACGAAACTATTCAAAGATACATTAATGGGCAAAAAGTTGACAACTGGACTTGGGCTATAGATGCAATCAATGACCCACGCCCCTTTATTCTTCAACATGCGCTTAAAAACCTCCTGCTAACCAAGCCATCTGACCGATATCAGCGATTCACTAAACTTATTGGTGAGGAAGAATTGGCAGATTTGCAAGATCATTTTATTTCCTTGTCAACTAAATATGACCCACCAAGAGAGGTCGCGAATTTTCTTAACAGTTTTTCAGGCCTTGAAGAAAAAATCAAGTCGCTTCCAAATTTGGAGAAAATATTCAAGCTGTATCAGAAAAGCGATTTTGATAAATTTTTCGCGGCAATCAAGACAGAATGCTTATCTAGGACTGGAAAGAGCCTTGTAGACACAGATGAAATTCTTGCCGAACTAAAAAATCTGAGGGGACTTTCTGTTGCAAAGTATTTTGACCAGCAACTTGTCTTAGAATCATTTTCTGATGAAGAAGAAAAGCTTATCTTAGATGATACAAACTTTCTTATAAACTCTATAACTGACGAATTTTCAAGCGAATATTTGGGTTTGATTAAACTTGCTACTATTCAGCACATCATTGATCGTGCAAAATTCCTTAATCACGGGTTAGCAGAACTTCTAAACAAGCCAAAAGAATGCCCGTTTTGCGGTCATCCACTAACCGAAAACGAAACAACGAAGATTCAACATGAATGCAATAGAGTAAACGAGGAAGAATCGAAAACTAAAAACCTACAAGCAAGACGTGAAGAAATAAACTCTAAGCTCAAAGCGTTGAGAAAACGATTTGAGCAAGGCTATTCGAGGCTTGTCGCCAAATCCGACACATTGTTATCTTTGGATACACAAGATGTTTTGCAAAAATTAGAAATGGTTTTTGGTGTTGAGAATAAGACCCATTTCGATACAGTAAAAAATGCAATTGAAGATGTTCGATCTAGGAAGGAAATGCTCAATTCTTCTTACCAAATCACTGTTGGTTGTTTGGACGACGTGGATGATTCGTTAGTCAAGTCAACTGAGACTCCCGAAAAAATAAAAAATCTTGCAGACGTTTTTGTTAAACACATTTCCGACATTGATGTTTACAAGAAAACGATGAAAGATCATGCGAAAACGATTTCGGTTGCCAGTAAGGTCCTAACAAATATTCTCGATTTGCAAGCAGGGACACAAGAGCTATCAATGTTGATAGAACTTCTTGAAAGAAGAGTTATGCTCAATAAACGCGCAGTAATCATTGGCGTTTTGGGTAGAGTAAAGGAACTTCAGAAACAAGTTAAGGAATATGTCTCAAATAAGATTGAGAACACTGTTAATGTTGATTTAACAAGAAGTGTCCTAAACTGGTATGAAAGAATAAAAACCGAAGGCGATCCTGATGTTCACTTCAACGGATTTGAGTTGCCAAAAACAAAAAGTGGCGCTATTAAGTCCCGACAAATAGCGGTCAATGCAAAATCATATAACAAGTTATTGCCTAGCGCCGTCTCATCCTTAAGCGAGTCAAAGCTTAATGCCTTAGGCTTATCAATCAGTATTGCAAACAATATCAAAGGAAATTCTACTTTTGGGTTTCTTGTAATTGACGATCCTGTCCAATCCATGGATACTGGTCATTCCATTCAGATTATTAATATTATTAGAAGCCTGATTGACGATGAGGGCAAACAAGTCATTCTACTTTCCCACAATGCAGAGTGGATTAGAGAGACTCGGAAAAGTTGCCGCAGTATTAATGGAAAATATTATGAAATTGAGTCATATACGCTCGATGGCCCTGCCATTCAACGTGGCATGTGGGCGGCAGTTGATGAACGGATAGCGGAAGTTAAATCGTTTTTGAATAAACCAGGTTTGAAGAGATTAGACAAGCAGAAAATCGCCGAGGAATTTCGTCTTCTGTACAATGAGTTAGCAGCAGATATTTGCAAAGCTAAAACAGGAAATCTGGTAAATCCAGATTCGCTTAATTCCATTAAGTTGAGAGCTCTGCTAATCCAAAGTGATATTGATTCAACCTTAACCGACAGTATTTTTGCCGCCCATACCTCTGTTAGTAATGCACACCACGAAACTGCTTATGACGAGCCTGTACAAACCTTGCGGGAATATCTAAAATTTGCAGAGCAAATGAAATTAATCCTTGAGGAAACAAGAATTAAAAACAAAACGAGTAAAAAAACATAGCCTTATAATCCGCTTTAGAAGGGCTGTGTCAGCGGGGGGAAAGAACCTCACCCCGATTGTGACGCTTGATCGGCGTGTCGGTTGGACCTCACCCTGATTGGCTTGACTGATCGGCATGTCCGTTTGCCCCTTCGCGAAGCACCCTGCGGGCTCCCAAGGGAGAGGGCATGGTGACGAATCCTTTTCTGCGTGTTGGACGAATTGGGTTTCCAAGTCAATTGATTGTTTCAGGAAGGTTTTGGCTTCTCTCCCTTGGGGGAGACGGGAGAGGGGTTTTGAGTACATGCCAGCATTTCCCCTGTCCCACGCTTGCATCGTAATGGACCTCACCCCCGACCCCTCTCCTAAAGGAGAGGGGAGTCTGCTCATCCAAACGGCAAGACTCTAACTCGTTCATTTGCTTCATCCACAGTCAGTAACGCGCCCTTTTCTAAAGTCGCCTTATGTTCTTGCAAAACCTTTACCAATCTTTTGCCTAACACTTCAGGAAACACATCCTGCGTGCGAACTTGAATCACACTCGGGCTTTCCGCCTGTGTCAGCGCCAGTAAAACGCCAAAATCCAAATCATGAGTAAAAACCATGTATCCATTATCACGCGCCCATGACATGATGACATCATCCGCGGCGCGCATATCTCCCACTGTTGACCAGTGAACGGATTCCCAGCCTGCATCCGTCAACACTTTCACCCAATCGGGCGAAAGGTTCATGTCAATGACAATCTTCATGCGCCTGCCAGCGGCAACTCAATTTCTTCCACGCGCCACGCGGCATAGGTCAAGGCTTCGCGGATATCTTCTGCTTCAAGATAAGGGTAGGCTTTGAGAATCTCTTTGTTGTCACGTCCCGCGGCGATGAGACCGATAATCGTACCCACAGTCACGCGCAGACCGCGAATTGTGGGCTTGCCACCCATCACATTTGGATCAAAGGTAATGCGTTTCAAGTTTTTCATATTCGTACTCCTGATCATATTTTACCCCAACCTTCAACTTGGCAACTCGCTCTTTGAGTGCATGCCAGCATTTCCCCTTTCCCACGCTTGCATCGTAATGGATCTATCCCCCCGCCCTTCCCAAATGGGAAGGGGGCTAGTCGGTTGATGGTTTTGTGGATTTTCCAAGTGAATGACTTGTTTCAAGTGGTGTTGGCTTCTCCCCCTTGGGGGAGACGGGAGAGGGGTTAGTTCGGGACCTCACCCTGATTGGCTTGATTAATCGGCATGTCCGTTAACCCCTCTCCCAAGGGAGAGGGCATGGAGTCGGTTCCTTTTCTGCATGATGGACGAGTCGGGTTTCCAAATCAATGTTTCGTTCGAGGAGGCTGTAACTTCTCCCTCTTGGCGTAGAGGGGGATTCGTCGTAATATAGTTATGCGACCAACTTGTCATACTCGGCGTGTGTGCCGATCCAGAACCAGACGATGCCGTCTGGTTTTTCCACGCCGAGCGCGCGATATCGGATGCCAACGCGCACAGACCATAATTTTCTGGCGGGGTTTACTATTTTGAAGTGGAGGGAGGGATGTTGAGGATCGGACTTGAGAAGATCAAAGTTTTTATCAGCCAGCCCCTGCGTTTCTTTCGGTAATTGGCGGTAATGTTTCCAGAAACGCGGCAGGGTTCGATGATTCACAATGGTTTGCTTTGCCCCGCGTTGTACTCTTCATCTACTTCCGCAATCAATTTATCGAGACGACCTGAGGCTGCGTCCTGTTCGATTTGCTTGTCCCATATCTGGGCAAAGTATTCATCAAACCACTCGCGTAAGCGAGCCAGTTCGTCAGGGTCTAGTTCTGTAATTGCCTGTTCGATTTCTTGAATTGTCATTTGAAACTCCTTGCTGAAAAAAAGACCACCATATTTTACCCCAACCTTCATCCTGGCAACTCACTTTTAAGTACATGCCAGCATTTCCCCTATCCCACGCTTGCATCGTAATGGACCTTTCCCCCCGCCCTTCCCTAAAGGGAAGGGGGCTTGTCGGTTGATGGTTTTGATGATTTCCCAAGTCAATGCTTTGTTTTAAGAGGTATTGGCTTCTCCCCCTTGGGGGAGACGGGAGAGGGGTCAGTTCGGGACCTCACCCTGATTGGCTTGACTGATCGGCATGTCCGTTTGCCCCTTCGCGAAGCACCCTGCGGGCTCCCAAGGGAGAGGGCATGGTGACGAATCCTTTTCTGCGTGATGGATAAGTCGTGTTTCCAAGTCAATGTTTCGGTTGAGGAGGCTTTGGCTTCTCCTTTGGGGCGTTTGGATTCAACAGTGTTCTTCACCTACTTCGATAACTACACCAACTCCACTTTCAACATCTTCCCTAGAGCGGATGCAGCGCGTTCCAAAGTAAATAAAGTAATTGGAACATTATCAGGGGCAAGCAAGCGCTCCAATACGGCGCGGCTGATCAACACCCTGAGCGGATTATTGCTCATGGGCGTGGGCATGTACGACCTGTCCGTGAATCGGGAATTGATCAAAGGCGTCCTTGCTTGAAACGAAAATCCACCAGCTGTGAGCGGGGCGCCTGAAAACTTCCCGTTATCATTACGCCATTCCATACGCAAAGATAAACGGACATTCCGCTACTGTACTCTCCAGTAGCAAACATCCCGAAGGCCTGCAGAAGATTCGTCATCCCTGCGCGCCTTCGGGACAATGATGATTGCGCCGTCCTTTGCAACGGCTTGAAAGCCGCGCTACGGCTGATACCACTCAAACTGACTGAACCGCTCGTGCAACATCTGGCTGATCTTATCGCGCGCGCCCTGTTCAGGGTGAATGCCGTCATCCCGATAATCGCCGCGTTCATAGCATACGCCGCTTGCGTTCACCGCGCCTGTCGCGCAGTCGGGCGCCCAGATGTACGCGCCCCAGCCGTACCACACGCCATCCACCAGCGGATGGTCCTTCAACCACTGATTGAGCGCCAGACCCTCTTCGTAGGAATGCGGTTCGCCGCGCGACTCTTTGGCGGCAAACCCGCCGTAACTGCGGCTGGTGACATATACCGCCTGCACCGACGGCAGTTTCTCATGCAGGCGCGCCGCAAACATTGTCAGGTTCTCGTAAAAGTGGAAATAATCCGAATTCGGGTCAGGGTACGGCGGGAACGCCGCCCCGCTCGCTTCGGTGGTGAACATATCCGCCGCCTTATGCCACACCACGCGGATTTGCTCGAGGCGCAAGCCCGCCTGCGGAATTTTTTGCCCGATGCACTTTTCCCACAACTTGTCATACGCGGGGTCATTCCACTTCTCGATGGCATTGCCGGGCACAGCGCAATTCACCACGCGCACCTGCGGATTGACCTGTCCCGCAAACTCGCCGCCTAGTTTGGCGATAAAATCTTCGCACTCCTGAGAGGCGTTGCTCATGCCGATACACACCAGCCCAATCACCCCGTCCACCGCCGTGACAACAGGCGCGCCGTTATCCTGCAAGCCGAGCGGCAGACCCTTGTACGTACCCATCCCCACATCCAGCGGGATGGGGATTTGAGAATCCGCGCTGTTGCCGGAGGTTGGATTCGCCGCTTCGTTCGGGACTGTGAGCTGGGTCTCGACAGGCTCGACCGCCGTTTCAGGGGGCTGGGTCTCCGCTGAGGGCGTTGCTGCTGCGGGCGGTGTCATCTCCGAAAACGAACAGGCAAGCGCGGCAAACAGTAAAACGAGAAGCGCAAGGATTTTCTTCACGGCTGAACTCCGCTTCCAAAGTTATCGTGACGGTAGCGGGGCCAGGCGGCTGTGCCGTAGCCTTGCAAGCCGCTGTTGCGAATCACCGTCAGGTTTCCAGCGGAATCCACCACATAAATCACGCCGTCGGCAATCATCGGGCTGCCGATGACCTGCGTCTGCGCCGCCAATGTGTAGGTCTTGACGATATTTCCGTTCAGGTCGCGGATTTGCAACTCACCCGCCGAGATGGTCAAGATGTACTGGTCATCCGCAAGGACGGGGGTGCTGGTGCCGCCCTGCGGCAGGTCTGCCAGTTTTGTGCCCTGGCAGGCAGGCGTCACCTTCCATAACTGACCTGCGCCATTCTGTCCTACGCCATTGAGAGAGATGTTCACATACACATTGCCGTCCTTGTCAACGGTGGGCGATTGGTAATACCCCGCCATCGGCAGAGGTCCGCCCTGCAGTTCAAAGACGCACATCGGCTGCAAATTGGAATCCAGATGGTACATGGCGAACATATTGCGGCTGTCCACGCCGTGCGTGAAGACCGCCCACAGAGAGCCATCGCCCGCAATGACCACTTCTCCCGCTACCGCGTCTTCATCATTTTGTCCCACCCCGCTGCTATGACAGCCCGTATCGCCGGGGTCGAAATAGGCGAGAATGTTCAACTGCGCATCCAGTTTCACCGCCGAACAGCCGTAGAGGAACTGACTTTCGGAGTTGCCCAAAAACTGCTCCGCGCCGCCCGCGTAGATAAACTGCCCGTCGCTTGTGAGCGCGGCGCCCATCCAGGAGCGGAAGCCGTCATCCATGTTGAGGCTGTACACAATGCTGCCATTGGCGTCCAAAGCGTAAACGCCGCCGCAATTTGGGTTGACGGGCTGCTGACATCCGCGCTCCGGCGAATTGATTGTGCCAAAGTAATACAGCCCGTTCAGGTACACGCCCGAAGCGTCGGACGTGGTGCGAAAATCCTGCGGCGGGGCATACGCCTTTTGGAAAGTATCCGCGTCCAGCGCGGCAACCGTTCCGCCGAAGACAAAGTTCTGGAAGAGCAAACCCGCTTCGGGCTGGTAGAGAGGCGTCGCTTCGGAACTTCCGTTTTGCGCGAGCATATAGAGTTTTCCGTCTCGGATGTTGTAGCCCAGCAGCGCCTGGCTGTATGGGCTGGCATTGTCACAGCCCATGCCGCGGTCGTGCATTGCCCACACCACAAAGTCGCCTGCCAGAATCGGCGATGAAGTGACATTCGCGCATGAACTGGATGGAATGACGATGGAAGCGGTATCACCGTTCTGCCCATACGCCGCATCGCTAACCGGCGGGAAGTTGACAGGCGCAGCCGCTTGTGTCGACTCGGCGGCAGGCTGTATGACAGTGGGAACAGACGTTATCTCTACCAGCGGGGTAGCGGAGGGGATGACTGCGGTTTCGGAAGGCGGCGCAACGGTGGGGATCGCCGTCGTGGCAGGTTGACCTTGAGCCGCATTACATGCCAGCGAGACAATCATCAACAGTATGATGAAAAAAGATAAACGCTTCATTTTTGTTCTCCTTTGGTTAATGGTTAATAGTGCTCCGCCATCGCCAGAATATCTTCCGAAGTCACCACATTCAAATTCGCCGCGGCGTAGGCGACAAATTCCTCGTATGCTTGCCAGATGGCGGCTTGCTCTTCGGGCGGGCGCAGGGTGGATGGGTCGGGTGCGGAGAGATTCCAGGGTGAGGGCAGCGGTTCGCCTTTTTTGCCGCCTTCGATGGTGAAGTAAATCGAAGTCCAGCCTTCCGCGCCGCGGCGGTAGAAGTTGTTTTCGTGAATCAGGGCGGTGATAAATGGGGCGCGCTTGTAGGACGAACTTTCAGTTTGACCGCTCCACTGCTCTAACCCCAACTCCAGCAAATGCAGGGGACGATAATCTGCCGCGTTCGGCTTGCTCATCATGTTCCACCAGAAGTTATCCGTGCCGTCCACGAGGGTGTTGCGTGTCACGCTGAAATCGCTGGGGCGGACGAGCAAGCCGTTGACGTACTCGAAGGGCTGTTCGAGTTTCGTGCCTTCTTCGTGGTACAGGATGGTCATCTGTGCGCCGAGGGCGGCATAGACCTTTTGCGCCGTGTCTTTGATTCTGCCGCTGTTGGGAACGGAAGCGACGACGGGGTTGCGCCCGAAGACTTGCGCGACGTAGGTGTAGCCGCCGGCACGCGAACGGTCGAGGTCGCCGGTGGTGAGGTCGAGGGTGTAGGTTTCGTAATCCAGCAAAGTCTGATACAGCGCGGCGTCATCCAGTCCTTGCAGGCGGTCATCGAAGCCGGTGTAGAGCGGGTGCGGCGGGCGGACGTGGTAACTGATGGTCATATTCGAGTTGCGGAATCGTTCGATCACGTCCGGGCGTGTCTCCGCTAGTTCGCGGGTGATTTCGGCGGTGAAGTAAAAGTCGCCGCGCACGCCGTATTTCTCGAACAGGTCAACGAGTTTGAGCAGGATGTCGGCGCTTTCGGTAGAGTGAGTCCAATCGTGGACGTTGATGATGAAGGAGATGTAGGGTGTGGGGGTGTCAGGTGTTGCGGTGTCAGGTGTTTCGGTGACCAGTGTTCCCGTGTCAGGTGTGGCAGCAGGAAGGGTAGGGGCGGGAGCGCCGCTCAGCAAGCCGCATGACAGGGTGAGAAGAGTCAGAATGGTAATGAAAATGAAGAAGCGGGGCATAGAGTCTCCATTTGAGTCAAACAGGATAGGCAGGATGTGCAGGATTTGGTTTCAACGAATCCGCTTCAGGCTTCCATCAGGGGAGACGCGATAGACCTGGTCTTGAATACCATCCTGCCCGCCGGAGACGCTGGAGGGCTGGGCTTTCTCCAATTGCTTCAGCCGCCTGTGCGCGGCGCGGATGGCTGCGTTTTCGCTGAGGAAGATTCCGGGGAGCGGATACCATTCCCCGGCGAAGGTGTCGTAACCGCGTATGCGCCAAATCCGGACGCACAGAAGGCGCAAAATCGTTTCGAGCATGGGTCATTTGCCTCTTTTTGGATAACTCATACGAGTTGTTCTACAAGGCAAAGATAGTTTTTTCATTTCAAAGTTTCCTCAAAGAATGCAACAATCAATTGCGTGATCTCACTGCGCGACGGATTGATCTGTCCGCCATCGGGTTTGAAGGAATGGTTGGCATTGACCACAGGCACAAGTTCCGCGGGCACGCCTGCCGCTTGCAGTGCGGCTAACAAAATCTGAGACTGTTCGATGGGCACCACTTCATCCTTCTCGCCGTGCAACATCAAGAACGTCGGGTCGTCCGCGGTCACGTAGGTCACAGGGCTGGCGAGCGCGGCATCGAAGCCATTGAACACACGTCTGGCGCTTTCGTAACCACCGCTAAATTGCACCGTCAAATCGGCGGGACCGAACATATCCACCACGGCTTGCACACGGCTGGAATATTCCAGATACTCGCCCACATCGAAGCCCGCGCTTTTGTCGGTTGTGCCGAGCAGGCTCACGAGATGTCCGCCCGCGCTGCCGCCCCACCCGCCGATGCGATTTGGGTCGAGGTTATATTCGGCGGTATGAGCGCGCAGGGAACGCACGGCGCACTTCACGTCTTCAATCATGGCGGGGAATTGATAATCGGGCGCGAGGCGGTAATTGACGGCGACGACCAGAAAGCCAGCGCTTTGCAAGGGGAGGATTTCTTTCGCGCCCGCGCCTTCGGCTTTATCCCCTTTCGACCAGCCGCCGCCATGAACGTACATGGCCACCGGATAGGGACCTGTTCCCTCAGCAGGATAGTACAGGTCCATTTTCAGTTCCACACCGTCCATCGTGCAATAAGTCACGTCCGCCAAGGTGGGGGTGAGGGACTGCCCGCCGGGACCTCCCTGCGGTAGATTGCCCGGCGGCGGTTGGTTTGTACTCAGCGCCGGCTGTTGTGTCTCGGACGCGGGTGGAGGGGCAGCAGCTGGAGAGGGGGAGGCAGTCGGTTCGGATGTGGACGAGAGGCTTGCTCCCGTTTCGGCGGTCGGCGTTTCCGTCCCCTGCGTGAGCGGCGCGGTCAACGCGCACGCCATGAGCAAAAGACTGGTCAACAAGAGGGTGAACGTTTTCATAGCGGCTCTCCATCACTGATTACTGGTTACTGTCCACTGAATCACCTCGGCTCCACGCCCGGATTTGCCGCCTCCCACGCCGCATAGGCGTCCGCCATCTGCGAGAAGGTCGCCCACTGCACCTGACCGCTGGCGACGAGCGGGTCCACCACTTCGGTCAGGAACTTCTCGATGACGGCAAAGGGCTGATTTGGGTCGCCGCGAAATTCGCCGGGGTGGATGGTAAAGTGGAAGACGTTGACCTTGCCCGGCTGGGCGGCTTCGAGCGAGGCGTAGAGTTGCGTTTTGAGATACTCAAAGTAGGCTTCGTCGCCGCCTGCATCCTGACTGCGGCGCATGGAAGCGAAGTTGGTTTGGTCATATTGCCCTTCCGGCAGGAAGACAATCGCGCCGTTTGGGTCATGCTGGGTGAAGAGCGTGAAGTCCGTGCCGTCTGTGCCGCCGGCCGGGCGCCAGGGGTTGACGCCCACGAGAGAGAGGTCGGTCTCCTGAACGTTGGGATTTTTCCAGTCGCTGTTCACGTCCAGCCCGGCGCATTCAGCGGCTTCATAAGTATTCGGGTACAAATTTCCGCCGCTCCAGTAGCGGACGTCGCTCACGCCGCTGGCTTGCTTTATCAGGTCAATTTCCTGCTTCATCACGTCGCACCACTGCTGAACGGAAAGCGCGGACGAGCTCTTGCCGAGATGTGCGTCCTCGTGGAAGTGCAGGGCGATTTCATGCCCGTGCGCGGCGAGGTCGGCGAGGATGGTGTTGCCCGATTCGATGGCGGCTACGGTAAACGGACTTTGCGCCTGAATCGCCATCTGCCCGCCGTGCGCCTCGACGATGCCTGTCACGGTCAGAATATCCTGCACGTGGCGCTGGAAGAACTGCGGCTGGTGATAATCGCCCTTACCGCTGCCATAGCCCTGGGCGGTCTCGCCCATCGGCTCGATGTGCATGCCGATGGTGAAATAGAGGACGGTGGGGGCGGAAGAGGATTGGACGGTTGGTGCAACAGGCGTAGGTGTAGAGTCTGATACGCTGAAGCGGCAGGCAAAAGAAGCGAGGATGAGAATCGTCAACAGCAAGAAAGGGCATTTCATCGTATTCATTGCGGTTTCCTTATGACCGAAACAAAAGTATACGCGCGCCTTGTAATCCTGCCGTGATGGGAATGTAAATTGGGGGTAAATTCTTGAACCCGTGCCGTTCGCGACATCGAACACAACTTTGCCGCGCTTTGCGGCGTCGGTAGCGCGGTTATTTTTTTTCAGCGCGGTTGCCGCGCCAGCGGCGTGTTGAAAGTCCTTGCGGATGAATTCAACTGTCTGAGCCAATGGAGCGGCGCGGGCGAAAATGACCGCGCCGAACTCCGCTTCAACCCTTCGGAGAACTGCTCAACCCCCAATCAATTCCCGCCGATGGCGCGGGTGTTGACCATTGATTTGAACGGCGAAGCCGTCGCGTATCTGTATGAAATTTTGAGCGAAGTGAATGTCATCAACGACACGGTGGGCGGGGAGGGCGTGGTGGTATTTTGGATGGAGGGAACCGCTTCTGCATTGGACGCGGGCAGCATCGGGGATGGACGCGAGGTCGGCGCGGCTGTCGCTTACTCGCGCCTGCTCGATCCTTCGGCAGGCTCAGGACAAATGCTCACCTTCACATTCGCCGACGGGAAAATTTTGGACGAGCAGACGAACAGCGAATGGAATATTTTTGGGCTGGCAATCGCGGGCGAATTGAAAAGCAGGCAACTTAAGCCTGTCGTGTCCGTCAACCATTTCTGGTTTTCGTGCCAGCATTCCCCCTGCCCCACACTTGGGTCGTAATGGATCGCCACTTCGCTTGCATAGCGCTCAGGGTGGCACCCCGCTTGTGATGACTGGTTGGCGTGTCGGTTGAGCCTAACCCCCCGCCCATTCTAAAACTTCCCTGAGCATGTCGAAGGGTGGGAAAGGGCTGGTCGGTTGATGGTTTTGTTGATTTTCCAAGTCAATGCTTCGTTTCAAGATGCATTGGGTACATCACATTGGGCGAAGAAATGTGCCCGAGCCTAACAGGTGACAGACGGGTAAGGGGCACGTTCGAATTCCCTCTAACGTTTCTTTGCGCGCATGGCTTCCCTGCCTTTAGCAAGCAGGGCATCGATCTCCTGAGCGGCTTCAGAAAGCGTTATCCTCTCCACCATCGACCACTCCTGAGCGAGCACTTCCTTGGTCACGCGGTAGAACCCTGCGATCGTGCCGTACAACGATTTGTGTTCGCCGAAGGCGTACAGGTCGCGCACCACCTCGCAAAATGTGGCGATCGTCCCTTGTTTGAGGCGGGCTAACAGGCTCGATTGCCGGGATCGCAGATCTTCGGGAAGAGGCGCAGACTCAGAGACCAGAATCTTGCGGCACTGGGCAATTTCACTTCGCTTTGCCGGTTTCCGCAACCCAACGGTACTCAGATCCACTGGAGCCCAGACCGTACTGCCTCCGAGCATGGAAATCTCGTAATACTGCCGAATCACCCCAGACTCGAATTCTTTATCTTCCCGTTTGACGATCTGTCCCACCCCGTGCTGTGGATGTACGACCCGGTCGCCGATCTCGAAGTTCATCGGCACGGATCAATAGCGGCGGCGGTTGCTGTTGCCGCGTTGGCGATGACCACCGCGCTGGTCGCGGAAACCGCCGCGTTCTTCGCGCGGGCGGGCGACGTTCACGGTCAACTGGCGGTCGTTCAGCATGTAACTATTGAACATGCTGATCGCCTTCTGCGCTTCGCTCTGCGAGCCCATCTCCACGAACCCAAACCCTTTCGATCGGTTGGTACCCGGCTCTTTGATCAATACAGCCGACAACACGTTCCCCGCCTGCATAAATAACTCGCGCAACCCCTGCTCCGTGGTTTCATACGACAGGTTTCCAACATACAGTTTCGCTTCCATGACTCGACTCCTTTGTAGTCAGTGTTTAAGAAAAAAACCGTCAACCTATTATTCGGGTTGACGGTGATACCAACACGCGCGACCTTTTATAAGATGGCATGATTATATCACAGCGAGATTCACGTAAACGAATCGCGCATTTGCCGCGGACAAAAAGGATACGTCACGAAAACATACCATGACCTTCAGCCCTCTCAGCTGATACTTGCATCGTACATATTTCCCATTCCACTTCATTCGAGAATCACGTTCATTTAATTGATTTCTCATTTCGCTTGGTTAAACATAATAAGACCGACAGTCAGTCGGTTTTGACCCGAACAAAGAAAGGAGATAGGCATGAGTCAACTCAGCGATACCGGACGAATCAGAACGACGACGGGTAGAACCTCTGCCCTGCGGGTTTTCATCCTCAGTGAAGAGACACTGCGGCGCACGATCGGGTTGATCCAGATCGCCTTCGGCGTGTTGGAAGGCTTGATCGGCTTGCGCTTCATTCTCAAACTGATGGCTGCCAACCCTGCCAATCCATTCGCGAGTTTGGTGTATTTCGTCACCTCGCCGTTCCTGTGGATGTTCCAAGGACTCACCCGCACACCCTCCTTCGAGGGCATCGAGATCGAATTCTTCTCACTGGTCGCCATGGTGGTCTACGCGCTGCTCGGGTGGATCATCATCCAGTTACTGTGGGTGTTATTTTCCCGCATGAAGTGACATCCGCGCCGCATTCAGAAAGATGAAAGGAGCCTCCGATGAGACCGATCACAGATTCGGGACGCTTCCAACCGATCACCGGTCAACTTTGGGATAACGCGCCGGTTCAAGCCAACCAGGAGATCGTCATCCGCGTCACCGGCTTGATCCAACTGGGCGCCAGTCTGCTCAACATGCTGATCATCATGCGCTACATCCTGACGCTGTTGCAAGCCAGTCCGGTGCATCACGTCGCGCAGTTGATCTACAATGTAACGGAACCTTTCGTATCGGTGTTTCAAGGCTTAACGCGCTCTGCCCAGTTCAGGGATCTCGCGCTTGAACTGAACACGCTGATCGCGATCCTGATTTACAGCCTGCTCGGGTGGATCGCCATCCGTTTGGTGCGCATCCTGTTTGCCAGCCCAAAGTGATTCGAATAACCAACGCAACACCCCGCCAACATTTGGCGGGGTGTTCGATTCTCGTTTCGTTCGATCAATCGGTATAGGGAGATGGTATCGGTTCGCCCGCAGGCACTTTTTCCAGCATCGAAAGTGGGTACAACACCGGGAACTTCGATACATGCGGCAGCCACGTGTACATGCGATTGTCACCGATCAAGTCCTTGTAGTTCCCGCCTTTGGGGAAGGGTGAGGTCTCGCCGCGTACATCCACCGTATTCGCCGCAAAGAAGTAATAACGGTGCGTCCATGGCAGGTAGAGATAATCATCGGGGTCCACATCTTTGATCGACTCCGGATAGGTGCGTCCTTCCTTGAGCGGGGGAGGCAGGTTGCCGTCCAGCATTTTGACGCGGAGCTTATTCCCGACCACGTTTCCGGTCATCACGGAGCGCGCGCACGTCCGCGTCTTATCGAATTCCGGGTTGGGTGAGCCAAGGTTCTCGCCGAGGATCCAATCCGCGCGTGGCGGGTCATGGGGCTTCGAAGGGAATCCTTTTTTGTTCGTGAATGCCCGCCGGGTGCCAAAGATCGCGGAGATCTTCTTGATATCCATTTGAAAGTTGATGGCGTAGATGAAAAATTGCCATTGCTTGGTCAGCGGCATGCCACGATCCTCAAGCGTGTACACTTCCGGTACCGCTCTCAGTTCGCCAAACGTGCGAGTAGGAGCGTTAACGCCCAGTTCAAAATCGTTCTTGTGCCGCCAGAGCGGCTCTGCAGAAGAGACAGCGATTGCACCGGCGCCGCCGATCCTCGGGAAAGTGGGAAGTTTGCCCTTCAGTGAAACGAATTTCTTCGGCATCCAGCCTTCCACATAGGCAGGACCGGTCTTATTTTTGCCGGTTCGATCCAGCAGAACAACCAGCGCCCACTCCTCCCTGAATTCTTGAACGCGGATGAGGGTTCCGAATCCGAACGGACCTGCGCCTACTCTGGGCGTGGGAACATCGTCCCCGCGTTTGAAGAATACTTGTGAGATGGTGGTGCGAACCCTCTCCGCTTTTCCCTCCGCGCCTTTCTTTTTGGTTTTCCCACCTTTCGCGCCTTTCGTATTCTCGGTATCGAGCGATGCGGTCTGAATCCAGCCTGTCGCCTTGGCGCGTGGATCTTTGGTTTTCAACACTGAGACCAAGGTGAAGTCCGGTTCCCTGCGAAGCACTTTGACCAGCGACCCTTCCGGCAGGGGCACATCGAAGGTGGTTTGTTTGGTGTTGGGGAGCCTGCCTGCGAAATTGCCGTACAGGTTCGTCTTTTGATTGATCGCATATTCTGTGAACTTGGGCTCACGTCGCTTGAACAGTTTTTGCCGCCATTCCGTCAACGGGAAGGCAGGACCCGGGTCGTACCGGTTCCTCAAGTTCACGTCATCATGCCCGAGGATCTCCTCGATCTTGTATTTCTTCACCAAGGCTTCGACGATCTTGAAAGCAACCTCCAACTGAACTTCGGTGAATTTTTCCCATGCCGGGAATTTTGTCTTATCTGGTTTGCCATCAGGTTTGAGCGGGATGTATTGCTTCATGTGAACATCGCGCTTGATCTGGTTTTCTTTGAACTCGATGTTTCGCCGAAACCAGGTATCCTTCCCCTGATCGTTCTTTCTCCGAATCAACAATCCTGCATTATCCATTTCGATGCCGATGCTCATGGTGTTGAGGTTACTTTTTCCCTCCCACCAACTGAAGCCGCTGTGATGCGCGACCTTGTTGAAAGGCAGGAATTGGACTACACGGCCGTCGCGCCCGATCAAAAGGTGCGTGCTGACAAGCGAAGAGGGATCCTTGAAATGGTTGATCGAACTTTCCATTCGTGTACCGGTAGTGAAGTGCATGATGATGTACTTGAGTGTGTACTGAGCGGTTTTGACGGGATCCATTTGCGACCGTTCGCCCTTCGCCAACATCAGTGGTTTTTCTTCAAAGCCATTCTTATGGGGCTTGATCTCCTGAAACCGTCTGCCTTTCGTGGTGACAAGGTAGTGATCGTTCCGCACCTTGGGGATGAAATCCGTGTCGACGCGTACAGAACTTTTCGGCACCCAGCCGGTACGCCACAAACTGCCTTCCACTTCGCCGATCACTGATACGAGATACCAATCATCGCGTTCGTTGATGACCGAGACCTGAGTCTCTATCGGCAATGGCTGGCTCGTCAGATTGATCCCACTGTTGCCGGGAAAGGTAAGCAGGTGCGCTCCGCTGGCGATCTCCTGCAATACCATCGAACGGTCGTTCACACCCAACAACCTTTCGCGAAATTGAACGATGGGGAACATCGGTCCCGGGTGAGGCTGTACCGGCGACAGGATTTCATCATACGCAACGGCATCGTTAATCTGATATTTTTTTCTGAGCGCTTTGCCGATCGCGAGGAGGGTATCAAGTTGTACTTTGGGAAAAAGGGGCCAATTTCCGTACCGCGAACTGCCCAGCGGAGTTCCGAGAGCGAATTCAATGCCGGGATATTTTTCCCTCCACCTGGCTTCGTTTTCCTTCTTGATCAATTCCCCGGGATATTCGAGATAGATCGCAATGGAACGTTTGTTGTACTCCTTGTCTGCATGGTTCGCCCCGGTATTGAAAGGGATCATCTGGGTGATGTCCCTTCCGTTTCTGCCGATAACGATGTGGGCGGAAAAACTGAAGTTTTTATTGATCTTGAGATTGTCTTTGATGGTTTGCACCGCGCCCCCGACCGAACCGCTGGGCGGCGCATGGATCACCAGCGTGCGCTTACTATCTTGAACAGCCGGAGCGGTGACGTTAGCCGCATCGAACGTGATCTTGAAATCCTCCCCTTCATCCTTGACAAGCCGATGGTTCTGATCGATGAACATGACCCATTCTCCTTTCCCTTGACGTGACTCGCGAGCAAGACCGACTTTATTCCATTAACCCAATTCGCTGGTGATAGTGTCGGGTTTGCGGCAAATGAAAATTTGAAAAAGCTGTAGGGATTGAACGATACCGGGTGGGCACATTGGAATAGAAATCCCGGAATGCGGTTGGGTAACAAAACGCCGCCTGGATAAGTGTGTTTACAGGATCAAAACATCCCGCCGGAGCAAGTGTGTCACATTTGTCTTCGGAAATCCGCGTTCCGCCCGTTTGTCCACCTCTCAAATCTGATGAGGTGATTTTCATCTAATCGGGTTATGATACCCAGAGAGATAGGCAGGCGAGATCGAGGTTCAGCAGGCGGACCCAACATGCTCAACAACATCCGAAAGACCTACAAAGAATTTCCCCCCCTCTTCTGGGTTGTGGTCGTCACGCTGTTCATTGATTCCATCGGGAGTACATTATTGTTTCCGTTCTTCGCGCTCTACATCACCGAGAAGTTCGGTGTCGGCATGACGCAGGCGGGAGTCCTGATCGGCATGTCCTCCCTGTTCGGAATCGTGGGAAGCATGATCGGCGGCGCGCTCACCGACCGTTTCGGGCGCAGGAAGTTGATCCTGTTCGGTTTGGTTTTCAGCGCCCTGAGTAGTCTCTTGTTCGGTCTCGCCTCGGACGTGAACCTGCTATACCTGCTTGTCATCTTTGTCGGCTTGCTGTCACGGCTTGCCGCCCCCGCGCAGGATGCGATGATGGCAGATATCCTGCCGGAATCCAAACGTCAGGAGGGATTCGGGATCACGCGCGTCGCCTTCAACTTCGCATGGATCTTCGGAACCGCGCTCGGCGGGCTGATCGCATCGCAATCCTTCTTTGCTCTGTTCGTCACCGATGCGGTACTCAGCACGCTTGTGGCGGTCATCCTGTACTTCAAGCTTCCCGAAACGCGCCCGACAAATCACAAGGAGGCAAAGGAGGACGAGACGCTTCTTACGACTGTTGCGAATTATCGGGTCGTTCTCAAAGATTCGGCTTACATGGTGTTCATTATCATCGGCGTCCTTTCGCTTTTGATCTATCAGCAACAATATAGTTCACTGCCAGTCTACCTGCGCGATGTGCACAACATCAGTTCGCAGATCTACGGCATCATGCTTGCCATCGCGGGGCTGGAGGTGGTTCTACTCCAATATTGGGTCAGTCGCGTCATCCGCAAATACCCTCCGTTTCAGATGATGACACTGGGCACTTTATTTTTTATTGGGGGTTTTACAATGATCGGACTTTCCCGTGTTGTACCGTTAATCCTGACCACCGAGATCATCCTTACCGTCGGCGGAATGACCGTCTTTCGATTCGTTCCTTTATTCTTAGCCGCTGTGGCGATCATCACCGTCGGCGAGATGATCACCTTCCCCACCAACCGCGTCATCGCCGCCAACTTT
The DNA here is from genome assembly GCA_040753755.1 of Chloroflexota bacterium. Taxonomy (GTDB): domain Bacteria; phylum Chloroflexota; class Anaerolineae; order Anaerolineales; family Villigracilaceae; genus Defluviilinea. The sequence goes on from JBFMDB010000008.1 coordinate 62,166, forward strand.
GCCCCTGAAACGATGCGCGGGCGTTATATGGCGGTCTTCGACCTCGGCTGGACCCTGCCTGCCACTTTCGGTCCGGCGGCGGCGGGCATCATCCTCGACAATTACAATCCAGACTTGCTCTGGTATCTCGGCGGAGTTATGTGCGCAGTCTCTGCACTCGGTTTTTACGCATTGCACATAAAATTGGGTTCACAAGCGCGTTTCTCTCCCACAACAGAGAAATGACCGCCTTTGACAGCCTTCGTAGAGACTTTGAAAGACTCTCACGCGTACGATGGGGCAAACTAAAAACGGAGGTCCGCCATGAAAACCATTTCGATCTTTCTTGCGCTGGTCAACTCGATTTTCGCAGGGATTCTTCTCCTGCTCACCTTGTCGAGCCATGAGGTGCAGTCCATGCAAATTGTGTGGCTGTTCGTAAAAATTTCCGCCGCCACCGTTATCATGATAATCGGCGCGCTCACTTGGTTCGGTGGAGCGCGCGTCGTGAAAACCGGCCTGCTGCCCATTAGCAGTTTGCTCCTCGTGGCGCTCGGCGCGGCGACAACCGTGTGGACGTTCCAACGCGGCATCACGACCGGCGATATGGAGTACTACATGATGTGGTACGGGGGCAGCCTTCTATTGCAAGGCGTCACAACCTTGATCGGTTTAGCGGGCGAAACAAAAAACATGATGCCCTCATGAGTCGCGTTTGATACAATTCGGGGATGAAAACCAGTGCGTTCCTCCTCGTCTTCGTTCTAATCATCGCCACCGCTTGCACTCCAAACTACGGAGGAGAACCCGCGTCGCCCTCCGGGGAAGTTGCTGAAACACCCTCAGGCGTTCCCGCCTCCGAAACCTTCACCCCGCCAGCAACCTTCACATTTACACCCCTTCCCACTGAAACCCCCGCGCCTACAGATACACCCACGTCAACCCCCATCCCCACCGTCGAAAGTTTGCAAGCCGCAGTGGTCGCCGATAAATTGAGTTGCCGTTACGGACCCGGCGCGGAATATCTTTACCTGTTTGCGTTCAATGGAACCGCGAAGATCAAATTGGTCGGGCGAACAGACGCCAACAATTGGGTGTGGGTGGCAAATAAAGACCAAAACAACAGGGACAACAATTGCTGGGTGAACGCAAAGTTCCTGCAGATCGAGGGCGATCCGCAAGCCTTGCCGATCGTATATCCCGGGCTCAAGCTCCCGGTCTCGCCGTATTACCCGGGTCCGAGTTGGGCAAGCGCGGAACGCGATGAAACTGGCAAAGTAGTCATCTCATGGGAGCCGGTACCCATCAGCCCGGGAAAATACGAGGATGAAAACATGCAACAGTACCTCGTCGAAGTGTGGAGGTGCGAAACCGGGCAGATCATCTTTGAAACGCTTGGAACGAACTTCCCCTTCGTCACCGTGGCAGTGGACGAGGCAGGTTGTGCCATCCCTTCGCATGGACGCGTCTTCGTTCAGGAGAAACACGGCTACGGCGGTCCGGTGGAAATCCCGTGGCCGAGTCCCTGAAAGAAAACAGAACCCGCCTCAAGGTCAAAATGAAGCGGGCTTTTGTTAAATTCCCTCTCCCTTCGGTAGAGGGCAAGGGTGAGGGCTAATGATGATGTCCGCCCTCGTGCACGTGACCGTGATCCAGTTCTTCTGCAGTGGGTTCGCGTAAGGCGACCACCTTTACATGAAAGTGTAGTTCGTCGCCAGCGAGCGGATGGTTGAAGTTAAGCGTGACCAGATCGCCGTCAATGCTTTCGATGCGCGCGTATTTCGAATTGCCTTCGTTATCGCGAACGTTTAGTTCGGTATCCACTTCGATGGGCATATCTGTTGGGAAATCCCTGCGGGCGACTTGCATGAGAGCCTGCTCGTCGAACTCGCCATAGCCGTCAGCAGGTTGTACGATCACATCCTTGGCATCGCCGACCTTCATACCCATCATTTCATTTTCGAGACCGGGGACGATGTTCCCATACCCTGCCAGAAATTGCAGCGGTCCCTGCCCTTCGGAACTGTCCAACAATTCACCGTCCACATGCAAAGTGTAGTCGATAGAAACCACCACACCGTTCTCCACTGTATCTTTGCTCATATCAAATCCTTTCGAATGCTTTTATTTTGTAAAGCGAACGCCCGTACATTGTAACAAAAAAGCATTGACAGCAATAAAAAAGGGAATAAAATTCACCTACTTGTTTGCCCTCGAGGTTAATTACAATCGATTTCCGCCCTGTGCTGAACGTTGACTTGCGTAAGTCAGCGTTTTCATATTATTTATCACAAAGAGGAGAGTGTGTATGAATAAGTCAGTCAGGTTCATTCTGTCAGCAGTTGCCATTCTGACCCTCATCTTGGGGTCGATGGCGATGACCCCCGCCGCGCGTTCAGAGGCTTCGATCCATCTGAAGAGCGGCGTTTTCGTTCCCTCGCAAAGCGACGTTTCTGCGCAGGCAAGCGGGAGATACTTCATTGTGCAGTTTAACGGCCCTGTGCAACAAGCATGGAAGGATGCCTTGACAGCCGAAGGCGCGGAAGTGCTGGATTACATCCCGGACTTCGCGTTCAAGGTGCGCATGAACGCAGGTATCGCCCAACGCGTGAGGGGGATGAATTTTGTCAGTAACGTACTTCCTTTCCGCGCGCAGTTCAAGTATGGCGCCGATCTCAAGCGTGACGGCGCGACGAATGTGTACATGGTCCGCATCGAGCGAGGGACAAACTTCGGCGCAGTCCGTGCTTTGGTTGCGGCGACCGGGGCACAGGTGCTTGCCTTTGAAAACGATACGCTGATCGTCGCGGCGAACGGCTCGTTCGTGGACGCGATTGCGGCTGTGGACGATGTTGCCTCCATCAGCAACTTTGCCCTCAACGAAACCTTCGTCAGCAAACCGGAAGGTCCTGCGAAGAACGATGAAGCCCGCGATATCATCGGCGCGGCGGTCGCCAATTCGCGCGGGTACGATGGTTCGACGCAGATCGCGGCGGTATCGGATACGGGTCTCGGCGGCGGAACAGCCGCTACCGCGCACACCGATATTCCTGCAAGCCGCGTGGTCGCCATCTACAACTGGCCCGGCGCGGCAGGCGGATGTTTCCAAACCGTAGTCAACGACGGTTCGATCGACGTGGATTCCGGTCACGGCACGCACACCTCCGGCTCCGTCCTGAGCGATGGCGGACCCGGCGGTATCGGCATGGGCGTTGCACCCGCCGCACGTTTGGTTTTCCAATCCACCGAGAACTGGGCAACGATCACCTCCTTCTGCCAGATCTTCGGCGGCTACCCGGCGAACGGCTACTTCCTCACCGGGCTTCCCAGCGATCTGAAGACGATGTATCAACAGGCGTATAACGCCGGCGCGCGCATCCATTCCAATTCGTGGGGCGCGGCACTGGCTGGCGATTACACCGTCGACAGCGCCAACACCGATTCATTCGTGTGGACCAACCGCGATATGGTAATCACCTTCTCGGCGGGCAACGAAGGCACCGACGCGAACTCGAATGGTGTGGTGGACAATGATTCCATTGGTTCGCCCGCGACGGCGAAGAATGTTCTCACTGTGGGCGCGAGCGAAAACGTGCGCGCGGATAATTGGGCGTGCGACACCAGCCTCACCTACACCTCCCACGACGCGTATCAGACCGGGCAAACCTGCAACAGCATGGGCGGCAACCAGTTGAACTTCCTCGGCACGTGGGGTCAACGCTACGCGGCTGATTTCCCCGCCAACCCGCTGTTCAGTGATGTGACCGCAGGTAACAGCGACCAGATGGCATCGTGGTCGAGCCGCGGTCCTACAGACGATACACGCATCAAACCGGACGTGGTCGCGCCCGGCACGTGGATTCTCTCCGCGTTCTCCAACCTGTATCAGGAAGGCTATGGCGACCCGGTGAATCCGCAAAACGGCGCTTATCAATGGGACGGCTGGGGTATGCCCTACAATGTCGATTACAAATACATGGGCGGCACCTCCATGTCCAACCCGATTGCGGCAGGCGGCGTGACCGTTGTCAAGGATTATTACAGCAAGGCACACGGAATCAACGCCACAGCCGCGCTCGTCAAAGCCACGGTCATTAACTCCGCAGTGGATATGGCGGACGAGAACAACGATGGCGTGAACGATAACGACTTCCCCATCCCGAACGTGCATGAAGGCTGGGGACGGATCAATCTCGATGGCGCAACAGACGGAACCATCGCATTCGTGGAAGAAGCCGCGTCGGGCTTGAGCACCGGCGGCTCGACCGTTTTCAACGTCACCAGCACCGGCGGTCCGCTGAAAGTGACCCTCGTCTGGTCGGACTATCCATCAACGGACACTGCTTCGGTCAACCTCGTCAACGATCTCGATCTGACCGTCGTCAACGGTGCCAACACGTATCGCGGCAACGTCTTCTCCGGTGGTTGGAGCACAACCGGCGGCTCTGCTGATCGCCGCAACAACGTGGAGAATGTTTACATCCAGAACCCGGTTGCCGGCACTTATACAGTGACCGTCAACGCGTTCAACGTCCCGAACGGACCGCAGAAGTTCGCGCTCGTCGTGGACGGCGGCTCGTTCAGCGCGGGACCAACGCCCACCCCAAGCAACACGCCGACACCCACGAATACAGGTGTTCCGCCAACTCCAACCCACACGCCCACACCCACGCAAACACCGCCTCCATCCAGCGGCGATGTGATCTACGTCAGTTCCACAACGGACGGCAATGCAGGCGGTGTGGCATTCAACGATGAAGATATCGTTGCGTACGACACGGGCACGGGCTTATGGTCGATGTACTTCGATGGTTCTGACGTCAGTTTCACCGGTGATGTGGACGCGTTCGCGTTGATGTCTGACGGTACCATCCTGATCTCGCCTGAGGTCGCGGCAACCGTTGGCAGCCTGGGAACCGTGGACGATTCCGATATCATTCGGTTTACCCCAACCTCGCTCGGCTCGACCACAGCGGGCAGCTTCTCGTGGTACTTCGACGGTTCGGATGTCGGCTTGACCACGAATAACGAAGATGTGGATGCGATTGACTTCGCCCCCGACGGCAGATTGCTCATCAGCACAATTGGTGCATTCGGTGTAACGGGCGCATCCGGCGAAGACGAAGACTTTGCTGCCTTCTCTGCCACATCGCTTGGTTCCACCACCAGCGGCACGTGGTCGTTCTACTTCGATGGTTCCGATGTGGGCTTGAACACTTCCACTTCGGAGGATGTCAACGGCGTGTGGGTCGATCCGGCGAACAACAACATCTACCTCACCACCTTGGGCGCCTTTTCCGTCCCAGGCGCCAGCGGCGACGGCGCCGACATCTTCATTTGTACGCCAAGCGCGTTAGGCTCCACAACCGCATGTACCTTCACGATGTACTGGGATGGCTCTGCCTTCGGCTTTGCAGGTGAAATAGCAGACGGGATTCAAATCGAACAATAGGAACGCCTGAACCAATGAAAAGATGGATGCGTAGTTATGCATCCATCTTTTCATTTCACCCCCGCCTCGGACCGGACGTCCACCCGATTCTCCCCATACGGATCTTTCTCCCTTCGACAAACTTCATTCAAGCCTTTACAATTGAATAATGAATTACGACCTCTGCCTCCCGTGGTACTGGGAGCACGATATTGATTTTGTTCACTTCGTCGAGCAGGCTTGTAATGAACATGGACTCACGTTCTGGCAGATCACACCCGATAACCTGCTTGAGTCGCTCTCTGCTTTATACAAAGGGGAGAAATCCTTCCAGACTCTCCTCGACCGTTCGCAGGGAGAGAATCGCTTTCTGCCCATCAACAACTGGGCGAAGGAACACAGCAAAAAGCGGATCAATCCTCCCGAACTCTCCGCGTGGTCCGAAGACAAAACCACGATGCACCTCGAACTAATCAGCGCGGGTCTGCACACGCCGTACACGATGATCCTTCCCCCGTTCCTCGAACAGCCCGTCATCCCTGAATTCGATATGTTGCCGCTTGGAAGTCAATTCGTCATCAAGCCATCGCATGGTGGAGGGAGTGAAGGCGTGGTGCTCGGCGCGTCATCCTTTGACCAGATCCTGCGCGCCCGCATGGAATTCCCCGAACAGAAATATTTAGTGCAATCAACGATTACGCCGCGCACCATTCAGGGACGTCCCGCGTGGTTCCGCGTGTTTTATGCCGTAGGAAAAATCTACCCTTGCTGGTGGCATCCACTGACTCACGTGTTCGCGGCTGTCACGCAACTCGAAGAACACAAATACGAACTTTTCCCGCTTCACGACATCACCCAACGTATCGCTTCGATCTGCCGTTTGGATTGGTTCACCACCGAAATCGCGCTCACGCATGAAAATTTCGTCGTCGTGGATTACGTCAACGACCAGATCGACACGCGCGTCCAATCGAAGGCGGTGGACGGCGCGCCGGATGAGATCATACAGAGCATTGCAAATCAATTGGTGGGGTTGGCGAAAGGGAATCAGTAGGCAGTGAGCAGTTACGAGTTTTACTGCGTATTGCGTACTGCGGCACCCGTGCCCATCGCAAAAGAGAATCAGAAGAACGCCAAAGGCGTGAAATGATTATAGAAATTCAATGAATGATTTTGCAAACCCCGAAGGGGTGTCATGGCTTTCCGTGGATTATGTCATCCCTTCGGGATTGCGAATCGGGTTGTACATAAACTAGGATCCTTCCATCCCTTCGAGATTTTTTGATACCACAGACAAATAAGGAATCGTTATGACAAAACCACGCGCACGTGATTTGGGAATCCCGTTTGAGGGAAGTACTGGAAAATTCAATGCAATCACCGATGTTGAAGGGGTTTCTGTTGGCTACTCGACGATAATCGAAGGCGACTCGACGCGGACGGGCGTCACGATCATTCACCCAAGAGGAAAATCAAATCACGATCCCGTCTTCGCGGCGTGGTCTCCGTTCAATGGCAATGGCGAGCTGACGGGAGCGGCGTGGGTGGAAGAGGGCGGCTTTCTCGAAGGTCCGATAGGGATCACAAACACACATTCCGTGGGCATTGTCCGTGACACGATCATTCAATGGCAGGTGATGAACAGTGCATTGTTTCAGAGGTGGTCACTCCCCGTCGTTGCAGAGACCGCCGACGGCTGGCTCAACGACATGAACGGATTCTTCGTCAAGCCCGCTCACGTGTGGGAAGCGCTGGAGAACGCTGAATCAGGTTCCATCGAAGAAGGAAACGTCGGCGGCGGGACGGGGATGATCTGTTACGAGTTCAAAGGCGGGAGCGGAACATCCTCCAGAAAACTTCCTGAACAATTCGGCGGCTGGACCGTCGGCGCGTTCGCGCAAACCAATTTCGGCGCGCGGTATCAATTCACGATTGCAGGCGTCCCTGTGGGGCATCATCTGAAAGAGCATCCCGTTTGGACGGACGGCGAAAACCCATACAAGCAGGATAGCGGTTCGTTGATCGTCATCCTCGCCACAGACGCGCCGTTGCTCCCACATCAACTCAAACGGATCGCCAAGCGCGCCACGCTCGGCATGGCGCGCACAGGCTCACTCGGGGGGAACGGCTCAGGCGATATTTTTCTCGCGTTCTCAACCGCGAACCCAAACACCGCGCTTGGAGGAGAAAGGGGAATCGCAGAATTACGCGCGCTCGACAATGACCATCTCAACCCTTTGTTTGCCGCATCAGTCTTCGCCACGGAGGAAGCCATCATCAACTCAATGGTCGCGGCGGAGGACATGATTGGACACAACGGATTTTCGGTCAAGGCGTTGCCGCATGAGGAGTTGCGGGAGGTGATGAGAAAATATGGGCGGTAGGAGTGATTGTTGCATTATCTTAGACGTAGAATGATGGATATAGGGTATATGCCACGGGGGTTGGGGGAATTTAACGGTGAGAACCAGCGAAGCATATATAAATCAGTTTCTGTCTAATGAAATTCATGTCAATTTATTCAATGGAAGCCATGAAAGAAGGACCTTATTGAAAGGCGCTTCTCTAATCAATCCAACTTTTGATAGATTGAGAAATATGTCTTTCGCAGGATGACACCCGAAGAAAAGTACTCTACAATTCAATCATCAAAATCAATTTATCATGGAGAAAGAAAATGAACACAAACAATAGTGACAAACGCAACTGGAGACCTTCATCCAACTTGTGGATCGGTCTCGCCTTTATCGCTGGCGGAGCGGTCGTTCTGCTTAATCAATCAGGCTTGCTACCCTTAGAATTGAACTGGTGGGCGTTCTTTATCTTGATACCGGCTATTGGCTCGTTTAGCAGTGCTTATAATCGCTATCGCGCCACCAATAATCTATTCGATATGAGTGTCATGATGCCTGTCCTGATCGGTCTGATCATGATCGGCTTGATGTTCAACTTGCTGGGCGGCAACGGCTGGAACTTCAACTGGAACTTGTTATTTCCCATCATGCTTATTATCATTGGCTTGGGCATGATCTTCGGTCGTTCAAGAAAAGAATAACCTTAATATATGTCGTTGCGAGCCGCCGTTCTTTCTCTTTGGCGGCGAAGCAATCCCCCTTTCAATCGAACTTACTAATGTTTTAGGAGATTGCTTCGTTGGGAAAAGCACCTCGCTGTTTGAGGCTCGTCGCAACGACATCATTATGTTTCAAGAGGAGAAATACATGCCCAATATTCTCGAAGCACAAAATCTGGTCAAAAACTACGGCGACTTCCCTGCCGTCAAAGGAATTTCCTTCGACATCAAAGAAGGGGAAATCTTCAGCCTGTTAGGTCCGAACGGCGCGGGGAAGACGACCACCATTTCGATGCTTTCCACGCTGTACACTCTTACATCGGTGTAGGTGTTTGGAGATTCGGATTCGAGTAAATTCAAAATTAAATAAAGAAAGCGGGAGGCAGGTTATGTCTGCCTCCCGCTTTTTGCATTTTTCATGGAACGGGACGCAATGCGGGCTGAAGACTGTCACGTTGTGAGAAAAATCCGCTGGGGAGTTCGATAGGCGTGAATGCAGTGCCTGCCTCGATATCCGCCAGCGCCGCGTAATACAGCATCACTTCGCTGCTATCGTATCGCTGGTACGCAAAGAGAATATACTTGCCATCCGGACTGAAGCGCGCGTCGCGGTAACAACACACGCCGTCCAACGGGTTGATGATCGTTTCCTGCCGTGTTTCGCTGTCATACAGATACAGATCGCCGAAGCCATCGTTGCGAACATCGTCATTCAATAGGAAGAGGTCCCCGCCGTTCCAGTCGAAACTGGTGATGCGCTTCGTGCTTTCCTTGTTCGTGAACGCGAAGTTGAGACCGGGGAATTTATCGATGCGGGTGAGCCCGATGTTGGCGCAGTTCGCGACGTCAACGCTCAGCAAAACAATTTGATCGGAGTTGATCAACTCGGTATCCACGATCCGGGCGGCGAGCCGGGCGGCATCCTTCGACCAGAGGATCTCCCGGAACGGGTAGGAGGAGTAGAAGCAATTGTCGCGGCGGGCAGTGAGGTTGAAGCGGGTATCCATCTCTTTCAGGGCGGCAATGTCGAAGGGCAGGATGTTCAAGGTACGCTGGATGCTGATCGCGACATGCGAGCCGTCCGGCGATACTCGAAAACCTTCGAGTGTTTCGTCGATGTTGAAACACACCAACTGTTCGACTTTTTTCGTGTCGCCATGCACCATGAACGCGCAGTTGCGCGAGATATACACCAGGCGATTGTTTGTTATCCACTGCAAATTGGACTTGGCGGAATTATCGGTGCGGATCTGGATCAACCCACTGCCGTCAATGTTCATGAAATACAACTCGTTCCCGGAGGTAAAGGCGATCTGGTCCGCGCCGCCGGGGATGGGAGGAATGGTGGGGGTGATTTCCGTCACTGCGGGGCTGGGAGAGGTCGCGGGGATGGGCGTGTCGGTGGGCGAAACGATCGTAGGGCTGGCAGCCAGACTCCCCGTCGGGGTGGAAGCGGGAGCGAGGAAGGGGATTTGTCCGCGCAGGGCGAGAATCCCCAAGATCACGAGTAACAGCACGGTTGTGCCGATCCAGATATTTCTTTGAGATACCACCTGCCTGCCGCTCAAACTCGCGGAGGCGGGGATGGGTCGTTCATCGCCGAATGCCGCATGGTTCAACGCGCGCGCCAGGTCGAGGGCAGTTCCGTAACGCTGTTCTTTGTCTTTTGCCAGCGCTGTTTTGATGATGGTGTCTACTTCCGGTGGAAGGTCGGGTCTTAACTTTAAGATATCGGGAATCGGGTCGTTGATATGTTGAAGGGCAATGCCGATTACCGTGCCGCCGTCGTACGGGCGTTCGCCGGTGAGCATTTCATAGAGGATCGCGCCCAGTCCATAGATATCGGCGCGGTGGTCCACCTGTTCGCCGCGCGCCTGTTCCGGGCTGATGTAGGCAGGCGTGCCGATGACCTCTTCGCCAGTGGAAGAGACCGCCGACTCGGTTAGTTTTGCCACGCCGAAATCGGAGAGGTACGGGTTGTGGCTCCCATCGAACAACACATTATCGGGCTTGATGTCGCGGTGGATGATCTTGCGCGAATGCGCATGGTCGAGCGCGGCTGCTAGTCTCTCGATGATCAACGCCGCGTCTTTGAGCGAAAACGTCCCCTTTTGGATCATCTCCGTCAGCGAACCGCCGGACATGTATCGCATGACAAAAAAGGGTTGATTGTCATCTTCGCCCACGTCGTAGACCGGCACGATCGCCGGATGTTCGAGCGAGGCGATCAACTTCAGTTCGCGTTTGAAGCGGGAGCGGGTGAGCAGGTTGTGCAACATCTCGCGCGGCAACAGTTTGACCGCCACCTCGCGATTAAAACTCGGGTCGTGGGCGCGATAGACCGTCGCCATCCCGCCCCGCCCGAGTTCCGATTTGATCTTGTACCTGCCGACTTTGTCGGGAGACATATGGGGTAAGTATATCAAAGCCGAGGCTGTGACAAAAAGTGCAAAAACCTGTTAAAAGCGGAAGCGCCGCTTCGCGCGACGCTTTGGCTTGGCTGCGCTGCGGGCTACGGATCCTGAAGTTCAGCCGCGCGGAGGGTATTGCGCATGAGCATGGCGATCGTCATGGGTCCAACCCCACCGGGTACGGGCGTGATGAAGCCTGCTACTTCCCTGGCTTCGTCAAAGTTGACGTCTCCCACGAGGCGATAACCGCTTTTTCTCGTCGCGTCGGGCTTGGAGTTGATGCCCACGTCGATGACCGCCGCGCCGGGCTTGATCCAATCACCGCGCACGAACTCGGTCTTGCCGATGGCGGCGATCAAAATGTCCGCGCTGCGCACCACGCTGGGCAGGTCTTTTGTGCGCGAGTGGCAAACCGTCACGGTTGCGTTCTTTCCTATGAGCAACAATGCCGCCGGCATGCCCACAATGTTCGAGCGGCCCAAGACGACCGCGTTCGCGCCTTCGATCTTGACGCCGACCTTCTCCAACAAGTAAATACATCCGAATGGAGTGCAGGGGACGAACAACGGTTCGCGTCCCTTTTGCGCCAGCCGTCCGATGTTGAGCGGGGAGAATCCGTCCACGTCTTTTTCGATACTGATGAGCTGCAGCACGCGCTCTTCGTTCAAGTGCGAAGGCAGTGGCAGCTGCACTAAGATGCCGTGTACCGAAGTATCGTCGTTCAACGAGCGTATTTCTTTTTCCAGCTCCTCCTGCGAAATATCTCCGGGCAAATTCTTGCTGATCGAACCCATACCCAGTTCGGCGCAGGCTTTTTGTTTAGAGGCGACATACGTGGCAGAGTCTACGCGGTCGCCGACAAGCACAGTGGCAAGTGTGGGTTTGATTTTCCCTGCGGCAAGCCTCTTTGCCACGTTCGCGGCGACTTCATCGCGCACTTGTTGCGCGATCTGTTTTCCATCAATGAGTTGTGCGGTCATCGTCCGTCTCCTGATTCAAAGTTATTTCCATTGTACAACCCAGCCTCACATTATCACAGTGACACTCGTCCCATCTGAGAGATGACGCCCTGCAATATATCTCCTACTGCACCGTTCACATGCACTTCATCAACTTCGTTCCAGCGCGGCGATTCAGCGAATGCCTGCACGCGCAGATAATTCTCTGTCAGCCCTTCCATTTGCCAGCCGCGTTCGCCCATCGCGGATGTGGATTCCCACAGCGCGGACATTTCGCGCCCGATGAATTTTTCACGATAGGTTCTCGCGGATTCATCCAACGCCTCGCGCAGGATATGATTCCGCTTCTTGCGGACTTCGGGCTGAATCTGCCCCTTCATCTTCGCCGCCCCCGTGCCGGGACGCGGTGAGTAGGTGAATACATGTCCGCCTGCGAAATCCATCTCACGGACAAAATCGAGCGTTTCGGAAAATTCTTTCTCGGTCTCGCCGGGAAAACCGGCGATGATGTCGGTGGTGACGGCGACATCGGGGATCGCCGCGCGCGCGGAACGGATCAACGCGCGGAACGAGGCGGTTGTGGTGTTGCGGCGCATCCGCTTGAGGGTGGAGTCGCTCCCCGCTTGGAGAGGTAGATGCAAGTGCGGCATTAGGCGGGAATCCTCCCAAAGAGAGAAAAAGTCGGCGCTCAAATCCCATGGTTCGAGCGAGGAGAGTCGCAAGCGCGGCACATCCGTTTCGTGTAGGATGGCTCGAATGAGATCAGTCAAGCGCTTGTCGAAGTCGTAACCCCACGAGCCGAGGTGAACGCCGGTCAACACGATTTCCTTCGCGCCGCCGTCGAGCGCGAATTGAATATCGCGAATCACATCGGCGGCGGCTCGGCTTCGCGCTTCGCCGCGCGCAACGGTTGTGATGCAAAACGTGCATTGATTGTTGCATCCGTCCTGAACTTTGATGAAGGCGCGCGTGCGGCGATGCAATCCGGGCAAAGGTTGGCGCGAAAGAGGCTCAAGGTCGAACGCTTGCCCTGCGACTGCCAGGAGTGTCGAAGGGTCCTGCGGCAGGTTTAAAACATCGGTAACGAGATGATCTTTGCGATCATTCGCAACGACGCGCGTAACGTTCGGCAGTTCAAGGGCGTGTTCGGGCTGGAGGGTCGTCCAACAGCCCGTCGCCACGACGTCTTTCACGCCCGCGCGCGCAATCTGTCGAATTTTGCTCCGCGAAACGGAAACGGCGTCGTGCGTCACCGCGCAGGTGTTGACCACCGCCATTTCTGCAAGTTGGGCAGTTGCGACGATCTCATGCCCCGCCGCGCGGAACCCCCGCGCCATGCTTTCGATCTCGCTCTGGTTGAGACGGCATCCAATTGTATCTAAATAGATCTTCATGAGTAGTTGTGTTACCGATGCTGTCACGTGCGTGAAAAGCATCGGGGAATTGAGATTGGATACTGGAGATTACCGCGGCTTTCCAGTTCTCTAATCTCCAGTCTCTGTTTTTTACGGTTGCATCACCACAAAATGATCGAACAACACATCCACGCCGGGTTGGGCGAACGAACCTGCCAGCACGCCCACATCTCCAGCGGACAGATCGGTATCTTTTGCGCCGGCGATGAGGTTGTAGTTGATGTAAAACACCAGTGAATCACCGATGCAATCGGCGCGCAGATGATTGATGGTATCCGTTTGAATCATTTCGGAGGCTTGCATTTCACTCTGACCGAGTAGAACGGTTTGCCCGCCGATGAATTTGCCGATGGCGTAGAATCCGTCGTTCGAGATGATGAAAAAATAGTAATTGCCGTTTTGGTAGCGGCACATCAAACCCACGCGGTTCTCGCTGGGACCATTCAACTTTGTCACATCCGTTTCGACGCGCACATCGCGCAGGTCCATTTCAGGGGTTGACCAGAAATTCATCTGCGGTTGGCGGATCAACATACGGTAGCCGCCGCTGTCGTAATCCATGATGCCGACATCGTTGGCAAGGCGGTCCCATCCGCTAGTGTTGTTTTCGAAATCATCTTGAAAAATGACGGTGCCTGAGGGCGGCGGAGGTGTTTCGGCAATTGGCGAGGGAGAACAGGAGACAAGAAGAAAGCATGCACTGAGCAGAGTCGAAGTGAGGAAGGAAGAAAGCGCCGCCCTGAGCGTGCCGAAGGGAAGAATGAACTTATTCACGGCTGTGATTTTATCACGGCAATTTACGGAGAAAGCTGTTCCAACATGTCCTCCGCCTGAACATTCCCAAGATCGCGTGCGTGGATGAAATTCTCGAAGGCGCGCGGACGGTCGCCGATGCGTTGATACAACACGCCCAAATGTAAATAGGCTGAGTCGTTTCGCGGATCCAATTCCAACGCGCGGAGCAGGTGCCTCTCCGCTTCGAGAAAGCCGCCATCGAGATACCACAGCCAACCGAGTACATCCTCCGACCGCGAATCGTCGGGCGCAAGCACCACGGCGCGCTGCGCGGCGGGAATGGCGATGTCTTTCAGTTGAATGCCGTTGCGGCCGCAAAATTCTGCGAGCGCGCGCCAGTAGGTTGCATCTCCCGGCGCGATCAGTGCGGCATACTGAAACGATTCCAGCGCGAGGACGAGATCCCCGGTCAGCGCGTACGCGTTGCCGAGTGAAACAAAACGCGCGGGATTTTGCGGATCGAGCGACGCGGCAAATTGATGTTCGGTCAACGCGTCGCGGTAATTCCCAGTCCGCTGGAAATACAGCCCGCGCAAACCGCGCACGGTGGACGAGTTCGGATTCAATTCCAGCGCGCGATTCAGTTCTGCGCTTCCATCCCGACCGCTGTGCTGGTTCGCTTCTCCGAGCCACGCCCACGCTTCCGCATTGGATGCGTCCGCTTGAACAGCGGATTCGAACGCGGCGCGCGCCAACACCCATTCCTCCACCGAGCCAAGCCCTGCGCCGATGACGACGAACTTCTGCGAAGCCGAGTCTGCGAGCGACGCGAGATTCAAAACAGTGCGCAACGTCTGCACAGCCGGATCAAATTGAACGTCCAGTTGTGAAGCGAGGATCAATTCCGAGGCGGCGCGGTCCGGGTCGGATAGCGTCAAGAACAGCCCCAGTTGATAATGTGCGGAGGCATCCTGCGGCTGATGCTCCACAAACGTTTGTAAATATTCCGCGGCGCTGGTGTAGTCTTCCGTATCTTGAGCCTCTCGTGCCAGCCGTAGATAAATCCCGTCCGATGGATTTTCCTGAACAAGCGCTTGATTCCAGACCTCCGCCGCTCGCGCTGTATCGCCGTTCAAATAGTTGACATCACCCCACGCCGCCCAACCTTCCGGCGAGAGCGCGTTCCGGTCGAATGCTACCTGATACATTTCATCGGCTCGTTCGTAATCGGTTGCATGGAAAAAGGCATGACCGGCAAGTTCGTACAAATCTGCGCGCCAGGGCAGGCGTTGCGCGGCGCGCAAATAATGTTCTGCGATCTCGTTGTAAGATTCCGCCGCCGCCGCTTGATTCAATTCGGAATAACCGCTCAGAATCACAGGCGCGGCGAGAGCAAGAAGAGTCAACAAAACGAAGAGGAGAATACGCAGCCAGCCGCGTCGCATGGATTCAATTATAGCCGTTGGGCGGAAGGCAAATCTCATGCACTTGCAACCCCCGGTTTACGACAGAAACCCTCAAGTGGAATATAATCACAGGCGACATGGACGCCAATGTTGTTCAAATTTTCAACGTCCTTACCGATCCAGCCGGAAGCCTGATCTATCATCTCATTCTGGCTTTTTCTGTCGTCAGCACATTGCAGGCGGCGTATGTGCATTGGCGTTCGAGCGGATTCCCTCAAGCCCGCCGCACGATCATCGGCTTGGGGTTCATCCTGATCGTTCAACTTACGCTTTTCGTACTGGGTGGGTTCGGCAGGCAGGGATTGATCAATCTGTCGGTCGTCCTCCCGCCGTTGGATCGGGCATTCACGCTCTTTTCGCTCTTATGGATGCTCTGGCTGTGGAACTTTCCGGAACCCAGCCGCGCTGCAGACGCCGCCACCGGCCTGTTGAGTTTGCTTCTCGGAGCCGGGCTCTCGCTCGACCTCGTGGCGTATGCGCAGGATTTTGCCCGTCCACCTTACAACACCACGATCAACGACGGTATCTGGCAACTGGCGAGCATTGCGGTTGCAGTCTTTGGTATGTTCCTGCTTGGGTTACGCCGCCCGAACGGCTGGGGGTACGGCTTGGCGGTATTCCTGCTCGCTTTCGGCGGCCATCTGCTTCACATGGTGGTGGGACGCTTCGATGGCAATTTTCCCGGCGCAGTGCGGCTCGCGTATTTGGCGGCATTCCCAATGCTGATGACATTGCCTCAGCGCTTCCCCGCACCCGTGACCGGTCCCACATCGGTCAAACAACACGCGCCTGTCGACGAACGCCGGCGCTACAGCACCGACCCTAAAACCTTCCATGCACTGCTCGGGCTGGCGGGCGAATCCAACGCAGACAAGTTGAGCCAGGCGATCACGCGCGCCATCGCGCAGACCATGCTCGCCGACTTATGTTTCTTGATCTATCTCACCGACAACAAGAACCAAATACAAATAGCAAGCGGGTACGACCTGATCCGCGAAGATGTGTTGGAGGGGGGCAGCCTCAACAAGAGCATGATTCCGATGTTGACGAATTCCCTGCAACGCGGGCGGCCTTTGCGACTGCCGTCGAGCAGTACCTCCGCTGATATCAAAGGCTTGAGCGACCTGCTCGGTCTTGCCAGCCCCGGTCATATTTTGAGCGTACCCATCGTCACCCCGGAGAAAGATTCGCTCGGCGGCGTGCTGTTGCTTTCGCCGTACTCGAACCGCTTGTGGAGCGCGGAAGACCAGGCTTTCCTCACGAATATCGCAGTGTCGCTTGTGCCCATCATCCAGCGCGGGCAAAAGATGACCTCGCTCGAACAAAAGGGCGAGCAGACGCGTCAAGCTCTCGAAGTTGCCCAATCTCGTATCGCCGAGCTGGAACGGCAAAATCAAGACCTGCTCAAACAAATTGACGCCGTGCGAGCCGACGCGCAAGAGGGCTTATCTCAAGCTGAAAACCTTGCGGCGCTGACGCAGATGCAGGAGGATTCGCAAAAAGCCATCGAGCGCCTCAAGAAGGAAAACGAGGATTTGCGCGCTGGAAGAGGCAGAGGCGGCAGTCCTGCCCAGATCGAGAATGAACTGCGCATGACACTGGAGGAAGTGGCGCGGCTTCAAAACCAACTCGCGGAAGCGAACATGAAGATGGTGGAACTCGAAAAAGGAACCGCCTCGGCGCGTGCGAGCGAACAAGCGGAAGTGGTCGCCTCGATCTCACAGGAATTGCGCCAGCCGATGTCGTCGATCGTTGGGTATACCGACCTATTGTTGGGAGAATCGGTGGGCATCCTCGGCGCGTTACAGCGCAAGTTCGTCGAGCGCATTAAAGCCTCCACCGAGCGGATCGGAAATCTGGTGGACGATCTCATTCAGGTGACAACGCTCGAAACCGGTCTCAATGAACTCAAACCCGAGCCTGTGGATTTGATTTTGATCATCGACAATGCCATGTCGTACACAAGCAGTCAGGTGCGCGAGAAAAATATTTCGCTCCACCTCGACCTGCCAAAGAACATGGCGCCCATCCACGCCGACCGCGAAGCCCTGCAACAGATCTTGATCCACCTCTTGCAAAACGCGGGAGCCGCCTCCCCGGTGGAAGGAACCGTGCATTTACGCGTCCAGACGCGTTCGGAGCAAGGCAACGAGTACGTGTTGATTCAGGTCACTGATTCGGGCGGGGGCATCCCTGCCGAGGATATGGGGCGCGTCTTCACCCGCCTCTACCGCGCGGATAACGTGCTCATTCAAGGCGTGGGAGATACCGGCGTTGGGCTTTCGATCGCGAAGACGTTAACCGAGGCGCAAAAGGGACGCATCTGGGTGGAGACCGACGCCGGTGTCGGGTCGACGTTCAGTGTGTTATTGCCCATCGCGAGGAATGTCCCGGCGCGTATTGCGGAGTATTGATCATGCAAGCCCTGCGTCAGTTTGGGGGTGGAGTGGTCATCGCCATCGTTTCCATCATTCTGGTCGTCGGCGGGATCTCGCTGGCGCTTGCTGAATCGACACCATCTTCTGCTCCGCTCGCAAGTCCGATCCTACCCGCTTCTCCAACGTTGCAGTTGATCTTTCCGACTTCTACGTTTCCGCCCCTTTCGACACAGATCGTGGTATTCACTGAAACTGGGACCTCAACTCTTGCCATCGCCTCAACGGTCACGCAAACGACCGTGTGCACACCTCCCAACGGTTGGGTTCAGATCGTCGTCGGTGTGAATGAATCGATCTACGCCCTCGCGCAACGATACCAAACCGATGTAGACACATTGAAGAACGGCAATTGCCTTGCTTCTTACGAATTGCAGTCAGGCAGTTTGGTGTATGTGCCTCCCATCGTTGCCACCGCGCCGCCGATCGTTTGTGGTCCTCCATCTTCCTGGGTTCGAGCGTACGCGGTGCAAGCGGGTGATAATCTGTATCGCATCTCGCTTTTATACAGGACCACCGTCGAACAATTACAATCGGCGAATTGCATGGGCGCGTCCATCACGATCTATACCGGGCAACGGCTGTGGGTTCCCAATGTGCCGACCAGCACACCGGGTGTCATGATCACGTTGATGTTCCCGACCTCCACGCCTTCCTATACACCGATTCCCCCGACGTTCACAGTTACCCCGATGCCCACCAAGACCTCCACTTTCCTCCCGACACTCACATCCGTCCCAACCGCCTCGCCAATACCCCCCGCGACGAATACGCCTGTGCCGGCAATTACTACAACGCCCTCGCTCACTGCGTTTCCCAACCCATGAGAAGATCTCAGCAAGTTTTCATCAGTGGGATTTTCATAACTTCGATCATACTCAGCGCGGGACTTACCGGATGCGGCGCGTCCGCGCCCGCCGCTGGACAACCTCCGCTCCCATTTGCATTGGTAACCGTTGCGCCGAACGCCTCGCCGACCCCGACCCCGTTTCAACCGATTCTTTGGACACCAACCCCAGCGCTTCTTTCTCAACCTCCGTCCTTCGATCAACCGCAGGGCGGGCTTGATCTGGCGCTTTCGACCGCTACGCTCCCCGCGCCTGCACAGACCGACGTTCCAACGATAGACCCGAACTTCCTCATCAACACTGTCGCGCCGTTACCGACGATCGACAGTCAAGTCCTCAATAACGGACAGGACACCGTCAACTTTCTGCTCATCGGCTCGGACCGGAGATCGAACACCGGTTCCACGCGCACAGACACGATGGTCGTCGCGATCCTGCGCCCCAACGAGGGACAGGTCTCGCTCATCTCGATTCCGCGTGATTTATGGGTTTCGATTCCGGGCTATGAAAATAACCGAATCAACACTGCCTATCAACTCGGCGTTTCCAGCGGCTACCCCGGCGGCGGACCTGCACTGCTCAAGGAAACCATCCAATACAACCTCGGCATTCGCATCGACCACACCGCCATGGTGGATTTCAACGGCTTCAGCAAGATCGTCAACACCCTCGGCGGTGTGGATGTGCCGGTCTCGTGTTCGTACACCGATTGGAAATTGATCGACCCAAGTTACAACCCTGAGCTTGAAGCCAATTGGTATCTGCACACGGTCAACCCCGGCGTCATCCACATGGATGGCGATCTCGCTTTATGGTACGCGCGCTCTCGGCAAAAATCCAATGACTTTGACAGGGGTCGTAGGCAGCAGGAAGTGCTGCGGGCGTTATTCGTCCAAGCCTTGCAAGCGGGGACACTGACTCGCATCCCTGAACTGTACAACAATTTGAACGACTCCGTCGAAACCGACTTGGGACTTGGCGACATTCTGCAACTCTCCCTGTACGCCCCGAAAATGACAAATGCCGACATCCGCAGTTACTACATCCGCCCGCCGATCGTCAATTCGTGGATCACCAGCGGCGGTGCGTATGTTTTGTCGCCAAATCAGGAGTTGCTCCAACAAATGCTGGCAGAGGCGTTGTCCCCTTCGGCAAAAACCGTCGAGCGGCAGGCAATCGTCATTGACGTGATGAACGGCACGACCATCCCCGGTTACGAAACGCTCGCCGCGACCCGCCTCAACTACGCGGGCTACGAGACTCACATTATCCCCTCCGAGCGGCAGGACTACGCCTACTCCGTTCTGATCGACAAAACCGCTGTGCAAGACCGCAACTTCAGCAACCCGATCCTCAACGTGATGGGCATGTTGCCGGGTAGTTTGATCTCTTCACCTGACCCCGACAGCGCGTCGCATTATCTGTTGATTCTTGGGTACGACTATCAGCCGTGCTTTAGTCCCGAGCAGATGACGGAATAGTATAGGGTATATAGTATTCCGCTTATTATATTGCCATAAAGCCCACTCTTGACAGTAATAACGCTTGGCGTTACTATACTGGAGTGATCAAGACCTTCGGCAACAAAGAAACAGAAAAGCTATTCCAGCGCGAAGTGTCTCGATTCTTTCCGCCTGATATTATACGAAAGGTGCGTTCAAAGCTGGAAATACTTGATGCGGCAGAACGACTGGACGATCTGAAAGTGCCTCCCGGCAACCGATTAGAGAAATTAAGTGGAGATCGCGAAGGTCAACATAGTATTCGCATCAACCAGCAATGGCGGATTTGCTTTCGATGGAAAGACGGCGATTGTTTCAATGTAGAGATCGTGGATTACCACTAGGAGTTCGAAATGGCTAACAAATACCCCCCTATTCACCCCGGCGAGATTCTTCTCGAAGAGTTTCTGGAGCCGATGGGTATCAGTCAATACAGGCTTGCGAAAGATATCAGCGTGCCTCCGCGCCGAATCAATGAGATCGTGCTAGGCAAGCGCGCCATCACCCCTGATACTGCATTACGCCTGTCTCTTTTCTTTGGTCTCTCTGAACGATTCTGGATGAATTTGCAAACTCGCTATGACATTGAGACAGAAAAAGACAGGTTGCAAAGTCGCCTTGAACGCGAAGTACATGTTTATGTTGCCGCGTAAATAACGCACCCTTCCACAGGGACGGGGCTGACTGAAAAGGAGAATTCATCATGACCGACAAAAAAGCAGTATTTCCAGAAGGGACAAACGCCTCGGGACCTTATTCACCGGGCATCGTGAGCGGAGGCTTCCTGTTCGTCGCGGGACAAGTCGGGCGCGGACCGGACGGCACCATCGGCGCGACCATCGAAGAGCAGACGCGCTCCGTGCTTGAAAATATCGGCAACGTGTTGCGCGCCGCTGGCTGTGAATTCAAGGATGTGGTGAAGACAACCGTGTACATCACCAAAATGGAATTCCTTCAGGCTTATAACCCGATCTACATGGAATATTTCCCCGAGCCGCGCCCTGCCCGTGCCACCGTAGTCGCCGCGCTGGTGGACGAAAAATTTCTGATCGAGATCGAAGCCATTGCGAAACTACCGTAAACAATAAAAACTCGGAAGTCTGCTTCACGCAAACCCCGAGGTTTCATCATCTCTCCTAAAAAAACTCGATTCACCCGCATCGATCTGCGAGTTGTTTGTGACAAGCACGAGTACTATTAACTCACCTTACGCAGTCACAACTCCGAAGGAGTGAAATGATTATGGATTTACGACGAATGGGCGTGTCGACCCCGAAGGGGGTGTCATAGAATTGCGTGAAAGCATGTCATCCCTTCGGGATGGAAGTGCGTAACATGAGCTATTAATTCGTTACCTCAGGCTACATAAAAAATTCTGGACTGAAACACAAATAATTTTCGAACTTCCCAAACGAGACGTTGCTCATGAACAGCGCGGTGAACGAATCGATCCGGAATTTGCGATCCATGAAATATTGGATCGCTGTTTTGTTGATAAGCGGAGTCTCCACGCCAAACTCGCCGCCCTTTTCCGCGACGAGGCTTTCCGCGTGTGCCAGTACAGCAGGGAAATCGTTCTCTTCCAACACTGCGAATGGACCCGAACTTGAGCCAACATAACCATAGCCGACGATCTCGCCATCCCGCGTGTAGACAAACCCGTCGCGCGTGGTTGCGATCCATTCGTGGACGATGGGACGCGAATGACCGATGATCTGTTTATCGATCCGGTTCATTTTTTCGAGATGTACTTTTTGGTGCATCGGCTCGATGGAAAGATCGGTCTTGAAGTCGACTTTTTCGGCTTGGCGATAAAAATACTTGAGCGGGAAGCGCGCGTACACATCTGCTTTCAAATATCGCGCTAGTGCGCGTTCGTCGAGGGTGGCGATGATGGTGCGATAGGGCGAGTCCGTTGGGGGGAAGGCGCGCGCCAACAATTGGCGGCCCAACCCTCCCGATTGTTGAAGCGGTGAGACGAAGAATTCGGTCAATTCGATCAAGC
The DNA here is from genome assembly GCA_040753755.1 of Chloroflexota bacterium. Taxonomy (GTDB): domain Bacteria; phylum Chloroflexota; class Anaerolineae; order Anaerolineales; family Villigracilaceae; genus Defluviilinea. The sequence continues at coordinate 84,425 of JBFMDB010000008.1, forward strand.
CGTCGTGTTCCATCGCGCGCGCGTACGCGACGATCTCCCCATCGTGTTCCGCGACCCAAAAGTGCGAAGCGGTCCGCGCGAGAAACTCGAACATCGTCTTGCGCCGTTCCCATAATGATTTCAACACCTGCGGGTCCTCACCGCCTGTGATGCCCATTACGTTCATACGTCCGCTGTAATCCATGATGGTCTTGACGAACACTTGAAACACGGCATGAGAATCTTCGATCGTGCCTTCGCGATACGTGATAGTCATTTGTATTTCCTTTCTGTTCGCAGTATAGCATGGCTGATCCAGGCTTTAACGCGAATTACGCAAATTGAGCGAATTTCGCGAAAATTAAAAGAAAGTTCGCGCCATTCGTTTTTTCGCGTTATTCGCGCTAGAATTTTCGCGTCTTTTCTCTTTGTCATTAAATCATGTTGGAGTACAATACGAGTTGTCCTATTCCCCCGCCGCGGATTCGGCGGGTACCTCAACACAAGGAGATTTCCCATGTATCACACCCTCATCATCGTCGGCAACGTCGGCAAAGACCCTGAAATGCGTTACACGCCGTCGGGGCAGGCGGTCACATCGTTTTCGGTTGCGACCAATCGCCAGTACACCACCGGCAACGGGGAACAAGTGAAAGAAACGATCTGGTTCCGCGTTACCACGTGGGGCAAACAGGCGGAGGTCTGCAACACGTATGTGAAGAAAGGCATGAAAGTACTTGTGGAAGGACGTCTCACACCCGACAAAACGACCGGCGGACCGCGCATCTGGCAGAAATCAGACGGCTCATCCGGCGCTTCATTCGAAGTGACGGCTGGTACCGTTCGATTTTTATCGGCACGCGGCGAAGGCAGCGGCGACGCGCCCATGGCGGGCGGAATGGAACATGCCGAGATGCCTGCCGAGGACGATATTCCGTTTTAGTTTTCCCTAACCTTAACCCTCTCCCATAGGGAGGGGGATAGAGAAATTATGACCACACCTGAACCCCAACCAACCAAGCCGCCGAACATCCTTCCGCAACCCGTCGTACCCAAGATCAAAGTGAAAGATGGGCTCGAACCTGCGTATGCAAATTTGGCGCGCATCTCGCACTCGCCCACCGAGTTCGTCGTTGATTTCGGTCACATGATCCCGGGTGAACCGACGGCGAACATCAACGCGCGCGTGGTAATGACGCCGCTCAGCGCGAAACTGCTTTTACGCGCGCTCAACGAAAACCTGGCGCGTTACGAAGCCGCGTTCGGCGAGATCAAGATCCCCAGCGGCAATTCACTTGCCGATAACCTCTTTCGCAACCTGCATCCGCCCGAACCGCCGAAAGAATAATCATGCACAAGCTCGAACAGATCGCCGACGAAATCCGTAAAAGTTTCGACCTCCGCACTGCGATGCGGGATCAAGCGCTTGCCCTCACGCGCCAATTGACGCGCGCCTGCTCGCTCGCCATCCGTGCGGTACATCGGGGCGCGCGAGAGGAAATGGAAACTCATCTCGGCGAGGCACACGAACTGGCAAATAAACTACGCGGCGATCTGGCGGGTCATCCTGACCTGTATTATGCGGGATACACACAAGACGCGCTCAAGGAATTCGTCGAAGCCAACGTTACGTGCGCGTTGATCCAAAACAAACCGCTTCAGACTCCCGAAGAGTTGGGTGTTGAAAACAATACCTATCTCAACGGGTTGGCAGAAGTAGTCGGCGAACTGCGCCGCCGCACACTGGACATTCTCCGTTCGGGATATTCACAGGAAGCCGAACGCCTGCTCAGCCACATGGATGAAATCTATTCCGTGCTGGTAACGATCGATTACCCCGACGCGATCACCAACGGTCTGCGCCGCCAAACCGATCTGGCGCGCGGCATCATCGAAAAGACCCGCGGTGACGTGACCTTCAGCCTGCGCGGCGAAGACTTGACACAGGCGATCCGGAAACTCAGCGGTCAATTGAATGGCGGGTTGGACGAAGAAGAGGCAGGCAAAGGACTGTCCGTGCATATCAACGAGGACGATTAGTGTTTTATGGCAAGACGAGCCGGTAGAAGATATCCGTTGGTTGTGTATCGTCTGATGCTCAACCGTTGGTGGCCCCCCACGCTGGCGATCGGGCTGGTCATGCTGATCATTGCCTATAGCGAATACATCGGCTTGGGGCAATTCATCCCATCGCGTTGGCTGGTGCCCGCGGCGGTGGGTATCCTCGGTATTTTCGTCGGCGTGCTGTTTTTTATCTTCCGGTATCTGGCATACGTGCAACCCTGCCCCGACCATTTGAAACTCATTACACCGTTCCTGCGGTTGAACATTTCTTACAAACGCATCGTCCGCACTACCACTACCGAGATGAAGTTGTTGTTCCGCTTCAAGCCCAGCGGATTAAGCGCCTGGCTCGACATTCTAGGTTTGAACGAACGGGATGCACCACTCGCCACAAAGACCGCGCTGGTGATCGACCTGAAAAGTTACCCGATTCCCCGGCAGGTGCTGGAATTTTTCCTTTCAAAATATTTCTTCAAGGATAAAACCCCGCATCTCGTGATCCTCGTGGACGACTGGATGCGGTTCAGCACCGAGATGGAAAGTATGCGCACCGGCACGGACCCTGAACCTGCGCCGCGCAGACGACCGAGCGATTCCATCCTTTCACGTTTGTCGCAGAAGTAAAATCCCCGTTGCAGACGGGGATTTTTTTATGAAGGCTTTTTTCCAACCTGTACCGGTTCCGCCTGAATCGGCAGGACGATGAAGAATGAACTGCCTTTGCCCTCCGCCGATTCCACCCAGATGCGTCCCTGATGATTGTCCACGATGGTCTTGACGATGGCAAGTCCGAGGCCCGAGCCGGTGATGCCGTCGGTGATGTTCCTGCCGCGATAGAACTTATCGAAGATGTGAGCCTGATCTTCGGCGGGTATGCCGGGACCGTTGTCACGCACGTTGAGGATGATCTGATCCCCTTCCGAACGAATCGAAACATGCACTTCGCCGCCGTTGTACGAGTATTTGATGGCATTGCCGACCACATTATCCAGCAACTGACGCAAGCGGATGGGGTTCGCGCGTAGCGGAGGAAGCGACGGCGCGATATCGGTTTGCACCTTGAGCCGCCGCGATTTCACCTGCCCCTGCAACATATCCAGGGTGTAACGCAGGATCGCTTCCAATTGGACGTACTCGCGGCGCGTGTCAAACCCTGCTTCTACACTGCCAAGATCGAGCAGGTCGTTGATCAGCGAGGTGATGTGTTGCACGCTGTCTTGAATACGCTTGAGAAAATCGCGCTGATTCTCGTTCAGGTCGCCGGCGCGTTCCACCAGTTCGGTGTATCCGATCACGGAAGTCAGCGGCGAGCGCAGGTCATGCGAAACGGTGTGGACGAACTCGCTCCGCACGCGGTCCATTTCCTTGAGGTAGGTAATATCCTGCATGGTGACGGCATATCCCACATCCTGGATCGCCGCGAATTGTGCGTTACCCACCCTGCCATCCGGGAAACTGACTTCATAATATTGAAGCGGGTCACTGCCGTTCTTGCGTGAGAGCAAAGCAATGATATCCGGGTGATTCACGGCATCCATCACCGGTTTTCCCTGCGCGGCTTTGGGATTCAAACCCAACATACGGCACAGGGTGGGGTTGATCAGCAGGATCTTTTTCTCCTCGTCGAGGATCATTACGCCATCGTGGATGTTATTGAACACGGTTTCAAGGCGTGCGCGCTCGGCATCGGAGATCTGCGCTTTTCGTTTCAACGAGGCGGTTGTGCGCTTGACTTCGCGGCGCAGCCAATCACCGACTCGGCTCGCGTTGCGAAGACTATTTTCCACGGCGTCCACAATATCATCGGTTTTTAGAGGCGGAGCAAGATATCCACTGATCCCCACGCGGAAGATATTTTTGATCAGTTCGGGCGTCACTTTTTCAGCATAGATCAGGATGGGTAAGGTCGGGAAGCGTTCCAGCAATTCTTTTGCGATCCGCACCCCGTCATGCCCATCGAATCGTTCCCCCACGAGAAGAAGCGCCGGGTTGTTCTCCTGCAACAGCCTGCTCAAACCTTTGGTATCTTTCGAGATGGCTGTTTGGTATTTCACACGCACGGCACGATCCATCAAATTCAAAATGGGTGAGTCGTCCAGCGCGAGCAGGATCAGGTCGGATTTTGACATGGTGTGATGAAGGTTAATTATCCCTGCGGTTCGATCGTAACTACGAGCGGATTGTACACCCCGCCGCAGTTTGTGGCAAATCCTGTCATTGTCATGCTATACTCGCCGAGAATATTCCTGTTTCCAACCCCCTTACATTCCGAAGGCAGATATGAACATCACCGATCTCAAAAATGAATTCCAGCCGAAAATTCTGCTCCCCAGCCTGACGGCCGGGTTGATCGCCGCCATCGTCACCATCAGCATGGAGATCTCGCTGGCGGCGCTCATCTTTTCAGGCGACCTGAATCAATTCCTGCCGGGCGGAATCGGCTTGATGTTATTCGGCGCGTTCGTCATCGGAATTATCGTCGCGCTGACCACCTCACTGCCCGGTACGATCACCGTTCCGCAGGATACCCCCGCCGCCATCGTCAGTTTGATCGGCGCGGCGATCGCGCTGGGCATGAAAGGCGCGGAGCCAAATTCGATTTATGCTACGGTGCTTGCCGCGATCTCCATCACATCCATTTTGACCGGCATTTTCTTTGTGTTGCTCGGCAGGTTCAAAGCCAGCGGATTCGTTCGTTACATTCCGTATCCCGTGGTCGGCGGTTTTCTTGCAGGTACAGGCTGGTTGTTGAGCCTCGGCGCGTTCGGCGTGATGGTGAGCGGGCAACTCAGCCTGTCGCAATTATTCACCGCGAACAATCTCGCCAGTTGGGTGCCGGGTGCGATCTTCGCCATGGCATTGTTGTTGATCCTGCGGCGTTCGAATCATTTTTTGATCACGCCGGGCGCGCTCATCCTAGCCACCGTGTTGTTCTATGGTTATTTGCTCCTCGCGGGGATTTCTGTGGACGAGGCATCGGCGCGCGGCTGGCTGCTCGGACCGTTCCCTTCCGGCGGATTGTATCAACCCCTGACCCCGTCGTTATTCGCTTCCATTGACTGGGGCGCCATCCTGCAAAACTTCGACAAGATCGCAACCATCCTCGCGCTCAGCGTGATCGCGTTGTTGTTGAACGCCAGCGCGCTCGAAGTGACCGTCAAACAGGATATCGACCTCAACCGCGAACTGCAAAGCGCGGGCTGGGCAAATCTTCTCGGAGGGTTGGGCGGCAGTACTGTCGGCTACCAAACTTTGGGATTGTCCTCGTTGGCACACCGCCTCGGCGCCAAGAGCAGGCTGGCGAATCTCATCTCGGCTACGATCTGCGGACTTGCATTGTTCTTCGGCGCATCGGTGATCTCGTTTTTTCCGAAACCTGTTCTCGGCGGGATGTTGCTGTATCTCGGCTTGTCGTTCCTCTCCGATTGGCTGATCGACGCGCGCAAGTCGCTGCCGCTTCTCGATTATCTACTGGTATGGGTGATTCTTTTCATCATCGCGTCCGTCGGTTTTCTGGAGGGCATCGCTGCCGGCACATTCATCGCCGCCGCGTTGTTCGTCATCAGTTACAGCCGCGTGAGCGTGATCAAAAACACGCTGGACGGTTCGATCTACCACAGCAAAGTGGACCGCCCGAAAATTCACCGCGACATCCTGCACCAGAACGGCGCGGAAATTTTCATCATGAGCCTGCAGGGATTCCTCTTCTTCGGGACGATCCAAGGTGTGCTGGATAAACTCCGCGCCCGCATTGCGGATCAATCGCAGGGTCGGCTTGGGTACATCGTCCTCGACTTTCACCGCGTCACCCACCTCGATTCCTCCGCCGTGTTCGGTATCACCCGTCTCAAACAGGTCGCCGAAGCGAACAACATCCTCATGGTGTGGACCGAGGTCAAACCGGAGATCGTGAGGAATCTCGAACTCGGCGGCTTGCGCGATGAGCACGACGACACCTTCATCATCAAACCCACCTTGGACGAAGGCGTGGAGTGGTGCGAGAACCGCATCCTTGCCAAACAAGGCATGAACGACCTGACCGGTTTCATTGAGCGCGTCGAACATCAGATCAAACGCGTGTTCCCCGGCTTGCAGGGCATTGACCGCTTGTTGAAATATCTGGAAAAAAGAGAACTCAAAGAAGGCGAAGTGCTCATCAAGCAGGATGACCCCGCCGAGGAAATGTATTTCGTCGAGTCCGGGTTGGTCACCATCGAACTCGAACTGCCCAACAACAAACGCATGCGCCTGCGAAGCATCCGCGGCGGGGCGACGGTGGGCGAGATCGGTTTGTATCTGGGCAACACGCGCACCGCTTCGGTGATCGCCTCGCGCAACAGCACGGTGTATCGTTTAACTGGTCAATTGCTGAAAGAAATGCAAGAGAAAGACCCGGAGATCGCCGCCCTCTTCCACGAGTGGATCGTGCGCCTGCTGGCCGAACGAATCATTGACAATAATCGCATCATCGAGGCGTTGATGGAGTAGGAGAAATGTCATTGCGAGGAGCGAACGAACGTGAGCGACGAAGCAATCTCGTATATTGAAGGAGACCTCACTAAGAGGAGATTGCCACGCCGCCCAAATGCAAAAACGGCGGCTCGCAATGACACATGTTACAACTCAAACACCGGGCGCGATTGACCGGTCACAATGCCGCGGTGATTCTTGACTGGGAGCACGGGTCCGAACGACGCTAACGCCTGCTCCTGCTTCGCAGACAGCGCACCCAACTGGCGCAAGGATTCAATAATTACCGCTGGGCGGACGCGACTGCTCGATTCGAGATTCACGCTCATGCGCGAGGCATCTCCATCTGATACTTTCAAAGCGATGCCAATTCCCGGTGAAGTATCTCCCAGCGCGCCGGGCAACAAGCCGACGATCTGAAATCCCTCCGCGCCGCGCTTGCAGACAATTTTCCCTTTGCCTGCTTTCATCAATTCACAATCGAACTCGCCGAAGCCGCTGATCATTTCGGGGTGCGAGGTCATCGCGGAGGTGATTCGATTGGACGCGTTCGCACGCGCGTCGCTCAACTCACGCGGGTCGCACAGACGCGCCATGCCGAGCGCGGCGTTGAACAGCGGAACGGCGAAATTGGGGGCGGAACATCCGTCGATGCCGAGGGAAATCTCCTGAGGGGGAATCAGGCACAAGTCCGAGAATGAAGCGAGAATGTCCTGCTGGATTGGATGGTCGGAGTTGAGATAGTTTTCCAGCGGAAGTCCGCGCATCTTTGCGTACGCCAGCATCATCGTGTGTTTGCCGGAGCAGTTGTTGCGAATCGGCGTCGGAGATTCATTTTGAGTGATCAACCGTTTGAGCACAGCGACATCGTCGGGCAGGTGCGCTCCGCATTGCAACTGAGTTTCGTCAATTCCGATTTTCTTTTGCATGGCTTCGACAGTTTGCACGTGCATGTCGCTGCCCACATGCGAGGCGCACGAAATGGCAAGTTCGCGCTCAGTGAAGCCGAAGTGCTCCACGCCGCCATGCTCAACGAAGGGAATCGCTTGAAACGGTTTCGCGCTCGAACGCAAAAAAGCGACCGTGTGAGGGTCGCCATATGATGCAAGCAATTTTCCGTTCGAATCAACAACGGCAATCGAACCATAGTGAATCGATTCGACGATTTTGCCGCGCGTGATTTCAAAGAGGGGCTGTGAGGTCATTACTCATCCATCGCGTGACGCGACGAGGAGTGATAATGACGGATGTAGTAATGATGGACGCCGTAGCGCAGGCGCTGGGCGTATTGCTTCTGCCGCGCGGCGGGCGCCCTGAAATCTTTCAACATTTGGTCGGCAAGTTTATCCGCCGAGGCAACGGCAGAACGCTTCTTGCCGAGTTTCTCCAGTTTAGCCAGCATGCGCTTCAACACTTCGGCTTGATGTTTGACGACCTGTGAGGTGACCACGCCACCGCGTCCGCTCACGACCGTGTAACCCTTGTACACACTTTGCAGGAGTCCGAGCGCCTCGATCCATGCTGGCAAGTCGGCGTGAGCAAGGAATGGAGGTTGTCCTTTCAATACTGCATCACCAACGAAGACTATTTTTTGTTCCGGCAGGATTGCCCAGATCGCCCCTTTGGTGGGACCCGGATGACTCTCCAGCAGGATCGGCGTTTCGCCCCAATGCAGGGACAGTTGATCCACGAAGGAAATCTCCGGCGGCGCCCAACGGACGCTCCCAAGGCCGGGAATCGCCTCCCAATTTGCGCCGGTCTCATCGCCCTGTGCCTTGAAGGTGTTGGGGCGGTTGCGGAAGGCGAATGCAGTCTTCTCGTGCGCGATGACCGTGCAGTCCATGGCACGCGCGCCGAGGGTTCTGTCGGGATGCGAATCCAAATTCACGAGCACGCGTTCCGGTCCGTTGCCCATACCCATGAGCGAGGCGCGCCACATGCGGCTGTCCTCCGGCGAGGGCGGCGCATCGATCAACACCAACCCGCGCGGCTGGCTGATGACGCCCAGCGTCACGCCGAGGTATTTGTCTTCGATGTATATATTCTTTCCGATAGTTTCCATTAAATGATCAGGCTCCTTGAAATAATTTCAATCTGCGACTTTGACAGATTGCTCCACCGTTGCCACCGGGAACGTAAAATGAAACGCCGCGCCCCTGCCGGAATCACTTTCGATCCAAATCCTGCCGCCGTGCCCCTGCACCGCGAGACGGCAGAACGCGAGACCGATGCCGAGACCCGGTTTGTTCGAGCCGCGCAGTCGCGTGAACTTATCGAAGACGCGTTCCTGCTCGGCAGGCGGGATGCCGGGACCCGTATCCTTCACCCACAAGTGCACCCAGCCATTTTCCTGCCGCGCGCCGACGCGTATCTCGCCTTCCGTGGGTGTGAACTTGCTCGAATTTTCCACGAGGTTGATCAACACGCGCCGCGCCATATCCTCATCCACCCAAATGAACGGCAGGGATTGCGGTAATTCCGATTCGAGTTTTTGCCTCCGTCCATCCGCAACGGGCTGCATGTCAATGACAGCCTGCTGGATGAGACGAAGAGCATCCACTGGTTTTTGGTTGACAACCGGCTGTCCCGACTCGAGCCGGTTGACGTCCAATAATGAATTGACAAGACGTTGAATTCGATCGGTCGAGTTCTCCGCGATCTTGATGATCGAAAGCACCGTTTCACGGTCTTTCTCCGGGACCATTGTGTATAAAATATCGAGGCTCGATGAAATATTGGCGAGCGGCGAACGTAGGTCGTGATAGATCATCGAAGTGAGGTCGCCGCGCAAGCCATCCAATTCCTTGCGTTGCGTAATGTCGCGCAGAATCCACTGGATCGAATCTGCCTCTTCGAATTCCACGCGCCGCGCAAGCACTTCGATGGGAACATGCGAATCATCCTGCGTGGATAGGGACGATTCATACGAAGCGGTCTGATTCTCGCGCAGAGTTTCGAATTCCATGCCGATCTTGCTCCAGTTCACTTCATGGAGCTGGTCGATGGTCAGGGTATGAAGTTGATCGGGGGTATAGCCGCTGAGCAATACGGCTTGCCGGTTGGCTTCGAGGATCCTTCCCTCCCAGTCGGTGATGATCATCGGGTCGATGCTGTCTTCGAATAACTCGCGGTAACGCTGATGCGCGGCTTGCAGTTTCTCGAACAACTGCGCGTTCTGGATCGCCGCACCCGCCAGACCGCCGATGCCCGACATGACGAGCAACGCGTCGGGGTCGAAGGATTTCGCGATCGGGTTGATCGCCTCCAGAATGCCGATCACGCGTCCCTGCGCTTGAATCGGCGCGACGAGGAGTGCGCGCATCTCGACGCCGCCGAACTTGTCCGCGTCACGGAAATTTTTCTCCTGCGTCACATCCTGCACCACCACGCCGCGTCCATCGCGCGCCGCGGTGCCGGCGATACCGTCGCCCAGCGCGATCTGCCGCCCGATGATATTCCCGGCATTGTGTCCCGCCGCCGCACGGAAAATGACGTGCTCGCCTTCGATCATGCCGAGCGCGACCGTCTCCACTTGTAACGCCTGCATGGTCTGGATGAGGATTCGCTGGTGCAGATCCTCGCTGCGGAGCGAAACATTCATCGCACTTGCGCCTTCGGCGAGCGCGGTCATCACGCGCGCCTGGCGCTGGCTTTCGGTATACAGCCGCGCGTTGAGAATCGCAACGCCTGCCTGGTCGGCGATGGCTTGCATGAGGTCGAGTTGTTCGGCGTTGAATGCGTTGGGGGAGGGGTGGACGAGGGTGAGCACACCCACAAGTTTTTCGCGCGCCTGCAAAGGCACACAGATCGCGGACTTGGCGCCGGATTTGGTCAGCGCGTCGTCCGGGCGCAACAACCAGCGTTCGTCCTTGCTGGTATCGGGGATGTACACGCCCCGCCGGTTGCGGACTACCCAACCCGCGAGACCGCGCTCCATCGTTTCTCGCAACTGCTGGGTGGTATGCTCATGCATCGTCGCGCCATAGACGATGGTCGCATCCACGGCTTTGCCGGAATCGTCGAGAACCACAACACTGCAGCGCTCGCCGCCGACATTCTGGATGGCTTCATACAGCACACGCTGAAGAACGGTGCGCAGGTCGAGTGCGGTCGCCACCTCGCGGCTCACATGATAGAGCAGTTCGAGGAGTTGGCGCGTCCGGTCTTGATCTTTGGAGGCTGGCATAAAATAAAAATTTGGATTCGGCGTTCGAGGCTTTTCTGGCGATCAGCCACCCCGAAGTATAGCACACCTGATTACGGTACAATTGCCGCCATGCCCCTCGATCTCTCACGCATCAAAGCCCTGTGTTTCGATGTGGACGGCACGCTCAGCGACACGGACGACCTGTATAAACAGAAACTCCTGCGTTTCTTCCCAAAATTCCTCTTCCGAGACCCCGATCACTCGGCGCGTCGCTTCGTGATGTGGGCGGAGGCGCCCGGCAACGCACTGCTCGGTATCGCGGACACGCTCGGCATCGACGATGAAATGACTGCGGTCATCAACTGGATGTCGCGGCACCGGCGTCAGGCGTCGAAAAAATTCCTGCTCGTGCCCGGCGTGGACGCGATGCTGGCTCAATTCAAGGGGAAATATCCGATGTCGGTCGTCAGCGCGCGCGATGAAAAGGGGACGATGCGCTTCCTTGAACAGTTCGACCTTGTGAAATATTTCGACGCCATCGTAACGGGACTTTCAGCAGAGCACACGAAGCCTTATCCGGACCCGGTCCTGCTTGCCGCTCGGAAAATGAACGTGAAACCCGAAGCGTGTTTGATGATCGGCGACACCACCGTAGATATGCGCGCGGGCAAGTCTGCGGGCGCGCAGGCGGTGGGTGTGTTGTGCGGATTTGGGGAAAAGAATGAATTGCTGCGCTTCGGCGCGGATCTGATTTTGGAAACGACCAGCGATCTCGCAGGTGAATTGATTCGCTCTTGAGACCCCGAAGGGATCAAATGATTTTAGATTTCGGGGTTTGTGCATCCGAAATTGATTTCAACCGCAACGCAACCACTTCACTCCATATCAAAATAGCCGACAAAAAAACATAGAACGCCGCGCCTTTGAGCCAGAACGCGGGAAACGCGAGCGCGACGGTGATCCAAGTGTAAGCGGATAAGTTTTTCCAGCGCTTGTCTTGTTGAAACGCAAAGCCAAGCAGAATCATCGCCGGCATGAGTGTGAGACCGAGGATCACAAACGACAGGTCGTGCAAAATTCCGTGCCAGGTGCGGGAGGTGGAAGTCAGCGTGGGATCGGTGGTGGACGCCAGCCCGGCGAGTGCCAGCCCGGCGGCGGTCAACGCGAGGGATGCGATCGAGGTCAAAGGTGAGCGAGGCAGGCTGAGGCGAAGTCCGGAAGCGAAGACCGCCATCATGAGTCCGCTGAGGAGGAAGGTCGCGGTCATGATCCAGCCGTAGTCGCCGAGGGCGAGTCCGCTGGGCCAGTCGAAGGTGGGAGCCTGAATCGGATGCCAACCGATGGAAAGTAGAAAGTCGTATTTGAGAATCGTGAGGAGGGTCACAACGGATGCAAATAGAATCGGACCAATGATCCCCACGCGTGCGGCAAGTTTGATCATCTGGCGAGATACACGGCGATCAATGCAAACAATCCGGGCAAGGCTTGAATGTAAAGGATCGTACGGCGCGTCGTCAGCCCGCCGTAGATTCCCGCGATGACGACACATGCTAAAAAGAAAATCTTGACCGAGAAATCATTTGCGATCAAACCCCAAACCAAGCCTGCCGCGAGGAAGCCGTTGTACAGTCCTTGATTCGCGGCGAGCGACGCCGATGCCTTCGAGTATTCTGGAGTCATCTTGAATCGTTTCCTGCCGAAGGGATGATCCCAGAAGAACATTTCAAGCGCGAGAAAACCGAGATGCAACACGGCAACCAAAACAACGAGAATATCGGCAACGAGTTTCATACAGACTCCTTTTGAGGTTCATGCGATTATACAGCACGGCTGTTCTCACTTATAATCAGACTTCGGAAGTCTCAGAGGCATTATGACATACACATCCATTCTTGTGGAAACGCGCGGACGGGTCGGGTTGGTCACGTTGAATCGCCCGCAGGCGTTGAACGCGCTGAACCATGCGCTGATGCGCGAATTGATGGACGCGCTCGAAGCTTTCGATAATAATGACACGGTCGGCGCGATGGTGATCACGGGAAGTGAAAAAGCCTTCGCGGCAGGCGCAGACATCAAAGAGATGGCGGATGAATCCGCGTTGGATATGACTCGCAACGACCACATTGCCGTGTTCGGCAGGATTCGCACGATCCGCAAGCCGGTCATCGCGGCGGTTTCGGGCTGGGCGCTCGGCGGCGGATGCGAACTCGCGCTCTCCTGCGATATGATTCTCGCTTCTGACTCAGCCAAATTCGGTTTGCCCGAAATTACTTTAGGCGTCATCCCCGGCGCGGGCGGCACACAGCGGCTGGTGCGCGCGGTGGGGAAAGCCATCGCCATGGAAATGATCCTCAACGACCGCAAACTCAATGCGCAGGAGGCGCTTCATTTCGGACTGGTGAATCGAGTCATCCCCGTGAGCGACTATCTCAACGAAGCGATAAAACTCGCCGAGGAGATCGCCGGGCGCGCGCCGCTGGCGGTCCGCGCCGCGAAGAGGGCGATCAACCACTCGTTTGAATCCTTCCTCAAAGACGGACTAGACGAAGAGAAGCAGATCTTCTATAACCTGTTCGGCACCGAAGATCAAAAGGAAGGCATGAAAGCCTTCGTCGAAAAACGCAAACCGAATTGGACGGGGAGATAAAATGCTGGATTATTCCGACCTCAAACCGATTTTTGACTCTTTGAATTTATCCGATAGACCGGTGATCGTACATTCTTCGTTGAAGCCGTTCGGCTACATCCGTGATGGAGCGGATGGAGTCCTGCGCGCCATGCTCGGATCGTTCAAAAGTATCGTCATGCCCACGTTCACCTACTGGACGATGATCACCCCCGAAGTGGGACCCTCCAACAATGCAATGATCTACGGCAAAGAAGAGAGTCTGAACAAACAGGCTGTGTCTTTCAAACACGATCTGCCGGTTGACCCCATGATGGGCGCGCTCCCCGAAGCCTTGCGGAATCACCCGATGGCAACGCGGACATCACATCCGATCCTTTCGTTCGCGGGCATCAACGCCGAATCCATTCTCGCGACACAAACCCTGTTCGAGCCGCTGGCTCCCATCGGCGCGCTGGCAGAGCAGGAGGGTTGGGTAGTGCTGATCAATGTGGATCACACCGCAAATACGAGCATTCACTATGCGGAAAAACTTGCAGGCAGAAAACAATTCCTCCGCTGGGCGCTGGTCGGCGACCGCGCGGTGGAATGTCACAACTATCCAGGCGATTCAAGCGGCTTCCAAGCCATCGAACCGTATATCAAGCCCCATGTCGTCCGCGTGGACGTGGAAAAGGGCTTCATTGAAGCAATACCGTTGAAAAAACTCCTCGATGTGGCAACCGAGTTGATTAAATACGATTCGTTCGCCTTGTTGTGCGAGCGGGAGGATTGCCCGATGTGCAACGCCGTGCGGGGGATTTACGCGGTGGGGTGATCACTGAAACGTAATCTCCTCGACGCGCCAGCTTTCTTCGCCGATCAACTTCTTCAGCCGTTCGAGCATCTCGGGGCAGACGCGCGTGGTGTCGTTGGGGAAATCAATCAGGTGTCCTGAGCCATTTTCGAAGATTTGGAAACTGAACCGGTCGCGCCCGTGGAAGGAGATCAGCGTGCCGTAGATGGTTTTGATGCGCCGCCGGTCACGTTCGCGGTCGCCAGTTGTGCGAAGCAACACCGTGATCTGCTTCGGGGGATGTTTCTGGTCTTCCTCTTTGACCAGCGTGGTGTAGATGGATTTGAGGGAAGTGACAATCGCTTCGCGCGCCGTGTCGTCCTGCTCCTGCGTTTCATCGTGAATCTCAACCGGAGGAGTTATCGCTTCGACGCGCGGCGGCGTGACCTCTTCGCTCTTCTCGAACTTCGGCTCAGGCTTGGACGCGATGACAGCCTCATCGAAGGAGGGCTGCCATTCACTGTCCCAGCCATCTGGGAAGTTATCGGGCGGAGGAGGCATATCGTCGCTCGCCGCGTACGCAGGCGCGGGTTCAGCCACTTGAGGCGCCGCAACAGGTTTCGGCGTCATCGGCTTCGGCTGCGTGGACTTGATCTTGAGCGGCGAGACAGGCTGGGGCTGTGGATTCGCTTGCCGGGGTGAAGCAGGCTTGCCCTGCGAAAGCGAAGCGTTGAGCGAGTCGAAACGATGCGGTTTTTCTTCATCCAATGATTCGAGGATCGTTATTTCCGTCCGCACAGTATCCACCAAAATTTTCGGCGGCGCGCTGTTCGCATCCACCTTGCCTTCGACGATCACGATCTGACCAACGGTGAGCTGCTCGCGCGTTTTCTCCCATGTGCGCGGAAAAAGCACGAGTTCGATGTTGCCCTGAATATCTTCGAGGGTTACGAAACCCATTGGCTTGTTGGTCTTGGTCATGTACGGACGCACAGACGTGACCAGACCCGCCACGCGGACTTTTTCATCGTGCTGCGCTTCGTTGAGTTGACCCGAAAAATAACTGACGATCTGCGCGAACGTTTTTTGATACGGCGTAAGCGGGTGGTCGGAGATATACAGCCCGACAAGTTCGCGTTCCCAATTGAGCATTTCGCGTTTATCCACGTTGTTGACTTGAGGCAGGGTAATTTCTTCCACAACACCGGTCGTTGTTCCGAACAGACTCATCTGCCCCGCATCTGCCGCGCGGAAGTGCGCGCTGCTGATGGCGACGATGCGATCCAATGAGGCGAGGAGTGCAGCGCGGTTGCCGAACGCGTCCATCGCGCCGACCTTGATGAGACATTCGAGCGCGCGCTTGCCCACCGCCCGCAGGTCGGCGCGGCGGGCGAATTCGTTGAGGTCTTTGAACTTTCCGTTCCGGTCGCGCTCCGTGAGAATCACTTCCACCGCCGCCTGACCGACATTCTTCACCGCACCCAAGCCGAAGCGAATGCTCGGCTTGCCCTCCACATCTTCAATTTGAAAATCCCACCCCGAGGCGTTGATGTCGATCGGCAGGACAGGCACGCCCATACTGCGCGCATCCGAAACGTAGAACGCGACCTTCTCGGTCTGCCCGGCAGATGCCGACAACAACGCGGTCATGTATTCGGCGGGATAATGCGCTTTGAGATACGCGGTCTGCACGGCGATCACGCCATAATCCGCCGCGTGACTCTTGTTGAAACCGTAGCGCGCAAACTCTTCCCAGTCGCTGTAAATGGCTTCAGCCACGCTCTGTTCCATGCCCTGTTTCACCGCGCCCGCGACAAACTTGTTACGATGCTTGTCAATATCCTGCTTGTTCTTCTTCGAGATCGCTTTGCGGAGTTCGTCCGATTCGGAGGGCGTGTATCCCGCGAGTTCGACCGCCGCGCGCATGAGTTGTTCCTGATAGACGGGAATACCGAACGTGTCTTGGAAAATCGGCTGCAGCGCGGGATGGCGATACTCCACCTCCGCTTCGCCGTGCATGCGCGCGATGTAATCGGGGATGAACGCCATCGGTCCCGGGCGGTACAACGCGACCATGGCGATGATGTTATCCAAACTCTTCGGCTTCATCTGGACGATCCAGCGCGTCATGCCGCCGCCTTCCACTTGGAACAAGCCGGCGGTTTGCCCCGCGCCCATGATCTCGAACGACTTCGGGTCGTCCAGCGGAATGTTATTCAAATCCAACTTGACGCCATGACGTTTCTCGATCAGGTCGCAGGCTTTTGCCATCACGCTCAATGTGATGAGCCCGAGAAAATCCACTTTCAACATGCCGAGCGAATCGAGGATGCCCATCTCGAATTGGGTCACCGTTTTGATCGGCGTCTCTTCCGAGCCAGATGTCGGGCGATGCAGCGGCAGGTATTCGATGATCGGCTTGTCGGAGATCACCACGCCCGCGGCATGTGTCCCCGCGTTGCGTACCGTGCCTTCCATTTTTGCGGCGGTGTCAATTAACTCGCGCAGATGCGATTGTTCATCATAAATTCGCTTGAACTCCGGAATCGCGAGCGCGTCATCCATCGTGGTGTTGCGCCCCGAAACGAACGGCACGAGTTTCGCCACACGATCCACTTCGGGCAGCGGGATGTCCATTACTCGCGCCACGTCGCGCAAGGCGGCTTTGGTCCCCATCGTGCCGAAGGTGATGATCTGCGCGACCTTGTCGCTTCCGTATTTGCGCGTGCAATATTCGAGCATCTCCGAACGGCGGTCGTCGCGGAAATCGAGGTCAATGTCGGGCATCGAGATGCGCCCGGGGTTCAAGAAGCGCTCGAACAACAGATTGTGCTCGAGCGGGTCAACGAGGGTGATCTCCAACACGTACGCGACGATCGAACCGGCGGCGGAACCGCGCGCGTTGTACCAAATTCCGTTCTCGCGCGCGTGACGGCACAAATCCCAGACGATGAGGAAGTACGCCTCGAATCCCATTTTGCCGACGACGCTCAACTCGTAATCGATTCTTTTCTGGACGTCCGGGCTGGCTGCCTGTTCCCCATATCGTTTCCTCGCCCCTTCATTACAGAGATGACGCAGGTAACTCTCCACCGTGAACCCCTCGGGAACGGGGAAATCAGGCAGGTGATAACCTTTGAATGACAGGTCCACGTTACAGCGCTCGGCGATGAGGAGAGTATTGTTCAACGCTTCTGGCGCTTCGGCGAAGAGCCGGCTCATCTCCGCGGGCGTGCGGAGGTAGTACGAGTCGTCGGACATGCGCATCCGTTCGGGGTCCGAAAGAACCGTCTGCGTTTGGATCGCCAGCAGAATATCCTGCAGGCGCGCGTCATCCTGATTGATGTAATGCACATCGTTCGTCGCCACGTACTTCGCCGAATACTTCATCCCCATTTCAAGAAGTTTTTTGTTTAAGTCGGTGATCTCTTTGATGTCGTGCTGCTGCAGTTCGATGAAGAAGTTGTCACGACCAAAAACATCATAGTACCAATTCATCCGCTTTACGGCTTCTTCATTGTTGCCATCCATCAGCAAGCGCGGGATTTCGGCGGACATGCACCCCGAGGTGGCGATGATGCCCTCGGAATGTTTGGCTAAAAAGTCGCGGTCAATGCGCGGGTAGTAGTAAAAACCCTCCAACTGCGCGGCGGAGGAGATCTTAAGCAGGTTTTTGTAGCCTGTCTCGTTTTCGGCGAGCAAAAGCAAGTGGGAGGAGGTTCTGTCGAGTTTGGAGTCGCGGTCTTGCATCGTCCGCGCCGCCATGTACGCTTCCACGCCGATGATCGGTTTGACTCCCTCGTTCGTCGCGGCTTTGTAAAAATCCATCACACCGAACATGGTGCCATGGTCCGTGATGGCGACCGCAGGCATCTCCAATTCCTTCACGCGCTTAACGAGTTTCTTGATGTTCGAGAAACCGTCGAGCAGGGAATATTCGGTGTGAACGTGGAGGTGGGCGAAGGACATTTCAGTGACCAGTGATCAGTTATCAGTGGGACAGACGCGATTATAGCACGGGTGTTCGAGAATGAAGTTTAAAATATTCGAGAGTTAAACAAAAAATCCCCTTGTAGAGGATTTTCTTTATGAGCGCGGAGGGGATCGAACCCTCAACAAACGGCTTAAAAGGCCGCTGCTCTGCCATTGAGCTACGCGCCCGTATTGGGGAAAGCGAAGGGCATTCTAACACGGCGGAAAGTGAGCGTCAACGGAAAACCTCACTTTACCGCAAAGTGCGCTAAGAACGCAAAGAAATCATTAAAAACTTAGCGAACTTCGCGTGCTTAGCGGTTAATTTCCCAAACGTAAGACATTCAGAAGACAATGCGTCCATCAGGCTGGAGGCAAAGATGGCTGACTTGTTGCATGTAGACGAACAGAATTTTCAAGCCGAAGTGATGAACGCCAGTGAACCCGTGCTGGTGGATTTTAGCGCGGTCTGGTGCCAACCGTGCAAAATGCTCGACCCCGTGGTCAAGCAACTGGCAGGCGAATGGGCGGGCAAGGTGAAAGTGGTGAAGATAGACGCCGACGAAAACCCCAACCTCGTGATGCAATTCGGCGTGATGGGCATCCCCACCCTGTTGTTCATGAAGCACGGCGAGATCAAGGAACGCATCACCGGCTTTATGCCGAAAGAGAAACTGGTCGCGCGGTTTAGCCCGCATTTCAACTAATGCCATTGCGAGGAGCGCCCTTGCTCTTCGCGACGTGGCAATCTCCACCCACGAGGAGATTGCTTCGTCGGACTTCGTCCTCCTCGCAATGACAAATAACATAAAAATGTCGGACACGAACTTCGTGTCCGACATTTTTATGTTCTCATCAACCTATCGAGTTCGGCAAAATCCACGCGGGAGGTCAGGTCGATACTCATCGGTGAGACAGAGACCATGCGTTTCTTTCGCAAAACAAACACATCCGTATCTTCAGGCTCGTTCTCGAACACACCGGCTTCGCGATACCCTATCGTGCCGGGTTCCTCCCACGATTTGCGCTCGGCAGGTGTTGGTTCGTAATACCGTTGACGCGAAATACGCGTCAATTGCCACGGGGTGGCTGGCGTTGCGTCGGCAGGGACTTCCACCTTGAGCAGGTTCACGTCGCCGGGGAATTTTTTCTCCAGCAACATGCGGGCAAACTTAACGGCAAACATCGCCGCGATGGGGAATTCCACATCGGTGGAATACGAGAGATGATATTTCGCATCGGTCTCGAGCGAGACCGCCAGCGAAGGGATTCCCAACGATGCCGCCTCCAACGCCGCGCCGACCGTGCCGGAGATCGTCACGCCAGAGGCGACGTTCTCGCCGTAGTTGATCCCTGACACAACAAGGTCGGGTTTGCGTTTCATTACATCGTAGATGCCGTGCAGGACCGCCTGTGCCGGACTCCCGCCCACGGCGAACACGGTCCATTCCTGACCGTTGACCTGCACGCGCTCCTCTCGAATGATCCCATCGGACGTGTTAGGGAGACTCCGCCCCATGCCGGAAGATTGGTCACGCGGCGCGGTCACGGTAACATACCCAAGTTCCGAAAGAGAAGCGGCGGCCGCCCACAAGCCGGGGGAACGAATCCCATCGTCATTGGTCAAAAGGATTTGTGGTTTTTTCGTTGACATGGTTTTATCCGTTGAATTTGAAAACAAAAAGGAGCGGTGTTCCGCTCCTCAATGTAGCGCCCTCGGCGCGACTCGAACACGCGACCTATTGCTCCGCAAGCAAGCGCTCTAATCCACTGAGCTACGAGGGCATTTGGCAGGCGGGGATTTTAATTCAGATTCAACGATGGGTCAAGTGAAGCGCTCATATCGCTACACCGTGGCCGTTCGTTTTCACTAACTTCATGAATTCAAGGACCACGCGGGGATCGAAATGTTTCCCAGACTGACTTTCGACGTAACGGATCGCATCCTCTTTTGACCATGCCTTTCGATAAGGTCGATCGGAGGTTAATGCATCATAGACATCGACTACTGCAAATAGCCGTGCGGGAAACGGGATCTGTTCGCCGCTCAGCCGGTCAGGGTAGCCGTGTCCGTTCCATCGTTCGTGATGCCAGCGGGGTATATCCAGTGCGGGTGTGAGATAACTGATCGGAGCCAGCAAGTTGATGGCGATGAGGGGGTGCTGTTTCATCACATCCCATTCTTCTTCGGTGAGCGGTCCCGGTTTGAGCAGGATCTCATCGGGGATGGCAACTTTGCCGATATCGTGCAGGGTTGCGCCGCGCCGGATGTGCACAATCGATTCTTTCTCCACGCCCATGATCAACGCCAGCCGCACGGTCATATCAGCCACCCGGCGCGTGTGACCTTCTATTTCTTTATCGCGCAGGTCGAGCGTCCGCGACCAGCCCTCGATCGTTGCATCGTATGCCAATCCCAACTCCACATTCGAGCGCTGTAAATCCCTGAACATGAGCGCGCTGTCTATGGCGATTGCCGCCTGCCCGGAGATGAGACCCATAAACTCCACCCAATCAGCATCGAGGGCAAGCGGTGTGCGATTGAAGATCTCCAACACGCCGAGGGTTTTTCCCTTCGCGACCAGAGGGAGTCCGTAATACGCAACAAATCGCTCGCTGGAAAAATGAGGCGAACGTGGATATCCCATTGTGTTCAAGTTAATGTCAGGGATATTGATGATCTTACGGTCCATTGCCACCTTGCCCGCAAACCCCTCGCCAAGTTTCAGGCGCGTATGTTGCACGAGGTTGGTTTGAAAGCCCGTGCCGGAAGAGAAGGTGAGGAGGTTGGTCTCCGGGTTGAGCAACAAAATGGAGGCGGCATCCACATGCAGGAGACTGGTGACCTGTTCGAGAAGCAGGGAGAGAAGCAGTTTGAGGTCGAGCCCCGAAGCGATGGCGATGGCGATGGAGCGAAGCGCCGAGAGTCGCTGTACTTGCTGATGCAGTTTGGTTTCGATCCGTTTGTGATTCGTAATCTCCCGGGCGACCAGTACAAACTGCGAATTGGAGCAGACACCGATACGAGCATCAAACCACAGTTCGTCACCCGCGCGGATGGAAAACTCGAACGCCTGAATCTCCCCAAGTTCTCTAGCCCTTGCCATTTGCTGTTCGATCAAAATAGCGGTTTCCGGTGGAATGATATCCTGTATTCTGTGAACTGGCAGAAATTTTGAAAGCCGATTCTCCAGCTGCGGGTTGTCAAAGCGAGTTTCCAGAATAGTTCCATCTGCGTCGATAAGCATCGTTAAGTCGGCAAAAGCCTGGAGGATTCCTCCAAGCTTTGAAATTGTCCCCGGGAAGTATTGCAGTTGTGTTTCCAATATAAGCCCAACTCGGCGGACGCGGGGCATAGTGATTCCCTTAGCCACTACGCCCCCAACTCCGCCGCGTCATCCGATGCAAATGCGTCAGAAAAATTCCTGACGCGCCTGCTCGCTACCGGGTGTTTCAATTTGCTTGCAACGCTCGATGAACTTTTTGGGCAAAATCAGCCAGATTGTCCGCGCGAATGGATTTGATGACGGTGGTTTCGCGGTCGGTGAGGGTAAAAGCCTGGCCGAGATAGCCTTTTGCCAACGCTTCATCCGGTTTTCGGATTAGGGTTTCACGAAACTGTCCGCTAACGACCGCCGCGGCGAAAAGGCGGTGAAGACCGGTCCGCTCGGGGCTGGTTTGGCGATAACCCATAGCAGGCGTGGTGTAGGCGTCAAAGGTGAGTATAGCCATGGTAATCTCCTTGTGCGTTAAATTTTTAGTTTATTATCGGGTGCCTGCTCCACCATCTGTTGGTGCCCGGCGTGTGCCCGTTGTACCGTCCGCCGGTGTTCTTCGAGTGCCCGTTGTACCGTCCGCAGGTGTTCTTCGAGTGCCAGTTGTACCATCTGCGGGTGTTCTTCGTGTGCCCGTTGTACCGTCTGCAGGTGTATAAAGACATAATTTGTTATTCATTGGAAACCTCTATCTCTGTGGAATTTCCCCCATAATACTCGCGCCTAGGCTACAAAACAGGCTACAAAATCAGCCTAGACAAATTTCTATACCATCTACAGGGTTAGTTCCCTGTAAAGCAACTGGGTTTCTTCGGAGGGATTCAATCCGAGTTCCTCTTCGAGTAAGGACTTAAACTCCTGATACTTCCGGGTAACTGCTGCACGATCACCTTGCGCCGCGTAGGCACGCATCTCAATTTGACAAATAGCTTCGTGGTAATGGTCCTGAGTTGTTGCAAGTTTGCAAGTTTCAAGACATTCCTGTAATTGATTGGTATCAAGATAAAGTTGTGCCAGTTCCTCAAGTGCAGATCGGTAAACCCGTCCGAGTCGTTCACGCTCTAATAGAACCCAATCACCATCCAACTCAGAAAGATATGGACCCTGCACTAATTCAACTGCCTTCCGATATAAGCCTATCCGCTCAATCAGGTCTTTTGCAAGATAAGCGCGCCTTAAATATGACTCAAACGCTTCAACATCATACTCATAGTCCAATTCACGATTGAAGCGATAATACTCGTCATCAAATATGATTACGTTCCTCCCCACTGCCCGCCGTAACCAGTAAATACTGTGCTTGAATCTTGTTTTGACGGCTTGCGGTTCCTCTAATTCAGGCCATAACACTTGAGCCACTTGCTCTTTTGTTATAGCCTCCTGTTTATAGAGGAAATAATAGAATAGATCCCTTACAGATTGTGTTCGCCAGTCTGATACATTAACAGCCTTGCCGTTAACAGTAACTTCGGCGCGTCCAAAGGCGCAAATTTTGATCCCTGCTGTCGTCATTTGAATCGATTGTGCCACCCTTCGCAACGACCTACGAATAGACGGTAGTCTAGAACTCAATTCCTTCGAACTTTCGAGCAAATCGATAATCTGTCGGCTAATTTCAACATCGTTATGCAGAGCATCCAAAAATGGTGAAGCTTGATGGAGGGCAATTAATAACGAATGGTTTGATCTTCTATCCTTTGCCTCACTTAGCCGTTGTATCTCAAATTTAATTTTGTCTTTTTCGCCCAGCTGAGAATAAGATGCAATCAACCAAATGATAGACCAGTGATATTCAGCTTCCCGCCCATCCTGCAAAAAGATTGAATTGCCTTCATTCAGAAGATGGATGGCTTTCTTGCAATCTCCCCTAAGCAAATGATATCTTCCCTGGTGAAGAGCCCATAGCCCGCGCTCATAACCGGAGGGGTTGATCTTCATTTCTCGCTTAAACCGTGTCAGAAAGTCAAGAGCAGACTGATGGTCTTTTTGTAGCAAAGCCAGATTTGCACGGGCCAGAATGAGATAACTGGAAATAAAAAGCCCAGTCGCATTACTCGACACTTCTTCAGCCTGCTCGTAGGCACGTTCAGCAGCTTGAAATTCTTCTATTTCACTATATAGATCTCCTAAGCCCGCCAGTATTAACGCTTCCGCGCGCTGGTTTCGACAACTCCTTGCACACTCAAGCCCTTCCTCGAAAGTGTCTGTTGCATTCTCATATTCGCCGAGTTGAAGGTAAAGTACTCCAAGATTGTTCAATGTTCCCGCCTGAACGTGTAAGTTCTTTTCTTGCCGCAACCTGACCAGTGACTGTTGGTACAGCGCTTTGGCAGCCTCTATATCGCCGATCGTGGCTCGGACCATCGCTGTCTCTGCCAACAACAGTGAAACACTCCCGGTTTCTTTGAGATCCAGATACAGGTGCAAGGAGCGCTCCAAATCTGACACCGCATTACGAGTTTGCCCAAGCCTGTAAGAATTTAAACCTCTAATACGAAGCGCTTCTGCGTAGAGCGCTTGCAGAGAAGAATCAGTTTCGGCAAGTTGCAATGCGCCGTCGATATCTTGAATTGAATCCGAGTATCTTCCCATTAAGCGTAATGTATGTGCTCGTCTCACTAATGCCAGTGCCAGTCCACTGTTATTGTTCTCTTTTTTCAAAACGTCAACCGCCATATCAAGAAGGGCGCGGGCTTCAGGAAGATTGCCCTTCATCGCGGAGATCGCTCCTCGCAGGGAGATCAACCCCGGGCGGGAGCGAAGCGTGGCGGGTGGGAGGGCGTTAACCCATCCTTCAAGTGTGACCAGCGCGGTTTGCAACATGGGAGTGCCGGCGCGCTCCACCAAGCCAGCAAGAGCATCGGGATCGTTCAATTGTTTGCAGGCAGCATACGCCTTTTCCCACTCGCCCACCGCTTCGTATGCCTTCACCATCCGTTCGAGCATGGGTTGGATCTCCTGCGGACGTTCCCTCTTCAAGCGCGATTGTAAAAATTCCCGGAAGAGGGGATGATAGCGAAGCCAGCGACCATCCTCCAATGGAAGGGCGAAAAGGTTCTTATCGAGGATCCAGCTCATTAACTCGAGCCAACTTTGACGTGCGGCATAAAATGGACCCAGAACGATCTCGCAAAATTCCGCGTTGAACTCCTCGGGCAACGATGTGCGCAGAAGAAATTCACGGATATGCTGCGGCTGGCGATCGAGCACCTGACGCCCCAAGTACACGAACGTATCCACCCCTGAAACCTGATCGGATGAATCAGACAACACCATTCCAGTGATCCAGCCACCGGTCCTGCTGACGAGTTCATTTGCCTTCTCGTCCGATAAATGTTTGTGGTGGTTCTGCGCGTACAGCGCCTGCAACTCGCGCGGCTGAAATGCCAGTTCAATATGGTTAAGCCCTACCACTTGTTCGCGCGCAACCATCAAAGTTACATCGTCCAAATCAGGAACCGTTCGTGAAGAGATGATCAAATGGCAATTTTCATCCACCAATTGGAGGAAGCGTGTGACCAGGGACGAGATCACCGGTGCATCATCGATCAAGTGATAATCGTCGAGTATGAGAAGATAGTCCTCCTCGACGCGGTCATAGAGTTCATTGGTCAACGCGACTAGGAGCGCTTCGGCATCGGTTTCGATGGTTTTCAGACTACTCAAAAGATTCAGCGATGTTTCCCCCACCCCCGGGAAACGCTCGGCAAGCGACGCGATCAAATACGCCATGAACCTCTGCGGATCGCGGTCCAGCGGGTCGAGCGCCAGCCAGCAAACCGGCATCTCTGATTGGTGCGCCAGATCGATCAACAACGATGTCTTGCCGTATCCGGCAGTGGCTGAAAGCAGGACCAGTTTATTTTCCAGGTATCTTTTCAAACTCTCCAGCAAACGCGGACGCGAGAGCAATTCTTTCCGACGCGTCGGAACGATGATCTTCGTTTTACTGATGGGGATCGTATTCTTTGCCATGGAATTTCGAGCAAATTTATTCTATTGTACTGAATTTTAGTCTGCTTTCAACCTTCATTTTGGCGAAACTTCGTTCGGAGGTTTAGACAACTCCTCCAACATTCGCGCATGGATGCCGGGCGCGGTTGCAAGAATGGATTGCGGAGGGGAGATGTAATCTGCCTCGCCGCGGATATTCGTCACGCGCGCGCCAGCCTCTTCGCAGACCAGCCCTCCCGCCGCCACATCCCACGGTTTGAGCGAGAGTTCCCAAAAGCCGTCGAAGCGACCCGCCCCCACGTACGACAGGTCCAATGCGGCGGAACCGAGTCGGCGTACCCCTTGAGACAGTTTAGCGAAACGGACGAAGTTGGAAAAATTATCCTGCTTCGTATCCCATGTATCGTATGGAAAGCCGGTCACCAGCAGACTTTTTTGCATTTCAGTCGTTGACGAGACTTGCAATCGCTTGCCATCCAGGTAGGCACCTTTCCCGCGTTCCGCGGTAAACATCTCATCGCGTAGCGGATCGTACACCGCGCCCAGTTTCATCGTCCCGGAAGAAGCGTAGGCGATCGAGACCGAAAAGATCGGGACGTGATGTGCGTAATTCACGGTCCCATCCAGCGGATCAATGTACCAGATGTGTTCATCGTCTCCGCGAATCACACCGCTCTCCTCCGAAAAAATATGATGGCTCGGAAATTCCGACTGCACCCTGCCGAGCAGGAACGCTTCAGATTGATGATCCACCTCCGTTACAAGATCGATCACGCCCTTGTAATTCACTTGATGGTCTTTGTTGTAGCCTTCACGCAAAATCGCACCCGCTTCGCGGGCAAGGGTTTCAAGATAGGTCAGTGTGGGTTCCATCCCATGCTCCATTAAATGATTTGCGGCGGGTTTGCGCCCGCCGCATGTTTTGAAATTATTTTTTCAACCCGTCGAGCGTTTTATAAATATCGTACAGTTCGGTCTGGATCTCATCGCGGTCGCGCATGGATTGTTGAAGCAACGCTTCGAAGGCAGGCTTCTGGTCGGGCGGAAGTGTGGGCAGTAGCCGTTCTGCGCGCGCGATCTGCGAGTTTTTGTGGCGCAATTTATTTTCAAGCCGCGTGCGATAGCCAAGATAGAACCGCTCCATATCGAGCGGTTGGGGCTGAGTGAACGGCTGTTGCGTAACCAACTCGGCAACGGTCAACAAAAAATCCTCGGTATCGATCGGCTTTTCGATGAAGCGCGAAGCGCCGAGACTCAACGCAAAATCCTTATCTTCCGGCGTAACATACGTGGCGGAGAGAAAAACAACCGGAATGGCGCGCGTTTCGGTGTTGAGCCGAAGTTTTTGCACAAACGCATACCCGTCCATCTTGGGCATTAAAATATCGGTGATGATGAGCGCGGGTCTCTGCCGCGCCACCACTTCGAGCGCTTCTTCACCGTTACGTGCCGTGACCACGGCATAGCCTTTGAACCGCAAGGTCACTTCGAGCAATTCAAGCACATTGGGAACATCTTCGACGATCAGAATGGGTCCATACATGGCGGTCATGACTTAATTTTACCGTACAGGGCGGATGGAAACGTCCGCCTCATTCTTTGACATGAAGTTGCCACCGTTTCCCAAAACTGGTTCGCCACCCGCGCGGTCAATCCATCCACACGCGCGAACCGAGCGCTGAGCAGGCAAAATCCACCGCAAGTTTCGCAGTCTGGCTTTTTTCGTCGAGGATCGGGTTGACTTCGACAACGTCCATGCCGACGAGTTTACCGGTCTCCGCAATGACCTCGCAGGCGAGATGCGCTTCGCGATATGTCAACCCGCCGGGTACCGGGGTGCCGACGCCGGGAGCAAAACGCGGATCGAGCGCGTCCATATCCATCGAGAGGTATATGCCTTCTGTATTTCGGGTGACGCGTTCGATGCACTTTTCCAACGCGGCGATCATGCCCATGCGATCCACCTGTTCCATGCTCATCACAAACACACCGGCGTTGCGCAAGTTGTCTTTCTCGCCGGGGTCGAGGTCGCGCGCGCCGAGAATGGCGACCGAGCCCGGGTCCACGACCGGAGGCGTTTCGTCCCACAGCGCGGTCAGGCGCGGGTCGCCGAGTCCGCATAATGCTGCGAGCGGCATCCCATGAATATTTCCAGACGGCGTGGTTTCGTGCGTGTTGAAATCTGCATGCGCATCCAGCCAGATGACACCCAGCTTTTTTTGCTTCGCCGCGCCGCGCACAGAACCGACCGAGAGGCTGTGATCGCCGCCCAACACCAACGGAAAGCGCCCGCCTTGAATGGAAGTGGCAACCGCGCCCGCGACGCGCCGGCCCATCGGCACGATGCAATCGATATATTTGAGTTTGAGATCGGTGATCGTGCACGTTTCAAGGATCGGCACTTCGATGTTGCCCTGATCTTCGACAACGTGACCCAGCCCCTCCAATTTTTCGCGCAGGTGGGCATAACGAATCGCGCTCGGACCCATATCCACCCCGCGGCGATTCTGACCGAGATCCATTGGCACACCGATGATGTCTATTTGCATTGGTTGCTCCTAAAATTTTCGCATGTTCATCGCCGTTAAACATTACAGACGATACATGGTCACTTTATTTTTACCGGCATCCTTGGACTGATACAAAGCCCGGTCGGCGGCTTGCAGAATTGCCTCATCGGTCAATCCGTGTTGAGGGAAAGACGCCGCGCCAGCCGAGAAGGTGGCAAACAGTTTCATGCCTTCATATTCGATGGCGGTCTCCGAAAAAATCTGGCGCCACATTTCGGCGCGTTCATAGGCGGTTTCGAGCGACGCGCCGGGCATGAGAATGACGAATTCCTCTCCGCCATAACGGCAGACCACGTCGCCGCGCCGCGTATGTTGGACGAGAAACGCGGCGATCATTTGCAGAACCATGTCTCCGCACCGGTGACCGTAGGTGTCATTGAACTGTTTGAAATTGTCCACATCCATGATGACAACCGACAAGTTGGTCGAGTCGCGCTGGGCGCGGGCAACTTCCCTATCGAGAAATTCGACGAGATAGCGGCGGTTATACACGTTCGTCAACGGGTCGCGGATCGCCTGTTCCTGCAGCTCATCGCGCAATTTGTTGATCTCCTGCAATTGTCGGGTGAGGGTTTCGTTGGCGAAGGTGAGATCCTTTTCCAGCCATTTGTGTTCGGTGATATCGTGCGCCACGATCACGCGCCCCTCGAGTTGATTCGCCGAATTGTACAAAGCCGTCACCACCACCTCCAGCGTGCGCGGCGGGTCGCCGGGGATCTGGATCTGATCCCGCGACTCGTTGGCGGTGAGAAAGCGCTGGAGGAGTTCGGGCCAATCGCGGAATACTTCGATCGGATCCTTGCCGATGATCTCGTCCATGCTTTTGCCCAACATCCGCTGGGCAATGGTATTGGCATCCACCACGATATCATGCGCATCGACCACGAAAACCATTTCAGGGATATGCTCCAACACGGTGTGACGCGCAATGGGAATCAGGTCGAAGATGCGAAGTCCGAACACGCCCACCGCGATCAGCACCGCCGTGACCGTAAAAGAGATCGGCGTAAGGTCGATGCGCAACGCGGATTCGGGCCGAAGGCTGAGCGCCAATTGATAAACGACATTGACGAGGATGGGGATCAACACCGCGGCGATCAGCACAAACATCTGCCGGCGATAAATGTTGCGATGCTGGATCGCGCGCCTGAGAAGCAACCCGATCGCCGCCAGACTCACAAGGTAGGAATAGAACAGGGCGATAACGTACCACGGTCCGCGCTCGATCACCAACGGTCCGCCCGTTTCGGAGATCTGGCTGATGGAGGTGTAATACAAATGCAACCATGGCTCCGAAAACAGGATCACCAGCGAGATGCCCGGAATAATAAAGAATAGCGCGGCGGTGTATCGGTTCAACCAACGATCCAGCCGGTTATAGCGCACGGCAAAGAAGAACCAAAAGATGGGGACAGTGAGAATACCGACGTTTTCCAGTTTTAACCAAAGCAGTTTCAACTCCGGGAACGTGGAGAGCGTGATCATGGCGTAGGAAAAATTCCACACCACCAGCATGACCAGCATGGCAATCAGCGATCTTCGCCCCGGCGCATGAGGCCGGCGCGCCAAAAATGCGGCAATGAGCAGCGCCGCCGCCGAATTCAACAATAAGATCGAGGCAAAGAAAATCCACTCAGGGTTCAAGAGATAACTGCTCGCATGAAGAAAAACGACGGTTTCCCCGTCGTGGTGGTTTTTGTTGTGCTATAATAACCCCCATACACAGTATAAACCCAGCCGCGTTTGATCACCTGCCGGACGAGATTCGTCCCATAACGATAGCCCAAGTGACGGTAGTCTGGCACGTTCAGGATGAGCATATCCGCCTGTTTGCCGACCTCGATGGAGCCGATCGTTTCGGACCTGCGGATTGCGTGCGCCGAATTGATGGTCGCGGCGGCGATGGCTTGGGCCGGTGTCAACTTCATGGCGCGGCAGGCAAGCGCGATGACGAACTGCATGGATTCGTTCCACGATGTGCCGGGGTTGCAGTCGGTGGCGAGGGCGAAATACGCATCTGCCGCGATCAGTTTTTGCGCGGGGGTATAGTGATTTTCAGCAAGCCCAAATGGGGTGCAGGGAAGCGACACTGCAACCGTCTCAGATTTTCCCAGCGCGGCGATGTCTGCATCGGACGTTACGACGAGATGATCGGCAGATGCCGCGCCCAAATCCACTGCGAGGGACGCGCCCCCGAGGTTGTCGAACTCGTCGGCGTGGATCTTAAGCGGAAATCCGAGCGAACCAGCCGCACTCAGGATCTGACGCGATTGGTTTAAGTCGAAGGCTTTGGTTTCGCAAAACACATCCACAAAGGGAAGCGGAAGCCGCGGCGCGTGAGTTCCCCACCATTCTTTGAGCATCGGCAGCATCGTGTTGCAGACGAGATCGGTGTAGCCTTGCGGGTCTTCTTTGTATTCGGGCGCGATGGCATGCGCGCCGAGGAAGGTGATGGCGAGATCGAGCGGAGATTCATCGTCGAGGGCAAGCAGGGCTTTGAGCAGACGCAATTCAGTGGCGGTTTGCAGACCGTAACCCGTTTTCGCTTCGGCGGTGGTGGTGCCGTGGATGAACATGCGGAGCAGGCGTGAGCGACTCTGCGCGATGAGCGTCTCCATGCTGGCGGCACGCGTCTGTCTGACGGTTGAAATGATTCCGCCGCCCTCTGCCAGAATCTCAAGGTAGGGCTTACCCGACATCTTCATCTCGAACTCGTTGGCTCGGTCACCCGCCCAAATGAGATGCGTGTGCGGGTCCACAAAGCCGGGCATGAGCACGCATCCGCCCGCGTCGAGGCTCGGTTCGTCGGGATAAGCGGATTTCATTTCGGAGGTGGTGCCAACCGCAACGATCTTTTCATCGCGCACCACGACCGCACCGTCTTCGATGATTCCCAGCGCGCCGAGGCGCTGTCCGCGTTGGGGACCGCCTTGCAACGTGAGGAGTTGGGAGGAGGAGTGGATGAGCATGGGAAAAAGCAGAGAGAAGAGTTTAGAGAGTAGAGAATTAAGTTGATGGGGTAATTTAACCACAGATATTTCTCGCCGGCACAACTCGTAACCAACAACGGGACCGGGATTCACCCACCGTCAATTATTATCCGGTTGGAGTCTGCTCCATGGGTTTGCTTCTGGCTACCATCACACTGCTCAATAACATGATAAAAGCAACGGGAGCCCAGATGGCGCGCTCCCCTGCGCTGGGGGTAATCAGATTCAAAACAAGGCTCAACCCGGAGAATCCCACGACCACCCAAATGAGCCAGCGTGATGTGCGCGACCATGTTGGCAATGTCACTCCCGCGCGAGCCAGCACCACCATCGTCAACAATGCCAAGATTACCGCTTGGACGACAGCCGCCACGCGTAACTCAGGCGGGAACTGCCCGGGGAACGTTCCGCCCATGGCATACGCGCCCCACGGCACGCCAGCCGCCAACGCGATCTGAAACGCGATAACAACGAATGAAACGACTGCATAAGAAAATGCGGCAAAACGGACTTTGTCCATTCGATTTCCTCTCTCTGTTGTAGATTATTTGAAATCATACCGCATGATCGGGCGCGGCGGCACGTGACGAGCAGCGACTTTGAATCCCATCCGCTTGAACGTGGAAACATATCCCGTGTTCGTGGAACTCGGCGACAATTTCGCGTCGAGCGGATACGCTTCGAGCGCGGGCGCGCCCGACTTTCGAGCAACATTCAACGCCTCAGCGATCAACGCGGATGTGACTCCCTTTTTCCGCCACCCTTTGCGGATGTAAAAACACGAAAGCGACCAGACAGGCAGATCGTCCACGCGTTTGAGCCGCCACGTTTTGTCCATCCACGGCAGGGACGCGCGCGGAGTCACCTGACACCAGCCCACGCATAGATCTCCGCTGAAAGCGAGCAACCCCAACGGCGGACCGCTCTTCACCAATCGACTGAACTCTGCCTTGTTTGCTTTGGCTGAGCGCTTGCGATACGCATCGCCGATACGCCAGTACATGCACCAACAGCGGCTGACCGGTCCTTGCGTGTTGAAGAGGTCTTCGAGGGCGGGCAACGTCTCAGCTGTGAGGGAATGAACCGTGAAATTCATTTATTCACCAACATACTTTGCTTGAACTGCCTTATACCCCAACAATTCGCCCAGTAATCCCAGCGTCGCGCCTATGACTTTCTGCATCGGCATGGATGGACTTGCCACATAATTCCCGTGTTTGATCGCGGTGCGGATCGTCGCGGATTGAAACAGCAGTTTGGCAAATCCTTTGAAGCGGATGCGATCGCGTGCCATGCCTGTGCGTGTGGCAAAGATACCCAGAATATCCTGCACTGCGGCGGGACTGGGTTGCGCAAAGCGGTCGCGCTGACGATAGACCAGTTCTTCGTCGGTGGCATTCCACGGGTGGACGTGGAAGTGACGCGGTTCGACTACAAACGACTCGCCCGCCTTCGCAATCTTTTCATCCCCATCGAGTTTGTATTTGGCAGTGCCTTTGATGATCTCGAAAGTTTCTGTCCATGTTTGATGGAGATGTTCGCCCAGATCGGAGCCAAGTTTCGAATGGCGAGTGATCTCCAAAAGCCAGCCCATGCCGTTTGTCTCGGCGTCGCTTTCGAGAACGACTGTGCGGGTTTTCGTGGCGGGATGTTCAAAGGTGAAGCCTGCTCGTATCATATTTCTCCTCAAACCTGACAGGTCTTATCAACAGCTATGTCAGTCATAACTTCTGCGCGGATTAAGACGATAATCTTAAAGACTCCTATGGAGACCTGTCAGGTTTTCTCACCACTCTTAATCTTCATCTTCAAAATCAGCCAAAGGCTGGATTTCTTGATGAATATGGATAAAGTCTGCACGGCTCCCGAACAATTGCAGTACTTTGTCTTTTTGAAGGCGTGTTGGAGCATTGCCAATAATTTGGTGATAGGAAGAATAATCCCAATCGCGGAAATCGGTTACAAATGTATGCTTTTGCGGATTCTGGTGAATATATACAATCAAGCGCATCAGATAGGTTTCGTTATCAACATGCATTCTTTTGAAGGGACGTTCGAAAAGCGCGCCTGTTCTTTGGGTGGCAACGTTGACACTCCGCGTGTACGCATTGAATAAATTGGAGAAGTACTTACTTGGGTCTTTGGGTTTAAGACCTGACAGGTCTCCGCGAGAGTCTGACGAAGGCTCTCCTCTGTCCACGCGTGGATTTGGGTCAGTCGAGTCGATTGTGAGACCTGTCAGGTCTAGTTGTTCTTTTATATAAACTGAAGCATGAAAATGATTTCGTAACAGGCAAAAAGCCCACGTCTCTGCAATGGGACTGATGTGTTTCCACCACAATTCCATGAAGTATGAGTAATTTCGATCTTGGATGAAAATGTTCTCACGGTTGTTGCCGCGATTGTAGATGTGATAGAAATTTCCAGGAACGAGAGGTGGAATATTGGTGGGCATACTTGTTTTATTTTACCCCTAGACCTGACAGGTCTCACCGGCGCCTGTGTCTGTCAAAACACTCGCGGGGACAAAGGCGCGAGTCAGGGGTGGTTCTCCGAAGACCTGTCAGGTCTTTTGGTGGTGGGATGTTCAAAGGTGAAGCCTGCTCGAATCATGAGGAATGCTCCTTGCGTAGGATTATATATTCATTCAGGAATACCCCACATCTCGATTCCGTTTTCTCCAACTGTAACTAAATAACGTCCATCTTGAGTAAATCCACCAAAGTGATGACAAGTATTTATGGTTTTCAGTAAATCCCCTGAATTTACATCCCATAATTTTGTAAAGCCATCATATCCGACTGAAAGGAGTAAATTTGACTCCGGGCTAAACTCTAGAATTTTTACTCCACCTATCCAACCATCGGCTATATCTGTTTCATGTGCCTCAAATGTTTCTAAAAGAGAACCGTCGGTAAAACTCCAAACATATATATTCCCACTTAGAGTCCCACCAACGACATATCTTTCATTCGAACTAATAGCGATTGTTTCCATGACAGCCTCTGCTAAGACGACGTCATTGAGATTAGAAAAAGGAAACTGTAATATTGTATCTTTATTGTTGGTCAAATCTAACAAATGTAATTTGTCATCCATGCCATAAGTTACCGCGATTAAATTTCCTGTTGGTGAGTAAATGTGAGGAGGGGGCGATTCTCGAAAAAGCGGAAATTCATAATCAGTTTCGCTTATTTTGCTGGTTTGCAAATTAAATTCTGAGACCCGAAAATTTTCTGAATACCAACGACTTGAAAATAAAGCTATTCTTAATCCATTTGAACTGAGACTGATACGAGCGTCGTAGTAATAGTTGTGCTTGAAATCAAATTTCTGTCGTGGATTCCCACTTTGAATACCCCACAAAATTAATGTGCCTGGCTCATCAAGAGAAAAAGAAATCAATGTGTTGTGGTCGGGAGAGAATAGAACAGCATCTGCAATATTGTCATCGCTAAGAGTTTGAACGATCTCTTCTGTTGTTAAATTCCAGATATGGATATTTTGACTTTCGTCATGGTCTTTACTTGCAAGTAGATATTCAGTTTGACCGTTTGAAAATATCGTGTCAATTGCAGAGTCTAAATCGGAGGAGATAAGACAATATTTGTTAGGAGTCCCAAATGTAGCAAGATTTCTGATTTCTCGAACATTATTTTCGTTCAATGATAAAGAGTGAATTTTGGACTTAATAATAACGGCTGGTGTGATAGAGGCGGTCGGTGTAATTGAAGCCGTTGGCGTCAATGATGGAGATGGAGTGATACTGAGAGTTAATGTCGACGAAGGTGTATTAATTTCACTTGTTGCGATTGGCGAGATTGTACATGAAGACAAAAGCAACAAAGATAGACAAAGCAGACTATTGGTGAAAAGGAAATCTGCAGATTTCATCATATAAAGATTATACGTTGAATAAACTCAAAGTAAAAAAACCTTCTCGAATCTGAATCAGTTCTCAGTTAAGAAAGAAGCGTATAGTTTCTACTTCCAAATATTCCCATACCCATATTCCCCTTCCAGTAATTTCCCTTCTGCGAAGCGACTGAATTGAAATGGCGTGATATCCACTGTTTTGGGCGCGCCATCGAGTATCAACTCGACCAAACTCGCGCCCGCGGCGGGTGACGTTTTGAAGCCTGTGCCGCTCAACCCGCAGGCGAGATAAAAACCGTCGAGCCCCGAGGCGCTGTAGATGGCGCGCTGATCGGGCGTGATGCCGTCACGCCCCACATGGATGGAGTGCAAGCCGCTCTCTTCGATGCGGGGAATGCGCTTCACCATCTGGTCGATCAATTTTTCAAGGAACGTGTCGGTGGGCGTTTGGTCTTCGGCGTCGGGTGGTTCGCCGCGCAGCGACTCATCTTCGCCCGCGGCAAGGATGAGCGCACTGCCCTCGGGGCGGAAGTAGCAGTTGATGATGTCGTCGATGCAGGCGGGGATTCTGCCAAGCGACGGCGGACGATGCAGGAAGGCGACGTCGTGCGTCCACGTTTCAAGCGGGACCTCGATGCCTGCGAGGCTTGCGACATGCTTTGCCCACGCCCCAGCCGCGTTGATGATAATGGGCGTGTCGAAATCGCCTTGATCGGTGCTGACGCCGATGGCTTTGCCACCTGCTGTACGGATGGCTGTCACTTCGCAATTTTGGATGAGCGTCGCGCCGTTGCGTTTTGCTGATTCGAGAAAAGAATTGGTGGTGAGGGTCGCGTCGGCATAACCTGAGTCGGGTTCGTACGCGGCGTAATCGAAATGATCGGTGATGAGATCAGGGAATAGTTTTTTCGCTTCGGAGGCAGAGATGACTGACGTGTTGATGCCGATCTTCTGTTGGTTGGCGACGTTGCCGCGCAGTTTGTCCTCATGTTCCCGCTTGGCGATCTGCAAAAAGCCCGTCTGCTGGAATCCACAATCGCCGCCCACGCGTTCCTTCCAGTTGTTGAAATACAGTTGATAACTCTTGAACGTCAATTCCGACTCGGCGGCGAGGTCGTAGTGCATACGGACGAGTCCGCTGGAGTGACCTGTCGCGCCCGAGGCGGTGACCTTGCGTTCGAGGATGGCGACTTTGAGTCCGCGCTCGGCGAGGTGGAAGGCGATACTGGCGCCCATCACGCCTGCACCGATCACAATGGCATCGTAAGTTTGAGTCATGGTTAAATCCTTTTATCCTTTATATTGGTGGTCGAGTAGGGCGAAGCCCGTATCGAGACCACAGGTTCGCGAAATAGATCTTGTTACAAAAGTATGTATGAAAACCTTTGGTCTCGATACGACGGCGGAACATCGCCGCCGCCTACTCGACCAACGGGTTATTTTGTTTTCAATAATTTCCTCTCCAAATCCTCTAGATGCTCCAACTCGTGCATCGCGATCGTGCGCGCCCGCCAGTAGACCGATTCGTTGCGTTGTTTGCCCTCCTCACGGACGACGCGCGCCCAATCTTTTTCCTTCAACCCCGATAACACTCTCATTAACACCTTGCGGCGGATCTTGAAATAAGCGAATAGTTCCGGGAAATCCAGCAGGTCAAAGCGGGTGAGTTTGCCCCAATCCCTATCGGGGTGAAAATCCGCGAAGAACGGTTCCTTCACGAGTAATGCCTGATAAATCATCTCAGACGAACGCGCCTCGCCGTTGATGATGTGCGCCAGCACCTCGGTGGGAGTCCGCTCGCCCTTGCCCAGCGGTTGACGAAGTCTTTCTGCAGGGACGGAGTTGACCAACGCTTCCAACCGGATTGAAGAATCGGTCAGCGCTTCGATGACTTTGGCGATGTTTTCGGCGGTCTGTTCCGTGGAAATGGATTTTGACATGGTTGAATTATCGTTACTCTTGGATATGGCTGCGAAAATCCATGCCTTGCACATCGCTGTCAATGACCATGGAGGCGATCGTCACATTGCGAGGGCGCGTAATGGCGAAGATGACCGCCTCCACAATGTCGCGATTCGTCGCCCGTTCACTTTTCGTCCGTGAAGCGGATGTGTTCCATGCCTCATCGAGCGGAGACACATCATCGATCCACGGCGGGTGGATGCAAATGGAGCGGATCGGCGTGCCCAAAAACATCTGCCGCAAGCCGTCTGCCAGCGCTGTTTGCCCGTGCTTGGCGGCATAGAACGGGACTGAGACATTCTGTAGACTCATGTTCGACAACCCGCTGACCGAGCCGATGGTGACCACATCGGGCCGCGCCGATTTTTGCAGGGCGGGCATCAATCCTTGCGTGAAAAGGAACGCGCCGGTGATCGCCGAATTGACAGCCGACAAGACTTCCGCGGCTGCGTAGGGAGGTCTCTCACGGTATCCGAGCCATGCCGCGCCGTTGTGAATTAATACATCTACAGCAGGAAATATTGCGGTGATTTCCTTTGCGGCAGATTCAACACTCGCAGCATCAGCCAGATCGACGATAATCGTTCGAGGCTTTCGCATCGTTCTGCTTTCGATATGCCCAGCTGTCACTGCTAATGCTTCTTGGGAGCGTCCACACAGAATGGTGTTGCAACCCAAATCTGATAGAGCCAGTGCCAGTGCCGCGCCCAGTCCGCGGGCGGCTCCGGTCACGACCACATTTGCGTTTTGAAGAGCGGCTGCTAATTGGTCATCCATCTTTTCCATCCTGTTCTTGAAATTGTAGCAGGATAATTAGAGTCCGTGAGTTCAATACTCTTGAACCGCGGAGTTTAATTTCGAGGTTCTCCAAATTTCAAACGAGGTGCCCTCATGGGAATCCGACCAAGAAATGTTGTGAAGGGACGTGCTGTGTAAGTACTGGCGCTCA
Organism: Chloroflexota bacterium; assembly: GCA_040753755.1. Taxonomy (GTDB): domain Bacteria; phylum Chloroflexota; class Anaerolineae; order Anaerolineales; family Villigracilaceae; genus Defluviilinea. The sequence continues at coordinate 122,034 of JBFMDB010000008.1, forward strand.
TCGCCTTGCTGAACACGCTTCACCCGAAGGCGAGCGGCAAAATTCGTTTCTTGCAGCTTGATCACGATACGTACTGTGAATTCGAATCTTCAAAGAAATTCGAACCATCGTCAGGCGGGCAAATTGATGGTGAACGTTGTGCCTTTTCCCACTTCGCTTTGCACCTCGATCGTCCCGCCGTGCGCGTGGATGAGTTGTTTGACTATGGCAAGTCCCAGCCCGCTGTGAGAGGCGCGTTCACTGCGCGATCGGTCGCCGCGCCAGAAACGGTCGAAGATGAAGGGCAGGTCTTCAGGGGGGATTCCCGAACCGGTATCCTGAATCGTAATGCGTATTGCGTACTGCGTATCTTGTGCGGATTCAGCGAGAATGGAAATCTTCCCGCCTTTGGGTGTGTGACGCAGCGCGTTCGAGATGAGATTCGATAACACTTGATTCAACCGGTCATAGTCGGCGGTCACTTGTTGATTTGCGTCCGCGAGGCGCGTTTGCAGGTCCACGCCGAGGGACGCGGCTTGGGAGGAAAAACTCGAAGCGAGATCGGCGATCAAATCGGCGAGCAGGAAGCGTGCCGGATGAAGCGGAAGTTGTCCCGTTTCGGCGAGGGAAAGGGTCTGCAGATCGCTGACGAGGCGGGTGAGCAATCGCGTTTCGTCCAGTGTGTTGTTGATGTGCTCGGGTGTCGGTTGATAGACGCCGTCCACGATGCCTTCGAGGTTGCCTTGAATGATGTGCAGCGGCGTGCGCAGTTCGTGGGCGATGTCGGCGGTGAGGTTGCGGCGCTGTTGTTCGGCGCGTTCGAGTTCGCCGACCATTTTATTGAAGCGCTTGAAGAGATCACCGAAAATGTCGTTCTTGTCGATTTTCACGCGCACAGACAGGTTGCCCTCCTCGACAGCGTTGATGACATCGAAGAGGTTTTCCATCGGCTGGCCAAAGCGGAGGTAGAGGTTGAAAATAAAGAGGATGATGAACACAACCACAACCACAGGCGCGCCGCAGGCGAGAAGCCAGATATTCCGAACGCCGGTGTATTCCGAAAAGAGGAAGTAGAGGAGCGCCGCACTGCCTCCCACGAAAAGAAAGACGGACAGTATGAAGAAAATGACAAACGGTACAAAACGATAGGAACGGCGATTTGTCGGGGTGGGGGAGGTGGACATGGAGATTTTTGGTCATTGGTAAACGGTAATTACGATTTACCAATTACATTTCTAAGAACCGATAGCCGATACCATAGATGGTTTCGATCATGGAATTGCCCGATGCGGATTCGAGTTTCTTTCTCAAATTTTTGATATGTGAATCAACACTGCGGTCCACAATGGAGGCGGTTCCGTGCAGGTCTTCGAGCAGTTGTTCGCGCGTGAGCGTTTGACCGGGCCGGCTGGCGAGCAGGTACAGCAGTTTGAATTCGTTGGGGGTGAACTTGATGGGAGCGCCGTTGAATGTGACCGCGTATTTTTCCGAATCGATTTCCAACCCGCCCACGCGGACGAGGCTCGGCGCTTTGACATCCCCGCGCGTTCGGCGGAGCAACGCCCGTACGCGCGCCACCAACGCTCGGACGGAGAACGGCTTCGTGATGTAATCGTCCGCGCCGATCTCGAGACCGGTCACTTGATCGATCTCCTCCGAGAGCGCGGTGAGCATGATGATGGGCACGTCGCTTTCCCGGCGCAGGATGCGGCAGACTTCGCGTCCGTCGACCTGTGGGAGCATGAGGTCGAGGATGACGAGGTCGGGTCTTTCGCGGCGGGCAGTTGTCAATGCGGATTGACCGTCGGCGGCGGTGACGACGCGGAATCCGTTCTTCTCCAAATAATCGCGCGCGAGGCGGACGATCTTGGGTTCGTCATCAACGACGAGGATCAGAGGAGGCATGGGGGCAGTATAAGATAAAAGACGAATAGAGAGTAGAGATTAGTGAGTAGTGAGTGGAAAAGTGCGTTTATTCAACCTGATCTGGTTCAAGCACTCTAACATTTTGCCCGGCGTATTTTTCATACAGGTCACCGCGCCGCTTTCGCCAGGCATCGAGTCCACCGCGCAGGTTGGTGATCTTCTTAAAGCCCTTCGCCTTCAAGAAATACGAGATCATCACCGAAAGCCCGCCGCCCGGGCAATATACCAGAATCTGTTTATCACGCGGAAGTTGTTTCAAGTATTTTTCGACATGGAGCGGGTTGACCTCGTGTGAGTTCGGCAAGCCTTTGAATTTCTTCCGGTCATCCGGCGGGCGCACATCGAGGATGAATGTTTTCTCGTCGAACAGAATGTTTTCATTCAATTGGGCGGGCGCGAGCATATTGACGAATGAAATTCGCCCTCCGATGTAATCGCGTATCACGCGCGTCACGTATTGGATGTCGCGTGCGGAGGTGTCATGCCCGAGGCTGATACGGATCGTCTCGCGGGCGGCTTGGTCCGACAACCCCATCGCTTTCAACACGTGTGAGGGCGTATCTTCCCCGGTGCTGCACGCCGACCCGGCAGAGACGGCGATCCCGCGATAATCCAGCATTCCCATCAGCCCGGCATTCTCCACGCCGGGGAACGTGACGCTGAGCGTGTTCGGCAGACAGTCTGAATCTGCCTCGGGCGAATTGATCACAACATCCGGTTTGATCTCTCTGAGCCGTTGAATTAGTTTTCGTTTCAGTGCGCGGATCGGTTTGCCGTGCGCGAGGAGATTGTCCACTTCCTCGCAGGCGGCGCCAAACCCAACGATGTTGTGGATGCTTTCTGTGCCAGCCCGCAAGCCGCTCTCCTGATGCCCGCCGTGCAGGAACGGCGTGAATGGACTGCCCTGTTTGACGTACAACGCGCCGATGCCTTTGGGTCCGTATAGTTTGTGCGCCGAGAACGAGGCGTAATCCACATCCCACGCGTGGAGGTCGATCGGAATCTTGCCCAGAGCTTGCACACAATCCGTCAACACCAGCGCGCCGCGCTGATGGGCGATGTTCGTCACAGCCTGAATGTCTTGAATAACGCCGGTCTCATTGTTGGCTAGTACACAACAAACCAAAAAGGTATCATCATCGATCAACTTTTCCAAATCAGTAAGCCGCAGGCGCCCTTTGTCGTCCACCGGGCAAAATTCGACGATCACTCCCTGAGTTTCCAGATATGCCAGTGTATTCATCACCGAAGGATGTTCGATCGGCGTGGTAACGATCTTTTTCTTTTTGGGATAAAAATGCGCGCCGACCGATTTGAGCACGGCATTGTTGGATTCGGTCGCGCAGGCGGTGAAAATCACCTCGGACGGGTCGGCATGAATTGCTTTCGCGACCTGGTTCCGAGCCTGCTCCACCAACTCGGCTGATTTCCTGCCGCTTCCATAGAACGAAGACGGGTTGCCGTAGTTGTATTTCAACGCCTGATTCATTTTGCTTTGAACACGAGCGCTGACCGGCGTCGTTGCATTGTGGTCGAGATAGACCTGCCGGTTGAAGCGTATGAGATATTTCAAGAATTCGAAGTATTTGATTTCCATTGGAGGGTCTCTATCATTTCCTGTATGGGGTCGTTCATCTGCTTGTGTTGGTTTCAGATGCGGTCACGCCCCAGATGAGAAGCCGCAAAGAGAGCGTTACTTCGAAGACCAGCATGGGCAGCCAGATCAGCCACGTGTTCGAATCCGACCAGCCGGTGCCAACAAGGACTCCGGCGAGTTGTAATGGCAGGACGATCACCAATATAACAGATGCAACCACGCCCAGCCACGCCAACGGACGCGGGATCAATCGTCCGCGCACGAGAAGCCAGCAAAAGAGCAAACTGCCCACCGCGAAGAAAATTTCGCTTTCGCTATGGATGGCTTCCATGATGCGGCTTGTCAGCGCCAGCAGGGCAAGGGCAGGACCGTGTTCATGCGTAAGCATATAAAACGTCACGCCGAGCACCAGCGCGGAGAGGTTTTGGAGAAAGTATAACAAATCTACGATCTGCAACTGACTGTCCAGCGATAGGCTGGTGATCCCGGCGGCGATGTAAAAGAGTAAGGTGAAACCCGCGACTCTGGCGTACACACGGCGGGTTGGATTTGAGGTGTGCATGAAATCTCTTCTCCTTGGTTGATCTTAAAATGAGTATCGTTCCTTCATAGACTTGGGGCGAGGTGGCGATGATTCGGTTTATCGTTTGTTTTTATCCCGATATAGCGCGCGGGAGATGCTGAAAATGATTTACCGCATCGTCACCACGATCTTCCCCCGCGCATGACCCTCACCGAGGCGGCGCATGGCATCCGAAATTTTTTCCATCGGGTAGGCTTTTTCAACAAAGGGCTTGATCTTGCCCGCGGCGAGCATGTCTTTCAAAACGTTCATATCCTCGCGGTTGAACTGGGCGATGAAAAACACGAACTTCTGACTCGCGCCAAGCATCGCGATTTTCATCTTGATCAAGAGACCGACGGGACCGATCAGAGGCGTCCTCGGTCCGCCGACGAGCACAAAGATTCCATTCGGTTTGAGAACGCGCTTGTATTCCGACCACGATCGTCCCCCATTGACATTGAACAAGATGTCGTACTGTTGACCGCTGCGCGTGAAATCCTCTTTGGTGTAATCGATGACATGGTCGGCGCCTTGCGAACGGGCGTGCTCGACGTTCTGCGTACTGCACACGGCGGTCACTTCCGCGCCGAACGCTTTGGCGACCTGTATAGCGAAGGTTCCCACTCCGCCCGACGCGCCGTGGATCAGCACTTTTTGCCCCGGCTGGATTTTCCCGTGGTCGCGGAGTCCCTGCAGTGCGGTGATTCCCGCCGTAGGGACGGATGCCGCTTCTTCGAACGTGACGTTGGCTGGCTTGCGAGCGATGGCTTTTTTCACGGTCACGTATTCGGCGTACGCCCCGCTTCTACCGCCGAAGACTTCGTCGCCGGGCTTGAAATCGGAAACGTTTTTGCCCACCGCCTCGACCACGCCGGCAAAATCCGCGCCGAGACGCGTATCTTTCGGCTTGAAGAATCCACTGCCGATGCGACCCAGAGGCAAACCTGTGATCGCGTACCACTCCGCAATGTTGATCGAGGAGGCATGGACGCGAACCAGTACACCATCGTCTATAACGTCTGGCTTCTCGATCTCCTTGACTTGTAGCACTTCAGGCGGACCGTAGGATTCGTAGACAACTGCTTTCATGAATCGATGCTCCTTGTGGAATTTTCACAAGGGTATCAATTCATTGTGGAGGAAATGTGGATGAGCCTGTCAGGGATTGTGGAGGTTATTTCAATGACGCCCTCATTCTTGATAATTTCGCTACCCCAGATTTTCCAACCAAAGTTTCGAATCGTCCGCTTTCACGGCGCGCTCCGCCTCATGGATTAACGCGTTGAGGCTCCGCCTGCGCCGGAACGGAGCATTCGGCGGGCAGGGGTGTCAACTGGTAGTTCCGCGAAAGGTTGAAGCCCGTCGCCCAGCGCTCGATCAATCGCCGTTCAGAGCCGTTTCGCTACTTGCCGCCGCTTGTGAGGTTGTCGAACTCTTCCACGGTGGTGCGTTGGGGGATTCCTACGGCGGGTGTCTTTGCCAGCGGCGACGTTTGACTGCTGATCTTCCAGTTCTCCCCATAGCGCAGAAGAGTGAATCCCGAATAGTAGTAGTCTCCCTCGAAATTGAACAGCGCCACGCGCTCTGTGGATTCGTCTGCGCCATAGACGCCCGCCAGCGCGGCGGAGTTTTCTTTATAACGGGCGTCTTCCATACGCGTTGGGTTCGGAATGCCGATCTTCACGATCTCCAGTTGAGCCAGTCTGCCCGGATCCGTAGCCGTCACGAATGTGTTTATTCTTTCGGCGTCCAATTGAATGACCGGCTCTTCGATATCTTCTTCGGACAGTAAGCTGTAAGTCAGCATTTTGATCTGGTTCAGTATTTGTGACGCGACCTGCGTTTTGTTGATTTCCACATAGAAGGGGTGATTCGCGGGCGACAATGAATTCAAAGGCATGAGGACGCCTAATCGTTCGGCGTTTTGGTCGAACTTGAATCCTTCCGCCATCTCGTCCACCGCGCAGGCTTGCAGAATGTAGTTGACATCCGCCATGGCTACGCCTTCGAGGTAGCGCGTGACCGCTTCTTCCGGCGTGTGGAAGGCTGTTGCGTCGACGGGTTCTGCGCCGGGCGCCTCGGTTGACGACGCCGGGAGCGTGGACCCGAGACAGGCGATCATTAGCAGCGCGATGGACGTATTCATGAAAAGAATTCGTGTTTTTTGCATGGCATTGCTCCTGTGAGGTATCTTGTGTTGTTCGATTCTCTTATGAAAATGCCTGACGGCTTGCGTCCGCTGCAGGCGGTGTTGGGCGGCGGCTAAGTTGGTCTCTGCCTGCGTTCGATCTCACCTTTGGCAAAAGAAATGATAGTTAGGCTAGAAATGTCCTCATCATACCAATCCCCGGGTTCAAACATGATGTGCGCAGAGAACTTCTCAGGGAGATTAGTGACTGTTTCTAAAACTTCTGTGGGGAGTGTGGAAGCATACTTGGCTAATATGGAAGTCAGCCTGGCAACCAATTCGCGCAGCGGCGCAGGATCTTGCTCGCTTCGCGAGGCTAGCCGCATGGCCAGAGGCTCAGCCAATTCTGGACACTCGAATTCCTTCATGGCCAGAATGACCTCACGACGCACTCGAGCATCAGGGTCAGCGAGCATGTTGACTAGAATACGTCTGGTCTCGGCGCCCGGAAAGGCTTTCAGGGCCTCTACACGGGCGGCGCGTAGCTGCGGATCCTTGATTTGCAGCGACTCTACTAATTGGTCGAAGCCTTGTCTTCTGAATCGCCTGAGCGCTTGAGCCACTTCTGCCTTGTAATCCCCCTCGAGCATATATTCCTTGGTGAAATCTGGATTGCCGAGAACATGAATCAGGCCGCGGATGGCAAGGCGGAGGTGGTAGAAGTCTTTGAATCCTTGGATGCTGGCAATTCCACGAATGGCAGAGATGCGGGTGTGCTTCTTTGTTTGCGGATCATCCTCCTTCTGGGCTTCTCGCTTGCTCAGATAGTCCAACTCCTGAAGGAAGATATCTAATGCGCGTTCGTCTCCCAATTCGGAGAGGGATTGGATAGCGTTCAGGCGTTCACTTGTGTATGGCAGCTTACCAATAAAGCCGATCAACGCGTTCTTTTCATGAGACGTGTCGCTGGCTGTTAGGGCGGTCTGCCAATCGCCCATGGCGATGGCATATTTGACGATCTCCAATGGAGATTGGGGCATCCAATTCCAATGATGTAAGACTGCCAGCGTAGCCTCCCGCACCCTGTGGGAGGGATGATCTAGTACCCCTATCAGCGTCGCAATCGCCTTTTCTCCACCAATGTGAGCCAACGCCGCGATGATTTCTTCAGCGATTTCTTCGTATTTGTGCGCGTAGAGGTTTGGCAGCTCTAGCTCGCGACTCAGATATTCAATCGCTCGCGGATCTCCAAGCTGCCCCAATTGACGAATAACCTGAGATCGCTGAGGATCAAATCGGGAACCAGTTTCGAGTTCTCTGATTAATCCATTCAACTTGACGATTGTAAAGATTTTCTTAAACATGAAAGTCATCAAAGCGTTTGTGCGCTCAGCGATTCAGACGCATACGACGTTCAACCGTTGATGCGATCTTGTCATCTGGTTAAGCTACCCGACGGTGTTCGTCAGCCGCAGGGCGGACGGGGGAGACTCCTTTGCCAACCCGAACCGCTGCCCGCGAAGCCGCGCCGTACCCGCACTGAGCGAACGTGTCCGCGGCGCGGTTCTGAATTATGCGAATGGACTGTAGTATGCGACATTTCTCGTTTGTGCAATCCAGCAAAGTTTACCTTGAGGCGATTGACCTGTGTAGAGAGAAAATTCTGTTTGGGCGGGGTCAAGTCCTTGGCGTACGAAATCTGCAAGCGCCGCTCCGGTGTCTCGGAATTGGGTCGGCAGAGTTGGACGACGTTTGCACTCCTGCCGCCACATATCTATGATTTGCCGGTGGAGCAATTTCCCTTCGCTTACGGCTGTACGGAGGGAACTGTTGACTCTGGGAAAGGGAGTTACGATAACTTCGATATTGGCTTGCCCGTAATCGTCGGTCGCGTCATTCCAAGGCAAGACCCATTCGCAGACTGTCTCCGCTCGGCGGCGAAAAAGATTGAAAAAGAATTCCCAATGCGCGCTTGTACCATTGGCGGTCAGACCTTGCTGCGAGACGATCATCTTGAGTTGAGATTGCCGATCGAGTTCACGGATGATCGGTTGCGCCAATTGAAACGCTTGCAGGGCTGTTATGGGCGACCTGGATTCGCCCCCATCTCGCGAATACCTCAACTCTTGCTTTATCGCCCAAACATCGAATACTCGATCAATGGAGTTGTAAATACGTCGGAGCGACTCGCTCATGGTGCAAATCCTATTTTGGCGCGGGCTGACGCCATTTTAACCGGAATCCGCTCGAAGCCATGCAAAAGCCCGAAAAACGCGGCGAGTCCCACTTGTCAGCAGCGCGCATTGCTGCCCATCGACTGAACTCTCGCTGGCTCGGTCCTTCAACACCCTCCTTAAAAAGAAAAAGCCCGGCGCCGTTTGCCAGACGCAGGGCTTTTTTGATCGGGTTTTCCTTCCACCCTTGACACTGCTGTTCATCGGTGTTCATCGGTAGCCGCCTGCCTAGTTAGCGAGACTCCTTTTTGAAACGATTAATACGCTTTTGAATATCAGATACAATGCCTTTGATTTCTTCAAAATCTGTTTCGTTCACATATTTTGAAATTTCACCAAGCAAAGAGTCTATGTCTGGCTGGTAATAATGAAGCAAGGTGGCAATATCGTTTTCGTAAATGCCAATTCTTGCAAAATTACCCTGCCGATACAAGGAAGGTAGCGCGTATAGTTTTAGAAGTAATAGACCTTCAACAGTTGCCAAAGGAATATTTCTATCCAGGAATTTTTGAACTTTTGAATACTCTTTATGCACTTTCTTGAAAAGTGGGTTTTTCGTGAGCAAAAGGTCAATTTGCAACTCGCCATAATTTGCGCGGGCAAAATACATATCTTGACTTGTAATTTTTAGTTCGGGCAATTTATTCAAAGACGAAACTGCCATCAGCAAATCTAAATCTTGAGTATTTCTTCCTTCCACATAATGCAGAATAGCAATTCCGCCAACGAGAGCATAATCTATCTTTCTTTCTTCTAAAACGGCGAAAAAATCTTGAACAGACTGGATTAAAGAATCAGAATTCATCGCGCCACCTAGCCAGTTTTTGATATTGAATACAACGGCATTGCGAATAACATCGCCGATTTGAAGGCTACTCTGAATAGTCATTGCATATATCCTATGGCAAGTGTAGCATAAAACAGGCTTTGTTTTGCAAGGAGGTGGCTAACGGTTTGCGTTAGCGGCAGGGCGGACGGGCGAGACTCCTTCGCCAACCAGAACCATTGCCAGCGAAGCCGCCCCGTACCCGCAGGGCGAAGCCCTGCTTGCACTGAGCGAAGCGAACGTGTCCGCTGCACCATCGCAAGATGGCGGGCCATCCTGTTTCACCAAAGAAACTGGGGCGCAATGGGAGTATACTGCCATCGGCAGACTTACAAGCCGTACAAAGCAATGGAGATGGGCAGTCGTGCCCTCCCGAGCTGCACCCGGGTTGCCGATCACAATGATGTATCCATTGGCGGCATGGCGCTAAGGCGCCACGACCCCGTTTAGAAAGCTATTACCCTAAATGATCGGGTCTGCCATAAAAAGGTATTCCGCTCACCGGCGTCATGTTTGGGGTTCAGTGTGACGCCTTATTTTGGTTAACCTGCCAGCCAAATTTATTCGCAAATTAGCCTGTTTCAGTTTCTTAGAACGCTGTGTTAGGCCCGATCTTGTGAAGTGTTCTCTCGCTGGCATGGGCTTGTCAATCGGAAATCATAAGTCCATCAAGTAGATGCCAATGGATAGTGCGCCGAGCAACATGGGTATCAGACTGGAGAACCAGCCGAAAATGCGGCTACTGGATGAAACGCCTGTTGTTAACACCGCAACTTTGGGATTGTCAGGATCGTAATAGACCGTGACGGTTGAGCCAATCGGGTATTTGGATACGGCTTGCGCAGCCTCCGCTTTTCGCCAGAAATCAGGTTGGATCCCAAACTCAAGCCGCTTTGAATGATATTGAACACCATTGACTGTGTAGTGGTAACCAATTTTCAGCCTGTAGGTTATATCCCCAGCACTCATGAAATCTTGGATGCTGGTAGAGTGGATTGTGCCCGCGGTAGTAGGCCAGCGAGTACTCCGCCTTCCCCAGCGAAGGGCCTGGATTTGATGGTAAAACATCAGCAAGCCAATACTGAGGAAGAGCAATCCCCCGATCAGGAATATCTGTCTCATACAACTCCTGTTTTGGAGTACGTTGGATGTTTGACCAAGGGCCTAACGGTGTGCTTTACCTGCTGGCGGGCGGGCGTGGATTCGGCTTGGGAGCAGGATTCCGCTGGGGCGTATGAAAATGCCCGAAAACGCGGCGGAATCCCGCCAGTCAGTTGCAAGCGGTGTTGGGCGCACTGCGCTGGTTAGCCACGATTATCAGACTTCTCCTTTTGCTTCTCCCGCGTCGCAAAGAATATTGTTGCACCGATGAGACCTCCTGTCAGAAGACCCAAGAAACCGAAAAGAATATTGCGCCTGATGATCGCGTAGATCAGCGAGCGAGGATACCTCCATATCCATACACTGTGGTCCTCAAGTAAGACTAATTGCTTGACATATACCTCGGGTTCCTGCTCTGCATAGAATCCTGCATATTCCACGCACTCGATAACCTTGCCTGGGGGAGGAGGAATAAACGGGCGCGCCGTTGCGCCGCATGGCTCATTGCCTTCCTCAAACCAGCGAACCCTTTCCTCATTAGCTTCTCCCCAATGCTTTACACCGCTCTCTCGGTAATAATACCTATCGCCATTGATGGTCTGTATGACAAAGGCAAAATCGCCCTCAGGGGAATTTTCCACCCCGATACCGACTATGTGACTAGGTTCCGCAGGCGGCGAACTCAGGCGAAACCAATTGATCTGACTCCCATACCAGTAACCTCCAACACATCCCACAATTGGAAGGATGACGGAAAATAAGAGAGCAAAGGTATTAGGGTGCATTTTCATAAGTGGCATGCCTGCGCCGAACTAGTGTTTAGACGGTCAATTCCGTATAACTGCCTATGGACGGACGTTTCCATCTAATCGCCTAATTCAATTAGGACGTTAGGCGGTGGAAGATTAAAAATCTACACGCTCATCATACCAAGCAATCTTACACCTGAAAACTCACCTTCTCCTTCAAAACCTTCGGCAACTCCGGCAACTTACTCCGCTCGATCAGAAACGTCGCCAACTCGGTGATCTCGCGGAAGATGTAGTGCTGGCTCAGCGTCCCCTCGAGGTAGCCCGCGCCGCTCGTACCGCCCGTCCCTGCGCGGATGCCGATCATGCGGCGTACCATCATAAAGTGGCGGTACCGCCAATTCGAGAGCAGTTCGTCAATTTCGGAGAGGGTGTTCAACAGTTCGAATGGCATCTGAAAGATGGGCAGGTCGCGGTACAGCGTGATGAACAACGCGGACTGCATCGCCTCGGGCGAGAGGTCGCCGCGCCCATCCGCGAAGAACACCTTGTCGAACTCCGCCAGCCTGCCGCCTTCGCCCTCCGCGAGGCTAGCCTGATACGCCTTGCGATAATCGGACCAGAACTTGTTGCTGTCCGAGTTGCTCGCGGAGAGATAATCCACCCAATATCGTTCATTGAAGAACGGCATACGTTCTAGCCATTGGATGATGAGTCCCTTCAACGTGCTTTCGCTTTCGGCGCGGCTCACCTCCTGCGAATCCGATTCGGATAAACTGCCGCGCCGCGTGTGCTTGTAATATTCCTTCTTGTGACGTTCCTCCATTTTCAATCCCAACTTCGCTTCGATCAAACGGAACTGTTTGCTTTGAAACCCCGACGCGGGCAACAAATAATTTCTGAATTCGAGAAAGTCGAGCGCGGTCATCGTTTCGAGCACGCCCACCTGCTGATTGAGCAGTTCCAAAATCTTCACGATACGCTTCAATTTATGCGCCGCGTTGCTCATGTCGCCCGAATTATCGTTGATGCGTCCGCGCTCGAAGATATTTCGCACGAGGTCGAGTTCGAACAAAATCTGCTTGAACCACAACTCATACGCCTGATGGATGATGATGAACAGCATCTCGTCGTTGCCGTCCTCCATGCGCGAGAAACTGCGCGGGCGCTGGGCGTTCAAGATAGTATCGAGTTCGATGTATTCGGAATAGTAGAGGTCGGACATGTGTCTCCTTTGAGGGTGCGTCGCACTCTCGTCACCGGGACGGATCCAAAGGGTAGATCGGTTTGCCTTCGTGGGTGGTTTCGCCTGTCTTGTGCGACGCACGGTTGCGAATTAAGTATAATCCCACTCATGCTCAAAGCCCTCATCTTCGACTTCGACGGATTGATCCTCGACACCGAAACCCCCGAATACCTCGTCTGGAAAAATATCTATCAAGAAAACGGATTCGATTTCCCCCACGACGACTGGGGACGCATCATCGGCGGATACGGGCTCGCGGACTTCGACGCGGCGGATAACCTCTCGCTTCTTTCGCAGGGTCGGCTTGATTCGGTTTCCCTGCGCGCCCGCCACAGCGTGGAGAGTCTCGCGCTGATCCATGCGCAGTCCATCATGCCCGGCGTGATGGACATGATTCGCGGCGCGAAAACCCGCAAGTTAAAACTCGCCATCGCCTCCAGCTCTCCGCACGCGTGGGTGGATACTCACGCCAAACGCCTCGGCATCTTCGATTTTTTCGATGCCGTCGTCTGCGCGGACGATGTGGGCGCGGGACGGACCAAACCGAACCCCGATCTCTTCCTCGCCGCGTTGAATCAACTCCACGTCCGGAACAATGAAGCGGTGATCTTCGAAGATTCTCCCAACGGAGTCAAAGCCGCCAACCGCGCGGGAATCTTCGTGGTGGCTGTCCCGAATCCCGTTACCTCCCTGCTATCCCTCGAAGGCGCGAATTTGATCGTGAATTCGCTGTCTGAATTGTCATTGGAAAAATTGTCCGAGTTATTGATCCACCGCGTGTATTCCAATCCCGAAGGGATGGAATGATTTTAGAATCGACCGATAGACATCTCCAAATCCCGAAGGGATGATATGATCCATGACGCCCCTCGGGATTAGACCGTACAAGAGCGGCTTACAGAAATGATTTCACCGCATCGTCCACGGTTTCGAATATCTCGATGAACTTGGTGATGCCCGCGATCTTCAACACGTCGCGCACGGGCGGCTGGACGGCGGCAAGTTTTAGCGGGTTGCCGCCATCGGCCGATAGGATTTTGTGGATCACAACGATGGCGCGCACACCGATGCTGGTAAGGGTTTCGGTCTCGCTGAGATCGAGCACCAGATGGCTCATCCCCTTTGCGTGTTCTTGTTTGGTGATCGATTCGAGCTCGGCGAAGTTGTCGAGGTTGATGCGTTCCTGCAGGCGGAACACTGTCACCCGATTGTTTTCATTGAACTGCGTAATTTGTAAAAGACTCATAATCGCCTTTTTTTATAACGAGTTCACGCGCGCATCGCTTCTTCGTAACGCTTCTTTTGCCGTTCGGTTGCCACGACCGTATTTTTCAACAGCATCGCCACAGTAACGGGACCGACTCCGCCGGGGACGGGGGTGATCCAGCCTGCTACTTGTTTCACGCCTTCAAAATCCACATCGCCGACGGTCTTCTTGCCGGTGGTGCCGTCGGGCAGCGTCACGTCAATTTGATTGATGCCGATGTCAATCACCGCCGCGCCGGGTTTGACCATGTCCGCAGTGATGAGACTGGGTTTGCCCACTGCCACAATGAGCGCATCCGCCTGGCGCGTGTGGTAGTTGAGGTTGCGTGTGCCGTGATGACAAATTGTCACCGTCGCCAGTTCTTCCACCAACAGTAATGCCACTGGTTTGCCCACAATTTCAGAATGACCGACGACAACCACTTCGAGTCCGCGCAGGCTCAAGCCGGTGGTTTTGAGCAGTTCCACCGAGGCGAGCGAGGTGCACGGTCCGAGCGATGAATCGCCGTAGACGATGTTGCCGATGTTGGCGGAACTCATCCCTTCCACGTCCTTGCTCGGGTGGATGGCGTTCTCCAACTCCTCCAGATCGAGCGTGCGCGGCACCGGGCGTTGGAGGATGATGCCGGTCACGCGCGGGTCGGCGTTCAACGCGTGGATGGTCGCCATTACCTCGCGCTGGGTGACGTCTGCCGCGTAGTGCCGGTTCTCGTATTCGATGCCGACCTCAGCGCAGGCTTTCTGCTGGTTCTTGATGAAGAGCCGCACGGCTCCGATCTCGCCGATGTCGATCGAGATCAGGCGCGGCTTCCAGCCCAGTTCTTTGAGCGCGCTTACGCGCGTGCGAACATCATCCTTGATAATTAGTGCGTGTTTCTTTCCGTCGATGATTTTATGATCCATATTCCGTTTTCCTGAAGCGCAATGATACCCGAAAAAGAGAAAGAGACTGGTAAAACCAGTCTCTCGTGCTTTCAGAAGGATGCCACTGCTTCCTCCACTGTATCATACATCTCGATGGCTTCGGCAAGCCCGGCGATCTGCAGCATCTCACGGATCGGTGAGATGGCTCCAGCCAGTTTGAGATGTTTTGCTTCGTCTGCCCCGAGCATTTTGTACATAGTGACGAGAGAGCGGATGCCGATACTCGTTAACGATGGAGTTTGACTCAGGTCTATCACCAGATCCCGCATCCCGTTGGTATGGGCGTCCCGGGCGGTTTGTTCCAACTCCTTATAATTCCCGAGGTTAACGCGATCTTGAATGTGGAACACGGTGACCGGGACGCGTCCGTGTGCCTGTGAGATTCGTATGAAAGCCATGGCTTGGTCTCCTAGTGGTTTTATTACGGCTCCGTTATTTTCGTAAGGCGATGCCAACCGCCCTACGCATCTGACCGAGCCAGTCTGCCAGCATCCAGAAGCCGATCAGATACAACGAGCCGTACAGAAGCTGACCCCACAGCGTACCGAGTGCGCTTGGCACGGTCGCATTCTCGAGCGGGTTATAGAAGTGATAGACCGCCACGGCGTTGTCTTTGAGCGCAACCAAATAATTGATGAGCGGGTCGAACCAGGTTATGCCGGTGAGCAAACGGCTGATGAAGTACGCGCCGCCGACGATCGACAGGAAAACCGCCCAAACCGCCACGTGATGGCGATAATGCCTCCAGTCGCGTTGTTTGGTTTCCGCCGTTTCTCTCGGTCGTTCCACGTCCGGTTTCCATTCGGGCGGTCTCAATTCGCCCAGTACGCGTTTGGCGAGCGGCAGGGTGAACTTTTGGATGTTGTTCCAATATTCGCCGTGATTTTCCGAAAGCGAGGTGCCTGTGCGAATGTTCGTGGGACTGGTGCGCGTGCGTTCATATTCCTTGTCGATGGGCGGCGCTTTCTCGAAATCGCTGTACTCATCCAGCCCGTAGAATTCGGTGATCGGGTCTGAAAAGTTCCAGAAGTTCATCCATTTGAATTCCTTGGGGAAGTTTTGCTCCACCGTAGATGAGACCGGGAACCGTTCGTAATATACCGGGTCGAGCACGCCGCGTCCCTGATGGTAGTAACTGAGCACACTGCCGATCGTTGTGTAGGTAAATATTTTGTCTTGATATTTTTTGTCGAGATAGTGGAAGAGGGTTTCGTACGTGATCGGCGTGCCTTGCGAATGAGCCACCACGTGGATGCGTTTCACTTCGGGTTTGTTGTAAAAATAGACGATATCGTTGATGACAGCACTGCGCACGCGGTTGGCTTGCGCCGGGTCCATGGCGTAGTTGACCACATCGTCCATGTACCCGACCAGCATGGCGTTGAGGAACTTGTCGAGCGATTCGCCGATGCCGCCGAGAAAGCGCGTCCAACGTAACAGGCTCGCCAGCAGTGTGCCGGCGAACGCGACGGGCAGGCTGAGGAAAATAACATACCGATAAAGGAGCGGAGTGAACGGCAAACGGGTCAGCCACCATTCATCCACTTTGCCGATGCGCTTGCGGGTGACATCGTTATTTTCGTAATACGAATAATACTCCGCGATGTCCACATCGCTGTTGGCGTACGTCCGCCATTTCCATAGCAGTGAGCGCGCCGCGATCGCGGCGATTTGCAAACCGAACAAAACCAACAAAAGGCGCACATACGCGAACGGATCGCTGACCAGCAGGAAGATCAACGCAAGCAGGACCCAACTGGGCAAACTGGGCAGGCTTTTGAAAATTCCTTTTCTGTCCTCTTCGAGGTACCAGTAGATGCCGGCAGAATGTTCGAACGTTGGCGCGAGCGCCCAGATCAACCCGGTAACGATCACCAGCGTAATACCGCTCAAACCAGCGATAGTGGGCAGGCTGTTGTTGAAGGGTAACAGAACAAGCAGGAAGAGAAGGAAGTAGGAGAGATAGTAGCCGATGTGATCGGTGAGGCGCACGCCGGGGGTTTTCCACATTTGGAATCGAGAGAAACCGATGCCCCCGCCCGTACGATCCTCCTTGAGATTTTTCGTGTTCCGGGAAAAGACGATGTTCCGAAACATGTTGGCGAAAATAAATGAAGCCATACGCCATTCTTTCGAGAGGTTGCCGAGCGCGCTGGAGGGAAGCACCTCTTCCTCCCAAAACGCCTCTTTCAACCAGATGCGCCGGTTTGTTTTCTTGGCGACCCTTCTGTTTCCGACCATTTCCTCGAACGTGTGGCGGGCGCGGATCTCGACGACGTGTTTGTGCGCTTTCCCGTCCGCGTTGTGAGGCGAGGGAGTGTAATCCTCGAACCCGGCAGTCACCTGTGTGCTGGTCGCGCTGCGATCCACTTGCTTGACCGCAGGCCAGAACCCGCGCAGAAAAATGTTGAGGTGGTCGTCCTCGGTCTGTTTCCCCGCGCCCTTCACGATGATGATCACATCGGTATCCATCGGTTTTTCTTTTGGTTTTCCTTGTTTTGAACCTGTGCTGGTCGGCATCGTCGACTCCTTTTGCCCTCGAGTTGGAACGGTTCATCGCCTCGCGGTGTATTGATCACATGACCGCAGTGCAAAACTCTACCACAGTACAACACTCCCGTTACCTTCGCGTTGCCCTTCAGAGCGCGCTCGCCTCGGCGTTGTTTCTCGGCTTCCCTGCCGGGCTGTTGTTGTGGCTCGTTCTTTTCCGCGAAAGTAGCCAAACCTCTGCGCTCAACCCGTTCGTGAACATTCTCCAAGCCAATGGCGCGAACAAGATCATCGTCTTGACGATCTGCTCATCCGGGTGGAGTTTTGTGCTCGGACGGATCAGCGGATACCGCGCATGGGGGAGAATCGGATTCGCCACCGCACTCGGAATCATCGTCGCATGGTTCTCGCCTCTTTCCAACCTGGACGGCTGGCTCGCCGATGGGACACCGATCCACACCCTCTACGCATGGACGATGAGCGGACTGGTCGGCAGTGTTACGCTTTGTGCCGGTCTCGCGTACGGAATCATCCTCCGCAGCGCGAAAGCCGCTCTGACTATTTCCATCACGACAAGTTTAGTTTCTGTTCTTGCCCTCCTGCTGACGATATTCGCCTTCGATCAATTCGGCATCCGCGTGGGAGGCGAAGTGCCCTTCGCCATGTCCAAAGTGACGACGGTCAGTCTGATGATGTCCGCGATAACGGGTGGGGCGGTGTTTGGGGTTGTTTTCAGTCGGTTCGTGCAAAAGACTCTTAAAACCCAATAGCCCCTTTATACGAAAAACAACCTACAGTATTCCCCCTTGGGTGATGAATAACCTATCCCTATTCCGGGGATTGCTTAACGCCGTCCACCAGTAATTCGTGGTCCCAGGTTTCCATGGTCGCCATACCTCCGTACCGCTCCAGTTTATAAAGGATGCGGAGCGAGCACGGTTTCCCGTCGATCTTGAATTGATGATCGAGATTCTCTCCGCGCGGCAGGTTCCGGCGCAGAATTTCCTTGTTGTCTAACGTAGTAACAACTTCGCCGGACATGGTCTGGCTGACTTTAACGGTATGGGGTGAACCAACTACGACCTTCCAATTTGTGATCATGAGAAACTCCTTTCTTGCTCTGCCTGCCGGAGTGAATGAAGGCGGTTATGCGGCGAACGTTGCCAGCATATGATTGAGATGCTTCAGCGCGGCTTGGCTGTCGTTTCCGAGGTCCCGCTTCACGATCTCTTTCCACGCGTACAACTCGACTTTTTCGTAGAAGCCCGGCGTGGCGAAGATCTCATCCGGAGCGTCTACCAGCACTTGCATCCACGGCTCTTGCCATTGATCGTCCACGATCGGTTTGCCGTCAATGATCTCGTGATGCATGTTGATCCCATTGATCCATTTCAACGCTCGTTCTTGCTTCTGTTTCAGGTTCATGCAATGCTCCTTCCTTGAGAAAAACCCAACTCGTTGTTAATTGGGGTGTTTGATCAGCGCAACCACCAAGCCTGTGACCGCGCTCTTCAGGTCTCCCAGATGCTCCCGCGAAAAATCCTCCTTTGACATGGGAGGCAGATTCTGAGAGAGGAAATACTCCTGGATACCTTTTATGAACGTATTCGGGTTTTGATCCACAGAATTAATGGCGGGCGCCTTCCATTCGCCTTCTCGAACGAGATGGATCACCGCGTCTGGCAGTCCCACCGCCCGGCGGATGTTGTTCATCCATTTCTCTTCGGACGACGTATCGATCATCATGCCGACCGCCCGATCCTCGGCGCGCGCAAAGAACGCATAAATGGAATTTTGTTGCGACATGGTATCTCCTTCTGCTTTTCGGGAGAGTTATGACTCGCCCGGTGCTTTCGATGATCCAAACATCACAAAACACCCGCCGGATGCATCGGGGGTATTCACCACCTTGCGATACTTCTTGTTAACATACGCATCCAATAGATTCGCGCCGCCATACATCATCAATATTGTTTCGACTGCCCCGGGTGTATCGAGAGCGCTGGCATCTCGAAGCCAGAAACAAACTGGAGTCCCACTATCTTTTACAAACCGAAAGTCGTCCATGGTCAGCCTCCTGTTCATCCGGATTCTTCCAAATCGGATGAACTATAACGAGAATCAAAAGATGATCCTCCAATGCGTCTTCGTACAGACTACGTCATTTATGCGTCAACTGCATATGTCATTTGTCATAAATACACCCGCCGATTTTCGTCGACGGGTGCTTCCAAACAAAATAAGTTTTCTATTTTCTAACACAACTTGTGCCGTGTTTCATTCAGCACAATGCTTATCGTATTTATCTTCCATTTCGCCGGCTTGTGTTCAGTCTGCAGTAGCAGGCAACACTGCGGCGTTATCCGTCAATTCCTTGCGCGGGGTGAAGATGGCAGAGACCCATCCCAGCGCGGCGGCGGCGAATGCGATCACGAAAACGAGATGGATGGCATCTGCCATGGCGAGGCGCGCTCCCGCTTCGATGACCACCTCGGAGCCGGGGGCAGGGTCGAGGAGTTGGGAGACCAAACTCAAATCCAAGCCTGAGGCGTTCAAGTTCGAGGCGAGGCGCGCGCTCAACGCCGCGCCCATCACGCTGACTCCGAGAGTCCCGCCCATCGAACGGCTGAATTGAAGCATCGATGTCGCCACGCCGAGATGACGCCTCTCAGCCGTGGTCTGCACGGCGATCACGAACGCGGGAATCGAAAGCCCCATGCCGATGCCCATCAAGGTGACGAAGACCATCACGAACGTTTGGTTGCTGTTTGCGCCGAGGACTGCCAGCAAGATCGCGCCGATAAAAAATACACTGGTTCCGATGATGCTCAGGCGGCGATAGCCGACCTTCAACAGAATGCGCGTGCCGAAAATGCTGGCTCCCACCCAGCCCAACAGCATCGGTGTGATGGTGATGCCCGCTTGCGTGGGACTCGCGCCGAGCACCGATTGCACGAACAGCGGAATGAACGAGATCGTGCCGAACACCGCCCAGCCCGTGAACAACCCGTGCGAGGTGGCGGTGGCAAAGAGCTTGTCGCGGAACAACGCGATCGGCAGGATCGGGTCCGCCGCGCGGCGTTCCACCTGAAACAGTACGACGAAAAGAACGAGGGCAGAGGCGATGAAGAGCGGACCCTGCGACGTTTCAAGTTCCATCAAGCCGATCAAGAGCAGGACAACGCTCACCGACAACAACGCCGCGCCGGCATAATCCACAGCGGGTCTTTCGTGACTGTAGACCTGATCCCGCCACGCGAACGCGACCAACGCCCCGGCGATCAGACCGGGAAACACATTGATGAAAAAGATCCAATGCCATGAAAGTTGGTCCACGATGAAGCCCCCCAACAATGGACCCGCCACCGACGAGACCCCCCACACGCCTGAAAAGACTCCCTGCATTCGCGTGCGTTGTTCGAGCGAGAACATTTCGCCGATCAAGATGAACGCGAGCGGCATGATTCCGCCCGCGCCGATGCCCTGCAACGCGCGCGCCAGAATCAATTGAGTCAATGTAGTTGCCAACCCGCACAACACAGAGCCAATGAGGAAGAGCGCCATCGCAAGGACGAATAACCTGCGCCTGCCGTAAATATCCGAGAGTTTTCCGTAGAGGGGGACGGTGGTCGTGGATGCCAGCATGAACGCGGAGAAGACCCATGAGTAATTTTCCAGCCCGCCCAACTGCCCGACGATGGTCGGCATGGCAGTGGCAACGACGGTGGATTCCATCGAAGCAAGGAACAGGCTGAGCATGATGCCCACTGTGACAAGAATGATTCGATTACGTGACATGATTTTCCTTTTGTTGGTTTAAATGCGAGTTTTGGATGTACCTTGCTCTCGTAATCATACCCCCGAAAAACTCGTGGTATTACAAAGCCTTCTCCATTGTGAACAGGGGCGTCCCATACAACTCGTGCGGACCGTCTTCGGTCCGTTTGAAACCAAACTGTTCATAAAGCCTGATGGCGCGGTCAAGGAAAGGGGTTGTGCTCAGGAATATTCGTTTGAAGCCATTCTCACGCGCAAATCGCTCCGCTTCTTCGAGCAATAACTTTCCGATTCCCTGACCTCTCCCGGTGGGGAGGATGGCCATGCTACGAACATAAAGCGATTCGCCCTTTGGCATAGCGGCGACAGTTCCAATGATCAATTCATTCTGCACTGCCACCCAAACGGGACCCTCGCTCCAGCGATTCTGGATTTGCTCTGCCGTAGGTGTAGTTGCAGCAAAACCTTGCGGCGTATAGAGATGTTCATACTCCAAAAAGGCTTGGTGTAGAACTTCTGCAATGATGGGTGCTTGATCTATGTTTGCACGATTGATTTGAACACTCATGGGCAACTAAAAACTATTCTTCTTTATAAAATCTTCCCACGCGAGCGGCGAAGCGTACCAATATTCGCGCCAATTGCTGATCAAGCCATCCCGCACTTTGATCATCGTCACGCCGTGGACGGTATCGCCGTAGGTGAATGTAAACTCTCCAGCCCCGATTTGGTTCTCTTTGTCGAAAACGATGTGATGCCAGACCATGTTCATTTCCCCAGCGCGTCCGTTCTCGCCGCCGAAGAATTTGTATAACGCCTCCCGCCCTGAATAATATTGTTTCTCTGGTGGCTCTGTGTACAGCGCGTCCTCAGTAAAACAATCAGCGGCTTGACGCGCATTACCGCTGTTCCAGCCATCGGCGAGACGTTGAAGGAGTTGGATGAATTCCAATCGAGAGAGTGAAGCGCTCATTTGTCGGTTACTTTTTCCAAGCGACTCTTGGCGTGGTCAACATGTTGTTTCGATAACGCGTGCAACTTCGATTAATTCATCCAAAATCATGTGTATCTGATCGGGTGTGACTTGCGCTGTGTTGGGAATATTGTGTTGCAATCGAACTTTATCTTCTGCGTCAGCCTTCGGATGTATCGGCAAGCCCTCCAGAAACAGATCCTCCCGCTTGCGGACGAACGCCAGCATCGCCTCGCGCGCGGGGATGGATAGCCACTCGTATTTGAGTTTCGCGCTGAATGCCGAATCAAAACTGGTTGTGGAACTAACACGCCCTCGGTTGCAACGCGCGTAGCCTTGACGCGGTTCCTTCATCTGAACTTCCACACTTACGGCAACTGCCTTGCCAAGACTGACACTTTTAGATGACACAGACCCTGTGACGCCAAGGTCAATATAAAACTCATGATCCTGATGCGTCCCACCAAAACGTAACGGGCGTTTTGGGTCGAGACGCGTCAGCCTCATCTGCTCCGCCAAGTGCGGAATAATCGCCTCCGCCTTGGGTCCTTCCTTTCGGCGTGAAATGCTGACGGCAGCGATGACAGCAATGACCATCACGCTTAAGAAACAACAGGCAAAGAGGAAGATGGGAGTTAATCCGTCCATAGTTTATTTTCTATAGGAAATTATATGCCTTGCTGACCATATTCGATAGAAAAACCCGCCGACCTTTCGAGTCAAGCGGGTGTTTCCAATTCTCCAATCCGTTGCACTGAGCTTGTCGAAGTCTCTAATTCTCTGCTCTTTCCCCATACAACTTCCGATGCACCACGCTCAACGCGCGGGCTTATGCAGAAGGAATGATCTGGGCAAGCCAGTCAACAATCGAATACGAACCAACAGATTTCGTTCCGCAGTTTTTGGTCGTCAAGCACGAGATCCCGGATTTCGCTTGGAAGTTGCACACGCTGCCATGTACACTCCAGGCGACCCGCTTCTTCAGCCCGACCGTCAAGCGCCGCCGCACGAACGGCTTTGATCGCGTAAGCCGCCGCGCCGAGCTCGTGTGCGGCGACATGCGCCACCACTGCCGCCTGACCCGCAGAAAATGTTGCGTTTCGAGCAGCTCCTCTCAACTCTCTTGCCGCCGCCATGGCATGACCACCCGCCGCGCGGGACTGAGACATCGTGATCTCGCCGCGCGCCCATGCGCGAGCCAATTCGATGGCTCGACGCGGACGGTCGTCATTGGGTCGTACTTCCTCGAATAAGTGCAACACATGTTGTGCGCAATCAGCCGCCCATACTGCAAGCAGGTGATGATCGGAGTCTTGGAGGGTGCCGCCGCGACGCACAGTAATGAACCGGGGGTCTCGCTTCTTTGGTAATATCATTCGAGTTAATCTAGATTCGGAGCATCTTCTGGATTAACTTGATACAATCCACCTAACTCGCCAATTTTCTTTTTACCGATTTCAGCAGGTGGAAAAGTAATTTTATCCACAAGAAATTTGCCGATTGAGCCATAGTCCAACATATACTTTGGCGGGCGCGGTTTTCCGTTGCTGTTTCGCCCTTGATGATGAATTCCGAGATGTGTAATATTTTTCGAGTTTACGATCAGAAATAATATTTCCTGCAATTCCGCCTTGGTTTTCCTATAACGAGAAATGCTTGTTCTTTGCTCGCGATCAATTTCATACTTGGATTTTCCTCCCTTGAGTTCCTGATGCCATTTTTGAAAAGACCTGTTGTCATCATTGTACTCAACGTCACAGAGCGCAATCATTAGACCATGTCTCCCGTATGTTTTTATGCTCCAGTCCATTGCTTCGGTGTCGTTTAAGATAGACCTATGATCATCCGATTTAATGGCTTTGGCTTTCAAATCCCAGTTAATTGCCCGTTTGAGATCAAAGGACGCAGTTCTTGTTTTGCCGAATTTGTCTCCGGGTATCGAGAAGGAATCTTTCAGTTTTTGGTAACATAAGAGCTCAAAGAAAAACCCCCACCATTCCATTTGCCGCCAATTGAAATTCGCCTCCTTTAGTTTCAATACACTTTCTTTTCCATCCCACAAGACCGGGAAATCATACAAAAGGTTTTTAGCAGTTTGAATATCATCTTTTGGCGTCATGTTGAATCCTAAAACATGCGTTGCTGTTCAGGCTCGTACTCCGATTCAATTCGTTTTCTTGCGATGTCACAATATTCTTCACTGATTTCAATACCGATATATTGGCGCTGGTTATTGTGAGCAGCTACACATGTAGTGCCGCTACCACACATAGGATCAAGAACCACTTCACTGGGCTTTGAAAAACATAAGATTAGATCCTCGGCTAGCTTGTCAGGGAAAGTTGCTGGATGCTCCAATTTCAATCTGTTTCCTTCGGTGTTGCTGGTGGAGTATTGCCATACTGTCCCGCGACATTTCATTGGATTAACCGCCTTGGGTTCAATTGTTTTAAAGCCACCATTTGTAAGTCTATCTGTACCTGAATAGATTTTTCCCGCATGTTTGCTGGGAATCATCAGGTGCTCTTTGATGAAGCTCTTCGGGCGATCTCCCTTGAAAAATATTAATATGTATTCATGATCTACCCTAAATCTCTGATTCCACCATGCTCCCGGGTTTCCATCTCTTTTATAAATAACACTTTCAAACAATTTCCAGCCGATCTCGTCAACCCAGTTAACAGCCAACCGAAAAGAAGTTAGCGATTTGGCAAAATTTTTTGTGCCGTCTCCAATAACAATAGTGACAACCCCTCCGTCTTTGGTGACTCGATATAAGTGTCTTCCTAAACTTGCAAAATCAAAAGCCCAATTTTTTTTGTAATCCCTGATGTTGTCATAAGGGGGCGAAAAGACTGTAAGGTCTACGCTGTTATCGGAAAACGAAGACAACACATCCAAACAATCCCCATGGATGACTTGATTTAATTGCGAATTCGCTCCATTTCTTTTACTCATTAATATCTCCATAAAGTTTTCTATGCACCACGCTCAACGCGCGGACTTGCTCCGCCGCATGATACGACGACCTCACCAGCGGATTCGACTCCACCCATTTAAATCCAATTTCTTTCCCATAGTCGCGCAGTTCGGCGAACTCTTCCATTGTGTAATAGCGCGCGATCGGCATGTGCTTCTTGCTCGGTTGCAGGTATTGACCGATGGTCAAAATGTCCACGCCCCACGAGCGCTGGTCGCGCATCACGGCTTTGACCTCATCCATCTCTTCGCCGAGCCCAACCATGATGCCTGATTTGGTCAACACATCAGGGTCGAGTTTCTTCGCGTTGGAAAGAGTTGCCGCCGCCCACTCGTAGTTATCCTGCGGTTGCACTTGCTTGAACATTCGCGGCACGGTTTCCACGTTGTGATTCAAGATTTCGGGACGCGCGTCCATGACGATCTTCAACGCTTCGAGCGAGCCTTTGAAATCAGGGATCAACACTTCGATGGAACAACCGGGCAATATTTCTCGAATTCTCCGAATCACCATTGCGAAAATTGGAGAACCACCATCACGTCTCTCATCACGATTCACGGATGTGATCACCGCATGTTTCAAGTCCATGGACTTGACGGCTTGCGCGACGCGTTCCGCTTCGCCCCAATCCATCAATGTTGGCTTGCCATGTTTGATGTCGCAGAATCCGCAGGTGCGCGTGCACACGTCGCCGAGCATCAAAAAGGTCGCGGTACCGCTTCCCCAACATTCTCCCAAATTTGGGCACATCGCTTCTTCGCACACGGTGTGCAACGATTTCGAGCGCATCAGATGCAACACGCGCTCGTAGTTTTCGCCCGCGGGCGCGCGCACTTTGATCCATTCGGGGCGGCGCAGAGGACGCACGTCGCTGGGGGGGATGATTCGGTCTCTCGTAGGTGTGGCAGACATAAGGTCCTTTTGAAGCGTCATTGCGAGGAGGATGAAGTCCGACGAAGCAATCTCCAAGTCGAGTAGGGGATTGCTTCGCTACGCTCGCAATGACGAAATTATTTCTTTTTCACTTTCAATCGGATTCCGCTGACTTCGACGACCTCCACCTTGTCGCCCTTACTGATCTTTTGCGACGCGTCCGCGGCTTCCGCGGTCCACAACTCGGATTCCAACTGGACTTGTCCGGTCGCTTCTTCCCAACTTTTGGCTGTTCCTAATTTCCCAACATACGACTCAGCCCCCGCGTGGATCGGCACACGCAACGCGCGTAACGCGAAAAGGAGAATGCCGAAAAACAACGCGCCGAGCACCAAGCCTGTGGCAATGACCAACGGGACCGATACGCGTTGGAATTCCGGTGTGCCCGGTGAATTGAACAGCACCAACGCGCCGACGATGAACGATGCCACGCCTGCCGCGGTCAGCGCGCCGTGAGTCGGGGCTTTGATATCGAGAATGAACAACACAAAGGCGGTGAGGAGAAATATGATCCCGAACCAATTCACAGGGAGAACGCCCAGAGCATACACGGCGAGCGTGAGGCAGACCACGCCGATGAACCCGGCGACCCATCCGCCGGGGCTGGAGATCTCGATGAGCACGGCTTGCACGCCGATGGCGATCAAAAGAAAGGCGATGTTGGGGTCGGTGAGCAACAGCAGGAATTGTTCGATGAAACTCATTTCAAGAGGTTGAGTATCCGCATTTTCGGTGTTCAGCGTGCGCGCACCGTCGCTCATTTGCACAGTGAAACCATCGAGCGATTCAAGCAGGTTGTCGAGGTTATCCACAACGAAATCGATCAATTTGACTTCGAGGGCTTCATCCGCGGTCGCGGCTTTGGCTTCGTCGATCATCGCTTCGGCTAGGGCGAGCGCGCCTTCGCCGCGCGGCTCCACGAACGGACGGATCACAGCTTTGATCGCATTCGTCGCTTTCGCGCGTGCATCTGAATTCAGATCTTCGCCCGAACTGTTGATGGGACTCGCCGCGCCGATCACTGTCTCCGGCGCCATCGCCGACGCGTGACCCGCCATGGTGATCATCGCGCCGGCGCTTCCTGCGATGGCATTCCTCGGCGCGACGTACACAACCACCGGCACTTCACTGCCGCGAATCTCTTTGATGATCTCCAGCATCGTATCCACGCTCCCGCCCGGCGTGTTGAGTTGGATGATCAATACTTCTGCATTTTCGCGGTTCGCCGTTTCGATGCCGCGTTTGACGTATTCCAGCATCGGCGGCATGATCGGACCGTCTGCGGTCATGACCAAAACGAGAGGTGCGTCGCTTTGGGCGCGCGCGGGTTGAAAGACGCTCAACAACGCGCCGAGAAAAATCAGTAATAATCCGATCCGTTTCATGGAATGGATTATAACCCCCAATGCAGAACGTCCCGAAGGTTTTCTGGTAAGAGACTTGTTGTGCGCAAAACCTTCGGGACGGCGCGCAGCGTCGCTTACAAATTGACCAATTACTCTTTCACCACTATATTCAACTCACGCGAATACCGATCCAGCCAGCGGTTCGACCAGCCCCACAATGTGGCGTCACGGACAATGCGCTTTACTTCCTCGCGCGTCATCTTCGCCTCGGAGTTGAACACGTCCGTGTTGCGGCGGCTGATGGCAAGAGTGCGGATCGCGAACATGAGTGGGAAGATGCATGCCAGCCGGATGCGGTGCTGCCACGGCGGCAGGGATTTGACACACGTCAACGCGGCGTGCAGGTGGCGCTCGGCTTTGTCGGCGAGCATGTCCAACACTTTGATCGCCTCGGCGCGATTCTCCGGCAGGAACAATTCATGCGCCGATAGATTCACCGCCTCTAGAAATTTTTTCGGGATGTACACCCAGCCGCGTTCGTAATCCTTGCGTAAACCGCGGATCACGTTCACGGTCTGCAAAGCCAGCCCGAATTCGCGCGCGAGCGGGAGCAGTTCCTTGATGCGAATGCGGATGAACAGCGAGTACCACGCGAATAGGTGCGTGAGCAAATATCCCACTCGTCCCGCCACCTCGAACATGTAATCGTCCATGTCTTCTTCGTTGTCCACGCGAGGTCCGCGCGCGACCCAACGCGCCATGCCCTGCGTGCTGTGAATCACGTGAGGCGTGATGATCTCGCGCACTTCTTTTGGGAGCAACGCCAGCCGCGCCAGAATATCCTCCGCGTGCTGCGCCACCACCGCATCGGGGTTCGACGTATCCGCATCTTGGATCTGACTCGTCAGTTCGCGCACGTTTGCCGAGCCGCTCAACACATTTGCCCACAAATTGAGGAGCTCGATCTTTTTCTCCGCCGGCATGTCTTCGTTGTCCTCCAGATAATCGGAAACGCGCAGCAGCAGGTATGCCACTGTGCCGGCATCGCACAACACGGCAGGCAGTTGTTCGATGCCGATGGCGAACGTGCGGCTTGCCATTCTCAACAAATCCTTCAATGTGAACATCATGACCTCAAATAAATCAAAAGATAAAACCCTGTCTTTCAAAACCTGATGCGAGCGTAGGACTTACGATGGAGAGTCCTCCGCCAGTGAAACGGTTTCTGCATCCTTCAACGCGCGGCGCAGATCCGCACTTTTCAGGATGATCGCCGTATTGCGGACTCCCGAACCGATGGAGACTTCCTCCTCCTTCAGCACGCTCGCATCAATCAGGATTTTCGGCTGATTCTTCAACCCGAACGGACTCACGGTCCCGATTCGGTAACCGGTCACCTCCAGCACTTCCTCCTCGGTCGCCATGCGCACGCGTGAACGTTTGACGAGATCGCGTAATTTTTTCCAATCCACTTGCGCGGGTCCAGCCATCAAGACCATCACGAATTCACCCGCCCGCACCTGAAACAAAATACTGCGGACGACTTGTTCGGACCGCTGGTTACGCGCGGACGCGGCTTCCTCGAAGGAGTGAACAGGCGTCCCGTGGACAAAGACGCGGTGTTCGATTCCAAATGAATCCAGTGCAACGCTGGCAGGAGGCTTGGAGTCCATCGCCCAATTCTCACCGTCATTTGTGTATTGGTCAAGTGTTTGGCGGCATAAGGTAAAATACAAGCCCTTCCGTCCGTCAAGGAAACATTCCCCGATTACCATTTAACAATCATTTTCATGCGACTTCGCTTTCAACTCCTCATCTTCATGTTCCTGCGCGCGATCTTCAATACGATGCATCGCATGGTGTACCCTTTCCTCGCCGTGTTCGCGCGCGGGCTGGGTGTAGAACTCACCACGTTCTCCTTCGTCATTACGGCGCGTTCGTTGGTGGGCGCGCTCAGCCCGGCCTTTGCTCCCATCGCCGATCAGCGCGGGCGAAAATTCGGCATGCTTGCCGGCGCCTTTTCGTTTGCCGTTGGCATGGGGCTGGTTGCGTTCTCGCCGAACTTGTACACGCTCAGCGCGGCGATGCTGCTTGCGATCCTCGGCAAATATTTATTCGACCCCGCCATGCAAGCCTACTTTGGCGACCGTATTCCATACGCGCAACGCGGCACCGCGCTTGCCGTCACGGAAGTGGCGTGGTCTTTGTCGTTCATTGCAGGGATTCCCCTCATGGGCTGGCTGATCAACCTCTACGGATGGACGGCTCCCTTCCCACTTTTGGCTGTGCTCGGCGCAGGCATGATCCTCGTCATTTGGAGGATGATTCCCCATGAAGACACGCATCATGTCCGCACCTCCGACTCGCGCGGGAATTACCGGGCGGTGTTCAAAAACATCCCCGCCCTCGCGGGAATTTCGATCGCGTTGTGGGCAAGCGCAAGCAATGAACTGGTCAACTTGATCTTCGGTGTGTGGCTCGAAGATTCGTTCGGTTTGAAGATCGCCGCGCTCGCCGGCGCTTCCGCCGTGATCGGACTCTCCGAACTCAGCGGCGAGGGTCTGGTCGCGTTGACGACGGATCGGCTCGGTAAAACGCGCGCACTGGTCATCGGTTTGGTGGCGAATGCGGCAAGCGCGTTGTTGCTTCCGTTCATCGGCACGACCCCCGTAGGTGCGTTGATCGGCTTATTCTTTTATTACATCACCTTCGAATACATCATGGTCAGCCATATCCCGTTGATGTCCGAACTCGTCCCGGAAGCGCGCGCAACGTTGCTGTCGTTCAATTTAACCGGTCACTCGCTGGGGCGCGCCATCGGCGCTTCGCTTTCCACCTTGATCTATACGCGATACGGGTTCTTCCCGATCGTGCTTGCTTCCATCTTCTTCACCGCACTTGCACTGCTCGCGCTCGGCGAGTTGACCCGCAAGGTTGTCATTCTGCCGAGAATTTTGGCATTATTCCGCCGTCCGGAAAAAAGCGAAGCATGATCGTCCTTGTTCTCTACGGCTTCTTCCTCTTTCTGTTCATCCTTGGTTTGATGTGGGTCCTCATCCCTGCATTCTACGGGTTACCTTCGCACCTCACCCATCCGGATCGAATCCGCGCGGCGCTGAAACTGGCGAATCTTCAGCCCGGTGAGACACTCTACGATCTCGGCGCGGGCGATGGACGCGTATTGCTGATCGCCGCGCAGGACTTTGGCGCGCGCGCCGTCGGCGTCGAGATCGGACCCGTGCAATGCGCGCTGATTTGGCTGCGGATCGTCGCAAGCGGGCGGGGAGACAAGATAAAACTCAGGTGGGGGGATTATTTCAAAGCCGATCTGAGTGGGGCGGATGTTGTCTTTATTTATGCCACGTCTAGGGAGGTGATGCGTCTTGCCCCGTATTTGGAAAAACAAATGAAGCAAGGTTCACGGCTGGTTTCGATCTCGGCGGATTTCCCGGAGTGGGAACCGTCTCTGTTCGATGAGCGCGACTTGATCTTTACCTACTCCATGCCCCCCGCGTATGGAAGTTTGACAACGTACTTGTTGAAGAATTCACAGCATGCAACATTGAAGGGCGGTTAGTTCTTACTTGATTTTCCGTAGGCGGTTTTCAACGGCGGGAGTTTGTTGCCTTCGCCTCTCTTTGTCACTTCCACCCAGATAGATTGCGACAACTCATATCCGATGATGTGA
Organism: Chloroflexota bacterium; assembly: GCA_040753755.1. Taxonomy (GTDB): domain Bacteria; phylum Chloroflexota; class Anaerolineae; order Anaerolineales; family Villigracilaceae; genus Defluviilinea. Next base: position 152,762 of record JBFMDB010000008.1, read on the forward strand.
TCGTGTGGCTTCATTTCCAAGCGAAGCGGACCTTTGAATGGTGCGCAACTCAACAAATGGAAGGGAATCCCCGGTGTGAGACCGACCTCTGCGATGTAGCGAAGTTTGTCCAAATCGTGCGTACGGACGCGGCTGACCACGCAGTCCGAGCCCGATGGCACCTCCACGAGCGGCATATCCTTCACCGCCGGCATCACCCCATCTTTGGAGGGTATCGGCTCACCGTGCGGACAGCGCGTGGGATAGCCAGCCAGTTCGTCCATGCGGTCTTCGAGGTCGTCATTGATCCCTTTTTCAAATGTGTCAGCGAGCGTATGCGCGGATGCCCAATCGTACTTCATCACTCTGACGAGGAAGACTTCTGTGAGGCGGTGACGACGGAGAGAGGGCATAGCGATTTTTTCGCCCGCCTCCGTCAGGCGGACGCCGCGATAGGGTTCGTGGATCAAATATCCACTTTTATTGAGGCGTTTGACCATCGTCGAAATTGCCTGATTAGAAGCATCCACTTGTGAACTTAAAAGTGAAAGAGACACCTGCTTGTGATCCTGTTGCAGGCGGTAAATTTCGGCGGCATAACGCTGCATAGCTGGGCTGACTGTCATGAAACTCCAGTTTACTCGACCTCACCTGTCTTCATGACCGGTGAGGTCCTTTTCAAATGTATCAACCAGATTGATAACCGGTTGCAACGGAATATAACGCAATTTTATTACAAATATCTAGATTATTACCGTCGCCGAAATTATACTACGCCGACTTTTCGATGGAGAAATTCTGTCTGAATTGTCGGTTTTAGCGAAAATCTTGCGAAACAAATTGATTGGAGAACACGAATGTTTCAAACTGATACACCCCTAAGCCCGGACTTGACCCAAGACGAACGCCTCGAAGCCATCCGCGAGGCATACAACGCGGATCGCTCGCAAATGACGATGATGCTGGCGCACCGGTTGCGCGTGCAGGAAGTGGAGATCCTGCGGGCTCTCGACGGCGATACCGCCCATGAACTGGTTTTCACCCGCTGGGAGGAGCTCATCCGCGCCTTTGAGACTCTGGGCAATGTGACTGTCATCGTTTCCAACGGCGCGACAACCATCGAGGTATTCGGCCAATTTGGCAAGTTCACAACAAAGGACGGTTTCCTCAACGTACGAACCGATTCGCTGGATATGCACATCCGCGGCTGGGAATTGGCTTCGGTGTTCGCCTTCCGCAAGCCAAGTCACCTCGACAAGCACGAATCGTTGTCTTTCCAGTTCTTCGATCAGCGGGGAAACGCGGCGTTCAAAGTTTTCCTCAACTTTGGTAGGAGTGAGCCCTCGCCCGAACTGAGGGAAAAATACAACGCGTTGATCGAGGAGTTTGCGAATTAATTTCTTCTCAGTCTCGCTCACAAAATTCTAGTAGAATTCTTTGTAAATCTACGTTGTTTTATGTAAAATTACACATACAATCCAACTGTCAGAGTTGAGGGCGCTCCAAAACGCCCTCTCTTTGTGCCACAAAACCCTGTGGTCTTGAAACTGACTACTCAACTACTGAACCGACAAACTAACCCATGTTTCTCAAACGCCTCCAACTCGCCCTCATCCATACTGCTGTTGCCATCACCCTCGTGCCGATCAACAGCACACTCAACCGCGTGATGATCTTCGATCTCGGTTTCTCGAAGACCCTCTTCACATTGCTTGCCATCCTCCCGTATTTGCTCGCACCGATTCAAGTTGCCATCGGCTCGTTCTCCGACCGCAACCCTGTCTTCGGGTATCGCCGCACGCCGTACATTTTTGCGGGTCTGCTCCTTTGTGTGATTGGTGTGGCGGTTGCCCCACAGGTGGCTGTGCTCCTAACCGAAAATTTCAACCTCGGCATCATCGTTGGTCTTCTAGCGTTCGGCGCGTGGGGCATGGGCTACAACCTGTCAGCCGTTTCCTATTTTTCACTAGCCACCGAACTCTCGGGAAAAAAGGGACGCGGCGCGACCATCGCAACCATGTTCTTCCTGATGGTCTTCGGCTTGATCGCGACGGGAATCACGCTGAGCCGACTCGTCCCTGCGTACACACCTGAGGCATTGACGCGCGCCTTCCTCATCGTCGCTGCCTCCGCCCTGACGTTGGGTCTGCTGGGCCTCATCAAACTTGAATCCAAATCCTCGGCGGACTCAAGTCCGCGCTCCGAAAATTACACCGTTAAAGAAATGCTATCCGCCATCACGGAGAATCCTGTTGCAAAAATTTTCTTCGTCTACCTGTTATTGCTCCTCGCCGCGATCCTCGGGCAGGACGTTCTGCTCGAACCGTTCGGCGCGCAAGCCTTCGGCATGACCCTCGAACAGACTTCGCGCATCGTTTCCATCAGCAGTACGTTCACGCTGATTGCGTTTATCGTCGCCGGTTTTATGGAAGGGCGGGTGAATAAAAAGATCATCGCCCAGATCGGTAACCTCGGCGCGCTGACGGGATTTCTCGTTATTATCGTCAGCGGTGTGATGGGAAATTTATCGCTTTTCTATATCGGCATCACTCTGCTTGGGTTTGGCACGGGCATTTCCACGGTTGCGAATCTCTCGTTGATGTTTGAATTGACTGTCCCCGAAAAAGTGGGGCTTTACATCGGCGCGTGGGGTTTCTCGAACGGTCTCTCGCGTTTGACGGGTCTGCTCATGGCGGGCATCGTCGCAGATGCGGCGACCAGCCTCACGGGGAACGCCTTGAGCGGGTATCTTGTGGTGTTCAGTCTCGAAGCGTTGATGTTGCTCGCCGCCGCGGTCATGCTCTCTCGCATTGACGTTCAAGCATTCAAGACGCAGGCGCACGACCAAACCTTCGTTGACAAGGTCGCTGTCGTTGCGGAATAATAATACTGTTCTCGGCGACTGAAACAGGAGAAGCGGAATAAACCATGTTTGCTAACGCCGTAGTATATTTTGCAAGTTCGGGTTTCAACCCTTCACCTCACGAGGAGGATGAGGTGGGTGAAGTCTGCATTCCGAACATCAGCCCAAAGGAGAGGAAGAAGCGGGAGAAATTTGCGATCCGGTATCTCATCTTCACGTTGATCGTGTTGGGCGCGCTCGTCGCGTTCGATGTGAATCCGCTGTGGCGATTATCTCTTTTCTTTATGTTCAGCGCGGCGACCACGAGTTATGTTCAATCGCTCGATAAAACCTGAGTGTCGCTTGCCACGCGCGGTCTGCGCCACATCTCGGATAAAAAAGAACGGATCAACGACAAGGCGGAATTGAATCAGGTGCGCCGTCAGGCTTTGCGCGTCATTGCTAAAGGCGTGCTCGCCGCGTTGCCTCTCACTTTGATCGCCTATCTCATCCCTTGAGCATGACGAGCGAATGGCTTTCCCTCAGCGACGCAGCAAAACTGCTTGGGGTTCATCCGAGCACGGTACGGCTTTGGTCCGACAAAGGTATGTTGCCCGTTCACAAGACGCATGGAGGGCATCGCCGCTATAAACGGGTGGAAATCCTCCTGTGGGCGGAATCCAATGCAAAGTCGAGGGAAGAGGCAGTTGAACCCGAGGGGATGATGAACGAGATCGTCAAGAATATCCGTATGCAGATCTCCGAGGGGCATCTCGAAGCGGAGTCGTGGTACCAGAAATTGGACGAACAGGCGCGGTCGCAGTATCGGATGAGCGCGCGTTCGTTATTTCAGGGATTGATGACGTACGTGGCGACGAACGGACAGGAAGCCGCGCAGGAAGCCTATGCCATTGGGTATGAATATGCCTCACGCGCCCGCCGATATAACTTGAGTTATGTGGATGCCGCGAAAGCGTTTTTGTTTTTTCGCGATACGCTGGTCGAGTCGGTGATCACCGTGTACGCTGAAGCGAATGTTCCCGTCAAACGCGCCGCCGCGATCTATGCCAAGATACATGCCTTTACCGACGAGATCCTGATCAGCCTGCTCGATACCTATCACAAACTTGAGCACGCTACTACGCATGGCTCGAATGGGTGAAGCGTGAAAAAAGAGCCGTGGAGTACTTCTACGGCTCGATTGTTATTTCAATTCGCAGGGGCTGGCACGGCTTCGCGCATCACGATCTCATCGGGTTGCGGTTTCGCCGCGAAGCGGAATCCGATGAACATGAGGATGGCGGAAAGCAGTTCGCCAAGATAAAGATATTCACCATATCCGAGCCGCGTGAGCGTGCTGGCAAAACCGATCAACAACGCGCCCGCCGCGATCAACACGTTGCCGATGACGCGGTTAGGCATGACTCGTTTGCGCCAGAAGAGAAATGCAGAATAGATCGCGCCGCCTACGAGCGTGAGCAAGCCGTAGATGTTGAAGAACGGCGTGGTCAACCGCACGGGCGTGCCGAGCGGAAGGATGCCGCGCACGGCGGTCACTTCATCGCCGCGATAGGTTGTGGTGATCGTCTGCGCGCCCGCGGGAGCAGTCTCGCCCGCCTCCAGCGCTTTCGTTCCGTATTGCTCGCTAATGATCTTGTCTGTGGTGAAGACCGCTTCGTCTAATTTCGGCATGGCTTGCAACATCAGGCTGGTTGCATACAAACTCCCGATCACGAGCAGGGCGGTGACGACGTTGACCCATTTTCTGCGCACCAGTAATGCCAGTGTTCCGTGCCCGAGCCATGCGGCGTTCAACGCCGCGCCGAACAGATACCACGCGAAGAACACCCACTTGTTCCAGGCGAGCGCGAGATAGGCTTCGGCGAAACTCCCCGCGCCGAACATCGCCAGCCCGATACCCCAGAACAGGAAATGCGCCTGACGGCGCGCAAAGAATCTCTGCAAGACGTTGACCGTGAAATACAGCATGATCACCGTCGAGATGAACGGAAGAATGTGATTGACAGACATGGTTTTCTCCTGACCTAGAATTTGACGAACCCAAGTAACACGCCTGCGGCGAACAGGATCAGCCCGAGCGTGATGATTCCCATGAAGATCAGAGAGACAGGGACGATCTTCTCGAACAGTGTCGAATTTTCGGGCATGTGAGATGTGCTGGGTTTGCGCTTGCTCCCGGTCATATCAGCCTCATGAGATGTTATGGTCATATTGTCTCCGAATTGTACAAATTCGCAATGGAGGTTGTGAAGGTTTTGATTAAACGAACATAAAGAGGGTCCGTTTTTTGCATGTCATTCATCACCTGTTGCATGTATAATCGTCACATGCTCCTTGATCTTCCCCTCATCCTCGAAACACGACGTAATCACGCGCTTGAACATGCCACGCTTCACATCCTCGCGCGCAAATACAAAAACCAGCCGATGGCGGGGCACTCCAACCCGACGGGCTTTTTTCTACTCGGTGATCTTCAAACGGACGATGTGACCGCCTGCGCGAACGAAGCGCACACGCGACTCAACATGGGCGAAAGCGGACTCGCTGTTCACGAAGGATGCGGGACCAACCTCGTTGTCACTGCGGTTCTGCCCGCGACGTTTGCCTGGATGCCGTTTCGTGGAGCGCGTTCCACCTTTTGGCGTGTCGGACTGATCCCCTTCGCGTTGATGCTCGCCCTCTTCGGATATTTCTTGAGCAAGCCTCTGGGTCCCTGGCTTCAAAAATACATCACCACCGAAGCGGACTTGGGCGCGATGCAAATTGTGGACATCCGCCTCATCCGCAAAGGTGTTCATCGCATCATCACGAAATGATTTCGTAGGGGCGGGGTCTCCCCGCCCAATATTTTGAATCGAACAATTTGGGCGAGATGACCTCGCCCCTACAATATCCATGCCCAATATTTTCTTCCTCTTCGGCAACGACGAATTCGCCATCTCGCGCAAACTCAAAGACTTTGATGCCGACTTCACCGACCCCACCAGCGCGGACATGAACACGGCACGCCTCGACGCGCGCTCGATGACCGAAAACGACTTGAATAACGCGGTCAATGCCATGCCGTTCCTCGCCAAGAGACGATTGGTCTTGCTTGCGAATCCTTCCTCAAAATACAACAATGTATCTTTACGGAAAAAATTTCTTGAATTCATCGCGAAAGCGCCAGAGACGACTCGACTCGTAATGTATGAATCGGTCGAACCGCGCGATGCAGAGAAACACTGGCTGGTGAAATGGGCAGAGAAGAACAGCAAATTGATCCAGACCAAAGCGTTCATGCTCCCGAAACTCAGGGATATGACAGGCTGGATCGTGAATGAAACGAAACAGCAAGGCGGACAGATCGAGCCGCGCGCGGCAGAAATGCTGAAAGATATGGTCGGCGTGGATACGCGCCAGGCAGGGATGGAGATCGCCAAACTGCTGGCATACGTCAACTGGGCGCGGACGGTGACAGTTGCCGATGTAGAGGCAGTGTGCATCGTTACGGCTCAACAATCGGTGTTCGATTTTGTGGACGCGTTATCGAACGGCAATGGCAAATCGGCGCAACATTTGTTGCATCGTCTGCTTGAAACTGAAGATCCGTTTTCGCTGTGGGGGATGGTGGTGCGGCAATTCCGTTTGCTGATTCAGGCGCGTGAAATCCTCGATGGACGCGGCAACAAGGACGATGTCGCCCGCGCGCTGGGTGTGCATCCGTTCGTGGCGGAGAAGACGACACAGCAGGCGACGCGGTTTTCCGTTGAGTCACTTGAAAGTATTTATCGCAAGTTATTGCGAATTGATGAGGGGGTAAAAACAAGCCAACTCACGCTGGAGTTGGCGATGGATACGCTGGTAGTGGAGTTGACGGGACAATCTGTGTGATTATTGCTGCTACAAGCTTTGACGAATCTCCTGCCAAACTTGCAAGTGTTCTCTTTTTATTCCACTGGCGCGCCGATATTCGAATTCAAGCCATTTGGTATATTCACCTATGATATCTTGCGGATTGCTTATTAAACGTAAGTAATATTTCAAAGATGGAATAACGCCGTCAGCGATAATCTCGCAAGGGTGGACTTTACGGTATTTCTCTATTTCTTGCATAACCGACTCGTAGTTGTCAAAATTTGGGTCACTGGTTGTCAAGATGTAATAACGGTCAATTTGAGTATTTTTGATTCTTCGATAAACAATGTCAACCATATCGGGAGTAATCGGCTTATTGTGTTTAATTTCGACGGACTCAAAAGGTGTGCTGTCAGGATTAATTACATCAATATCCCCAAATGACCTTGAGCGAGAATCGCGACTTGTGTGAAACCTTAGTGGCGCGAGGGATTTACCTGAATATCTTTTTGATGCTTTCATAAAAATCACATACATTGCATACATTACCAGCAAAGATGGTCTTCTGTTTTTTGGCTCTGTCTGTAGCAGAAATTGCTGTATCGTTTTAGTCACATCGTCAGGATAAACACTCTTGGAGTTAATTTGCATTATCAAGTCTCCATTTGGCACCTATTCTAGCTATGATTCTCTTTTCCTTTAAGTACTCCTGCGCTCTGCGAACATAGTGCTTCCATCTTTTGCCATAGTGTTGCCCATTAATTACTCGGTCTATTGCGTCGTCACAAATGTCAGGATGAATAAGCTGAACTTCTGTGTGTATTTCCTCCGTTGCAAGTCCATCTTTGTGCTTACGAAGTATCAGCAAAATCGTGTCACAAAATAAAGCGTTGATGGTCTGCCCTTTGCGTACTCTGTTGGCTAACAGAATATCTTGCAGTTCCAGTTGTGATTGTTGAACTTTCTTCCGCAATGACTTAGTTTCTATGTTCATTTCTATTTGCATCTTGCTTTGGGAAAGTTCTGCAAGCTTCTCTTCAACTATGTTCAAAAACTCACGAGAGATTGCACCTCCCAAATTCATATAAGCAGATATATCATCTAAAATAGTTCTTACCGACTCTTCTCCGTTGATAACGACTCCGTATTCGTAATTTTTCCAAAGCCCTCCATTTGTAAAGTTTGCTGATGTGACCAATGCCGTAGTTTTGTCAGCAACAAAAACCTTTGCATGTAGATAGGGGAGACTCACTATACTTGCGACTTGAAATTCATCAAGTATTAATCGAAGAGCCGAAGTATCAAGGCTTTTTGATAAGACATTATCCATTGAAATGTTTGTTAGTACTGATATTTTTGTCAATGACGATGGTTTAGTCTCTATCCGTAAATTAGGCATGCGAGCACATTCGCCAGAGGATCAGTGTGCAAGCAAAGTAAATAAGGGCTAACCAGTTGCAGGACTTCTTGGCCCAGCGAACTCGTAAAGACCGAAAATC
>JBFMDB010000009.1:0-64211 GCA_040753755.1 Chloroflexota bacterium
GGACTTCAGTCCGCAATTTATGTAGCGGACTGAAGTCCGCGCTCCGTAAAAGTCCGCATTCCGGAGGTTTTTTTGCTTTCCATCATTTTCGGCATTGCATCATCGCTATCGTGGGGCGCGGGAGATTTCGCAGGCGGGCTATCCAGCCGCAAGGTCGGCGCGTACCGCGCGGTGTTATACGCGGACTTCTTCGGCTTGTTGATTCTCGCCGTCGCTTCGATCTTCTATCGCGAATCGCTTCCGACCTCAATCGTCGCGCTCAACTCGTTCATCGGCGGCGCGCTAGGCTCGATCGGTTTGCTCATTTTGTATCACAGCCTGAGCGTCGGGCAGATGAGCATCGCCGCGCCGGTCTCGGCGTTGTTCGCGGCGCTGCTTCCGGTCATTGTCGGCTCCATCACCGAGGGATTGCCCAACGCGATTCAATTCCTCGGCTTCGCGTTCGCGCTCGCGGCGGTCTGGCTGATCTCGCAAGGCGACGGCACATTCCACATCAGTAAACTCTCGGACCTGAAGTTACCGATTCTCGCGGGCGTGGGGTTTGGCTGCTACTTCATCTTCATTCACAGCGCGGTCGGCGACCCCGACTCGCTATTGTGGCCCATGATCATTTCGCGCCTCGCAGGGACGCTCCTGCTGCTCGTCATCGTGCTGGCGCGGCGCGAGTCGCTCCCCGTCCCGCGCGGCGCGTGGACGGTGGTGCTCATCAACGCCACGCTCGATCTCGGCGGCAATTTCTTTTTCATCCTCGCCAGCAAAGTTGGCAGGCTCGACGTTGCCGCGGTCTTGAGTTCGTTATATCCGGGCGCGACGGTCATCCTTGCGTGGCTCATCCTCAAGGAACACATCGTGCGCAGACAAATGATCGGCATCGCGCTGGCGTTTGCGGCAATTTATTTATTTACATTGTAGGAGTCTAACGTGGGCAAACTCACCGGAAAAACTGCGCTCATCACAGGCGCCACGTCGGGTATCGGCAAAGCGACCGCGTTATTGTTTGCCGACGAAGGCGCGGACATCGTCATTACGGGACGCCGCGCGGAGTTAGGTGGACGCGTCATGGATGAGATCAACCGCAAGGGCGCGCGATGCGAATTCATCCAAGCGGATCATTCTCAAGCCGACGATTGCTCCCGCGTCGTCGAGCGGACTCTCGCCTCGTTCGGCCGCGTCGACATCCTGTTCAACAATGCTGGCATCGTCACCAAAGGGACGGCGGAAACTACAACCGATGAAATTTGGAACGAGACGCTGGCGATCAATGTGACGGCGGTGTGGCGCATGTGCAAACTGGTTTTGCCGATCATGAAAACGCAGGGCGGAGGCGTGATCGTCAACAACGGGTCCGATTGGTCGGTGGTGGGAGGCAGGAACGCGTTCCCGTATGTGACGAGCAAGGGCGCGGTGGCGTTGATGACGAAAGCGATGGCGCTCGATTATGCGCGCGACAACATCCGCGTGAACGCGGTCTGCCCCGGCGACACGTTCGTGGATCGTTGGCTTGAAAAGGGATACTTCGAACACTCAGACCCCGTGACGGTGGAGCAAGCAGTGAAAGAAGCGAGCGAGTATTTACCGATGGGCCGCTTCGGGAAGCCTGAGGAGATCGCAAAAGCCGTGTTGTTCTTGGCTTCGGATGATTCGTCGTTTATGACCGGTCACTTGTTGTTGGTAGATGGAGGAAATACGGCGCAGTAGAGCAGTGAAAAGTTATTAGTGAGCAGTAATGCAGTGTTGACAGGCGTGCTATACTGAAATGTGCCTATGTTAACTGGTGCAAAGGAAATCAACTATGGAAAAAGACTCCCCTCTCGATAAGCTCGAGCAAGCCGCTGAAAGAATAATAGAAAAAGGCGAGACTGCCCTTGGCGCTTATCTCTACCCTAACTTGGAGGGTAAAGATATGAGCGGGCAAAAATTTTCAGGTAATGTTGATTTTAGCAACGCGAATTTGCGAGGAACAATATTCAACAACACCACTTTTGAACCAGTGCACAGGACAGAAATCGGTTGTTCTGGATGGCTCACTTTTTTATTAGGCGGCAGTGTTTCAGGCAACTCCTTCGAAAGAAATCTGAAATCGGCAAACTTCTCGAAATCAGATTTAACTGGGGCTCAATTGAAAGGTGCGAAATTACAACAAGCAGAATTTTCTGATGCTACATTAACCCATGCTGATTTATCCAAAGCCAACTTGACGGGCACAAACTTTAGAGATGCCAATCTTAGCAAATCAAATCTGTCTCATACCGATCTCACCAACGCCATATTTTTTGGAGCCAACCTTGAAGGCGCAGACCTGACCAACGCAAAACTCCAAGACGCAGATTTCGAAAATGCCAACTTGCGAAATACCATTTTGAGAAATACTGATTTGCGAGAGGTTCGCTATCTCGAAACCGCAGATCTGACCGACGCCGATCTCACCGGGGCATTGCTCCCTGGAAAAAAATAGCATAGCGATACAAAAAGGAATCCCCATGGACGCCATCCGACGCCAAGCCTTGCATATTTCCATCACCGTAATCATCATCGTGGTCGGCATCGCCACAGCCGCGTTGTTGTCCACGCAACTGGCAACGCCTCCTTCGTTTGCTCTTGAATTGATCATCTTCCTTGCGGGCGCGGCGGGCGGTGTGGCAAACAATTATCGTCGGCTGTTGCACATTCCGTTGGATGTGATCAGAGAGCAGAGCCAGACCACCACGCAATTCATCACATTTCAAATTTACGTCTCGCCGCTGGTGGGCGGCGTGTTTGCGATGGTGTTGTACCTGATCTTCATGTCTGGTTTGTTGCAGGGAACGTTCTTTCCCGCTTTCAGCCCCGTCATGCAGGATGGATACGAATCGTTCAAACTCTTCTCGTTCGGCGCGAATCCCGCCACAAATCAAGACGCCGCCAAAGCCATCCTGTGGGCGTTCATCGCGGGCTTCTCCGAAGGACTCGTTCCTAACTTCATCGACAAGATCCTGCGCGAGGTGACTAAAACGGATAAACCGACCGAAGCCAAACAAAAAGCAAAGCCATCGCGCGGGAAGTGAAATTGACTCATGGATTCCGTGCTTTACACCGCCTCTCCGCTCAGAGCCTTCACTGGCTTGATTCTTATGACTCTATTTTTCTTCGCGCTTGGTCTGTTCAGCGCGTGGACGAGCCTCTCCGGGCGCCGCGATCACATCCTCAAGCGGCTGGGGGCGGGCTGCGCCGGGTTGGTACTGCTATTGTCAGGTGTCGTTTTGGTTATCACCGGCTATCAATCCTATGTTAACGGCGATAAAACGGTCGTCCTACGCGTCGAGGAAAAAAATGAAGTGGTGAGAAACTGCGACGATATAGACCGCACCTGCACCGATTATGTTGTAGAGGGCAATACCGACGGAGTCTATTACACGTTCGGCTTAGGCAAAGACGTGTGGGATGTGATCGAAGTGGACGCCTGTTATCAATTCACGTACTACCCGCCCAAGTCCCTGCTGGGGGAATACCTGCAAGACCCGCAGTATGCCGGGCTGTACGAATCCGCATCATCCTTTACGCGCATCGAAAAAGTGAACTGCCCGTAATAAGAAAATTTATCCCTGCACAATATCGAGCGGCTTCCATGCTGAATAATTGGGGAAGATTTCGCTCAGGCTCACATTCTTCAACCGTCGTTCAACGACTTCACCAAGTACATCGCGATAATCGATGGTGATGTCGAGGTCTATGCCCTCGAACAGGTTTTCCGGCGCGAGACCGGGCCACTCGCCGTACACCTTGCCTCCGTTCACACCTCCGCCAAGGACGAACATGCAGTTGCCGTGTCCATGATCGGTGCCTTCCGAGCCGTTCTCTTTCACGCGCCGCCCAAACTCAGACATGGTGACGATGGTCACGCGCTTCGCCCGGTCGCCGAGATCGTGATACAGCGAAGCCAATCCTGATGAGAACTCGCCGAGCAATGTCGGCAGTTCGCCCTCCAACTGCCCCTGCTGGTTGTGCGTGTCCCAGCCGCCGATATCCACGCAGGCGACTTCGAGTCCGATCTCCGCCTTCGCGATCTGCGCGACCTGTTTCATCGCCATGCCGAATTCCGTTTCGGGGTATGCCGCGCCGCCCGAAGGAACGTAATTATCAACGTCAATCTTGTCGAGAATATCCACGGCGTTGAATGTTTCCATGGCTTCTGCATCCAGCGACGAGCCGAGGTTGTAAAGCGACTCGAGTCTTGCGCGGATCTCCGTCAGCTGCGAAACATCGCCTTGCAGGTGAAAATCAGAAATGGATTTGAGAGTCGTCACGGGGATGGGTCCGCGCAGGGCGGCTTGCATCACGCCTCCCATGCCGATCGCGCGGAAGGGCGATTCGTTCTGCCATGGGGCTGTCTGCAAGTGGCGGCCGATCCACCCTGTGGGAATGGATTTCTCGCCGGGCGTGCCGCGCTCCATGTAGTCCATCGCGTCGAAGTGGGAATGGGTCGGGTCGGGCGAACCAACCGCATGGACGACCGCGAGCGTTTTCTCATCCCACAGATCTTTGAGGGGACGAAGCGACGGGTGCAGTCCGAAGAATCCGTCGAGATCAATTCCGGTCTGGTCGCTCCCATCTTCGGGTTCGGGAATCGCAAGCGCGGAGCGATGCTGGTAATAATGCGAGTCGCCGTGCGGGATGACCGCGCTGATGCCGTCCATGCCGCCGCGTTGAAAGACGACCACGAGGATATCGCCCGGCGGTTCGACTCCCTGCGGAGCGAACGCCATGCGCGGCATCCACGCGGGGAGAGCCGGCGCAACCGCGAAACCCCCGGCGAGTTTGAGAAAGTCTCTGCGTGAAAGTTGTGTGTTCATGGTTATTCCTTTCAGCGTGCAGCGCAAGATGGCGTCTTGCGCTACCTCATCTGAAAATGCGGTGAGCCGAGGATCAAACCTGCAATCGAGGGAATGTCTTTATCGAGATTGCCCGAAGCGGCGAAATCAACCAAAATCGAACGCGCATCGTCGGGCAGGAGTTCGCCGAGGAAATGCAGGCTCAACAGATCCACAACATCCTGCGCGGACGAAGCATCGTCTGTGATCGCGGAGAGGTCCACCTCCACGCCGCGGATCTGATTCGAGACGAGTAACATGCCGAAGTTCCAACGATCGAGCAAGCCGCTGGTCGTTGCCCAGTATTCCTCCTTGTCGGGGAATCCATCCGGCGGCGACCACGTGAACGGGACCTGCCCAAGCAGGCGCAGGTACTCCTGAAGCGCGCGCGTGTTCCGCCGGATGGTGGCGCCGGTGAGGCGCAATGTCGAAACGAAAAAGTCCAGCGGCTTTTTGAATTTTTGCCCGGCGGAGGTTTTGAATGAATCCGAGCGAAACAAGGCTCGTAACACTTCGCGGATGTCGCCGTCGGTTTGTGTGAAAACCTCCGCCAGCGAATTGACAAGTTCCGTGGGCGGCGCATCGGATACGAATCGAGCCGCGAGCTTGCGGCTGATGAACTGCGCCGCGCTGGGATGCCCCGCTAGCATATCGAGGATCATCATGCCCTCGTCTTCGCCGCCGGGCGGAATCATCATGCCCAGCACATGCTTTTCGCCGTTATCGTGGATCGCCGGGTTGAAGTAGAACGAGCCGAAGTCCATTTGCCGGTTGCGCGGACCGGAAACCGTCCAGCCGGTGAAGGCGCGCGCCACTTCCACAACGTCGTGATGCGAGTAGCCCGAGTCAACGCCGATGGTGTGCAGTTCCATCAGCTCGCGCGCGTAATTTTCGTTCGGCGCTTCGCCGCGGCTTTCCGCTTGATCGAGATATACCAGCATCGCTGGGCTGTGTGCGGAGGCAGACAACAGGTCGCGGAATTTCCCCAGCGCGTTAGGGCGGATAGCATTCAAATCGTCGTCGGTTTTCAGCACGCGGCAGGCGTTCTTGCCGATGAAGATGCTGAAGTGATTGCCCCAGAAATCCACCATCGTTTCGAAGAGCTGACGCTCGCTGTGCCACTGGCGCAAGATCGTCGCCGCGATCAACTCCTGCACCGGCAAACCGCGCTGGTCCAATCGGAAGCGCTCTCCGGGCGTCATGCCGAAAGTAGTGAACTGCTCCATCATCTTTTCGGTCTCATCGTCGGGAATCGAATCGGGGAACAGTTGTTCCTCGATGAACGCTTCCAACCCAACCCGCCGCGCTTTTTCGATCATCGCCGGCGTCGGTCCAAACGTGATGCGCTTCAAGGCGTGGACGATCAACTCGTCGCCTTCGAGCGGCTCAAACGGCAGAGCAGGAACTGAAGTTAAGGCTGGCGCGGCTGTCGGCGAATCCGTTGGGTGCACATGCGGCGCGCACGAGGAGAGCGCCGTCCACGCGGCGAACAGCCCGGACATTTTGAGAAATTCACGACGCGAAATGGTCACGCACCGAGTGTAGAGGATTTGCTTGAACTGTGGATTACCCCACTGTAAATTTTCTGTAAAAATTCTGCGGCATATAGAGAAGTTTCGCAGTGTGGATGATGACCATCGCGAACAAAGAAAGAAGAAAGAGGAAAGATTCTTTCTTCTTTCCTCTTTCATTTCGACCTGATCGTTATTCACGCCAAGAGAATCACCACACCCGCTCCAAATTTTCATTCGCCAACGGACGCCGCCCCACCTTCGCCATATCCATCCATTCGCCGTGAATTTTCACGCGCACCACATCGGCAGTGAAATCGGTTACCGTACCGCCGTTATTGTTGAACAACCACGAACCCACCGCATAAATATCCGCCGGGACTTCCAACCGCTCGAACTTGCGGATCTTCTCCGGGTTGAACCCGCCGGAGACGACGATCTTCACGTTGCGGCAATACTCGCGCGCCGCGTCTTTCCAGACGGGCGGGAGGCTCCAGCTTTCCCACGCCGAATCCAACGCCTGACGGACATTGAACACCAGCCGCGGGTTGACGCCCAAATCCAACGCGGGGTCGCCCAGCGGTTCGACGGACACATCGCGCACGCTTCCGCTGGTATCCAGCCGCACGCCATATAGAATATATTTCTCCGCTTCGGTTTCATTGTTCGAATCGCACAAGGCGCGGTATTTGTCGAACATACACTCCAACACACGCAGAGAATCGCGCACCGAATCGTTGTTGAAATCCACCAGCGCGATGCGCGGGATGCGCGCCGGCAGAATGCGCGCGAACTGCATCATCGCCTCCGCCGTATCCCCGAGGAAAGACGCGATGGCGGCGTGAGCGACCGTCCCGCCGCCCGCGCCGCCCCACCAGTCGCCCTGCGCGTCGGTCGAGACGAACGAACCGATCTCGTGCGAGAAATCCGAGTTGAAGCGTTTGATGGCGATGTTGTAAGCATATCCGTCCGCCGCTTGCACTTCGTGCAGATCGAAGCGCGCCGGGAAGAACAACACCGGCTTGCCGCGCGCGGCGGTCAATGTCTCGTAGACATTTGTGGCTACGCGACTTGAACGTGTGAGCACACCGAGAGTTGGCGTTTCGAGCAATGCAAAATCGCGGTAACGTCCGCGCACTTTGATCACCGGCTCCACATTCAGCGGGTTGCCGTCCGATTTCACCACCGTCCCATCGTGAACCGCCCACACTTCGAGTTTGTCCGAAGTATCCACGAACTTCTCGCCCTTCCAATACCCAGTGCAGTGACGAAGCATCGCCAGCGATTTGTCCACGCCGACGACGATGGTATTGCCCATTCGCCGCGTGAACCATTGCATCTCCACTTCAATGTCGCCGACTTCTATATCTTTCGCCGAGATGCCGGGCGGTAAGTTATGATTCTTGCCTGAGTACGAATATTTTTCCGAGGCAAGCGCGGTGAGCATCCGCCCGATGTTCTCGAAATATTTGTCCGAGTACCAGCCGCGGCGCATGCGCTCGATATCGAGTTTGAAGGTTTCGTTGGTGAGGCGGGATTTGTCGAAGATGCTCATAGATGATTAGATATTCGATACTCGATGATCGAATTATCGAATATCGAACTCCGTTGATTTCACCACATTCATCCCTGCTTTCGCAAATCGGTCATACGCCGCGTCCGCCGCGTCGGTGTGATCCACCACGCCGGGGACGACAACCGGCGAGGAGCAGTCTTCGAGCAGATACACTTTCTTTGCGAGGGCGGGGTCTGTGGCATTGATGTCGTCGAGCAAATCGGAGACCGTCCACGCGACACAATGGGATTTGGCTTGCCCTGCAATAACGAGTTTATCAACCTGCTGAAGCCGTTCGATGAATTTGGTGTTTCGCGCACCAAGCGTCTCGCTCATGGGACCGGTCAGCACTTCGGGACCGATGACGGAATAATTTTCGGTGAACGGTTTATCGCCCTTCATTTCGATTTCGTACTGCGTATTCCGTGCGATGGAATGAAAGAACAACGCTTCCTCCACCGACGAGACCAGCGCGTGACCGATCCCGCCAAGCAGGGCGTGGTAGGGCCAGATCGTGAGCGCATATTTGCCCTTCTTTTCCAATTCTTCGGCGTAGTGGATCATCATCTGCTGTCCGTATTCGGGGGCGAGATTGAATTCATCCCCCAGCGCGGGGTTGAACTTCCATGTACCATCGCGCAATTCGGCGGCGTGGATGTCGGTGTACGGCGCGGGGTGGTTGCCGTCTTTATCCACGAAGAAAACGGCGTGGAAAATTTGCATCGCTTTGTGCGTGTCCATCGTGGCGGTGATGTGTGTGATGCGTCCCAAGTTGCGATAGATGAACGCGCACAAGCGCGCGTTGTCTTCCACGGCGCCGCGTCCGCTGCGCCCGCCGACGTAGAGCTCGAACTCCGGGATGCAGAACGTGTTTTGCACATCGATCAGCAGGAGCCAGGTACGCGTTGAGGAAACTGAGGCAGGCTCAAGGTCGTGGTGACGCGCCCAGTCCTGCGCTTGTTCGGCGCGCGCTTCGTAGGGAATCCGCCACACCGCGCCGACTTTGTTCGCATCGAAAAATTCAGGGAGGGGTAATTCGTGTGCGTTCATTTCACGTCCGTTGCTTTTCGTCGCCCGGGTAACTTGATGGTGTAAAGTACGTCTTGACACAAGTATAACGCTTTAGGCGGCAGGGTTTGACTTTTTTTCCTGAACCTTGTACACTAAGCGCAGGTAAAGTTTTACAGGAGAACTGCACATGGCTCAATATCAACTCATCATGCGGTCGGGTCCCACCCCCGGCGCGACGTTCGCGTTGGAGGGCGATCAACTCACCATCGGGCGCGACTCGTCGAACGAGATCACGATCAACGATGCGGAAGTGTCGCGCCGTCATGCGCGTCTGACGTTCCAGGGCGGAAAGTTCGTACTGGAAGACCTCGGCTCGACCAACGGGACGTTTGTGAACGGCCAGCGTTTGGCGGGACCGCGCGTGCTGAAGGCAGGCGAAGTGGTTTCCTTCGGCGAGCAGATCGTGCTGGTGTTCGAAGCCACCACCTTCGACCCCGCGGCGACCGTCGCCTCGCCGCGCGCCGCGGCTGTGCCATCCGCTTCACGACCTGTTACACCGCCTCCGGCTCCCGCCCAACAGTATGCGGGGAACGTGCCCGCCAGCCCCGTGATGGAATCGGCTCCGGCAAGAAAACCCAATACGTTGCCCATTGTCATCGGCGTTGGCGCGCTGTTGTTCGTGTGTGTGTGCGGAGGAGTGCTCTGGTACATTGACAGTAACTTCCTATGGTGCACGTTCTTCCCATTCCTCGGCGGGTGTTGATTTTCAAATGGTCCATGTCAGACTTCGTGGCGTTTTGGCGCCACGAAGTCTTTTTTTTATGGTTGCCAAAGACCCTTCTCTTGACTAGAATAGGGTCAACTTATTTCGGAGAATGCATCAATGGAACAAGCATCCGCTTCATCACCCCGTTGGAGTTCCACGACCAAACTCCTCGTCGGACTGGTCATCGTCGGCATCGCGGCATTTTTATTGAGCCGCTTTTCCAACCTGATCCCGCCGCTGTTGATGATCTTCATCCTTGCCTACCTGTTACACCCGGTCACGACCTTCATCTCGCGCGGGTTGAAGATCTCGTGGAAAGCCGCGGTCAATCTCATTTATCTGCTGATCCTGCTGATCCTCATCGGTTTGCTCACTCTCGGAGGCGTGGGACTCGTCGGGCAGATCCAAAGCCTCGTTTCCTCCGTCCAACAGATCGTGACTGACCTGCCCGCCTACATCGAAACGTATTCAGGGCGGGTCTTCGAGATCGGTCCGTTCACGCTGGATATGAGCACGATCGACCTCAACGAGATCAGCAGTCAATTGATTTCTTATGTGCAACCCCTGCTCGGGCAAACAGGCACCGTGCTGAGCAACCTCGCAGGCGGCGCGGCGCAAGCGATAGGCTGGCTGTTCTTCATCCTGCTTGTTTCGTATTTTGTCATGGCGGAATCCAGCGGCTTGCAAAGCGACCTCATCAAAGTTAACCTGCCCGGCTATTCGGAGGATTTCCGCCGGCTGGGCAACGAACTCAGCCGCATCTGGAACGCGTTCCTGCGCGGGCAGATCCTCATCTTCTCGCTCGCGTTCGGGGTGTACACGATCCTCTTTTCGTTGCTCGGCGTGAGATATGCCATCGGGCTGGCGCTTATGGCAGGGCTGGCAAAATTCCTGCCATACATCGGACCGTTCATCACATCCTCTACCATCGCACTGGTCACGTACTTCCAGCCGGATAAACTCTTCGACCTGCAGCCTCTGGTTTACACGATCAGTGTCCTTGTCATAACTTCATCAATTGATAACGTGATAGACAACTTGATCACGCCGCGCATCATGGCGCGCACACTGAAGGTGCATCCCGCGGCCGTGTTGGTGACCGCGCTCATCTTTGCCAACCTGCTGGGGATCATCGGCGTCGTGGTTGCCGCGCCTCTGCTCGCGACCGTCACACTGCTCGGACGATACATCACGCGCAAGATGTTCGACCTCGATCCCTGGCCCCCCGCCAAAGAAGATCACCAAAACGATGCCGCATCCGCCTGGCTGACTCGAATTAGAAATTTCTTCCGATCACGATCCGATAAAAGTAAAGAAGCAACGACCGAACCGGAACCCCCCAAGGAGAAGAGTGATGAACGACAACCACAGCGAACCAAAAACCGAAACGCTCGCCGAAACCGATAACTTCATGGCGTGGCGCGCCGAAGAACCCGACGGCGAGACCACGTACCACATCGAATTGAACAACGTCACCGTGCATTTCTTCGAGGAGGAGTGGCGCGAGTTCATGTCGCTCGTGAGGGACTTGAAATAAAACGCAGCCACAGAGCGCACAGAGATTCTGAGTTTTTCTCAGAGGCCTCTGTTATCTCTGTGGCTCATCTTTTCGGCTTACCCATAAGAATGAAATCCAAAAACGCAATCACCGACGTACGCGGCATCGAAGTGGGACACGCACAAGACGATGAAGCCCTCACCGGCTGCACGGTTATCCTTTGCCGGAAAGGCGCGGTCGCAGGCGTGGATGTGCGCGGCGGCGCGCCCGGCACGCGCGAGACCGATCTGCTGAATCCCATCAACCTCGTGCAAAAAGTTCATGCGCTTGTATTGTCCGGCGGTTCTGCGTTCGGGCTGGACGCGGCAGGCGGCGTGATGCGCTACCTCGAAGAAAAGAAAATCGGATTCAACACCGGCGCGGCGAAAGTGCCCATCGTCCCTTCGGCGATTCTCTATGACCTCAACCTCGGTCGCGCCGACGTGCGGCCCGATTCGGCGATGGGATATCGCGCCGCCGTTTCAGCATCCGTCGCGCCACCCGCGGAGGGAAATTTTGGAGTAGGCACCGGCGCGTCCGTCGGCAAGATGTTCGGGCTCAACCTGGCGACAAAAGCCGGGGTTGGCACATCCAGCATGGACGCGGGCGGAGGTGTGATCGTCGGCGCACTTGTAGCGGTCAACGCGTTCGGGGATGTGATCGATCCGAACTCCGGCGCAGTCGTTGCCGGGCTTCGTTCAGGGAAAGTCGGTCCATTGCGCGTGGGAGGAAAGAATCAATTTGCAGATACGCTTGCCATGATGAAAAAACCGATCGGACGCGGCATCCTCGGTTTTGCCTCGCGCGCCAACACGGTCATCGGCGTCGTTGCAACGAACGCGAAATTGAACAAGGCGCAGGCGACCAAAGTCGCGCAGATGGCGCAGGACGGAATCGCCCGCACCATCCGCCCCGCGCACACCATGCTCGATGGCGATGTGATCTTTGCGCTCTCGACCGGTCCGCGCAAAGCGGATGTGTCTGTGCTGGGCGCATTCGCCGCGGAAGTGATGGCTGAAGCTGTGCTACGCGCGGTGAGACAGGCAAAACCGGCGGGGGGATTGTTCGGATTGAATACTGCGTAGTTCGTACTGCGTAAAAGAAAAGGACAGTCCACTGTTCGTGAACTGTCCTTACGCAATACGAAGTATGCGTTACGTCCTACTTTCTTTTCCCTTTCAACTCGTCCTTCAACAGCAACGTCAACACCACGCTCACAATGCTGACGACAAGTCCGCCGAGGAACGCGTTCCACCAAACGGGATCGGCGATGGTCAACGTGATGCCGAACGATTGACCGATGACGCTCGTCAGCCAGAACATAAAGGTGTTGATGACCAGTGTGAACAAGCCCAGCGTAAGAATGATCAACGGGCAGGTCAAAATGCTGATGAGCGGACGCACCAGTGCATTGACCAAGCCGAAGATGAGCGCAAGCCAGATGATCGAGGTCGGCTCGCTCGCCAAGTCTATGCCCGGCAGCAATAGAACTGACAGGTAGAGAGCGACCGCATTGATCGCCCAGCGAAGTATGAATTTTGTCATAGGAATCTCCTCTTGTTTTCTCACATCATCATACGTGAGCAGATGCCGGGAGTTGCATTACGCGCGCATCCAGATCAGCGTGCGGCGCGCGGTAAAGCCAGCCGCGGTGATGGCTTCGGTCATTTCACCGGCGGGGAAGTCCATCGTCAGTGTGGAGTGGCGCGGGAGGACGCGCCGCGCGTGGAGGAGAAGTTGGGTCAGCGCGTCTGCTGAATCGGTCGCGGCGTAGAGCGACCCGGAGCGCCCACCGTACGGAGTCCACGTCAGCGTACCGAGCAAATCCTCCCCGCGGACCGCCGCCCACTGCTCGAGGTCGAAGTCCATGAAGAGGTTGGTGAGCCAAGCCCAAAATCCGGGGCGAAGCGAGTCGAAATTCCACGAGTGATACCAGGCGATTGAGTCGGGATAGAGCCGGCGGAGCCAGTCCAGTTGTCGGGTCCAATAGTGCGGTTGACGCGGGACGATGCGAATATCGGATTCAATTTGATCGTGGGGGGAATCGGAATTTAGAATCCATGACGTGCGTCGCGCGATTTCGGTAAACCCGAGATCGGCATACAACTTTACGGCGCCGGGGTTGTCATCGCGCACATGAAGCCAGATGGCAGCTGCGTTCTTCTCGCGGGCGTGTTGCATGGTGCGTTCGGTTAACGCGCGCGCGATACCGCGGCGGCGATATTCGGGATGTGTTGCCACGTTCGCGATCAGGTGGACGCGTTTGCCTTTATCGCGAAACTGGATGAGACTCGAGTTGCCGACGATGCGACCATCCTGCTCCCAGACGAAGCCCATCAGCGGCAATGACGTGGTCTCTGCAATGTGATTCGCCCAGCGCAGGAAACCTTCATCGCGCCCGGCGCGCCGCATGTCGTTCAAGTAACGCTGACCGTCGTTGTCCATCGTGTTGGAAAAGCACAGTTCGATCAAGTCTGCCACAGTGGAAAGGTCGCGCAGCACGTTGAGCGCGCGGATGTGTGGATGCACGTTTGCGCGTGCGGGAAGGATGATGGTAGCCATCGAGTCAAATTATAGTCTCGTTGCATTAATTGGGAAGGTGGAATCGGATTGAATTTGACGCAGTGTATAATGCCTAAAATCATGGAACACGCATCGAGAACCGTTCTCCACGCGATTGCCAGTATCCTGATGGTTGCAATCGGTGGGCAGTCAAATCTCACCGAGGAAGTGACGCACAGATTCATTCGGACCAATCACCGGGAGCTTGTATGGCAGAGACACCGATCGACCTGATCCAGCCCGTTCCGCCTGTACCGGAATCGAAAAACCGTTCCACCGGCGCGCTGATATTATTCTTGTTACTTGCAATCCCGATGCCGGTGTGTCTTTTTGTTTACCACTTAATACTTTGGTTTATAGAGCAGACGACTCTCGCAACCGGCATTCCAGCAAGCCTTGCGTGGACGGGAGTGATAGGGCTGGCTGTACAGGGCGTGGTACTCACAGGTATCGTCGCCGCGTTCTGGCGCTTTACGGAAGATGAACGCTTCAAACCGGTTTACGCCGGCTGGTTCGGCGCGACGCTGATCTCCTTCCCGGCTCTTCTGTTGAGACTGCTCGGACCGAACAACGATCAGCTTGGTTCCATCATGCAAATTTTGATGTGCTTGTTCGCGGCTGTAATCATTGCGAGAACTCGTCGTGTGAATATCGATTGGAAAGCAACGAACAAATCATTGGCGATTTTTCTCGCCGCATTTGGCGTTGCTCCGTTCGTGATCTATGGCGCCCTAGGATCCCCGACCGATACGCTTTTGCATCTTCTGGCAAGTTTTTCCCTTGGCTGGCTCGCCGCTCTATTGATGGAATTCAGCACCGGCAACAAGTTTCTCGATGCCTTTGGGATTGGCGCGGTTCTTGCATTGCTCGGCTCTGCATTTGGTTATGACGGCGCACAGTTGATATTGCTTGCGGTTCTTCCATCGTTCTCGTTTGCGGTCTCGGCTGTGATGCCATCCAGAGTTGCGGGGATGATTCTTATAAGTCTACTCACTGCGGCAGGCTTGGCATTCTTCGATCCCACGGAACTAACCATTGTGCTTGGAGATATTCAGCCGCTGGCGAATCAGGCGCGCAATTACGCTGTCGGCTTGGGTTTGGCGGTCGGTGTTGGGGCGTTGATTCTTCGCCGGATCACGGGATCCGGTACAGGCTCCAGCGTGATGCGTGTGTTTGGCGTTTTGAGCACCGCTGCGGTTTGGATCCTCGTCATTATCCTTTTCTTTACGACGGGCAATCCCGGTTTTTACGGCGACCGCCTCTTTGTCATTCTGAAAGATCAAGCGGATCTATCTGCTATCCGTCAGATCCAGGATATTGACGAAAGGCGGACAACCGCCTATCAAGTCCTTACAAAGCATGCAAATGAAACGCAGGCGGGGTTGCGAAATATGTTTGATACATTTGGCGTGGTGTACACGCCGTATTATCTCGTCAACGCATTGGAAGTACGCGGCGGGACTCTTGTCCGTTTATACCTGCTGACGCGCCCCGAAGTGGACCGCGTCATTCCCAGCCCGCGCCTGCGTCCTGTTCCTCAAGACGGATACCCGGCTATCGGCGGAGGCGACTTTGTACCAAGCGATGTGGGGTGGAATGTCCAGATGATCGGCGCGGACAAAGTTTGGGAGGAATTCGACGCGCGCGGCGAGGGAATCGTCATCGGTCACTCTGACACCGGCGTGGATGTGAATCATCCCGCATTGAAGGAGAGTTATCGAGGCAATCCCAAAGGCGATGATTACAACTGGTTCGACCCGTGGAATGGCAAGCCCTCCCCGTATGATTCCGGCGGGCATGGAACGCATACACTCGGGACGATCCTTGGTCAGGATGGGATTGGCGTCGCGCCGGAAGCAACCTGGTTTGCCTGCGCGAATTTGGTTCGCAATCTTGCCAACCCCGCGTTGTATCTGGATTGTATGCAATTCATGCTCGCGCCCTTCCCACAGGGCGGCGATCCGTTAGTGGATGGCGACCCGACTCTCGCCGCAGATGTTTTGAATAATTCATGGGGATGCCCTGAGATCGAAGGCTGTGACCCGAATGCGTTGCTCCCTGCCGTAGATAACTTGCGCGCCGCGGGCATCTTTGTGGTTGTTTCCACCGGTAACGAGGGACCCAATTGCAGTACGGTCACCGCGCCGCCAGCGCTTTACGATTCGGCATTTTCAGTCGGTGCGATCGACCAATTTGGTAATATCGCCCCGTTCAGCAGTCGCGGACCTGTTACAGTAGATGACTCAGGGCGGATGAAACCCGATATCGTTGCGCCCGGTGTGGATATCTTCTCCGCACTACCGGGAGGGACGTACGGCGCAACCAGCGGCACATCCATGGCAGGACCTCACATCGCCGGCGCGGTCGCGTTGTTGTGGTCAGCCGACCCTTCCTTGATTGGCGATATCGAACGTACAGAACAAATCCTGATCGAGACCGCGCAACCATACGCCGGAGATACATCCATTGGCTGTTTTGATGGCGAAGTTCCGAATGCGGCGTATGGCTATGGAATTTTGGATGTGTATGCAGCCGTGAAAGAGGCGCTGGGCAAGTAAAGAGACGATCAAAAATCGTCTCGAAGACAACCCTTCAATCGCAGGATTCCCTCATTGATCTGATCTGGCTCGTAATACACAAAACACACGCGCATAAAATTTTTCAACCCGCCGCCGCTCGAAAACAACCCGCCCGGACGAAAATCCACTTTGAAGGCGGATGCGCGCTTACGGAGCTCGCTCGTATCCACGCCTTCGGGGAATTGAAGCCAGAAAAAATATCCTCCGTGAGGGACGGCGTATAAGACTTGCGGCAGATGGCGGCGCAGCGCTTCATCCATGACGGCGATCTGATTCGCGTACTTCTGTTTGAGTCTGCCGATGTTGCTTTCCAACCCTCCCGACTCGACCACACCGCGCACCACCGCAGACGTGAACGGATTCAACCCCCCGCCGCTGTCGAGCAATCCGCTCGCCGCGAAGCGGTTGACAACTTCTCTGTGAGCGTGAATCCATCCAAGCCGTAGACCCGGCGCAAGAATCTTCGAGAACGATCCGAGCGAGATAACGCTCTTCGATTCAATGTACGCGCCAAATGATTTCGGCGGTTTTTCTGTTGAATAATTCAGCAGTTGATACACTTCATCTGCGGCGATGAGGAAGTTGTGTTCTTCGGAAAGCTCGAGAATTCGCTCGCGGCGTTCCTGTGACAGCGTATGTCCCGTCGGGTTTTGAAAGGTAGGGATGAGGTAGAGGAATTTCGGATGGTAGTCGGCCAGTTTCTCCTCGAGCGAAGCGGGGATAACTCCGTATTCGTCAGTTTCGATGGAAATAACATTCAATCCGTGGTCGGCAAAAATCCGCAACGCCAAAAAGTAAGATGGTTCTTCGACAAAAATCGTGTCACCCGCTTTGGTGAAGAGACTGCAGAACAGGTCCAAGGCATTCGAGATGCCCGAAGTGATGAATAAGTTTTCAGACTGGATAGGAAACTCATAACCTTTGCTCAAAAAATCTGCCAGTGCCGCGCGGAGATAGCCGTCTCCCTGCTCAACGCCGTATTGCAAAAAAGAATTGTCGTTTTGAGAGAAAACCTTCTGCGCGGACCCGCGGATCAAATCAAGCGGCAGGGACGAAGGCGGCGGGTTGCCCATACCGAGATCAATCACATCAGGCGGAGCCATCACTTGCGCAACGGGGAGGGGATTCATGGGCGGAAGTATAATCGGGGTCAAATCGTCTTGAGGAAGCAAATAGGGTTGTGCTACAATCGCGTTCATCATGCCGCTTGACATTAACAAAGTTCGCGCTCTGGCGAGGGAAAGGAAGATTATTTGGAAGCGCCATGCTCTTGAGAGAATGCTTGAGCGTGAGTTGAGTCGAGTCGTTGTTTTGCAAGTTGTTGCCAGCGGCGAATTAATTGAAGACTATTCCGAGGACCGCCCCTCAGCCAGCGGACTTCTACTTGGATGGAATGCCAGACGCCCCATTCATGTTGTAGTGGCGCTAGATATAGATGACGAGCAGGTAGCGATCATCACGGCGTATGAACCAACATTAGAACACTTTGAACCCGATTTTAAGACGCGGAGGAAGTAATGGCAAAATCAAACAAATGCCCTGAATGCGGCGGCGTCAAACGTCCCGGAACCACCACCTTTACTGTGGATCTCGGCTTTGGTGTGATCGTGATCCGAAACGTACCGGCAACAGTTTGTTCGCAATGCGGAGCAGACTGGATTGCCGACGATATTGCCGAACGCCTTGAGGTCATGGTGAGCGATGCCCGTAAACGACAACAGCAAGTGGAAGTTACCGCGTTTCAAATGGCTTGAATGTTGAGATTGAACAGAGAGCGACCGTGACGGGTCGCTCTTTTGATTCAGGGTCAACGATTTTGACGGGTTGCCCATGCCGAGATCAATCACATCGGGCGGAGCCATCGCCTGCGCAACGGGGAGAGGATTCATGGGCGGAAGTATAATCGTGTTTGTTATAATCCCCTCACACCAACCTCAGGAGAAATACTTCATGCCCCAAAAGAAGGGTGCTGTTAAACTTCCTCTCGAGAAAGAGGAGATCGTCAAAGATTACCGCCTCGCTTACCAGAGCCGGCAGGCTTCGCTCATCGGGCGGCGCGAGGTGTTGAGCGGCAAGGCAAAGTTCGGCATCTTCGGCGACGGCAAGGAAGTCATCAACATCGCCATTGCGCGCCACTTCCGCAAGGGAGATTGGCGCTCAGGCTATTACCGTGACCAGACCTGGATGTTCATGTTGAACGTGATGAGCATCCAGGAATTTTTTGCCCAGCTGTACGCCCACGCGGATGTGGAGCACGAATCCAACACGGGCGGGCGCTCGATGAACGCACATTTCGCCAATCGCTACATCAATCCCGATGGCTCGTGGAAAAACCAGACCGAGCTGTACAACACTGCGGCAGATGTGTCACCCACCGGCACGCAAATGCCGCGCACGGTGGGGTTGGCGTACGCCTCGGTGGTCTATCGCGGGCTCGACGAACTCAAGCAATTCACCCAGTTTTCGCACAACGGCAATGAGGTGACGTGGGCAAGCATCGGCAACGCGTCCACGGCGGAAGGCATATTCTGGGAATCGGTCAATGCGATTGGTGTTTTGCAAGCGCCAGCCGTTATCACAGTTTACGATGATGGCTATGGCATCTCTGTGCCGAATCAATTCCAAATGGTCAAAGAAAATATTCACGATATTTTGGAAGGCTTCAGGCGCGAAGATTGCCCGGAGCCTGATTGCCAGCGCGGGTATGAACTCCTTCAGGTGCGCGGGTGGGATTATCCCGCGCTCATCGAAACGTACGCTCATGCCGCGGAGATCGCGCGTAAATATCACATCCCCGCGTTGGTGCATGTCACTGAGGTCACACAGCCGCAGGGACATTCGACGTCGGGGAGTCACGAGCGATATAAATCCGCCGAGCGATTGAAATTCGAAGAGGAATTCGACGGCATTCACAAGATGAAAGAGTGGATGCTCGAACAAAAAATCGCGACCGAAAAAGAGTTCAAGCAATGGGAGAGCGAAGATTACGAGGTCGTCGAAAGAATCCGCAAGACGGCATGGGACGCGTATCTGAATCCGATTCTCGAAGAGCGCGGTCACGTAATGGATATGCTTGATGAGATCGCGGGCAGTTCGAGTCACGCGGACGAGTTGAATCAGATCAAAGAAAGGTTATCAGCCCTCCCGTCGGTGGCGAGGCGGGACGTGCACAGCGCGGCGCATGAGGCGCTGCGCATCCTGCGCGATGAGTCGAATCCATCCAAGCAGATATTAATCCAGTGGAAAACCGAACAGGACGCGGTGAATCGCGCGCGCTACAGCTCGCATCTTTACAACGGGACGGCTGTTTCGGTCCCTGAGGTGAAGCCCGCCTACTCCGACGCGTCGCCCACGTTGATGGGATTCGAGATCGTCAACGCGGGTTTTGATGCCATGCTGGCGCGTGATCCGCGCGTGATCGCGTTCGGCGAAGATGTCGGAAAGTTGGGCGATGTGAATCAAGGTTTCAAGGGTTTGCAGGAAAAATACGGCGACCTGCGCGTGAGCGATACCGGCATCCGCGAAGCGACCATCATGGGGCAGGCGATCGGCATGGCAATGCGCGGACTGCGACCGATTTGTGAAATTCAATATCTGGATTATATTTTGTACGCGCTGCAGATCATGTCCGACGATCTGGCGACACTTCACTGGCGCACCGCGGGCGGACAGGCCTCGCCGGTGATCGTGCGCACGCGCGGTCATCGCCTCGAAGGAATCTGGCATTCGGGTTCGTTGATGGCTGGGTTGATTCATTTGATTCGAGGGATGCACGTGTTGGTGCCTCGTGATATGACTCGCGCGGCTGGTTTTTACAATACATTGTTGAAAGCGAATGAACCTGCAGTTGTTGTTGAAGTGCTGAACGGCTACCGGCACAAAGAAAAATTACCCGACAACATCGGCGAGTTCACGGTCCCGCTCGGTGTGCCTGAGGTGATTCGCGAAGGGAGCGATATTACAGTTGTAACCTACGGTGCGTGTTGCCGCATCGTGATGGATACCGCGGAGAAGTTGTCGAAAGTTGGCATCGAAATCGAAGTGATTGACATCCAGTCATTGTTACCGTTTGACATCCACGGCAAAATCGTTGAATCGCTCAAGAAGACCAACCGCGTTTTATTCGTGGACGAAGACGTTCCCGGCGGTACATCCGCGTACATGTTGCAGGAAGTGATCGAGAAGCAGGGCGGATACTATTATCTTGATTCTGCGCCGAGAACCTTGCCCGGAGAAGCGCATCGCCCCGCATATGGGAGTGACGGAGATTACTGGAGCAAGCCGAGCTCTGAAACTATTTTTGATGCAGTGTATGAGATGATGAATGAAGTCGATCCTAGTAAGTATCCAGTGATTAAGTAACCAGTGACCAGTAGCGAGTGAGGAAGTATGACAGAGACCAGATACGCAAAAAGTCATCGAGATCTGATTGTGTATCAGAAAGCAAGGGCTTTAGCACAAGAAATCTTTGACATGACAAGATCGTTTCCGAAAGAAGAAACCTATTCATTAACTGACCAAGTCCGTCGTTCATCCCGCTCAGTGGGTGCACAAATTGCCGAAGCATGGGCGAAACGCCCTTATGAAAAGCATTTCATCAGTAAACTCACTAATTCGGATGGCGAACAACATGAGACTCAACACTGGATTGAAACTGCTGAAGACTGCGGCTATATTTCTCGTGAAAAATCTACTCAACTTGTGGAAAAATACCGTGAAGTTGGAAGGTTATTGGGAAGTATGATTGACAAGGCAGCTCTGTTTTGCAACCCACCAGCTCGCGGGGTCCGCGAATCGCAAGTTGAATATTTCGTTGATTAACTGGTTACTGGATACTGGTAACTGGAGGAGGTTTCATGGCTACAAAAGTACTTGTCCCATTACTGGGCGAAGGCGTTGAGGAAGTAACAGTCATCAAGTGGCTCAAAAAAGAAGGCGACTCGGTCAACGAGTTGGAGCCTTTGCTCGAAGTGAACACCGATAAAGTGGACACTGAAATTCCCGCGCCGGCATCGGGGACGGTGTTGAAGATTTTGGCGGAGGAAGGACTCCCTGCAAAGGTGGGAGCGGTATTGGCGTTCATTGGGAAGCCGGGCGAATCAGTTGAGGTTTCAAGTGGTCAAGTTCCAAGTTCCAAGTTGCATGAAACAAAGCGGACAGCGGTCAGCGATAAGCCTGCAGCCAGCCCCCAGCCGCCAACCGCCAACCGTGAAATCGGCTTTATTTCGCCCGTTGTTGCAAAAATCGCGGCGGCGCACGGAGTGAATCTACAGCAAGTGCAGGGAACAGGTTTGAACGGGCGCATTACAAAAAATGATGTGTTGCATTTCGTGGAAAATGGAAAATCAGCCGCACAACCAGCGATACGCAGTACGCAATACGCAGTTTCGCCTATCGCTGGCGACCAACTCATCAAACACTCCACCATCCGCAAACAGATCGCGGAGCACATGGTCATGTCCAAGCACACGTCGCCGCACGTGTTGACCGTGATGGAAGCGGATATGCAACGCGTTGTGAAGCATCGTTCCGCCAACAAGGAGATCTTCTCACGCGATGGCATCAACCTCACCTTCACTGCATATTTCATGATGGCAATCGTCGCGGGATTGAAGAATTATCCGCTTGTCAATTCATCATGGACGGATGAAGGCGTGTTGGTTCACAAAGCGGTCAACCTCGGCATGGCAACTTCGCTGGGGGAAGAGGGCTTGATCGTTCCCGTCATCAAGGACGCCGACAACCTGTCCCTGCTGGCGATGGCGCGTTCGGTCAATGATTTGGCGAATCGCGCCCGCGCGAAGAAACTCCAACCCGATGAAGTCAAAGGCGGCACATTTACACTGACCAATCACGGCATCAGCGGATCTTTGTTCGCATTCCCTGTGATCAACCAGCCTCAATGCGGAATTTTGGGCGTCGGCGCGATGCAGAAGAGAGTCGTGGTTATTGATGATGCGATTGCCATCCGCCCGATGGTGTATTTGTCGTTCGTGTTCGATCACCGCATCCTTGACGGCGCCTCGGCAGATAATTTTTTGATGAAGGTGAAGGAGACGCTGGAGAATTGGGTATAGAGTGTTTAATATATTCATACGAGGAGAAGGTTCTTGAGCACACTTAAAGACCATGCCGATGTAAAAATTCACCCGCCTGTACTATTGGCGATTCACATAGGGATTGCCTGGTTGTTGGGCAGGTTCATCGTCTTACCGATTGCTGTTTCGTCGTTGATGCGCAACATCGGTTTGGGAATGGCAGGAATTGGTTTTCTGCTCGGCCTACTTGCTTTTTATTCGTTCATGAAAGCGCGTACAACGATGGATCCGCATGGGTCGGTGAAAACGGTTGTTTCGAGCGGTGTCTATCGCTTCACGCGCAACCCGATCTACCTCGGGATGGTTTTGATGCTGATCGGTTTTCCACTCACATTTGGTAACGTGTGGGGGATTCCGCTGGCGCTGGCGTTCATCCCATTGATGAACAAACTGGTGATCGAGCACGAAGAGGCTTATCTGGAGAAAAAGTTCGGGGAGGCGTACACAGGCTACATGTCCCGCGTGAGGCGGTGGTTGTAAAATAGAACGCACGTTCTGGTATAATGCGGGTCAAAAGGAGCGTGCATCATGTCCATCCAAAAATCCGAAGTCAAATTAGATGTGAACGGTAAAGCAGTCAACGCATATCTCGCTTCCCCTCCTAACGATAGACCGGGCGTATTGGTGTTGCCTGCATGGTGGGGATTAAAACCCTTTTTCAAACAGATTTGTGATCAACTTGCAGAACGCGGGTATAAAGCGTTCGCCCCCGATTATTATCACGGCCGTGTTGCCAATACGATTGACGAAGCCAAAGCCCTGCAACAGGAAGCCGAAGGTAATTTTGATGCGATGAGCGCCATGGTCAAGGCGGCAAAAGATTATCTTGTGTCACAATCAGGTAGGCCGATTGGCATCTTAGGCTTTTCAATGGGCACGGACTGGGCAATCATAACTGCGGCAAAAGAGCCGGATGTTTCTGCGATCGTTTTGTTTTATGGCGGCTGGAGCACAGATTTCAGTAAAATGAAATCGAAAGTGCTTGGCCATTATGCTGAAACGGATGAATGGTTGCCTTTGGAACAAGTGAAGGAAATGGAACAAAATATGAAAGCCGCTGGCGTGGACGTGACCCTTCACATCTACCCGAAAACTGCCCATTGGTTCATGGAATCGGATCGCCCCGAATACGACCCCGCCGCCGCAAAATTGGCGTGGGAGCGGACCGTGGATTTCCTCAAGCAGAACGTGTAACCTCCAAACATCCTCTCGGTCGGGAGGATGTTTTCTTTAATAGTAAAATAGAAAAAAACTGTGTCATTGCGAGGAGCGTTCGTTGCGACGAACAATCTCCTCAAAAACAAGAGATTGCTTCGCCTTCGGCTCGCAATGACACGCTTAGGAGATTTCATGGCAGAAAATTTCGATGTGGTGGTTATCGGCGCGGGGCCGGCGGGATATGTCGCCGCCATTCGCGCCGCGCAATTGAAACAAAAAGTCGCAATTGTGGATAAGCAATGGCTGGGCGGTGTGTGCCTGAACGTGGGCTGTATCCCTTCCAAGTCGCTGTTGAAGAACGCGGAAGTGGCGCACACCCTGCGCGAACGCGGTAAGGATTTTGGCTTTTCATTCGATAATCTGAAACTTGATTATGGTGTGGCTGTTAAGCGCTCGCGCCAAAACTCGGACCGCCTGACCAAGGGCGTGGGCTTCCTGATGCGCAAGAACAACATCGCGGTCTTCATGGGCGAAGCGAAGTTCAAGTCGAAGGATACGGTCAATGTGACTGACAAGGAGGGCAAGGTCACAGAACTGAAAGCGAAGAACTTCATCGTCGCCACAGGCGCGAGCGCGGCGGCGCCTGCCGCGTGGAAAGTGGACGGCGAGAAGGTCGTCACGTATCGGGAGGCGATTCTTCAGGAGAAACTGCCCAAATCGGTGATTGTCATCGGTTCGGGCGCGATCGGCGTGGAGTTTGCGACGGTGTGGAATGCCTACGGCGTGGATGTGACCATCGTCGAGATGCTGCCGCGCCTCGTGCCGCTGGAAGACGAGGAAATTTCGAAGGAACTCGAAAAGGAATTCAAGAAGCGCGGCATCAAGTCGCTGACGGGACACAAGGTCGAGTCTGTGGAGGCGACCGCGGCGGGCGTGAAGGTGGTCGTCTCTGCTGAGGGGAAGCAAACGACCCTCGAGGCGGAGCAGGCTCTGGTCGCCATCGGGTTCCGCCCGAATTCCAAAGGTTTGGGGCTGGAAGAAGTCGGCGTCAAAATCAATGAGCGCGGCTTCGTCGAAATCAACGAGAAGATGCAGACCAGCGTGCCGAACATCTACGCCATTGGCGACGTGACGGGTAAACTCATGTTGGCGCACGTCGGCTCGGCGATGGGGATTGTCTGCGCGGAAAATATCGCGGGCGCGGAGACGGTGACGCTCGATTACGAGATGATGCCGCGTGCCACCTACTGCCAGCCGCAGATCGCGTCCTTCGGTCTCACCGAAGCGCAGGCAAAGGAACGCGGCTATTCGGTCAAGATTGGGCGCTTCCCGTTCCAGGCGAACGGCAAGGCGCTGGGACTGGGCGATTACGGCGGCTTCGTGAAGATCGTGGTGGACGAGAAATACGGCGAGATTCTCGGCGCGCACATGATCGGTCCCGAAGTGACCGAGTTGCTCCCCGAACTTACGCTCGCCCGTATGATGGAACTCACCCCGCACGAGATCGCCCGCAACGTCCACGCGCACCCGACGCTAAGTGAAGTGCTGATGGAAGCCGCGCACGGCGCGGAGGGGACCCCGATCCATATCTGATATTCACTGGGCGGTATAATCCTGTTCCGGAGCATACGATGACCGAAGAGAAAACTTACACGATCTCACAGGCGCACTATCACTTCGCTGTGGATTTCAGCAACCAAACGTGGGAACTGCTCGAAAGGAAGAACCGCACGCGTTTGGAAGATGTTCGCATGGTGGATTTCGCCTACGCCTCGCTCGCGCACTGGCGGTCGGTCGGCGGGGCCGTGCGGCAGCAACGCGGCGAATGGCTGATCTCACGCGTCCACGCGGTGCTGGGCGAGGGCGGGCCCGCATTGAAACATGCACAACTTTGTTATCAACTGCTGGAGAACAACAAAAGCGAAATGGACGACGCCGATACAGCCTATGCCTACGAAGCCATCGCCCGCGCCTACGCGGTCAGCGGAGATAAACGAGAATCGTTAAAATTCCTCGAGATGGCAAAAAAGGCCGGCGAAGCGATCAGGAACGACAAAGACCGCGATAACTTCTTCACGGAGTTGAACGGCGGCGAGTGGAACGGCGTGAAGTAGAGAAAAGACCTCCGAGTTTCGGAGGTCTTTATTGAAACGTGAACTCATCACAAAAAGTCATTATTGTCGGCGGCGGATGCTTCGGCACGTCTGCCGCGATCGAATTGCGCAGGCGCGGCTACGAAGTGGACTTGTTCGACCCGGGTCCGATTCCACATCCACTTGCGGCGACGACCGACATCAGCAAAGTCCTCCGTATGGATTACGGCTCGGACGAAGATTATATGATGCTGATGGAAGAGGCGTTCCCAATTTGGGACGAGTGGAACCGCAGGTGGGACACTCCACTTTGGCATGAAACCGGTTTTGTCATCATGTCAAAAGGCGAAATGCAGCCGAACACTTTTGAACTGGAAAGTTTTCGACTCCTGCAAAAGCGCGGACATCCGGTCGAGCGACTCGATTCGAAAGAACTCAAACGCCGCTTCCCCGCGTGGAATGGGGAACTGTATCGCGATGGATACTTTAATCCACGGGCAGGCTGGGCAGAGAGCGGACGCGTACTTGAATGGCTGTACGCCGAAGCGAAACGACTCGGCGTTAAGTTTCACATCGGAAAAAAGTTTTCCCGCTTGCTGGACAACGATTCGCGCGTGACAGGGATTCAAACCGACGACGGCGAAAAACATCCCGCAGACTTTATCCTCGTCGCCGCGGGCGCGTGGACGCCGCATCTGCTCCCACATCTCAGCGATGTGCTGTGGACAGTCTTTCAGCCGGTCTTTCACTTTGAAGTTCCCGATATGGAATTATTTTCCGAGCCGAAGTTCATCGTCTGGGCGGCGGATATTTCCAACACAGGCTGGTACGGCTTTCCCGCGATTCAAGACAAGCGGTTGAAGATCGCCAATCACGGCGCAGGCTGGAGATTCCACCCCGACGAGCCGCGCGTCATGCCCGCGGACCAAGAGGAAAAATTCCGCGCCTTTTTCCGCGAGACCTTCTCCGCGCTGGCGGATGCAAAAGTTCTGTTCAATCGCCTGTGCCCATATTGTGATTCATGGGATGGAAATTTATGGATCGATCACGACCCCGACCGCCCCGGTCTGCTCGTCGCTGCCGGAGACAGCGGCCACGCGTTCAAGTTTACGCCGGTGCTGGGAAGAATCATAGCCGATATTCTCGAACGCAAGCCGAACAAATTTGCCAAAAAGTTCGCGTGGCGCAAGCGAGGGGAGATTGTCACTGAGGATGCGAGGTATACGGGGGAGTAATTACTTTGCCAGCGGGATTTGAATAAAGAACGTACTGCCGGGCAACTTCTCTTCATCGTAGCCGGTACTTTCCACCCAAATTTTTCCCCGGTGCGCTTTGATGATGCCCGCCGCGATGGCGAGACCTAAGCCGGGTCCGCCGCCTTTGAATTTGGTGCGACCCGAAGAGTGTAGTTCTACTTTCCCCAACTGATACAGTTTCTCGAAGACGATCTTGTGATTCGCGGGGTCAATGCCGATGCCGGTGTCGCGCACACGGATCTCACAGAATTGGTCCACCCCATTGGGGACGATCGCGGCGGTCACGTTGATCCTTCCACCGTCGGGTGTGAACTTGATGGCATTGACGATCACGTTGTCCAATGCCTTTTTCAGGAGTTCTGAATCAGCCAGCACAGGAGGCATCGAGTTGAGGCTGGAATCCAACTCCAAGGCGAGGTGACGCGCCTGCAAGTCCTCGGCGTAATCCTTTTGGATGAGTCGCAGGATCGGACCAAGTGTCACAACGTCGAGGTGAGGGTTCAACACCTGATTTTCCAGCCGCGCCACATCCAACATGCTGTTGACCACTTGATGCAACCGTTCGCTCCCCTGAACAACGCCCTCCACCGCCTGCGAAAGCGCCGGGTTGCTTTGCACGGCAGGCGCGGCTTTGACCATGCCCATGTAACCCTTGATGACGGTCAGTGGCGTGCGCAGTTCGTGCGCGGCGACCTGAATGAAATCGCTTTTGTTCTTGTCGAGTTTTTTCAGTGTGTCGTGCGCCACGCCCAGTTCCGCCACGCGCAATTCCACCATGCGTTCCATCATCTCGTTGAAGCGCGTCACTTCGTCGAAGAGTTTCGCGTTCTCGAGCGCGATGGTGGCTTGTAAGGCAAACGTGCTGGCGAGCAGGACTTCATCCTGATTGAACGCCGACGGGTCACTGCGCGTGACGATCAACATCCCGATGAATTTATTTTTCGACTGCAACGGCAGGCTCAACACCGAACGATCCGACGGAAGCCACGGCGACTGACCCCACCCGCGCGTCTGCTGGGTATCGCTGACGTTCATCGGCTCGGTCTGCTTCGCCAAAAAATGCAGGATGTTCGTGCCGTTGATGTTGTAGTTCAATTCATGGATGGGCGCGCCCGGCGGGAAGCCGTGATGCGCGGCGAGTTCCACGCCGTTCACTCCCTCCAGAAACAACGCGCTCCGTTCGTGCGGCAGCACGTTGGACAACTGCTCCACGACCTGCGCCGGCACGTCGGTCACTTTGCCCAGCGAAGAAATTTGACGCAATGCCCGCGTGAGCGCTTCCGCCGCGCGGCGCCGCGACTGTTCGCTCGAATACAACTTCGCGTTCTCGGCGGCGGTCCGATCCGCCCACTCTTTGGCAACCGAAAGTTCCGCGGCGCGTTCGTGCGCCTCTTGGAGCAACTTCTCCACTTGTTGCTGTGCCTGTTCCTTTTGTCGAACGAGCAGGATGCGCAACAACGCGCTGCTCACGAGGTTGCGCACGCGGACGTACACCTCCCAGTCGCGCATGCCCATCTCAGCCCACATGAATCCAAAACGGTTGCCTGCCAGCGAAAGCGGCATGACGACCGCCGTGTACCGCCGGTTCTCCGGCGCGTTACCCTGCGGCGTGAGTTGACCGGTGGTGAGGATCGTCCGTTTTTTGGGGATCGCGAACTTTCCATCTTCGTACTGGAACAGCACATTGTACGTTTCCTGTGAGGCGGAAACCGTTTGCGGCGACTCTGCGTCGCCGAAGTACATCACGTACCAGCGCTGGATGCCCATCGCCGGGAAGTTTTCCGTGATCGCCGCGCCGACCTCGTCCATGGTCATGGCGGGCGCCATCGAGAAACTGAAGCCCTGCAAGATATTTTCCTGCTGTTCGAGCGCCAGCCTGCGATACGCCTGTGCGCGTTGTGAAAGTTCGCCCGTCAACAAGCGCGCCTGCTGGAAGAGATTCTCCGCAAGTAGCATCGTGGTATGACTCGTGATGCCTCCCAGTGCATACCGCCTCATCACCGAGATCACGTTATGCCACACGCTGGCGCTGAGCGCGTGCTTTTGCATCAGTTCGACCAGCGCGTTGATGGCTTTGAGAAAATCGTCGCTGGTGGAGGTTTCGTTCAATGCCATCAGGAACGAATCCCACGCGCGCCCGAAGGTTTCGCGGAACTCGACGCGAGAGGCGTCCCGTTCGGTAACCCCGGCGGCGTTCAATAACGCGCGCAAGGCGGCTTCGCGTTTATTTTCCAATTTGCCGGTCTTCGCCACATCGCGCGGCGCGACCGCGGCTTGCTTCACGTTTTCGGGCAGGCACCCGCACGACCAACGGACCAATAACTGCGTCGGCGTGACCGTCACTTTCTTCATTGCGCCCCCGTTGATACGCGTCATCAACGCGTTGAATGCCTGTTTGCCCGCCGTATAGAACGATTGACGAACCGTCGTCAACGGAACCCCGGTGGCTTGCGCCTCGCGCAGATCGTCGAAGCCCGCCACCGCCACATCGTCGGGCACGCGGATTCCGCGTTGCTGCAAGGCTTCGAGCGCGCCGAACGCCATGCGGTCGTTCGCCGCGACGATCGCCTGTGCGCGCACACCGCGCTCGTCCCACAGCGTGCGAACGGCGTCGCGGCCGCTTTCCGGTGTGAAATCGCCTTCCACAACTAATTTTTCATCGAAGCGCAAACCGTTCGCTTTGAGTTCATCCTTATAGGCTTGCAAGCGCTGTTCGGCGTCGATCTGGCCGGGGATGCCGCGCACGAACGCGATACGTTTATAACCGTGCACTTCGATCAAATGCCTCACTTCGGCGCGCATCCCCTCCGCGTTATCCGCGATGAACATGGATGCGCCATCGAGATCCACGGACTGGGTCACCATTGGGACGTTGCCGAAACGTTCACGGAACGACCTCAAGTCATCCGCGTTCGCGGCGTAGGCAACATCTGCGGTGAGGATTAACCCGTCGAATTGCGCGGGCTGGGCAAGATCGTACAAGCCGAAAGACCCTTCGTTGCGCTTTGAATCGCGAAACCGCTTTAGAACTCCCCCCACAAAATGAACCACATTCACTTCGGATTCTTCCGCCGCATCGTTGATGCCCGCGATGAACTCCGCGCCCCAGGCGCGTCCCACTTGCGAGGCAAAGACGGCGATCGTTGTACGTTTGGAGGAAGGAGTCATCTCTCTTTATGAATGCCCATTGGAGTATATCGCTTCGCGCTGGATCCCAACCCTTACAGATTCATCAGGCAGACGGGGACAAAGACAAGCACATCTGCCATTGTGATAAATGTTCTAACTCGAAACCCGCGCGTTCGAACACACCGCCGAGTTCTTCGGGGTAGATGGCTGGAACATGCCACGTACGCCCGGTGAATTTTGCGATGATTTGTTTCAACACATCTGTGCCGAGATTTTTTCCGCGCGCCTGCGGTTCCACCAACAACGACCAGATCACCACGTGATCCGCTTCGGGATTCGAGACCGCGACGTATGCCTGCCCATTTCGATAGGCGCGCACCGGCGGCGTCATCTGCGCGATGGTTTCACCGGATAACTGCCACGGCAGGTCGCTCATGCCGAATTGCGAGATGAGCGCGCCCATCTGGCGCAGATCCATTTCTTTCAATTCGTGCTCTTGCAGTTCGATCGCCTCCCTGCGAATAAATCCCAACAGCCTTCGAATCGTTTGAAAGCCGAATTTTTGATACAAGTGCACCGCGGCATCGTTCTGTTCGATGACCTCCAACGTCATCTCGCGGTCGCCGCGTTCGCGCGCTTGCCGCAAGAGTCTTTCCATGAGCCACGAGCCTGCGCCTTTGCCGCGCAACGGAGTGGAAATCCCCATCGCCGCAAGCCGACTCACCCAGCCGCGCCGCGCGATCAACGCCACGCCTTCCGGCTGAGCGTCCACCAGCAGGACGCGGCTGGCGGTCAGGTCGATGCTGTCCTTGCGCACCATGGCGAGGAATTGCGAAACGTTGAGGTGGATGGGAACGAGGTATTCTTCAAAGCCGCGATTCAGCGTCTGGACAAGATCAGGCAGAGGCAGGTCTGAAGCGGGTTGCAGGTCAAAATTCATGGTTCAAATTTTACCCGCATCCAATGTATAATCCGCCCGTTCAATGAGGACAATTTCATAACAACAATATGCTCCCATCGCCGTCCCCGGCGTTGGCTAAACCGCCATCCCACAGGGATGCTTCGCGAAGGACGGCGGTTTGAGCATGAGGATAGAATGACAGACTTGAATCGTATCGCAGTAAAGATAACCACCGTCCTGTTTATCGCGCAAAGTCTTGCTTCCGCGGGGTTTATCGCCGCGGCGGCGATCAATCCTATTTTAGGCGCGAAGCTCGCGCATGACCGTTCATGGGCAACACTGCCGACCGCCGCGTATTTGTTAAGCGGTGCGCTATCGGCATCGGCATGGGGCATCATCATGGACCGCATCGGCCGCCGCAATGGAATCGCTTGGGGGTTGGTGATCGGCGTGATCGGCAACGCGCTGGTGTTGTACGCAATTCAAATTTCCTCGTTCGTGCTGGTGATCATCGGTTTGATGATGATGGGCGCGACAAATTCGGCGGTACAGTTGGGGCGTTTTGCGGCGGCGGAAGTGAATCCACCGGACCGACGCGGGCGGGCGATCTCGCTGGTGGTGCTGGGCGGCGTGATCGGCACGATTCTCGCGCGCGTGTCTGCCGTGCCGATGAGCGGCTTCGTTGTTTCGCTCGGCATGGATGAACTCGCAGGCGCGTATGCAACCACACTGATCTTGTTTGCTGTCGCCGCCGTTCTGGTGTTCATCGGTTTGCGCCCCGACCCGCGCGAGGTGGGCAAAGACGTGGCAAAACAATATCCCTCCGAGATTCCGCATGGCGAAGCGCGGCCCATCTTTCAAATCCTGCGCCAACCCGCGGCGATCACCGCCGTCACCGCGATGGCGCTCGGACAAGTGGTGATGGTCGCCATTATGGTCATCACCTCACTGCACATGGAGGATCACAACCACAACCGCGCTGATATTTACTCTGTCATCTCAGCGCATACGTTCGGCATGTTTGCCCCTTCCATTTTTTCAGGCTGGTTGCTCGATAAGATCGGGCGCGGCAAAATGATCTTGATCGGTTCGTTGACCCTCCTGCTTTCCTGCATCACGGCTCCGCTCTCACCGGATGTGCTGCCGTTGGGCATTTCGTTATTTTTACTCGGGTTGGGTTGGAATTTCTGTTTTGTCGGCGGCTCGACGTTGCTCGCCGACCAACTATCTCCGGTCGAGCGTTCGCGCACGCAAGGCACGAACGATTTCCTTGTGGGGCTGGCTTCGGCGATCATCAGCCTCTCCAGCGGGATCATTTTCAACGCTACAAGTTATTTGATGATGGCGGTCATCGCGGGCGCATTGTCGCTCGTGCCGTTGTTCATGGCGTTATCGTATATGAAGGGGAAGCCCGTACCGGTGACTGCGTAAGTAAAAGGATACACGTATACAAGTAGACAGGTACACAGGGAAACATGCTCTTGCCTGTGTACCTGTTTTTGCGGCTATTTGTGTACGCTATTTCCGAATCATCGTCAACAACATCTTGAAACGCTTTAACGCCTTCACCGCGTGCGGCTCGTTCGCGGGCATGATGATCGCGTCGCCCATCTTCAAATGGAAGGGCTTACCTGAAATCAGAATCTCTGCTTCGCCGTCCAATACTTGCACGAGCGCGTCGAACGGCGCGGTATGTTCGCTAAGTTCCTGATCCTTGTCGAAAGCGAACAACGTTACATTGCCTGCATCCGCTTTGGTGATCTGGCGGCTGACCACTGAGCCGTCCTGATACGCAACCAGGTCAGCGATATGCAAAACTTCCGATGTGGGTGTAGTGGTCATTACTCTATCTCGATCCGGTACGCGGCGGGCAGGCGCGTGTAGCGCGTCGTGCCGGTCACGATCAGTATCGCTTCTTCGCCGGGTTTCAACGAAAGCGCGAATTCAGCTGTCTGGTCCGGGTTGACCGGGAGGTGAGTCACAGTGGTGGTATCGCCTTTGATAATGATGGACAGCCGGTATGTTTGCGGGAGAACGTTTTCGACGCGCGCGAATCCTTCGGCAACCCAACCTCCATCGTCCGCTTCAAAATCGGACTGGTAGCCTGCCGCGTCCACCCGCACATCGTCCAACAGAAAACCTTCGCCGTTGACCGCCGCGTCGGTGATGTACTCAAATCGAAT
Source organism: Chloroflexota bacterium (assembly GCA_040753755.1). GTDB lineage: Bacteria > Chloroflexota > Anaerolineae > Anaerolineales > Villigracilaceae > Defluviilinea. Next base: position 33,187 of record JBFMDB010000009.1, read on the forward strand.
CTGCACCTTTTGCCCGGCAAACTGCGAGAGGTCAACATCCTCTTGTTGCCAATCACCTGTCTGACCGTTGTAGCCGCAACCATACGAATTACCGGAAGGATCCTCATTTGTGCACGACGGCGTGGTGAGGATCTGCCATGTTTGCGCATCCGTAGAGGCTTCCACGAAGATGTAATCGTAATCCGTCTCGAGGTCGTACCACATGGAATACGAAAGCGTGATCGGCGCGTTCACGTTCGTGAAATCGAACTCGCGCGTGAGAGTCATGTTCGATTCATCGCCTTTGTTCGACCAGAACGCATACTTACCCGAAATCGCGTCGACCGGCAGGAGTTTTGCCACCGTGGAGCCGCTGAACTTCAAAGTATGATCGCCTTCGCAGTTGATCGTGAAGTAGTCAATGCCGTATTGGTTGACGGATCCCTCTGCAGTGCCGGGACAAGTGGTTATAAAATCAGAAACGGAGATGTTTGGCGCTTCGGGATAGTTGTTGTAGTGATAGCGCCCGTCGCCGACCGATGAATCTTGCAGCCACATGGCCGCCGCCCAATCCATGAACACGTCATCGGCAGTGACAACCTGGCTTGTTTGAGGGTCCGTGATGTTCAACTTGGCAAGCGTTTCATCAATACCTGCCAACCCATTTTCGGGGTGCTTTACCAATTCTTTGGTTGCATCCTCTCCGTAACGATCGAGGAAATAGGCGAGATAAAGGAAAGATTGACCATAATGAGGTCCGTTCGAGCCGGGGTTTGGCGACCAGTCTGTAAGATTCAAATCGGGGTCGAAGATGTAATAATAGTCGTAACCAGCCGAATAACCATTCAGCACTTGAGCCAGGACGGAGAAACCCTCATTTATCCATATATCTTCATTTCTATCAGTGTTCCAATGAATCATATGCTGAAATTCATGCGCCAGAGTGTTATAGGCTTCTTCGGAGTTAAGCGGCACATTATCCGCGTTGAAGAAGAACATCTCATGCCCGTTGGAATATTCCTTGACCAACGGGTTGTATTCATCCGGAGTGGAGTAATATCCCGCGTTCGAAAAGCCGGTGCCGCGCACGTATAAAATGTATATGCGCGGGTCGCCGTCAATGCCGGGGTTGGGCTCGCTGCCGAAGAACTCGCGGTTGATGGGATACATCTGATTCTCGAACGTTTCGCAAAGTCTGTTCAATTCTCCTTCATCGTAGCCGACGCCGTTCTCGATCCAGAAATAGATGTGGTCGCCGACGTAACGCAAGGTGGCGGTGGCTTGAAAGTTCCTCGCCGTATCTGTGTTCGTCACCCAAAACGTTTCCTGATCACCGAGTTTGTAAGACTTTGAAGGCACGGTTGTAGACGCGTTGCATACACTTTGCAAGCGACATGCCAGTTCATACGGATCGTTTTCAGGCACCAGTGTATTTGCAAGTACATCGATCGTTTCTGTCGAAATATCCTCGGGGGTTGGACGTTCGATCTCCGGCGTCGGGAGCGGAGTTTCAAAAACATCGATCGGAGGCAACGGGATCTCTGGGATTTGCTGGTATGCCTGATAGATGACAACTCCCGCCGCGAGGATCACCGCACAGGTACAGCAAAGCAATACTGCCACGATGCCGCCGACGATTTTCGTTGTATTGTTCGATTCCATTGAATGGCAGGCTCCTTTTTAAATTCCCCGCATCTTATCGTGATTTCATGAAAGCGGAATGAGTAAAAAGACACGGGAGCAGTTGAACTGCTCCCGCATCAAAGTTAGGCATCTGCGTGTTGTTCGCTCTTCTTTTTCTTCTTGAGCGGCTCGGAACTCTGGAAGACGATCTTGTTCTCTTTTTCGTCCACATCCACAATGACCGCCGCGCCGTCTTTGAACTTGTTTCCGAGCAATTCCACCGAAAGCGGACTCTCGACGTGTTTTTGGATCGCGCGTCGCAATGGGCGCGCGCCGAACGCGGGGTCGTAGCCTGCCTTCGCCAGCCACTTACGCGCCGAATCGGTCAACTCGACGGTGATGTTGTATTCGTTCAAACGATCCTGCACTTCCTTCATTTGCAGGACGACGATCTCTTCCATCTGTTCGAGCGAGAGCGGCGAGAACATGATGATCTCATCGATGCGGTTGAGGAATTCGGGACGGAACGCGCCCTTCAACGCCTTCTCGATCTTGTCGTGCGATTCGCGTTCCTCGTCGGTCGCTTTCGATTGCAAAAAGCCGAGGGTGCCGCTCTTTCTCACGTATTCGGTGCCCAGGTTCGAGGTCATGATGAGAACCGTGTTGCGGAAGTCCACCACGTTGCCTTGTCCGTCGGTGAGTCGCCCGTCATCCAGAATTTGCAGCAGCGCGTTCCATACTTCGGGATGCGCCTTCTCGATCTCGTCGAACAGGATGACCCGGTACGGACGCCTGCGGACGGCTTCGGTCAATTGCCCGCCTTCCTCATACCCGACGTATCCCGGAGGCGCGCCGAACAAGCGCGATACGGTGTGCTGTTCGCGGTACTCGGACATATCAATGCGCACGAGCGCATCTTCATCGTCGAACATGAACCACGCGAGGGCTTTCGCCAACTCGGTTTTGCCGACACCCGACGGACCGATAAAGATGAACGAACCGATCGGGCGCGACGGATCTTTCAACCCGCTCCGCGCGCGGCGGATCGCGTCCGAGATGGCATGGATGGCTTCCTCCTGCCCGATAATGCGTTCATGCAAGCGCGTTTCCATGTGCAGGAGTTTCGTCGCTTCGGTCTCGAGCATTTGCGTCACCGGGATGCCCGTCCACTGATGGACCACGCTGGCAATATCCTCCACGTTGACTTCCTCATCCAACTGGTGTTCCACTTCCCAGGTACTGCGTTTCTCGTTGTACTCTCCTTCGAGTCGCAATCGTTCCGATTTCTTTCGCGCGGCGAGTTCATAATCACGCGCCACGCCTGCCTGTTCTTCTTCCGCCTGCAATTTGTCGATTTCACTTTTCATGGCTTTGAGGTCGGGCGGCATGGAATACAAAGCCACGCGTAATTTCGCGGCGGCTTCGTCCATCAGGTCGATGGCTTTATCGGGCAAGCGCCTGTCGGTTACATAACGATCCGCCAGGCGCGCTGCGGCGACCAACGCGTCATCCGCAAAGCGGACTTTGTGATGCGCTTCATAGCGGTCGCGCAGACCTTGCAGCATCTTGATCGTATCGTCTACGCTGGGTTCGTCCACGTAGATCGGGGCGAAGCGGCGTTCGAGCGCCGCGTCTTTTTCGATGTATTTGTGATACTCATCCAGCGTGGTCGCGCCGATGCACTGCAGTTCGCCGCGCGCCAATGCCGGCTTGAGCATGTTCGAGGCGTCCATTGCGCCCTGCGCCGCGCCCGCGCCGACGACCGTGTGCAGTTCGTCGATCATCATAATGATGTCGCCGCCGGCGCGCTGGATCTCCTCCACGACGGCTTTGAGCCGCTCCTCGAACTCGCCTCGAAACCGGGACCCGGCGATCATCGCGCCCAAGTCGAGCGCGACCACTCGTTTGCCGCTCAAAATCTCCGGCACGTCGTTGTTGGCGATCTTCTGCGCGAGTCCTTCAGCAATGGCGGTCTTGCCGACGCCGGCGTCGCCGATGAGCACCGGGTTGTTCTTCGTGCGGCGGGATAAAATCTGGATCAACCGCAAAATCTCATTGTCGCGCCCGATGACCGGGTCGAGCTTGCCTTCGCGTGCCAGTTGGGTGAGATCGCGCGAATATTTATCCAGCGTGCGATAGCGCGATTCAGCCTGCGGGTCGGTGACGCGCTGTCCGCCGCGCAAATCTTGCACGGCGGAGTAGACGCGGTCGCGCGTCAGACCGGCGGATTCCAAAATGCGCGCGGCTGGCGTGTTGCGTTCCGTGAGGATCGCAAGGAAGATGTGCTCGGTTGAAATGTATTCGTCTTTGAGGCGGTTGGCTTCCTCGTTGGCGAGGTCAATGATCCGCTTGACGCGCGGCGTGATGAAGATCTGCCCCGCGCCGCCGCCGAAGATGTTGGCTTTGGGGCTGGCGCGCAACGTGGCGTCGAGGCGTTCGGTCAACGCGTCAGGGCTGACGTTCAGTTTTTCCAAAATTTGGGGAATCACCCCGCCGGGCTGTTCGATCAATGCCAGCAGGATGTGTTCGGTGTCTATCTGGTTGTGCCCGTAGCGCTGGATGATCTCCGCGGCGCGTTGGGCGGCTTCTTGCGCTCTCTCTGTAAATCGGTCAAATCGCATCATAAGAAATTCCTTTCACGAAACCTGACAGGTTTTCTTTACACCACTCATCGTCAAATCGCTCGCGTGGATAAAGAAAATTCTCTGTCAGGTTCTCGCGGAAACCTGTCAGGTTTTTCAGTTGGGGCGATTATAACAAACGCCGCATTGTCGATCTGTCAATGCGGCGTAAGAGGTATGTTAGATTTTAACGGTCTGGCAATGCGCTCATTCGCCCAACACATAGACATCGAAGAATTCGACGACTCGTCGTTCGTATTCTTCGGGGTAGGCGGTGTCGAAATCCACATGACCCAACGCCGGGTCGAACCACAATTCTTTCGGCTCGCCCGCCGCATCGTACAACTTCTGTCCGCTATCGGGCGAGATTGCCACATCCGCGCCGCCTTGCATGAGGAAAACCGGGCGCGGGCTGATCTGCGAAATGTATTTGGTGGTGTCGATGTCGTCGGTGGTAAATCCGCTTTCGCGCTCCGCCCAGAACACGATTAACGGCGCGAACGGGAAGGATGGCAGGTCGGCAAAATGATTGATGCTCGTCTCGACCGTATCGTTCAGGGACGAGAACGCCGAATGAGCGACCACCGCCTTGATGTTTTCATTCTGCGCCGCGTATTGGATGACGAGCATCCCGCCGTAGGAATTGCCGAGGATACCGATCTTGTCGTAGTCGATATCATCGCGCGAGCTCAAATATCGATACCACGCTTCCATATCGCGCACCTCGTTCATGCCGAAGGTGATCTGTTCGCCCTCGCTGTAATCGTGCGCGCGGACGGTGGTAATCAACGCGCCGTAGCCGTGGCGGTGCAGCATTTCCGCTTCGTTCAACAATTCTTTGCGCGTGGATTTGTACCCGTGCTGCATGATGATGACCGCGCCGTTCTCAGATGGTACGAACCAAGCGACAAGTTTCAAGCCGTCCGACTCGATCTCCACATTCTCGAATGGAAGCCCATAATCGGCGGGCGTTTCCTCCGGGATGTTACGCGTTTCATCCAGCGGCGAGGTGATGAGTTTGTGCGCCTCGTTCTTCGTCAACGACAGCACGCCGCCAGCGAGAACGACCACGATTACGCTGGCGATGCTCGCAACGATCTTCGTTCCGCGTTTCATTACTCCTCCAAAATTGGTTGGTGTTTATTTTAAACCAAGCGGTCAATCTGCCGTCGCTTCAGCGACTTCAGCCACCGGCTGGTGCGGCTTGACGTTGAGCAATTTGAACGCCCACTGCACCGAAGGTCCGATCAACAACGCGAAGACGACCGTCCCAACTCCCAGCGGACCGCCCAACATCCACCCAATGAACACGACGGTAATTTCGAGGATCCCACGCGCGAGGCGGATACTGACGCCGGTGACGCGGTGAATCGCAAGCATCATGCTGTCGCGCGGACCGGCGCCCGCGTCCACGCCGATGTACACGGCGGTGGCGATTCCCTGCACGAGGATGCCGATCAGAAAGAAGAGGGTCTGCAAAAACAAATTACCAGCGACCGATGGAATCAGCCACAGACACAGATCGAGCCACGGCCCGATGCTGAGAATGTTCCCCAAGGTGCCCCAGCCCACTTGTTCGCGCATCGCCAGCGCGAGGATCAGCACCGAGAAGCCCACGTAAATGGTCATCTGTCCGATGGATATTCTGAATATATCCGCCAGCGCGATCTCGAAGACGAGCCAAGTCGTCGTCCCCAATTCAGCGCGAATGACCAATGCCAGCGCAAGACCATAAAGCAAAAAACCAATTTGAATAACGAACAAGTCGCGCACAAAAGTATTCCAACGAATGGGTTTGAGCATGAGTCTCCTGTAATGTGTCATTGCGAGCGAAGCGAAGCAATCTTAACGCACAATCTAACAACTGTTCACAGGTTAGACGAGATTGCTTCGTCACCGCTCCGCGGTTCCTCGCAATGACAGGCATATTATCACCCATGATACACTTGCGCCATGCAAAAAATAGTTGAATCGAAACGCGAAAATTTTACGATCAGCACCGATCCTGCAAGATTGGATCTCGACATTATCTGCGACTTCCTTGCGCGATCCTACTGGGCGAACGACCGCCCACGCGAACGGATCGAGCGCTCGCTTGCCAACTCACTTGTTTTTGGAATGTACGATGAGGAGAAGCAGATCGGTCTGGCGCGCGTGGTCACCGATTACGCGACCTTCGCGTGGCTGTGCGATGTGTTCATTGACGACTCGTTTCGCGGGAAAGGTCTGGGCAAGTGGCTGATGGAAACCATTCTCAGCCACCCCGACTTGCAAGGTTTACGCCGCTGGCTTCTTGCCACGCGCGACGCGCACGGATTATACGGTCAATTCGGCTGGGAGCCGCTTGAAAAACCTGAACGGTGGATGGGCAGGTTTTTGCCTGAATGATTCGTCGTAGGGAAGAGATTAAGTCCCCGTTTCGTCAGTACAGAGGATGATTCACCTGAACTGGATGAAAGGACAATCATGACTCATTACAAATACCTGATCATCGGCGGCGGGCTGGGAGGCGACGCGGCAACGCGCGGCATCCGCGAACTGGATGCAGACGGCTCGGTCGGACTCCTCAGCATGGAACCCGACGCGCCGTACATGCGACCGAATCTTTCCAAAGGCTTGTGGAAGGGACGCCCCATCGAAAAGATCTGGCGGAAGACCGAGGAACGCGCCGAATTGATCTTAGGTCGCAAAGTCACTGCGCTCGACCCAAAGAAAAAATCTGTGACCGACGACAAGGGCGATGAATACACCTACGACAAGTTGTTGATCGCCACCGGCGGCTCGCCGATCCGCTTGCCGTTCGGCGGGGACGATATCATTTATTTCCGCAGTTTCCAGCACTATCAACGCCTGCGAAAACTGGCGGATGAAAAGAATCGCTTCGTCGTCATCGGCGGCGGCTTCATCGGTTCGGAGATCGCCGCCGCGCTCACAATAGCCGGTAAGCAAGTGACCATGGTCTTCCTCGAAGACGCCATCGGCGGGTTGGTCTATCCCACCGACCTCGCGCATTTCCTCAACGACTATTATCGCGAAAAAGGCGTGGATGTGATTACGAACGATTCAGTGGCGGACATTCAAAAGGAGGGCGACCGCCTCATCGTCCGGACGGGAAGCGGGCGCGCCATCGAAGCCGACGGCGTCGTGGCGGGAATCGGAATTCGCCCGAATGTGGAACTCGCGCAGACCGCGGGACTCAACGTCGAAAACGGGATCGTCGTCAATGAACGGCTCGAAACGTCTGCGCCCGATGTGTACGCGGCAGGCGACGCGGCAAACTTCTTCCACGCCGCATTGAGCAAGCGCGTGCGCGTGGAGCACGAAGACAATGCCGTTGCGATGGGCAAACTCGCCGGCAGGAACATGGCGGGCGCGAACGAGACGTACACCCACGTGCCGATGTTCTATTCCGATTTATTTGAGTTGGGTTATGAAGCTGTTGGCGAGATGAGCAGTAAGATGGAAACTGTCGCGGATTGGCAGGACGAGTTTAAAAAAGGCGTGATCTACTATCTCGCCGATGGACGCGTGCGCGGCGTGATCTTGTGGAACGTCTGGAAGCAAGGGGATACCGCCCGCGCGTTGATGATGGAAAAGGGTCCGTTCAAAGCGGAGGAGTTGAAGGGGAGGATCAAGAGCGAATGACCATAGACCATGGACGATTGACCATAAACCATCGTCAATCGTCCATGGTCACATTACGCCAACCTCTGCGAATACCCGACCCCCGTGTTGTCATCGTGCAATCGAATCACATCTGGGAGAGAGTGCATCGCACCGACCTGCTCGACCAATTTGCACACCCCGAAGCGTTGACTTGTGTGTTCGTACTCAGTCAACCAGCGCTGGAACTCGGAGTCATCCCTGTCTCTTGGAAACTTGACTTTATATCCGCGCATCCTCATGCGGGAGGGTTTGGGAGTCAACCGCGCTCGGTAACAACCCTGCTTTTGGCATAACAGCGTGTAGAGCGGATCGCAATTGAACTCGTCCATCATCTTCTTCGTTTCGCCGTCGCGCGGATCAAATTCCCTGCCCAGCACGATCACTCTCGCTCCCTGATAGGTTTCGTAGATACGAAAGCCGTACTGACCGTATTTTGTCGTTGCTAGTTTTTTAACCGTCTCGAAAATTTCTGCTTTCCGCGTGCGCTTATCCCTCTTTTTAAACAATCCGCCCAACCCGCCAGCGGCTTTGGGCTTGTCAATATCGAGGATCATCAACTTCTCGACGTTCAAAACTTGCGCGCCATAGCGATTCCGCGTGACGACGGCGTGATCGTCAACAACTTTCAACACTTCCTCGCGAATCTCCACTTCATAATCTTCGAAGAGTTGCTTTTCACCCGCGATCTTGCGCTGGATCTTTTCCGCTTTTTCCCGCGCGGCTCTCCGCGCATCCTCCACAGAGACGTTCGACCCCCCGTAGCAGGTGATCTCTTCCTTCCGCCCGTCAATGAGGATGGTTTGTTTTTCGATAGTCCAGTACTTGTAGATTTTCATTTCTCGCTTACTTCTCATCCCCCAAACTTGCGATCGCCCGTAAGAGACCGAACACCAGCATTCCGAGCTTCAAGCCTTCGCCGGCAGTGAGAGCGGTCTCGCTTTCGTTCTTCTCCGCGCGGCGGTTGAGCAGCATCGCCGCGATCAGTCCTGCAAACGCGCCCACGAGGGCGCCGGTGAGTAATGTTCTGCCTTTGTTCATGGTGTATTCCTTTTGCGTCGAGGGCGCGTCGCAGGGCTCGGGTTGGTCCATCTTACGAGTCGGGTGCGACGCACTCCGGCATTGAATTTATTTCCTTCCAAAAAACGCCTTGATGCTTGCGCCGATGCCGTCGAGGAACAGCACAGGCTTGACTGCCATCTCTGTGCCGCGTTTGATGTATGCCGCGGCTTTGTGGACGAAATCTTGCGCGATGCCGGTGTAGGTAGGCGTGATTCCCAGTAACCGCTTCATCAGGTACACCAGTGCGCCGAGCAATGCGAGAAGGATCAAGCCCGCGACCATAACCGGGATCACGATCCAAATGGTGGAGACCGCCGCCCAGCGACCCACGTCGCCGCCTTGGTTGAACGTGGCGATGTTGATCAGTACGATCAATACAACGATGAGCAGTGCGGTCAACGCGACGGGGAGGATGATCTGCCAGACCATTTCCCTGCGATGGCGTTTATAGGATTCATGTATGGGTTGCGGGATTTTGGCTTTCATTGACCCTATTTTACCTCAGTGCCATTCTTTTCACCGCGAAGACACGAACGGCGCAGAGTTTTCGTTGTGCCGCAACGATTCTTCGTGTCCTTCGCACCATTGCGGTTCAAGTATTAAATGCGCAGAGCGATTCGGCATGCCTCGCCCAGGCACGCCAAACCGCTCCGGCAAAGGAGGTGGACTTGACCGAATTTTTTCCGTAGGGGCGAGGCGTTGTCCTGAGCCTGTCGAAGGATCATCTCGCCCCACGCTTGGACGGGGAAACCCCGCCCCTACAAAATCAACGCCGATTCCGCAAAAAGGTCGGGATATCCAGATCGTCTTTGTTGACGGGGGGTAGCGGGGCTGACTTCGCCTCACCAGATTGCACGTCCGCGTGAACCGAGACCGATTCGAGCGGGCGAGAGAAAACGTCTGCCTGCGTCCGCTTGTTCTCGCGCGTGTTGCGTTCGAGCGCGCGGCGCGGCATTGCGTTGCGTTCAAAGCCGGTCGCAATGACCGTGATGCGGATGTCGTCGCCCATATTCGGGTCGATGACCGCGCCGAAGATCATGTTCACGTCGGGGTGAGCCGTTTCGCGGATGATCGCCGCGGCTTGATTCACCTCGAAGAGCGTCATGTTGGGGCCGCCGGTGACGTTGAACAGCACGCCGCGCGCGCCGTCGATGGTGATGTCGAGCAGTTTGGACGAGATCGCATCCTCGGCGGCTTTCTTTGCGCGTTCGTCGCCGGACCCGGTTCCCACCGCCATGAGGGCGGCTCCGCCCTCGGACATGATCGCGCGCACGTCGGCAAAATCGAGGTTGATGAGTCCGGGGATGGTGATCAACTCGGAGATGCCTTGAATGCCTTGATGCAGAACGTCGTCCGCGAGGCGGAACGCGTCCTGCAACGACGCGCGCTTGTCTGCGATCTGCAACAGGCGGTCGTTCGGAATCGCGATCAACGTATCGGCGTGTTCCTTGAGTTTGCCGATGCCCGATTCAGCCGACGACAAACGCCGCGCGCCTTCGAATGTGAACGGACGCGTCACCACGCCGATGGTGAGCGCCCCGCTTTCTTTTGCAATTTGCGCCACGACCGGCGCCGCCCCTGTGCCGGTGCCGCCGCCCATGCCCGCGGTGACGAACACCATATCCGCGCCCTGCATCACTTTGTACAGGTCGTCGGCTGATTCTTCCGCGGCTTTGCGTCCCACTTCGGGGTCGCCGCCCGCGCCGAGTCCGCGCGTCAACTTGTCGCCAAGCCGTACGCGTGTGGGCGCTTTGGTGATCGTCAGGGCTTGCGCGTCGGTATTCGCTGAAATGAATTCAACGCCCTGAATGCCTTCGTCGATCATGCGGTTGACGGCGTTCGATCCGCCGCCACCGACCCCGATCACTTTAATGCGGGCGAAGGTTTCTTCTGTTTGCTTGCTGTGTTGCTTATTCGTCGAGTCCATGTTGAGCCTCCATCAAACATTGGTCTTATGATACTTGCTTTCGATTCCTTAGCGATAAATTTTAAGTATTGATCGCTCAAGCCGCCGCCCTCGGCGGCGCAATGCTCACTACGGCAATATCCTTCCAACAATTTTCTTGATGACACTAAAATTCATGCGCGATTCTCCTTTCTTGCGGCGGTTTCGCCCGATGCTCACATCCGAATCCTGCATCGAGACGACCCACTGCAACAGACCCACACCGGTCGAGTACGCCGGCGACTTCAACCGATCCACGAGCCCGGAGAGATTCTCCGGTTGCGCCGTTCGGACCGGCATACCCAACACTTCACCAGCCACGCGTTTGATGCCCGGTAACGCGGACGTGCCGCCAGTCAAAACGATTCCCGCAGGCAGGAGACCGTCATAGCCGGAACGTTTGATCTCTTGCAGAATCAACGAAAAGATCTCCACGACGCGCGCTTCGATGATCTCTGCCAGTTCCTGCCGATTGATCTGGACGGGTTTGTCCTCGCCAAACGGACGCACGGAAAAATATTCTTCCGGTCCAACTTCCGCGCGGACCGCGTAGCCTTGTTGCTTTTTCACTTCTTCGGCTTGCGCGAACGGCAAACGCAGCCCGTGCGCGACATCCTGCGTGATGTGATTGCCTCCGACGGCAAGCACCATCGTGTGCCACACGTCGCCGTTGACGTAGATCCCCAAGTCCGCTGTGCCGCCGCCGATGTCGCACACCGCCACTCCCATCTGGCGTTCCTGATCGGTAAGCACCGCTTCGCCGGAAGCGAGCGGGTTCAACACGAACTCTTGAATCTTCACGCCAGCCGCGCCCACACAATGACGGAGGTTATCCACGGTCGCGGCGGAGGCGGTGATGATGTGCGCCTCCACTTCAAGGCGGTAACCGTGCATCCCTTTGGGGTTGCGGATGCCATCCTGCCCGTCCACTGAAAAGCCGCGTTGGATCACGTGGATGATCTCCCGATCGTGCGGAATGGCAACCGCCCGCGCCTGCTCCATGGCATGATCTACATCGAACTGCTCGATCACATTGCCGTTCACCGCCGTCGCGCCGCGGCTGTTCACCGATGACACGTGCGCGCCCGCGATGCTTACCAACGCGGAGGTGATCTCCAACCCCGACGTGGATTCGGCTTTCTTCACCGAACGCGTGATGGCTTGCGTCGCCGCGGCAAGATCAACGATAATGCCCTTGCGGATTCCATCCGAAGGTTCGATGCCCACGCCGAGGATACGGATGGATTTGTCATCCTCCACACGTCCCACGAGGGTGCATATTTTGGTGGTGCCTACGTCGATGCCAACTACGATTTCTTCCATGATTCCTTTTTGTTTGATGATTACTTTGGTGGTCGAGTAGCCTGAGGCGTCAGCCGAGGGCGTATCGAGACCACCAGTAACCAAAGCAATTCTTACAACAACTGTTTTCTTGAACATCGGTGGTCTCGATACGGGCTGCGCCTTACTCGACCACCGGAATTTCCTCGTTATTGATTCATCCTGTAATATGGCGCGGTCGGGTAGGTCACATTGATCAGCGCCGGGCGGATGCCGCGCTGCGTCAGCGAATTGACCATCTGTTCGTACACGCGCATCTTCAATTCAACGTCGCTGGCGGTCGTGCCGAAATAGGCGCGCCAGCCGCGCGGGTCGTTCCAGCCGAAACCGAACGCCTCGTTGTACAGGATCACCGCGCCCGGCGGGACGTGACCGGCGAGTCCTTTCAATGACTGCACCATCTCGACTGAGATGAACGGCGTCGGCGATAATGGATCCGTTCCGCTTCCGATCACGGGTGGGGCTGATTCAGCCACAACGGAAATGAGTCCGATCATTTCACCGCGCGGGCGGAACGCGACGCCATCCTCCGCGACCCACGTGTATCCGCCGGACTGCTCCCAGCGGATCACGGGCTTCCGCTCGATGACCTGTACCGTAACAAGGTTGGGGAGTGAAGCAGCCACATGGACGGAAGCAAGCTCGGGGTAGTTGAGGCGGAGGCGTGTTTCCAGATCCGAGGGGATCAACGTGAAGATGGGTTGTCCCGTAACACCGATCACAGAATTGATCTCCGCCGGTGTCAGAATCTGATTGCCGATCACTTGCGCCTCGTTCACGCGTAATTCGGGTCGCGTGAACGCGAGGTAGATCGCGGAGCCGAGCAGCGCCGCGAGGAAGAACGATAGCAACCGCCAGCCAAAACGCAGATGTGTAATCGTCGGCATGTGGATCGCGCGCAAATCCACACGCGGCATGTGAAGCGCGATCTGGAAACGCCGTTTGCCGCTGGCAGGTTTGGGTGTGCTGATCTTCTTCGCCGCATCCGGTTTGGCACGGGCGGCAGGAGGAGGCACGGGCATTGTCGCTTGTTTCATGGCGCGTTGCAGTTCCTTCGCGCGCTCCTGTTCGCGGCGCAAACGGACGAGTTCGGCGCGGGTGGTCTCTTTCATCTCGCTCATGCGTGGCTCCGATACGTGTGCGATGTGCGGTCTCGTTCTGCTTTGCGTTCGAGTGCAAGTTCGATCAAACGATCGACGAGTTTGGCGTAGGGCAGCCCGCTGGCTTCCCACAATTTGGGATACATGCTGATCTTGGTAAAGCCGGGGATGGTATTCAACTCGTTGAGATAAATTTGGTTCGTATCTTTCTCCACAAAGAAATCCACGCGTGCCATGCCGGCGCAGTCGATCGATTTGTAAGCGCGGACGGCATATTCGCGGATTTTTTCGGAGGTTTCATGCGGTATTTGCGCGGGGATCTCCAAACCGGATGTGCCATCGATGTATTTCGATTCGTACGAATAAAATTCGCGGCTCGGCAAGATCTCGCCGCATACCGAGGCGGCGGGCTCGTCGTTGCCCAACACGCTGACCTCGATCTCGCGCGCATTCGTCACGCCGCGTTCGATGAGCACACGTCGGTCGAATTGCGCGGCTTCCATCAAGCCTTCCTGCAGGTCAGAGCGGTTGTAGCATTTCGTCACACCGACAGACGAGCCGAGGTTCGCAGGTTTCGTAAACAGCGGATACGCGCCAGCCTTTTCGGCTTTTTCAATGACACCGTTCATATTTTTTCCGATCTCATTGCGCAACACCAACACAGACTCGACCACCGGAATACCATTGGCGCGCATGACCTCCTTGAACACGCCCTTGTCCATGCCGACGGCGGAACCGACCACGCCCGCGCCGACGTACGCCACATCCGCCATTTCGAACAGTCCTTGAATCGTGCCGTCTTCGCCGAATGTTCCATGTAGAACCGGGAAGAACACATCAAATGCCTCCTGCGTCCTGCGTACAGAAGGATCAGCAGATAAGGCAAAATGCTCGAGTCCATTCAACTTCCCATTTTCAAACTTGCCGATCACATCGTCACCGGTCAGCCACATTCCTTCGCGCGTGATGCCGATCTGGGTCACTTCGTATTTGGCAGGGTCAAGCACCGACAACACCGAGCGCGCGGACATGAGCGAAACATCATGCTCGCCGGAGCGCCCGCCGAAGATCACTGCCACTCGAAGTTTGTTTTTCATATCATTTATTTTCTGTTGGTCGAGTAGGGCGAGTGCTTTTCTCGCCCGTATGGGACCAACTCGTTTCAAAAATTATCCTGTAACAATCGTTCTCTGCCGACTGGTGGTCTCGATACGCTCGCAACCAACGCTCGTCACTCGACCACCAACCAATCTCTAGTCTCTAATCTCTATTCACTAATCTCTAGTCTCTAATCTCTAATCTTTATTCACCAATCTCCAACAAACTCGATCTCCAATTCCAAATCAACACCTTGTTTTTCCTTGACGGTCTTCTGCACGAGTTGAATCAACGCGCGGATATCCTGCGCGCGGGTCGCGCCGTGGTTGATGAAAAAATTCCCATGCAACGGGCTGATCTCAGCGTTGCCGATGCGCGCGCCTTTTAATCCTGCCGCTTCGATCAACTTCCCTGCGTAATCGCCGGTCGGATTCTTGAACATCGAACCCATGCTTGCGCCGGGCGGCTGCGTGGCTTTGCGATGCGCACCGAACTGCTGGATTTTAACGATGACATCCTCTTTCGTTGAATTTTTTAAACCCAACTCAGCCGAAAGGACGATCGCTTTAATTTCCCTGCGTTTCAACACGCTTGTGCGATACCCGTATCCCATTTGCTCGACCATAAAAGTTTCTTTTCCATTTTCCGTCAGCAATAGAACAGAGATTAAACTACCAGCCATGTCTCCGCCGAACGCACCGGCATTGCCGTAGACCGCGCCGCCGATCGTGCCGGGGACGGTCGCCGCCCACTCGATCCCTGACAACCCTTTCGACGCGCAGCGGTTGGCGAGGTTGCTGAAGACCACCCCCGATTCTGCCGTGACAGACGGTTGATCGCCAGCGTGAAAAGTTGTCTTTTTTGCACGGTTCAAAATGACCACTCCGCGTACGCCTTTATCACTGACGAGGATGTTCGAGCCTCCGCCCAGCATCACGAAAGGCATATCATACTTCCACAAATGCCTGACCACGCGTACCAGTTCAGTGACGGTATCCACCGTGATGAAAATATCCGCAGGTCCACCGATGCGCGCGGAGGTATACGGCGCAAGCGGGACGTTCTCTTTCACCTTGTCGCCGAACTTTTCATGCAACTGGTCGATCGGTCTTGCAAGCACAGCCATCAATCCTTCGCTTCCTTTTCACTTAACTTCTCGATCAATTTCACCACCATCTTCTCGTCCGCTTCCTTTTGTTCTTCGCCGGGTTTCTGGGCGCGCTGGTCGAAGAAAGACAGTACCATCGTCAACGGCGGCAGGAAGAAGGTCTCAGAAAGCGCGGGTCTTTTCTCGTCAGCCATGAGCGCTCACCATCTCAAATTTCGATTCGGAACGGACCGGTTGCGCAGGCTCGATCTGTTCGCTCGTAAAAGATGCCTGTCGAGGACGTTTGATCCGTTCGATCAACTTCAGCGCCATCAATTCGTCCGCGTCACGCGGCGGGTGCGGCGGCTGGGTGGGAGTTTCAAGTTCGGCCGCGCATAAGATCATCCGCAAGGGAAACAGAGACGGGTGAGAGAGTCGATGGGTATGTCGCTTCATGTTCGCCTACCTTTCCTTCAGTCCTTTCAAAACGTCCATGCAGATTTTGTCGGCATCACCGGCGGAGAGCACGATCAATACATCGCCGGGTTTTAAGTTTTCGAGCAGGTATTTCGTCACACCGTCGAGCAGGGCGATAAAACGGGCGGAATGATGCGGCATGCCACTGACGATCTCCGCCGAGGTAAAGTCTTGTTGCGGTTCGCGCGCCGCATAGACCTCGGTAACGATCACTTCGTCGGCATCTTTGAAAGCCCGCGAAAATTCGAGGTACAACGCATGCGTACGCGAATATGTGTGCGGTTGCCACACTGCCCAAATGCGGCGATTCGGATAACGCGCCCGCGCACCGGCAAGCGTGGCTCTGATCTCGGTCGGGTGATGGGCATAATCATCGAATACGCTGATGCCTTGTACTTCGCCGCGCAATTCAAAGCGGCGACCGGTGCCGGTAAATTTAGCGAGCGCCTTCGCGGCTTTGTCGCGCGAGAAGCCTAGCACATCCACGATCGCCAGCACAGCCAGCGCGTTCCGCACGTTGTGTTCACCCGGCACCTGCAACGACACTTCGACCGAATTGAGCCCGGTGCTTTTCAAATTCGAGGAAGCGACGAAATCGAACCCGCCGCGCTGGTTGGGTTTCACATCGCGGGCGATCACCCACAACGGCGTGTTGATCGTGTCGTCTTTCTGCACGCCATAACCGACT
Organism: Chloroflexota bacterium; assembly: GCA_040753755.1. GTDB lineage: Bacteria > Chloroflexota > Anaerolineae > Anaerolineales > Villigracilaceae > Defluviilinea. The sequence continues at coordinate 49,871 of JBFMDB010000009.1, forward strand.
ACCACTTTTCCCGTTTTGCGCACGCGCGGAATCAACATCGCCGCGCCGGGATCCTCCGCGCAGATGATCAACGTCCCATTCGGAGGCAGCAGGTCGGTGAACATTTCAAAGGATTTGTACATCGCTTCGAACGTTGGAAAGAAATCCGGATGATCGTGCTCGATGCTGGTCACCACTTCGATCTGCGGTTTCAAACCTAAAAACATGTTGTCGTATTCGTCAGCCTCGATCACGAACAGGTTGCCTTTGCCCGCCCGGGCATTGACGCCAAAATTCTTCACCATGCCGCCGACGATGAACGAAGGTTCGCGTTTGAGTTCGCTCAACACCCACGCGGTCATCGCGGTGGTGGTGGTCTTGCCGTGTGTACCGGCAATCGCGATGCCGACCTTCTCAGACATCCACTCGCCGAGAAAATCCGCGCGTTTGTAGACGGGGATATTCGCACGCATCGCGGCCTGGACTTCAGGATTGTCCTCGCCAATGGCGGAGGAACGCACCACCCAATCCGCTCCCGCGATATTGCGTGCATGATGACCGATAAACACAGCCGCGCCGGCTTTGCGGACTTCATCGGCGAAGGGCGTAAGCGCGCGGTCAGAGCCGCTCACCTTGTATCCGCTCTCCAGCAGGAGGCGGGCGATGGCGGAAAGTCCGCTTCCCCCAATGCCGATGAAATGGACGTGTGTCATATCGTTGCTCAAGGTTTCGTCCCCGCCGCCGGTGACAGCGACAGGAGCATTGGTTTAGATGTACACCACGATCACGAATACGAACGCCAGGAAGATGGCGAAGTAGATGAGCGGCTCGCCAAGCAGTGCGGGAGGCATGTACAGCATCAACTGGTTGACCGTATTCACCAGTGTGGGTTCGGTGGGGCGGGTCATGATCTCCGGAAAAGGATAGTCTGCAATATACAGGTAGTAGAGCACACTGCCGGCGATGAAGTACCCATTGACGCCGCCCAACAACACGCCCACCACCGTATCCTGCACGCGTTCTCGCACCGCACGCGAAGCGAGATGCGCCACACTCACCACGGTCTGGTACCCGAAATAGACCAGCACACCGAGGATGATGATGCGCGCCCAAAACAGGTTCAAGTCGCGGTCGTCCATGGCGGCTACCAGAGGGACATACTTGCGCAGAACGTGAGTGATGCCCAGCGATAAGACCACACTGAACGTAACCAGCAACTCCTTCGCCCAGCCGCGCATCCCGCCGATGAAAGCGAAGAGGAGAACATACATCCAGAAGACGACCACAAGACTCATCATAGGCTTTTCACTCCTGCCAGCTCGATCAAGACGCTGGCAATCTTCTCCGCGGCGCGGGGATGCGACAACTCGAACATCGCGGCGCGCATAGACTTCAACTTGTTGCGGTTATCGAGCAAAACGTTCAAGGTGACCAACAGTTCGTTTTTGAGGCGATGATCTTCCAGAATCACCGCCGCGCCGCGATATGCCAGAAATTCGGCGTTGACCTTTTGGTAACGCCACGCATGAGGGTACGGCACCAGCACGGCGGGCAAACCGAACAACGGAAATTCTCCGAGCACCGACGCGCCTGCACGCGACACCACCAGATCCGCCGCGGCGAGCGCCGCGCCCATCTCGTGAAGATAGGGCAACGCATGATAGCGGGCGGCGAGTTCCATTGGCAATTGTTCGCGCGTATGTTTTACATACTGCCAATCGGCATCGCCGGATAAATGAATAATTTCAAATTTGACTAGCAGGTCACGCAGACCGTTGAGGACTGCCAGGTTGATCGAGCGTGCGCCTTTGCTCCCGCCAAACACCAGCAAGACCGGTAGTCCGCCGGCGATGCCGAGGTGGCGAGTCGCTGTCTCACGGTCCCACAGTGAAAGGTCCGGTCTGATCGGGTAGCCCGTCTCACGCACTTTCTTGCGGAAGTATTTCTGCGATTGGCTGGTAGTCACCGCAATCTCATCCGCAAAACGCGTGAGCGATCGCAATGCCAGCCCGGGTTCGATATCCGGCACGAAAAGCACGGTCGGTATCGAACGCCCTGCGAGCGCGACCGGCACAGCCACATACCCGCCGGTGAAAAACAACACATCCGGTTTAAACTCTTTCAAGAGGCGGCGCGCGGCAAACACGCCTTGCGCAAGCAACACGAGATTGCGCGGCATGTTCACAAGGTTCACACCGTGGATGCCGGCGGCTGGGACGCTTTCGAAGGCGATGCCTTGTCGCTTCACCAGAGATTCCTCCATGCCGCCCGCGCCCCCCACCCAGAGCGTATCCACGTCGGTGACCTTAGCCGTGAGCGCGCTGTGAACGGCGAGGGCGGGGTACACTCCGCCTCCCGTTCCCCCGGCGCAGATCAATAATCGCACCGAAAGACCTCCATTCGTTATCGTCCAGCTTTGCGATCTCACCGCTCTGGCGGGAGATGTTCAACATGATGCCGATCGCGCACAACGTGGAAACAAGATTCGAACCGCCCGCGCTGATGAACGGCAACGCGTTCCCGGCGAACGGCATCAACCCGACCATCACAGCCATATTGATGGACGCCTCGATCGCGATCCAAAACGTGACGCCCGAGGCTAACAATGTTCCGAGCATATCGGGCGCGCGCCGCGCCACCACAAGCCCGCGCCAGATCAACGCGCCGTACAAAGACATCAGCAATACCGAACCGAACACGCCGAGCTCCTCCGCCACCACCGCGAAGATGCTATCCGTCGGCGCGAACGGCAGCCCGGTCAATTTCGTATCCGCCTGACCCAGCCCCACGCCGAAGATCCCGCCTTTGATGATCGCTTCGAAAGAACGCTGTACGTGATACGACGCGTTCGTTGGGTCCTGCAAGCCTGCAATAAACGAGTCGACGCGGTCACGCCCGGTCGCGCTGAATTGCACCACCACCCAGCCGATCACGAGGGCAAGGATCAATAAAAATATGATCTGCTTGAGGTCCGCACCTGCGAGGAAGAACAACAACCCGCCGAGGATCAATACCGTGCCTGCCGCGCTGAGATCGGGTTGCAGGTAGATCAAACCGCCGATGATTCCCAGAATCACGCCCAACGGAATCAACCCAAAACTCACATAGTGCAGGTTTTGCCGCTTGGCATACAGCCAGACCGAAAGATAGATCACCGCCACAAGTTTCGCCAATTCAGAGGGCTGATACGAGCCCTCGAACAACGTGCGTGAAGCGCCCAAACGGATCTCGTTTACGAACAAGACCGCCAATAACAAACCGATCGTGCCAAGCATGGCGAACACAACCACTTTGCGCCAAAGATGATAGTCGAACAGCGATAGCACGAACGCGGCAAGGATGCCGATGCCCAGCCATCGCACCTGGCGCAGGAACATGTACGTGGATGATCCGTACGCGTTGAACGAAAAATCGAACGAAGCGGAATACAACATGATCAGGCCGAAAACGACCAGCGCCACCACGGTCAACAGCAACGGCACATCCAACCCTCGCGCGATGTTCTTCGACAACGAAAAACGAAAACGGTCGTTTACGAAAGTTCGTTCACCCATGCTCGAAACCTTTCTCCGCGCTCCTCGAAATCTTTGAACTCATCGAAACTCGTGCCGCCCGGCGAAAGCAGGACAACATCTCCGGCTTGCGCGACCTCCGCGGCTTTGACGACAGCCTCATGCAAACCATCCACACGCGAGATGGAGGAACGCTTCGTACCGGATGGGAGGCTGTTCGCCGTTCTTTCGATTTTTTCCGCCGCCTCGCCGAAGAGCACCACATGATGTGCGCGCTCCGCCGCGAGATCCATCAAGCCCTCCCATGGGAGGTTTTTGTCGCGTCCGCCCAGCAGCAGCACGATGGGTTCCTCGAACGCGCGGACGGCGGCAATGCTCCGCTCCGGCGCGGTGGCGACCGAATCGTTATACCAGCGCGCGCCGCGCAGCTCACGTACGAATTCCAAGCGGTGCGGCACGCCGCGGAACTCCCCCACCGCCTCGAGCATCGCATCCAACGGGAAGCGCGCCGCGTGCCCGATGGCGAACGCCGCAAGCACATTCGCCGCATTATGATCGCCGCGCAGTTGTATTTTCTCGCGCGGAATCAACGGCAGATAAGCTTTCCCATCGCGCAGGTTCAGCAACCCTTCATGTAGATACGCACCGTCCAACTCTTCATCCAGATCGTGAAGGCTGAACGTCAGCAACTTTCCTTTCACCTTGTCGCGCAGACCCCACGCGCCCCGATCATCGCGGCCCAGCACGGCGACATCATCCTTCGTTTGAAATTCCAAAACGCGACTCTTTGCCGCGGTGTACGCTTCCATCGTGCCGTGACGGTCCAAGTGGTTCGGTGTGATGTTCAATATCGCGGCAACGGTTGGGGATATCGTCATTTGGTCCAATTGAAACGATGAAAGTTCAAGGATGGCAACATCCTCGGGCTTCATCTCATCCACATAATTCAACAACGGGTCGCCGATGTTGCCGCCGACGTATGACCGCGGACCGCGGACGATGGGCGATGCGCCCGCCGTCTGTGGTCTGTTGTCTGCGGTCGCACGTTTCGCCATATCACCAACCAGTGTGGTCGTCGTCGTTTTGCCTGCCGAACCTGTGATCCCGATGGTCTTGCATGGCACCACTTCCATGAAGATCTGCGAATCGTTCGAGAGTGGGATCCCTCGCTTGCCTGCTTCAACCACAATCGGAAGCGTGAGCGGGATTCCACCGGAGAGACAAAGCACGTCCGTTGAGTCAAGCAATTCGAGCGGATGAGCGCCCAACGCCCAGTCAATCTCATATTCCGCAAGCGATTCGCGCACGAGTAGCAAATCCTGCGCGCTGCGCATGTCGCTGACCGTGACGCGCGCGCCGTGAAGCGACAGCCAGCGCGCAAGGGCAAGCCCCTGCCGGGCGGCGCCCAAGATCAACACGCGTTTGCCTTTCCAGTTCGTTTTCATCTTAAACAAGAGCCAATCCTATGCCGATCATCGCGGATAACAGACCGATGAGCCAGAAACGTTGTACGATCTGCGTTTCGCTCCAGCCGAGCAATTCAAAATGAAGATGGATCGGCGTCATTTTGAAGAACCGCTTGCCCTTCGTCATGCGGAAGTACGCGACCTGGATCACCACGCTCAACGCCTCGCTCAACGGGATGACCGCGATGACGAGCAGCAGGGGCCATTGCCCGGTCATCAATGCCACGACCGCCAGCGTGGAACCCAGCGCCATCGAACCGGTATCGCCCATGATCAATTCCGCGGGATGCACGTTGAACCACAAAAAACCGAACAACGCGCCGACGATGATGAAGCAGAACTGCGCAAGGTACACCTGACCATTGATCAACGCGACGCCTCCGAATGCGGCGAATGCGGTGGCTGAGATCAAACCGGCCAGCCCATCCAGCCCGTCGGTGAAGTTGACCGCGTTCGATTCGCTGACGATGACAAATGCCGCGAGCGGGATGTACCACCAACCCAGTTCGATCTCGTTCCCGTAACCGGGCAGGTACATTTCAGGCACATCGAGGATCTGCTTCAACACGAAGGCGGTCCCCACCGCGAGCAAAACCTGCGCTAAAAATTTCGTGCGAATGCGCAAGCCGTCACCGCGGCGTTTTCCGCGAATGCCTTCCCAATCGTCGATCGCGCCGAGCACGCCGAACGAAACCATCACGATGAGCGGCACCAGCACGGAACGCCCGGTCACATCGAGACCGATCAACGCGGCGGCGTTGAGCAAACCGGTCAACAAGAGCACCGGCAAAATGAACATCACACCGCCCATGGTGGGCGTCCCCATTTTGATGCGATGCCTATCCGGCTCCTCCACGCGGATGATCTTGCCTATCTTGAAGTGCCGCAGTACGCGCAGCAGCGGCGTGCCCCAGATCGCGGTCATCACAAACGAAAACATTGCCAGCCCGAGCACGAGCGCAGTGTGCCTCATGAACGCACCTCCAACTGGTTGGTGATGCGATCCATGCGCAACCCATGCGAACCCTTGATCAACACAACATCATCCGTTGACAGGTTCGCGTTCAGCCATTCCACGACCGGTTCGAGTTCGTCGAATTCCAACACGGAGGATTTCTTCATGCCCGCGCGCCGCGCAGCTTCCGCGATAATGTGCGCACGCTCGCCCAGCGTGAGCAACATTCCAGCCACCTGCGCGGCGCGCAACCCCACCATTTCATGTCCGCCGCGTTCGTACGGACCGAGTTCAAGCATGTCACCCAATACTGCAATCTTCCGTCCATCGAGTTCATCGAGCAGGTTCAATGCGGCAAGCATCGATTCAGGCGAGGCGTTGTAGGTATCGTCCAACAGAAGCGCGCCGCTTTCACTGCGCACCGCCGCAAGGCGAAGTTGGGTGTGCCCCTGACTCAAGCCTTCGAGGATCTCCTGCCAGTTCATCCCCTCCTCGAGACCCACCGCTGCAGCGCGCAGTGCGGTATGCACCGAATGCCGCCCGATCAACGGGATTTTTACATGGAGGGTCTCGCCTTGATAATGAATCCGAAAACGGATGCCGTCCAAGCCTAAGCCTTCCACGTGATCTGCCCACAAGTGCGCCTCGTGCGACAAGCCGTAGAAGAAGACGCGCGCTTTGGTTTTCTCTTCCATTTTGCGGACCCACGCATCATCGAAGTTGAGAATTGCCACGCCCTCGGGAGCCGGCGGCAACGCCTGAACCAATTCCGCTTTGCCGCGCGCGATGGCTTCCTGTGACCCGGCGCGTTCCGCATGGACCGTGCCGACGTTCGTCACCACGCCCACTTGCGGAAGTGCAATATCGCACAGGAAGGCGATCTCGCCGGGCACATAGAATCCCATTTCCATCACCGCGCGTTCATACCCATGACTTAATTTCAACAACGTCAGCGGCAGGCCGATCTCGTTATTCATATTGCCGGGGCTCTTCAGGGTGCGGTAACGCGTGGTGAGAACTTCAGCGATCATTTCCTTCGTTGTAGATTTGCCCACACTCCCGGTCACGCCGATCACGCGCAGGTCCATTTTGCGGCGCCAGAAGCGCGCGATCTGTTGCAATGCCGTGACCGTATTTTCGACACGCAGGCACAGCGGGGTTGAAAGATCCAGCGCGGGTGTGGATTCGGCGGAGGAGAGCGAGCGCAGGTCGAAGGTGCGGAAAGATGCGTCCACGTCCCGCTGAATCAATGCGAACGATGCCCCCCGTTTGAACGCGTCAACGATGTAATCATGGCCGTCCGTTTTTTCGCCGGGGATCGCCACGAACAACGAACCGGGGATGACGTGACGCGAATCGATCGCCGCTTCGGTGATAACCGCTGAGGCGGAGAGACGAATGTTCGTCAATGCTTCGATTGCGTCGGCGACGGTCAGCATGTTATCTCGATGAAAGCGCGAAACGAACGTTATCCGGCGGGATGTTGAGCAGGATGACGGTCTGCTCGGCGACTTTCGAAAACGTGGGCGCGGCGGTCTCGCCGCTCCAAATGGAAGTGGATGGTTTGTTGAGCCACACGTAGATCATGAATTGAGGATCGTCCACGGGTCCCCAACCGATGAAAGAAACGTTGGTGGTCGAAGGATCGTACCCGAAATCGGTGGGGATCTGGGCAGTGCCGGTCTTGCCTGCTATGCGGTAGCCCGGCAGCAGCGCGCTCGAGGCTTCGGCTTCCAAGGAACGCGCGAGCATTTCACTCAGGGTGCTCGCGGTTTGTGCGGAGATAGGTGAACCGCCGTATTGCGATGGCACATTGTATTGGTGACCGTCGCGCAGCATCGAATACAACACATGCGGCGTGACCATCTTGCCATCGTTGGCAACTGCGGACACTGCCATGAGCATTTGTAAAGGCGTAACCGTGACTCCCTGCCCGAACGCGTTGGTGCCGAGGTCAACGTTGTACCAATCCGAATCGCCCGGAGTTTTGAGCCTGCCCATCGCCTCGCCGGCGAGGTCAACGCCTGTGGGGTGACCCAAACCAAATCGCTCCATGTAACCGTAAAAAGATTGCGGTCCCATTTGTGTGGAGATCCATGCCATGCACACGTTGAGCGAATGTTGCAAGCAGCCGGTCATATCTTGTTGACCCCACGCGTCGCGGTTCCAGTTTTGAATGGTGATGCCGCCTACTTGGATCGAACCGGTGTCAACAAATGTGGTTTCAGGGACGACCGTGCCGGCGTCCAACGCCGCCGCCATCGTGAGGACTTTCATCACCGAGCCCGGTTCGTAGGCTGTGCCGATCGAGCGGTTGTATTGACTGCCGTCGTCGTAGAGTTGGAAGTAATCGCCGTAGTTGTTCAAGTCCATGCGCGGCGTGGTCGCCATGGCAAGGATCTCGCCGTTACGGGGGTTCATCACGATGATCGTACCGTTCTGCGCGCCGTATTCGAACAACGCTTCGTCGAGGATCGATTCAACCCGCGCCTGCAAATCGCGATTGAGGGTGAGAACGAGGGTCGTACCGTTGGGCACGCGCGGAATCTCGGTGGCTTTGTTCGGGTCGCTTGGCACCCACACCTGCACCGGGTTGCCGGCGAGCAAATCGTTGTATTTTTCCTCGATGCCGAAGTAGCCGCGTCCATCGCGGGTGACGAACCCCAGCACGTTCGAAGCGAGGGAATTTTCCGGGTAACTGCGCTGATAGTGAGGTTTGAAGGCGATCCCGCTCAGCCGGTAATCATCCGCATCTTCCATCTGTTGGATGAGTTGTTGCAGGGATTCCACGACCCCGGCATCCACGTAATCTTGAATCACGATGTATTGCCAACTTTCGGGGGAACCGGTAAGTTGGTTGAACACCTCGTCGTAGGTCAAGCCAAGATAGGTGCCCAAAATGTAGGCAACCGATTCGGCGTCTTCCACGTCCGGCAGACTCACCCCCACTTCATAGACGGTGCGGTTTCCCGCGAGCAGGTGACCGTTGCGGTCAAAGATCTCGCCGCGTTCCGGGTAGAACGTGCGGAACTCACCGGCGTAACGGTCGCCTTGTGAAATAAAGATGGAAGCCTGCTCGCTGGTCTGAATACGGATCATCTGCGCAAGAACAGCAAGCCCGATCAGCGCGAAGCAGAAAACGAGAAACAGGGAACGAACCGCATATTGCCGGCGCATGTTACTGCACGCCTCCAAGGCGGATTCGTTCATCGAGCCATTCGATCAGCGATTGAGTGTATGCCTCCGGAAGGATCCGGTTGGGTTGAGCGACATCTTTCGCGGCGAGCAGGAGAGGCGGTTCAGGCGCGACAAACCCGGGAACCGAAAGGTAATCCAGTTCGCCCGGTTTGACAGGGCGATAGCCCAACTGCACCGCGCGTTGTTGCATCACCGCAGTAGAGGTCAGATCCGCAAGCTGGGTTTCGAGGTCGGCGTTGGCGCGCTGGATGGATGTGATCTCGATGCGCAATTCTTGAATGCCGCGCCCAGCCACCGCCGCTTGCGCAGTTACCGTGAGGTAGAGCGCGGCGATCATGGACGCGCCGATCACGAATAGCAAAAACGCGCCTACATATTGGCGTTGAACACGCCAGGGGGCTTGTTTGTATGCATGAATGATTTGAGTAGCCTGTGCCTGCATAACGACCTTTTTTTGGGCGAATGGTCGGTGGGCGGGATGACCCCGCCCTTACTATATTTTTTCGGCAATGCGGAGTTTCGCACTGCGCGCTCTCGGATTGTCTTCCGTTTCTTCTTCCGAGGGCAAGATCGGTTTTCGGTTTACCTCTTTTATCGTCGCCTTGCGTTCCACTTCATACAGTTTTTCGTAAGGCGGGTTGACCAAATCTTTGCTTTGTTCTCTAAAAAAATCCTTGACAATTCGATCTTCCAGCGAGTGGAAGGAGATCACTGCGAGTCTGCCTCCGGCGTGGAGGCTTGCTACGGCTTGTGGAAGCACTGTCTTAACGGACGCCAACTCATCGTTCACCGCGATACGCAGGGCTTGGAAGGTCCGCGTCGCGGGGTGAAGGCGATTCCCTTTCCGGGGGGAAACTGCTTCAACGACTGCAACCAACTGCCCCGTGGTGTGAAGCGGTCTCGCTTTGACGATGGCTCGGGCGATCTTGCGTGAGTCGCGTTCTTCACCGAATTCGTACAACAGATCCGCAAGTTCGCTTTCCGAATACGTGTTGACGATGTCAGCCGCAGTGTGCAACGCCTGCGGACCAAACCTCATATCAAGCGGAGCGTCGTGTTGAAAGGAGAAGCCTCGTTCGGCTGTATTGAATTGCATCGAGGAGGCGCCGAGGTCGAGGACAATTCCGTCAACCGAATCCCATCCGAGATCCTTCAACTGCGCGGAGAGAGTCGTGTAGGAGGCTTGCGCCAGATGAATGCGAGTCTCGTAAGGAGCCAAGGTCTCACGAGCGATCGCCAATGCCTGCGGGTCAACGTCGAGACCCAGCAGTTGCCCATCTGGCGCAGACGCCTCCAAAATTCCGCGGGCATGGCCGCCCGCGCCGAGTGTCCCATCCACATAACGCCCACCGCGACGAGGTTGCAACGCGTGTATAATCTCTTTGTAAAGTACAGGTTTGTGTGCGTTCATATCGTAGTAGCGACTTTAGTCGCTGATGACGACTGAAGTCGTCACTACGACCCGTTATTCTTTGAAAGATCAAGCGTGGAGAAGCGTTGTTCGTTGGCTTCCACATCCTGCAGTTTGTCCATCTGTGTTTTCCAATCGGCAGGAGTCCACACTTCGAAGTACTCGCCCTGCCCCGCCACGGCGAGTTCGCCGCTACCAACACCGAGAAACTCGCGCAAATTCTGCGGGACGAGGATGCGCCCGACCTTGTCCACTTCCACCGGGTACGCGTTCGAGAGGATGAGTCGGCGCAGCATACGGGCAGAGGCGTCTGCCATGTTCATGCCGTTGATGCGTTCGTACACTTCTTTGAAGTACGCATCGGTCATCACCATCAGGCATTTGTCGAAGCCCTGCGTAATGAAAGCGCCAGCCGCCAGCAAGTCGCGATAACGCGCCGGGATCATGAGGCGCCCTTTGTCATCGAGATTGTGCTGGAACTGACCTAAGAACATTTGTGCTACTAATCCTTTTAACTGGTGAACGCCGGGAGCGCCGGCGTTCCTACCACTTTCTACCACTATTTCCCACATTATACGCTCTTTGAGGGAAAAAGCAAGGTGGTGTAACCACTCTGTCGCATTTTCGGGACTTTATTACCACCAGACTTATGGTCATTTCTTCTCCCTTCATACTATTAGAGTCAAAGAATTGGATGGACTATGCCTTGCTCGATAGCGGCGACGGCTTGAAACTAGAACGCTTCGGCAAATATGTGTTTGTTCGTCCCGAATCCCAAGCAATGTGGAAGCGCGCGCTCGATTCGGAATGGAAAAAGGCGGATGCGGTATTCGTCCCTTCGGGCGAGGAAAGCGGCGGGCATTGGGATGTCAAAAAGAAAGTGGATGAGCATTGGACGATGCGCTACCCGCTCTCCCATTCAAAGACCGGACTCACATTCAAAGTGATGACGACACCCGGTCGTCATCTTGGAATTTTCCCCGAAGTCGCTTCGCACTGGGACTTTATGTCTGATCTCATCCATCAAGCGGATTCAAGCCCCAACATCCTCAACCTGTTTGGCTACACAGGACTCGCCACCCTCGCCGCCGCTTCTGCGGGAGCCAAAGTGACCCACGTGGACGCCTCGAAAAAATCCGTGAGTTGGGCGCGTGAAAACCAAGCGTTATCTCAACTGGAAGACAAACCCATCCGGTGGATCGTGGACGACGCGTTGAAGTTCGTGCAACGCGAAGCACGCCGCGGCGTGAAATACGATGGCATCATTCTCGACCCGCCCAAGTTCGGGCGCGGTCCCAAAGGCGAGGTGTGGGAAGTTTATAAATCGTTGCCCACGTTGCTCGAAGCGTGCCGCGAATGTTTGAGCGATAAGCCACTGTTTGTTGTGACAACGATATACGCCGTGCGCGCATCGGCGATCCATGTGGCACAGGCGATGGACGATATGATGAAAGGCTTTGGGGGAAAGATCGAAATGGGAGAACTGGTCACGCGCGAGCAAAGCGCGGGTAGGTTGTTGTCGCAGGCAGTGTATGCGAGGTGGAGCGCGGGCTATGGACGGTAGACCACGCTCAACGGTCTTTGGTCAATCGTCTCTCCTCCAACATTCTCAACCACTCCAACGGCTTCTCCCACCGCACGCGCGGATTGACGTTGAATAAATTATCCGGGCGGTCCCACTTCGGTCCCGGCGGACCGGACTCATCGCTCAGCGCGCTTTTCACTCCCCATAAGCCTTTGTAGTTCACCCAATCAGGTTCGGGGTTCAACACCACACGCCGCCATTCTTTGACAGTTGGGCGAGTCAATTTGCGGTCGGACATGACGCGCTTGAGATAACTGCTTGATTTCACCACCGGCTCGCGCAAGTTCTCGCCCTGAAAGCCAACGCGGAACCCGTCGCCGGAGGCGATTTCCATCGGCAGACTGACCACGTAGTGATCCGCTTCATCGCGCATATAGATGAAGGCATCTTCGGCGAGGAAGCTTGTCCGTTGCGCAGTGAGTTCTTTGAGCGCGATCTGCCGCGCCTTTTGGCTGGGGTTGATGAGCAGGAAAAGGTAGTGGATCAAACCGTCCACCCAGTAAATGAGGCGTTGGACACGTCCCGCCTCATAGAGGTTCGGCGAGCGGATCACTTCCGGCTTGCTGTAGTTGGCATGCGACCCCAGCGCCACGTAGACCACAGGATGAGTCGTATCCTTATCGTTTTTATCCTTCGCCTTGATGACCTTCTCCCACAATTCGATGTTGCCCGCGCCGTGTTGCGAAAATAAAACTGCATACGGCGAATCGTTTTTGAGGTAGACCGCCGTCATCTCCCAATCGCCCTCGTGATGATTCATGCCGTTCGCCGCGAGCCGCCAGTCGTTGAACGCGTAGAAAAAATGATATTGCAAGATCGTCCAGTTGTTCCCCTCCGCATCCTGCTCACGCACGACGCGCCCATAATAGACCGGCTGGGGATCCTTTTCGAGAATTTTTGCGTATTCGAAATACGATTTGCGCGCGATGGTCTCGGTGGCAAGCGAGAGCATGTCCATGATGAGACCGGGGCCCTCGGGGATGATGCGGTCGAAGATAAACTTCATCGTGCGGATGGAAAGATAGAACAGGGCAATCAAATAAACCGGCAACAAGACAAGATATTCAACGGCGATGCTCACGTATTCGCTGGGACGCAAAAAAAAGAAGATCGGCGCAGCCATCAACGCGAAGAAAGCGAGTGCGGCAATTGCGGCGGGGATGATTCGCAAGCGGATCGTTGACGCCAACATGAAGAGAATCAGCGCGGCGATCAACGCCAGCGCGACGGCGATCTGCACACCCGTCCACCCGAAGAAGTAATAACCCGCGCCCATGGCAAGAACGGACGAAACACCCAGCCATACCCACGCGTCCGAGTCGTACAACGGCTCATTGATGAAACGCAGAAAATATTGCCCGCCATCGAGTTTGCCGATAAACGTTGTCAGCGGTTCGTTCAAATGGAAGAGCAAGCCCGCCGCGCCAAGCGGACCGCTTGGCAGGATGTGACAACGCTCGAGATAATGTTCCACCGCCATGGGGAAGAATCGCTCGCTTTTTGCGAAACGCAAAACGGGTTCGTATTGTGCGAGCAGATCGTGATCGTTCATTTTGAGCAGACTCTCTAAATTTAAAAAACGCCGCCGGGGGACGGCGGCTTGAGCAATTTTATTATTGAAAATACTGCAACGCCAGACGCAAGCGTTCCTCGGAATCCTGGCTCGCGTCTTTCGGAATGGACTGGATCGCGGCTTGCGCCTCGACAACGGAATAACCCAATGCAGTGAGCGCGGCAAGGACTTCGGAATCCGCGTCGGACAACTGGGCGACCTGCTTCAAGCCATCGAGCGGTTTCAACTTGTCCTTGAGATGGAGCGCGATCTTCTGCGCGGTCTTTTTGCCCACGCCCGGCACGCGGCTCAACAACTCCGCTTCATCGGCAAAGATCGCGCGTTGGATGGCGTCGAGCGTCATCGTTGACAGGACGGACAACGCGACTTTGGGACCGACGCCGTCCACGCCTAGCAACACGTTGAACAGGTCGCGGTCGGCTTGGGATTCGAATCCGTACAGCGTGAGCGCGTCCTCGCGGACGACGAGGTGCGTGAACAAAAACGCGGCTTCGCCGGTTTTGTGCCGCGCCCGCAGCGGCGCAGGGACGAAGACGCGCAGTCCCACACCTCCCACTTCGACGATGAGGGATGTGTCTTCGATTTGTGCAATTTCTCCGCGCAGGGTGGAAATCATGTTTGTATTTTACCGTAAACTGTAGGGGGGACGCATGCGTCGCCCC
>JBFMDB010000009.1:64221-156198 GCA_040753755.1 Chloroflexota bacterium
TCGTTAATGTGTGGGGGCGTCGCTTGCGCCCCCCCTACGATAAATCAATACCGTTTCGTATTCAGATGCGTGATGGCAATCGCCAACGCGTCGGCGGCGTCGTCGGGCTTGGGGATGGAGTCGAGTTGCAGGAGGGCGCGCACCATTTCCTGCACCTGTCTCTTTTCGGCGTTGCCATAGCCTGCCACAGCGTTTTTTACCTCTTTGGGAGTGTATTCGAAGACTTCGAGTCCCGCCTGCTGCAGAGCCAGCAAAACAACTCCACGCGCCTGACCGACGGCAATGCCAGTGGTCACGTTGCGGGCGAAGAATAGTTTTTCAACTGCGGCGGTATCAGGTTTGTGCTGTTTGAGGAGTTTTCGCAAGTCGTTGTAAAGCATCGCCAACCGCGCGGACGGAGTTGCATCCTTTGGGGTGGAGATAATGCCGAAGGAAACAGCGGCCAGTTCCCCATCGGGCATGAGGCGCACGAGTCCGTATCCTGTTGTGGCGGTGCCGGGGTCAATGCCGAGGGCGAGGGTCATATAAAAAGTAGTGACGACTTAAGTCGTCACTACAAAAAACTACGCCGCTTCGAGCGCGGCAAGCGCCTCATCCGAAACTTTGAGGTTGGAGTAGACGTTTTGCACATCGTCGAGGTCTTCGATGGATTCGAGCGCGCGGAGCACTTGCGCGGCATCTTCGGCGCTGAGTTCTATTTCCTGCTTCGGATGCATGCGCAAACCCGCTTCCTCCGGTTTGACGTTTGCCTTGTGCAACGCGTCGGCAATGACCTTGAAGGATTCGACCGGCGCGGTGATCTCGATCGTGCCATCGTCTTCGACGACATCGTTCGCGCCCGCCTCGATGCCAAGCTCGAAGGCTTTATCGAAATTCATGGCGCTGGAAGGAAATGAAAAATATGCCATGCGTTCGAACTGCCAGCCGACCGCGCCGAGTTCCGCCATGTTGCCGCCCGCTTTGCTGAACGCGTGGCGAAGGTCGGAAACAGTGCGGTTGCGGTTATCAGTGACGGTCTCGACCATGACCGCAACGCCGTGCGGGGCATAGCCTTCATACATAATGGACTCGAACGCCGCGCTGTCCTTGTCTTCACCCGCGCCGCGTTTGATGGCGCGCTCGATGTTGTCTTTGGGCATGTTCTCCGCGCGGGCTTTATCCACCGCGAGCCTGAGGCGGAAATTGGAATCAACATCGCTCCCGCCTTCGCGCGCCGCAATGACGATCTCGCGCGCGAGGCGCGTAAAGATCGCGCCGCGTTTGGCATCTGCCGCGCCTTTTTTGCGCTTGATGGTGGACCACTTGGAATGACCGGACATGTCTTGCTCCTTGCTGTAAACCCACAGTTCGTGGAAATTTTTATTTTGAAAATTATACCATTTGGGAATTGTAGGGGCGCGGTTACCCCGCCTCTTCGAAAATTTACATCGCTTTGGCACGCTCTGCCAGTTGACTCCGCAGATCGCTCGTATCTTTATCAATCGTGAAGAACGCGCCGAGATAAAAGAAAAAACACAACAGCCATGCGGTTACACAGATGCTCAGGATCGAAAATGTCCTATCCTGCGTTGCCACGATGATCGCGCCTGTGAGCGCAGGAGCCGTCACTGCGCCGCTGTTCTCGATGAAATATTCGATTGCCTGCGCCGTCGAACGGACTTCGGGAACGGTGACATCGTAGACCGTCGCGATCACATTCGCCGAGGCGAGAGGCATGAAGACGGCGGTCAGGCACATGAGGAGGAAGAAGCGGTTCGGCTGGTCGAGAGGCGTCGTCATGGCAAAGTAGAGGAAGATCGCGCCCAACAGAACCCCAGCGCTGGAAACGAGGATGCGTCCCTTTTTCGTGCGTTTGAAGAAGAAATCGCCCAGCGAGCCGCCGATGAAATATCCCGCCGCGAGGATCAAGATGACCGGCGCCATCGTGGCGATGATGCTGTTCGCGTCGTAGCCGCGTTCAGTTTCGAGGTAGCCAAAGAAGAAGAACGTGATGACCTGCCATGGGAACACGCCGGCAAATCCCTGTAAAAAGACAAACCACATTGTGCGTTTTTTGAAGATCTGTTTTGCCTCTGCCCACGAAAATCGGAAGGTCGTCATCTCGGGCATGTTCTCGAATTCGGGCTCGGCTTTGCCGCGCGGCATATCTTTCACACCGAAATATATGAAAAGCGCGATCACGATCCCCAAACTGCCCGTGATATAAAACACTGACCGCCAGCCGCCGATCATCGGCGCGACCATCTGCCCGAGGATCAAGCCCAGCAGAAAGCCAAGCGGTTGGGCGAGTTGCAAAATACCATACACCTTGCCGCGCAAGCCGGGACCGAAATAATCTGCAATCAGAGTGTAAATGCCGGGGTAGGATGAGTCGTCAATGCCCGTCGAAGCGCGCGTGACGAGGAAGCCCGTGTACGTGCGCACGACGGCGTTCAACCACGTGGTCGCGCCCCAAATGAACGACGCCAGCGCGAGCAGTTTGGCGCGCGCGTAACGGTCGTACAAATATCCCCACAGCGGATACAAAATCGTCGCCACTGCCAGCGCGCCCGAATTCACCAAGCCCCATTTGAAATCGTCCAACCCGAATGTTTCGCTGATCTGCACCTGCAACGAGCCGATCATCAACTTATCGGTCTGGTGCAACAGCATGAAGAAGAAAAAGATGACGACGACGAACCAGCGATAATTTGGGTTCTGTTGTGACATGGCTTTACCTCACAATGATGTTTAAAAAACGAACAGCCTCATGTATGAGGCTGTCCATGCTTAAAGGCGTCATCGGTTGACGAGAAAGAGAATCCCTGCCACCAGCGCACATATCGCGCCGATCACATTCAACACACCGAATGAAATTCCCAACCCTGCCAGCCCCTCGAAGATCAAAAACACAGCCAGCAGAAGAAACGCAAAGTTCTTGTTGAATCTCATGTCGGTATCCTTTTCCACCGAAAACCCTGTAAACGCTACAAGGATGCGAACTATTCCTCTTCCGAAATGATCTCCTGCGCGAGCCTTTGCAGGTCATCCTTATCGCTCACCTTTGCCGAGTCGAAGTATTGCCCAAGCAAGTCGAGCGGACTCATACTGCTGACGGCCTGCCCTTCGGGGATTCGGACGCGCGCCTCCACTTTGGGTCTTTTCACGAGATGAAACTCGAATGCGTCCGATGCGAATTTTCGCAACGCGGATTCGTCGATCAGCGCGTCCCACTCGCGCGGATATTCCACAACTAACTTGACAATTGCATCGGATAGGTTTTTCGGCAAGCGGGATTTCAAATACTCGGTCACGTTCTCGCTCGACGTGATAACTGCTTTGCCCTCAATGAAGCGGCGCGTCCCTTCGATTTTCTTCCACATCACTTTCGCGTTTCCCCGCTCCACTTCTGCGATGACGTAAAACTTATCATCCTTCGCCTCGCCGAAGTCAATGCGCTCGATGGAGCCGGGATAAACGACCGGCGGTTGCCCTCCTTCATTTACATCCTGCGGTTTGTGGATATGCCCCATCGCAACGTAATCGAGCCGCTGGTCTTTCACCAGCGAAGTCGGCAAAACCAAATCGCTTCCGAGCATCACCATCCGCTCTGCGCCAAAGGTTGCGCCTTCGACGGAGGCGTGAGCGGTGAGGATGAGAGGCAGAGTCTTATCCGCTTCATTGATGTATTCTTCGATGAGACTGGAGATTCGAGATTCAAGATTCAAGAAAACTTCGCTGGGCTCTGACGCGCTCATTTCGAGATTCGCCATGAGACCGGAGCGCGTGATCCACGGCATAGCGATGACTTGAACAGGCACATCCCACAGATCGCCGGGTTTCAAAAATTGCGGCTTATCCAGCACTTTGACGAACGGAACTTGCAGTGTGTCGAACTCCTGAATTGCGTGCGCGCGCCCGACGGCGGGCGAAAGATCGTGGTTGCCGACCAAAAGCAATGTTGGAATTTTTGCCTGCGAGAGTCGAACGATGCGTCTGCCCCACTCGCGTTGAAAGGTCGGCGCGGGCGCGCGGTCTTTGTAGGCGTCGCCCGCAAAGATGACCATGTCCACCCGTTGAGTGATCGCCGCGTCCACGATGGTATCCAGCGACTTGAGGAAATCCAGCACGCGGAGGGGCAATCCCGTTTCGGGGTCGTGGCGTCCGTAGTTTGCCATGTCAATGTGGGCGTCGGCGAAATGGAGGAGTCTCATAGCCTGATAGTCTACTAGCCTTCTTGTCGTTAGTCCACCGGGTGATGAACTAAGGTTGAACCCCCAAGTCTTGCAATGCCTGCAAGGCGGGACCCCAATTGGGATGCAGGCGGAGGGCTTCGCGGTAATCGGCGATGGCGCCGGGGGTATCGCCGATCATGTACCTCGCCTGCCCGCGCCAGTAAATGCTCTCTTCCAGTGTGGGCTTGGAGATCGTCTCGGTCAAGGTGACGTTGGCAAGATCGATCACATCCTGATAGCGACCCGTGTAAAAATACGCCCAGTACGGACCCGTTTGATACCACATCATGCGATACGGACGTTGCTTGTCGTCCTGCCCAAGTTCATTGTAGATGGCAAACGCCTGATCGAAAGCAGTTGCGGCGTCGGCGTATTCCTGTAACGCAACGTGACTCGTCCCTTTGGCGAACCAGGCAAAGTATTGGTCAATACCTGTGAGGTTTTCAATGCCCTCGTCTGCGATCTCGCGAGCGTGACCAGCCGCCCAGCGTTCATCTGCATACGCACCGAGCACACGCAATAATTCGGCTTCGCGTTCCGGCGCATAGACCACGATGAAAATATTATCGAACGAGAGCCACGCTTCGCTTGACGTGAACTCTTCGTAAGAGATCTGAAAGTTGGGACCATCGTTCCATGTGTCCTGAACGATTAACACACCTTTTGCATCGTCGTAACCCGTGACGAATTGATAATGTCCGAGCCAGGCGATCTTGCCGGTGTAATCTTTTTCGTAATAGCCTTTTTCAGCGATGAAAGGGAAGCCTGCCGCGAGTAATCGTTTGGCGATGGCGATGTCGCCGCCGAGGCGCGACAGCGCGCGGAACTCGGTCTCGTCGTTGACGAAGTCCACCAACTCGTAGGGCATCACATTGACATCACTGCGTCCCTGTTGGATAAAGTCGAGTTTGGGATCCTGAGTCCCCGGCTTGACGACGCGGGCAACATCGTCGCGGTCGCCATCCCAGCCGACAAAGTTCAACGCCATGCTGAGGTTGGCGGGACCGCAATAATTCCAGCGGTTCTTTTGGTCTTCGTAGCGGAAATCCGTCCACAAAACGGAACCGGGCAGAGGCGTGGAGGTGACCGTCGGCGTGAGCGTGGGTCCTGCGGTGGGAGTGAGGGTCGCTTTCGGCGTTTGAGATGCGATGTGCGTCTGCATCATCGCGGTCAGCGCGATATCCACCTGCGATTGTTGCTGCGGCTGGAACGTAGCGTCTTCCGGCGGGTTGATCAGGTATTTGATTTGGGTACGAATCTCGTCGAGCCGCGGCGCGAGGCGGGCGTTGACGGGAGGAATGAAATACACGCCGATCCCCAAGGCGATCACGATCGGAATCAGCAATTTAAAGTTCAAACGATTTCGTTTTTGCATGGGAGGGATTATAAAACAAAAGAACTCCGGGTTTTTTGAAAACCCGGAGTTCTAATCTAACGTTATTCTTTCACTTCACCGTCAATCACCTCGCCGTCGCTCGGCGGCGGTGTGGACGGTCCGCCGCCAGCGGCTTCGGGCTGCGGCTGACCCTGTGCATAGAGCTGCTGACTCAACGCATGGAAGGCTTGTTCCACTTTTTCCGACGCATGTTTGATGCGATTGATATCATCGCTCTGTGCGGCGGACTTAAGATCATTGATCTTGGTTTCGATCTCGCCGCGTTCCGCAGAGGGGACTTTATCGCCAAGGTCGCGCAACGCCTTTTCGGTTTGATACACAAGGCTGTCTGCCGTGTTCTTCGCGTCGATCAACTCGCGGCGCTTGCGGTCTTCCGCTTCATGCGAACGCGCTTCATTCACCATTCTTTCGATGTCGCTCTTGTTCAAATTGGTCGAAGCGGTGATCGTGACTTTCTGTTCTTTGCCTGTGGCTTTATCTTTGGCAGTCACATTCAGGATGCCGTTCGCATCGATGTCGAACGTCACTTCCACTTGCGGGATACCGCGCGGCGCAGGCGGGATGCCGTCGAGTCGGAACCGCCCAAGCGACATATTGTCGTTCGCCATCGGACGTTCGCCCTGCAAAACATGGATGTCAACCGCGGTTTGATTGTCCGCAGCAGTGGAATACGTTTCGGTCTTGCGGACCGGGATGGTCGTGTTGCGTTCGATCATTTTGGTCATCACGCCGCCGAGGGTTTCAACACCCAACGACAGCGGGGTAACGTCCAGCAACAAAATATCCTTCACTTCGCCGCCGAGCACGCCGCCTTGAATCGCCGCACCGATTGCGACGACTTCATCGGGGTTCACGCCTTTGTTCGGTTCTTTTCCGTTCGTCAACTTGCGGACCAGATCCTGCACCATCGGCATGCGTGTCGAGCCACCGACCAGAACAACTTCATCCAGTTTATCCGCTGACATGCCTGCATCCTTCAACGCGGCTTCGAACGGATGCCGGCACCGTGCAAGCAGGTCTTCGGTCATCTGCTCGAATTTTGCGCGAGTGAGCTTCAACTGCATGTGCTTCGGACCCGACGCATCCGCAGTGATGTAGGGGAGGTTGATCTCGGTTTCCATCATCGTGGAAAGTTCGATCTTCGCCTTCTCTGCCGCTTCGCGCAATCGCTGCAACGCGGGGCGGTCGTTGCGCAGGTCGATGCCCTGTTCGCGCTTGAACTCATCCGCCGCCCAGTTGACGATCTTCTGATCCCAGTCGTCGCCGCCGAGGTGAGTGTCGCCGTTCGTGGCTTTCACTTCGATCACGCCCTCGCCCACCTCCAGCACCGACACGTCGAACGTGCCGCCGCCTAAGTCGAAGACCAGAATCGTTTCATCCTTCTTCTTATCGAGTCCGTAAGCCAGCGCGGAGGCGGTCGGTTCGTTGATGATACGCATCACTTCGAGACCTGCGATCTTGCCCGCATCTTTGGTGGCTTGACGCTGACTGTCGTTGAAATACGCAGGGACGGTGATCACCGCTTGCGTGACCGGCTGACCTAAATACGCTTCAGCATCGGACTTCAACTTGCCCAGCACCATCGCCGAAATTTCCTGCGGGGAATATTCACGATTGGTGACGGGGATCTTCACACGCACGTCGTTTAATGATCCCTTCACGACTTGATAGGGAACCATCTTGCGCTCCACTTCCGTTTCTTCAAAGTGACGCCCAATGAACCGTTTGATCGAATAGATCGTATTTTCGGGATTCACCACCGCCTGCCGCTTCGCCGTCTGACCGACGAGTCGTTCGCCGTTCTTGTTGAACGCCACCACCGACGGGCAGAGTCGCCCGCCTTCCGCGGTCGAAATGACAGTCGGCGTACCGCCTTCCATCACGGCAACAACAGAGTTGGTCGTGCCGAGGTCAATGCCAATGATTTTGCCCATATGAGTCTCCTTGCTATAGATTCCGATTGCTCAAATGTTAATCGCTTTGCGCAAGAATACTGTTAACGCGGTGTAGAAATTGAATTGGATTTTTCCCCGCCCAGCACGAGCGATGAATTAAGGCTCACTTACTTTTACCCAATCGAACGAAACAACGATCGGAATATTCTCAAATGATGATGCGGTCAGACCAACCTTGCCCTCAGCCAGACCGAACCGTTCCACATCCACGCGGCGAAGGATGGTATCGTTTACAAATAAGGTAACGATATCCCCCTCGCAAAGGAGACCGATCGTTTGAGTCGACCCGCTGGGTTGAATCAACGCTGATGAGCCATCGTCTGTAACGGGCAGGTATTCGGCAACACCGACACTCAACCACTTGCCGTACAGAATGTTGTACGTCCCATCCGTGGATACATTGAATTCAAACCAACCCTGTTCATCGCCGTAACGGCAGACCAAGCCAGCCGAGGCAGGCGTACCAGCCATGTTTTGAAATTGCGTATCGATGCGAACATCGGTATACTCTTCCGGTCCATAGAGGGCGTAGAGCCACGTAAACGGGGAGTCCATTTGGAGCAGGAGCGAACTGTTGGCGGTGTTGACGGCCGGGACCGATTCGTTTCCCGCTTGTAGAACAACCCAGCCCGCGAGGGACGAATCGAATTCGTTGGTGAAAAAACGCGGCAGGGCAGTTGGCGAAGGCTCGAAAGTTGGAGTCGATTCGGGGGTTGGGGTATCAGGCAAAAAGGTGGGAAGAGGCGTAGACGTTGGGAAGAGCGAAGTCTCAGGTATTGGAGTCGGAGTCGCGGTCTGGCAAGCAGTGATGAGGAGCAGGCATCCAAGAAATAGTTTTTTCATCCGCTTTTTATAACACAAATGCCCAGCGTTCAGGCTGGACGATTGCGCTCGAATAAAACGATCGTCCATAAAATGATCGTCCAGCAGTTGAACTGCTGGACGATCATTGTGTGGAGATGCCGGGAATTGAACCCGGGTCCGAAAGACTCGACCCTCGGAAATCTACGAGCGTAGCCCACCGATGATAGTCATCACAGGGATCTCGGCGGGCGGGTAACCCTGTGACCATCTGCTTGTCTTTCGCGCAATTAGCAGAATCATGCGCGGCACTCACACCATTGTTTCGCCCGGTCCGTCACCGGGTGGAGGACGGCTCCGGCGGACGTGGCGCCCTAAGGCGCCAACCGTTATGGTCTCATCGCTTACGCGGCGAGGGGCATAGCGGCGTAGGAAGTGCGATTGGCACTTGATTGTTTGCGCTGAGTTTACGAGTTCGGCGCCTCTCGGCTCGCATTCCGGGACCAGCCTCTCCCGTCGAAGCCTGTCATCCCCGCGGAGCAAATTATCAAACTGCTCAACGATGCGTTTTCATTATAGCATACTTGCAGGCGCGGCTTTCCGCTTGCCCTCAAGACTGCTTTATGCTAGACTGTACTTCATTATCTCACGGTATACCACAACATGAGCGAAAAAATCCTCATCATTGACGATGACCTCGACACCCTGAGGCTGGTCGGACTGATGCTCCAACGTCAAGGCTATCAGATCAGCGCGGCAACCAACGGGCAACAAGGGTTGGATAAAGCGTTCGACGAAGACCCGGACTTGATCCTCCTCGACATCATGATGCCGGATATGGATGGTTATGAAGTCACCCGGCGTTTGAGGGCAAACCCCTCCACCATGGAAACGCCCATCCTCATGTTCACCGCCAAGACCCAAATGAACGACAAGGTGATCGGCTTCGAAGTGGGCGCGAACGATTACCTGACAAAACCCACGCATCCCTCCGAACTTCAAGCGCGCGTCAAGGCGCTGCTTGCGCGTTCCAGTGAGAAAAAAGGCGAAGGCACATCCGCAAAAAATGACGGCAACGGCTTTGTGATCGGGGTCATCAGCGCCCGCGGCGGCCTCGGCGCGACAACCGTCGCGCTCAATGTGGCGGCTGGGTTGCACGCCCGCACCAAAAGCGAAGTGATCGTCGCGGAGACACTCCCCGGGCGCGGCGCGCTCGCCCTCGAACTTGGTCTTACCGCCTCACGCGGCTTGGCAGACCTGCTCAGCCATACCAAATTGACCGACATCACCCGCGATAACATCCGCGAATCGCTCCAGCATCACCCTTCGGGCATCAAAGTGCTGCTTGCCTCTGATCGACCGCGCGATATGCATCTTGTCAGCCAGAGTGCAAACTACGAAGCCATCGCCTCCAAAATCGGAGGATTGGCGCGCTTCACCCTGCTCGACCTCGGCGCCGGTTTGCAACCGTTCACACAAGTGATCCTCCCGCACTGCGACGCGATCCTTGTGATCCTCGAAGGGAATCCGAACACGATCATCAACGCCAAGGCATTGATCGAGGATATTCATTCCTTTGGCGTCAATATCAAGAACATCAGCCCGGTTTTGAACAACCGCATCCGTTCGGATACACAACTTCCGACCAGCCAGGTTCAGGCAAAACTTGGGCATGAGATCGTCACCACGCTCACCCCCGCCCCGGAACTCTTCGTACAAGCTACCCGCTTGCAAACCCCGGCTGTGTTATGTCAGCCCGATAGCCTCACTGCGCGACAATTCAGCAAACTAGTGGACTTTGTCGTCGAGCGAGAGGCAATGCCTCGATGAACCCCACTCCCGCAACGGCAACTGCGCTTGATGCTTTGCGTGCGGCAGAGTTATTCCGCAAAGCCAGGCGCGTTGTTGTATTAACGGGAGCCGGCATCTCCACCCCATCGGGGATTCCCGACTTCCGCTCGGAGGGAACCGGCTTATGGTCCCGCGATGAACCGTTGGAAGCCGCGTCGCTCGACACCTTTCGCACATCGCCGGAAAAATTTTTTCAATGGTTCCGCCCGCTCGCCGGTCAAATTTTCAATGCGCAACCCAACGCCGCGCATCTCGCGCTCGCTGACCTTGAAAAGAACGGCGCCACCGTCAGTATTGCAACACAAAACATCGACGGGCTGCATCAAAAAGCGGGTTCGACAAAAGTACTCGAACTGCACGGCACGATCCGCACACTCTCCTGCACGCAATGCTTCAAACAATACGAATCCTCGCCGTTCTTGCAGGCGTATATCGAAGATGGAACGATCCCAATGTGCTCCAAGTGCAACGGCATCCTCAAACCGGATGTGATATTGTTCGGGGAACAGCTTCCGCAAGCAGCGTGGAATGAAGCGCAGCGCGAAACGCGTCAGGCGGACTTGATGCTGGTCGCCGGTTCCTCACTGGAGGTCCTGCCTGTGGCGGGGCTTCCGATGCAAGCCCTCGACCGCGGCGTGCATCTCATCGTCATCAACAACACACCTACTTATATCAACGTCCGGGCGGATGTTGTCCTCATGGACGATGTGGCAACCATCCTGCCGGAGATCATCCAACGAGCGATCCATGGCTGAGATCAAAACCCAAACTCTCGGAAGTTACCTGAGGCTGATCGAAATCTCGCGCGATCTTGCCTCCACCCTCGACCTCGACACCCTGCTGGACGATATCGTGCGCGCTTCCGCGGATATCACCTATGCCGAAGCCGCTTCGATCCTTTTGTACGACGATACCGCGCGGCAGTTGTACTTTCAGGTTGCAACCAACATCGATGAGCCGACCATGCGAGGTTTGGTCATCCCGCTCGATAAAAGTATCGCGGGCTGGATCGTAACGAACCGCAAATCCGTGCGCATCGAAGACGCTCATAAAGACGAGCGATTCTTCAGCGACGTGGAACAGATGATCGGCTACTCGACCAAGTCCCTTTTGGGGATTCCGCTGATCACAAAGAACAAAGTCGTAGGCGTTCTTGAAGTGGTCAATAAAAAACGGGGCAAGTTCACCGATCCCGATGAATCCATGCTCACCGTGCTGGGCGCGCAAGCGGCGGTGGCAATCGAGAACGCGCGCTTGTTCCAACAATCGGACTTGATCCAGGAATTCGTGCACGAACTCCGCACGCCGCTGGCTTCCTTAAGCACCGCCACCTATTTATTGCTACGGCCTGAAATGTCGCGCGAGCAACGCGACCAAATCGTCAACAACATTCACAATGAAACCTTACGGTTGAACTCGCTTGCCTCTTCGTTCCTCGATCTGGCGCGCTTAGAGTCGGGACGCGTGCAATTCCGCAAGACGCGTTTCAGCGCGGCAGATCTGTTCTACGAAGTGCGCGATGTGATGATGACCAAGGCGCAAGAGACCAACGTGCAGATCCGCGTGGATGTTCCGAACGACATGCCGCTCATGGAAGCCGACCGCGATAAGATCAAACAGGTATTGCTCAATCTCGTCAGCAACGCCCTAAAATACAACCGCCCCAACGGTTCCGTCATCATCACCGGCAATTTTACGGACGCCGAACTTTCGCTGGGTGTGCAGGATACCGGCGTAGGAATCCCGGAAGAATCCGTTCCCCACCTCTTCGAAAAATTCTATCGCGTGCGCGAACACGAGAACAAAGCCACCGGCACCGGGTTGGGTCTTTCGATCTGCAAACAGATCATTCAAGGACACAATGGACGGATCGAAGTGAAAAGCAAAATGGGCGTCGGCACCTCGTTCACTGTCTATCTCCCTCGCGGACAGCGACCCCAACCACACGAATAAGCGATCGGGGATACTGTTAATTGCGGCAGTTCAATGGATGAAATAACTGAAACGACCCACACCCTCGTTAGGGCTGAATCAACACTTTGAGCGTGCCTGCTTGTGCGGCGCGCTCGAATGCTTTCAAGGCATCGTCCAACGAAAATTCATCGTCGATCAACACCGTTGGGTCGACCTGTTTGGATTCCAACAATCGCAATGCAGGCTCGAAGGGACCACAACGCGAGCCTATGATATTGACCTCGTCCACCACGATGGATGAAAAGTTGACGTTCATCTCACCTTTATACGTGGACTTCAACACCAGCGTCCCTCGCGGACGGAGGGCTTGCCTCGCCAGCGTGAAGCCGCTCGGCGATCCGGTCGCTTCCACCACCACATCCCACCTCCAGCGCTGTACATCTTCTTCGCCGATGATGCGGATCCCGCGCGCCTTCAACAATTCCTGTTGACGCGCATGCCGCGCAACAACGCGCAGGTCACAGCCTGTGAGGGCAAGCGTCTGGGCGATGAGTTGACCGAGCCGCCCCGCGCCGACGAGCAGGACGCGGTCATTGGGTTTGATATTGACCTGTTCTTGAATTTCAAGGGCGGCGGCGAGGGGTTCGGCGAACACAGCCAACTCGTCCGAAACAGAAGCGGGTACCTTGTGTAAATTCGCAAGAGGTAATTGGGTAAATTCGGCGAACGTTCCGTCGCGGTTGACGATTCCCAGCACGGTCCGATTCTCGCAATGTGTTGGGCGTCCGTTCAGGCATTGTTCGCATTGATTACAGACTGCATTGATCTCGCCCACCACGCGGTCACCCACCCTCACCCCTAACCCATCTTCCTGTTGGAGAGGGGAAGCAACTACCTCACCCACGAACTCGTGCCCAAGCACGCCGGTGTAGGGATAATACCCTTTGACCAATTCGAGGTCGGTGGAGCAGATGCCCGCCTTCCGGATTTTCACTAATGCCTCATTCGGCTCATGAGGTTGGGGAATACCGCGTAGTTCGATTCTGTTGTTTTCTAGCCAAAGGGCTTTCATCTTACTCCTCTGCCGCCGCCCATCCATCGCGCCCATTGTTCTTCGCCTGATACAACGCCATATCGGCGCGGTGGAGCAATTGCTCCCAAGTTTCCTGCCCAATTTTAAATTGCGCGATGCCAATGCTGATCGTAATAGATAAGACATGGTCGTTGGAAGCCACTTGAAATCCGCGCAGATGCTGGCACAACCGCGATGCCTGCTCCTCGGCGGCGCTCGCTTCGCTGTTGGGTAACACAATCAAAAATTCCTCGCCGCCGTAACGCCCGATCGTATCGGGGTGACGGATCTGTTCCCTCAGTTGCGCGGCGATCGAACGGAGCGCTTCATCCCCGACTGCATGCCCGAACGAATCGTTGATGCTCTTGAAATGGTCGATATCGACGATCGAAATAGAGAGCGGCGTGTTGTAGCGCGCCGAGCGAATGACCTCCTCCTGCAAGTCCACGATGATCTTGCGGCGGTTCGGCAGGAACGTCAGCACGTCGGTATACGTGATCTCGTGCGCCTGCGCCAACACTGCCTTTAGTTCGATTTCCTTGATCTCGAGCGCGCGCTTCGCCTTGCTCAACTCCGCTTCCAGTTGACCGGATGCCTCCAGAAGTTTTTTGTATTTCTCAGACAGGCTTTCCTCGTTATCTGGCACCGCGCCTCCCGAATTGACGTTCGAGCATGTCCACAGAAAGGTGGATCATCGTCGGTCTGCCATGCGGACAGGTCCGCGGCGAGTCGCATGCTTCGAGGTCGGTGAGCAGTGCGCGTTGTTCCTCCACGGACAGCGACATGCCGCCTCGCACCGCCATGCGTTTGCAGACGCGTGCGGCAAGTTTTTTCTCCACCTCATTTTGCAACGGCGTCTCGTCTTCCTCGAAATCTTCCACCAACGCACGCAGTGCCGCAGACGGATCGCTCCCCGCGAACAACGCTGGCACCGCACGAACTTGGAACGTGTTCGGTCCGAATTCCTCCACATCAAAGCCAAAGTGTTTCAATACAGGTAATTGAGTCATTAGCAATTGGGTTGTTTGGGGAGGGAGGGTCACAACCGCAGGCGTAAGCAATGCTTGGGATGGAATTTTCTTCATCTCATGCTGTGCCATCAACTTTTCGAACAGGACGCGTTCGTGCGCGGCGTGCTGGTCAATGAGGTACAGTCCGTCGGGTCCTTCCGCCACGAGATACGTTGCCCCGATCTGACCGATAAGGCGGAGAAGAGGGATTCGATTTACGATTTCAGATTGACGAGTTACGATTGGAGATTGGCTTTCAGTCTCCAGTCTCTGGTGTCCATTCACTGATAACTGATCACTATTTACTGACCACTCCCCCTCATGCGCAATGCTCCAATCCATTCCAACGGTCTTCGATTCGGGCTGCATCGCTCGCCCTCCCCACAAACTCTGCGCGACGTTCGGCACCGGCGAATACGCCAGCAACGCTTTGCGCGCGGATCGCTGTACGAAACTGAACACTTTATCCTGATTCCTGAATCGCACTTCGGCTTTGGCGGGATGCACGTTCACATCCACTTCTTGCGGGTCGATCTCAAGGAACAACGCGGTGAGCGGATACCGTCCCACCATCAGCAAGGTGTGATACGCCTGCAGCAACGCGGTTGACAACGCGATCTCATGCACCCAGCGCCCGTTGATGAAAAAAGTGATTTCCTTACGGTTCGAGCGGGTGAGAGAGGTTGGACTGATGAAACCTGTCAGGCGATAACCGTCCTCTTCAGCCATGACTTCGAGCATCTGTTTAGCCGCGTCCACGCCGTATAACGCGGCTAGGATGGCGCGGCGGTCTCCGTCGCCCGTGGTTTGCAAGGCGGTATTTTTACCCTCGGATAGTTTGAATCTTTTTTCTGGATATGCCAGCGCGTATCGTGTGACGAGCGAATCGATCGCGCGGCGTTCGGTCACATCCGTTTTGAGGAATTTGAGGCGGGCTGGGACGTTGTAAAACAAATCCTCCACGCGCACAGTAGTTCCAACCGTCGTTCCCACTTTGGAAAGTTTTCCCGCCTTTCCACCCTCCACTTTCAGGCGCGCGCCTTCTTTTTCATTTTTCACGCGCGAAGTGATCGTCATGCGTGAGACCGAGCCGATGGAGGCGAGCGCTTCCCCGCGAAAACCAAGTGTGGATATTGAAAAAAGTTCCTCGGAGCGAACCAGCTTCGAGGTGGCATGACGCGAGACGGCTAACTCCAGTTCGTCAGAGGGAATCCCCAGTC
The DNA here is from genome assembly GCA_040753755.1 of Chloroflexota bacterium. Taxonomy (GTDB): domain Bacteria; phylum Chloroflexota; class Anaerolineae; order Anaerolineales; family Villigracilaceae; genus Defluviilinea. The sequence continues at coordinate 79,655 of JBFMDB010000009.1, forward strand.
CGTCGTCCGCGATTTCAATTAGTTTTTTCCCCGCTTCTTCCACCGAAATCGAAATCGTTTTCGCGTCCGCGTCCAACGAATTTTCCAGCAACTCTTTCACCACCGACGCCGGACGTTCGATCACTTCGCCTGCGGCGATCTGCGATGCGACCTCTGATGAAAGCAAGCGAATGGGCATGGCGCGATTATAACCTTTATAATTCACACCCATGCAACGGTTGAACTTTACGATTACCTTTCTATTGGCGTTACTGTCATCGTGCGCGCCTGCGGCACAGCCCGCCGCACCGACCCCACTCGTCACATTCACACAATCTCCGACGCAGACCGCGCCGCCTCCAACTGCCACATTTACTCCCGCGTTTTCCCCAACGCCCGACCTGTTTTACCTGTACACGAATGAGTATTTGCGTTCGAGGCTCTACGGCGGCGGGCAGGTTGAATTTCTTGAGGTGCTGGGTCAGAACATCTACTTCACGAAATATCTCATCCGCTACCCCAGCGATGGATTGAACATTTATGGTTTCGCCAACATCCCGAACGATGACGGTCCGCATCCGGTCGTCATTGCACTGCACGGATACATTGACCCAGCCATTTACAATACGTTGGATTACACCACCCACTACGCCGACTCGCTCGCCAACGCGGGATACGTCGTTTTGCATCCGAACCTGCGCGGCTACGCGCCCTCGGACGACGGCGGGAATCTCTTCCGCGTGGGCATGGCGATCGATGTGTTGAACCTGATCGAGATCGTCAAAACTCAAAGCGGCGGGACCGATCCATTGCGAACCGCCGACTCGAACCTGATTGGCTTGTGGGGCCACAGCATGGGCGGCGGGATCAGCACGCGCGTCCTCACTGTGAGCGCGGATGTGGATGCCGCGGTGCTTTACGGCTCGATGAGCGGCGACGAGCAAAAGAATTATGAAGCGATTCGCGTGTGGTCGGGTGATACACGCGGACTGGATGAACTGGAGATCCCAACCGATGAGTTGACGCGCATCTCTTCGATGTACTTTTACGATCAGATCACCGCCGCGGTCAGCATCCACCACGGTAAGGCAGATACTCTCGTTCCACTGGAATGGTCCGTGATGACCTGTGAGCAATTGGTATCGCTCGGTAAAAATGTGGAATGTGTGTACTACGAAAACATGCCGCACACGTTCTACGGCGCGGGCGAGGAAGAGTTCATCCAGAACACCATACAATTTTTCAATCGCTATCTCGCCGCGCCATAACGTATAATCGCCCGATGCGTTTTTCAACACTCTTCTTCGATCTCGACGATACGCTTTATCCAAACTCGACCGGTTTGTGGCAGGCGATCAAAGGTCGCATCAATTTGTACATGGTCGAGCGGCTTCACATTCCCGAAAACGACGCACCTCCATTGCGCGAACAATACTTCAAAATGTACGGCACTACCCTGCGCGGCTTGCAGGCGCGTCACAACGTGAATGCGGAAGATTTCCTTGCCTTTGTGCATGACCTGCCCTTGAAAGATTACCTCACCCCCGACCCGGTTCAACGGGACGTGATCGCTTCGCTTCCTCAAAGGAAGCTGGTCTTCACCAACGCCGACGTCCACCACGCCCGACGCGTCCTCGCCGCGCTCAACCTCAACGACCTCTTCGACTCCATCGTGGATATTCACGCGGTCGCGCCGTACTGCAAACCCATGCCCGAATCGTTCGCCATCGCGCAGGAACTTGCAGACGAACCCGACCCGCGTAAATGTGTGATGATCGACGACCTGCCGCGCACCACGCGCGCCGCACTGGAGGCCGGCATGGCGAGTATTTTATACGGCACTGAGGAACCAACGTCCGACGCCAGCGGCGTGTTCTTGAACTGGAAAGATTTGCCGATTCTGTTGGGGTAAGGTACCCTCATACGAAGTACGCAGTACGCCATACGAAATCCAGGCGCGCATACTTGGTATGGCGTACTGCGTATCCCACATGCATACTATCCAACAATCCATTTATACCGTTCCAATGGATTCATTACACCCAATTCAGCAAACATTAATCCCAGCATAGTATCGTTCAGCCCAACATCGAATGGAGGTTGTTTTGAATAAAACTGTCAGAATCATACTTGGCTCGCTCGTGGGATTGCTCCTGCTTACGGGCGTCTTTTCTGCGGGCATCCTCGTCGGCAATTTGATTCCCGCTACCGAACAACTCCCGATCATCCGGGATTTGATCCCCGTTATTCCAACCGTCGAACCCGAACAGCAATCCGCGACACCAGAGGAATATCAAACCCTCTTCGTCCCATTCTGGGAGGCGTGGAACATCGTCCACAACCAATTTGTGGACCAGCCTCTCGACGATGTCGCCCTGATGCGCGGCGCGATCCGCGGCATGATGGATGCGGTCGGCGATAAACAGACCTTCTACATGGACCCGGTCGTCTACGAGACCGAAACCTCCGCGCTCTCCGGCGAATATGAAGGCATCGGCGCGTACGTGGACACGGATGGCGAATACCTCACCATCATCAGTCCCATCGAAGGATCGCCCGCCGAAGCCGCTGGCTTAAGACCCGGCGACCAGATCATCGCCATCGACGGCGTGGATATGACCGGCACCACACCCGAACAGGCCCGTCAAAAAGTGCTTGGTCCGGCAGGGACAACAGTGACATTGACAGTAACGCGTGAAGGCGAGGCAGATACGCTTGAGTTCATCATCACGCGCGCCAAGATCACCATCCCCAGCGTCACCGGTGAAATGCTCGAAAATAATATTGCCTACGTGGATATCAACCAGTTCGGAGAGAAGACCACCGGCGAACTCAGTGCCGTGTTGGATGAACTGCTCGCACAAAATCCACAAGGAATCATCATTGACCTGCGCAACAACCCCGGCGGATATTTGCATACCTCCGTAGAAGTTGCCTCCGAATTTATAGACAGCGGTGTGATCCTGTACGAACAGTACGGCGATGGCAACCGCGACGAATACACCGCGCTGGGCGACGGTCGCGCAACCGATTTGCCGATCGTCGTATTGGTCAATGAAGGTTCCGCCTCTGCCTCTGAGATCCTCGCAGGCGCTCTGCAGGATTATGAACGCGCTCAACTTGTCGGCGTGCAATCGTACGGTAAAGGTTCTGTCCAGCAATGGGTGCCGCTTTCCGATGAACAAGGCGCAGCCCGCGTGACCGTCGCTCGCTGGCTCACCCCGGATGAACGCCTCATTGACGGCATCGGCTTGACGCCGGACTTCATCGTCGAGCTCACCGAAGAGGATTTCGCCAACGATCTCGATCCTCAACTGGATAAAGCGATCGAAGTATTATTGGGTTTGATCGCGCAGAAGTAAAAGACATCAGACCTCACAGGTCTATGAGACCTGTGAGGTCTGGAAGGAGACAACCATGTTTTTCGACCCTACCTATCTGTTCTGTGTAGCCGTTCCGTCTCTCATTCTGATGGGAATCACATCATGGTATGTGCGGCATGCCTACAATCAATGGAGTCGCGTCCGCGCGAGCAGTGGATTGACCGGCGCCGAAGCCGCGAAACAACTCATCTCACGCGCGGTTTACATCGGCGAGGCTGGCAGCCCCGACCTGCGGAATGTGCGTGTGCTTGGCGTGGGCGGGAATCTCACCGACCACTACAATCCGCAGGATAAAACGTTGTATCTTTCACCCGGCGTAGCGAACAGCCCCTCGGTAGCATCGGTGGCGATCGCCGCGCACGAACTCGGTCATGCCATACAGGATGCGGAGGGCTACATCCCGCTTCGATTCCGTTCGGCGATCGTTCCGATGGTCAACATCGGTTCGAACCTCGGCTGGATCCTGATCCTCGCCGGGTTGATCTTCCGCTTTACCGAACTGGCTTGGCTGGGAGTGTTCTTCTTTGCGGGCGGCGCGGTCTTCGCGCTTGCCACCCTCCCTGTGGAATTCAACGCCTCGGCACGCGCAAAACGACTGGTGGCTGAAGCGGGCATTGTCCGCACCGACGAGGAGATGCGCGGCGTGAATCAAGTGTTGAACGCCGCCGCGCTCACGTACGTGGCTGGTCTCGTCACCGCCGTTCTGCAATTGCTGTATTACGTGTTCCTCGTCATCGGGTTGGGCAGGCGAGACGATTAACGCACCCCGTAAAAATCGGAAGTCTTACAGACTTCCGATTTTTTTATTTGTGTATAATCCCTCGCATGAGAAAATTCTTTCTCATCCTGATCGTTTTTCTCACCGCAGGGTTTGTGTACTTGAGTTTTGGAGAGATCGAAAGCATCGTTGAAACCCTGCAGCGCGGCAACATCTGGTTCATCCTGCTCGCGCTCTTCATCGAATGTGTATGGTTCATCCTTGCAGGGTTCATGATCCATGCGCTATACCGCATCGTCGGCTTGGATGAACCGCTCAAAAAGATGGCGCTCCTCTTCGCCGCAGGAACGTTCGTTGGTACGGTGATGCCCAGCGCCGGCATGGGTGCGGTGGCGGTCTTCATCAGCGAGGCGCGCCGCAACGGGCAATCCACCGGCAAAGTGACCGTTGCCAGCATGTTATACATCATCACCGATTACGTCGCTTTCCTCTGTGTCCTCGCGTTCGGATTGATCGTGCTCTTTCGGCGCAACGATCTCGATGCAACAGAAATTCTGGCATCGGCGACCATGCTGTTCATCGCGGCGACGCTCGCCTTCCTGCTCTACCTCGGCTCAAAATCGGAAGTGCGTCTGGGGAACGCGCTGGCGCGCATCGCGCGCTTCTTCAATCGCGTGGCTCGCCCGTTCATCCGCCGCGATTATCTCAGTGAAGATAAAATGCGCAAATACGCCCATGAAATGGCGGAAGACCTGCGTTCACTGCCTCAACAAATCCGCAGTTTGATCAAACCGTTCCTGTTCGCTTTTGCAAACAAGACCCTCCTCATGGGCGTGCTAACGGTGATCTTCCTCGCCTTCAAAGTCCCCTTCACAGCCGGCACCATCATCGGAGGATTTTCGATCACCTATTTGTTCACGATCGTTTCTCCCACCCCGGCAGGCATTGGCATCGTGGAAGGTGTGATGCCGCTTGCATTATCTTCGTTGAACGTCCCATGGAGTCAGGCTGTGATCGTCACCCTCGCGTATCGCGGCATCACGTTCTGGTTTCCGCTGGCAGTTGGCGCGTGGGCATTGCGCGCCCTGCATATAGATCCGGGCACCCCCAGCGAATCACCCGCATAGCAAAATGTCCATCGTTGAACTCTTGGATTTCTGGAAACGCGACCCCGACACCGCCCCCAACATCTTCGCCTGGCAGACTCTTCCCCCGCGCCCCGCGCACACGCATCCTTTTCCGCAGGGTCTGCCTGCCCCGCTTTCCCAAGCCTTGATCGCCTCGGGGATCCATTCGCTCTACTCGCATCAACTCGAAGCATGGATGGCGACCCAGCAGGATCAAAACATCATCCTGTCGACCGGCACTGCCTCAGGCAAAACGCTCGCCTACAACCTGCCGGTCTTTGCCGAACTCATTGCCGACCCGAGCGCCCGCGCGCTCTATCTCTTCCCCACCAAAGCCCTCGCGCAAGATCAGTTATCAGTTATTAGTAATCAGTTATCGGTGTTGCAATCACTGATCACCGATCACTGGTTTCTGAACACTGCCATTTACGATGGCGATACCCCTCAAAAAGACCGCGCTGCAATTCGCAGGAACGCCCGCCTCCTGCTCACCAACCCCGACATGCTCCACACCGGCATCCTGCCGCATCACACCAACTGGATGGAGTTTTTCACGAACCTCAAATTTGTTGTTATTGACGAAGCACATACCTACCGCGGCGTCTTCGGCTCACACGTTGCAAATGTGATCCGGCGATTGAAACGCGTCGCAAGCTTTTACGGCAGTGCGCCAAAATTTATTCTGGCATCTGCCACCATCGGCAACCCCAAAGAACTCGCCGAAAAACTCATCGAAGAACCTGTGACTTTGATCGATAACGACGGCTCGGCGCGCGGACCGCGTCACTTCCTCGTCTACAACCCGCCTCTCGTGGATAAATCGTTGGGCTTGCGGAAATCATCCCTGCTCGAAAGCGTAAGGTTGACACAAGATCTGTTGAAAAACGACATTCAATCTGTCGTCTTTGCGCGTTCGAGGAGAAGTGTTGAAATCATATTGACGTATCTTCAGGATGAAGAAAGAGGAAAGAAGAAAGAGGGAGATTTCTTTCCTCTTTCTTCTTTCATTCGCGGCTATCGAAGCGGTTATTTAGCTTCACAACGAAGAGAGATCGAAAAAGGACTGCGCGATGGCTCGGTCAAAATCGTCGTTGCCACGAACGCGCTCGAACTCGGCATTGACATCGGCGGACTCGGCGCGGCGATCCTCGTCGGCTACCCGGGCACGGTCGCATCGGCGAGACAACAAGCCGGGCGCGCAGGACGCGGGTTGGAATCCGCCGTCAGTGTGATGGTCGTCTCCGCCAACCCGATCGACCAGTTCCTCGCGCATCATCCAGAATATTTCTTCGAACGTTCGCCCGAACAGGCGTTGGTGAATCCCGATCATCTGTTGATCCTACTGGAGCATTTGCGCTGCGCCATGTTCGAGTTGCCGTTTCAAAAAGGCGAGGGGTTCGGCGCGATCTCCGCGCAGACGGTTGAAGAATATTTGAACTTTCTCGTTGAAAACCGCGAGGCGCATCTCTCGAACGAAAAATATTTTTGGATGGCAGACCAATATCCTGCGGCGAATATTTCACTCCGCTCCGCGTCGCCGCAAAGTGTTGTGTTGCAAACAACCATTGATGAAAAACCGCAAACCATCGGCATCGTAGACGGCGGAAGCGCAACATGGATGGCGCACCCCGGCGCCGTGTATCTGCACGAGGCACAGCAATATCTGGTGGAAGAATTGAATCTTGAAGACCGCAGCGCCCGCCTGAAACCCATCGAAAGCGATTATTACACCGAGCCACTGCAGCTAACGGATGTGGATTTAATATCCACCAGCGCAAATCAAAGAGCCATTGGCAGTGAAAAAAGCTGGGGAGAACTAAAAATCACCACGCACGTTGCAGGCTTCCTCAAACGCCGCTGGTACACCCATGAGACTTTGGGGCAGGAACCCCTCGACCTGCCGCCCTCCGAATTGCAGACCACCGGCTACTGGCTTTCACTTACAGAGGAAACGGTGGCGAGTCTGCGCGAGGCTGGCGCATGGACCAACGACCCGAACGATTACGGATCCGATTGGTCGAAGATTCGCGACCGCGTCCGCACGCGCGACAAATTCACTTGTCAGGTCTGCGGCGTGGTGGAATCCAGCCGCCAGCACGATGTGCATCACAGAATCCCATTTCGGGCGTTTGTTCGTGCGGGGTCTGGAGACCCTGCACATAACGAAGCCAACCGACTCGATAACCTCACCACACTTTGCCCATCCTGCCATCACAAAGTGGAGCAAAATGTCCGCATTAGAAGCGGGTTGGCTGGTCTCGCATACGTGTTGGGCAATCTCGCGCCGCTGTTCCTGATGTGCGACTCGGGCGATCTCGGCAGGCATATCGAACCGGTCGAGAATCACACCTTTGGGCAACCGACAGTGGTGATTTACGATTCTGTCCCGGCGGGAATTGGGTTCAGCCAAAAGTTGTTCGAACGACACGATGAATTGATCGCCCGCGCGCTCGAACTGGTGAGCGGTTGTCCATGTGCTGACGGTTGTCCCTCGTGCGTTGGACCCGGCGGGGAAAACGGCGGCGGGGGCAAAGAGGAGTCGCTTGAGATTCTGAAACGATTGCTCATTGGAACTTAAAACAAGCCGTAGTCGTTAAGGGGGAAAAGGAGGATGGTATGCTCACAGGCAAACTTCTCAATTTATTGGTTACAGGGTTCACCCTGTTCAGTATCGTCGCCGCATGCGCAACGAGCGCACAAACTGCCACGCCAACGCCGACCGTCACTCCTCCGAGTCAACCGCCGGTAAGCAGTCAGGTCTCATTGACTTCCATCTCTTTCAAGGAGGATGGATCGTCTCCGCGATATACCATCACGGTTCAAACCCCGCGGCTGGCGGGCAGTGAAGATAAACGGGTGGTCGAATTCAACCGGAAGGTGAGCGAACGGATACAGGGCGAGATCGATTATTTCCGCGAGAACGTTCTCTCTCACATGCCGCCTGCTCCGGTCACCTCAGGCAGTTTTTTCGACGTTGGATATACCCTCGTGTATCAACGCGGCGATCTGTGGTCGCTCAAATTCAACTTCTTCGGTTACGCCGACGGCGCGGCGCACCCCTTCCATTACAGCCTGACACTCAATTACGATCTCGAACAAGGCCGCGAACTTTCGCTCGGCGACCTGTTCGCCGAGGATGCCAAGTACCTCAAAACCATTTCGAGTTATTGCATCGCCGAACTCAGCAGGCGCGACATCGGTTTCTACGGCGGGTTTGAACGCGGCGCCGAACCGACCTCAGAAAATTACCGCAATTGGAATATCACCAATGAGGGCTTGCTCATCACCTTCGATGAGTACCAAGTGGCGCCGTACGCGGCTGGAGCACAGGCGGTGACGATCCCCTACGGCGAATTGCGTCCACTCATTAACCAGCAGGGACCCCTCGTTATGGTCTTGCGATAGGGATGCCATTTCAAGCAAACTGCCTTCCCTGTGGAGGTTAACGACTCCTTTACCATTCCTGCCAGCCCAACCTAAAGAAAATCGCATATAATCGCTCTGGCGTAAAAATTCGGGAATGGGCAAAAGTCGCAATGTTGCTTGAAGCCACTATCCTGGTCAGACTCATTACCATCGCGACGACACTCTGGATGTCGTTCTATCTCTTTGCACGGGGATTCGCCAGCAAAGCGACTCTGCGGGCGGTAATCATTTTACTTGCGCTAACCATTGAATCCTACATTGCCTACTCGAATTTATTTCATCCAATTCCCGGGTCGGCGGCGTTACGCTCGGAATTGCTGGTGATCGGCCTAACGTTCTGGTACAGCTTGATCTGCCGACTGACACCTGAACGAAGCCGGCAGCGAAGGCGCTGGATCGAGAACGGCATGTATGGTTTCGCAGCGCTCACCATGGTTGTGCTCCTCCGTTCGAATGCATTTATCGAAAGTGGAAACCCATTGTACGGGTCGCAATTGCAAATGGGCGCAACCAGCATCGTCTATGGCTTGTTTCAATTGCTGATTGTCAGTTTGATCCTGTTCAACCTGCTCGCGGAGGATCGGGTTGGGTTGACCTCGCGCGGAAAGTTTTTCCTCATCGCGGCGCTCTTCCCTACCCTCTCCGTTTTATACGGCATCGTGGATTTTTTTGCAGACTTTAGGCTGCCACACGTGATTCCCACAATCTTCAACTTCATATGGTTGTTCTTCGTGGGGCTTTCTGTAGCACGACATCAAACCCTAACAGAAAGGCGCACCACCTATCAAGACTTTCCGCTCTCCACATTGGTTGTGATGGGTTTTGCAGGAGTGTATTTGTATTTCGCGTCGCGCTGGGGCGTGCCAGCCGAAATGTTCTCGTTCGTGATCGCGTTGGCTGTGCTGACGCACGGCATCTATGACCTGACGCGCGAATTCCTGGAACGCCTGCGTATGCGTCACGAGAGTCGGTTTCGCAAACAGTTGCACGATCTCGAGAACGACCTCACCGGCGAGCAGGCGTTGAAAGCCCGCTTGCAGGAAGGGCTTGACCTGTTATGCAAAACGTTGCGCGCCCCAAGTGGATTAGCCGCCGTGCGCACGGGCGAAAATTTCACCGTTCTGGCGACCCAAGCCTCCCTCCCGGTTGGAAGCGGGATTCCCGCCTCCCTCCTCGCCTGTGAGGATGTCTCACACCCCCCAGCCGATCAACTCCCTAGCATCGCATGGATCGCGCCGTCGTTCGAGGGGCAACAACAAGTAGCGGTGGTGGGCATCGGCGGATCAATAACAAAAATGGAGTATTCCTCCGGAGACCTCGATTTGCTGGCAGAAACGGCGGACCACCTCGGCACGTTATTCTCATTGAGCAACCTGCGCTCGCAACAAAACGATGTGATCCGCCGCTCGCTGGAAAAATCACAAGAGAACGCCAACGAGATGAATGTATTAGCCGAGGAAATGCTCGATACGATGGAATCAAATCTCAGCGGCGAATTCGTGAAGCATGTGGAGGACGCATTGCGCAACCTGCCAGACACGATCAAACTGGGGCAAAGCCCGCTGGCGGAGAAGATGTTCATCACTGAGGCATCACACATCGAACGCGGCAAACGATTACAGCAAATGCTGACCGGTTTCATCGAGGCATTGAAACCCGCCGAGAAACGGCCACCGGAGCCTCTGCCGCGCATGTGGTATAACCACGCGGTGCTATACGATGCTTATGTCGAGGGCGTGCCAAACCGCGAGATCATGTCGCGCCTGTATATTTCAGAGGGAACCTTCAACCGTACGCGCAGGAACGCGATCCGCGGGCTGGCGCGGCTTCTAATGGAAAGAACCGTGAATTGATTCGATTGATATTCCTCCAAATACTCCAATCCCTATGCAGATTGGAACTGGCAGATTTTGGCAATCGTCTCTCCTGTTTTGTATTTGTAAAACGCTACGATGAATGAAGTGAAGGAGATCATATTGCCAATTCTCGAACCGCCATCCTACCGAACATATTTCGTAGACCTGCCGCTCTCACGTTTGAACATTTTAGAAACCGGCGAGGGAGAACCTCTGATCATGGTGCCTGCGACCATCTCGGAATGGGAAGACTGGCTCACGCTCGCACAATTCATGGGACAGTGGTTCAAGGTGTACTTCTTTGAATTGCCGGGGCACGGACAATCCACGCCGTTCACCGAGAAATTTTCCAGTCACCAAGTGGCAGAACTGGTGGAACAACTCGCCGATAAACTAGGATTTGAACGCTTCAACCTGATGGGGTTCTCGTTCGGCGGCATCCTTGCGATGCGCGCCTTCAAACGCCTCTCGCATCGTATCGACCGCCTTGTGCTGATCGCGCCCTGTTTAGGCAAGAGCGCGCTGCCGTATTCACAAGCGCGGTTGCACATGCTGCATCGTCTCGTGCGGCAATTCGAGCGCCCGAAGGTGCAATCGGGTTTTGTTAAGTTCGTCCGCAATCCGCACACGATTTCGCTGGCTATCTCTGTCGTCCGGATGATTGGAAGGCTTGAGCGCACGATTCCTTTGAGGCGGAAACTGCCCCGCGTCACTGTGAGCACAGTTTCTGTACTCACCGCCCAGGTTAACGAAATCCTGACCACAGAATTCGAAGTGGAAAAGGCTAAACATCAAACGCCGTGCTATTTCGCCATGTCCATTTACGACCCGCTATTGCGTTTCGATACCACCCTTGCAATTGCCGAGAATCACTTTGGCAATTTGAACACGGTCCGCCTGACCTTTCCTTTTCATCAACCGCCCCGACCTTTCACATTCGAAGAACTGAATGACGGGTTTTATAAAACGGTGGATTCGTTCATGCGGGTGCACGCGTGAGGGTAACTATGTTGTCGCGAAAACTTCTGTTGATACTCATCTTTGGCGCCTTGTTGATCGCGCTGTGGATCTACCGCGAACCCATCGGCGCGTGGCTGGGCTGGTTCAGCAACTTAAATGCGGTGATCGAAACCATTCGGGGATACGGTTTGTGGGGACCCGCCATCCTTTTCCTGCTCTTCATCCTGCAAGCGTTCCTTGCGTTCATCCCCGGACAGGCGCTCATGATCTCCAGCGGAATCATCTACGGCTTCGCCGGCGGATTCCTCCTCACATGGACGAGTCTCGTCATCGGCGGGCAGATCGCGTTCTGGCTCTCGCGTAAATTCGGGCGTCCGTTCGCCGAAAAGTGGATCGCGCCCGCTACATTGAACCGCTGGGATAAAAGCGCGGCAGGACAAGGCATGGTATTTTATGTCGTTTCACTCGTGATGCCATTCGTTCCCAACGACGCGATGTGCTATGTTGCCGGGCTGGGGAGCATGCCGTTCAAGCGCTTTTTGCTTGCGAACATGCTGGGGCGCGGTATCGCCAGCTTTCTAACCGCCACAGTGGGAGCGAATCTGGTTGCGATCCCAGCCTTGCTCTGGGTTTTCCTTGCAGGCTTCGTCTTGTTGGGAATTGCAGGCTGGGTGTTCGCCAAACGCGTGCAAAAAACCGAGTCCGCCGATTAACTTTGGATTTCGTAAGGGAATCCCCGCACTTCCCACGGCTTTCCGTTTGATTCACCGCGCACGGTCACCGGCAGTAATTTCGCCGGCACGCCCGAGTTGGGAACCCAGATGCGGTTCTTGACCGGCAGAATGAACAAACCGTTGTCGTCTCCGACGGGTGTGAAATTTTCGTTCGGTTGTTGGTGAAAAACAGACAATCCCAGTTTCGCGCAAAGCTCGTTCGCCAAGCCGATCACATCCTCCGATGGCAAACCGATCTCGCTCACGTTCAAAAGGTGCCTGCTGTTAAACCCACCCTCGACAGGATTCTTCAAATCCCGCCGCGCAATAAACTCAAGCACATTCCCCGCCAGGTCTTTGAAATAGACCGAGTGGGAATTCCAATTTGTCGAATCGAAATCGTCCCTGCCGTTTTCATCGCGCAGCAAGGGAACGCGCTCCGCGATCCATGCCTTTGCCGCAAGGAGTTGATTCGCAGGGATATTGAACGCGAAGTGATACGCGCCATCGAAATCGGAATTCGCTTGAGTAAATACAAGGGTTGTCTTTCCCGCCTGCACATTCAACTGTTCAGCAGATAACTCTACAGGCAACTCAAGCACACCGGCATAATATTTCGCCTGCGCCTCTAAATCCTTTGCACATAATTCAAGAGAAATGATATTCATCGTTTACTCAAGCCTTCATCTTTCACTACCAAATAGCCGAAGTCGTTACCGCGATTTCGTGACCGGACGATCATACGCAATACGCAGTACGCCGCTACCCCTCCCTCATCCACCTCTTCACCGCCGCGTGCGGATGTTCATACTTCGCCATCGCCTCCAATAGTTTCGCAGGGTCAGAGTCACAGGCAATCGAATCGCGATGTTCTTTGAAGACAAAACCTTCGGCTACCGCATGGTCCATGGCGGCGAGCAGGGGCGCGTAATAATTTCTCACGTTCAATAACCCGACAGGTTTTTGATGTGCGCCGGTCTGCGCCCACGTGATGGTCTCGAACAACTCATCGAAGGTGCCGAAACCGCCGGGCAGCGCAATGTAGCCGTCTGCCAGTTCGTGCATGCGCGCTTTGCGGGCGTGCATGTCGGGTGGAACATCCATTCGGGTCAATCCGTCATGGGCAAGAGCAAGCGTGTTCATCGAAGGGATGATGACCCCGATCACTTCTCCGCCTGCGGAAAGCGCGCCATCGGCGACGGCGCCCATCAAGCCGGTCTTGCCGCCGCCATAGATCAAGCGAATCCCTTTGTCCGCGAGAAGGATGCCGAGGGAACGCGCGGCAGTTGTATAGTCGGAGTGAACCGTATCGGACGAACCGCAAAACACACAAATTGCACGCATGAAATCCATCCTTTTTACTTGGTAAGAATATCTGTTCCTGCAATGCATTGTATCAGTGTTGTAAACAAACTCTAATCTTTTTCCTACAACGACTCGTTGGGCTTTTTGGTAGAATACATCCAAGTTCAGGAGAAAAAACATCATGGCTGGAATGGAGCGTTTTACGCAGCGAGCAAGACGGGTTTTGAGCCTTGCACATCAGGAGGCTGAGCAATCCCGCAACAATAATATCGGCACAGAGCACTTATTGTTAGGTTTGATGGATGAAGAGGGTGGAGTTGCGGGCCGCGTGTTGCGCGAACTCGGCATGACGTCGGATCGCGTGCGCGAAGTGATTCGCCGCGTGTCCGCCAGTTCGGTTGGGTTCGACCCCAGCCGCGTGGAACTCGCGGGCGATACACAACAAGTCCTCGAACTTGCGGTGGATGAAGCGCGCCGCCTCGGTCATCATTACATTGGCACGGAACACATCCTGCTCGGTTTGGTGCGCGTGGACGGCACCGCGTTGGAGGTGCTGCGAAGACTCGGGGTGACGCCGGATCAGATCCGCCGGCAGACGCGGCGCGTGTTGAACGAAGCCGCTTCCTCCTCCCCCATGCCGGCTGGTGCCGGACCTGCGCGCGGCGCCCAGCCCAATCAGAAAACCCCGCTCATTGACCAACTCGCGAGCGACCTGACAACCAAAGCCGAAGAGAAAAAACTCGACCCGGTGATCGGTCGCCAGATGGAGATCGAGCGCGTGATCCAAATTCTGGCACGCCGCACAAAAAATAACCCCGCGTTGATCGGCGAACCCGGCGTCGGCAAGACCGCCATCGTGGAAGGGCTTGCCCAACGAATCGTCGAAGGCGATGTGCCAGCCCCGTTGATGAACAAGCGATTGCTGCAACTCGATGTCGGCTCATTGGTGGCAGGCACGATGTATCGCGGTCAATTCGAGGAACGACTCAAACGCGTGATCGACGAACTCAAACAATCCGGCGCCATCCTTTTTATTGATGAAGTCCACATGCTCGTCGGCGCGGGAGCCGCCGGTTCATCCGTCGACGCGGCAAACATCCTCAAGCCCGCCTTATCGCGCGGCGAATTGCAGGTGATCGGCGCGACGACCATGGACGAATATCGTAAACACATCGAGTCGGATGCCGCGCTCGAACGACGCTTCCAACCCATCCAAGTGGATGAGCCCTCCGAGGAAGAGACAATCCAAATCCTGAAAGGGATCCGTTCCGCCTACGAGGAACATCATCACCTTGTGATATCCGATGAAGCGCTCGAAGCCGCCGCACATTTGTCATCCCGGTATGTGACCGAACGCTTCCTCCCCGATAAAGCCATAGACCTGATCGATGAATCGTCGTCACGCGTGCGCATGTACAAGAGTCCTGCCGCGAAACAAGCTAAAGATCTATTTGGTCAGTTAAGGCAAGCCCGCCAAAATCGCTCGCTTGCCCAAGAAGAGGGCAACAACGAAGACGTCATCGAATGGCAGGAACGCGAGACAGAGTTGAGCGAGCAGATCGAACGCATGCGCACCGGTTGGGATCGTGCCAACAGCCCCGTCGTTTCTGCGGAAGATATCGCCGAGGTCGTTTCGATGTGGACAGGTGTTCCGCTCATGCAACTGGCAGAAGAAGAATCACAACGTTTGTTGAAGATGGAAGACGAACTTCGCAAGGGAATCATCGGGCAGGAAGATGCCATCATCGCGATCTCGCGCGCGGTGCGCCGCGCCCGCGCCGGGTTGAAAGACCCGAAACGCCCGATCGGTTCGTTCATGTTCCTCGGTCCGACCGGCGTCGGCAAAACAGAACTCACCAAAACGCTTGCCAAGTTCATGTTCGGCAGTGAAGACGCCGCGATCCAACTCGACATGTCCGAGTTTATGGAAAGGCACACCGCTTCACGTTTGGTCGGCGCACCTCCGGGCTACATCGGCTACGAAGAAGCCGGTCAACTCACCGAGGCGTTACGCCGCAGACCGTATTCGATTGTCGTCTTTGATGAGGTCGAGAAGGCACATCCCGAAGTGCACAACATGTTGTTGCAGATCATGGAAGAGGGTCACCTCTCCGATGCGAAGGGCCGCAAAGTGGATTTCCGCAACGCGATCATCGTGATGACCTCCAACATCGGCGCGGATGTGATCAAGAAACAGTCCTCGCTCGGCTTTGCGCTCAAACGCGATGAGGTGACCGAGGAGAGACTCTCCTACGAAGACATGCGCAAGAAGTTGAACGAATCGCTCAAGCGCGCCTTCCGGCCCGAGTTCATCAATCGCCTCGATGCGACCGTGATCTTCCGCGCGCTGAACAGGGAAGACATCCAGAAGATCGTCTCGCTCGAATTGGATAAAGTGGCGGAGCGACTCAAGGAACATGACCTCGTGCTGACTGCCACACCCGAAGCCCTCGCGACGCTGGCTGATCTGGGCTACGATACGGAATTCGGGGCGCGTCCGCTGAAGCGGGTAATCCAGCAAAAAGTGGAAGACCTGTTATCGGATCGTGTCTTGAGCGGAGAATTTCAACACGGGGATTCGGTGCTCGTGACGCTGAACTCCGATGGTGAGATCGCGCTCGAACGCGAAGGCGTACGAGAAGTTGAAGAAGAGCCGGTGGTGTAAAAAAAGAGACTAGAGATTGGAGAACTTGCCCTGAGCAGGTCGAAGGGTTAGAGAGCAGAGACATGGTCTTTGCTCTCTTTTTGTTTTACCTGCGAGGTGGTATAACCCGTAATATTTTGGTAATAATTTTTTCACGCTTTCATGTTGTCTACAGAGCAGATCAAAGAACAGGAGAACTTATCATGAATACCAATCTTCAAACTGCAACATTGGCTGGGGGATGTTTCTGGTGTCTCGAAGCCGTTTTCGATGAGGTGAAGGGAGTCGAGGGTGTGGAATCAGGCTACGCCGGGGGACGAAGCGCGAATCCGTCCTACCGTGAAGTCTGCAACGGAGATACGGGTCACGCGGAGGTGGTGCAGGTTCACTTCGATCCGACCGTCGTCTCGTACCGCGACCTGTTGAATGTGTTCTTTGCCATTCATGATCCCACCACGTTGAACCGGCAGGGAAACGACATCGGCACGCAGTATCGCTCCGCGATTTTCTATCACGACGAGGAGCAAAAGAAAATCGCCGAGGAGACGATCCAGGAGTTGAACGCGCAGAAGATCTGGGATAAGCCCATCGTCACCGAAGTATCAAAGCTGGACAAGTTTTACATGGCGGAGGATTATCATCAGGAATATTTCGCGCGAAATCCGTATCAGCCTTATTGTCAGGCGGTCGTCGCGCCGAAGGTGGCTAAGTTCCGCAAATATCACTTGGAGATGTTGAAGAAACAGCCGGCATAAGCACGTTCCAGACTTCGGAAGTCTTTGAGCCTTCCGAAGTCTTTTTTGTTATACTTGCCGTCGCTCCAGGAACGAATTTTCATCCCGCAGTTGAACTGCGGGATGAACCCAACCTTATGGACGAGACACGAATTCCCAACTTTTTTATCCGCGACCTCCCCATCTACGGGGATACGATTCTCGCGCCCATGGACGGCTACTCCGACTGGCCCTTCCGTTCCATTTGCCGCGCGCTGGGTTCGGCGATGAGTTACACCGAGTTCGTCAAAGTGGAAAAGATCCTCAGCCGCTCCAAAGAGCCTGCAAAGAGATTGTACTTTGAGGAAGCGGAGCGACCGGTCACCTTTCAAATCTACGGCGACGACCCGGACTTGATCCTCAAAGCCGCGTTGGTCGTGGAACAGTGGAAGCCGGATATCATTGACATCAACATGGGCTGCCCCGCCAAATCCATTGCGGATCGCGGCGCGGGCGTGGGCATGATGCCGACCCCGTTGAAGATCGCGCGCACGTTCAGGAAGTTGGTGAAGGCATTGAAAGTTCCCGTCACCGGGAAGATTCGCCTCGGCTGGGATAAAAACAAGAACTACAAGTTGATCGCGCGCATCGTGGAAGAAGAAGGCGGCTCGCTCATTGCGATTCATGGTCGTACAAAGGAACAACGTTACAGCGGGGATGCGGATTGGGACGCGATTGCCGAGGTGAAGTCGCTGGTCAAAATTCCTGTGATCGGAAGCGGCGACATCCGCACCGTGGCTGACATTCAGCGGATGAAGCAACATACAAATTGCGACGCGGTGATGATCGGGCGCGGCGCGATCGCCAACCCGTGGGTTTTCGCGGGTTACGACCGCGAACAAGTCCCGCATGAATTGGTGATGGAGACCATCCACGAACATTTGGAAAAGAGCGTCCAGTTTTACGGCGAAGAAGATGGGCAGAGACTCTTCCGCAAATATGCTGTGCAATATCTGTTGTTGAAGACGCTCGACCGCAACGCGCGCAAAGAGATTCTGAAGGAACGACCCGCGGGGGAATTTTTGGAGATGTTGAATCAAGTCTACGCGCTGACGGCGAATTAAAAGCTTAACCGCGAAGCGAGCAAAGTTCGCTAAGTTTTTTTAATTTTCTTCGCGCCCTTAGCGGTAAAAATCTTTATCCCAACCCCACATCCAAAATCATCATGATCACAAACCCGAGCATCGCGCCGGATGTAGCGAAGTCGGTGTTCTTTGCCAGTTGCGATTCGGGGATCAATTCCTCGACCACCACGAAGATCATCGCGCCGGCGGCGAACGCCAGCGCGTACGGCAGGATGGGCCGCATCAACAGCACCGCCGCCGCGCCCAGCATCCCTGCGACGGGTTCGATCAGCGCGGAGGATTGCCCGAACCAAAAACTCCGAAAGCGAGACATGCCCTCCGAACGGAGCGGAACAGAGACCGCCACGCCCTCCGGGAAATTTTGAATCCCGATCCCTATGGCGAGCGCAACCGCCCCGGCGAGAGTCGCGGACGATAGATCCGCCGCGACCGCGCCAAAGGCGACCCCGATCGCCAATCCTTCTGGAAAGTTATGCAAGGTAATCGCCAGCACGAGTAGAATGCTCCGCCGCCATCGGGTTGGCATACCCTCCGCTTCATTCGATGGAAACCCAAGATGAAGATGCGGCAAGAAGAAATCGATCAGACGGATGAACGCGCCGCCTAACAGGAACCCGAATGCCGCGGGGAACCAGATCGGCACGTCGTTCGTTTCGCGCGTCATTTCGATGGCGGGCGCGAGCAATGACCAGAAACTCGCCGCGATCATCACGCCTGCCGCGAACCCCAACATTCCATCCAATAACTTGCGATTGACTTCTTTGAAAAAGAAAACGGTCGCCGCGCCTACTGCAGTGACTAACCACGTGAACAGCGTTGCGATTAACGCCTGCCACACGGGGCTGAGTTGAACAAACCATTCGATCATGCGAATTTCTCCCGTTCAAAATTTGGACGCAAAATATCTTATTTGTGTGCATTGCGTTCGTAAATCGAGTATAGCAAATTTCAGAAAACGCACCAACAAAAACAGAACATAATTTCTGTTATACTGGACTTCACCCTCACCCCTTCCCTCTCCCTCAGGGAGAGGGGGAGATTGCAATGGCAAAAACACAAACACGTTACGTCTGTCAGGAATGTGGGCGCGTCGCCGCGTCGTACATGGGAAAATGCCCGCAATGCGGATCGTTCGACAGCATGGTGGAGGAAGTCGTCCATGAAGAGCCGGTGGCGAAAACATCCTCGGTTCGCGGACTGACGGGTCGGTCTGCTCCCCATTCCATCGGTGATATCTCATCGGACGTGGAAGATCGCATTCGCGTGCCTATCGAGGAATTCGCGCGCGTGCTCGGCGGCGGGATCGTACCCGGCTCCATCGTTTTGGTCGGCGGCGACCCGGGTATCGGCAAGTCCACGCTGATGCTGCAAATGGCAATGGAGATGGCTTCGCAAAAACGCGTGTTGTATGTTTCAGGCGAAGAATCCGAACGGCAGATCAAAATGCGCGCGGTGCGGTTAAGTGGTAATTCCGTAGTGGCACAGCGAGAGGAATCATCGCCAAAGTCATCGAAAAGTTCGGCTGTGCCCCTACCGGCAAATTTATTATTGGTCACCGAGACCAATCTTGAGATCATTTTGAATCACATCAACGAAGTGAAACCTGAACTGCTGATCGTTGATTCGATTCAAACGGTTTATCTCTCCAGCATGGACTCATCGGCTGGCTCGGTGAGTCAGGTGCGTGAATGTTCATCGCAATTGCGTGAACTGGCAAAGACCAGCGGAATCTCGGTTTTCGTCATCGGGCATGTGACGAAAGAAGGGACGATCGCCGGTCCGCGCGTCTTGGAACACATCGTTGACACAGTTCTGTACCTCGAAGGTGACCGCTTCCAAGCCTATCGTTTGCTGCGTTCGGTGAAGAATCGTTTCGGCGCGACCTCCGAAGTGGGCGTGTTCGAAATGCGCGAGGGCGGGTTGGTCGAAGTGACGAATCCATCCGAGGCATTTCTTGCGGAGCGCATGATCAACGCGGCAGGGTCAGCGATTGCCGTGACGATGGAAGGTACGCGCCCGATCCTTGTTGAAGTGCAGGGACTCACCTCCCCTACACAATTCGGCAACGCGCGCCGCACAGCTAACGGCGTGGATTTCAATCGCTTGTTGTTGATCTCGGCTGTGCTCACTCGAAGAGTTGGCTTGAAACTTGCCGAGCAGGATGTGTTCGTCAATGTGGTGGGCGGTTTGCAAATTGACGAACCCGCCGCCGACCTCGCCATTGCCGCAGCAATCGCCTCTTCTTGGAAGGATGTTTCGGTCAAAGCCGACGCGGTGTTGATCGGGGAGATCGGTCTCGCGGGCGAGTTGCGGATGCCCAGCCAGATGCAGGCGCGTCTGCGCGAGGCGCAAAAATTAGGGTTCAAAACAGCCATCGTGCCGAAGGCATTGCGAAAGGGCGAGGGGTATCCGAAGGGAATCGAGATCGTTGAAGTCAGGTCAGTAGATCAGGCGTTGAGCGCGGCGTTTGCCGCTCCCACGAAAGTATCCAAATCTCCACCGCACATGGCGTAATTCCATGACACAATTCATCTCGCCTGAAATCGAACATCTCGATCTTGAAAAATTCATGCGCGAGGCTCTCAACGAGGCAGATGAAGCGGGTAAAGCCGGAGAGTATCCCATCGGAGCGATCATCGTGCTGGACGGCGAAATCATCGCGCGCGGCCGGGCGCGGCATGGTGAATTCAAAAGCCAATTACGACATGCAGAACTGAACGCTTTGCTCGACGGGGGCGAAAAACTCTGGACGGACTACGAGCGCGCGATTCTCTTCACAACCGTCGAACCCTGCCCGATGTGCTTGGGGGCGGCGGTCATGGCAGATGTGCCGCACATTATTTATGCTCTGAATGATAAGGTGGTGCATTCTAAAATAAGCATCGAGACCAACCCGTATATTCGGCGTCACATCAAAAGTTATTTCGGGGGATTGCTGGAGGATGAATCGGCACGGGTTATCGGGAAATACAACGGCAAAATCCTGCGATATATGCAAACCGGAAGTTTCTGACGCAACCATTTTGGATTTCCTTCGTAGGAGGTCTCAGAAGGAGAACCAAAATGAAAATCCAAATCATTTCAGCAATTCTTGTACTCGCGTTGGCGAGCATGGCGTGTGGATTCAGTTTTGACCTGCCCGAGCAGGTGAAAGCCGGGCCGGAGGTCAAGGAATCCATTGCGGTGACAGATCCCCAATCCGATGAGACGCGGTTGAGCCTTTCATTCGGCGCTGGCGACCTAAAATTATCCCCCGGCGCAAAAAACCTCGTGGAGGGCACGGTCATCTACAACGTGAAAGACCTGAAGCCAGAGGTCTTCGAAGACGGTGCGGAGATCACGATCAAGCAGGGAAATTTCGAAGGGCTTCCTCCGTTTGACGGAATGAAAAACGAATGGGACTTGAAACTCGGCGCGTCGCCGATGGACCTGACCATCGAAGCCGGCGCATATACCGGCGATTTCGAACTGGGCGGACTGGCGCTGAACAACCTCACCGTGAACGACGGCGCGGCAGATGTGAGCCTTTCGTTCTCCGAGCCGAACCTTGTGGAGATGGACGAATTCACTTACACAACCGGCGCGTCGGATGTGACGCTGGAGGGATTAGCAAACGCCAACTTCGAACGTTTTATCTTCAACAGCGGCGCGGGCGATTACACCCTCGATTTCTCCGGCGAACTGCAACGCGACGCCACCGTGAGCATTGATAGCGGCTTGAGCGACCTACGGCTTGTGATCCCAGCGGGTGTGCACGCGGTGGTGACCATTGACAGCGCATTGGTAGATATCAACATCGGCGAAGGCTGGTCGCAGCGAGGCAACACCTACACCCAGAGCGGCGACGGACCCACGCTGACGATCATCATCAACATGGGCGCGGGCGAGATCACGATCACGGACTAGAACATACCTGAATAAAATCCCTCCCGGCGTATAATCGGGAGGGATTTTTTATCTTATTCAGGAGACGCCTCATGTCCGCACCTCGAACTGTCCGCGCCCCGCGCGGCGTTGACCTCACCTGCAAGAACTGGCTCAGCGAAGCCGCGTATCGCATGATCCAAAACAACCTCGACCCGGAGGTTGCCGAAAAGCCCGAAGAACTAGTCGTCTACGGCGGACGCGGGAAAGCCGCGCGCGATTGGGAATCGTTCGATGCGATTCTCGAATCGTTGAAGAATCTCGAAGAAGATGAAACACTTCTTGTGCAATCCGGCAAGCCGGTGGTTGTGTTCAAAAGCCACAAGGACGCGCCGAAAGTGTTGATCGCCAACTCAAATCTCGTTCCGCATTGGGCGACGTGGGAACACTTCGACGAACTCGCCAAAAAGGGACTCATCATGTACGGGCAGATGACCGCCGGTTCGTGGATCTACATCGGCACACAGGGAATCTTGCAAGGCACGTACGAGACCTTCGGCGCGCTGGCAAAACTCAGAGGCTGGGGGTCGTTGAAAGGGAAGTTTGTGTTGACCGCTGGTTTGGGCGGGATGGGCGGCGCGCAGCCGCTTTCGATCACGATGAACGAGGGTGTTGGCTTGATCGTGGAAGTGGACCCCGAACGCGCTGAACGCCGCCGCGCCATCGGCTACGTGGATATGGTGGTGGATAACCTCGAAGAGGCGATGACGCTGGTGGAGGAATTCAAGGACAAACAAGTTCCCAAATCCATTGGTCTCATCGGCAACGCGGCGGATGTGTACGACGAGCTTTCCAAGCGCGGCGTCGTTCCCGATGTGGTGACAGATCAAACGTCCGCGCATGAGGCGTTGTTTTATGTGCCGTCGGGGTTGTCGGTCTCAGCCGCGAACGAGTTGCGGAAATCGAATCCCGAAAAGTATAAAAAGATGGCGATGGATTCGATGTCGCAACACGTGCGCGCCATGCGCGCGTTCCAAAAAGCAGGCGCGGAAGTTTTTGATTATGGAAATAATATCAGGCAACAAGCATTCAACAACGGTGTGAGCGACGCGTTCGAGTTTCCCGGCTTTGTGCCTGCCTACATCCGCCCGTTGTTTTGCGAAGGCAAGGGACCGTTCCGTTGGGTTGCGTTGTCAGGAGATAAAGAAGATATTTACGTCACCGACCAAGCCATCATGGAATTGTTCCCGGACGATGCGCATCTGCATCGCTGGTTGAAGATGGCGCGCGAGAAAGTTCCGTTTCAAGGTTTGCCGGCGCGCATCTGCTGGCTCGGCTATGGTGAGCGCGCAAAAGCGGGATTGAAATTCAACGAGTTGGTTGCAACAGGCAAAGTGAAAGCGCCGATCGTGATCGGGCGCGACCATTTGGATTCGGGGTCTGTCGCTTCGCCGAATCGTGAAACGGAATCCATGAAAGACGGTTCGGACGCCGTTTCAGATTGGGCGATCCTCAACGCGCTGATCAACGCGGTCGGCGGCGCGACGTGGGTGTCGTTCCATCACGGCGGCGGAGTCGGGATGGGATACTCGCAGCACGCGGGGCAGGTCATTGTCGCGGACGGGACGCCCGAAGCGGCTCGCCGGTTGGAAAGAGTTCTGACAACAGACCCCGGCATGGGCGTGGCGAGACACGCGGACGCGGGATATGAAATCGCCATCGAAGCCGCAAAGCGTCACGGCATCAAGATGCCGATGTTGAAGTAAACCCAGTTGAGAATTGATCACCGCAATTGGCAGCCGCATGGAAAGCGGCTGTCCGTTTTTTATTCCCCTGCGAGCGCGTAGAAATATCCGTCCTCGGTCGCCACGTAAAGTCGCCCCGGCACAAGCGCGCCGCCGGCAACGATGGAGCCGTTCTCAAGAGGGAACGTCCACAGCGGGTTCGACTCGTCCTTGCGAACCGCCGCGCACTCAACGTGCGAAGATGTCGAGCCGCAAACGTAGAAGATGAAATTTTTGTCCATGCCCATGAACTCGCTGGGGCGCATCGCAAAGCGCGCGCTGTTGACAAACTCGCCCTTTGAGTCCAGCCAGACGATGGATGAATCTTCGAACTCGGAATTGTAGTGCAGCCACATCGACCCGTCTGCCAGCACGCCCGCCTGCCCCGGAAAACCAAAGAACGCGGTGCGCGACCACGTCATCTGACGGAGAATTTGCGCCTCCCCTGCCGCGTATTCCCACGCGGTCATACGGTTCTCGAAGCGCGAATACAACAACCCGTTCTGACCGACGATGTGCTGTTCGATCGTCGGGAAATTTTCGAACTTGACGATCTCGCCGCTGCGCGCGTCCACGATGGTGTTCCGCAAAAAGACAAACTCGCCGCCCGGGCTCAAAATGGGCGTGAAGGTGACGCGCCGCCCGAACGCGTTCGTCTGCCAAAGCAGTTCGCCCGAGTTCGATACCGCGCGCACATCGCCGATGACCACGTAGTACGCGATGCCATTCTCACTCACCACGGGACCCGAGGTGGCTTCAAAACTACCCGGCGCTTGAAAACTCCAGCGTAGATCTCCGCCGGGGGTAAACGAAGACAGCCCGCCCGTCGAATCGGAAGCGTAGATGTTTCCATCCGCATCCAGCGCGGGCGAACCGACGGCTTGACCGGGCAGTTTCGCAATCCAATTGATTTGACCGTCCGCATCGAGCGAATACAACTTCCCGCTCACAGAGGAAAGGTAAAGCGTGCCATCCATCGCCACAGCGGGTCCGCCGGAGAATCCATCCTCATCTTCGAATTTCCAAAGCACCACAGGCGATTCGATGCTCTCCACATCGATCAACATTGTGGCGTAGGGGTCATGCCATTGACTGCCCCACAAATGTCCGCCCGGCACCGGGAAGGTCAGTGGCTTCGGTTGCAGGAAAGAGACGATCTGTTGTGCAGAAAAAAATAATCCGAGCGCGGTGACGCCGACGATCAGCGAGGAAGCGATGGGACGCCGCGCGATCGCGCCGCGGATGCGCGGAAGCGACTCGTCCTCGAAGCGCCACCGCCAGCGGATGAACGCTTCGCGCCAACGGGACGGCTGCGACCCCGCGCTGGCGATTCGGCGCAAACCCTCGCCGAGCAAATTGAAGCCGAGCACCGTGATGAACACCAATGTGCCGGTGGCGAACATCTTCCACGGACCGGTGTAAATATCCTCGCTCACGCTCGAGAGCATCTGACCCAACTCGGGCATGCCGCTCAGGCGCGTGGCAGCGGTATCGCTGATCCACACCCACACGTCGCCGCCTACGTAATAACCGAGGAAGCCAAGACCGGCGAGCACCAACAGCGTGGAACTGATCTCGAACGTCAGCAACATCCAAATGTAAGGCAGGACTTGCCGCAGAATGTGGATCGTGACAGTTTGGAAACCGGTTTGTCCCATGGCGCGCCCGGCTTCGACGAAGACCTGCCCGCGCGCGATGCGCGCCTGATCGCGCACGATGCGGGCAGAGTCGCCCCAGCCGGTCAAGGCGAGTCCCAGCACAAATCCCCACGGTCCCCAGTTCGAGCCAGCCACAGAAACGACAGCCAGAGCGACGATCAATGTAGGTATGGCGAGCGCCGCGCCGATCAACACATTCAACGCGGAGCCGAACCATTTACCGTCCCAGCCGGCGATCAACCCGATCAGTGTGCCGAGCAGGAGTCGAATGAAGGCGACATACCCTACCAGCAACAAGGTGGGACGCAGCGCCCACAGCATCTGGCTCAACACATCGCGCCCCCAAATATCCGAACCCAACGGGAAGCCCGGAACCGTAAACGGCGGATAGGGCGCGTTCAACCACTTCCCATCCACTTGGAGGACGCGCGTCTCTTGCAGCGGATTGCGCGGCGCGTAGCTCGGGCCCAGAATGGCAACGAGCAACACCAGCCCGACAAGGATCACGCCGGTGACCAGCGGAAAATTTATCGAGCGTAATGACCTACCCATCGCCCGCTCCTTTTTCACCGATGCGCAAGCGCGGGTCTGCGAAATGGGCGAACGTCGAAAACATCAAGTCAGCGCTCACCAAAATGATCCCCAGCATGGTCACAACGGTCGCAACCGTCGGCGCATGCAAATAAGTGGGCGGCAACACGGCGCTGAAGACCGTGGCAACGCTTGGGGGTTGCAGAGAAAACGCAAGCAATCTGCCCAGCCCGGGCCAGCCGAACAACCATTCCACCAGAATCAACTCGCCCACCAGCAGGCGCAGCGACGAAGCCGCCACCTGTGCAAGCGGCGCGAAGATATTCTGCAGCGCGGTCTTCGTGCGGATCAACCTCCACGAATGACCGAGACTCAACGCGGCGGACACATACGTCTTTTTGAACTCCTCCGAAAGCAGGATGGCGGTCGTCTGGGCGATCTGAACCGCCGGGCGGAACGTAAGCGCGATGACCGGGAAGACCAGATGCTCGTCCCAGCCAAATCCATTGAGCGGGAAAGGCAACGTATTTTGCACGCCGGGCGAATACAGCAGATAAAAGACCGAAGCCGTGATGAGGACCGCGCCGATGTAAAAACCCGGCATCGCCAGGCTGACCGTGGTGAGGGGAATCAATAAACTCGAAACACGCGGCGGGTTCGTCCGCGCGGATTGCATCCCGAGCCAAAAGCCGATCAACAGGCTCACGGCGAATGCAATTCCAAACAAACCGAGGCTGGCTTTCGCCGCATCGCCGACCGCCGTGAGAATGCTCACGCCCTGCATGGCTGGCATTTGGGCCGGCGTTCCGTTCAAAAATCCTTCGATGTATTGCTTGTACAACGGCAGGACGGGTTCGGCTTCGCCGGTTTGGGCAAAGATCGGGTTGGCGGATCGCTGCGCGAAACGTCCGTAATGTGCATAAGCGAAGGAAAAAAAATTCACGCCGGCGAGCAGGATCAACATCCAGAACGCGCGGCGCAACACAAACTGAATCATGCCGCGATTCTAACATGCCCGATCGCAGATCTTGCTGGAATCTTCTCCTTAAAATTCTGCAACGCGTTTGTCCCATTGCGTGATTGATACTTTCCTTATAAGATTGGGGTACGTGCGAGAGGAGAAACCATGAAAAATAAGTTAATGACTTTGCTTCTGCTAACGGCGTTGGCTGTGTCATCCTGCAATTTGCCGCAAGCCAACGGGACGCCCACCGAACCGCCGGTTCTTTCCACTGCGACATCTGCTCTGCCGACGGATACGCCGCCGCCCACCAACACGCCGCTGCCGACGAACACACCCCTTCCCACACTGACCTTCACGCCCAGCGTACCGACGGTGACGACGCGCGACCAGCCTGTGAATTGCCGGCTGGGTCCCGGCACCGCGTGGCTGGCGATCAGCGCGCTCAATCTCGGGCAGAGTTCGCAGATCGTCGGGAAAAATTCGGATACAAGCTGGTGGTTGATACAAGATCCGCTCAGCCCCGGACGGAATTGCTGGGTTGCTGCAAGTGTCACCAATGCCTCAGGTAATCTTGCGGGTTTACAAGTGGTACAAACCCCTGCTGCTTCGGTAACCGACGTGACCATCAGCCTTGATCCGAAATCCATCAATCTCGGGCTGCTATGCCTGCTGCCAATGCCAGTGGTCAAAATCAAGGGCACTATCGAAACGAACGGGCCGACCACTGTCAAATGGCACTTCGAGACCCAGCAGGGCGGCGCCATGCCGAACAAAGAAACAGAGTTCGATGCCTTCGGTGAAAAGGAGGTTTCTGCTGAATACACACCGGTTCTGCCTGCTGGAACATATTGGGTCAGGTTAATCGTCACCAGCCCAAATAGTCTGGTCGCTGAGGCGACATACAAGATCGAGTGTGTTTAGATTTTGAAACGATGAAAAACCGCCTGAGAAAATCTCAGGCGGTTTTTCAATATTTTAGGATGAAGGGTTTGCCGCCCGGATTGCATCAGGCAATTCATCTTCGATGTTTCGGATGCGGGGGTTGGCGTATGCAACCATAGTAACAACGATGCCGATGAGCGCCGAGGAAACAAACATAAAACCGATGCCGCGTCCTGCCCCGGTCTCGAGCAAGGTTCCTAGGAAGGTATTTGCCCACGCGCCGTTCGCCTCCATAAGAGGACCAAAGACACGATCCGCAAGGGGGCCGGCAAGAAGAAATGAAATAGGCATCACCGAACGGGAAATCATGCTGCGGATGCTGAATACACGTCCCTGCACCTCGGGAGCAACTTTCGATTGAAATACTGCCTGACTCGATGAAGAAGCAAGCGGGATGAAGATCATCAACCAGAAGAGTCCTGCGCCCACAAAAATCGCTTCGGGGCGCAAGCCCGCCACGATCATGCCCACGAGGGCAAGACCGATATAGCCGATCACAGCAGTGATTCTTCGTTTGGGGCCAGCCCACACGCTGCTGAGGATTCCGCCTGCAAGCATTCCCAACCCGACGAACATTTGTATCGTTCCGAGTGTGCTGGCAGGGTAACGGGAAAGGATCATGGGCGCGGTCAGCACGCCGCTCCAGTTAAGGAGGAAATTGACCATGGCATAGTACCACAACAGTCCGAAGAGACCCGGGCGCGCTTTGAGATAGTTCCAGCCGAATAATGCATCCGACCAGACGGATGACTTGTTGTCTGCATGATCCATTGATTCCGGTTGCGGGATGCGAATCATCAACAATGTACCGACCGCGATCAGGAACGTGACAAAGTCAATGACGAGGATGCCGGATAAACCGATGGCAACAAAGAGCACGCCTGCAATGACCGGTGTGATCACCATTTCAAGCGCCTGACTCATTTGCATCATGCCGTTCGCGCGGGATAATTCCTTTTTGGGGACGAGCATGGTGACCGATGCGGTATAGGCTGGTTCTTGAAACGCGGAAAAGATCGAGCCGAGTGTGACGATCAGGTAAATGTGCCAGAACTGAAGGCTGCCAAAAAGCAACAGGATAAAAACACTGATCGTGACCAATGCATTGCCAACATCGGAGAGGATCATCACCCAGCGGCGATTCCATCTATCGGCGAGCGAACCAGCCACAGGGAGGAGCAGGATACGTGGCAAATTGCCAAAGAGGATGGTCAAGGCAAAGGGCGTGGCTTTTCCAGTCTGGTCGAAGATCCACACACCGAGGGCAAAACTGGTCAGCCCCGAGCCAAGCATCGAGATCAATTGACCCGCCCAGATGGTGAGGAAGGTCTTCATCCCTTGCGGCGCGGGCTCTGCTGTTGCATCCATTGTGATCGAAGTCATTTCTTTTTCTCCTTCTGCGGTTCATCGAAATAAAAACTTGGATAGAACGCAACGGTCAGCGCGTACGGTTGAAGTTTTGCGCCGCGCGCGGAGGTGTCGTTCTCGCTTTCGAACTCTTCGAGCAAGTTAACAAGCCTGCCCTGAAATTCGCCCACACGTTCTTCCGGCACGCGGCTCACAATTCGATTGAGGATGAAACGACGCGGTTTCTCCTCCGCGCCCTGCTCCAGTTGGAATTGCCGCGCCTGCAAACTTCGAAAGATGTCGTCGCGAGTGGCGTCGATCACGGAATTGACCGCCATGTTGATCGATTCATTCTCGCCTTCTTTCGAGAACCTGAACAACGACGGATCCACGTCCATCACATCCGCGCGGGATTGATAGACTTTCTCGACCATGTTGGCAACCATGCGCGTTTCGGCAACTTCGATCAAGCCCAGTTTTTCAAGGGTGGCGAAGTGATAGTAGAGTTTGCTGGGAGCAAGCCCAAGTTTTTCCGCCACTTGTTTGACCGTGAGATTCTCTACAATGAGCAATTCCACGATCTGAACACGGAGCGGGTCTGAGATGGCACGCAACGTTTCAAGGTCTTTGATTCGGAAGGATTTGCTTTCATTTTTCTTTTTCATGTGTTTTTCTTTTATCGGTAAAATATTTTTTAACGATTGATAGCATTTTACCTATTCACGATATTTTGTCAAGGAACATCACCCTATACTTTCCCTCTTGACATACTGTATATTATACAGTATTATGCGACTATAGGTGACGCATGGAAAATGATGAACTCGTACAAAACATGCTATTGGAACTGCGACGCGGCATCCTGTCTCTTGCGGTGCTGAGCCAGTTGAGCAAGGAGCAATACGGCTATTCCCTGCTCAAGGCTCTCTCCGATCAGGGAATGGAGATCGACCAGAGCACGCTCTATCCCCTGCTCCGCAGGCTCGAGTCGCAGGGACTGTTACAGTCCGATTGGCGCATCATGGACGAAGCGCGTCCGCGCCGGTATTACGTCATCAGCCCGCAGGGCAAGGCGGTGCTGTCCACCCTCAAACGTGAATGGTCAGCAATGACCGAGACCATAACGAAAATGTTATCGTGAAGAAGGAGAATCGAAATGAATCTGATTGACAAATATGTTGCCGAAGTCGGCAAACACCTCCCGCTCCTCAAAGGACGCGAAGACATCGAGATAGAGTTGAAATCCACATTGGAGGATATGCTCGAGGATAAAGCGGAGCAGGCGGGACGTCCGCGCGACGAAGCGATGGAGATCGAATTGCTGAAGGAATACGGCTCCCCGCAGAAGATCGCATCCACGTACAACACTCATCCGTATTTGATCGGTCCGCGCATGTTCCCGACGTTTCTCAAAGTATTGAAGCTTGTGCTCTCGATTGTTGTGATCGTCCTACTGGTCATCACCGTCATTCAAGCCGCAACAGCCACATCCATGCAAGGACCGGAATTTTTGGAAGTCATCGGCAAAGGGTTCGGCACAGTGTTATCGGCGGCGGTTGCGGTGTTCGGAAATGTTGTATTGGTGTTCGCCATTCTTGAACGCACACTTCCAGAAAAAGAGATCGGCGATTTATCCGACAATCAGGAATGGGATCCCGCTTCGTTGGCAAAGGAACCCAGCCCTGATATGATAAAGCGCGGCGAAATGAGCGCGGAGATCGTCTTCACCATTATTGGGCTGGTCGTGCTAAATTTTTATCCGCAGATTCTTGGATTGAACTTCACTGTGGATGGCAAGTGGGTTTTCGTTCCCATTCTTTCGGAAGCGTTCTTCGGCTTCCTCCCGTGGATCAACCTGATCCTGCTGGTGGAGGTGATTCTCAACACGTATCTGCTTCGCGCGAATCGCTGGTCCATCGCTACACGTGTTGGAAAGATCATCATCGAAGGCGTCAGTTTGGCAATCACCGTAATCCTTCTGCGCATGCCCGGCTTGCTCGGCTTTACCGCAGACTCGTTTGCGAACTCTCCAATCTCGGCCGAGACCGCTCAAACGCTCGTAACCGTTTTGAACAGCATGCTCCCCATTGCGTTGACCGTCGTCCTGATCATTCAGGGAATCGAAATGGCAAAAGCGCTGTACGGTCTATTGAGGATAAACTACAAGACGAAGTAACAAGAACTCCGGGTGATTGCCCGGAGTTCGATTTTTACAAACGGGTACAATTCACACATGCAATGGATTCGCGTTCACGGGCGGATCGTGGAAGGCTACCGCGTCGCTTCGGGACCTTCAGCTGATTACCCCTATGGAGCTTTGGACCGCCAACGACCCATCTTCGCCTCGCGCGGACTCGACCTCAGCAGTTATTTCAAAGGCACGCTCAACATTGATATCAGCCCACACACATTCAAATTGAACAAACCAGAGTTCACATTTCATAACGTCGAATGGACAGACCTGCACCCGCCTGAACATTTTTCATTTTCGGGTTGCAAAGTCGTGTTCAATGGATCCGAATACGATGGCTGGGTGTATTATCCGCACCCTGAAACGAAACTCCGGCACTTCCAAAACCCATCCCTGCTGGAAGTGATCGCCGTGGAGATCAAAGGCATCCAGTATGGCGATGAAGCGGATGTTCTGGTGAAGGCGGGAGAAATTTCAATCGAGGTTCAACCTTGATGACTCGTAAAAAAGTTTTGTCCGTTTTTATATTCCTGCTCCTGCTTGGCTGCCGGATACCGAGCGTTGCGGGCTTACCTTTTTTTCCAACTCCCACATTTACTGCGACTCTCACACCAACACTCACCGCGACACCTACGGTCACCGCGACCCCGACCGAAACATCCACACCGACGATCACACCAACGCCTGCGCCTCTCGCGCGCCGCGTGCTGATCCTGTCCATTGACGGGCTGCGCCCCGAGGCAATTTCGCTCGCGCCGATGCCGAACCTTCAAGCATTGATGCAAATCAGCGCGTACACACTGACCGCGCAAACCGTGTACCCCAGCGTGACGTTGATCGCACATGCTTCCATGCTCGGAGGGGTCTGCCCCTCCAAGCACAGCGTGGACTGGAACGATTATTTCCCCGAAAGAGGGTTCGCCTTCGGCACAGACTTGTTCGACATCGCACACGCGAACGGCATGACAACCGTGATGCACGTGGGCAAGGAAAAACTGCGACAAATCACGGAGCCGCACAGCACAGACATTTTCACCTACGTCAACGACCGCGATACAGTCGTCGCGCAACGATTGATCTCGGATTTTCCCGGAGATTTTCGACTCCTGTTCGTGCACTTCCCGCTGGTGGATGGCATGGGACACGCGTACGGCTGGCTTTCACCACAGCAGTTCAGCGTCGCCTTCCGTGCGGATGAGGCATTGGGGCAAATCCTGGCAGAGTTGGATGCGCGAGGCTTGCGCGGTGAAACCTTGATCATCATCACATCGGATCATGGCGGGCACAACACAACTCACGGCTCGACGCTCACCGAAGACATGACCATCCCGTGGATCATGTCGGGGCCGGGCATCCAGCCCAAAGCGCTGACGACGCGTGTCCACATCATGGACACCGCCGCCACCGCCGCGTTCGCCCTCGGCTTGGATATTCCGCTCGAATGGGATGGCGTCCCCGTGTATGAAGCATTCGGCTTGCCGATCGAAAAACAATCCGCGCCCTGTCAGTGAGGACTCGGGCGATGATAGAATCAGGACGAGGTCATCCAATGAACAACTCCGATTCACGTCTTACCATTGGCAGGAGCATGGTCGTCAGTGCGATCGTTTTCGCGGTTTTCCTCGCGTATGTGATCTTTCTGCGTTATGCCGTGACGCCTCTGCCCGCCGCGCAAGAAACGGACCGAACCACGCGGTCATTCGAGATGCTTTCGGTAGTGCTGGGCTTGCTCGCAGGCGGATGCATGGCGGGTTATTTTTCCTTCGATTACAGCCGCATCAACGTCCGATATAAAAAAGGAGCACTGCTGATCTCGTGGCTGTTCGTCAGTTCGATCTACATGCTGATCTTCCTGATCATGTACTCGCTGCGCCGGGCGGGCGCGTTGCAGATCGTGGACGACTGGGCTGGCGGTTTGCTCTTCCTCGCTACATTTGCCTTCCTCGATGGATTGCTCTTGTTCGAACGCTGGAAAATGGGGCAGTTCAGGGAGGATGTGTGACACGCATCGTTGAGAATTGACTTGCATTCCATGTCCCGGTACGAGGCTCTCAAATCATCTTGGACATCATAATCCAATTCCCAAGCCCGGCAGTTTACGGAGTAAAATTCTTTCGACAACGTCAGACACGTCTGATTTGATTTTTGGAGAGCCTTGAATGCCCATCACCAAGCAACGCACGCTGGACTACGTCCACCTCGAGTGGGGAACCTATATCGAGCGTTTCAACCGCCTGCCGAAAGCGGAGCAGGAGAAGCGGCTCGGAACGGTCGGGTTCGATTCGTTTCGCGATATGCTGGCGCACGTCCTCGCATGGTGGGAGGAGGGCATGGTTCCCATCCGCGCCATTGCCGAGGGACGCGAATACGAAAGAAAGAAATACGATTACGACGCCTTCAACGCGGAGGCGGTGGCGAAATACAAAAATTGGGAGGAAGCCAAGTTCATGGCGCACTTTGAGAAGACGCGCCAGAAAACGGAAGCCGATTTCCAGTCTATGGATGAGGCGGTGTTCGAGAACCGCCGGGTCCGCGCGTGGGTGAACGGGATCTTCATCCACCACGCGCGCGAGCACCTTGTGGTGTTGAGCCGCTTTCTTGTGACCGACTTGTTGAAGAACGAATGGGCGGAGTACATCGAAAATTACAATCGTCTCGGCGAGGAAAAGCAAAAGGAATTTTTATCGAAGCAGGGTTTCGGGAATTTTCATGACCTGCTCGCGCACATCATCGGCTGGTGGGAGGAGGGCGCGCGCATCATTTCGGGGATCCTCGAAAAGCCGGGCTTCACGTGGGAAAGCCACGATGTGGATGCATTCAACCTCGAACTGACGAAGAAATATTCCACATGGTCGGACGATGAGTTATACCAACATTACGAGATGGTACGTACGGTGATGTTCGAGTTAGTATCGAGCCTGCCCGAAGACGCGTTCAGGAACGCGGACATCGAGGGCTGGCTCAAAGACGATGTGGTCGCGCATTACGACGAACATTCGATATAGGGTGAACTATGGAAGAGCATGTTGTGTATCTGGCGCTGGGTTCGAACATGGGCAACCGCCTCGCGAATTTGAAGGAGGCAGTCGCCTCGCTCCCGCCGCAAATGGAAGTGAAGGCACGATCGAGTGTGTACGAAACCCACCCGTGGGGATTCGAAGATCAGGAGAAATTTCTCAATCAGGTCGTGCGCGTCGAAACGTACCTCAAGCCCGAGCCGTTGCTCAAACATCTCAAGCGGCTCGAAGTGGCGTTGGGGCGCAAGCCGACCTTTCAAAACGGTCCGCGGTTGATAGACATTGACATTTTGTTTTACGACGACCTCGTGTTGTATTCGCCGGCCTTGATGATCCCGCACCCGCACATGCACGAACGCGGGTTCGTCCTCGTGCCATTGATGGACATCGCGCCCGATCTTGTGCATCCCGTGCGGAAGAAGAGCATCCGAGAACTGGCGTTGTTCACCGACGTGAGCGGGGTGAGGAAGTTCGAGGGTTGAGGATGAATGGAAATCTTTAAACGGATCAAAAGTTCAGCGCGCATTTTGCTCAAAGGCGAGCCAAAAAAGAAAAACCGCAGCGCCATCCCTGCGATCACACGGGAGGAAATCAAAGAGATCAAACAATTCTTCCCGCGCGAAAAATTTTTCATCCTCGGTCACGCGCGCTCTGGCACCACTTTGCTCATGCGCCTCGCGCGTTTGCATCCCGAGGTGCATTGCAATTATCAGGCGCATTTCTTCACGCGCAAGCCATTGTTGAAATCACTGGTTGATTCGCCCGAGATGGAGGAATGGCTGACGCGTAAATCCAACCGCTGGAACCGCGGACGCGACCTCTCGCCGCTCGTTCTGCGCGCTGCGGCGGATTTCATCATGGAGCGCGATGCGGCACGCGCAGGCAAACGCATCGTCGGCGATAAGAGTCCATCGTCCACAATTCACGGCGCGGCTGTGCGCGACATGCACTCGATCTACCCCGACGCCAAACTGGTGTACATCGTCCGCGATGGGCGCGATGTGTTGATCTCGGAACGTTTTCGGAATTTTGTGGAGGAATCCAAGTTTTTATCTGCGGAAGACAAACGCATCATTGCGGACCTTCGGGTTGACTCGACTCTTTTCACCGATGGACGCCGTTCCATTTTTACCGAATCCTTCATCCGCAACGTCGCCAAACGCTGGGCAGACGATGTCAGCGAAATTGACTCTGAAGCGCGCCGTTTATACAAAAGGGATTCCATGACTTTGCGTTATGAAGATTTGCTGAAAAACCCGTTCGAGGAAATGTCGCGTTTGTGGAAATTCCTCGGTGTGAAGACGATCAATAAGACGCTTGAGAGGAGGATCAAAGCCGAAATGGCGTCCAACCCCGACGAGGAGTGGCAGGCAAAACGGGACGAGGGAATCGCGTCCTTCCTCCCGAAGGGGCAGGCGGGCAACTGGCAGAGATTGTTCTCCGCGCGCGACAAATCCGTGTTCAAGGAAGTGGCGGGTGCGATGCTGGTGAAGTGGAAGTATGAAAAGGATTTGAATTGGTAGAAAAGGCTTTATGAAATTCCTCATTGCAGGTCTCGGTTCCATCGGCCGCCGCCACATGCGGAATCTGGTTGCGTTGGGTGAGAAAGATATAGTTTTGTTTCGCACAGGCAAAAGTACCATGCCCGAGGAAGAGCTTGCAGGATTTCCTCAGGAAACCGACTTGCAGACCGCACTCCAAAAGCATAAGCCCGACGCGGTGATCGTTTCGAATCCGACTTCTGTTCATCTTGATGTTGCCATTCCTGCGGCAGAGGCGGGATGCTCGCTGTTGCTGGAAAAACCGCTCTCACATTCGATGGAGCGGGTTGACAAACTCGAATCTGCGCTCAAAAAAGGCGGGGGACGCGTTGTGGTTGGATTTCAATTCCGCTTTCATCCGGGGCTGGTGAAAGCAAAGCAATTGATTTCTGCCGGTGAGATCGGACGGGTGATCTCTGCACATGTGCATTTCGGTGAATACCTCCCGGCGTGGCATCCGTGGGAGGATTATCGCAAAGGCTATGCCGCGCGCGCGGATATGGGCGGAGGGGTCGTCCTCACGCAATGCCACTCGCTGGATTATCTTCCATGGCTGGTGGGACAGGTCGAATCCGTTTGGGGATTCACTGCAAAACTCAGCGACCTCGAGGTGGATGTGGAAGATACCGCGAAGATCGGCTTGCGGTTTGCGAACGGCGCGCTGGGGAGCATCCATCTCGATTACAACCAGCAACCGCCCTCGCATTATTTCGAAGTCGTTGGCACGAAAGGTTCATTACAGTGGAATCTTTCCGATGGCGCGACGCGGATCTATCGACCGGAGAAAAAAGATTGGGAGGAATATCCGCTTCCCGTAGGCTGGGAACGCAACGTGATGTTCATGGAAGAGATGAAGCATTTCCTCGCGGTGGCGCGCGGGGAGGCTGAGTCGTCCTGCCCGCTGGAGGAGGGAATCCGCGTGATGAGGCTGGCGCTGGCAGTCAAAGAATCGTCGCGCACTGGTCAAGTGATGTCATTTTAAGGCGGGGAATATTCCAAAATTCATTGGCTGAATTTTAGGTTATAATTGCGCCTCGCACAGCAAACCCAACAGAGCGATCTGTGAATATCAAGGAGTACGAATGTCGAAAGCGAAACTTATAAGCCCCTACGGGGGGAAACTGGTGAACCTTATTGTAGAGGGAAAACAACGCGAAGAACTTCTCGCCCGCGCTTCCAAATTACCTTCGATCAAGATCACCATGCGCAATCTTTGCGATTTGGAACTGCTCGCCACGGGCGGCTTTTCACCGCTGACCACCTTCATGGGCAAAGCGGATTATGAACGCGTCCTGCACGAGATGCGGCTTGCGGACGGTACCCTGTGGCCCCTCCCCATCACGCTGACCGCCGACCCGAAGGAATTGCCTACCGTCGGCGAAGAACTCGTTCTGCGGAACGCGAACAATGATGTCATCGCTGTGATGACGCTCGATGAAGTCTTCCACTGGGACGCGAACACCGAAGCCGCGCTTGCCTACGGTTCGACCGATCCGCGTCATCCGATGGTCTCTGAAATGGAACGCTGGGGAAAGGTCTGTATCAGCGGTCCGATCAAAGTGGTGAACATGCCGAAATATCACGACTTTGTCAGCCTGCGCCTTACACCGGCACAAGTGCGCGAACGACTCGAAGCGATGGGGCACGACAATGTGGTCGCATTCCAGACGCGCAATCCGCTGCACCGCATCCACGAAGAGTTGACCAAACGCGCCGCCGCCGAAGTGAAAGGTTCGCTCATCATTCACCCTGTCGTCGGCATGACCAAACCCGGCGACGTGGATCACTACACGCGCGTCCGCACGTACCGCGCGCTGGTGGATAATCACTACGACAAGAACAACACAATGTTGAGTCTGCTCCCGCTGGCGATGCGCATGGCGGGTCCGAAAGAAGCGTTGCTGCACGCCATCATCCGGCGCAACCACGGCGCGAATCATTTCGTCGTGGGGCGCGACCACGCCGGGCCGGGAAAAGATTCCACGGGCAAGCCGTTCTACGGTCCGTATGACGCGCAAGAGTTGATGAAGAAGTACGAAGCTGAGATCGGCGTCAAGATGATCCCGTTCGAGGAGTTGTTGTATCTTCCCGACGAAGACCGTTACGTCGAGGCAAAGGATGTCCCGCAAGGCGCGAAGACATTGAACATCTCCGGCACGCAAGTGCGCGACGATTATCTGGCGAAGGGAAAATTGTTGCCCGAGTGGTTCACGCGCCCGGAGACCGCAGAAATTTTGCGCGAGATGTATCCGCCGCGTTCCAAGCAGGGATTTTGCATCTGGTTTACCGGCTTGAGCGGCTCTGGCAAGAGCGCGACCACGCAAGTGCTTACTTCATTGTTGCTCGAGCGCGGGCGTGAGATTTCGATCCTCGACGGCGATGTGGTTCGCACGCATCTTTCCAAAGGACTCGGTTTCAGCAAGGAAGACCGCGACACGAACATTTTGCGGATCGGTTTCGTGGCTGGCGAGATCGTGCGCGCCGGCGGCGCGGTGATCTGCGCGGCGATCAGCCCGTACCGCGCCACGCGCAACGAAGCGCGCAAGATGGTCGGCGAAAATTTCATCACCGTGTACATGGATACGCCCGTCGAAGTCTGCGAACAGCGCGATGTGAAAGGGTTGTACGCGAAAGCGCGCCAAGCCATGCAGGAAGGCAAGCCGATGGGCTTCACCGGCGTGGACGATCCGTATGAGCCGCCGATCGACCCGGAGATCACGCTCAAAGGCTTCGGCGCGACTCCCGAAGAGAACGCGCACATCATCGTCAAATATCTCGAAGATCAGGGATTTTTGAATCACAATTAATTGTTGATGTAGGGGCGGGGTGTCCCCGCCCAATACAGGGCGCGATGACCTCGCCCCTACGCAAAATACATGACCCCCCGCGATACCCTCCGCCTTGCCTCGTTCCTCAGCCTGATCCTGCTCGTTTTAACCGGGGTTTTCCTCGTTTTGCGCGCCACGCCGGAAGGACTGGGGCTTTCGGACGATTCGATCGCCTACATCGCGGGCGCGCGCAGTTTGCTGGATGGAAATGGGTACCGCGAAGTTTGGCTCGCGACAAACCAGCCGGTCACACACTTCCCTCCGGGCTTTTCGTCGGCGCTGGCGTTCATCGGGTTGTTCGGTCTCGATCCGCTGCGCGGCGCGCGCTTCCTCAACGCGATCTTGTTCGGGTTGAACGCGGGCTTGCTCGGCGTCCTTGTCTGGCGGATGACTCCGTCGTTGACCTCCGGCGTTGTGATCGCCGCGTTGTTCGTATTGAACGGCGACTTGCTGCAAGTCCACACGGTTGCCATGAGCGAGCCGTTGTTCATTTTCTTCTCACTGCTTTCGCTTTGGATGTTCGACTTGTATTTCGAACGTCCGCCCTCCACGGTGGGGAAAGGAATTGCGGGTGAATGGTGGTGGCTGATCGCGTGCGCGTCGTTCGCCGGGTTGGCTTATCTCACGCGCTACGCCGGGCTCGCCCTCGCCGCGACGTTCATCGTTGCAATCTTTGTGCTGCGAACCACATGGCGAAAACGATTGACGAGCATTGGGGTCTTCCTTGCAGGGTTCCTCCCGTGGGTGTTGATCTGGGCAGTACGTAACCGCATCATCGCTGACAACGCCACCAACCGCGCATTCGCGTGGCATCCCATCACCGCAGAGACTCTGAATCAAGGCTTTCGCGTGTTCAACGATTTCCTCATCCCCGTATCGGCGTGGTACAAAACGGTGATCAAATTGCCCGTCGTTCCCGAAGCGTTGACGTTCCTCATCCTCGGCGTTGTGCTGGTGTGGACCGCCTTCCGTGCGTGGAAATATCTCTCGCCGCTCACGCCGCGTCCCTCGCCGACAGGCATGGGCAGGCAAGGCACGCGCGAGGTCATTTCATTTACCGTCGGCTTGTTCCTCGTCGCGTATCTCGCCTCCATCGTTGCATCCATGACGATGTTCGACGCGGCGACAAAATTCAAACTACGCATCCTTTCACCGGTGTTCGTGTGCCTTTTGATTCTGCTGGTGTACGTGGGAATCTGGCTGCGGAATAAGAACCGCCGCCTCACCATTGTGTTGACCCTCATCCTTTTGGGATTATCGTTTTACAAACAATCCATCACACTCGATGCGTGGTCGAAAAGCGGGCTGGGATACGCGTCCTTCCAATGGTACGATTCGGAAGCGATGGCGTTTTTACGCGAACTTCCCGACGATGTGTTGATCTTCACCAACGAACCTGGCGCGGTCTACTTGTATGTGGGTCGCGGCGCGGCGGTGGTGCCGACCGGTTACGATTCAGCCCGCGCCGAAGCGGTACCCGGCTTCGAAGACGGAGTGGCACGCATGCAAGCCGAAATCAACGCCGGGCGCGCCGTGCTTGCCATTTTCGATAACGGTGAAAATATTTCCAGTGAAGTCGCCGCATTGACCGAGGGTTTATATCTCGCGCATAAATCGCAGGGCGATGAGATTTACACACAACAACCGTAGCGCAAAATGGCATTTTGCGCTACAAAAGATAACCATGACGATACAAGATAAATTCAAACTCGATGGACGCGTGGCGCTCGTCACCGGCGGCGCGGGATTGCTTGGCAAAGAATTCTGCCGCACATTGGCGGAAGCAGGCGCATCGGTCGCAGTGCTGGATTTGAACGCCGCTTCCTCCGCAGGGACGGCTGATTCGCTCGCCCAAAGCGGATACCCATCCCTTGCCCTCGCCGCCGACATTACAAATCCCGATTCGGTGAACGCGGCGGTGGAAAAAGTTTTATCCGCCTTTGGTCGGCTCGACATCCTCGTCAACAGCGCCGCGCTTGACCCAAAGTTCGACCCCGACGCGATAAAAAAGGGAATCACCCCCGGCTCCTTTGAGGATTATCCGCTTACGGATTGGACTGCCGCCCTCAACGTGAACTTGACCGGCATGTTCCTGATGACGCAAGCCTGCGTCAAGCCGATGCTGGCGCAAGGCAAAAAGGGAAGCGTCATCAACATCTGCTCCACCTACGGGCTCAACGGACCCGACCAGCGCATTTACATCAAAGACGGTCAGCGCGTGGCGTACAAACCTGTGTACTACACTGTGACGAAAGCGGGCGTGCTGGGCTTCACCAAATATCTCGCCGCGTACTACGCCGGGACGGAAATCCGCGTCAATGCGCTCACGCCGGGCGGCATCTACAACGACCATGCAGAATATTTCGAAAAGAATTATTCCGCCAAAACGATCTTGGGCCGCATGGCGAAGAAAGATGAAATGAACGGCGCGCTGTTGTTCCTCGCCTCGGATGCATCCTCGTACATGACCGGAAACAATGTGGTTGTGGATGGGGGATGGACGGCGTGGTAATTGATTTTGGTAGGGGCGAGGTCCTCTCGCCCTATTCATGGGCGGGAAAACCCCGCCCCTACGAAAAATTGTCATGAACCCCATCCTCGCCCTCATCCCCGCGCGCGGCGGCTCGAAGGGAATCCCGCGCAAGAACATCCGCAACTTCGCGGGTTATCCGCTCATTGCATGGAGCATCGCCGCGGCGAAACAATCGCGTCTCGTCACGCGCGTTATAGTTTCGACGGACGATGAAGAGATCGCCTCCGTAGCGCGCGAGTTCGGCGCGGAGACCCCTTTCCTGCGCCCCGCCAAATTCGCCGAAGATAACACCACAGACCTGCCGGTCTTTGAACACGCGTTGACTTGGCTGGCTGAAAACGAAAATTATCACCCTGAAATTGTTGTGCAACTGCGCCCTACCTCACCCATCCGCCCGCGCGGATTGGTGGACGATGCGATTCAAGTTTTGTTGAATCACAAAGATGCCGATAGTGTGCGCGGCGTTGTCCTTGCCGGGCAAAACCCGCACAAGATGTGGCGACTCGCTGGTGAGCACGGTCCGATGAAAAATTTGTTGGATGTACCGGGCATCTCTGAGCCATACAACGCGCCGCGGCAGATTCTTCCTCCGATCTATTGGCAGACCGGTCACATTGACGCCATCCGCACGGAGACGATCACCAAAGGCGGCTCGATGAGCGGCGGCGTGATCTACCCCATCATCATTGACTCACGGTATACAGTTGATATTGACAACCTGCAAGACTGGGCGCGCTACGAACATCTCGTCTCTACCGGTGAATTGGACATGGTCACACCGGGAAAAACGCGCCGACCAATGCCAGAAAAAATAAAATTGGTCATCTGCGATTTCGACGGCGTCATCACCGACAACCGCGTGTGGACGGATCAAGACGGGCGCGAAACGGTCGTCGCTTCGCGCAGTGACAGCATGAAGATCAAACAACTCCGCGAGATCGGCATCGATGTGATGATTCTCTCGTCCGAGCCGAACTCAGTTGTGGCGGCGCGCGCGAAAAAGATGGGAGTGGAGGCGGTGCACGGGGTTGGGTTGCAGGATAAAGGGCGCGCGATGCGAGACATCCTGGCGGAGAAAAATGTCAAGGCAGACGAAGTCGTTTACATCGGCAACGATTGGAACGACCTCCCGTGTTTCGAGATCGCGGGCTGGGCGGTGGCTGTCGCGGATGCGTATCCCGAAGTGTTGCGCGCGGCAGATCACGTGTTGACGCGCGCGGGGGGCCATGGCGCGGTGCGCGAGTTGTGCGATCTGATCTTAGAAACCCGAAAATGAGACAGGGATTCTTCGAGCGCGCCTGGTTCGCTCCGTTCTTGCTGGCAGCGGGACCGATCCTTCAGTTGTATTTGATCAACATAGATGAATTGGCGCTCGTGGAGATCGCACGCGCATTTCTGGCTTCGTTGTTGCTCGCGCTGGTTGTGCTTGGCGGGTTGTATTTTCTTCTGCGCGATTCAGTGCAGTCTGCATTGATCGCTTCACCCTTCATCGTTCTGTTTTTTCTTTTCGGAGATCTATCGGGCTGGATCGCCGAAACTCTCGCGCTCGGACCTGCGCGTTCCAATTTTGCAGTCTTTGTGTCGATGAGTGTCTTCATGGCGGCATGGATATGGTTTGTACGGCGGCGCATTCGTCGTGCAGGCACTGTGAATTTGTATTTCAACCTGCTCGGTATTTTGTTCCTTGTAAATTCAGGCTTTCAGGTGCGGAGCCACCTGCTCGAAAACGATCTCTCGTTCAACCCTTCGGAGCGGGATGTGCCGGTAGCAGAGGTCGAATCCACGGCACCGCGCCCGGATATTTATTACATCATCCTCGACGGCTACGGCAGGCAGGATGTCCTGCAAAAGTTCTACGAGTTCGATAATTCGGAATTTATCAACGCCCTGCGTGAGCGCGGTTTTTATGTGGCGGACAATTCTTCGAGCAATTACATCCAAACGATGCTGTCGCTGGGTTCGTCGTTCAACATGGACTATGTGCAGAACCTGAACGTGGAAGGCAGGACGCCGGAGAACCGCGCCGACCTGATCGAACTGCTGAACTACAGCGAAGTCCGTACGGTACTGGCGCAGAACGGCTATGAGATAGTTTCCTTCGAGAACGAATACAAGGCGACGATTCCCACTGCGGATGTGTATTACGATGACTCAAGTTCGATGTTGACACAACCGGTCACCGCGTTCGAGAGCATCGTCATCGATCATAGCATGGCGCGCGTGCTGAACCATATCCCCGCGTTCAACCGGGCGCTGATCGAAATGCCGTATGAAACTCATCGCCAGCACATCCACTCCGCGTTTTCGAAGTTGGAGGAAATCCCGTCGCTTGACGGCGATCATTTTGTGTACGCCCACATCATCGCGCCGCATCCGCCGTTCGTCTTCGACGCGCAGG
Source organism: Chloroflexota bacterium (assembly GCA_040753755.1). Classification (GTDB taxonomy): domain Bacteria; phylum Chloroflexota; class Anaerolineae; order Anaerolineales; family Villigracilaceae; genus Defluviilinea. Next base: position 123,222 of record JBFMDB010000009.1, read on the forward strand.
GGAATGACATCCCGCATGATGAGCCGTTCACCCTGTTCGACGCGAATTTTTATATCAAGGATCACTCGCGCGGCGGGTACATTGCCGGCTATCGCAAGCAGGTCCAATATGTCAACACCCTCGTTCTCAGCGCGGTAGACGCGATTCTGTCACGGTCAGACACTCCGCCGATCATCATCCTTCAGGGCGATCACGGGCCGGGGGCGTATCTCCATTGGGGGTCGCTGGAGCAGACCATCCCGTCGGAACGATTCGGGATCCTGAACGCGTATTATTTTCCCGATGCCGACTACGCGTCGCTGTATCCATCCATCTCGCCGGTCAATTCCTTTCGTGTGGTGCTCAATCATTTTTTTGAAACAGACTATGCACTCCTCCCCGACTTGCATTATTATTCCTATTGGAGTTTTCCGTTCGACTTCACCGAAGTGACGGATCTCTCCCTGCCACAATAAACTTTGGAGACAAAATGACTCGTGAAATAAAAATCGGAAACCGCATGGTGGGCGACGGTCATCGAACCTACATCATTGCAGAGATCGGCATCAACCACAACGGCGACCTTGCCATCGCGCAGAAAATGATCGACGCCGCCGTGCACGCGGGCGCGGATGCGGTGAAATTCCAAAAACGCACGCCCGATGTGGCGACGCCGCCCGAACAAAAAAATCAAATGCGTGAAACGCCATGGGGATACATCACGTATCTCGATTATCGCTATAAAGTCGAATTCAATGAGGAGCAATACCGCGAAATTGACCGCTATTGCAAAACAAAGAAGATCGACTGGATGGTCTCGGTGTGGGATGAGCCGTCGGTGGACTTCATGGAAAAGTTCGACACGCCCGCGTATAAAATTCCCTCCGCTTCGCTCACGGACTTCAACCTGATTCGCAAAGCGCGGGCGACCGGCAAGCCTTTGATCCTATCGTCGGGCATGTCCACGATGGAACAGATCCAAAAGGGGATCGGGATCGCGGGTGAAACGAATCTTGTGATGATGCACTGCACCAGCACGTATCCGTGCGAGCCGGAGGAGTTGAATTTGAAGATGGTCGAAACGCTTCGCGCGAAGTATCCGAATATTCCGATCGGGTATTCGGGTCACGAGGTGGGGCTTGTTCCCACCGCGATTGCCGTCGCGTTCGGCGCGTGCATGGTCGAGCGTCATCTCACCCTCGACCGCGCCATGTGGGGATCGGATCAGGCGGCATCGGTCGAACCCGCCGGTTTTGAGCGGCTCGTGAAATACATCCGTGTGACCGAGGCATCGCTGGGTGATGGGGTGAAAAAGGTGTACGAATCCGAAATGGGTTCGATGAAGAAATTACGCCGCGTGGTGAATGAATAACGAAGTTGTTACGCAGTACGCAATACGAAGTACGTATCACGTATTGCGTACTGCGTATTGCGTATCTTGATGACAGGCTCTCAAATCATTCGCCGCCTTCTCCGCCCTTATGGCAAAACCGCCCAAGCCATCCTGCGCTGGAAGCGGTTTTCGTTCGGCGACGCGCCGCCCATCTTCGGCAACGCCAAGCCCAAGAGCGGATCGCACCTGCTGTTGCAGATCCTGAACGGCTTTACGAGAATCATGCCGTACCGGTATGTGGAGGCGGAGCCGATTCGGACGATCAAGAGAGACGGTGGACGACGGACCGTGGACGATATTTTGGCAGATTTGCGCGCGATCCCAAATGGTGTGATCGGTTGGGGATACGTGGATGCGACGAAAGAAAATGTCTCTTTCTTGACCCAGCCCGGGCGCGTGAATTATTTTATCTACCGCGACCCGCGCGATATGCTGGTCTCGCAAGTGTTTTTCGCCACGGACATGCACGAAGAACACGGGATGCACGACTTCTACAACTCGCTTCCTGATTTTAGCGAGCGGCTCAAGGTCGCCATCACCGGCATCGACCGCGATGGACTCAAAATGGTCAGTGTAAAACAGCGCTACGACGGCGTCTTCCAATGGCTGGAAACACCCGGCGTGATGTGTATCCGCTTTGAGGATCTCATCAATGATCGCGACGCGACTCTCCATTCCATGCTCGATGAAGTAGAAAAGGCCGGTTACCAAATCCCCACACCGCGCGAAAAGGCTCTATCCATTTTGGTGGAGGCGATCCAGCCGCGGAAGAGTCACACCTTCCGTTCGGGCAAGACCGGCGGCTGGCGGGAGTTTTTCACCGAGGAACATAAATTGTTGTTCAAAGATGTCGCCGGTGATTTGGTGGTCAGGTTGGGGTACGAGAAAACAAATGATTGGTAGCGCGGGATGAAAGAGTTTTTTAAACAACGCGTCTGGCGCGGGCTTGTCCGCCGCTTCAACAACCACAAGATCGCGCGCATAGCGAAGCGGGTCGCGCTTGAGGAACCTGCTCCAAGCGGCCCGCCCGTCGTCTTCTTCAAAGCCTCCACAGGGATCGACGACCTCTCGTGGAACAGCGGATTCCACCTGCTTGCTTCATGGGCTTTGCGGTTGAAGGGAATCCCGGTCGCATATTTTGCCTGTAACTCTGGGATGAGTAAATGCGTGTTGGGGACGAATCGAGATCATCCACAGAAAGAGATGCCGTGCAAAACGTGTGTGAGTCAATCGCAGGCGTTGTATTCGGATTTGCGTAGTAACGACTTCAGTCGTTCTGGTGAAAAGGCGACTGAAGTCGCCACTACGTCTCATGTAAATTGGTTCAGTTTTGAACGCGACCCGCAACTCGCAACTCGTATCTCGCACCTTTCCCTCCCTGAACTCATGATGTTTGAACATGAAAATATTCCTCTCGGCGCATTATGTCTCCCGGGTCTGCGTTGGATTTTGCGAATCCATCACTTGAACGATGACGAGAATACGCGTTATCTGTTGCGGGAATACATCTTGTCCGCGTGGAATGTGGTGCAGAAGTTCTCGAAATTTTTGGACGAGACAAACCCGCGCGCGGTGGTAGTTTTCAATGGACAATTCTTCCCCGAAGCGACAGCGCGCTGGGTGGCGCAGAAACGCGGATTACGCGTCATCACCCACGAGGTGGGATTGCAACCTGCTTCTGCGTATTTCACAGACGGCGAAGCGACGGCGTACCCGATCCGCATCCCTGACGAGTTCGAGTTGAACGACGAACAGAACGCCAAACTCGACGCGTATCTAGAAAAGCGTTTTCAAGGCGACTTCACGATGGCGGGTATCAAATTCTGGGCGGACATGAAGGGGCTTGACGCATCGTTCCTGCAAAAAGCCGCGCAGTTCAAGCAGATCGTGCCGGTGTTTACGAATGTCATCTTCGATACCAGCCAGCCGCACGCCAATACTGTTTTTGAAGACATGTTCGATTGGCTTGACCTGACGTTGGAAGTTATCAAAGAGCATCCCGAAACATTATTTGTGATACGCGCCCACCCCGACGAGTTGCGCGTGCGCAAGTCCAGCCGCGAGACGGTGGCAGGCTGGGTCGAAGCGCGCCGCGTCTCAGAACTGCCCAACGTGATTTTTATCGCACCCAACGAAACGCTCAGTTCGTATGAGTTGATCCAGAGATCCAAATTCGTGATGGTCTACAATTCGACCATCGGGTTGGAGGCTTCGATCATGGGCGCGGCGGTGCTGTGCGCGGGCAGGGCGCGCTTCACGCAATATCCCACCGTGTTCTTCCCGCAGACGATTGACGAAATACGAGAAAAAATGAAAGAGTTTCTTGAGGCTGAGAAAATCGAAATCCCCGCCGAGTTCAAACGCAACGCGCGCAGGTTCTTGTATTACCAGTTGTTTAGAACGTCGTTGGCATTTGGGGAGTTTCTCGAGCCCTCCGTGCGGACGACACAGACAAGATTGAAATCGTTCGAGATGAATGAGTTGCTTGAGGCTGATGCGGTGAAAGTTATTTTGGACGGCTTGCTGGAAGGTGGAGAGTTTTTGTTGAAGGAAAATTGATTCAACTTTTCAACGTTATATACTTCCTCCGCGGATTGATCCCCATCACCCCTTCGAACGCGCCGGTAATCGCTTTCATATCTGCTTCGATATCCCCGGTGGGATGGAAGATTTGCCCAATGCGAACTTCCCTCTTCCTGCCATCCACCACCGCCATCACGATGGGAATCCCTGCGCCTTTGGCGATGTGATAAAAGCCCCGCTTCCACTCTGCCACGTGATGACGCGTCCCTTCGGGCGCGATGGTGAGGATGAACTGCGACGACTTGTTGCACGCCTCCACCATCTGCTCCACCAACCCCGTTGGCTTTTTCCGATCCACTGGCACGCCGCCGCAATAATAAAAGAACCAGCCAAACGGCGGGCGGAACAACTCCGCCTTGCCCATGAATCGCACGTTCGCCCTCAACGTGAAGATCACGCCGAGGAACAACACGAAATCCCAATTTGAGGTATGCGGCGCGCCGATCAACACATACTTCGGGAGGGCGGGCAAACTCCCATCCACGCGCCAGCCGAACAATCGCATAAAGAAGCGGGCGAGGTAATGAAATATCCTGCTGAGGATGGGCGTGTTGAAAATGGTCATGGGCGGATTGTACTCTGTTACCGTGTAAAATTGCACACACATGCTCAAAAAAATTCCGCTCTATCCCATCTTGTTCGCGCTATTTTCCATCCTCTCGTTGACCGCCTTCAACATCGGGCAGATTTTCATCGGCGAGGCGTTGCGTCCGCTGGTGTTTTCGCTTGGGCTGGCTGGGATTCTCTTTGGGATGTTTTACCGCCTCCTGCGCGACTCGCATCGCGCCGCGTTGAAGTCTGCCGCGCTCCTCTTTTTGTTTTTCACCTATGGACAGGTCTACTCTGCGTTCGAGGGAGGAACCGTTTTGGGCATCGGGCTGTTCCGGCATCGAATCCTTTTTCCGCTTTTCTGTGTTGTTGGCGGGTTACTTGTTTCTTGGATCGTTCGCAAGGTCAGGCATGCCGAGTCGCTGACCTATCCCTTGAACCTCGTTTCGGTTTTTCTGTTGATCTATCCATCGTTCACAATAATTTCCAGCCTCGTCAGACAATCCATCTCTGACGCGTCATCGCAAGACCCCTCCGCAATTGCGGGTGATGGCGCAAATACCGCGACACCCGATGTCTACTACATCATCCTCGACGGCTACGGGCGGCAGGATGTGTTGGAACGCGAATACGGTTTCGACAACCGCGAATTCATTACCGGCTTGCAAGCGCGCGGGTTTTACGTGGCGGAGTGCAGTCAGAGCAACTACGCCCACACTGTGTATTCCCTGCCTTCTTCATTGAATTACGATTATCTCGATGCCCTCGGCGCAACGGACGATGCCGAACGGATTTCCCTATTGAAGCATGGCGCGGTCCGCGCGGCGTTCGAAGCGCGGGGATATTCCATCGTGGCGTTCCCCACCGGTTGGAGTATGACCGAATGGACGGACGCGGACATCTACCCTGATTACGGAAAGTCCTTTACCACGCTCACGGAATTTGAAACCCTCTTTCTCGATACAACCCTCCTGCGAATCGCAACCGACTACGACCGTTTGAACTCGAAGATCACACCGTACAGCGAGGCGCGCCGGCTGCGCGTCCTTTCGATGATCGAAACGTTGAAAGAGATTCCGTCGCGCGAAGGAAAGTATTTTGTTTTTGCACATTTCGTCGTCCCTCATCCGCCGTTCTCCTTCGGCGCGGACGGCGAATGGCTGGAGATCAATGTGGATTCCGCTTCTCATGAGGAGATCGCGGACGCGTACATCAATCAGGTGATCTACATCAACCGCGAGGTCCTGCAGATCATCGACGTCCTTCAACGCGATTCGGATGTGCCGCCGGTCATCATCGTGCAGGGCGATCACGGTCCGCCGCCCGATCTGACGAACGACCCGAATGTGCGTATGCCCATCCTGAACGCGTACCATCTGCCCGGCGTCGAAGCGGCTGAGGCGTTGTATCCAACCATCTCACCGGTGAACAGCTTTCGCGTCGTGTTGAACCGCTATTTTGAATCCGAACTCCCACTGCTGGAAGATCGAAGTTACTTTGCGCCGAATCAAGATCACGACAGGCTCAGTCGGTTCCAGAATTCGTGCCCATAAGTTCAAAGATCGCCAATTGGCAGTTGTCATTCATACCAAAAAGCAGTAAGATGTGAACATCTTTCAGGATGAGATGGTCTGGTGAGGAGGAGTGAGTATGAAACCGTTTCCATATTTTGCCTTGGTCGTGTTGTTGTTTTTGAATGCTTGCGCCTTGCCCGGTTTGAGCACAGCCGATCCGCCGACCTCCGCGCCGACGAACACTTCGCTTCCCACCGACACGCCGGCGCCAACCGACACACCCACACCGGAGCCGACAGCAACCCCCGATGTGACGGCGACCAGCGCGGCGAAAGCCACCAAGTCCGCGGCGGATGTGCTTGCCGAACTGGATCAGGAATTGCAAGGAGACGAAGTTGCCTATCAGGAAGGACGCCTGCTGTGGAAGCAATCAGCCCCATTCCGCATCTCGCTTTCGGGACCCGATACTGAAATCCAACTTGTCGAGAAGGGACTCACCGCCGCGAACTTCATCTTCAAGTCGGATGTGACCTGGGAGGCAACGGGTTTGCTCATCTGCGGCGCGGCGTTCCGTTCGGAACCGAATATCGAACTAGGCAGACAGTATCGTTTCTCTTATCTGCGCCTTTCGGGTTTACCGGCATGGTCCATTGACCTGTTCGAACAGGGATTCTTCAAAAATACCCCATCCGATACGCGCTTTTCCGACGCGCTCGATCTGGGCAACGGCAAGACCAATACCTTCATCATCGTTGCCATCGACGATCAATTCACCGTGTACATCAACGGCTTGCGCGAAGGGAAATTCTTTGATTACAGCAAACAACGGCTCGAAGGCACGTTCGGCTTTCTCGCCTGGCAGGATTCTGGCAGGGGCAATTGCGTTTTCGAAAACTCGTGGATCTGGTCTTTGGACTAACCCGCAAAATGAATGCGGTGTACCACGGGATGGAGTTTCCTCCATCCCGTTTTCGTTTCAATCCGAGGCCTTCGACAGGCTCAAGCCAGCGCGTTCGGGCCGCCTCCCCAGAGACCCGTTCATCACCCGCCGACAATTCACCTGTAACCCTCTCCGTGTAACCTTTGCACACTCGTAATGTCTAGGACATGATCGTTCGAAACTCGCCTCATTGAAAGAAACGGAGAAAAACGTAAAATGAAAAAGTCGTTATTGTTATTGATGGTGTTGGCATTCTTTGTTTCGGCGCTGGGTGTGAGCCGCGCCCAAGCGGCAGATTGGATTTCCTTCGCGGAAGGCGCTTACGTGGAGGGGAAAGGCATCGTGTTCATCTTCGATGCCACCGGCTATCGCAACAAGGATGTGAAAGGCGCGAGCATCTATGTTGGATCTGATTTTTACGATCTGTTCTGTTGGGTGACCGAGGATAAGGAGCATATCGTCTGCAACGCACAGGGCGGGTTGACACAATTCGCCGGGCAGACTGCGATCATCTACCTCGCCGGGCAGATCTTCTACGTGACCATCCCCGGCGCAGGCAGTCCCACAGAGGATGCGGCTCCGTTGGTTTGTGACTTTGGGCTGGTGCCGGGCGCGGACGTCTTTGTCGATTTTGGCGGTTTCACCGACACATTTTTTGTCCCCGGCAGCACGCTCGCCCAAGTGCAATCGCAAGCCGAGAGTTGGTTCGCCGGGTCTGCATTCGAAATCGTCAGCGGTTTGTACTGCGGCCTGGAGCCCTCGTAACACTGGTCTTAAAACACCTTTGAAGAAAAAGAAGGGATGGAGCAATGCTCCATCCCTTCTCGCTTTATGCCGGCTACTCGTACTACCGGAACTTCAATTCCCAAATGTGGATCTGCGCCGGGGGAGGCGAATAGGGATCGAGCATCTCAAGGTGAAGAAATTGGACTTGTATCGGCGCGGGGAAATCGAATGAAAGGATCGGCTCCTCCTCCGACCCTTTGCCCTCAAAATTGAATGTGATGGCTTCCGCATCCGGTGTTGCGCGCGCGGTCAAGGTGATCCGCGCGTTCGCCGAGCCGATGGTGATCGAGAATCCGTTCATCGTGCGCGGCTCAGGGAAGTTCAATTCAATGATGAAAGGGTTCTCCTCGAATGTTTTGGCGTAGGTGAAGGGATCGTCATCGAAGAGCAGTTGGATATTGTCAGGCTGGCTGACCGCGTCGAGATACGAATGGCGGATTCCCACCTCCTGCCCGTCAATAACGACGGAGGACTTACGCAAGATCGAGCGCGCGGCTTGTTCCGCGGCAAAGACCTCGTCAATGTTGTCGATGTAGCGCAAACGGACGAAGTAGAACGCGGGCGTGCCGTCTGGGTAAGGCACGATCTGCTCCACGCGGATGTCTGTCAGTTTATCGCTCTTGGTGGCGAGGTCGAATTCCCAAGGAACCATGATGAAGACCGTGTTCTCGTCCAGAGGGAATTTTCGCAGGGTATAGCCTTCGATGCTACCGCCGTCGAGCCACGGTTGGACGCCGATGAAGAAACGGTTCAACACGTCTGCGCCGTTTGCCCAAGCGGAGGTGAAAATGATCCTCGCTTGGGGGTGTTCCCGATGATAATTCTCGATCTCATCGTAGATCTGGAGCGCGCCGTATTGGAGTTCCGCGTATTGAGTCCACCAGTAGGGTCCGTTCTTGAGCGCGTCGGTGAGGAGATACACGTTTGCACCGGCGAGGGTGATGAATGTAACAAGTGATATCGCTGTGTGTGAAATTTTCCATTGCGCTAGAAAACTCACACGGCTCAGCCATTGCTTGACCTTATCGAAGAATCCCAACCCATGAAACGCGAGTAAAGTCGCGAGGACCGCGATGACGATGCTGTCTATCGGTTGTTTGAACGCGTTCGCCAAAATCGCCCCTGCAAGGAGAATGCCGAGGGAGGCGAGAATCCGCTTCGAGGTCGGGGGTGAAGCGTGTTCCCTGTCGTTCATCGCTTCCACGGGATGTTCGATCCACCGCAGCACATGGTGGAGTCCGATGGCAGTCAGGATCGCGGCAGGTACGACGAACATCAAACTGCGCGTGATGCCGATCTGCACCATCGCGCCGCCCAACGGAGAGACGAGCATGATGAAGAGGATGGCACGATTCGCCGAGTCGCGCAGGTTTCTCAAAATGTGAACCAAGCCGACCAGCGCGAACGGAAGCGTGGCAAGCATGATGTGACCGTAATCCTTCATGATGTGACGGATCTGGTCGCGGTCGTTGGGGATATACCAATACCACGCGCTGAGACCGAAGAAATATTCTGAAACGTACAGCCTGATCTTTTGAGTGAGCGGCAGGTCGCTCACGAGATACGAACCGAGCAAATGCAATAACTCGCCGGGCGAATTCGGGTGGTCGATGCGGAAGCGAATGTACGGCACCGCCAGAAGCGCAAGCAGAAATCCCGCGCGAATCAGCGTGCCTCGATTTTCCCAGTGATAGCGCCAATCGGATACGAGCAGGATCAACCCGGTGACGGGCACGGTCAACTGGGCCGGGTTGTAGGAATAAAATGCCAATGAAGCGAAAAAGACGGTCGGATATAAAAAGCGAGGCGAACGATAGCGATACAACAAATAACAGCACAACGCTCCGGCGTAAAACGCCACGAACACCGCCGTCTCGAACGCGGTGCGCGAATGAAGGAACCACGCCGGCGTCATCGAGAGGAAGAGCACACCGCTCCACCAGTGTTTCACCTTGAACACATCGCGCAACAGGATGCCGACCGCGATCGCGGCGAGCACAGTGACCGTGGCGGAGACGGCGCGCGTCACCAAGGCCGATTTGCCGAAGAGCAACAGGGGAATCCATTGCAGGTAAACGGTCAGCCCCATGCCGTTGCCGAAATACGTCGGCAATAACGTGCCTTCCACGTTGCGATATTTCAACGTGATGAGTTCATCCATCGCCTGCGTTTGGAACGCTTCATCCGTAAAAAAGTAGATGGGATATTGAGTCAGACCGACCAGCCGCGTGACGAGATAGAGGACGATCGCGCCGACGAACAGCCACGCGGCAAGCTCGTACTTTTTGAAGATCTTTAACCTGCCCAAGTTCTGCATTGCCCCTTTGACTCGCGCGCGCCAGCCGCTCGCTTCCTCCCGGACCTCAACCTGCGCCGCCGTGCGCCGGGCTTTCCCTCCCTCCACACGGATGCGCACCGGCACCTCGCCTGCTTTCACTTTTCCCGCCTCGATGGTAAGCATGGTCTTTTCGCCGGGTTTGATCGAGAATTCGATCTCACCCGCTGGTAAAGGCTTGCGTTTGCTTTTGGTTTTTGGGTCGGGCGTGTGTTTTGTTTTTGGCATCGGGGGTCTCGTGAAATGATTTTATCACCCCATAAACTTTGCCGCGCCTGCCTTATCTGATCTGCAATGTGAGCGGTGATACTACGGAGAAAACGTGACCGGGTATCCGCTGGCGACCCATTCGTCCAGCCCGCCGCTCAGGCTGGTGACCTGTGTAAAACCGGCGTCCAGCAAAGCGTCGCGGCCCGACGCGCTGCGTCCGCCTGCGGTGCAGATCACAACGATCGTTTCGTCTTTTGGCAGTTCGTTGAGTCTGTCCGGTAGTTGCTCGAGCGGAATCAACGCGGCATTTTCCACGTGGAAGTCATCCCACTCCTCCTGTGAACGAACATCGAGGAAGAACGCGCCGTTTTGATACAACGCGTAGGCTTCGGCGGCGCTGACCGCGCGCGGCAGTACAGCCTCTTGGCTTGTTCCGCAAGCGGAAAGAACCAATACAAACGAAACAGCGATGAGAAGGATTTTCTTCACTTTCGTCTCCATGACCCAATTATGACCAAGTTTTTACCCGTGCCTAATGGACGAATTGCACATATTTTTTGTGTAATTGAGAGGACGATCGGCGGGGTAATTCGCCGGGCTGCCTGTCAAGATGAGCGTGAAGCGGAGACTTAAGATCCGGCGTTACGCGTCGTGAAGGTTTCGGCGTACAACAAGGTTCTTTCTGAAAAAAAATCCTTCGATAGTTACTTTACGACAATGTCGAACGTGACGGTTTGATGCGGTTCGGCGGCATCCGCAGCGGGCGGAAAATATCCCAAGGTGATTTGCGTCTCGCCAGAAGAAACGGCTTTGAAGGTCCACACATCCACGCCGCCGGTGCCGGGAGCGGCGGGCTCGTCGGCGGTGTACTCGGTGGAAATAAATTCCACGCCGTTAAGGTCGCCGATAATTTCCCAGTGATAGCCTGTGGATGGATTGGTATCGAGAAAAATATGAAACGTCTCGCCTGCTTCAACTTCAATCGGTTGAGATGGGTCTGTGAGGGCGGGTCTGGTTTGAGGTGCGGCTGTCGGCGCGGGCAACGGGGTGGAACAACCTGCTAACACAATTGCAGTGCAGAGAAAAACAAAGATTGTTTTCATAAAAGCCTCCGCGTAAAAGTATATCCACTATCATGAAAACAATCGCCGGTTTCTATGGGATAACGGCTCGAAGACTGAGACCCTTCACCCTGTTCAGGGCAAGCTTTCGGGACGGTGTTCATGGGTTCGTTGAATGTAATAGCAGGATGTTTCAACACTTCCAGCCTTCACCTCTCCAGCGCGGACTCTTTCGGGTTCTTTGGGTTGTAATATACAGTGACCGTCGAGCCTTTCGGGTAGCGTTTGAAGAGTTGTTTCGTATACCAGCCGCCGCCCGTTGTGGGTCCGCTGACATCTTCCACGCGGACGCGGTTGCTGACGTATTTGACCCCGTCTATCTCATATTCGTACGTCACCATGGGCCACTCTTCCAGTTCGCTCTGGGGACCGCCGCGCGGAGTGGAGACGAGATCGCCGGCAAATTCCCCAACGGGTCCGAACATACTGAGGATTGCCGCAGGCAGGTCGGCGGGTCTCAACTTTTCTTCTTCCTTCCATTTTTTGACCTGAGCTTCGGCTTCCGCTTCGGTGATGCCTCCCCAAAAGTAGACGCGCGGCACGACGCGCGTATCGATCACGCGTCCCTGCGTGGAATGCCACGACTGCGCGGCTTTTCGGATACTGCGGTTGCCAAGGTAGACGATGTAAACGATCGCGCCGCCGAAGACAGCCATGATACACACCGCCGCCGAGGAGCCACAGACAAGGATAATGGTTTCGATGGTTTCGAATGCGTCCATACGCGCTCCTTACCGATAAGGTTAATGGATAGAACACGATGAGAAGTGAAGGGTGACAGCAAAACAACCGTCCCGAAGGATGAGACCATTGCTCTATTCAGGGCAAGCCTTCGGGACGGTTTGTTTATCTCTTAGGTATCTGCGTGCAGATGCGGTCGAACTATTTCAATTCCCTTCGGATGTCATCCCCGACTTTACCGCCAGCAGTGCCGCCTGAGTGCGGTCATTCACCTGCAATTTCGTCAGGATGCGGCTGACCAGATTTTTGACCGTCCCTTCCGAAAGGTGAAGCGTCCTGGCAATTTCGGAATTGGTTTTGCCTTTGCCAATCAGTCTCAGCACATCCCGTTCGCGGGGATTGAGATTCTCCACAAGCGCGCTTTGCGGATAAATCTTTCTACCTTGAATTTGCGAGAATAATTTTCCCGCCACGCTCGGGTCAACAGGCGTTTTGCCGCTCATCGTCTCGTAAATTGCCTTGACCAATTCTTCGCGCGGCGTGTTCTTCAGCAAATATCCATGCGCGCCCGCGCGGATGGCGTCGAAGACCCATTCATCATCATCGTAGGTCGTCAACACCAGCACGCGAATGTCGGGATACTGTTGCGTAATGCGAAGCGTCGCCTGAATGCCGTTCATGACGGGCATTTTCAAATCCATCAAAATCAGGTCGGGATGAACCTGTTCAATCCATTGAAGCGCTTGTTCGCCGTCGTACGCCACCCCCACGACTTCAAGGTCTTTCACGGTGCTTAGAATGGCTTTGAAGCCTTCGCACACAACCTGTTGGTCATCGCAAATCAAGATGCGGATTGTTTTTTTCATTTGACTCTTTCGGGCAATCGCAGGCGGACGGTCGTTCCATCGCTGGGGTTGGAGAGAATCTCGCACGTTCCGCCGAGTTGTTTGGCGCGGTCTATCATCCCTTGCAAGCCAAAGCCATTGGCAAGCGCGGGCGCAGTTTCAAACCCAGCGCCGTCGTCTGTTATTTCCAGCACGATAAACCCATCCTGTCGTTGTAACGCCACGCCTAACTTTTTGGCGTTCGCATGTTGCAGGACATTTGAAATCGCCTCCTGCGCAACGCGATAGACACACTGCTCAATATCCTCAGGCAGGTCGCTGAAATCTCCATAGATATTCCTTGAATGAATCAAGTTGCCGCGCTTGGACGCATCCACAGCCAGCCGATGAATGGCGGCTGCCAGCCCAAACGTCTCCAGCGGCTGAGCGCGGATGGCGCGCACGGCGCGGCGGGCTTCGTCCAATCCGCTATTGGCGGTTTTCAGGGCGCTATTCAGCATTTCATACGCGCGGTTTTGGTTTTGAAACCATAGACTCCGAACCGCTTCCAATTCAACCGTCAGAGCGCTGAAGGAGTGCGCCAGCACATCGTGCAATTCGCCCGCCAGACGGTTTCTTTCCTGCGCCACCGCGAGTTGCTCCCGAATCTGGGCTTGGTCCTTGAGTTCGGCGCGCTGCTGGCGCTGTGTTGCTACAAGGCGGTTCACCACAAATCCGACAATCGCAAGGAAGACCACCGTCGAAAAGGCGGTGTAAAAGGCGATGCTCGCAGGCATCTGCCCAGACTGGAGGAGGGGCAGGCTCAAGAAAAACAGGAGCGCCCCGCTCAAAACGCAATACGCCAGCATGGCGGATAACGAGTATTGCCACGCAATCAGTATCACAACCACCAGCAGAGTCATCACGGGTGCTTGCGCTTCGCCCGCACCGCCGCGCAAAATAATTCCCTGATTGCGAACCAGCATTTCAACGATAGGGAATGAGGTGAGGAACGCCAAACCTATCGGCAGATAAAATCTCCCCAGCGTCGCCGCCGCCCGATTGGAAAATAAATAGACCAGCAGAAAAATCGTTTCGCCCAAAGCGAGCAAAATCGAAACCATGAAAGCGTCAGACGCGCCGATGCCAAGCCGAAAGCCATGCGACAGGATGGTAAATAAAAGCCGAATGGCGACAAACGCTTTGAATGTCTTCAGTAAACCAGGCTCCAGGTCAAATGAGGGAATATCTGTCCGCTTGTTCATGGCTTGCAAAATTGTAGCATCTCCGTCTCACAATTTCATAGTGACTGCGGTCACTCGTTTTGATGACTGCGGATACTATTCGGATTCCCTTGAACAAGGGATAATGGAGTTTGACAATTAACATTCAAGGAGCAAACCAAATGAGACATTTTCATCACCGCAAACTTCCGGAGCATTCCACTCTCTTGTCCGGTCCCGTGCCGAGGGACACTGTTGGTTTCATGTCCAGCCAGTTGCAGATTTGGTACAACAATACGGACAAGAGCTGGGTCGGACTGGGCGAAGTTCCGCACAAACACCTGCTGTGCGATGAATGTTTTGTTGTCTTGCGCGGTACGTTGATCGTGGATGTCGAAGGGAAGAAATTTACCGTTGGTCCGCGCGAATTCTGCTGTTTCCCTGCGGGCGTGTACCATGCCGTCGTCGAAGTTCAACCGCCTGTGGAAACGCTGATGATCCGCGCGCCGTTGATGGCTGATAAAGTCTATAAGAAGCAGACAGAAAATGAAAAGTAAATCACGAGCAGTCGGCGTTTGGATGGCGTTAGGCGCGTTGGCGGGGGCGTTAATCGGCGCGGTCATTGGCGTCTTTTCCCAAGATTGGTCATGGATGGCTTTTGGCGTTCCCATTGGGTTGGCGATAGGGTTTGGCGTGGGCGCGGCGAAAGAGCGTAATAAACCGAGAGGGTAATGTATGCCGCCTCATCAACGCAAATTCTTCTTTGTGCTTGGGCTGTTTCAAACGATATTCCTTGCCATAATGCTCGGCTGGATGTTGATGGATGCCTATAATACGCTTTCCAACGCCGCGCAGCAGCCGTTGAGCCAATTCCTCTTGCAGCCCATTCTATGGCACAAAGTTGGAGAACTCTTCGTTGCAATTCCCATTGGCATTGCCATCGCCGCTTTTTACATGTTTTGGCAGCCTGCGTTGAGAGTACGCTTCTTGCAAATCACAACCCCCTTGCTGGTGTTTGGCGGCGCGCTGAATGTATTGGCGGCATGGGGTTACTCGCGGCAAGAACCCGTCACGGATTTCTCCCGCTTTATGACCTATTTTGGCGCGGTGTTGTTTTTCCTTGGCGCAGCGTTTCCTTTTGTGTTGCGGTGGATGCACACAAAAAGGTTACAGATAGAAAGCAAAAGCCCATGAACGCTGACTCGCAAAACCGCTTCGCTTTGCTGTTTCAGGAGAATCGCAAGGTTATCCTGCTTGAAATTCTGTTCATGGCGCTGCTCATCTGGATTGGCATTCCCCCAAGCACGACCATTTACCTCCTCCTGCTGGCGTGGTTGCTCTTGCGCCTGCGCGGGCGCTTCTGGCGCGACATCGGCTTGCGCGCGCCTGAAAGATGGAACATAACCCTCCTGCTCGGCATCGGCGGCGGCTTGCTTTATTTTTTTTTTAGCAAACTGGGGGATTGCGCCGTTCGTCCAAAACCTATTCGATGTGAAAAAGGATTTGTCCGCCTTCGATTCAATGGTGGGTAGTCTCCCTATGCTTCTGGTCTGGCTCACGGCGGCATGGACGCTGGCGGCGTTCGGCGAAGAAATGCTCTATCGCGGCTATCTCCAAAACCGCGTCGAAGACCTCATCCCAAACGCCCCGTTCAAATTCATTCTCGGCGCGCTGACAAACGCCTTGCTGTTCGGTCTCGCGCACGCTTATCAGGGCTGGGCAGGCGCGGCGACCTCCGTCCTCTTCGGGCTGGTATTGTCGGCAGTTTATCGTTGGGGCGGACGCAATTTGTGGGCGTGTATCCTCTTTCACGGCGTATTCGATACGCCCGGTTTGATTTTCATCTACTTGGGAATGCACCTGTGAAAAAAACATTTTCTTCCTCTTTGCCGAATCGTCTTGCTTTTCCGCTGTTGAATATGCTGGTTGGCATGATGCTGGGAATGCTCACAGGGTATTACGCGGGCGCGCTTCTGGCGGGTTTGTTTTGGGGCGGTGTCTCAGGCTTGACAATGGGCTTCATTTTCGAGCGGATGCTGGCGCGCCGCGGCGCACTTTATCGTTGGCGGATTTATCTCTGCCTCACGCTGGAAATTCCTCTCGTCCTTTTCGTCATCGGACCGTTCGCCTTTCTCTATGCTCATACCAAACCGGACCCGCATCCGATATGTTGTGAAACGCCGCTGGACTACGGAGCGGCTGAGTATCAAACGCTTCACATCGAGACGGGGGACGGCATCACCCTCGTGGGCTGGTATGTGCCGCCTGAAAAGTCCCCCGGCGCGGTAATCATCCTGCTGCATGGCGCAGGCGGAGACAGACACAGGGCGGCGTGGCATGCCCGGCAACTCATCGAAGCGGGATACGGCGTCTTTCTCTACGACCAGCGCGCTTTGGGCGAATCCACCGGAACCATGACTACCCTCGGCTGGAAGGACGGAAGCGATTTATTGGCGGTGGCAGATTTTCTTACCCAACGCCCCGATACGGATGGCGCACGAATCGGCGTGGTGGGGTTGTCGCTGGGCGGGCATATCGCCGTAAATGCCGCCCATCTTGACCCCGAACGGTTCGCCGCCCTCTGGCTGGATGGCGTTCAGGCACAGCAAATCAGCGACTACCCCGCCTCTGAAAACGTTGGCGAAGAATTCGCAACCTTACTGCAAACCATCATCCTGAAAATGGCAGAAATCCGTATTGGGCAAAAGCCTCCCCCGCCTTTTATCGAAATTCTCCCCACGATCAACGATACCCCAACGATGATTGTAATGGCGGGGCAGGACGATTTTGAACGCCGTGTCTATGAGCGTTACATCGGCGTGGCAGGCGCGAGCGTTGAATTTTGGTTTATCGAAAATGCCCATCACACGAGCGGTCCCATCGTCATCCCCGACGAATACCGCCGCCGCATGTTGGGCTTCTTTCAAGCCGCGCTGACACAAAAATAGAAAGGCTGCAAAATGCACAAAACCATCGTTCCCATCCTCATCTTGACGCTGGCGTCTCTTGCCTGCGGAAGGTCAACTGCCCCGACGGAAGCGCCGCCCACCGTTCCGACCGTCTCGGTCCCCGAAACGCTGCAAGCGGACTGCGGCGCTGGCGAGATTTGCAAAGAACTCGTCATTCGCGGAGACAGCAAATCCACACTGCCAGACGTAAGCGAAAGTCCCTTTTCAGGCTATGCAGACCCAACCATCCGACAGGGCGATGACGGCGTGTTATGGCTGTCCTATTCGTGGCCCCATCTGAAGTTTGAAAATCGAAGACCCGTGCCAAGCGTGGATATTCATCTGGCGAAATCCGTAGATGAAGGAAACACCTGGGATTTTGTCACAATCCTGTTTACGGCAACGCCCATCGCCAATCCCGCCGCGCCCTCCCAAACGGGATACTTGGATTATGAGGTCGTCAATCTGCTCCCCGCAACCGTCAACGGACAAAGGACGTGGTTTGGCGTGACGCTCAATTATTTTGTACCTGAGCAGGGAGGCATGGCGCAGAGACCGTCCGATTCGTTCCACATCAGGGTGTATCAGGCGAGTAGCCCCGCCGATTTGACTAACGCTCCCTACGCCATCCTGGGAGGCGGCGTCACCAACCCAGCCTGGAATCCGACTCAATTCTTGATACCCGACGACATGAGCGCCGCGGATAAAAAATCCTTTTTTTGGAACGAACCCAGTCTTTACTATGAAAACGGTACGCTCTATCTGATTATGGTCGCGTTCAATCTTGGAAACAGGCAGGACATCAGCCGCGATGCGGTGTATGTCTTCGCCGCTGCGCCAGATGGAGAGCCAGATTCGTGGCAATGGGAATATAAAGGAAAATTGTCAGGATATGAGGAAGCAAAAATGCTGGGCGCCACGCGCCTTACGCAGGTGGATGTTGTGCGCGGCAAAAATGGCGATTTGCTCCTCATCGCCTCGCCAGACGATTGGAATACCGAATTTGGCGACTACAATCACAAGGGGTGTGTGGCGCTGGAAATCGCCTCGCTCGAAGAACCGTCCCTCAAGAAAGACGCTTCGGGCAATTTATTGGTGCGCGCAAAAATCATCGATTCGCAGGCAAACGAACTGGGCTCCGCCGCGTGCAGTTATGACCCCAACTCCGCCACTGGCATTCTCTTTACCCGCAGGAACAAAACGCAAGAGAGTTTAACTGCCAGCCTCTGGCAAACGTTTGTACAGCCTTGATGAAAAATTGGAGCGCCATGTCACATTGGAAAATCATCGGCGAAGTCACCCTCTTCCTCATTTACGCGCTGACAGGATTATTCGTGGGATGGACGCTGTCGCTCCGCGAATCTCCCCTGGAACGTTTCGCCTCGATGACATCCGCAACCTGCGCCTTCATCCTGCTTTGGGGCGTCTCCCGCCGCAAAGGAGAAATCTTCTTCCTGAACATCAAGACCGCCCGTGATGGGGCGCTTTATGGCGCCATCCTTACCGTTCCACTCATTGCGCGGCATTATGCCGCGGGCGATGTTCTCGTTCACGCGGCGCTGGACTGGCTGCTCCTCCTCGTCACTGGCGCGGCAATCGGCGCGCTCTATGGCAGGTTTGAACAAATCAGGCGCGATAGGAAATACAGGCGCTAAGGCATATCATCGTTTCGTAGCCTGACCAATTCCCGATATACATCTTCGCTTGTGAGTCGCCTTCAAAGACGATGAGATGGGTGCAGATGAGGTCGAGGAACCAGCGGTCGTGGCTGACGACGAGCGCCGTGCCTGCAAATTCCTCTAGGGTTTATTTCATCGGGTGCTGCGTGAAAAATTCCCAGAAAATACTGGCGGCATTGAGGTTGTAATCGTTATCGTCCCCTTTTGGGTAGAGGTGCGTCAAGCCTTTGACCATCTCAAAGATGTATTCATTGTTCGCGCCAGTTTCACTGTTTGCAAAACGGAAGATCGTTATATCGCCCTCCTGCCCTGAAACCTCATATGTGGGTTCCAGTGAAAGAATGGCGGCCGTATTTCGCAGCATCGGACCAAAATACGGGTCGTTCCAAATCTCGTCCGGCGCGAGAGGAAAAGGACGTGGGTTTTCCGGGCTGGAAATCACCTCGTCTTCCGTGCCGATGATGACGTAGAGCGA
This sequence comes from Chloroflexota bacterium, assembly GCA_040753755.1. Lineage (GTDB taxonomy): Bacteria > Chloroflexota > Anaerolineae > Anaerolineales > Villigracilaceae > Defluviilinea. Next base: position 142,462 of record JBFMDB010000009.1, read on the forward strand.
GTTACCGATTGTCTGAGGCGGGAGGTTCGCAAACGCTTCATTTCCCAGACTGATTCCCGACGCGCTGACTCCAAAAGAAGCGAAGGTGTCGTGCATTTCGAATAGCAGGCGCGTGAGAACGAATGAACCGCCGTTCGAGAACCCCGAGGCGTACACGCGCTTCTCATCCACATTGAAAGTGACCCGCAGAAGTTCCATCATCGCGCTGACGAACTTAACATCGTCTTTCAATTCCGTTCCCGCGGGAGTTATATTTTTCAAGCCGATGTCGTTCCATTTGGTCTCCACTTGATCTGTCGTGGTAAGCAAATACTCCCAGCTGGTGGGATACACCGTGATGAAGTTTTCTTTCTCCCCTTTTTGCCGCCATGTCGAGTATTGATATAACATTTCTCCTGTTTGGCGACTCCCGTGGAACATGAACACCACCGGCGTCGGCTTCGATGCGTCGTATCCTGACGGGACGTGGATGATGAATTCGCGCGGCGTCTCGTCAACGGTTATAACGTAATCATTGCGCCCCGTTTGAAAGGTCAACGCCTCAGGTGCAGACGTGGGGCTGGTCTCTGTAACCTGAGTCGACTCCCCGCTGGGGGTTGGGTCTTGCTGTGCGGGGCGATTGGGGTTTTTGCCAAGTCTGCAACTGGATAGCAATAGAACAACTGCCATGCCTGCGAATGCAATCTTGTATAGCGGTTTCGATCTCATTTTCAAACACCTCTAAGGTTGGAAATAAGCCACTGCCTTTTCAACGTTCGATACTTGACCCGATGCGGAGTTAAATCTTTCCCAAACTTTTTTTTCGCCGACATCGTCTCGTAATCAGACCAGTTCTCGAGGCAGAGGGTGCGTCGCACCCAACGGGTGGGATTTGCTTCTTAGCGGGCGAATCCAAGTTGAGGATGAATCTCCTTAAGTCCGGTGCGACGCACTTATTCGTCTCAGGAAAAGCAGAGTGCGAATTGTGCCCCATCCCAAGGTCAACATAAGCAATACGATGTACATCAACCCAATATCGGGATTGAAGCGCAAGGCAAGGGAAAGGGTGTCTTTGGATTCGGGCAATCGGATAAATAACAGGCTTCCTGCCAGAGCGAGGTCAACTATCGCAAGCAGGGTCATTTGAATGGCAAGTCTTCGTTTTCGATGCGCGTCCATTCCAGACATCGAGGGCAATCGACGAATCTTAAGCACCGCCCAGACCATGCCAAGACCAAGCAGAAGGATAATGACAGCAAGCAAAATACGGATATTCTTCCCAATAAAATCGGCAGACTGAGATTCTAAAGGCTCCAGCCCCACCGCCAGCATGGACAGTGACCAGCCAATGGAAAAATATTCAGGCATGCGGGTTGGATCGTGCTTGTTCATCAACAGTACAATTCCCGTTTCCAGTTCGGGAATAAATACAAGGAGTGATGTGTACCCCACCCACTCACCCGCATGTGTCACACCTGTTGGGACGGAGCCATCCGGAGTGGCTGGCGCCATATCTGGAAATGAAAAGACCGACCAACCCATTGCATACCCCGTATTTTCGCCATCCTGAATACCAGGGGTGTGAAGTTCCATCATTCCTTCCGATGAAAGGATGACATTGTCCTGATATCGCCCGTCATTGAGGTGGGCGATCAGGTAATGGGTGAGGTCTTCCGCGCTGGAGAACAATCCCGCCGATGGCTTGACAATCCGTGAATAGGGCATGAGATGGTCGTAGGCTGTCGTGAAGCCGAAGAAGGGATAGTATCCGCGAGTCATGTCTCCAGCCCGTGCATCTTCGAGAGATGTATAGGAATGATCCATGTCCAGCGGAGCGAATATCTTCTCTTCAACATAAGTTTCGTAGGATTGACCTGATACCGTTTGTATGATCAAGCCCAGAATATCGTAATTTGTGTTGGTGTATTCAAACGATTCCCCCGGAGTGAAATTCAATTCTGCTGTGCTCAGCGCGCGGATGCTCATCTCCAGCGCGTCATCAGACAGATCGGTGTTCAGGTTTCGCAAATAACTTTCGCGTTCATCGAATCCGCTGGCTTGATGGAGGAGATGGCGGACCGTAATTTGGGATGACCTATCTTCATCGGCGACCCGAAACCACGGCAGGTAGGTTTGCACGGGCGCATCCAGATCGATCTTGCCTGCTTCCACCAGTTGCATGATGCCCAGCGCTGTAAACGATTTGCTCAGGGAGGCGATCAGGAAGGGTGTGTCTGGCGTCATAGCGCGACCTGTATCATCAGCCACGCCGTAGCCCTGCACATAAGCGGCTTGATTCCCGCGCACGATGCCAATGGCAACACCGGGGATATCCAGTTCGTGCATTTGTTGCGTGATGTAGGCGTCGATGGATTTGAAGTCTTGCAAGGCACTGTTGGAGCGTGCCTCGGTCGAGCGTGTTTCACCTAGCGCAAAAAACACACCCACAAGTGCAAAACAAATGATGGATCTTCGGATATGTTGATGCGGCATGTTCTGGTCTCCTCGATAGATGCCAATATCTCTGTGCTGTTGTAACGCTAATTTTAACCCAGAGTGTAGCGCGCTCGCCTACGAACACTTACCAGCTCAACGTACAATATTTCACACCCGATGCGGGACCAAATCTTTGCCGAATTTCTCCTGCATCATCGTCTCATAATCAGACCAGTTGCCGAAATAGGGGTGCGTCGCACCAGACTTAAGGAGATTCTGTCTCAGTTTGGATTCGTCCACTTAAGAGGAAAAACCTACCCGTTTGGTGCGACGCACTCGCGTTATCGCTTCAATGTCCGATACTTCACCCGATGCGGCGTCAGATCTTTGCCGAACTTTTCCGTCATCATTGCTTCGTAATCGGACCAATTGCCGATGATCGTAGGTGCAACAAGGCTTGTAACCCGCGCTGCTTTTTTACTCAAATTCTATAGCCTGCCAGTTTGCCAAGGAATCCAAGCACACTGGCGACCGGCGCGGGCGGGTTGACCGGGATGATCTCATCCTTGAAACTCACCATGAGCAGCGACAGATAGAGCATGGCTTTGAACGTGACCTCTCCGTTCTTCGTCACGCCGCTGTGAGAGATCTTGTGCAGCCCTTCGAAATATTGAGCCATTTTCAGGGCGGGCTGATGCGTATTGTAGACGCGCGTCTTCGCATCACTGCTGTTGCGGAAGGCATGCGGCACGCCTTTCGGAACCTCGAACCTTTCGCCAGCCCCATAGGTCTTCCACACACCGTCCACATAGGCATCGAAACGACCTTCGAGCACCTCATAGGTTTCGAGCGCGTGAGGATGAATGTGGATCGGAGTCCCGCCAGAACGCGGTCCCAGCTCTATCTCCACGTCGAGGGTCTCATTGGTAAACTTCTTCACCGTCAACTTGATTTGAAACGGACCCATATCAAGGACATCACCGACTTTTAACATATTGGTCTCCTTTACGGATAAAAGTCAAGCCGTTTTCCAGGCTTGTTCAAACACCCTGACCGCGTCAGGGATAAGTCTGCCGAATCTGCCTTCGCCTATGGGAGACTGCGGATCGTTCGCGAGGTGCATGGACGCCAATCCGTGCATCATGGCATTGACTAGGTCGAAGGCTTTGTCCATGGGGATTTTCGGATCGAAGCCGCCTCTTTCCGCCCACAAGTTGATCCTCGACATGGTGCTCTCGATTACCTTGTTGACCACTTTCATACTTACCTGTGACGGGACGAAGCCAGGCACATGGCGCTCAAAACACAATTTGAAAAGTTCTGGATTTTGCAGCGCAAAGTTCATGTAGGCTTCCATGCTTCGCCGCATGTCATCGAAAATCGATCCCGCACCATCGGCGGCTTCCTGCATGGCAAGGCTGAACAACTCGAAGCCCAAGCGAAACAGTTCATCGTAGATTTCCATTTTGGAGTTGTAATAGTTGTAAAGCGAAGGCGGGCGGATCTCAAGCCTGCGCGCCAGTTCGTGCATGGTCAATGCGGCAACGCCCTCCTCGCGCATGATTTCACGCGCGGTTTCGAGGATGGCTTGGATCATGGCTTCGCGGTTTCGCCGCCGTCGAACGGAGGGGGTGGGTTTGCTTCTTGTTTTCATAAACTAATAGTATTAGATAAAACTAATTATATTAGTTTACGTCTGGTTGTCAAGGGTAGAAAAAGTGACAGTCACCTTCATGGTGATTGTCACTTTTATGCGCCCATGTCATTGCGAGCGCATGTTGCGAAGCAATCCCCAACTCGATGAGGAGATTGCTTCGGGCGAAGAACAAGAGCGCCCTCGCAACGACATGATTCTTTTATCGTTTCAGCGTTCGATACTTCACGCGATGCGGAGTTAGACCTTTGCCGAATTTTTCCTGCATCTTCGTTTCGTAATCGGATTTGCGAGGGCGACGAGACGTCGCCTAAATCGCCAACGGGTTAATGAATAAAAGGGGCGAGGTCATCTCGCCCCTACGGGAAAATCACCTCTTCAACGTTCGATATTTGACTCGATGTGGGGTCAAATCCTTGCCGAATTTTTCGATCATCATGGTTTCGTAGTCAGACCAATTCCCAATGTACATCTTCGCTTGTGAGTCACCTTCGAAGACGATGAGGTGGGTGCAGATGCGGTCGAGGAACCAACGGTCGTGGGAGACGACGAGGGCGACGCCTGCAAATTCTTCGAGGGCTTCTTCGAGGGCGCGCAGGGTGTTGACGTCGAGGTCGTTGGTGGGTTCGTCGAGCAGGATGACGTTGGCGCCTTCGGTGAGGGTCTTGGCGAGATGCACGCGGTTGCGTTCACCGCCAGATAAAATACCGACTTTCTTTTGCTGGTCGGAGCCTTGGAAGTTGAACGAGGCGCAGTAGGCGCGTGAGTTGATCTTGCGTTTACCCAATTCAAGGAAGTCTGCGCCTTGCGAAATTTCTTCGTAGACGGTCTTCTCGGGGTCGAGGGTGCGGTTCTGGTCGACGTACGAGAGTTTGACGGTCTCACCGATCTTGACCGTGCCGCTGTCGGGTTTTTCCTGTCCTGTGATCATCTTGAGCAGGGTGGTCTTGCCTGCGCCGTTGGGACCCACTATCCCGACGATAGAGCCTGGGGGAACAGAAGCAGAAAACTCGTCAAGAATGAGGCGGTCACCGTAGGATTTCGTCACCTTGTCAAATTCAAAAACGACGTCACCGAGGCGAGGACCAGGCGGGATGTAAATTTCCAGTTCTTCGCGGCGCGCTTCGGCTTCTTGACTCAGTAATTTTTCGTAGGCAGTGACGCGGGCTTGTCCTTTGGATTGACGCGCTTTGGGCGACATGCGAATCCATTCGAGTTCGCGGTTGAGAGTCTTTTGGCGCTGGCTTTCGGATTTTTCTTCGAGGCGGATGCGTTCCTGCTTTTGTTCGAGCCAGGAGGAGTAGTTGCCCTTGTAGGGGATGCCGTAGCCGCGGTCGAGTTCGAGGATCCAGCCTGCGACGTTGTCGAGGAAGTAGCGGTCGTGGGTGACGGCGATGACGGTGCCTTTGTAGTCGCGCAGGTGATGTTCGAGCCACGCCACGGACTCGGCGTCGAGGTGGTTGGTGGGTTCGTCGAGCAGGAGAATGTCGGGTTCGGTGAGCAGGAGTCGGGTGAGGGCGACGCGGCGCTTTTCTCCGCCTGAGCAGACGTTGATGGGCGTATCCGACGGCGGGCAGCGCAGGGCGTCCATGGCGAGTTCGAGGCGGCTGTCGAGGTTCCAGGCGTCGTGCTTGTCGAGCTGTTCCTGCAATTTGGCTTGCTCGGCGACGAGGGCGTCGAAGTCGGCGTCGGGTTCGGCGAATTTGGCGTTGACCTCATCGAAGCGCGCGAGCATTTCGACGATGGGCGCGACCGCCTCTTTGACGACTTCCATCACGGTCTTGCTTTCGTCGAGTTTGGGTTCCTGTTCGAGCAAGCCGACGGTGTAGCCTTTGGATTGGGAGATCTCGCCGATGTAGTCTTTGTCGACGCCTGCCATGATGCGCAGCAGGGTGGATTTGCCCGCGCCGTTGAGACCGAGCACGCCGATCTTGGCGCCGTAGTAGAAGCCGAGCGAGATATCGCGCAGGATCATTTTGTTGCTGATGGGGATGAGTCGCCCCACTTTGTTCATGGAGTAGATGACTTGTGTGGTTTCGTTTGACATGGTAGCGGTATTTTACCCGATGATTGTTTTGGGATGAAAAATCCCCCGCTTCTTTCTTGACTGGAGGCGGGTCGTTGTTTCGAGGGGCAGGTGTCTAGGCTGGGAGACCACAAATAGCGAAAATGGTCTCTTGTCGCCTGAACCATTCTGGTATAAAGTTAAGACAACCTAATGAATCCGCATTTCACCTCACAATAGTCTTCTGCCTGTTCATAAGGAGGCACAAATGGATGATCTTGGAAAATTCTTCAAACCTTTTGGGGTTCATCCTATTAGGGGAGTTGAAAGGAGGGAAAGACTATGAGTGAGTTTTCTTTAACAACCGCCCAAACAAACGCATATTACGAAAAATATTTGACCTTGTTGCATGATGTTTCCAAAAGCAACACCTTCAAACCTCATTATGAGATCGCTTTCTATACGCCGATTCTTTTTATCAAGGGCGAAAAGGGGTTTGAGGCTACGTTCGATCAAATATTATTTCATTTGCAAAACGCCTACCAAAAATCAAATAATGAAAAAACTCAGGAGGGGGTCATGCAAAGCATACAATCCCTTCTTGATTTTCATATTGATATGGTCGAAACCGCTATTGAGGTAGCGCAATCAGGGAACAAAAGCTCACTTATCGAGCGAATCAAGATTTCTATCCAAAATATCATCAAAGAGTTCTCTTCAAATCTAGTACTTAGCGATGATTTTATTATTTCGGAGGCAGCAGAAATATTAAGCGCCTATCACTCTTATTTTATCAACAGGAAAAATCTTAAGAAGTTTGAAAAGAAGTTTTATCCTCAACTTTTGCACGTATACAGTAAGGTGCTTGATTCCCCTCTTTATTCATCTGAACTAAAATTAGTTAGCAATTCCTTTGTTCGGGTGGGCAAACAAAAAATGCTGCTTCCTGCTTTGCAGGAGAAGGGTCTAGGAATCACGCTACGAATGTTGCGTCAATTTGGTTTGTCAAAAAACGATTTTGGAGAATCTTTGCGTATTCTCGTACAAAACTTGGGCAATGTATCTCCACCGCCCGCTGCCGAAGATTTGATGAGGTTGATTGATTTATTTGGTGAAGAAGATCTGCCCAATAGGTCTGATCTCGAACGCGAAACAATTAAGTATTATCAAACCAAAACTGTTCCAGCAGTTCTACATAAGGATGGGCTTACCGTTGTACTTGAAACTTTAGACGAATCTTCTTTGGGCAAGAAAGATTTGGGGTATTCACTTAGAATTTTGCTCTCTAACTTAGATGCAAAGAGAGTTACTGAAGCAGATTTGAAACAAATTATGAAATTTGCTGTTGAACAGGCATTATCAAATCGAAATGAAATAAGGCAGGATATTGTTGACATTTACAAGAAGGCGTTCAAGCCAAAAGCCCCAAGCACGTTTTTGCCTGTTTCTATAAGTTTTATCGTTGCACTGTTTATCTATATAGGGTTAGTTGTCAATGGAATTAATGTAAACAGAGGAAGCGCAGACAACTTCTGGAGCATGGCGGGGAAATATATTATTGCAATTGGAAGCTCGCTATTCTCGTCTTTATATTTGACATGCGCATTTTTAGCAGTAGCTATTGGTCTTGCGATAGTAGTGAAATCTGCGATTTCGGGCACTCAAGAAAGAAAGTTTTCTCAAAGAGTCAAAGAGTTTGAAAATAGATTAGATTCAGTTCAGGCGGAGAATACATAAGAATTGGCGGGTTACTACCCTTATTTTCATCGTCAGAGGACAACCAAGAGTAATACCCTAGTCGCAGGGTCGTGGTTTTGCCTGCCTAAAACGCTGACGGTGGATTGATTAGGAGAAAATTATGGACATTGTGACAGCAATTTCAATAACAATATCAATAGCCGCTTTCATACTTTCTACTGTGGCACTTTGGCAAACTCATTTCGCGAAATCCAAGTTAGTCAACACCGTTGGAAACTTGCAAATCCGACTTTATTTTTTACAACACAAGAAAGAAAAATGGTATTTACCCACCATCGAAATTCCAATTTCTCTAACGAACGAAGGAGCTCGCGTTGGAAAGGTGTTGGGGCTTAGAGTTCGTGTCTGGTTTCCAGATCTGCCAGACTCCCAAAAATATCAATTAATAAATCCCCTATGCGAAGTTGATTATAAGAAATTTGATTCTATGAACGATCAACTTTTTGAATGGACGGATGAAGCTGTATTAGGAGAGTGGATGCCATTTACTGTCTTACCAAAACAGACAGTTACAAAGCATTGGGTTTTTCAATCACGATGGGATGAGGTGATTATTCAAGACAATGTTATTTTTGAGCTTGAGATTTTCACCAATGTTGTAAAGAAATGGAGGAAAATCGCTAAATGGAAAGCAACGCTATCGCCTGAAATGTGGAACACCTCAATCAGGGGAGTTTCTTCTTTTGTTTTTATGGAGGCAAATTCAGAAGCGCTAACGCTGGAAAACAATAACTACAAAGCGAAATAAACCCATACTTTAGGTGAAAACTTAACTTTTGGTGGTTCCTTGAAGTAGAGTCTCGGTGACAGCTTGAGCCTGTTTTTCCGCGCTTTCCTTTGGCATTACTTCATTTAGTTTTTCAACAGAATTACCAACTGCCCCTTCAATCATCCCATTAAGTGCGTCTAATGATTTCAGACTCATCTTTCCCTTAAGCGATTCTTGAACAAAAACCCTGGAGATTTGATTTAAGCGATGCGCCAAGCCAATGGTTATTGCATTTATTCTGGCTAAATTAGAAACTGATTCAAGAATTCTGTCTAATGGACCCTTCCAAAATAAGAGAGTAATCACCAAAAGGAATCCTGCTACAGATGAAACAATTCCCACTATTCTGCCAAAACTTTCTGGAGAATTTAACAACATGATAAGACCAATAATAATCACCCCCACGCCTAGCGAGAAAATCAAAATATTCAAAACCAGACTTACCTGAAAACCTAACCGCGCACTTTTTACAACACTATCCAGAATCCCAAAACTCGCATTTTCAATGGATTTTAAATGATCGCTGTAATTAATTTGCAAATCATCTTTTATTGTATTGTAGGAATAAAGGTCCTTAGATTCTGCTGACGGTTCGCTTTCAACAGATTTTGTTTTCCTGCTACTCTCCGAATTTAATGCTTCTGGGTTCAGTTTTTCTGGGGACATTCTTAGTAATCCATATCAGAGATGTCGATATCTTCGCGCCTTTCCGCTCTTTCCATATCTTCGCTTTCTTTAAGTTCAAGCAATTCTGCATATTTCAATCGGTATTCTGCCAGTCGGTCTTTGTGTTCACGCGAGATCATAACTTTTAAGAGAGGAAACAGAACTTCCCTAGAAAAGGAAAGCAAGAGTTCATCGACAATTTTTGATGCTAGTGCTATCTCGGCTGCCGCTTTTACCTTATCGTTTTTGCCCTCTTTATTTTTAGATTCCGACTCGGTCCTTGCTTTAGCAATACTTAGAGCATATTTCCAAATAGTTTTCCTAAATGGGTTAGATGGCGGAATGAGCAACTCAATCAGCTGTTTTTCTAAGTTTTTGCGTTTAGTTTCGATAATACGCAATGGCTCATTCTCGCGTGTATTCTTTACCTGCCCCTCTTTAGTTTCGAGAGATGAATTTTTGCCTTCGGGGTTTTCAAAATTTAGCTTGTTCATTTTCACTACTACTTCATTTTGCACAGGGAAATATAAATGTTCCATAATTTTATCACTTTCATCTCAAGTTGAACGGCGAAGTTGCCACGAATCGTTCCTTGATTTCTTTTACGACATCAGGAATTTTTCTGCCACGTTTCCGAGCATACTCTTTGATTAGTTGCCCTCTTTGTACCATTTGTTCTGTTGGCTGAACGAAATCAACGGTCTTCATGGTAAACGGCATTGAAGGTATGCCATCAACTTGAATTGTAACCACTGCATGGCGATTTGCAAGGTTTTTCAAAGTGGTGTGGTCGACTGGATTGCCAAACTCTCCAGCAATAAAACTCGCGTCTCCTCCGAGGCGAAAACTGATCATTGTCCCAACATTCCCAAAAACGGCTCTTTCGATTTTATTTGTCATACGACCCATTGAGCGTAATTGATCCAAGTGCTGATGGGCAATTGTTAGGCTAAGTCCATATTTTCGCGCTTCTGAAAGGATTTGCTCAAAAGAATCGGTAATAAAATTCTGGAATTCGTCAACGTATAAATAGAATTGCCTTCGTGAAGCGACTGGATCCTTGGCGCGACTTAAGGCAGTCCATAAAATACGGCTGACTATCATACTTCCTAATAAGTTAGAGTTATTTTTTCCGATTAACCCAGAGGACAAATTGACCAACAAGATTTTTCCATCATTCATTATTGAATTAAAGTCAATCGTTGAATGTATTTGCCCAACGATATTTCTGATTTGCGGGGCAGTAACCATAGGTGTAAATTTAGAAGTGAAATAACCTAATATTTCACTCTTTCGGAATTCAGTTAATGTATCATACTCTCTTGACCACCACTGTTTCAAGATTGGGCTTTCAACTTTCTCCAGAACAGCATTGCGAAATCTGTCGTCGCTAAACAACCTAGGCACATCTGTTAACGTGCCTTCTCCAGTTTCCATCAATGTTATACATCCAAATCGTGTCCATTGCTGCGCAATGGGTCCGAACATTTCTATATTATAGTCAACAAACCGCATGAGCATAGACAGGACTTCTTGAACTATATAATCCTTTTCGGCTTCATCTGCGTTTGGGGATGCTTCTAGGAAATTAAAGCCTTGAACATATTCTTCGTCCGATGGGTCAAAATAATATACATCCTTCATTCTGCTTTCTGGAATGAAAGGGAAGATGGCATTTATTAAATCTCCATGCGGATCTATTATGCACGCGCCGTGCTCTAAAACATCCTGATTAATCATGTTTAACAACAGGTAGGATTTACCAGTTCCCGTTTTGCCGACAACGTATATGTGCCGAGCCCTGTCTTCAGGAGTAATATATACAGGCAACTCGCCTTTATAGCTCGGATGCGTGGTTGTTCCGATTTGCAGACCTCTGTTGGGGAGAAATCGTACGGGAGCAGGGTAACTTTCAAACGATTTTTCGTGTGCTACAGAGATTCTTTTTGTGGGTAATCTAAAAGCAGTTATTACTTCTTCGGGTCTAAAAAGATACACTAAATCAAGCAGTATTGGCGGGACATCCAAACTAACAACTTCTTTCAGGCTAGTTGTGTAATCCAAGTATTGAATGCTTTGAACTTCGTGCCCAAGGCTATCATTGTCTGGTGGGCGAAAATAATAGAAATCCCTTTGTCCAGAAATTTCAGAACCAACCAAATTCACCAAATACTGAGATATTGGCTTATCAGATGCAAGCCGTATCTTCATTCTAAAAACACTTTCCATTGATTGGGTAATTTGTTGCAAATTTAATATTTTGCCAATTAGTTCATCATCATCTTTTTTAGCTGGCAGTACGGGATTTTGATATCCAAAAATATCTAATTGATGAGTCTGTTCATCGGTCAACAGATGCGGCTCAAGTAAAACACTTAATAAACACTGCCCATCTTCGCGTAACATCATATCAATTACCCTGGTCATTGGACTGTCACCCCCAAACGAAGTAAGTGCAAATGGTCTTGTTCCAGTAATTCTTCTTGTTATCTCAACGATACTTAATAGATCGAAAGGTTTTAGGAAATCTTTTACTTTTTCAGGAGAAAGAGTCGCGATTTCAAATTTATAAGTCACCAAATGTAATGACAATAAATCTAAGAAGTTACTTTTGAACTTTTCAATGAGATCATTAGACTGCGCCTCAGACACTTTGTTGGAAACATCGATTCTTATTAGCAAAACTATATCCAACCCTTTTGCTACAAGCGTCTTATCTCGTCGAGCCACATATCTTAAATCAAGGGCAACTTTTTCAATATTCTCTGGATTATAAGTTATTGAAAAAAGCAGACTGGTAAGGTCGCTTTGTAAGCCGTGTGTATCGACTTCCGAAAGTGACTGAGCAGGTAGAATTTCAAACCCTATAATTGCTTTGTTTCCCATTTCTCACCTCTCTGACGAAGTTAGGCTTTCTGTGAGTTTCATTATACGACTGGATCTAGAAAAGGAAAATGGCAAATCCGTAAGTTTAGACGTTTGGCAATTATAGCACTCTTTTACAGGCGAATAACGGCTCTCTTGAATGCTTTTATTCTCTTGCAAATGCTCCTCTGCCGCGAAATGACTCCCGCCGAGAAAATCTTGTGGGCAGGACTGCGGGCGAATAAGCTGGGAGTCCACTTTCGGAGGCAACAAGTCATTCAGGGATTCATCGTCGATTTTTATTGCCACAGGGCGGGATTAGTCATTGAAGTGGATGGCGATATCCACGACTTGCCGAAAGAGGAAGATGAACGGCGGGAGAAGGTGTTGTCCGCGCTGGGGTTGAGGGTGGTCCGCTTTGGGAATGATGAGGTCGTGAGGGACGTGTCCGCGGTGGTGGGGAGAATCAGAGAAGCAATTTCCGTGCTATAATCTTACTGGTAAGAAGGAGTAAATCATGGAAACATTAGCTACCACCCGCATGTCATCAAAGGGACAGGTCGTCATCCCCGAGTCGATTCGCAAGCAGTTGAATTTACAGGAAGGCGCACAGTTTATCGTCGTTGGAGAAGGCGATGTGGTCGTGCTGAAAGTGGTCAACTTGCCTGATAAGAGTCAGTTCGATGAATTGATCAAACAGGCGCGTCAACAGGCGAAGGAAGCAGGGTTGACGGAGGCAGATATCACGTCCGCGGTGGCGAAGGCACGGGGCAAGAAATGAAAATCGTTTTGGATTTGAAGGTCGTGATGGATACGAATGTATTCGTCTCTGGTGTATTCTTCAGTGGTCCGCCATATCAAATTCTCCAAGCTTGGCAATCAGGCAAGTTCGAGCTGGTCGTTTCGCAGGAAATTCTGGATGAGTATCGCAGGGTTGGGGAGATTTTGTCTGAAGAACGCCCGCATGTTGATTTGAATCCGATATTGACCTTTGTCATTGAATACGCCAAAGTGTATCAACCTGTGGAACTCGATCAACCTATTTGCGAAGACCCTGATGATGACAAGTTCTTTGCTTGTGCTTTGGCAAGTGGCAGTAAAGTCATTGTCAGCGGGGATAAGCATTTGTTGAAGGTCTCAGGTTATGAAGGCATTGAAGTTTTGAAGCCGCGTGAGTTTGTAGATCGATATTTGGCAGAACAAGAATAAATCCAAACGGGGGAGGGAAGAAGGGAGGAGTGCGACCTATCCCCCCGCCCTTCCCTAAAGGGAAGGGGGCTGGGTTCGTGATCGGCAGAGTGAATGTCCATGCGAGGAGGGTTTTAGCTTCTCCCCTTCAGGGGAGACGGGAGAGGGGTTTTGTGTTTGACCTATCCCCCGACCCCTTCCCTGAAGGGAAGGGGTGCCTGCTGGTCGGGAGGCGTTTGCTCCCTCTCCTTTAGGAGAGGGTCGGGGTGAGGTTTGGGAAGAGGTTATGAATTATTCAGGGTAACGAAAATAGCCTTACAATAAACGGATGTCATGGAAACCAACGTACCTAACGCGAGAACAAAAGGAAGAGAGGCGTTTGGCAGGCGGGGGCTTACTGAAAGCCGGTAAATTGAG
>JBFMDB010000010.1:0-154718 GCA_040753755.1 Chloroflexota bacterium
TTGCATGGCTTCAAAACTATCGCCGTATTCTGGTTCGCTATGACCGTTTTCTGGAGAATTACCTCGCTTTCGTTCATCTGGCTTGCATCGTTATTTTTGTCAAAAACTATTTTTGAGATGTGTTCTAGTCAGTGAGGAGTAAACAGTAATCAGTGAACAGTGAAGCCTCGGAGAGCTACATCTCTGAGGCTTCACTGTTTATTTTAGATGCGGGGACTACTTCTTTCCCTTCCCAGGTAACCATCCCATAAAATCATACCAGAGAGAAGTAGAAAAATCATGGCAAAATAGAGCCAGGAGAGATCCACAGGAAGGAGTCAATATATCTAATTGAGATATTGTGTCTATTGTTCCGCGAGGTGGTTAACACCACGCATCAGCCAGCGTTTCTGAGTAGACCTCTGAAGCATCGAAGACATCCAATGTCTTTGATGTAAGCTACAACCGTAAGCAACACTCCCTCAACCACCTCTCTTCACCTCCCGGCAGAAACCTGAGTGGGTGAAGGGCGCGGGCAGTGAGCGGGCGTGCCTGTCTTGCCAAATCCCCAAATCTCCTGTATCATCATTGTAGATACAGGAGATTTTCCTATGAAAACAACCGTCCAGAAATGGGGCAACAGTTACGCCGTGCGCATCCCCAAATCCTTTATCAAGGAAGTGGGGCTGGAATATCGCACCGATGTTGAGATGACACTGGAAGATGGCAAACTGGTCATCCAGCCTGCCAAAGAGGAAACGGTCACGCTCGACGAACTGCTTTCCAAAGTAACCAAGAAGAACCTGCATACCGCAGTGGAGATAGGCGCGCCCATCGGAAACGAAACGTGGTGAGATGGCATATATCCCTGAGCGCGGCGATGTTGTTTGGATCGCGTTTAATCCGCAGGCGGGACATGAACAAGCCGGTCGCCGCCCCGCTGTTGTGTTATCTCCCAAAGCCTACAACGGAAAAGTAGGGTTAGCGATTCTCTGTCCGATCACGACTCAGGTTAAGGGCTATCCATTTGAAGTCTCGATTCCCGATGGATTGCCGGTGAGCGGCGTTATCCTTTCCGATCAAGTCAAGAGTTTGGATTGGAAGGCGCGCAATGCTGAAAAAGCCTGTTCCCTGCCGGAAGAAACCATGGAAAAAGTTTTGCAAAGGGTAAAAGCATTGATCGAGTAAATACCGGAGTTTCAGACGCGGACTTCTGAACTTTGCTAACTAACAGACGAATCAACGATTTTCCAACTTTGGAACACGCCCACAAACCCCGCCAGCGCGTCGGCTCCTGAAGTTTCTCCCACAGCAAGAATCTTGTTCATCGTTTTTTGAATTTCGAATTCATCCCCCAAAATTAGCGAGTCAAAAAATTGGTGCCATAACTCCCCCGCCTCGCCTCTCCCCGCGGAGCGAATCCACGCTGCGGAAAGTGACGTGGTCAACGGGGCGGCAGATTCAGCCACACCCTGCGCGAGACCGCTTGCCACTTCCTGTGGATGAATAATCCACGCGGCATGGAGCGCGCCCATGAGGAAGTCGTCGCCGGAGGGGGTAAGTCCTTGACCTAGACCGGCAAGTCCTTTGGCGGCAAGGAGGGATGAGGGAAGATCTGCGTTCGCAACAGAGGCAGGGAGAGAATTGGAGAATTGGAGGGTTGGCAAATGCTGGTGGTTGAGTAGCCCCGAGTGACCGCCGAGGGACGTATCGAAACCACCATGTTCAAGGTAATTAGTAATTGGTAATTTTTTTACTTGACTAGAAATGTTATCTCTTGCGGAGTGCAACGAATCCCAATCGAGTTTTGCGTTCCAGAGTTTCGCTTTCGCGGTGGAGATGTTGAGACTGCCGAGGGTAATGTCGTTGGCAGAGACAGAGACTGCCGACTCGACGCTGAGATGCTCCACGAAAAGCAAATCGGATTCAACCACAAGGTTGAACGGTCCATTTCCAATTTCTGGCGCGACGATGGACAGGATTTCCCCGTTTTCGTTGATCAAATTCCAAGCGCGGTCAAAGATGTGCAAAATACGAGGTTGACGAGTGTTTGTCTGCCAATCGTGTACAGCCGAGGTTAGGGAAATCGCTTTAATTGAGTTCATTGCTCTTTCGCGATTCTCCCAACATACGACGCCAGTGATGTCGGCTCCCGCTTTAGAATCCATTTCAACACATTGGGATTCCCGACCAAACCCCGCTTGTCGTAATACTCGAACATACGCGTCAAGTTTTCAACAGCATACCTGTTCATTCCCATCTGCTCCGCGCGAAGTTCCATTCCTTGACTTCTTCCTTCTCAGCCCTCACATCCCGCCACAATACCTCGCTCAGAATCTCCGCCACCTCCGCATGTGACGCGGGATTTGTCCCTGCAAGTTCATAGACCGCGTTTTGGTGATCCGGCTCCGTCAACACGATTCTCGCCACTGCGGCAAGGTCTTCCAAATCAAGGAAACTGAATTTCGCATCCACCGAATACGGCACGCGCAGAACTCCCTCTTCGATGATGCGCTTCCATCCCACCAGTAAATTCTGCATGTACGGCGCGGGTTGCAAAATGGTGAAGGGAAGTCTCGACTCGAAGAGCATCTCCTCCACGCGCATTTTCTGCCAATGATGATTCATCGCTTCAATTTGCGGGTGTAAAACCGAGTGATAGACGAAATGCTCCACGCCTGCCCTCTTTGCCTCCTCAATTCCCAAATTACCAATTACAACTTCATCGGGGTTCATATTTGGGCAAATGTGATAGACCGCCCGCACTCCTTGCATTGCAGAACGGATCACAAATTCATTATGCAAATCGCCAACGACGACCTTCTCCGCACCCAACGATTTCAACTCAGCGACATGTTCTTCGCGATGCACGAACGCGCAAACACTCTCAACTTTTGAAAGTGTTTTGATGATCGCCTTGCCTGTTTTACCGCTTGCGCCCGTTACGAGTATCATAAGGGCATTATCCCACGAACGGAGCAGGCATGATCTCGATTCAGAACATCCCCGTCCCTACGGACACGCTGTTGGGGAATTATTCGTCAGTCACCGGCGCATATACAGATTGCTACATGACCGGGATCGCTCGCACAGTATCCTTCCCCGAATTTGTCTTTGCGTTTTACACTACGCCTCTTTTCAAATTGGAGAGATTGATTCTTTTGACCGTGTCAAAACCCTCGTCAGACACTCAGGCGAGACAGTTAGCCGATGGCAAAATAGAGAAATTCGCCGCGTGGACAGTGGAAGCCCGCACCGAAAACGAACTATTGATGTGCGATTATCTCAGCCGCACTCGTTCGTGGTTCATGGCGAAGAGCGACGGCGCGAAAACACAGCTGTATTTCGGTTCAGCCGTTGTGCCAAAAACTGGAGCGACATCTCTCGATCTCGGTTTTCGCACTTTGTTGGGGTTCCATCGGATCTACTCGGTGCTACTTTTGCGTTCTGCAAGATCAAGGTTGAATCGTCAGCGATAGTTCGCCATCGATTTCAATCTTGTCAAACGCGTATCTGTGTCCTACAATACATCAACGAAAGACATTCCTATCGAACAAGAAAGGATGTGTGCCGTGTTGAATCTAAATTCGGTCATGCTCGGAACGAAACAGCCCAAAGAGATGGTGGCGTTCTACGAAAGCGTGTTCGGCAAGCCCGCGGACATGAACGATACAGAGAATGGATTTTGGGGTTGGCAGTTAGGCAGCGGGTTTCTGGGAATCTTGAACCACTCCGAAATGGTCGGCAAAACCAAAGACCCGGGGCGCGTAATGATCAACTTTGAAACGCCCGATGTCAAACTCGAATTTGAACGCATCAGATCCATCGGCGGCGCGGTCATTCACGAGCCGTATGAAATGGGACAGGGCTGGATCGCCACGCTGGCTGACCCCGATGGCAACTACTTCCAATTGATGAACCCGATGAGTTAATAAAATGACCGAAAATATTCTCGCACGAGTCTTCGAGCACAACAACTGGGCAAACCAAAAGATCGTGGAAGCATGTGCCGCGTTGACGGATGATCAACTGGACGCGCCGCCGCGGTCCGCTACGGAAGGGAGCATTCGAAACACGCTTCTGCATCTTGTGTCGGCGCAATTCGGCTACCTACGGCTTCTCACCCTCCCCGTCGAAGAGAGGCGGGAGCGCGTCACGGTTGAGTTTGCACACATTGAAAAATCCATCACGGAGAGCGGCGAACGGTTGTTGGAACTTGCCAGAGACGCCAGCAAACTTCCCACGACCCGCCTCCAAACACGGGACGATCATTGGGTCGAGCCGTGGGTCATAATGGTGCAAATCATCAACCACGCCACCGAACACCGCGAACAGATCAAAAGCATGCTCACCGCGTTGGGCATCACTCCGCCAAACATTGACGGTTGGGACCACGGATTAGCAACAAGCGCGCTCGTGCCGATGGAGAAATAAAGACAGGAGTTTGGAGACTAGACACTTGCCCGAGGAGAAGAAATTTAGAGGATTGGAGAGTTGATTGATGAAGTGCAAACCATCCCGCCGAAAAACCGTCATCTGGGTGAGTTCAATCTAAACCCCTCTCCCGTCTCCCCTAAAGGGGAGAAGCCCATGCATCCAATTTGCAGTAATGGAATCTGCAATAGTGGTGATAATGGCAGTTGTTCGGCTGACAGCGGGCCCGGTACATTTTCGAATGGTACTTCAACGATACAAGACGCAGAATGGTTTGTGGGAGAGGGAATGTTTATTGTGGGAGACCAAAATTTACAAAGGGTTTTGGATTGCCCGATTATGCCGCGGGGAATAAATATACGGAGGATGTTTCGTTTGACATCCTCCTCACTTTTTGCTACACTTCGATTTGTCAGACAAATATCGTCTAGTCGTCTTTGTCTCGACCACCAATCTCCAGTCTCTATTCTTTAATCCTCTACTCCTCTAATTCTCACTTCCTCCCTCATGCCCACCCTCCTCATCAAAAACGCCTACCTCCTCACCATGGACGACCGCCAAACCGAACTCTCGGATGGTGGTCTTTTTGTTCGCGATGGTTTCATCGAACAGGTAGGGCAAATTGGCAATTTGCCCCACGAAGCCGACGAAGTCCTCGACCTCAAAGGTCACGTCGTCTTGCCGGGGCTCGTCAACACGCATCATCACTTCTACCAAACCCTCACGCGCGCCGTCCCTGCCGCGCAGGATGCCAACCTTTTCAACTGGCTCAAAACCCTCTACCCGATCTGGGCTCGCCTCAACCCCGAAGATATTTTTATTTCGACTTCCACCGCGTTAGCCGAACTCGCCCTTTCGGGATGCACCACCGCATCAGACCATCTCTACCTTTATCCAAACGGTTCAAAACTCGACGATGAAATTGCCGCGGCGGCGGAAGTAGGACTCCGCCTCCACGCCTCGCGCGGCTCCATGTCGCTGGGCGAATCGAAGGGTGGACTCCCGCCCGACAGCGTGGTGGACAGCGAAGAGAACATCCTCAAAGACTCGCAGCGTCTTATCCAAAAATATCACGACTCCAAACCCGGCTCGATGGTTCAGATCGTCCTCGCGCCGTGCTCACCCTTCAGCGTGACCGGTGACCTAATGAAACAATCTGCCAAGCTGGCGCGCGAATATGGCGTGCACCTCCACACGCATCTCGCCGAGACCGAAGACGAAGAACAATTCTGTTTGCAGAAATTCGGTCATCGTCCCGTCAGGTACATGCAGGAAGTGGATTGGGTCGGCGGCGATGTGTGGTTCGCTCATGCTGTATGGGTGAACGACGAGGAAATAAAAGTCTTTGCCAAACATAACTGCGGCGTGGCACACTGTCCCACATCCAATATGCGACTCGCCTCTGGCATCGCACCCATCAAAGAATATCGCAAAGCGGGCGTCAACGTCGGTCTCGGCGTGGACGGCTCTGCCTCCAACGACGGCTCGCACCTGCTGGCGGAAGTCCGCAATGCAATGTTGCTCTCGCGCGTGAAAGAAGGGATTACTGGTTTCTCTGCCAGTCCGTCCCCCTCTCCCAGCGGGAGAGGGGGACGGGGTGAGGGAGATGTCCCCGAAGCGCGCAAACTCATGACCGCCCGCGAAGCCCTCCACCTCGGCACACGCGGCGGCGCGGCTGTGTTGGGAAGAAAAGACATCGGCTCGCTCGAAGTTGGCAAATGCGCCGACTTCTTCGCGGTCAACTTGAACAAACTCGGTTTCGCCGGGATGCACGATCCCGTGTCCGCGATCGTCTTCGGGCAACCCGTCAACGCCGATTACACCGTCGTCGGCGGGAGGTTCATCGTCAAAGAAGGTCAACTCGTCACTGTGGATGAACGCAAACTCGTCGAGAAACATAATAAAGCGGCTAAAAGGCTGTTAGCAAGTTAGCAGGTTTAAACGTTTGAACGTTCAACCTTCCAACCTTCAAACTTGTCAACTTTCAACGGAGTATTCATGCCCTCCTCCACCAAACTAACCCGTTCCCTCGTCGATACCGCCATGGGACGCGTCCCTGCCGACCTTGTGATTCGCAACGGTCATTGGGTGAGCGTGCAATCGGGCGAGATCATCGCGAAAACAGATATCGCCGTCAAAGATGGACACATTGCCTACGTCGGAAATGACGCGAGTCACACTATCGGCAAAAAGACAAAAGTTATTGACGCGAACGGGCGATACCTCGTTCCGGGTTTGCTTGATGGGCACATGCACGTTGAATCGGGCATGGTCACTGTCACTGAATTCGTCCGCGCGGTGGCAGTGCGCGGCACGACGGGCATGTTCGTTGACCCGCACG
The DNA here is from genome assembly GCA_040753755.1 of Chloroflexota bacterium. Taxonomy (GTDB): domain Bacteria; phylum Chloroflexota; class Anaerolineae; order Anaerolineales; family Villigracilaceae; genus Defluviilinea. The sequence goes on from JBFMDB010000010.1 coordinate 6,755, forward strand.
AGATCGCCAACGTGTTCGGTTTGCGCGGCGTCAAGTTGATGGTGGATGAAGCGCAGAAGCAGCCTATCCATGTGTGGGTGCAGATGCCGTCGTGTGTGCCGTCCGCGCCCGGGCTGGAAACCCCCGGCGCGCACATCGGTCCGAAAGAAGTTGCCACCGCGATGAAATGGAAAGGCATCATCGGCTTGGGCGAGATGATGAACTTTCCCGGTGTGTTCATGGGCGATAAGAACATGCTCGATGAAATGTCCATCACACACGCGGCGGGCAAAACCATCGGGGGACATTACGCCTCGCCCGATCTCGGGCGTCCGTTTCACGGATACGCCGCAGGCGGTGCGGAGGATGATCACGAAGGCACGCGTCTCGAAGATGCGGTTGCGCGCGTGAGGCAGGGAATGAAGGCGATGCTGCGTTACGGCTCGGCATGGTTCGATGTGGAACCTCAAGTCAAAGCCATCACCGAAAAGAAAATGGATCCGCGCCATTTCATCCTCGTTACCGACGATTCACACGCAGGGACGCTGACTCACGAAGGGCACATGGATCGCGTCCTGCGCCACGCCATCGAGCAGGGACTCGATCCCGTCACCGCGATTCAGATGATGACGATCAACACCGCCGAGCATTTCGGCGTGAGCAAGGAAATGGGCTTGATCGCCCCCGGTCGCTGGGCAGATGTGGTGCTGGTCGAAGATTTGAAAAACTTTAAAGCGGATGTTGTGATTGCCAAAGGAAAAGTCGTCGCCGAAAAAGGCGAATGGAAAGTGAATTTACCCAAGGCATCCTATCCCGCGTGGGTGAAGAACTCGGTGAAGTTGAAGAGAAAGTTGAAGGCGGAGGATTTCAAGTTAAAGGTCGAAGGTCGCAAGTCGGAGGTCAGGGCAAACGTCATCGGCATCATCGAAAATCACGCAGGCACAAAACATTTGACCTTCAACCTTGAACCTTTAAACAATGAAATACCAGCCGATATCACCCGCGACCTTGCGAAGATCGCGCTCGTCGAACGGCATAAAGGCACGGGCGGAATCACGATGGGACTCGTCAGCGGGTTTGGATTCACTGCGAAATGCGCCATTGCATCCACCGTCGCGCACGACTCGCATCACATGATCGTCGTCGGCACCGACGACGCGTCCATGGCGCTGGCAGGCAACACCTTGGCGCGAACCGGGGGAGGTCAGGCGGTTGTCTTAGGTGATGAAGTGGTCGGCTTGGTCGAGATGAGAATCGCGGGGCTGATGTCCACCGAAAAAGCGGATGTGGTGGCGCGCAAAGCCGAATCCGTCATTGAGGGTTTCAAAAAGTGCGGGTGCGAGTTGAACAACCCGAACATGCAATTGAGTTTGCTCGCGCTCGTCGTCATCCCCGAGCTGCGAATTTCAGATAAGGGGTTGGTGGATGTGACGAAGTTCGATTTTATCCCTGTGTTGGAGGAACATGTCTAATTTTCCGTTTCAACGGTTGCAAGCCGATCTTGCAAAACTTATAGCGAAGACTCCCGCAGGTCAACGCTTGATCTCTGAACCCGACCTTGCCAAACAGATGGGCGTTTCGCGCGCCACATTGCGCGAAGCGATGCGCACATTCGAAACACAGGGCGTGATCCGGCGGCGTCAGGGTTCCGGCACCTACGTGGTCGGCAAAGTGCCGGTGATCGATGCCGGGCTTGAACGGCTCGAAAGCATCGAGACAATGGCGAAGCGCATGAATTTGGAGATCACGATCAGCGATCTGCATGTTGAACAATTCGATGCGGATGCGGATTCTGCCAAAGGACTCGGCGTCGCGGAAAAGACCCGTCTCACGCGCGTCCGACGCGTGATTCGCGCCGACCGGCGTCCTGCCGCCTATTTGGTGGATGTTCTCCCCGAATCGATTCTTTCGCCGAGCGACCTGCCCGCCAAATTCAGCGGCTCCGTGCTGGACTTTTTGCTTGCGCGCGGCGATAAGCTCGGAAACTCGCGGGCGGTCGTCAGCGCGACGAACGCTCATGCCGATGTGGCGAAACCGCTCGAGATCCAACGCGACGACGTATTGCTCAAGTTCGAGTCGCAACTGTTCGACCTCAAGAACAACGTGGTGGATTATTCGGTGAGCTACTTCATTCCGGGTTACTTTCACTTCCATGTAAATCGACGGGTGGGTTCAAGTTAGAACGTTCGCAAGTTGAAACGTGTTAACGTTCTAACGTTTTAACTTGCGAACTTGCAAACATACTTTAGGAGAACGATATGAGTGATGGTTTGAAGGAAATTCAGAAAAGGGTAAACAGTTCGCGTGAAGAGTTAATTCAGTTCATGCTGGAAATCTGTGAAATTCCGAGTATGGATTCCAAGATCGGTCCCGTCGGCGAGCGCATACAGGCGGAGATGAAAAAGCTGGGCTTCGAGGAAGTCCGTTTCGACAAGATGGGCAATACCATCGGGCGCATCGGCAACGGCAAACGTGTCCTCGTGTATGACTCACACATCGATACCGTCGGTGTGGGTGACCCTTCCACGTGGGGGTGGGACCCGTTCAAGGGCAAGGTGGAAAACGGAATCCTGTTTGCGCGCGGCGCGAGCGATGAGAAAGCCTCCACGCCGGGCATGGTCTACGGTCTTGCGATGGCGCGCGATCTTGGGTATCTCGATGATTTCACCGCGTATTATTTCGGCAACATGGAAGAATGGTGCGATGGCATCGCGCCCAATACGTTTGTCGAAGTTGATCCAAAGGTCAAGCCGGATTTTGTGGTGATCGGCGAGCCGACTCGGATGCAGGTCTATCGCGGGCATAAAGGGCGCGTGGAATTGAAGGTCACATCCACGGGCAAGTCGGCACATGCCGCCTCTCATCACCTAGGCGACAGTGCATTGTACAAAATGCTGGGCGTCATCTCCGGTATTCGCGATCTCGATGCACACCTGAAGAACCACGAATTCCTCGGCAAGGGCACGATCATGGTGACCGACACGCGCATCAGCACCGCCTCCATCAACGCCGTGCCGGATGGGTTTACGATCTTCATTGACCGCCGCCTCACGTTCGGCGAAACAAAAGAAGAAGCGGTTCAACAGGTGCGGGATCTGATTCCCGGATACCTGCGCGACCAGATCAGGGTGGAGGAGATGTTCTACGACGAGCCATCGTACACGGGGTTCGTCTTCCCGGTGGATAAATATTATCCCGCGTGGGCGTTGGAGGAATCGCATCCCATTGTGCAGGCGGGACAGGAAACGATAAAACAGTTATGGAACGAGTCGCGCCCGAGCGGGAAGTGGAGCTTTTCGACGAACGGAACGTATTGGGCGGGCAAGGCAGGCATCCCGTCGATCGGATTCGGTCCCGGGGATGAGGTCCACGCGCACACGATCCTCGATCAGGTCAAATTGGACGATCTGGTTGCGGCAACTGAGTTTTATGCGATGTTCCCGAAGCTCTTAAGCGAGAAAACAAAATAGATGTTTCAGACCTTAATCGTGCGTTTGAAACGTGAGTAAATACTTTCGAAATAAGGTCAAGTATCAGTGAGAAGAAATGACGATCAACGGTATAGTCATGGAAAGGAGTAGGCATTACTTCAATTAATTTCGACAACTGAATAAGGAGGTTCGTATGCGCAGTTTTGCCGGTCGTGACATCCTCTCGCTCAAAGAGTTCGAGCGGAATGAGTTCTTTCACGTGTTCGATGTGGCTCAAAAGATGGAGCCCATCGCACGGTCGAGAAAGAACGTGGAGTTGCTCAAGGAGAAGATCCTTGTCACTGCCTTTTACCAGCCCTCCACGCGCACCCGTCTGGCACATGAATCGGCCATGCTTCGCCTCGGCGGACGCGTCACCGGGTTTTCAGACGCCAAGATGACGCGCGCGGGTGATTTTTACCAGGAGTCCATCAAGGATACGGTCAAGATGCTGGAGTTCTACGGCGATGTGATCGTGATGAGGCATTTTCAACAGGGCGCACCGCACGAAGCCGCAAAGTGGGCGAGTGTGCCGATCATCAACGGCGGCGACGGCTGGGGCGAGCACCCAACGCAGATCCTCACCGACTTGTACACGGTATTGCGTGAAAAGGGTCGCATCGATGGTTTGAAATGGCTGGCGGTCGGCGATATGCGTATGCGGACAATGCACTCGCTCGGGTATGCCTTGAGCCAGTTCGATTGCCCGATCACATTTGTGTCGCCGCCGGAAATGAGTCTCACCGATGAATTCAAAAACGAACTCCGGCAATACAGTGTGAACTTCCGTGAAGCCGATCATGTGGAAAAGGCAGTCTCCGAAGCCGATGTAATTTTGGTCGAGCCGGTGGTGCAACCCGATTACACAAAATCGCGCGACGAACGCGGCAAGGATGTCGGGCTGACGCCCGCCAACTACAAAATCACGCGCGAACTGCTGGAGACCAAAGCCAAGCCCGATGCGATCCTCCTGCATTCGCTCCCGCGCATGGACGAGATACCCCCCGATGTGGATATCACCAAATGGTCGCGTTACTGGCAGGAGGCGTTCAATGGTGTTGTGATGCGCATGACCCTGCTGGCGCTCGTCCTCGGCGCCATGGAATAGGAGGCAGAAATGCCAACGATCCTCGATGATCTTCGCAGGCAATACGGTTCGGCGAGTGCGGAGCAGAAATTGCACGTCCTGCGCCGCGAGTTGTTGAGACCCATCATCACGGTCGAGTCATCGGCGCAGTTGTTGCAGATCGCAGGAGACAGGATTTGCGACTGTCTTCCTGAGGAGGTCAGCGCGGATGAATTCAGGAACACGGTGAAGTGGCTCTCCGAAGCGGCGCGCGACCTCCATCAGATCTTGGACGCGCTGACGGTGGACGTCTCACAAGTGCAGGAACCGCACGGGATGGAATAACACCTCGCGTCGCTCCCAGTTCGAAGTTGATTCTGTTCGGTCGACAAATCCACGCAGTGACCAGTAAACACGGTGACAAGTACTCACTTGTGTACCTGTTTACTTGTATACTTGGGTACGTATTTACTATAAAAAAGGAGACCAACTTATGCAAACAAACTTTAGAGGCCGCGACTTCATCGGTGATCTTGATTTCACCAAGGAGGAAGTCGAAACCGTGTTGGATGTGGCGTGGGATCTGAAGCGCAAGCGCGCACTCGGCGAACCACATCCGTACCTGCGCGACAAGGTGCTGGCGATGCTGTTCTTCTTCTCGTCCACGCGTACGCGCGGATCGTTCGAAGCCGGCATGGCGCAGTTGGGCGGGCACGGCGCTTTCATCGACAGCGAGACCACCCAGATCTCACACGGCGACACCCCGGTGGAGATCGGCGAGATCTTCGGGCGTTATTTCGACGGCATTGCCATCCGCCACTGCGATTTCGGCGACGGCAACAAATATTTGAATGATGTTGCCAAGTCCAGCCGTGCTCCGGTCCTCAACATGCAATGCGATATCTATCATCCCTTCCAATGCCTGGCAGACCTGATGACCATCATGGAAAAGAAGGGACGTGACCTGCGTAAGAAGAAGATCGTTGTTTCCTGGGCGTATGCGGCTTCTTATCTTAAACCCATTTCGGTTCCGCAGTCGCTCATCCTGCAGATGCCGCGCTTTGGTATGGATGTAACACTTGCCTACCCGCCTGATTTCCAGTTGATGCCCGAGATCGTCGAACAGGCAAAGGAACAGGCAAAGATCGCCGGCACCTCGTTTGAGATCATCGATACCAAGGACGGCATGACGGAAGCCTGCAAGAACGCGGATGTCATCTACGCCAAGTCGTGGGGTCCGCTGTTGACCACCACCGATAAGACCGAGGGCAAGAAGCTCCAGGACTCTTTCAAGAACTGGATCATGGATGATGCCAAACTCAAGGTGGCGCACGAGGATGCGATCTACATGCACCCGCTCCCTGCCGACCGAGACATCGAAGTCACCAGCGCCGTACTGGACGGTCCGCATTCAGTGGTATTCGATGAAGCCGAGAACCGCCTGCACGCGCAGAAAGCCGTGATGGCGCTTACCATGTCGTAGACAGGTACACAGGTAAACACGTAAACAAGGAGGCAGGTGTGAGCGAGAGAAAGCCCTTGTATCAGTCGCCGAGCGAGAAAGGCAAACGCGGGTTTGAAGACTTGGAATGTTATCAACTCGCGCTGGAAGTTATGGCGAAGGTGCATGCTTTCTCGAAAACCCTGCCTCCGGATGAAAAGTTCGATCTTTACATTCAAATTCGCAGGTCCGCCAAAGGCATCACAGGAAATATCGGTGAAGCGTATGGGCGTTATCACTATCTCGACAGCCTGCGGTATTACTCCATTGCTCGCGGTGAACTCAATGAAACGCTTGCGCGATTAATTGACGCGAGTGTTCTCGGATACATTCAACAATCAGAATTTGAAGAGTTGTACAAACTGATTCGGCAAACAGAACAAACTTTGAACGGATACATGAACTACGTCCGACGTCAACGCGCAGGATCGCAGGAATTTGGTGATAAATCTATTCACGAAGATCAAGCGGAGTACGATCTTACAAATCACAACGATAACAACCAGGAATAAAAACTCTCAAGCCGTGTATACCTGTCTACGTGTGTACTTGTTTACATGTCTACTTATCTACTTCTCAAGGAGAATCCATGCCAAACAAACTCGCAGTCGTCGCCATTGGCGGCAATGCTCTGATCAAAGATGACAAACGCGTTTCCGTGGAAGATCAGGTAGTCGCGTTGCGCGAAACAGCCATCCACCTCGTGGATATGATCGAGGCGGGGTGGAACCTCGCCATCGGTCACGGCAACGGTCCGCAAGTGGGATTCATCCTCCGCCGTTCCGAGATCGCCGCGAAAGTGGAGGGGATGCACGAAGTCCCTCTCGATGTGTGCGGCGCAGATTCGCAGGGCGCGATCGGTTATGAACTACAGCAGGCGTTACGAAATGAATTTTTCAAACGCGGCATCCACAAGAACGCCTGCACGATCGTCACACAAGTTTTAGTTGACAAAGAAGACGCCGCGTTCAAGAAACCGACCAAGCCCATCGGCTCATTCATGGATGAAGCCGAGGCGAAGCGACGCGAAAAAGAGATGGGCTGGTCGGTGGTGGAAGATGCAGGCAGAGGCTGGAGACGAGTCGTCGCCTCCCCGTTGCCGAAAGAAATCGTCGAACTGGACGCGGTCAAAACGCTTCTTTCCGCCGGGCAGGTTGTCATCACCGTGGGCGGCGGAGGTATCCCTGTGGTGGATCGCGGCGACGGCGAACTCGCCGGCACAGCCGCGGTCATCGATAAGGATTTCGCATCGTCGCTGTTGGCAAGTTCCATCCAAGCGGACGTATTCCTCATCGCGACGGCGGTCGAAAAAGTGGCGATCAACTTCGGCAAGCCAGACCAGCAATGGCTCGACAAAATGACGCTTGCCGAGGCAAAGGCGTATCTCGCGGAAGGCAAACATTTTGCCAAAGGTTCGATGGCGCCGAAGATTCAAGCCGCGATCTGGTATCTGGAAAACGGCGGCGGCGAAGCCATCATCACCAACCCGGAGAACATCGGCCGCGCGCTCAAAGGTGAGACGGGGACGAGGATCGTCAAATAATTCGTCCGTCGTATGGTTATAGAGTTGGGTGGTTGTTCTTGCCGTATCGAGCAACTGCCCAACATTTTTGTTTCGTGAAGTAGAATTTATCCAAAAGATGGCTGTTTCTCCGCGTATATTATTGAGCATCGATTACGAACCTGTCTTTGCCCTGTTTCGCCATTACGACCACATCACGGATGCAACCACGCGCCGTGACATGGATGGTGGATTCGCATCCCGCGCGCTCGATCCGATCCTTGAACAACTTGGCGATTCGAAAGCGAGCATCTATCTCGTCGGCGAGATCGCCGAATGGTATCCCGAAGTTCCCCAAAAAATCGTCGCCGCAGGCCACGAACTCGGATTGCATTGCCAGTTCCACCGCCCGCTGGTAAAAGTGGATCAACTTGCGAACGATCTGCGCGACTCGTCTGCGTGGTGCAGGCAATACAATGTGCAGGGCTACCGCGCACCGATGGTCGGCATCAGCGAGCAGGCATATCCGCTCCTTGGATCGTTCGGCTTTCAATATAGTTCGTCCATTTACGCGCCCGCAGGCACGCTGTTGAAAAAGGGAGGCATATGGGAGATCCCCGTCAGCACGTGGCGCACACGCGACGCGCATGAAGACCTTGTCGCGCCGCGCGATTTCTCGTTCAAACTTCTTTTGGGCGGCGAATTCCCGTACGGTTCGAGTTTCAGCATCGGACTGATGGCTCGCCGCATCCTTTCCATCATCGAAGAAGAACTCAAACGCGGACATTCCCCCGTTATCATCATGCATCCCTACGAGTTGGTGAACCCCGGCTCCTCCTCACGCCTCACGCGTGACCTGTTTCGGAACCCCCTCTTCATCCCTTTCCTCTGGGACAAGTCTCCGTTCCTGCGCGACTTGCTCAAGAACTTCCCCACTTCGTCGTTGAAATCCTACCTCGAAGAAACCCTCGCGTTGAATGAGCAGCCTTCAAGTTAGACAATTAACCCCCGATCAGGCGTGGAGGTTGCCCGACGCGCTATCCTCCTCCGCGACCTTTACCGCGCTCGATTCGTGGACCGGACTTGTTCGCGAGGTATACGGCTACGAAACTCATCGCTTTGAAGCCGTTCAAGATAATGAAGCGATGGGCATCCTTGCTCTCACACATGTCCGCCATCCCGTTTTTGGGAATTATCTGGCAACCTCTCCTTTCGGTTCATTCGGTGGGTTTGCGTTTTCCTCCCTGGAGGCGCGTGACCTGCTTTTGAACGAAGCGAAATCGCTGGCAGATAACCTACGGGTGAGCCACGTCAACGTCCGATTTGAAGCGGTGGAGGCGGGCCCGGCGGCGGGCTGGGTTTCGCATCCGGTGTATTCCACATATCGCGTTGAACTTTTACGCGATCCTGAAGAAATGTTGAGCGCGTTCAGTTCGGATCATCGCAATCATATCCGCAAATCTTGGAAGAAGGGGTTTGTCGTAAAGTTCGGGCGCCTCGATCTGTTGGATGACGCTTATTCATGCCTCGCGCGAAGTATGCACGAGCTTGGTTCCCCGTACCACGCAAAGGTATATTTGCGCCGCATGGCTGAACGACTGGGCGACGCGTTAGAACTGGTAACGCTGTACGATGCCCGCGGCGAACCGGCCGGGGCAGGCGCGTTTATTTCACAGGGCAAGACAGTGACGAACTTACACGCCAACATTTTGCAAAAATTTCGTCCAGACTACGCTGGCGAATTCTTGTATTGGTCGGTGCTGGAGCGATATTCAAAGAAGGGATTGCGCATGTTGGATCTGGGTCGAAGCCTGAACGGTTCGGGCAACGAAACCTTCAAGATGAAATGGAAGCCGCGCAAGGTTCCGCTCGCGTATTGGTATTATTTGCCGAAAGGCGGCCGCATCCCTGAGTTGAACCAGAAAAGCCCGAAATTTCAATTTGCGATCTGGGTGTGGAAACGGTTGCCCGCGTTCGTTGTGCGGATGGTGGGTCCGCATTTGATTCGCGGGATCGTCTAAGTACGGCGCAATGAATTACAAAATCATTCCGCTCTCCCATTTGAACGGTGAACAGGTCGAAGGATTGGCGCGGTTGCATCATCGGGTGATGCACTCCCTGCTGACGGATCTGGGTCTGCCGTTCGTCGAAAGATATTATCGGATTGCCGGCAGGGATTCATCTGTGGTGGGGATGTGTGCGGTGGACAATGACGGGAATTTGCTGGGGTGGGCGGCGGGTTCGCCGAAGCCGAATCAGGTCAACCGTCGGATGCGCGACGCGTGGATGTGGTTCATCATTCAAATGTTGCGCGTGAGTCTCACGCGTCCAAAATTGATTCGGCAACTTGTCGCATCTGCAAGAAGTTCATCGGCTGAAATGAAAGCAGGTGCGATCGAACTGACCTACCTCGGCGTGGACGCGTCCGCGCGCAAACAGGGCTTGGGGCGCGCGTTGTTGAACGCGTTCCTCGAAGCCGCGCGCGCGAAGAAATTCTCTACCGTGGAGTTGAGCGTGGAAGCCGATAACGCCGGCGCGATTGCATTGTATACTAAGGCCGGCTTTGCGATCATCGCATCGTTCAAAGAAGGCGCATTCGACAGGCATCGCATGGAACTGAAACTCGGATGAAATCTTTGACCCGCAAATTGGATTCGTTTGCGTCGCCGCGCTTCGTGCCGTGGTTGTTCCTCGCGGTCGCGTTCCTTGCCTATGGCTTGCTTTTTTGGCGTCACGGTTTTTACTGGGACGACCTGCCCATCTCGTGGATTCGTTACGAGCTGGGGCGCGATGCGATGGCAAAATATTTTTCGACGGCGCGCCCGGTGTGGGCGGTTGTGTATCAGGTGACAACGACATTGCTCGCGCCGGTGCCGATGGTCTGGCAAATTTTTTCGATCTTGTGGCGGTGGCTCAGCGTTGTGTTGTTGTGGCAACTCGTGCGCGAACTTTGGCGCGACCGCGAAAAGATGGCGGCGCTGGCGGGCTTGCTGTTTTTGCTCTATCCCGGTTTCAACCTGCAATATGCCGCGTTCCTCACCACACATTTCTGGATCGTGGTCTGTTTCTTCTTTGCATCCTTCCTGTTGACCCTGCGCGCAATGAAATCGCCGTCGCGTTACTGGCTGTTCACCAGCCTCGCGATGCTCCTCTCCGCGTTGAACCTGTGGATGCTCGAATATTTTTATTCGCTTGAACTCGTTCGCGTCGTGGTGATCTTTTACGCATTGCGGCATTCCGCGCAGGGAGAAAAATTTTTATTCGCGGCGCGGCGCGCGCTTGTACATTGGCTCCCTTATCTGCTCGTCTTCATCGCAAACGTTGCCTACCGCGCGTTCGTGTTCACGAACGTGGCGTATCAAAATGTATTTTTCACCGAACTACGCGCCGACCCGCTCGAGGCAATTCTCGATCTGATAAAAAATATCTTCTCGGATCTGTGGCTGGCATCCGCGCAGGCATTCGGCACGATCTTCTTTTTCCCGAACATCACTCTCGACGGTCCGCTCACCGCGCTGATGTACGTCGCGGTGGTCGTCGCAGTTGGCGCGTTGGTTTTCATTTTCTTCAAGAATGCAAATAACCAATCCGAAAAACGACCTGCATACTGGGCAATCGGACTTGGATTCATCGCCATGCTGTTCAGCGGAGGTCCGTACTGGCTGGCGACTCTCGATCTCAGTCTGTCTTTCCCCGCGAGTCGCTTCACCATGTCGTTCATGTTCGGTGTAAGCCTGTTGATCGCGGGGTTGATCGAATTGATCCCAGCAAAGGGTCGCGCGGCATTCACGGTTGTCATCGTTGCGTTGTCTGCGGGGCGGCAGGTGATGATCGGCGATTCGTTCCTGCGTGATTGGGGATCGCAAAAGAACCTGTTCTGGCAGATGTACTGGCGCGCGCCCGCGCTTCAACCCGACACGCTCGTGTTGATGAACGAGAACCTTTTATATTACGCCGATAACTCCATCAGCGCGGCGGTGAATTGGATCTATGATGCCAACGCCAGCGCGGACGACATCAATTTTGTTCTCTTTTATCCCAGCAATCGTTTGGACGGTTCGCTCACCTCCCTAGAGCCAAATACACCCATTCGCTACAGTTACATCGCGGGCGAGTTCAACGGCAATACATCCGATGCCCTCGTATTTTATTTTGCCCCCCCGTATTGCCTGCGCTTACTCGACCCTGATCTGGACTCGAATAACCGCTTCCTCCCGGAGGACAGCCTGATGCGCCAAGCGTCGGCGTTATCCAACCCCCGGCGGATTCTGCGCGAGCCGACCGCGTCCATGCCCGCGTTCTACGGCGCGGAACCCCGGCACGGCTGGTGCTACTACTTCCAAAAGGCAGAGTTGGCGCGCCAGTTCGGCGATTGGGACGAGGTGAATCGTCTTGCCGATGCCGCGTTCAATTTGGATGAGCATTTCAACAATCCCGTTGAGTTATTTGTTTTCATCGAAGGCTACGCTCATGTGGGAGATTGGGATGAAGCAGTTGAGTTATCGAAGGAAGCGCGGCAAGTCTCAAAGAGTTACGTTGACCCGCTGCTGTGCAAGTTGTGGAAGCGTATCGAAACAGAGACAGTTGAAATTGAAGGGCGAGCCGCATCCTTGAACGAAATCTTCGAGTTGACGGGGTGTGAGAAATGATTGTTTACATATTCGGACCGCAGACTTTAGTCTGCGATTTTACTGGGTGCTGATTATGAAACACTACCACCAGCACCTCGTTCTCCTTCTTGTTGCCGTCCTCGCCTACGGATTGCTCATCCCGCACCTCGGCTTCTATTGGGACGACCTGCCCATCTCGTGGATCCGCTACCAACTCGGCTCCGAAGCGCTGACTGAATATTTTTCCACGAACCGCCCGGTGTGGGGGATTCTGTATCAGATCACAACGGGCGTAATTCCGCATGAGCCTGTCTATTGGCAGATTTTTGCATTGGTCTGGCGTTGGCTGGGTGCCGTGGTCGTCTTTGCCATCGTCGGAAAATTATGGAAAGACAAGCAGCGCCTCGCGCTGGGAGTCGCGCTTCTCTTTCTTGTGTACCCCGGCTTCAACCAGCAGTGGGCTTCGTTTTTATACAGCCATTTCTTCATCGTTTTATTTTTCTTTTTGACCTCGCAGTGGCTGATGCTGCGCGCCATGGAAGAGCCGAATCGCTATCGGCGTTTGACCGCGCTGGGGCTGGTCTTTTCCGCGCTCAACCTGTGGATGATGGAATATTTCTACGTACTCGAGTTGATGCGAGCCGGCGTCATACTGATCGCGCTGCGCGGCGAGACGTTGAGCCTGCGCGAGAGGGCAATCAAAACGTTCAAGTTGTGGCTTCCCTATCTGACAGTATTTGTTTTGGCTGTTCTCTCGCGGTTGTTCCTCTTCAACAATCAAGTCTACGGCATTGGGCTGGGCGACTCGTTGAGGTCGGCGCCGCTGGAAACGGTGATAAACCTTGCCCGGAGTATCCGCTTCACGTTGACGCTTGTTATTCGCGATGCATGGACGCAGGCGACGCAGTTGCCCAACATCGCCTCGGTGGAATCCGTTCTCAATTTGTATTACTTTGTAGTAGCACTGGCAGTGTTTGTCTTAATCGCAGGCTTCCTTTTTACTTCACGCGAAGAACGAAAACCGCTTCGAAACAATGTCGTCGATTCGGGGTGGATGATCGGGCTGGGAATTTTCGCCCTCCTGCTCTCAGGCTGGCCCTTCTGGCTGATCGGATTCGTCCCGTCGCTGGCGTGGCCCGCCAGCCGATTCACGCTTCCGTTCATGTTCGGGGTCAGCTTGGTTTTTGCAGGAGTCATCAACCTGATTCCGTGGGAACGGATTCGAATTACATTGCTTGTTTCCCTCGTCGCCCTCGCGGTAGGCAAACAATTTCTAACCGCAAACGAGTACGCACAGGATTGGCAGACTCAAAAGGAATTGTTCTGGCAACTCACATGGCGCGCGCCGGGCATTGCACCCGATACCGCCATCATCATGAACGAAGGCGCGCTGAACTTTTATGCGGACAATTCACTCAGCCCGGCGGTAAATTGGGTCTACGCGCCCGATGAGCACGATGATCACATCGAGTACGTGTTGCTTTACCCAACGACCCGTTTGCGAAGCGACGCGCTTCCGAAACTCGATCCCGGTCTTCCTATTTTCACCGATTATCTTGCCGGCACTTTCAACGGAAACACATCACAGGTGTTGGCTGTGTATTTCATGCCGCCCGGTTGCATGCGCATCCTAGATCCCGAGGTGGATCGCGTGAATCGTTCGATACCGGAGAAAAGTCTGATGCGTTTTGCCTCGCGGCTGACAAATTATGAACTGATCTCTTCCGAGTCAACATCGCAGATACCCGAGCCATACTACCCCGAACCAAATCATGGCTGGTGCTTTTATTTTCAAAAGGCGGAATTGGCTCGTCAATTCGGGAAGTGGGAGGAAGTAGTATCGTTGGGCGAAGCCGCGTTCGGTGAAGGTTTGCAACCCGCTGACCCAGCGGAACGGTTCGTCTTCATCGAAGGGTACGCACATGCAGGGGAGTGGGAGCGCGCAGTTGAGCTGTCCATGCAGTCGTTTGACGAATCGGAACTCATGCGCGCCCCACTTTGTCAATTGTGGAGACGCGTCGAGGCTGAGACAGTTGAAAGTCACGAAAGCGACGCGTCCGGCGCGTCGATACGAAGCGAGGCAGTAGCGGAAGTACGGAGATTGCTCACTTGCAATCCATGAGATTTACACTTGATTTAAATCCTTGTTTGGCTCTACAATATGACGATGTTAGTTTCGCCTGCGATTTGTACGACAATTCTTGAAAGGAGGCGCTCGGGGACGTCAACCGCAAGTCTGCTGTCACATGACACGTCAATCCATTAACAAGGAGAAGAAGAAAATGCGTAACACTCTCACCCGCCTCGCGTATTTTGCGATGGCATTGATGATCATTCTTACGGCGTGCGCCCCTGCCGTAACCGAAGCCCCCGCCGCCACCGAGCCGCCCGCTCCTGCAACGGAAGCCCCCGCGGCAACCGAAGCGCTTGCCGCGACGGAACCTCCCGCGGCTGAACCGTTCGTGTTCGGCATGTTGCTCGTCGGTCCGTACAACGATCACGGCTGGAGCCAGGCTCACTATGAAGCCGGCTTGTACGTGGAAGAGAAACTCGACGCGACGATGATCTATCTCGATAAAGTGAATCCCGCCGACCGCCCGGGCACAACTCCCGATCAACTGGCGGCTGAACTGGTGGCGCAAGGCGCGAAACTCGTCATCTTCAACTCGGATGATATGAAAGACGCTTCGACCGCCTTTGCCAAAGCCAACCCGGATGTGTACGTGATCATGGCTTCCGGCGATCAGGTCTGGGAGGATGGAAATGCTTACGAAGCGATCCCCAACCTTACCAACATCATGGGCCGCATGGAATACGGCAAGATGATGGCGGGCTGCGCCGCCGCGCTGACCACGCAAACCGGGCAGATCGGTTATCTTGGTCCGTTGATCAACGATGAAACACGCCGTCTCGCCGCTTCTGCCTATCTCGGCGCGAAGCACTGCTGGACCGAAGCAGGCAACGACCCTGCCGCGCTCAAGTTTAAAGTGACGTGGATCGGTTTCTGGTTCAACATCCCCGGTTTCACCGCCGACCCGACCCAAGTTGCCGATGAATTCTTCAACAGCGGCTACGATGTAGTGCTTTCCGGTATCGATACCACCGAAGCCATGGTGGAAGCCGATAAATTCGCCGCGGAGGGCAAGTCGGTGTGGGCAGTACCGTATGACTACATCGGCTCCTGCGAAATCTCGCCGAACGTGTGCTTGGGCGTTCCGTTCTTCAACTGGGGTCCTGCATACCTTGAAACCATTCAATCCGCCATGGATGGCACATTCACTTCCAACTTTCAGTGGAATGGACCGGACTGGTCTGACCTGAACAACCTCGACACCAGCGCGGTCGGATTCGTGAAGGGAAATGGACTCTCCGCTGAAGATGCCGCGACGCTCGATGCGTTCATTGCGGACTTGGCAGGCGGGCTCAACCTGTGGACGGGTCCGATCAACCTGCAGGATGGCACCGCCTACCTCGCCGACGGCGAAGTGGCGACCGACCAGCAGGTTTGGTACCTGCCTCAATTGCTCGAAGGCATGGAAGGACAAAGCGTGCCTGAATAACGCGCCTGTAAACGTGGGAAGGCAATTGCCTTCCCACGTTTTTTATTGTATAAAGGGGAAAATTTTGCTCGCTGTGTTCCCAAAGGAAAAGACAATGAAGGTCGAACTGCGCGGCATTCACAAATACTTCGGCAAGAACCACGCCAACGACGATATCACGCTCACGATTCCCTCAGGGACGATTCAGGGAATCCTCGGCGAGAACGGCGCGGGCAAAAGTACCTTGATGAAGATCCTTTCGGGCTTCATCCACGCGGACGGGGGCGAAATTCTTCTGGATGGAAAACCGGTCACCATCCCGTCTCCCGCGGAGGCGATCCATAAGGGAATCGGCATGTTGCATCAAGACCCGCTGGACTTTCCTCCCATGCGCATCATCGATAATTTCATGCTCGGGCAAAAAAGCGGACTCTTCCCCAACCGAAAACACGCCGTGCAAGATATCAGCCTGCTTCAAAAGGAATTCGGTTTTTCGCTCGACCCCGAAAGTTACGTGGACTCTCTCACGGTGGGAGAGCGCCAGCAACTTGAGATCATGCGTCTCTTGTTCTTGGGCGCGCGTGTGTTCATCCTCGATGAGCCGACGACCGGCATCAGCGCGGCGCAAAAGGCGAAATTGTTCGAAACGTTGAAACGATTCCCCGAACAAGCCATCACGGTCATTTTTGTTTCGCACAAATTGGAAGATGTGGAAAACCTGTGCGATCAGGTGGCGGTCTTGCGGCAGGGAAAACTCGTCGGCGAGATGAAGAAGCCGTACGACCAGAAAAAATTGGTGGAAATGATGTTCGGCAAGGAAGTTCCGCTGGGGGCGAAGCAGGCATCCCGTCAGGAACGATGCGTGCTGAGGTTGGATCATGCATCGATAGAGGATGCGCGACTCAAAATCAAGGATATCAATTTCGAAGCGCACGCGGGCGAGGTCATCGGGCTGGCGGGCATGGAAGGGAGCGGCCAGGATCTGTTCCTGCGCGCCTGCGCGGGGTTGCTTCGCACCGTGGCGGGCAGGGTGAAGGTGAACGACCTCGATCTCACAGGCAAGCCGTACCACGCGTATAAAAATCACGGCGTGGAATTTTTACCCGCCGCGCGCCTCGAGCAGGGCTTGGTGCCGGGCTTAACGCTCACGGAACATTTCATTCTCGCCGAAAAACAGACCGGCGTGTTCATCGACCGCGAACGCGGGAACAAGCTGGCGGAGGAACGGATCAAATCGTTCAACATCAAGGGTATGCCGCTCAGCCCCGTTGAATCATTATCGGGCGGTAACCAGCAACGGGCGTTGCTTTCGTTGTTACGCGACCCGCTTTCTTTGATTCTGGTCGAGCATCCCACGCGCGGGCTTGATATCGAGTCTGTAATTTACATCTGGAGCAAGTTGAAAGAGCGATGCAAACAAGGCGCGGCGATCCTGTTCATGTCTTCGGACCTCGATGAGATCCTTCAGTATAGCGACCGCGTTCTTGTTTTCTATAACGGTCGTGTTTCGCAACCGCTCGACGCGAACAAGACGAGCGTCCAGCAGTTGGGCGAACTCATCGGCGGCAAAGGCTGGGGTTGACGATGTTCTTTGCCGCGAAGCACGCGAATTTTCACGTATTTGATTTTAACTTCGCGCGAATTCGCAAAATTCGTGGCTGAGGTTTTGAGGCTTCAATATGAAAAATACAACCCTGAACCGTATCGGCTTTCAACTCCTTGCACTGGTATTGGCATTGGGCATCACCTCATTGATCCTTCTCGCGGTGGGCGCACAGCCCATCCAGATTTTCAAAGACATGTTCGGGTCGCTGGGTACGATGAAGAAATTTTCGGATGTATTGGTGAGTTGGGTTCCGTTGTTGCTCGTCACAGCAGGACTGCTCATCACGTTCGCCGCGGGGTTGTGGAACATCGGTGTGGAGGGACAGATCACCCTCGGCGCGATCGGCACGACGCTGGTCTTGCGTTCCCTGCAAGACAGCGCTATGAATCCCGCGCTCATCATCGCGTTGAGTATTCTTGGCGGAATGTTCGCCGGCGCGTTGTGGGCGGCGCTGGCGGGCGCGCTGAAAACCTTCGGCGGCGTCAATGAAATTTTCGGCGGTTTGGGATTGAACTTCGTCGCTACCGCGCTGACCATCTACCTGATCTTCGGTCCATGGAAGCGCCCCGGCACCGGCTCGATGAGCGGTACAGAACCGTTCGCCGACCCGTTGCATCTTCCGTTGTTCGAAGGCTTGCGCTTGAGTCCGTGGTCTCTGGTGATCGCAATGGCGGGCATCGTATTTGTCTATTTTCTATTGCAGGGAACATATTTCGGTCTGCGGCTCAAAGCCGTCGGCAGGAATTTCCGCGCCGCGTATTTGCTCGGCATCCCCACGTGGCAATACATGATGTTTTCCTTTTTGTTGTGCGGCGCGCTGGCAGGCGCGGCGGGCGCGTTGCAAGTGACCGCAGTGTACTATCGCCTGATCCCTGCCATCTCGAGCGGATACGGTTATCTCGGGCTCATGGTGGCAATGCTGATCAACTATCAAGCCATCTGGGCGGTATCGGTTGCGTTGTTCTTTGCCGCGCTTAACATCGGCAGCATTCAATTGCCCATTTTGCACAAACTCGATTCGTCACTCTCCGGCGTTCTACAGGGCATGTTGGTGTTATTCGTCCTGCTGGCCGAAGGCGCGCGTCAACGATTTACACCGAAGGCATAGGCTCATCATGGAAACCGAACTCATCCTCACCGGTCTCGCAGGCGTTTTGTTCGCCGCCGCGCCCATCATTTTTGCCGTCATCGGCGAGACGATCACCGAACGCGCCGGCGTGATCAACCTCTCGATGAACGGGACGATCCTGCTCTCCGCGATGGGAGGCTTCGCCGCTTCGGTCCGGACCGAGAGCCTGCTCGCCGGGTTTTTGACCGGCGCGGCGATTGGAGCGCTGGTCGCGCTCGTGGTCGCGTTCTCCTCCATCACGTTGAAGCAATCGCAAGTCGCGGTGGGATTCGTCCTCGCCCTCACCTGCCGCGACCTCGCTTATTTCCTCGGCAACAACTACATGGGGGTAAGCGGACCGCGCGTCCCTGCCTGGGATTTCCCGGTGTTGAATCAAATCCCTGTGATTGGACAGTTATTCTTTCATCACGATGTAATAACCTATCTCAGTTTTCTCGCCATCTTCCTCGCCTGGGCATGGATCTTCCGCACGCGCCCCGGTTTGATGTTGCAGGGAATCGGTGAGCGCCCGGCGTCTGCGTTTGTGCGCGGCGCGAACGTCAATTTGATGCGCTACGTGTACACTGTCGTCGGCGGCGCGATCATCGGTTTGGCGGGACCCACCTATTCGCTCAGCGTCAAAGCCGGTTGGAACGGGACCATCTCCGGATTGGACGGTTTCGGTTGGATCGCACTCTCGATCACCATCTTCGGCGGATGGAACCCGCTGCGGGCGGCGTTCGGCGCGTATTTATTTGGCTTGCTGCAATGGCTCGGGCTTGTGTTGCAACCGAGCCTGCCGAACATCCCTTCGCAGGTGTTGCAGGTCGCGCCTTTCCCATTGATGATTTTGACTCTCCTCCTCGTCAACATTGGCGATGCGGAATGGGTCGCGCGGACTCTCGCGGCAATGCCTGAATCGGCGCGGCGGTTTTTCACCCGCGCCTTCCGTGCTCTGCGCGCTTCACCGCCTGCCGCGCTGGGCGTCCCGTTTGAGAGGGATTGAGTAAGTGCGCATGAAAGTATTTTCCCCAAAGACCCTTGGGCTGTACGCCCGGGGGTTTTTGAATCGTGATGGAAACTGAAATATTTTCTGTGTGCACTTTTGTTGGGAAGGTGGCATAGAGAGTGAATGAGGGGAAACCAGATAATTATCATGAGAATTCGGTTACATATTGTCTGACATCCCAGCAGGGCTTTCCGTATACTATGAAGAATGGAAGTGACCTGACTGGTCATGAAAAAATTTCTTCAAAGCGATTGGGTTTCTCGGCTGTTCGATACGCTGTTGCCGGTATTTGCCACGCTGGCGGCGTTAATTCTGGGGGCTATCATGCTGTTGTTCCTCAAGGTAAATCCCATCGAAGCATATGCGGCGTTGTGGGAGGGCGCATTCGGCAGTCCCAACGCCTTTGCGGAGACGCTGGTCAAAGCCACGCCGTTGTTGCTCGTGGCGATCGGCATCTGCATCTCTTTCCGCGGGGATGTCATCAACATCGGGGGTGAAGGGCAGATGATCGTGGGCGCGATCTTTGCCACTTGGGTGGGACTCACCTTCACAGACCTGCCCGGCTGGGTTGCGATCACGCTCGCATTGCTGGCGGGCTTCGTTGGCGGGGCGATCTGGGGTGGGATTCCGGGTTTTCTCAAGGCGTATTTCCGCGTCAATGAAATCCTGAGCACGGTAATGATGAACGCCATCGCAGTGCAGTTGATGAACTTCCTCCTCCGCGGACCCATGATCGATCCTTCGCAGGCAGAGGCTGCATCAAAGATCCCGCAGACCGCGCGCTTGATCGATGCCTTCCAACTGCCGCGTTTGATCCCTACCCGGTTGCATCTCGGCGCGCTGATCGCGGTCATTCTTGCCATTCTTGTTTACATACTGTTGTGGCGGACAACCCTGGGTTATCGCATTCGCGCGGTGGGGCAGAACCCGCACGCCTCGCGCTATGCAGGGATCAAGATCCAACGCTACATGGTCCTGTCATTGTTATTGAGCGGGGCATTTGCCGGTCTCGCGGGGGCGACGCAGGTCTTCGGCGTCAATTACCGAATGATCACCGATGGATCCTCATCCGGCTTTACAGGGAGCGCCGGGTTCAACGGAATTGTCGCGGCGTTGTTCGGGCAGCTGCATCCGATATTATCCATCCCGGCTTCGATTCTATTTGGCGCGCTTCTGGTAGGCGCCAACAAAATGCAGCGCGTGGTGCAGGTGCCTTCTGCGCTGGTCATCGCCCTCAACGGTTTGGTGGTGGTGTTCGTGGTCAGCAGTGAGATTTGGAGGCGGAGGAGACAAAAACGCAGGCTCACAATTGCCGGGCATGAGGAGGAAATGCCGCCGGATGGAACGATCAAACCAGCGGAGACATCCGTATGATCTCAGATCTCTTTTCTGTGACGGTCTTGATCGGCATTCTTGCCTCCGGGATCCGTCTTGCAACGCCTTATTTGTATGCGGCAATCGGAGAAACCTTCAGCCAGCGGAGCGGTGTGTTGAATCTCGGCGTGGAGGGGCAGATGCTTCTGGGAGCATTCGCGGCTTTTTACGTTTCGTTGACCACAGGGAATCTGTGGCTCGGTTTGCTTGCCGCAGTGCTCGTTGGGGCGGCGATGGGGTTAGCGATGGCATATGTCACTGTCAACTTACAAGCAGAACAGGGCATCAGCGGTATCGGTTTTTATCTGTTCGGTCTGGGGATGAGCGACCTGCTCTTCCAAAAATTGATGGCAACGGTGGAGACCCTGCAGGGCTTTCCCAAAATCTACATCCCCGGCCTGAGCGACATTCCGGGGATCGGCGAGATTTTCTTCAGCCATAACATCCTGGTGTACATCGCGTTCCTGCTCGTGCCGATCGCGTGGTTCGTTTTGAACAAGACCACGCTGGGATTGAAGATCCGCTCGGTGGGTGAAAATCCTGAAGCGGCGGATTCACTTGGCGTAAACGTGGGGCGGATTCGTTACTTCACGATCATCCTCGGCGGCACGCTTTCAGGGATTGCCGGGGCATCGCTCTCGATCGGTCTGTTGAATGTCTTCCAGCAGAATATGACCAGCGGGTCGGGGTTCATTGCGGTGGCGCTGGTGTACTTTGGCGCTTGGCGGCCCATCGGCGTTCTCGGCGGCGCATTGTTGTTTAGCATGGTGAACTCACTCCAGTTGTGGATTCAAGTAAAGAGCGTTCCGATCCCTTCTGAACTTGCCATCATGATGCCCTACGTATTGACCATCCTGGTGCTCGTCGCCACGGTTTCAAGAGTGCGCGCCCCATCGGCTCTGACCAAACCCTTTGAAAGGGAAAATTAATTAAAGGATAGGAGGTGCCATCCGCGTCCGCGAAGAGATGTCAACAAAACCGAACCAATTGTCCCGAAGAAAGAATCGTATCCAAATCCAATTAGCAAGGAGATAGAAGATGAAAAAATTCCTTATAACAGCGCTGCTCGCCTTTGCGCTTGTTCTCAGTGCCTGCGGCACTCCCGCCGAACCCGTTGTCCCCGCCACGGATGAAGCACCCACAGACGCACCCGCACCAGTTGTGACCGAACCGCCTGCCGCTCCTACGGAACCGTTCCGCGTCGCGGTAGTGATGCCTAGTGCCATCAACGACCTGGCGTTCAGCCAGAGCATGTACGATGCGCTGACCCGCATCCAGGAGGAAATGGGCGGACCGGATGCCTTTGAGTTCGTCTATTCCGATGGCATGTTTGTGGTGGACGATGCCGCCGCGGCGATCCGCGACTATGCCACACAAGGCTACGATCTGGTGATCGCACACGGCTCGCAGTACGGTTCGTCACTGCAGGAAATTGCACCGGACTTTCCCGAAACCAGCTTCGCCTGGGGCACAACCGTAGACACGTTCGGCCAGCCGAATATCTTCGCCTATGAAGCCGCATCTCAGGAAGGCGGCTACGTGAACGGTGTGTTGGCGGCAACACTTTCAACGAACAAAGTGATCGGTGTTGTCGGACCGATCGAGACCGGTGACGCCAAACTCTACGTGGACGGATTCAAAGCCGGTGTACTGGCGACCGATCCGACCGTGCAGGTAAACGTGAACTACATCGGTTCATTCTCGGACGTGGCGCTTGCCTCCGAAGCCGCAACGACTCACATCGCGGCCGGCGCGGACGCGCTAACCGGCACCGCCCAGATGGTGGTTGGCGCGATCGGTAAAGCCGAAGAAGCCAATGCTTTGTGGTTCGGCACCCAATCCAACCAGTCCTCGCTGGCGCCCACCATCGTGGTAGCCAGTCAGGTTTATCACTGGGAAGTCGTGCTCAAAGAGATGATCGCCCTGATTCAGGGCGGAACGCTCGGCGGGCAGTCCTTCACCGCCAACCTCAAGAACGGCGGCGAGGTAATCGAGTATAACGCCGACTTTGCATTGAATGCCGATGCCAAGGCTCTGGCGGATGAGACCATTCAAGGGATCATCGACGGCAGTATCACGATCGTTCTGCCGTAGTTTTACAAAGACCTCGGAGGGTTTCAAGACCTCCGAGGTCTTACACGAGGATGGCTAGATGACCGAGGCTTCCAAACTTCCCTCCGGGCGAACGCGCATTGAACGTCTGGAAAT
Source organism: Chloroflexota bacterium (assembly GCA_040753755.1). Lineage (GTDB taxonomy): Bacteria > Chloroflexota > Anaerolineae > Anaerolineales > Villigracilaceae > Defluviilinea. Next base: position 29,726 of record JBFMDB010000010.1, read on the forward strand.
GCGCGGCATTACCAAACGCTTTCCCGGCGTGCTCGCCAATGATAAAGTCGATTTCGATGTGACCTCCGGCGAGGTCCATGCCCTGCTGGGGGAAAACGGTGCGGGCAAAAGCACGTTGATGAAGATCCTCTACGGCTTGTATCATCCGGATGAGGGAGAGATCCTTCTGAACGGCAATCCGGTCAGCATCGCTTCGCCGAACGATTCGATCAAACTCGGCATCGGCATGATCCACCAGCACTTCATGCTGGTGCAAAGCCTGACGGTGGCAGAAAATGTCGCACTCGGGCTGCCGTCCACGCGCGGCGTGCTCACCGATCTGGATCGCGTCTCGAAACGGATCCTCGAGTTGGCGGAAATTTACGGGTTGAAGATCGATCCGTCCGCTTATATCTGGCAGTTATCTGTGGGGCAACAGCAACGAGTCGAAATCATCAAAGCCCTCTATCGCGGCGCAGCGCTTCTCATTCTTGACGAACCGACCGCGGTGCTCACCCCGCAGGAAGTGAGCGAACTGTTCACCATCATGCACCAGATGGTGAAGGACGGGCACGCGTTAGTCTTCATCTCTCATAAATTGCACGAAGTCGTGGAGATCAGCCATCGTGTCACCGTCTTGCGCGATGGGCGAAAGATCGGCACGCGTCCCACATCGGAAACCACCAAACAGGATTTGGCAAATTGGATGGTGGGGCGCGAAGTGGGGTTGATTCCCGATCGCGGCACGGTGGAACCCGGCGAAGTCCGACTGCGACTCGAAAATGTATCCTGTGGAAGTGACCGCGGCACTCCGGGGTTGCGAAGTGTCAGCCTCGAGGTCCGCTCGGGGGAGATCCTTGGAATCGCCGGCGTTTCGGGCAACGGCCAACGCGAACTCGCAGAAACTGTGACCGGCTTGCGGAAGATCACAACGGGCCGCGTCTGGCTGGAAGGGGTGGATGTCACCGGTTTTGCCCCCGGCGATCTGACCGACCGCATGCTGTCCTACATCCCCGAGGAGCGTATGCGCGATGGGATGATCAAGAACTTTACCGTGGCTGAAAACCTGATCCTGCGCGAACATCACAAACAGCCCTATTCCCGATCGGGATTCCTGAACCTGGCAGGTATTGCCAGCCATGCAGATCAATTGATCGAACAGTTCCACGTCAAGACCCCCTCGCGCGAAACGTTTGCCAAGAACCTTTCAGGAGGGAACATCCAGAAGATGGTGTTGGCGCGCGAGATCTCGCGCAACCCCCACGTTATTCTGGCAGCACAACCCACGCGCGGTCTCGACATCGGCGCGACGGAATATGTGCGGGCGGAACTGCTGGAACAGCGTAAGAAAGGCGCGGCGATCCTTCTGATCTCGGAGGATCTCGATGAAATCCTGTCGCTCTCCGACCGCATTGCCGTGATCTACGAAGGCCGCATCATGGACATTGTCCCGCGTGCTCATGCCACGCCTGAAAAACTGGGACTCCTCATGGCAGGTGTCCATCCAGAAGATGAAGCATCTGTTGTACAATAAACACATCCCATCGGTTCGGTGGTCGTGACAGTTGTCACGGCGTTGGGCTGCGTAGCATCCCATCGAAAAGTGCCGCCGTACAAGTAGAAAGAAGGCGACACCATGAACCTTTGGCAGAATTACATTCAACCAAAAAATCTATCCGAAGCCATGGGCGCGTTCGCACATGCACCGCGTCCGCTTTTGCCGATAGCCGGGGGAACCGATCTACTGCTTGACCTTGAACAAGGCAGGCATTCACCTGTGAAAACTTTGATCGATGTGACTTCCATCGCGGAAATGACGCTCCTCGAGACGCGCGGAGACGAACTCTTCATCGGCGCCGCCGTATCGGTCAACCGCGTCGCGCTGGACCCTCTAACTGTTCGCCATGCCCAAGCGTTGACAGAAGCCTGCAACCTGATCGCCGGACCGCAAGTCCGCAATGTGGCGACCCTCGGAGGCAACGTCGCCCACGCCCTCCCCGCCGCAGACGGGACAATTGCTTTGCTTGCTCTTGATGCTCAAGCAGAAATAGCTTCTGTTGGTCGTGCGCAAGCAGTCGAGACCAGACGCATTCCATTCAAAGATTTATTTTTAGGTCCGGGAACATCCTCCCTCAAACACGGCGAAGAGCTCATCGTCGGCTTCTATTTACCACTTACCAATTACCATCAAGCCTCCTGCTTCAAACGGATCATGCGCCCGCAGGGCGTGGCGCTTCCGATCTTGAACTGCGCTGTCTGGCTCGAACGCGAGAATGACGTGATCAAAAATATTCGCATCGCTGTCGGTCCCGGCGGCGGGACTCCCTTCCGCGCCGCGCAAGCGGAAGATACTTTGCGCGGGAAAGCCCTCAACAAAGCAACATTTGAATCGGCACTAGAAGCCTTGCTTACCCAAGCCCAATTCCGCACGAGTGCGAGACGAGCAAGTGCTGATTACCGTAAGCACATTGTCAGTGGTTTGTTCAAAGACGTGATTGATGCTGCGTGGGAGCGGGCTTAGAGAAAACCACAGAGTTACGGAGACACAGAGAAAATAAATTAAAAACTCCGCGACTCGGTGTCTCCGTGGTTCAATGATTTTGAGGTAACACTATGACTAATAATATCTCCCTTATTGTTAATGGACAACAACATACGCTCGAAGCCGAGCCGAATGAAACACTATCGGACTTGCTTCGCTATCGTCTGCGCCTCACAGGGACAAAAATCGGCTGTGACGAAGCCGAGTGCGGCGCATGTACCGTCCTTGTGGATGGCGAGCCGGTGGTCTCGTGCATCTATCCCGCCGAGCGCGCGGATGGGAAGACGGTGGTGACGATTGAGGGGCTCAGTTCCCCTCTCCCCGCGGGAGAGGGGCTAGGGGTGAGGGAGAGACTCCATCCATTACAAGAAGCCTTTGTTGAGCATGGCGCTGTCCAATGCGGATTCTGCATCCCCGGGCAGATCATGACGGCGTATGCACTGCTCGAGCGGAATCCGAATCCGACGAAGGATGACATCCGTTTTGCATTGAAGGACACACTTTGTCGGTGCGCGGGTTATCCAGCGATCGAGAATTCCATCCTTGCCGCGGCGGAGTCGTTGCAGACAGGTGAACCTGTCAAGAAGCCACACATCCCAGATTCGATCCACGGACATCAATCAGTGGGGCATACACACACGCGGCACGACGGCGTCGATAAGGTCACAGGTGCGGCGATCTTCACCGATGACCTTGCTTTCGACGGCATGCTGTTCGCCAAAGCCAAGCGCGCGATGATACCGCATGGGTTCTTGACCAGACTGGATATTTCCAAAGCCAAAGCACTCAAAGGTGTAGTAGCGGTTTTAACCGCTGAGGATATTCCCGCTGAACGCAACCATGGACTCGTCATCCACGACTGGCCCGTGATGATCGGTGTAGGTGAACGCGTCCGTTATGTGGGGGATGCGATCGCGATCATCGCGGCGGAAACGCTTGAGATTGCGAACCAGGCGTCGGCGTTGATTGAAGCGGAGTTCGACCACCAGCCTGTGATCACGAATCCGGTTCAGGCGCGTCAGGAGGGTGTCCCGCAAATCCACGAAAAGGGAAATCTGCTCAAGCACATCAAAGTCCGCAAGGGCGATATGGAAAAAGGTTTTGCCGAAGCGGACGTGATCCTTGAACACACGTTCCACACGCCGATGTATGACCACGCGTTCATCGAACCGGAATGCAGTATCGGTGTGCCGCTGGCGGATGGGCGCATGGAAATTTATTGCGGCTCGCAAATCCCGTACCAAGACCGCGAGCAAGTTGCGCGCGTGATGGGTTGGGATGAGTCGCGTGTACGTATCGTCGGGCAGTTGATGGGCGGCGGCTTCGGCGGCAAGGAAGATATCACGGGGCAGATCCATGCGGCGATGCTGGCGAACGCGACCCAGCGCCCTGTGAAGTTGTTGTTTGATCGGCATGAAAGTTTGCTTGTGCACCCGAAGCGGCATGCCACCCAGATCCGTGTGAAGATCGGCGCAAAGAAAAATGGACGCATCGTGGCATGCGAGTCGGAACTGTATGGCGATACGGGCGCGTATGCGTCGCTCGGCGAAAAGGTGATGACCCGCGCCACTACGCACTCGGCGGGACCGTACGACATCGAGCATGTGCGCGCCGATTGTTACGCCATGTACACCAACAATCCGCCTGCGGGCGCGTTCCGCGGTTTCGGCGTGACGCAGTCGGCGTTCGCAGTCGAATCGATGATGGACATGCTCGCTGAAAAATTAAATGTCGACCCCGTTGAACTGCGACGCCTGAATGCCTTACATGTTGGGAGTATCACAAATACCGGACAGCTCTTACGCGAGTCGGTTGGACTCATGGAATGCATCGATAAAGTGGATGCGGAGATGCGGAAACACAGCCCGCTTCCTTTCAAGCCGAGAGTTGTCTCTTCTTCCGATCTTGATTCTTCCATCAATGACTCAAATTTAACCGCAAAGAGCGCGAAAGACACGAAGAAAGAAGAAAAAGGAAAGACGCTTGGCGCTCTACGCGAGCTTAGCGGTTCAAATCATTTGGTTCGTGCATGGGGCTTTGCAGCGGGATACAAGAACACGGGGCTTGGCGGCGGCGCGCCCGATACAGCCGGTGCGGACGTGGAACTCTATGCTGACGGTACCTTTCAGGTGCGAAGTTCTTCTGCTGAAATGGGGCAGGGACTGGTCACGGTCATGCGCCTCGTCGTGGCGGAGGAAATGTCCGTGCCGCCGGAGCAGGTTAAGGTACTGGTGATGGATACCGATCTGGCTCCGAACGGCGGACCCACCACCGCCTCGCGCCAAACATACGTTACCGGCAATGCTTCGCGCTATGCCGCCAAAACGCTGCGCGAGGAGATCACGGCTGTGATGGCGGAGAAATTCGATGTTCGCCCTGAGCAGATCCGCTTCGAAAACGGCAATGTCCACGTCAACGGACATTCGCTGAGCTACGCAGAAATTTACAAGGAAATGAGCACGCTCGGAAAACAACCGCGCGTCCGCTATGAATACGAAGCGCCGAAGACCCAGCCGCTCGGTACCGGCGGTGACATGCACTTCGCATTCTCCTTTGGTGTCCAAGCCGCTGAAGTCGAGGTCAACAAACTGACGGGTGAAGTGCGCGTGCTGAGAGTCATCTCAGCCAATGACGTCGGCATGGCGGTCAACCCGCTTGGTTTGCAAGGACAGATCGAAGGCGGTGTGATGATGGGACTCGGTAACTGTCTCACCGAAGAGTTCATCGTCGAGAATGGCATTGTGGTCACGGACCATTTGGCGCGCTATCGTGTGCCCGGTATCATGCTCACGCCGGAGATCACATCCATCATCGTTGAGCATCCCACTGCGGAAGGTCCCTATGGTGCGAAGGGGGTCGGCGAGATGTGCAGTATCCCCACCACGCCCGCGATCACGAACGCGATTTATAACGCGGTCGGTGTGCGGGTTGATAAGTTGCCCGTGGATCAGGAATTGATCGCAAAAGAAATTTGGGAGAGGGAGGAAAAAAATAGAAAGTAGAGCGTAGAAAATGGAGACGGACTCTCAAGGTTTCAAGCCTGAGTGAATCAGGTGACAGTCACTTCGAAAGTGACTGTCACCTTTAATTTTGTATCAAGGAAAATCAATCCATGTCGAAAATCTTTACCCGTACGTTCCGTGTGCGCTGGGGAGAAACGATCAACATTTCCACACACCTGCTTGAGGTCAAGGATACAGGCGGCACGCGATATATCGGTATCTCCTGTACAGACGGTTCCGTTGTGGCGGAGTGCATCATGGAGTGGGAGTTGGTGGATCGCAAAAGTGGGGAAGCCATGCCCTTACCGGTGAAATTGCGCTAAGAGAGTGTTTCTTAAGTCCTGAACGGTTCTCTTTTGTACGCGGATTTTACGGACTGCGCGGAGAATTAAAGGTTTTCCGTGATTTTCAGTGTAATCCGTGCTGCCCGTGTTCTAAAAACTGAGTGAAGAAAAAATCTCTAAGGAACAAAAGGCGATTCGCACCCTCGCGAGTCGCTTGTTGTTTACCCTTCCACTTCGGGTACAATCAATGCATGGATAAATTTCTCGGTTACCGTTGTTCGCTGTGCGGGACGGAATATTCTCCTACCGAAGTTGCCTACACCTGCCCCAGAGACGGCGGCAATTTGGACGTAGCCCTCGATATCGATTCCCTCAAGACCAAATACCAACCCGAAGACCTTCGCTCGCGTAACGACCCGTCGCTGTGGCGGTATTTGCCTCTTCTTCCGGTTGGCGAACCCGAGGGCAATTCGACTCCACTTCATGCGGCGGGCGGGACTCCCATCTTCAAATTGACCTCGGTTGCTAAGAAACACGGATTGCAAACCTTGTGGCTGAAGGATGAGTCGCGCAACCCGACGGCGTCGTTCAAGGATCGCGCCAGCGCGGTGGTGGTAACGCGCGCGCACGAGATCGGCGCGGAGATCGTCGTCACCGCTTCGACGGGGAACGCCGGCGCGGCTCTTGCAGGGATGTCTGCCGCGGCTGGGCAGAAAGCCATCATCTTTGCGCCCAAATCCGCGCCGCAGGCGAAGGTGGCGCAATTGCTCATCTTCGGCGCGAAAGTTATTTTAGTGGACGGCACATACGATGATGCGTTCGACCTGACCATCAAGTGTGCAGACGAATTTGGCTGGTACTGCCGCAACACGGGCTACAATCCGTTCACCGCGGAGGGGAAGAAGACCGCCGCGTTCGAGATCTGGGAATGGTGGCAGGACGCGCACGCGAAGTGGCACGATGAATTCGGCGAAGGGTTGGATCATCCGCCGTTGACGGTCTTTGTTTCGGTCGGCGATGGGAACATCATTTCGGGAATCCACAAGGGATTCAAGGACCTCGTTCAACTCGGCTGGATGCCGCGCGTGCCGCGCCTCATCGGTGTGCAGGCGGAAGGGTCTGCCGCGATCTCGAACGCGTTCCACGCGAACACGGAAACGATTCAACCCGTTTCGGCAAAGACGATCGCCGACTCGATCTCGGTGGATCTGCCGCGCGACGGCGTGAGGGCGGTCCGCGCGGTGAAGGAAACCGGCGGGACGTACGTTAATGTAGCGGATGAGGATATTCTCAAAGCCATTGCGGAATTGGGCAGTATCGGCGTGTTTGCCGAACCGGCCGGGGCGGCGGCGTACGCCGGAATGGTCAAAGCATCAGCCTCCCACGTGGTCGGAAGCGAGGATCTCATCCTGGTGCTGAACACCGGCAGTGGACTCAAAGACATCCGCGCGGCAATGAGCGCGGTGAATCCCGCGCCGGTCATCGAACCTACATTGGATGCTGTGAAAAAATTATTGTGATGAGGGCGCGTGAATGAGGATTACGTTTTCTGTGGTTGCACCCATTTTCAATGAAAAGGAAAATCTTCCCGAATTGTATCGCCGGGTCAAAGAGGTGATGAACAAAACACGCAAGCCGTGGGAACTCCTCCTCGTGGATGACGGTTCTTCGGACGGTTCGAGCGATATCATCCGCGCGCTCGCCAAAAAGGACAAGCGCGTCCGCCCGGTCATTTTCGCGCGAAACTTCGGTCATCAGGTGGCGGTAAGCGCCGGTCTCGATTATTCGCGCGGCGACGCGGTGGTGGTGATCGATTCCGATCTGCAAGACCCGCCGGAACTGATCCTTGAGATGGCGAAGAAATGGCAGGAGGGCTATGAGGTCGTTTACGCCGTTCGCGCCGAACGCGAGGGCGAATCATGGTTCAAGTTGTGGACGGCTTCGGTGTTCTATCGCATGATCTACCGCATTACCGATGTGAAGATTCCTCTGGACACTGGCGACTTCCGCCTGATGGATCGCAAAGTGGTGAATGTGATGAACAGCATGCGAGAGCGACATCGATTCTTGCGCGGCATGAGCGCATGGGTGGGTTTCAAACAGATCGGCGTGGAATATAAACGCGCTGCGCGCACGGCAGGCGAGACGAAATATCCATTCCGCAAGATGCTCCGCCTCGCCATTAACGCGGTGACGGGCTTTTCGTATTTCCCGCTACAAGTGGCGACATTTTTCGGGTTCGCTTCGGCGGGGCTCGCCATCATCGCCATCCCCGTCGTTGCCGTTCTGCGCCTCGCAGGGACTCACTTCTTCGAAGGGCAAACGACCACGCTGGTCTTTGTATTATTTCTCGGCGGCGTTCAACTGATCTCGCTCGGTATCCTCGGGGAATACATCGGACGGTTATACGACGAAGCCAAAGGCAGACCGCTGTACATCGTGCGTGAAGCGCCCGAAGATTGAATCACCGCGCCTGCGGATGAAGCGCATCCCTCCACACTTCGACCTGCTTCTTGATCCCTGCAAACCTTTCCCTGCTGACGTTCGCCAACAGGAGCGTCATCCCGAATGTGATCAACACATTCGTGATGAAAAAGAAGACCACTTCTTCGAGCGGCAATATGCCGAAGAATAAAACGCCCGTTGTCTGACTTGGGGATATTGACCACGTCGTTTCGCTCAAAGCGACGATGTCCATGAGTGACAGATACGTTCCCGGAAAGAGAATGGATAAAAACACCAGTTTGCGATAATGCCAGAGGATGTCCGCGCCGAATAAAAATTGGAGAATGATCGGAGGCAATGCCCAAAAGAGGGTGATGGAGAGATACATCCACTTCTCATTGCCGAAGAAAAAGAGGTAGGCGAAGGTGAGCCAGAGTAAAACAAGTAGACAGGTAGACACGTAAACAAGTTGTTTATTGGAAGTAAATTTCACCCTCACCCCTAGCCCCTCTCCCTCAAGGAGAGGGGAAAAGCGCCGCGCCAAGAACCACCACCACAAGCCAGCCAGAATCGTTTCCACGACAAAGAACGTGTATTCTTCGATAGGGACGTAACCAATCACAAGCCCAGTGACGAGTTCGGGATTGTAATACCACACGCCGGTCGCCACGAGGTAGTTGTCCCATGGGGTGGTGTACGCGACAGCCAGCAGCACATGGATTCCGATCGCCATCCAAACGGCTTTCCCGTTGCGGAAGCCGTTGATTTTTTTACCGCGTTTCTCGTCCCACAGCGCGACGATGAGGATGAAGAGAATAGGGAGGATTACAAAGCGGAGGAGGAAGCCAAAGTACGTCATATGTTCCTTTTCGTTACTCTCATCCTCACGCCGGGGCGCGGCTCCAGCGTCGCGCCCATGTGCGGATGGATTTTGTGATTTGTAAATTCAAATGTGAATGTTTGCAGCAAGCGCGCGAGGACAACACGCGCCTCCGCCTGCCCGAACGCGCCGCCGATGCACGCGCGCGGGCCGCCTCCGAAGGGAATGTACGAGTAAGGCGGCGTCTTTCTCCCGTGCGCAAATCGCTCAGGGCAGAATTTATCCGCGTTCTCCCAGATCGTCGGGTCGCGGTGGGTGAGGTAGATCGAATAAAACATGCGCTCATCTGCAGGGACGGTTCCCTCATCGAAATGTATGTCCTCCGTCGCGCGGCGGTTGCCGATGTGAATGGGCGGATACAAACGCAAACTCTCTTTGATGACCCGATCGAGCAATGGAGATCGTTCCATTGTATCGACTTCTTGAATGACCCTTGCCTGAATGTCGGGATGTTGACCCAGCAAGGCGAATGTCCATGCAAGCAATGCCGTTGACGTGTCATGTCCCGCAATGAGCATGGTCAGCAGTTGGTCGCGGATGAGATCGTCGGTGAGTCCCGCGTCAATGAGATGTTGGAGGAGATCGTTATTGCGCATTGCGTATTGCGTATCCCGTAACTCGTACCTTGCATCATCTTTCCTCGTTCTTCTTTCTTTGATAATCCCAAACAAATACTCATCCAACTCCTTCAGCGGTTTCTTGAACCCGGGTCGTGGAATCTTTCGCCATAAAATCCACGCGCCGGGCGAGATGTATTCGATGGATTTGAGCACGGGCTTCCAAATGCGCGGCAGGTCGTCCCACACGTCTTTGCTGAACAACGTGTCCATGATGATGAGCAAAGCGATCTTGCGCGATTCGACGAGCATGTCAATCGCTTCGCCGTCGCGCCATTGGGCCGCGACTCTGTCGGTGTGGAACACGAAGCGGGAGGCGTATTCAGCCAAACGGGAGGGATGAAGCGGCGGCTCCATCAGTTTGCGATACTGGTCATGCTCGTCGCCATCCACGATCAGTACGCCGCGTTGCAACAAGTCCGTGACGGGGTCTGTATTGCGCCACAACACTTTATCGCGTTCCGTCACGAGCACTTTGCGGTTCGCTTCGGGTCCGAACACAACGTAGGGGCGAAAGCCCGGGATCGGAATTTGAAAGAACCGCCCGACATGCTGTGCCATCACTTTGAGTGGACCGAGCGGAGAACCTTCTTTAAAAAGAGCGCGCAATGCCGCGCGGCCAGTTTCTGCTGAAACATTTCTTGTCATTAAGCCTGGATACTTTCTTTCGATAATTTATATGCCAGCAATGTTCTTTCTTTATCGCGCTCGATGATCGGCTGTTCGGGATAGCCTTTCACTTTGATTCCCTTTTCCCACGGCGCGTGAATGTCTTTCGCACCCAGCCCGCGCAATTCGGGAACCCATTTGCGAATGTAATCGCCGTTCGGGTCGAACTTCGCGCTTTGCAGAACAGGGTTGAAAATCCTGAAATACGGCGCGGCATCGGTGCCGGTGCCAGCCGTCCATTGCCAGCCGCCGTTGTTCGCGGCGGGGTCGCCATCCAGCAAATTTTCCATGAACCACGCTTCGCCCCAGCGCCAATCGATCAACAGGTCTTTGACGAGATACGACGCGACGATCATGCGGGCGCGGTTGTGCATCCAGCCGGTCTCTTTGAGTTGACGCATCGCCGCATCCACCACAGGGACACCTGTTTCGCCCCTCTTCCACGCCTCGAACTCTGATACATTGTTCCGCCATGCGATGTTCGCCAGCGACGGGTTGAACGACGTTTTGCCGACGTGCGGAAAGTGATACAGAATCTGAATGTAGAACTCGCGCCAGATCAATTCGTTCAACCAAACTTCTGCGCCGGGTGTGTTTGAAGGTTGAAAGGTTTGAACGTTTGACCGTTTGGCGGCATGCATAGCTTGGCGGAGGGAGACCATACCAAACCTCACGTATGGTGACAGTGACGATGTGCCGTCCAAGTCCATGCGGTTGCGATGTTCGGAGTAATCCGTAATTCGGTAACTTGTAAACTCTTCTAACCGAACGAGCGCCTCTTTCTCTCCAGCAGGGAAAAGCGGATTGGTTTTGTATTGCGGAAGCGGATCGCTTTTGATGCCGGGGGGCGTGTTGATCGTTTCGGGCGCAGGCAAAAGATCGATCTTCGATGGGAGTTTTGCCTTCCATGCTTTTGAATACGGTGTGTAGATCGTGTACGGCTTGCCGTCCGCTTTCACGACCGACGCGGGGTGATGGACGGTTTGTCCTTGAATCAAATTCAATGGCAAATGATGTTCGATCTCCGCGTCGCGCTTTCTGGCGTACGGAGTGAAATCTTCCTCGGCGAAAATTTGCGTTGCGCCTGTTTCGCCGATGAGTTCGCGCAATACATCGAGAGGTTTTCCGCTTCGAGTTACGAGATACGAGTGACGACGGCGCAAATCTTCATCGAGCGCGCGCAAGCCTTCGTGGAGGAAATCCTTTCGGCGCGCAGAGGCGGAGCCAAAGGCGGGGTCGAGGATGAAAAGCGGGATGACGGAACCAGCTTTATCCTGAGCGGAGTCGAAGGACTCCAACGCGGCGTGAAGCGTCCGGTTGTCCGCCAGCCGCAGGTCGCGGCGAATCCACCAGAGCGCGGTCATGTCGTTTCGATCTTTTTGATTTCCCGCTCGAGCCATGCCAGGATCGGTTTTCCCGAGCCGTTGATGTGTTTGTCCACCGCTTTGGCGTACGCGTTCATGAAACTGACCAATTCATCGCTGGGGCGTTTGTGCGCGCGGAGCAAGTGTTTGATCCACGTCATTTCATCGGAAACGTAGTTGAGGTCGCCGAGTTGCAGGGCGGCGGCAACGTTGTCGCCGAGGAAGTGAATGCCTGTTTGAATCTCTTCGTTCAAGGTAACTGTCGGCTTGATCGCGGTTCGTACGGTTTGTTCGATCTCGGCGCGTTTCGACGTAAAAAAATCATGCGCGGCAAGGTGATCCTTCGGCGTGGAGGCAGCGCGCGTTTTCTTCACGGTTCCGCCGAGCATGTTTTCGATCTCGTTGATCGCTTCAGCCATGTCGGTGCCAAGAAAGTGGCCGGCGATGTGTCTGGCGATCTCGGGTTGCAGGTTGAAAATGCGCCCACCGAAGGCGATCGTCATTTTTTTATTGCTGAGCGCGAAGGCGGTTTTTTGCAGTGACGCCGCGCCGACCAATGTCTGTGAAGTGAGGACGATCAGATTGGCGCGCGTGACCTTTGCCGTCTCTTCAAAGCGCGTGATCGGCACGTTCGCGCCGAGGTACACCGCGTTGAATCCGCGCCTGCGCAGGAAGAGATGCAGCATCGCAAGTGATATTGTATGCCATTCGTTCGGCGGGCATGCAAGCACGATGGTTTCCCTGCGCGTGGGCGATGGCGACGCGGCGATGAGCGCTTCCAGTCTGCGCATTGCCAGCCCGGAGGCGAAATGCTCCTGTTGCACAGACACTTTGCCGCTGTACCACAACTCGCCGATCTGATGCAGTCCGCGTTGAATTAACTGCGCGATCACGGTTTCAACGGGATGCATCGCGAAGGCATGATTGAAGATCTGTTCCGCTTGCGGTTCGTTGTACGCGAGGCAGGCGTTCAACCATTCGTCGCGGAGTCCGTCGAGGTTGGTGACGGCGGATAAATTTTGAGGGGCGAACCCGCTAGCGGGGCGCGAACCAGCCAGAGGGTCGGAACCTGAGGCGAGCAGTTCGTTGTAGCGATCCACGGCGCGCGAGATGCTCAACCCCGATTCTTGCTGCGTCATCAACCATCGAATGATCTCGATGTCGCGTTCGGAATACAAACGATGCCCGCCTTCGGTGCGCTGCGGCATGGGCAATCCGTAGCGGCGTTCCCATGCGCGCAGTGTGTCTGCCGCGATGCCCGTTTCTTTGAGCACCACTTTGAGGTTGAAAGCGGGAGAGGTGTTGAGCATTATGCGTTGACAGGTTGCGCGTTGTTTGGCTGATACGTTTTGGCGCGCAGTTTTACCTGCTCCTTGAGGATTCGTTCAGTGGTGAGTTTAGCCGAGAGCAAGACAATGGGCAAGCCTGTGCCGGGGTGAGTGGACGCGCCAGCAAAATACAAATTCCTGTATTTTTTATGACGATTGTGCGGACGCAGATAACCGACTTGCGTAAAATTGTGACTCAACCCGAACGCTGATCCCTTTTCGAGATTGAAACGCTCCTTCCACACTTCGGGTTGATACACGATCTCGAATTTGATGTGCCCTTTCAAGTCGGTGATGCCCATTTCCTTTTCGAGCCGTGCGAACACGGTCTCGCGTGCTCTGTTCACGAGCGCGTCCCAATCTTGTTTTGTGCGCGGCTCGAGATGACTGACAGGCATCAACACATACAAGGTATCCTGTCCTTGCGGCGCAGCGGATCTGTCGGTGCGCGCCGGCGCATGGACGTAGAACGACGGAACGTCGGGCAGGGTATGATCCACAAAGATCTGGTCGAAGGAAGCTTTGTAATCGCCGCCGAGGAACACGTTGTGGTGGGCGATCTGCGGATATTCCTTGTCCACGCCCCAGTAGAACATGATGGTGGAACAGGTGTATTTTTTGCCTTCGAGATTCTTCGCTTCGTTCACATCAGGCAGAAGATTTTTGTAGATATAAGGCAGGTCCGCGTTGCCGATGAAGATGTCGGCAGTAAATACGCGACCATCCTCAGTGACCACAGACTGGATCTTTCCTCTTTCTTCTTTCATTTTCTTGACAGGCGCGTTGTAGATGAACTTCACACCCAATTTTTCCGCGATTCTCACGAGGGCTTGAATCCCCGCGTACATTCCGCCCATCGGGTACCACACGCCCTCGGCGAGTTCCGTGTATTGAAGCAGGGAAAATGTGGCGGGCGCATCGTACGGACTGAGTCCCAGATACATATTTTGGAACGTGAACGCCGCTTTGAGTCGTTCGTCCTTGAAAAAATTCCCAACGTTGTTGTAGTGCTTCACCAACGCTTTCATCTTAAATAGGAGGGGAAGGTTTCTTAGCGAGAAGAATTCGAACACGTTGTAAAAGTTCCGCCCCACGAACTTTTCCACCGAGATCTTGTAATGCTTGTTTCCCTCGGCAATGTAATCGAGAAAACCCGTGAAGGCGGTCTTTTCCACTTTCTCGAGTTGCGTTTGCATCCTGCCGATATCGGACGTCAATTCCAATTGCAAGCCATCATCGAAATGGACCTTGTACGTCGGGTCGATGCGCTTCAGGTCGAGATGATCGCTCATCCGCTCGCCGAGCGCGGCGAAGGTTTCCTCCCAAATTTCAGGCATGAGGAAAAGCGTCGGTCCGATATCGAATCGGTGACCATCGCGCCTGATCTGGTTACAACGCCCGCCGGGGGTGTCGTTCTTTTCCAACACGGTTACTTCGTATCCGTTTTTGGCGAGGCGCGCGGCGGCGGCGATCCCGCCGATGCCCGCTCCAATGATGAGGGCGGTAGGTTTATGTTTCACTTGAGGCTCCTTTTTTCGACGCTTTGGATTATACACAATGTCTAGTATTTGTCAAGAATATATTTACAAAACCTTGACAAAATTTAGAAACCTCGTAGAATCTCAAAAACATCGGAAGACGATCCGAGGAGAAGACGAGGAGACTACATCATGCAGGCACAAGCGAATTGGGAGAACCAACTTCTTGCTCTAGCGGGCAATTTGCACCAACCATCCACGCGCCCGCTATTTTCGTATTGGGCTGGCGACGCGTCGTTGAGCCGCGCCTACGCAGAGGCGGAGAAGATCACAAAGGCGCACAGCCGCTCGTTCCATTTTGCATCGGCTTTGCTGCCTGAAGAAAAACGTCAGGCGGTGCGCGCCTTGTACGCGTTTTGCCGAACTGTGGATGACCTTGTGGATGAAACCGATTCGACCACCGACCGCGACGCCGCGTTGCAGTATTGGCGCGGGATGGTGGAACACGCCTCTTTCGCGGACGCGGATTTGGTCGCCTCGGCGTGGGCAGATACCCTCACCCGCTATCACATCCCGCGTCATTACGCCCTCCAACTGATTGACGGCGTCGCGCGCGACCTCGAACAGACGCGTTACCAAACCTTCGGCGATCTCGCCACGTATTGTTACGGAGTCGCATCTACTGTAGGCTTGATGAGCATGCACATTGTAGGATTCAAAACGCACGAAGCCGTGCCGTACGCCATCAAACTCGGCGTCGCGCTTCAAATGACCAACATCCTGCGCGACGTGGGGGAGGATTACCGCAACGGACGCTTGTATCTTCCGCGCGAAGAACTCGCGTATTTCGGCATTCGCGAAGAAGATATTGCAAACGGCCGCGTCACGGATACCTGGCGTCAGTTCATGAAATTCCAGATCGAGCGCACCCGCCAACTCTATGCCGAGTCATGGGATGGCGTGAAATTACTCGAACGCGAAGGGCAGCTTGCCATCGGCGCGGCATCCGTTTTTTATCAGGGAATTCTGGACAATATCGAGAAGAACGACTACGACGTGTTTAATCGCCGCGCCTCGCTGAGCGCATTCGGCAAACTCAGCCGCATTCCAGCGCTATGGCTGAAGATCAAAACTTTATAATGAAAAGGAATATCTATTGAAAGACACACTTCGTCAAACCGCCAATCTTGCGACTGTCCTGTTCGCGCTGGCGGTCAACATTCTTGCATCAGTATTGCCCCTCAACGGACAGAACACAGGCGAAATCTCAGATCGTTTCCAAGTCTACTTTGTCCCCGCGGGATATGTCTTCGCCATTTGGGGCGTGATCTACCTCGGTTGGATCGCTTTCACGGTTTTCCAGTTCCAGCCCTCGCAAAAAGAAAACCCGCGCCTGCGAAGGCTTGGTTACCTGTTCGCGTTGAGCAATCTCGCCAACGCCGCGTGGTTGTTCGCATGGCACTATAACCTGTTCGGGTTGAGCGTTCTAATCATGCTCACCCTGCTCGGTTTGCTCATCGCCAGTTATGTGCGCCTCGACGTGAATCGTTCTCCCGTTTCCCGCGCCGAGCGCTGGTCTATTGATATTCCATTCGGCATTTATCTCGGCTGGATCACCGTCGCCACCGTGGCAAATATCTCGGACTGGTTGTATCTCGTGGAATGGAATGGATTTGGAATCCCTGCGCAGACGTGGGCGGCGATCATGATCGCGGTCGCTTCGCTGTTGGGTCTTGCGATGGCTGTGCTTCGCAACGATGTTCCCTACGTGCTTGTCCTCGTCTGGTCGTTCGTTGGCATTGCGGTCAAACAAACGCCAGCGCCGGGGGTTGTCACTGCCGCGTGGATTGGGGCGGGATTCATGCTTGCGCTCGCAGTGTATAGTTTCACCCGGCGAACCGTGACTTAACCTCCTACGGCGAATCAACCTCAAGTGAAGATCGAAGCGGACGTTCCAGCGTCCGCTTTTATTTTGCGGCTATAATCTGCCTGATGAAGCGCATCGTTTGGATTTGCCTGCTTGCTCTGACGGGATGCGCCTCACCCACACCTGCGCATGTTTCTGGAGGCGATTCCATGCCCGTCATTCGATACTTAGCCCTCGGCGACTCCTACACCATCGGCGAAAGCGTGGACGAATCCGAGCGCTGGTCCATGCAGCTTGCAGAACTGCTCAAGCGGGAGGGGTTTTCAACCGAAGTCACCATCATTGCCCGCACCGGTTGGACGACCGACGAACTCTGGCAGGGAATTCAGTCGCGGGAGATCGAGCCGCCGTATGATTTGGTTTCCCTCCTGATCGGGGTCAATAACCAATATCGCGGGCGCGCTCTCGAAGACTACCGCGAACAATTTATTTTTCTGTTGAATAAATCCATCGAATACGCGGGCGGGGACGCGCGCCGCGTCATCGTATTATCCATCCCGGATTGGGGCGTGACCCCGTTCGCGCGGGGACGCAACGCGCAGCAGATCGCCGCCGAGATTGATCAATTTAACGCGGTCAACCGCGAAGAAACCGAAAAGGCGGGCGCGCAGTACATTGACATCACGCCCATTTCGCGCGAAGCGGTCATGGATCCATCCTTGATCGCAGGCGATGGCTTGCATCCCTCCGGCAAAATGTACGCCGAATGGGTGCAACTGGCTCTGCCTACGGTGTTGGAGATTCTAAGAAGGTAAGCAGGTATACACGTAGACACGTATGCACGGCTCACTTGTTTACCTGCCTCTTGTGTACTTATCTACTTTCCCCAAGGAGAACCCTCATGCCCGAAATCAAATACGACAAACTGCAGGAATATCTCACTTCCCTCGTCCCGCCGCGCGAACCTGTGTTGCAAGAAATGGAAGAATACGCAGAGAAAAACAACTTTCCTGCTCTCGGCGCGGCGTGCGGATATTATTGCTATCAACTTGCGCGCATGATGCGAGCCACGTCGGTGTTTGAACTAGGGTCGGGCTATGGATATTCCACGGCGTGGTTTGCCAAGGCGGTCCGCGAAAACGGAGGCGGCGTTGTGCATCACACCGTTTGGGATGACAAACTGTCCGCGCTGGCGAAGGAATATCTCGCAAAACTTGGTTATGAGGATTTAATCGAATTTCATAACGCGGAAGCGGTGGAGACATTGCGTAAGACGCCCGGCACATTCGACATCATTTTCAACGACATTGACAAGGAAGGCTATCCCGATTCGCTTCCCGTGATCAAAAGCAAACTTCGTTCGGGCGGATTGCTCATCATCGACAACATGATCTGGCACGGGCAAATCCTCGACCCTAACGACCGCGAGAAATCCACCGAAGCCATCCGACGCTTCACGCGTGACGTGACGACGGATCCCGATTGGATCGTTTCTCTCACCCCCATCAGGGATGGGATGATCGTGGCGTATAAAAAGTAAATGCGGCATACTACAATGTGCGTATCCTGTAACTCATATCTTTGATTATCTTCGAGGTATTTCCATGCCTTTCAACTTCGACGACCTCCCCTCCCGCCGTATACAGCCTTTTCTCAACAAGTGGACGGCATACCCCAGCGACGTGCTTCCCATGTGGGTGGCGGACATGGATTTTCCCGTCGCGCCTGCAATTCAACAAGCCTTGCATAAACACGTGGACTTTGGTGTGCTGGGATATGAAATCCCCGAAAAACGGCTGTACAACATCGTTGCCGCGCGAATGAAAAAACTATACGGGTGGGATGTGAATCCCGATCACATTCTTTACACAGTTGGCGTCAACAATGGGTACAACATCGCGGCACGGGTATTATGCAACAGGCAACGCGGCTACTTCATCCAAACGCCGGTATACAACGAGTTTTGGGATGCCGAGAAAAAGACCGGCGCCCGGCAGAAAACGGCGCGGCTGGAGAAAAATGTCG
This sequence comes from Chloroflexota bacterium, assembly GCA_040753755.1. Taxonomy (GTDB): domain Bacteria; phylum Chloroflexota; class Anaerolineae; order Anaerolineales; family Villigracilaceae; genus Defluviilinea. The sequence continues at coordinate 48,206 of JBFMDB010000010.1, forward strand.
AAGGAGGGCGCATCAGATACACCGTCGATTTTGATGCGTTTGAACGGGCGGCAAAGGGGTCCGCGATGTTTCTCCTGTGCAATCCGCACAATCCCGTTGGGCGGGTATTTTCCCGCGCCGAGTTGAAACGCATGGCAGATATTTGCCTCGAACATGATGTCACGATTGTTTCGGATGAAATTCACAGCGAACTATTGCTGGATGGCGCCGTGTTCACGCCCATTGCCAAGCTATCGCGCGAAGTGGAAAAACGGACGATCACCCTGATCTCAGCGTCGAAGGCATATAACGTTCCCGGGCTGGCATGTGCGTTCATGATCATTCCAGACGACACCCTCCGCGCAAAATTCCAAACAGTATTAGATGGTATGTCGCTGGAGGCTTCGATCATGGGGCTGACCGCCGCCAAGGTAGTGTACGAGGGCAAAGCGGATACATGGCTAGGCGCCTTGTTGAAATATCTCAAGGGAAACCGCGATTTTCTCGTAAACTTTGTCGAGGACAATCTGCCCGGCGTGCGCGTGACGAAACCCGAGGCAACCTGCCTTGCATGGCTCGATTGTTCGGAATTGGATCTCAAGCCTTCTCCGTATAATTTTTTCCTGAAGAATGCGAAGGTTGCCCTGAGCGCTGGAGCAAAGTTTGGCAGGGAATCTGAAAAATTCGTCCGCTTGAATTTCGGCACATCGCGCAAGCGGCTGGAAGATGGTTTGAAGCGGATGCAAAAGGCGTTGAAATAAAAAGGACGGATGGGGAGCACCCATCCGTCAAAAAATAAAATTATGAGAAACTGGAAGGAGCGGGGAAATGTCTGCCTAATTATCGTCAGGCGAACGTCTGAATGCAAAGCGGGGCTTTGATCAGGTTACGACAGCCCGGTCCATCCGTGGGAGTGAATTTCAGGTGGGACCTCTATGGCTACCTCCTTTCTGACGCCATCATCATACACCAACAAGGATTGCCTTGCATTAAAAAAATCTACGCTTTCGTTAAAATTTTTTCCCTATCCAAATGCGCGAAATCACGAGGATTTCTTGATTCGGCTCAAGAATTTTGCGATCAACACCCCCGCCGGAGCGGCCAGCACAAAAGCGAGAATTCCCGAAATGATCAAGCCAATCCCAGCCAAGATGCCCATCCACAAGAACGCATAACCCACCGGGGCTTCCAGCACCACCTCACCGCTGGCATCCTTGCACTGAAGCACGTAGGCGGTGGCAGGCTGGCGGTTGCCGAATTCGTCGGTCGTCGTGGTCGCGTAGGTTCGGACGTCCGGCGTGGTGTTCTCGGGACAGATGATTCGCCCCGTCTGTTGAATGGCAAAATCGGTGAACGAGGTGATTCCGCCAACGATCATCGTTGCCGGTACGATGCAAGCGCCGATGACCATGAATGCGATCACCCAAACGATACAGCCTGAAAGCGTGCCTGTGGATGCTTGTTTCATCGTTTCTCCTTGATGTGACATTTGTCTCTGCGGATGAGGAAATTTGCCGAATCTTACGAGAGTATAATACAAACATTCACCGAGAATACAGGAGCGAACATGACCATCATCGATTTGACAATTCAAAAAGATCGCCGCGCACGCGCCGTCCAACGCGCGAAAGAAAAAAACATCATCATCCCCACCTATGCACAGATGAAAGACCCGTCGAAGATTCCCGCAAAAGTGAAAGATGAGTTGAAGGGCATCGGTCTCTGGGATATTCATCCGCGCAACCTCTTTCGGATCAACTGGCATAACCAGCCTGCCGCGTCCGGCGGAACGTTCGGCGGAGTCAACTACCTCGAATTTCCCTCCTCGTTGACCGGCGTCCCGGCGCGCATCATTGCCATCGTGGGGAAGTGGTTTCCGACCGGTGCGCACAAGGTCGGGGCGGCGTTTTCCTGCCTCGTGCCGCGGCTGGTCACGGGTCAATTCGACCCGACGACGCAGAAAGCGGTCTGGCCCTCCACAGGGAATTACTGCCGCGGCGGCGCGTACGACTCTGCGCTGCTTGGGTGTGAGTCCATTGCGATCCTGCCTGAGGGAATGTCGAAGGAGAGGTTTGAGTGGCTCGCGAAAGTCGCAGGTGAGACGATCAAAACCCCCGGCTCCGAATCGAACGTCAAAGAAATTTTCGATAAATGCTGGGAGTTGCGAAAGTCCGGGCAGGACTTGATGATCTTCAACCAATTTGAAGAATTCGGCAATTATTTGTGGCACTTTGAAGTGACGGGTCACGCGATGGAAGAAGTGTTCAAACAAGTCGCTGGGAAAAACGGACGTTACCGGGGCATGGCGTCCGCCACCGGCTCGGCAGGCACGATTGCCTCCGGCGATTACATGAAAAAGTTGTTCCCCGATTCAAAGATCGTCGCGAGCGAAGCGCTGCAATGCCCCACACTTCTTGAGAATGGATTCGGTTCACATCGCATCGAAGGCATCGGCGATAAACACGTCCCGTGGATTCACAACGTGAAGAACACCGATGTGGTTACCGCCATTGACGATAACGCCGTCGTCAACATCTCCCGCCTGTTCAACGAAGAAAACGGACGCGCCTATCTCGTCGAACAAGGCGTGCCCGAATCTCTAATCTCCAATCTCGACCTTTTAGGCTTCTCCGGCATCTCGAACGTTCTCTCCTGCATCAAGACCGCCAAATACTACGAAATGGACGAGAACGATGTGATGATCACCGTCCTAACCGACTCGATGGAACTTTACCGCTCGCGATTGCACGAGATGCATCAGGAATTCGGCGAATACTCCGAGCGTGATGCCGCCGCAGACTTTGCGCGTTACCTGCACGGTGAATCCACCGATAACATGCTCGAATTCCGCTACCCCGACCGCCGCCGAGTCCACAACCTGAAATACTACACGTGGGTCGAACAACAGGGACGCACGTATGATGAGATTCAACAACAATGGTATGAGCCAACCTACTGGACGGATGTGCAACAACAAGCCGATGAAATTGATGAGTTGATCGTTGAGTTCAATAAGGAAGTTGGATTGATTTGATTTTGTAGGGGCGGAGCATGCTCCGCCCCTACAAGTAATTTTATGCTTCTACCATCCTCCCTCATACTCGTCTGCCTCCTCCCAACCCCCCGCGATCTTGAAATCGCGCGGCTTCTCGGCTGGTATCGCATTCCGCTTCGCACCGCGCCGAAAGTTGTCGCGGTGGATTATCTCGCTTTCTACCAGCCTTCAACATTTGCCGAACGCGGCGGACAGATCGAATTCGTCGCGCAAGTGAAGGGCCACGAACTGACCACGCGCGGCGAACTGCTCAAAGATGAAGCCGATCACCCGCGTGCCAAAGAGGAATATTTCAAGATCCAACTCGGCGGATTGGAAAAATTGAAAGAACCGATTCATTCCGATAAGTGGAGGCGACTGACCTTTCTTTACACAACGGGGGAATATTTATTGAACGCAAAACTGCTCAATGATCTCGTCGTCCAAAACGAGGAACGCGATCTGCTTTGGAAAAGCTTGCGTGAACGCGCCGAGAATCATCAACTCTATAAAGTGGATCTGCCCGAAGCGGATCTCCCGCCCGAGGTTTTGATTGCTTTGTTGGGAATCAAAGGGCGCGAAGTTTCTGAAGGCTCTGACGTTTATGACGTTGACGGAGGGTATTGATGGAAAAGGAATTAAAAGCCTTTCGCAAGTTGATCGTCTGGCAAAGAGCCCATGAATTAACCTTGATGACCTACAAAGCCAGCAAGAAATTCCCTAAACATGAATTGTTCGGTCTTACCAGTCAGATCCGCCGTTCCGCAGGTTCCGTCGAAGCAAACATTGCGGAAGGGTATGCACTCGGAACGGGACCAAATTATCTACGCCATTTGAATATCTCGGTTGGCTCGCTTGCAGAAACGGAAAGCCTCATCGAAATTGCCCATGACTTGGGCTACATGCCTGATGGAACATATGAAAAACTGATTGACAAAGCGCGCGAGGTTGGCTACCTTCTTTCCCGTTTGAAAACATCCATCGAAAACAACTCCCGCAAAAAACCTTAATCCCTCAGAAACATTAGATACCTCAAGAACTTCACCCATGGCAACTCTGATTAAAAACGGCACCCTCATCACTGCCTCCGAGACTTTCCAAGCGGATATTCTGATTCAGGATGAAAAAATTGCCCGCATCGCACCGGGACTGGAAGTTGATTCGGTTTCGGTGATCGACGCGTCGGGCAGGCTGATCCTCCCCGGCGGCGTGGACCCGCACGTGCACCTCGATCTGCCGATGTTCAACACGGTCTCCTCCGACGATCATTACACCGGTCACAAAGCCGCGGCATTCGGCGGGACAACCACAGTGATGGATTTTGTGCCTTTGGACTCCCCTCTCCTGAAAGGAGAGAGGCCGGGGGTGAGGTCGGGTGATTTCAAATACTCAGTTGACCTCTGGCTCGAAAAAGCACAAAAAGCCGCAATCGACTATTCCTTCCACATGAACCTCACGCAGTTCAACGAGCGAATCGCAAAAGAGATTCCGTCCCTGCGTGAGATGGGGATTCAAACCCTCAAGGTGTTCACCGCCTACAACGGACGGCTCCGCCTAGACGATGGAAGCATCTTCAAGGCTTTGCAAATTGCCCGCGACAACGGGATGCTCGTCATGGCGCATTGCGAGAACGGCGATGTGATCGAAACACTGGTTGCTCAAGCGTTAGCAACTGGTCACTTGACCCCGGAATGGCACGCGCTCACCCGTCCCGCGTGGGGCGCGGTGGAGTCCACGTTGAGAGTGGCAGCCATGGCGTCCGCGGCGGATGCGCCGGTGTACATCGTCCACATGAACGCGGGCGGCGAAGTGGATATGCTCAAGTACGCGCGCGAACGCGGCGTCAAAGCGATGGGTGAGACGTGCCCGCAATATTTGTTCTTCACGTTTGACGACCTGCGAAAACCCGACGGAGCAAAATGGATCTGTTCACCGCCGATGAGAACGAAAGACGACAACGCGCGTTTGTGGGAAGGGTTGACCGAAGGGATTCTGCAAACGGTCGGCACGGATCATTGTCCCTTCTTCTTCGATGGAACGAAACCAATTCTGTACGAAGACGAAGAAGTTGCCATCCCCGGCAAAGAATTGGGCAAGGACGATTTCACCAAGATCCCAAACGGATTACCGGGGATTCAAGACCGCATGCCCGTGTTGTGGACGACCGGCGTGCGCATGGGAAAAATTACTCCGAATCAATTTGTGGCGTACATGAGCACGAACCCCGCGAAAATATTCGGCTTGTACCCACGCAAAGGCGCGCTGCTCGAAGGCTCTGATGCGGACGTTGTGATCTGGGACCCGGAAAAGAAAGTGAAATATGGCGTTGCCATGTCGCACCAGCGCACGGATTACAATTTGTACGAGGGCTGGGAATTGACCGGCTACCCCGAAAAAGTTTTCCTGCGCGGGAAGTTGATCGTGGATGGGAATGAATGGAAGGGAAAACGAGGGGATGGTCAGTTTTTGAAGAGGGGCGAAGGGCAAATTCTGTAAAGACGCAGAGGTTCAAAAGTGCAAAAGGAGGTTCATCATGAAAGACGAACGAAGCGACAAGGGGTTTCGGAAGTTGATCGTATGGCAACGTGCGCATCAATTGACGTGATTGATTTATTAACTAACAGAGAATTTCCCCAAGAGCGAAATCTTTGGTCTAGCGTCACAACTACGACGGGCTTCCGCGTCTGTTCCTGCAAATATTGCTGAAGGGTATGGATATGGATGATAAGGTCAGACTGGGCATTTTCTCGATATTGCACAAGGCTCCCTTTCCGAAGTTGAATACTACTTCGTTCTTTCTCTTGACTTGGCTTATATCGATCAGGAGGAATACGATAAACGCGAATCTTTGCGCGCAGAAACTGGTATTCTTCTTTAGCGCTTGGAACAAAGCATCAGAAAATCTTAAACCCTTTCCACCTCTGTTCCTTTGTTCTTTTGTCCCTTTGCTTACCTGCTCTTCCTCTGTCTCTCTGCTCCTCAACTCTTTTGCTCTTCCAACAACTCCCTCACTCTCGCATGCCCGGCATACACTCCTCGATATTTCTCCGGTAACAGCGCAGCGATCTGGCACATGATTTCATCGGTGGCTTTTTGAAGCGCGGCATCGCGATTCTCTTTCGGTAACGGCGGAATGGTGAACGGCTTTCCGCCGGTCAGCGTGATCGTTGATTTTCTCAATCGTTTCAAATTCCCAAGCACAACTTTATCTTCCGTTCCTGTGATCCCCACAGGGATGACCGGGAACCCCGAACGCGCCGCAAGGTACGCGACGCCCGGCTTCCCTTCAATCAACGAACCGACGCGCGAACGCGTCCCTTCGGGGGCGATGATGAGACATTTGCCGTCCTGCATAAGAGAGATCATCTTTCGCATGGCTTTCAAGTCCGGGTTGTAGCGATCCACGAACAGAAAGTTCAAATGTTTTCCCAGCCAGCGGATCCAGCCGATCCTCTCCCATTTCTCGGCGACGGGGATGAACAGATCAGTACGGTCGATCGCGTAGTACACCATAACGATATCGAGTATGCCAATGTGATTGGCGGCAAGGATCATCCCGCCGGTCAGCGGCGCGTTTTCCCTGCCGCGGATCTCGATGCGGGCGATCAGGTTGAGCAGGATGCGAATGAGGAAGCGCAGAGTGGCAAGCATCAATTCTTGTTGAGCAATTCTTTGAGCCGCGGGTGATTCGCGTAAAAGCCGCGATATTTTTCGGGGAGCATCACCGCGATGCGGCACATGATCTCGTCGGTGGCTTCGCGCAGTGCTTGTTCGCGTCCCTTACCTTTGGGGATTTCTATTTTGAACGGATCGCCCACATGCACCACGATCTTCGACCGGCGAAACCGTTTCAAGTTTTCCAGCACGAGGCGGTCTTCCGTCCCGGTCACCGCGACGGGAATTACGGGAAATCCGCTTTTGCTGGCGAGGAATGCCACACCTGCTTTCGCCTCCTGCAATGCCTCGGTCTTCGATCGCGTTCCTTCCGGTGCGATAACGAGCAAACCCCCTTTTTTCATGCGTTCGAGTATCTCTCGCAGCGCCGAGAAATCGGCTTCGAAGCGGTTGAGCCAGATGGCGTGGGTAGCGCGCCCAATGGCGCCAAACAGCCAGTGGTTTTTGTATTTCTCGGCGACCGGCATGATGATATCTTCGCGGTGGATGACCGCCAGCATGGCGGCAGTATCCAGCCTGCCTAAATGATTCGCCGCGCCGATGAGATTCCCCCCGGGAATCTTTTCCAAGCCATGGACTTCGATATCGGCGATGAGCCTCATCAACGCGCGGACGAAAAAGCGGACGAGTTTGAACATCATGCGCCAGATTGTACAACAAGCGGAGAAGTCTTGGGAATAAAACGGGCGGCTGATGCCGCCCGTCTGATCACGAAAGCGATTGCAGAGGTCATCTCCACAAGTAATCGTCCGAACCTTTCTTTCTGGTGGTGCTTTCGGAGCCGTATTTTTCGAACATGCGCTGGAAGATCAGCATGTCGCTGGGCGAAATGTTGATGATCTCGAACCCCACGTTGAACGTACTGGGGTCGACGAAATCGGGGTGGGTCCATTTACTGCGCGCGATGAACACCATCGAGGTCTGGTCTGAAAGATCGGGCGTGAGGTCGATGTGCATGCGAAAATCCTGCCCGGGTTGAATGTTCTTGGGGCAATCCAGTTTGAACCCGCCGGAGCTGATATCGGAGAGATAACCGATGACCTGTTTCGTGCCCTCGTCCTTCACCTGCATGTAATAAGTGAAATCGCGGCGGTCGATTTTTCGTTTATCTGTCATGCTGCCTCCTGACATCGACTAGTATAAAACAAACGATAATAATTTTCAAAACAAAAATGCCTTTGTAACACGGCGCGCTGGCTCGTCAATCCGCTTTCAGGATGTGCGTAAGGATCGTCGCGCCCGAGCCGCCGATGTTTTGCGTCATACCGATTTTCGCCCCGTCCACTTGCGTTTCGCCGCAGTCGCCGCGCAATTGCTGGACGACCTCCACGATTTGATAGATTCCCGTCGCGCCGACGGGATGCCCCCGCGCTTTGAGTCCGCCGCGCGTGCAGACGGGTCTTTCTCCCTTCGGGCTGATTCTGTCCTCCAAGCCGAGCCTCACCCCCTGACCGCGCTCGGCGAACCCGCACGCCTCCAGCGAGAGCGCCGCCATGATCGAAAACGCGTCGTGCAGTTCGAACACATCAATATCATCAGGCGAAACGTTCGCCATTTGATACGCGCGCTTCGACGATTCGTACGCGGCAGACAAAAACAAGGGGTCTTTGCGCGAATGCACAGCGATCGTATCCGTTGCGGATGCAGAACCCGCGATCGTTATTCTGGGCTTCCCGTTCAACGACGCGACCTTCTCGGCAGGCACGATCACCACAGCCGCCGCGCCGTCGCCGATGGGCGACGCGTCCAATAAATTGATGGGGGTTGCGATCATGGCTGACTTCTCGAATTTTTCAACAGTGATCTTTTCGTGCAGGCGCGCAACCGGGTTGTGCATTGCGTTGGCGTGCGCGTTGATCGAGAACGGCGCGAAATCCTCGTGCTTCCACCCGAACTCGTGCATGTAGCGGCGCATGATGAGCGCGTTCAAACCCACGAACGAAATGCCCTGTTCCAATTCGTAGTCCGCGTCGGCGGCGGTGGCAAGCGCGGAGGTGACATCGTGCCCGGCTTTGTCGGTCATCTTTTCGACGCCGACCACAAGCGCCGAGTCGATATCCCCCGCCGCGACAGCCATCAGTCCCGCGCGAAGCGCCGCCGCGCCCGAGGCGCACGCGGCTTCCACTTTCACGGCTTCCTGTTTCCACAGGCCCATCCAATCGGAAAAGAACGCGCCGAGTTGGTTCTGCCCGCTGATGGTGGAGGAGAGCATGTTGCCGACGAAGAGCGCGTCAACTTTGGTCACGCCTGCATCTTGCAAGGCGGCGAACGCGGCTTCCCCGCCGATCTCGCGCAGCGACTTTTCCCATTGCTCGTCAATTTTTGTCTGACCGATCCCAAGTATGGCTACTTTTCTCATGACCTTGATTCTAACTGAACTATCTATCATCTGCTATCAAAAAAGAGGAGCGGCTCAAGGCTGCTCCTCTTTTGTTCGATCCCGAGAGTACCGGGTTATTTGTTTTTGCCCTTACCCTTGTCTTTGTTCTTTCCGTTCCCCTGACCGTTGCCATTTCCATTACCGTTACGGTTCTGGAGCGTGGTGGCTTCTAGTCCATCTTCTGTCGATGGGTCTGCTTGACCCGAAACGATAACGCCCAGGTTGTTCTTTTTCTCGAGGACCGCCTTCTTGAACTGACCCCAGTTGGAGGGAGTCGAGCCGTCCGGCAGGATGAACGCGCTGTAGTCGCCGGTTTCTTTTGCTTCGAGGATCGTTCCGGTGAGAGATGGGTCGCCGTTGAGATTTTGTGACATCCACATGGCTTGTGCGATCACGCCGAAGCCAAAGCCATCCTCGTGATAGGCATCCACCACGCCCGCGTCTTCACCGAAGAATGCAGCTAACAGTTCGGCGATGGGATGTGCCGTCTCCCCTTCTTGCGGCTCTTCCTCCGGAATCACAGTGGTGGGGTCAATCTCCACTGTCTGACCAACCTGCGATTCGTCCACGACGGGTTCGTTGCTGACAGGATCCAAGGTCACCAAGCCGAGCGCGACGGCAGTCTCCACGCTGAGGCGGACGGTTTGTGTCACACCCCCATCATCCGTGAGGGTGACAAGGACGGTAGCGACACCTTCCGGATCGGTTTCGAGGGTGATGCTTTGGATGGTTCCAGTGATGGGTGTGGTATCCTGTGCAGACGGCGCCGCGGCGGCTGGTGCCACCTGTGCCGCCAGCAAAGCCAGTGTTAGTAACGCGACGGAAAGTAATTTTGTCTTGTCCATGTTTTTCTCCTTTCAAATCAAGGCGCGCGGATTCTAATTTAGAATTGAGCGATATTGGCTTACAGCGATGTAAACGGTACATATTTCCTACTTTGAAAAGAAAGGAACTCTGACATAGACACTGGCGTTCAGGAAACTCGCTCTTTGAATCGGTCAGCGTGGGTCGAAAACCTTCTGTTTGCCCTCGAAGGATATGGACCGGAAGGCGCAGACGCGGCGGCTTATCTGCGCGCGCGCCGAACCTACATCGGTTTTTGGCGCGTAAGAAAAAATGTCGGCGCCTTTTGGACCCTGCTGGGAACGATCCATTTGAACACCGTGCATTATTCAGTACAAACGAATCCTGCCGACCCGCGCGCGCTGACGTTGTTGATCCACGAGGTGAAACACCTGCAACAAGGGCTTGTCACCGCACTTTCGGTGTATGGCGAGCTGGAGGCATGGCAGTTGCAGTTCAGGTTGTATCACGAAAAATCGAGCGTAAAGATGCCCCCCGCGATCGAAAAACTTCTGGGGCTTCCGTTCGGCTGGGATCGCGCTGTACTACAGCAAGCACGCCTATTGATGCAGGAATACGCAGGCAAGGGCTACCGCGTGGATCTGCTCCCGCTCTACCCGCTTGGAAAAGAGATCCGCTATCGGTTGTTCGGTCTAACGCCATGAATTCACGCGCCGTTATTCTTTCGCTTCTCAACGGAAGTAAACTTGATTCGCCTCCCGCATTCAGTGGATTGATTCACATCACGGGGGAGGGTTTGGCGAGCGAGGGACTCGCATTGCATGAAGTCCATCACAATGCGAAGAAGATGGCGCGCGCCGCGGCGAGCACGTTCAAGTTGACCGGAATGCGTTCGGCGGCACTGCCGTTAGATCTGTGTCTGCCCGCTGAGTTGTTAGGTGCGGAATTGAATTACGAAGGGGAGGGGTTCCCACAAGTGAGGAGGCCGGTGGTGGAAGATGCAAACGAGATTCGAGAATTAGAGATTTGGAGATTAGAGACTGGGAGACTGGAGACTGGGAGACTGGAGGCTGGGAGACTGGAGACTGGGAGACTGGAGACTGTGTGTGAGGCGATGGGGCTGGTGAAAGAGGATGTTGGAAATGAGGTTGTAATTTCAGGGATGATAACGGGTCCGTACACATTGTTGTTGTATTTGTGCAACCCAAAGAATCTGTTCATCGAAATGAAAAAAGAGCCGCAGGTTGTGCTCGATGCCCTCTTTCAACTTTCCTCTTTCCTTGCAAAAATCGGCAACGCCTACCGCGACTCAGGCGCGGACTTTATCACCATCCACGAAATGGGCGGGTCGCCGGGGTTCATTGGGCCTGCAAAGTTCGAGCAGTTCGTACTGCCCGCATTGAAGGATTTGCACGCGAATCTTCCGAGCCCGCGCGTGTTGTCGGTGTGCGGGAATACAAATAAATCCATGAGCGCCTTGGCTGAATCGGGCGCGGACGCTGTCTCAGTGGATCAGCTGAATGATCTCGCCGCGTCGCGTGAGATAATGAAAGGTAAGTTGCTGTTCGGGAACATCGATCCTGTTGCAACGTTGTGGAAGGGTGGCGAGGCGGAGGTGCGCGAATCAGTTCAAAGGGCGAACGAAGCGGGCGTGGACGCCGTCTGGCCCGGGTGTGATCTCGTCCCGTCCACGCCGATACAAAACATAGCGGCAATGTCGAAAGGCTGATAAACTCTCCCAGCATCAAAGCCCATTCTGAGGAGAGAGTATGGCAGGCGGATCGTCGCGCTCGATGTTTTCCGTGTTTCGGAATCGTTCGTTTACGTTGTTGTGGATCGGGCAGTTGATCTCCGCGATGGGCAGCGCGCTCACCGCGCTCGCCGCTTCCATTTTGGTTTACCGCGTGACGGGCAGTGCGTTCAGTGTGGGGTTGATGTTGATCGCAACTTCGGGTCCTACCGTTGTGATCGGACTGATCGCAGGTGTGTTCGTAGATCGGTTTGATCGAAAACGCATCATGCTGACATCCGACCTGCTGCGCGCCGTTCTGATCTTTCTCATCCCGTTCCTGATTCCCCTCAACATCAATTGGTTGTACGTGATCGTCGCGCTGACGAGCGCCATCACACAATTTTTCGACTCGGCACATGCCAGCGTTCTGCCCGAAGTCACCAGCGACAAGGAACTCTCCGCCGCCAATGCCTTGATGACCGTCTCTTCGGTCGGTTCGATGACGCTTGGATTTGCCGCCGCGGGACTCATCGCGACGGGATACAACATCGATTGGGCGTTCTATCTGAACGCGCTGACGTTCCTCCTTTCGGGTTTGCTGACCCTCTTTACGTATGTGCCGTCCCTGCCCGACGTGGAAAACACGAGCATTCGCGCGATCGGGCAAAACTTGAGGGCAGGTTTACAGACCGTCGGCGCGACTCCGATTCTGCGATCGCTGTTCATTGTCGGCGGTCCCATCTATTTGATCTTTGGTTTGCAGAACACATTGATCCTGCCGTTTTCAGTGCGCGAGTTACAAGCGACCGATTTTCATTTCGGTTTGCAACAGGCGGCAGAGACTGTGGGAATCGCGGTGGGCAGTTTGTTCATGGCGCGGCTGGCAGACCGCATCCGCGAGGGGCAATGGCTGGCGCTCAGTTTCCTGGGCTTGGCAGTGGTCGGGATGTTGTATTCATTGTCTGCTGTGGTTTCGCTTGCGATCCTTTTGATGGGCGTCTCAGGCTTTGTTAATGCGCCATCGTATATCGGGCGTCAACTTGTGATCCAGCGCGCCACACCGCGCGAAATGCGCGGACGCGTGAACAGCGCGTTCTTCGTGGTGCGCGACCTGATGTATGTGATCGGCATGGCGCTGGCGGGTCTGGCAGATGTGTTCAATGTGCGAATGTTGTTCCTGATCAGTTCGATCGCGATGTTGGCGGCAGGCGCGGTCGTGCTTGTGTTGCCCGGCTTAGGCTTACCAGCCGCAGATTGGAAGCGCACGCTCGCGTTATTGCGCGGCGCTGAGGCGGCGCCGAGGCTCGGGGCTGGCAGAGCCGCCACACGGTCCGCGATTGACCGTTTTGTTTCGCACATGAAAGAATTGGAGGGGATGACATCCAAAGAACGCGACCAACTCGCCGCGCAGACTCTCGTCGCGGAGGCTCCGGGCGGCAAGATCGTGGTCTATCGCGGCGAGACGAGCGATATGGCATATTTCATTTTGAAGGGGAGCGTGGCGGCGGGTTATCTCAAGGATGATGAGTATGTGATCGCCAACACCCTGCGCGAGGGCGATTTCTTCGGTGAGATCGCCGCGTTGACAGGGACGATGCGCACGGCGAACATCATCACAGAGGAAGAATGTGAGTTCTTGATCATCCCATCGAAGGTTTTGCGCGGGCTTTCAACAAACTATGAGGGGTTGGGGCGGGTGTTCTCCGCGACCATTGAAGAGAGGTTGAAGCATATCGAACTGCCGCTGGGAACCAGCATGGACCAGGAATTATTGCGTGAGTTGCGGACGAATGTGTAAGAGTGATTGACATAAGGACATTGCACCTGTACACTTATCGTTATTACGGATTGGATTGAGGAGCGCCGCGTATGACCAAGAAGTCATCCATACTACGCAAAGTTGGTAAAGGGTCAGCGGGGAAACAAATTCCGAAAGGTGTGAAGAAGCAGGTCAAAATTCAAAAGGGGAGGAAAAGCGGGTCTGTAGCACGCGTCACAAAACCGGCAACATCTGATCAGGCAGATATGAAACGCCAATTGAAGATTCAGAAGGCGCTGTATGAGATCGCGGATGCGGCAAGCGCCGTGAAGGATATGCAGTCGTTCTACAAGAAATTACACAGAATCGTGGGGAAATTGATGTATGCGGAAATCTTTTTCATTGCATTGCTCGACGAGGCGTCACAGACGGTGAGAATTCCCTATGCTGCTGATCCTACACTGCCTGATCAACCGCCCATCCTGTTAGATGATGAATACAGTTTCACTGGTTATGTCTTGCGCACAGGTCAAACCTTGCACTCACCGCTCGAAATGCAAAAGAAAATGGTCGAACAGGGATTAGTTGGGAAAAACGGCGAGTATGAGGGCGTGTATGGCGTCTTTGCCTCAGATTGGATTGGGGTTCCGCTAAAAACGCCCGAACATGTCATCGGCGCATTGGTTATTCAAAATCATACCGAGGGTTTTCGGTATTCGGAACAGGACGTGGCTGTGCTTGAATTTGTCGCGCAGCACATCGCCACCGCATTGACGCGCGCCCGCGCCCTCGAAGCGGAACGCCAGCGCACGGAAGAACTCGCCATCATCAACAGCGTGCAAGAGGGGCTTGCCTCCAAACTGGATTTTCAAGGCATCGTCGATTCGGTTGGGGATAAACTCACCGAAATCTTTGCGGGCGAGAACGTGGCGATTGGCTTCCTAGATAAATCCAACGGCAAGGTCAAAGCCCCCTATATTTTCGAAAACGGGCGAAGGATCAGGAACGTCGAATTTTTTCTCCATGAAGCGGGGTTGACCAATCATGTTTTCAAGACGCGCCAAGCGCTGGTCATCAACACGAACTATGCTCAATTCGCCGCCCAATTAGGCGCGCTCGATGTGAGCGGCGAACCAGACCCAAAGTGCTGGCTGGGCGTTCCGATTATCGTCAATGATGAGGTCATTGGAAGTATTGCTCTCCAAAATTGGGATCACGAGAACGCCTACACCGATTCGCATATTCGACTCCTGCAAACACTGGCAGGCAGTTTGGGAGTCGCGTTGGAGAACGCGCGTCTCTTTGAAGCCGAGCAGGAGCGCGTCGCCGAATTGCAGATCATCAACTCCATCCAGCAGGGACTTGCCGCTAAGTTGGATATTCAATCCATCTATAATCTGGTTGGTGAAAAAATCCGTGAAATGTTTAGAGAGCGGGCGCAGACCGTCTTCTTTGCGTTTTACGATCCCGTCACTGACTTGACTGATTTTCCATATCTCTTCCAAAAGGGAGAAGTCAGGCAGATTAAGGATTGGAAGCCTGATACACCAATTGCCAGAAAACAGATCGAAACCCGCGAGACGATTTTCATCCGCACGGTCGCGGACGTGGAGCGGTACGGAATGACATCCGACTACGCGCGTTCGGCGGTTTTCGTGCCATTTTTACAGGGCGCGGAGCTACATGGGGTTCTAGGTGTATTGAATCAAGAACGCGAATCCGCGTTCAGCGAGTCGGATGTGCATCTTCTTCAAACGCTTGCCAACTCGATGAGCGTGGCGCTCCAAAACGCTCAGTCGTTCAAAGCCGAGCAGGAGCGCGTGGCTGAGTTGCAGATCATCAACTCCATTCAGCAAGGACTCGCCGCAGAGCTGGAGTTCCAAGCGATTGTGGATCTGGTCGGCGATAAGTTGCATGAAGTGTTTAAAGCAAACGGGGTCTACATTGCTCTCTATGACGGCATACAAAACCAGATTCGATTCCCGTATGTTGCCAGCGAATTAGGAGATCGTTTTGATGAAGGTCCTCAGCCACTGGGAACGGGGTTCTCGGCGCATATCATCCAGACAAAGGCTCCTCTCATCATTAATCAGGAGTACAAAAAGCGATTAACAGAATTGGGGTCGCGACTTTTCGAAAGCGCTACACAAATGCCCAAGGCGTATCTCGGTGTGCCGATGACTACTGGGAATGATGTGTTTGGTGTGGTCGCGCTCCTGAGCATGAAAGAAAATGTATTCACGGAATCAGATGTGCGCCTGCTACAAACCCTCGCCAACGCAATGAGCGTGGCATTGCAAAACGCGCAATCGTTCAAAGCCGAGCAGGAACGGGTCGCCGAGTTGCAGATCATCAACTCCATTCAGCAAGGACTCGCCGCCGAGTTGGACTTCCAAGCCATCGTAGATCTGGTCGGTGATAAATTGCGCGAGATAATTGCTGCCGATAATTTTGGGATACTCCTTTATGATCCGAAGAATAACCTGGCAAATTATCCTTATGCGGTTGTTCACGGAAAACGTATTTCCCTCCCCGCCGACGCCCCAGGAGGCATCAGTGGGCATGTTTTGAAAACGGGCAAGACATTGATTTTCAATCGAGACTTTGCCGCAAAATCTAAAGAATACAATTCAACGTTAATGGTTGGGGACATATTCCCGAAATCCGGCGTGTATGTGCCAATCAAAGCAGGTAACGAGACAATAGGCGTTATTAGCGCTCAGGAATATGAACGGGAAGATGCTTATCCAGAATCGCTTGTCCGCCTCCTAGAAATTGTCACTGCAAATGTCGGTGTCGCCCTCGAAAATGCGCGTCTTTTCAAAGCCGAGCAGGAACGCGTCGCCGAGTTGCAAATCATCAACTCCATTCAACAGGGACTCGCATCGAAACTGGATTTTCAATCCATAATTGATCTTGTCGGTGATCAAGTGCGCGCCATTACAAAAGCCCAAAGTGTTTTTATCGCTCTCTACGATAAAACAACCGAATTGGTATCCTGGCCCTACTGGACACTAGACAATAAGCGCATCGAAATTCCATCAGAACCATTAAGTAAAAATATCACGCGCCGCATTCTGTACTCCACCGAACCGCTGAACCTTGGCACTCAAGAGGAGATATTAGCACACGACGCGATTCCGCCAGAAGGATACACGGTTGGCAAGTCCTTTTTGGGCGTGCCATTTGCAATAGGGGATGCCATGCTCGGCGCGCTCAGTATCCATGCTGTAGAAAAAGAGCATGCCTTCGATGACTCGGATGTTCGCCTCTTGCAAACGCTCGCCAACTCGATGAGCGTCGCGCTGGAAAACGCGCGTCTCTTCGACGAGACCCAGCGCCTGCTCAAAGAAACCGAGCAACGCGCCGCCGAACTCGCCATCATCACCAGCGTTCAGGCGGGTCTGGCTTCCAAGTTGGAAATCCAGTCCATCCTCGATTTGATCGGCGATAAATTAACTGAAATCTTCGCGGATATGGACGTGGTCCAGATCAATTTATACGACGCCGACTCTGATCTTATCCACATTCCTTATTGCAGGGAAAAAGGAACCCGTCACTCGCATGAACCACGCAAGCTCTGGGGATTTAGAAAATTTGTGATCGATTCTGGTCAACCGTTGATCATCAACGACAACGATGACGAGCTTGCGATACCCGCACAATACAGCAACCCGGTCATTAGCGGAGAATCGCCAAAATCGCTTGCATTTCTGCCCCTAACCGTCGGCGACAAGGTGCGTGGGATCATCTCCCTGCAGAATCTCGAGCACAAAAACGCATTCCCCGACTCCATCGTGCGATTAGTTTCAACGCTCGCGAACAGCATGAGCGTGGCGCTCGAGAACGCGCGTCTCTTCGACGAGACCCAACGTCTGCTCAAACAGACCGAACAACGCGCCACCGAATTGCAGATCATCAATAACATCGGGCGGACACTGACAGAAGAACTGGATCTGAATACAATGATTGAGCGTGTTGGTGATAAATTGCGAGAGGCGTTCAATGTTGGGGATATCCGTATCGCTGTTGTTGATGAAAAAACAGGTTTGATGGTCTCGCCATATATATATCGATATGGCAAGCGTGTCGAATTTGAGGAAAACTGGCAGGGAAAAGCAGAGAGATACAAACTTGCCATGAAAGCTTCAGTGAGAACAGGGCTCAAAACATGGGTGGTAAATACCGATGCAGAAAAAAGCTGGAGTAAATTTGCAATCGTGGTTGATGATGAGGATGTCCCGAAATCCTTTGTGATGCTCCCTCTGCTGGCCGGCAGGGAAGTGATCGGCGGCATCACCATTCCGAATTACGAAAAGGAGAACGCCTTCACTGATTTTTCAATTGGTATGCTTGAAGCCATTGCATCCAATATGGGCACCGCCATTCAAAAGATGCGTCTCTTTGATGAGACCCAGCACCTGCTCAAAGAGACCGAACAGCGCAATGCCGAACTTGCCATCATCAACAGTGTGCAGGAAGGCTTGGCTTCCAAACTGGATATCCAAGCCATCTATGATCTGGTCGGCGACAAGATCCGTGAGATCTTCAACGCGGATACCACGTATATTTCCACCTATCAACATGGGGATGAATTTGTTCACCCCAAATATTATGTGGAAAGAGGGCAAACACCCGTTCAGTTGCAACCTCTGCCCTTTGGTCGGGGAATGTACTCGCATATCATAAAATCGCGGAAATATCTTTTGCTGGGTACGGGTGAAGAACAACAACACTTTGATGCCATTAGTATCCCATCACCTGACAGCAACGAAGACCTCAACGAATCGTTTCTCGGCGTTCCCATGTTCCTCAGTGAGACAACAACGGGCGTGATCAGTGTTCAGAGTTACAAGAAGAACGCCTACACAGAAAATGATGCGCGCCTGCTCCAAACGCTCGCCAACAGCATGAGCGTCGCGCTCGAGAACGCGCGTCTCTTCGACGAGACCCAGCGCCTGCTTAAAATTACTGAAGACCGCGCCGCGGAACTCGCCATCATCAACAGTGTGCAGGAAAGTCTCGCCTCCAAACTGGATATTCAAGGCATCTATGACGCCGTGGGCGATAAACTCCTCGATATTTTTACCCAGGCAGATGTGGGCATCCGAATCTTTGATCCCAAGACGCAACTAGTGCACTTTGTGTACCAGACCGAACACAAGAAGCGAGTTTATGGCGATGCATACCCTCTCGAAAGAGGCATTGTTCAGCATGTGTTTAACACACGCAAGCCCCTGCTCATCAATGAGAATTGGGATGAAGAGGCTGAAAAACTTGAAAGCGACATCCCTCCTGGCATGGGGTCTCCACGTTCATCCCTGCATATACCTATCATCGTGGGTGATGAAGCGCGCGGGCTGGTCGAGTTGTTCGATATGGATCGAGAGTACGCCTTTAGCGAATCAGATGCGCGCCTCTTGCAAACCCTTGCCAACAGCATGAGTGTCGCGCTCGAGAACGCGCGTCTCTTCGATGAGACCCAGCGCCTGCTCAAAGAGACCGAGCAACGCGCCGCGGAACTCGCCATCATCAACAGCGTACAACAAGGGCTGGCTTCCAAACTGGATATGCAGGCAATTTACGATCTGGTCGGCAACAAGATCCGCGATATCTTTCAGGTGGAAGTGGTATACATCGCCATCCGCAATCCACTTGATCCCAGCCAGATCGATTTTCCGTACTACGTGGATCGCGGTACCCTCTTGAAGGCTTCGCCTCTCATACTGGGAGAAGGTTTGACCTCCAAAGTGATCACAGATCGCCAACCGCTTCTAGTTGGGACGTTCGATGAGCAGATCAACCTTGGCGCCGTACTCGAAGCCGAAGAACGCTCCAATACGTATTTGGGAATCCCTATCATCATCGGTGATTTTGTCGCAGGCGTGGTGAGTGTACAGAGTTACAAGGAAAACGCCTTCAACGATTCGGATATCCGTTTGCTTACCACTTTGGCATCCAGCATGGGAGTTGCGCTCGAGAACGCGCGTCTCTTCGACGAGACCCAGCGCTTGCTCAAGGAGACCGAGGAACGCAACGCGGAACTGGCGGTGATCACCAGTGTGCAACAGGGACTTGCCTCCAAACTGGAATTCCAATCCATCATAGACCTCGTCGGCGATAAGGTGACGGAGATCTTCAACGCCCAAGCCACCTTGATCTCATTGTACAACCCTGCGGCGAATGAAATTGACCATCGTTACCTGATCGAGCGCGGGGAACGGATCCGGTTCGATCGACCCGTACCGATAGACCGGTTCCGCCAGCGGGTGGTGGAGACGCGCCAACCGTGGTTGATCAATCAGGGGTATCTCAAGGTTGCCACCGAACTGGGCGAAGAACCTGTGTTGGAGGGCGAGGAGCCCAAATCGTTGCTGTTCGTGCCGATGATCGTCGGAAGCGAGGTGACCGGCATCATCAGCCTGCAAAATCTGGATGTGGAGAACGCGTTCAGCGATTCGGACGTGCGCCTGCTGACGACGATCGCCAACTCGATGAGCATCGCGCTCGAGAACGCCCGCCTCTTCAATGCCGAACAACAGCGCGCACAGGAACTTGCCATCATCAACAGCGTTCAGGAGGGGCTGGCTTCCAAACTGGATATGCAAGCCATCTTCGATCTGGTGGGCGACAAGATCCAAAGCATGTTCAACGCGCAATCGGTCATCATCAGTTCGTTCGACCACGAGAAACAGGTATCCCGATTGGATTACGGATTTGAGGACGGACAACGCGTTTACGACGACCAACTTTTACCATTCAGTCCATTGAACAGGCATCTGATCGAAACGCGCCAACCGGTCGTGATCAATGAGAACGCCGTCGAAGAATCCAAAAAATATGGATTAAAGACCATTGAGGGAACACAGCAGGCAAAATCCTTGATCTTCGTTCCGTTCGGTACGGGCAAGCAGGTGAACGGGTACTTCAGCCTGCAAAACACGGACCGTGAAAACGCTTTCGCCGAGCCGGATGTGCGCCTCCTGCAAACACTGGCGGGCAGTATGGGCATCGCCATCGAGAATGCGCGCCTGTTCAATGCCGAGCAACAACGCGCAACGGAACTCGCCGCCATCAGCACGGTGAGTCAGGCGCTCGTGGCGGAGACCGAACTCGAAGCGATGATCCAGCTGATCGGCGGTCAGATGCGGGAGATCTTCCAAGCCGATATCGTCTACGTGGCGCTGCTCGATAAACAGACGAACCTCATCCACTTCCCATATCAGGTCGGCGAGACGTTCGACACGTTGAAGTTGGGCGAGGGCCTCACGAGCCGCATCATCCAAACCGGCGAGCCGTTGCTCATCAACAAAGACCTCAAGGAACGGCGCGCGCAACTCGGCACAACGCTGATCGGCAGGGAATCGCTTTCCTATCTGGGCGTGCCGATCCAATCAGGCAAAGAGACCATCGGCGTGTTGAGCGTGCAAAGCACAACGGAGGAGGGCTTGTTCGACGACGACGATCTGCGCCTGCTGACGACCATCGCGGCGAACGCGGGCGCGGCGATCAACACCGCGCAACTCCATGCGGAGACGCAACGCCGCGCGCGTGAGATGGCTACACTGGCAGAGATCGGCAACGACATCGCCGCTTCACGCGACCTTGAGCCTGTTCTCGAACGGATCGCCGCTCACGCCAAGGAGATCCTGCGCGTGCGCGACATTGCCATCTACCTGCGCGATGGAGACGGGGAAGAGTTGCATGTGCCGGTGGCGTTGGGAACCTATACCGAAGAAATCAAATCGCAAGTGTTGAAGATCGGGACGGGCATCACCGGAAGTGTCGCGCAAACGGGCGTAGCAGAGATGATCAATTATCCCGCCAGCGATTCACGCGTTGTGCATGTGGCTGGCACACCCGAAGAGGACGATGAACACGAAGCCATGATGGTCGCGCCTCTTTCCTCGCGCGGACAAGTGATCGGCGTGCTTACGGTCTGGCGGCCGCACAGCGAAGGACTCTTCATACAACCCGACCTCGATTTCCTCGTCAGCGTCGCGCGTCAGACCGCCATCGCCATCGAAAGCGCGAGGCTGTATCTCGAAACGCAACGCCGCGCACGGGAAATGTCCGCGCTGGTGGAGGTGGGCCGTGAGATTTCATCCTCGCTAGAGGCATCAACTGTCTTGGAAGGCATTGCCACCCATGCCAAGGATTTGCTTCAAGGCAACATGAGCGCGCTGTTCCTGCCCGATGGGGATGGGAACACCTTCCGCGCTACTGCGGCTGTCGGCGATGAAGCGGAGGAATTGCGCAACGACACGATCGAGCTGGGCGAAGGTTTGTTGGGCGATATTGCGCGAACGAAAGTCGGCGAGATCGTGAACGATACCAACGCCGATCCGCGTACCCTGCTCATTGCAGGGACCGAGGAAGCGCCGGACGAGCATATGATCGCCGTGCCTTTGCTTGCGAACGATCAGTTGAAAGGCTTGATGGCGGTCTGGCGCAACGGAAAGGGAAACGAGTTCGTCGAAGCCGAACTGGAGTTCCTGAACGGCTTGGCACGTCAGGCGGTGATCGCGATCCAAAACACGCAACTGTATTCCGAGATCACCGAGTCGCTCGAACAGCAGACTGCCACGAGCGAGATTCTGCGCGTGATCGCTCAATCCCCCACCGATGTTCAGCCGGTATTGGAGGTGATCGCCGAACACGCCGTGAAATTATGCGGTGCATCCTTCAGTAACGTGTATCGAACCGACGGAAGGATGATTTACGAGACGGCACAGTATAACTTCCCGCCGGAAGCGATCGAGGAGTCGAAAAGGTTATATCCCGCGCCGCTATCGCGCGACCGCATGTCATCGCGCTGTATCCTGGACAAGATGATCCTGCACGCCTCGGATATGGACAACGACTCCGAACTTCCCGAGGTCACGCGACGCTACGTGAAAGCGCTGAAGATGGGTTGTTTGATCATGGTGCCGTTGATGCGTGAAGGTGAAGCCATCGGCTGTATCGGGGTGGGCAAGGAATCGCCAGCGCCTTTCACCGAAAAACAGATCGCCCTCCTGCAAACCTTTGCCAGCCAGGCGGTGATCGCCATCGAGAATGTGCGGCTGTTCAACGAAACGCAGTCCCTGCTCAAAGAGACTGAACAGCGCGCCACTGAATTGCAGATCATCAACAGCGTACAGGAAGGTCTCGCCTCCAAACTGGATGTGCAAGCGATCTACGATCTGGTCGGCGATAAGATTCGCGATATTTTCCACGCGCAGGGAACTGCGATCTATTTGTTCGATCATGACAAGGAATGCCAGGATACTCCTTATTGCTTCCTAAAGAAACGCTTCGCCATTGAAACTCATTCGTTCTCGGAAGTGTCCAAGTTAATGATCGATACTCCTCAGCCCAGAATCTATCGGACTGTGGAAGAATATCGCGCGTTGGGCGGGACGATTCTCGAAAACGAGGAAGAATACAAATCGGGCATGTATGTCCCATTGATGGTTGGGAAAGAAATCAAAGGCATGATCGGCATTGCCAACCTTGACCGTGAAAACGCCTACGGCGATTCGGATCTACGTCTGCTTCAAACACTCGCCAACTCGATGAGCGTCGCGCTGGAAAATGCGCGCCTCTTCGACGAGACTCAGCGCCTGCTCAACGAGACCGAACAACGCGCCGCAGAACTCGCCATCCTCAACAGCGTCGGCGATGCAATGGGGCAAAGCCTCGATGTCAAGAACGTGACGTACATCGTCGGCGAAAAAGTGCGCGGCATCTTCAAAGCCGAGGTCGTGGATATCATCCTCTACGAACCCCATTCCCGCATGTTACATCTGGAGTATAGTTTCTGCGATGATCGTTACTTTGAAAACGAACCTGCATGGGAACTGGAGGAAGGCAAAGGACTTTCTTCAAAGGTGATCCTCAAACGTCAGCCGCTTTTGTTGCACTCAATGCACGAGATGGACGAACAAGGCGCGTCGGCATACGTCACTGCACCCGCCGGAGAGCGCGACCCTGAATCGTATATGGGTGTACCGATCATCGTCGGCGACAAGGTGCTGGGTGCGGTGGATGTGCAAAGTTATCGCCCGAACGCGTTCAACGACGATAACGTCCGCTTGCTCTCCACGCTCGCCTCCAACATGGGCGTTGCCATCGAGAACGCGCGTCTGTTCGACGAAGCGCAAGTCGCCAAAGCCGCCGCCGAGCAAGCCAACGAAGCCAAGAGTTCTTTCCTTGCCACGATGAGTCACGAGATCCGCACGCCGATGAATGCCGTGATCGGCATGAGTGGCTTGTTGATGGATACCGAACTGAACAAGGAACAACGCGATTACGCCGAGACCATCCGCAACTCGGGCGACGCCCTGCTGGCCATCATCAACGACATCCTCGACTTCAGCAAGATCGAAGCGGGCAGGATGGACATCGAATCACAGCCGTTCGACCTGCGCGACTGCATCGAATCGGCTCTGGACCTTGTGACTGCGCGTGCTGTGGAAAAAGGACTTGACACCGCCTACATCATCGAAGACGATGTGCCAGCCGCGATCTATGGCGATGTGACCCGTGTGCGCCAAATTTTATTGAACCTGTTGAGCAACGCGGTGAAGTTTACCGAGAAGGGCGAGGTTGTTCTCACGGTTACCGCCAAGCCGACATCGAAGAAAAAAGTGGAATTGGAGTTCACGGTCCGCGATACGGGCATCGGTTTGACCGATGAAGGCATGAGCCGACTCTTCCAGTCCTTTTCGCAAGCCGATTCCTCCACCACGCGAAAATACGGCGGCACGGGCTTGGGGCTTGCGATCAGCAAGCGCCTCGCCGAAATGATGGGCGGCACGATGTGGGTGGAAAGCGACGGGTTGGGCAAGGGCGCGAAATTTTCATTCGCCATCCATGCGGCAGTGGCAGAATTGCCGAGCGGCGCGCACCGCGAATTCATCGGTGAACAATCTGAACTGCGCGGTAAGCGCGTGCTCATCGTGGACGATAACGCCACCAACCGCCGCATCCTCAATGTGCAGACCTCCCGGTGGGGCATGACTGCGCGCGACACCGAATTGCCGGCAGAAGCCGCACAGTGGATCGAACGCGGCGAATCCTTCGACGTTGCCATACTCGATATGCACATGCCGGAGATGAACGGTGTGGAACTCGCGAAGCGCATCCGCGCCAGCGACGCGAACATTCCCATGGTGTTGTTCAGTTCGCTCGGTCGGCGCGAAGCGGGTGTGGAGGAAGGATTGTTTTCCGCGTATCTCACCAAGCCGATCAAACAATCCCAATTGTTCGATACGCTCGCCGGACTCTTCTTCGAAACGAAAGCGCGGGATGAGAAGCCGGTCACCGAGCGCCTCAAACTGGACCCCGAATTTGCCGCGCGGCATCCGCTCAAGATTCTCCTCGCCGAAGATAACGCCGTCAACCAGAAACTCGCGTTGAGGTTGCTCGAGCAGATGGGTTACCGCGCCGACGTGGCGTCGAACGGGTTGGAAGCGGTCGAGTCGGTGGCGCGCCAAAAGTATGATGTGATCCTCATGGATGTGCAGATGCCCGAAATGGACGGGCTGGAAGCCACGCGCCGAATCATGAACCTGACAGGTTTTGGAAACTTGTCTGGTCTGAACCGCCCTCATATCATCGGCCTCACCGCCAACGCGCTCGAAGGCGACCGCGAAATGTGCCTCGCCGCCGGCATGGCGGACTACATCAGCAAGCCCATCCGCGTGAACGAATTGGTGGATGCGTTAACGCGGGCGAGTAGAAGGTAGATAGGTAAACACGGAGACAGGTAAATAAGTAGACAGGTAAACACGTAAACAAGGAAACACGTAAACAAGGAAAATACATCATGTCCAACATCGACCAAGCAACCTTCGACGAACTCAAACAAATATCTGGGGCAGACTTCATCAACGAATTGATCGACACCTTCCTCGACGACGCGCCGAAACTGGTCTTTCAGATCCGTGCCGCGCTCGATGCGCAGGATGCGGATTCATTCCGCCGCGCGGCGCACTCGTTGAAATCGAACGCGGCGACATTCGGCGCGGCGCGGCTGGCTGAACTGGCGAAGGAAATGGAATTGCTGGGGAAGGAGAACCGGCTGGGGGATACCGGCACCAAACTGACCCTGCTGGATGAAGCGGTGATGTCCGCGAGCGAGGAACTCAAAGGGTTGAAGTCATGAAGTCGTCGCATGAACCCGGTCAGATGCTTGTGGTGGACGATAACCGCGTGAATCGGTTGTTGCTCACGCGCGCGCTCGAGCAGAACGGTCACGTTGTTTCCACCGCCGAACATGGCAGGATCGCGATGGAGATGCTGCGTTCCACGCCGTTCGATGTGATCCTGCTGGATATTGACATGCCGGAGATGAATGGCTTCGAAGTGCTGGAAGCGTTGCTGAAGGACGACGAACTGCGCGACCTGCCGGTGATCATGACCTCCGCCTCCGATGAACTCGACCGCGTGGTGAAGTGCATCGAGATGGGCGCGGAGGATTATCTCGTCAAGCCGTTGAACCCGGTGTTGCTGCGGGCGCGCGTGAATGCCAGCCTCGAAAAGAAACGCTTGCGCGACCAGCAGAGAAAATTATTCCGCACGTTCGCCACGCCCGAAGTGGCGGAGCAATTGCTGCGCGAAGGGTTTTCACTGGGCGGCAAATACGTGACCGCCTCGGTGATGTTCGCCGATATCCGCGCCTTCACCTCGTTGAGCGAGAATCAGGAGCCAGCCGTTACCATCGAAATGCTCAACGATTATTTTGCGTTGATGTTCGACCCGATCACGCGCAACCACGGCACGGTGAACCAGATGGAAGGCGATGGCATCATGGCGATCTTCGGCGCACCGGCGTATTACGAGAACCACCGCGAGCAAGCCGTGCGCGCCGCGCTGGAAATGCTCGAACTGTTGCAGGGATTCAACGAACAGCGGGCCGTGCAGGGACGAGGGCGAATCGAGATCGGGATCGGGATCGCGACCGGTCGGGTGATCGCGGGATATACCGGCACGCAGCACCGCGCCACGTACACCTGCGTCGGCGATACGGTCAATCTCGCCGCGCGCATCGAAGATCACACGAAAGCCGCGGGCAGACCCATCTTGATCGACCGCAATACGCGCGAAGGCTTGAGCGATTCGATTCAGGTCGAGTCTCTAGGAGAATTGCTCTTCAAAGGCAAACAACATCCGACCCATATTTTTTCGGTGCGCGCCTAGTCGTTTCACCTGTCAGTGTCATTGCATCCAACCGCCGCAACTTGACGCATCACTTTGGATGTGCTACCATCGTTGAAACTATTGTTCTGTGATTGGAGACGACTATGCAAGGAATGAAACGAGGCACGCTGGTTGCCTTCACATTGATGACGGTTGCGATATTGGTTTCGGCATGCAATCAACCCTATTCGCAAGCGCCGGCAGTGACGAACACGCCGATCAATCAGGAAAATTTGTTTGCAACACCAGCCAGCAGTAATCCAACGGGTTTATCTCCCGCAGAGGTTTTCGCTACACAGACCGCACAACTTGCGGATCCGAATCTACTGCTCACACCGACCGCAACATCCGGCAGTGCGACGAATCCCACGGCAACGCAAACTCCGTTCGTATCATTACCGAGCAATCCCACCCTCACACCTACAGCGACATTGGCGCTCCCCAGCGGACCGACATCGAGTCCTGTCCCGGCCGGTTCCCGCCCACAGACGTATACACTGCAAAGCCAGGAATTTCCGTTTTGTATCGCGCGCCGCTATAACCTCGATCCCGATTCCCTGCTTGCGCAAAATGGACTCAGCAACGGCACGGTGTTTTATGCAGGCGTGGTCCTGAACCTGGCTAACGTCGCTTCACCCTTCCCCGACAATCGTGCCCTGCGTGCTCATCCAACAACCTATACTGTAACCGGCAATGGCGATACCACAGTCTATGGTGTGGCGTGCAAGTTTGGCGACCTTGAACCCTCCGCGATCGTGTCTGCCAATTCCGGCATTTCCCTCAGTTCCACCCTGACTGTCGGACAGACGTTGAATATCCCATAACGGAGCAAGATACTTGAAAAGCCCGGACGATTGTCCGGGCTTTTATCTTTTATAATGAAGGTTGTATCGAACCCGGAGATCGCTTCGTCGCGGCACAGCGCCACTCCTCGCAATGACATCGATAACAGGAAACCATCATGCCTTTTGAATTGCTCAAATCGGTCACCCTCATGCAGGGGCGCACGTTCCGAATCCGACGCGACTTTCTGAAAACACCCGACGGACGCGAGACGCACTTCGAGATCGTCGAACACGGCGGGTCGGTGATCATCATTCCCGTCGATGAGCGGGGAAATATCTGGTTCGTGCGACAGTATCGCCACGCAACGGGGAAACACCTGCTTGAACTTCCCGCAGGCACGCGCGATGGGGATGAACCTTTTGAAGATTGCGCTGCGCGTGAGATCCGTGAAGAGACGGGTATGGAAGCGGGACGTCTGGTCAAAATTGGGGAGTTCTATCTCGCCCCCGGCTACTCCACCGAGTTCATGGGCATCTTCCTCGCGACCGATCTCAAGCACAATCCGCTCGCCCCCGACGCGGACGAGATCCTGCACGTGGAAAAATTCCCCGTGAGGCAAGCCATCGAAATGGCGGAGCGCGGCGAAGTGCCCGATGCCAAGTCGCTGGCGGCGTTACTGCTCGCGCGTCCGCATTTGGAGAAGTTTCTCGGGTAGACAGAAGATGATCTTCACCTCAGGATCCCATCGCTCATGGACATGCGATAACCTTGCAATAATTTGTACCGTTGCAGGATTCTAGGAATCGTTTCCCCCGCCTGAGAGGCTGGCATTCGCCTCAACCGCGTTGCCAGTGACAAGTTAAACAATAGGATACTAAACGATGAAATGGGATTACTACACAGTCCCGTTTTGATTCCAGAATGATACATTCGGAGTAGCCAGCAGGGGATTGGGTACAATAGACTTGGCGCATGGTCGCCGCCCTTCAAACCATGCAAGATCATTCAGACTGCATCGAGAACGTCAAACTCTACATCCGCGAACACATCCACGAGCCGCTGCCTCGTGACGTACTGGCGGAGGTGGCGGGATTCTCCATCCCTCACTTCCATCGCGTCTTCACGGCTGAGACCGGCGAAAGCGCCGCCAGTTACATCCGCCGCATGAGGCTGGAACGCGCCGCGCGCAAACTCCGCATGGGCGCGGTGGATATCACCGAGGTCGCGCTTGCCGCGGGCTACGATTCGCACGCGGCATTCGGCAAGGCGTTCAAAGTGCAGTTCGGTCTCAGCCCGAGCGGGTTCCGTTCGCTGGGTTGTACGGCGGCGACACAACTCTTGCGAAAAGGATGATTCAACATGAAGATCAAACTGGAAAGTGTTTCGATCGACGAGTACGACAAGGCATTGAAGTTCTATACCGAGGTGATGGGCTTTGTAAAAAAACGGGATATTCCCCTCGGAGGCGGCGCGCGCTGGATCACGGTCGTCTCGCCCGAGGAGCCGAACGGCACTGAATTGTTGTTGGAACCCAATGCTGAATACTCCGCTATGAAAGCGCTCAAGGAATCACTTGTAAAAGATGGGATGCCCTTCACCGCTTTTGAAGTGAGTGATATTCAAAAAGAATATGAGCGCATGAAGAAACTCGGCGTGGAATTCACGATGGAGCCTACCAACATGGGGATGACCACGGTAGCAATCCTGAATGATACGTGCGGGAATTTGATCCAGATCTATCAGGTCACAGGCGGGTAGAGAGTTTTGAAACATAAAACGGGACTGTGTTGCACAGCCCCGTTTTTGATTCCATGGGATTGCCACGACAGGCTTCGCGTGTCTCGCAATGACACCTCAAAACAGTTTCAACACGGCTTCGCTCGCCCAAGCGAACAAGAATTGCGGGACAAAACTCACGAGAACCGTTACAAGCGCTGTGACCGCGGTGGTCATATCGAGCCAGGTTTCGCGCTCCGCAACCGGTTCGCCGTCTTTCATGTACATGACGACAACCACGCGCAGGTAGTAGTATGCCGAGATGAGGGAGGTCAACACGCCGATGACGGCAAGCCACGTGAATCCACCCGCGATCACCGCGCGGAAGAGATAGAACTTGCCGACCAGCCCGATGGTGGGCGGCAAGCCGATGAGCGACAGCATGAAGACGGTCATGGCGAGCGCGAGGGCGGGATGCTTCTTCGATAGTCCTGCGTAATCGGCAATCGCCAATCCCTTGCCCTCTTTTTTCTCCAGCGCGATCACAACGCCCCACGCGCCGAAGTTGGTGAACGCATATGATACGAGGTAGAACAAGCCCGCGGCAATCGAGACATCACGGACGCTTTCATTGCCATACGGCACGAACGCCATGAGGATGTATCCGGCGTGCGCGATGGAGGAGTATGCCAACAGGCGTTTGATGTCGGTTTGCGAGATGGCAATCACGTTGCCGACGATCATCGTCAACGCGGCAAGCGCCCAGAAGATGTCGGTCATGTCCACGGCGAGGGAGGGGAACGCGGTGGCGAACACGCGCAACAACGCGGCAAAGCCCGCGATCTTCGCGCCGGACGACATGAAGGCAGTGACAGCCGTCGGCGCGCCTTGATACACGTCCGGAGTCCACATGTGGAAGGGAACGGCGGCGACCTTGAAGCCGAATCCGATCAGGAGGAGGGCGGCGCCGACGGCGAGGAGCAGATCGCCCGTCGAGGAAGAAGCGGCGCTCACGATGGCAAAGATGTTCGTGGATTGGGTCGCACCGAAGATGAGAGCGATCCCGTAGACAACGAATCCCGTCGAGAACGCGCCGAGCAAAAAGTATTTGAGTCCCGCTTCTTCCGAATCCAGTTTGGGGCGCGCGAACGCGGCAAGCACATAGAGCGGGATCGAAAGCAATTCGAGCGCGAGGAAGACGATGATGAGGTCGGTCGCTTGCGCCATGAGCATCATGCCGATCACGCTGAAGAGCAGCAGGGTGTAATAATCGCCGCGCTCGATGTCCATGCGTTTGACGTAACCGTAGGCGAGCGCGATGCCGAGCAAGCCGCTGACGAGGAGCAATGCATTAACGAAGGTCGAAAAGCCGTCGAGCGCGACCATGCCATTGAAGCCCGACACTTCACTGCCGATCTGCGAAAGGGTGTAGCCCAGCGCGACCGCCAAACCCAACGCGGAAAGCAGCGCGGTGATGCCTTTGCGGGTCTTTGGGATGAAGAGGTCAACGAGCAACAGCACACACGCCCAAACGGTGAGGATGGTGACGGGGAGAATGGTGGTGAGGTCGGATTGATTCATAAATATTCGCTATGTCATTGCGAGGAGATTGCTTCGTCGCGAAGAGCAAGAGCGCTCCTCGCAATGACATGATTAAGGTATTGGCATCATCCCAACAAGATTTTCGACCGCGGGAGCCATGAGGTTGAAGAACGGCGCGGGGTATAAGCCGATCCAGAAGATGAGGATGAGAAGCGGGATCATGATGGCGATCTCGCGCCAGTTGAGGTCGCGGATGCCGTGGCCGTGCTTTTTCACCTCGTCCACGATTTCGCCCTGCGGACCGAGGAACATCCTCTGGAACATGGTCAAAATGTAGACCGCCGCCATGATGACGCCGAGCGCGGAGATCGCCGCGAACCACACGCCGCCCCAGTAAAATACGCCGCTCTGCCCCGCGCCCCACGCGCCGAGCAGAATGGTGAACTCGCCGACGAAGCCGTTGAGTCCGGGCAAACCCATCGAAGAGAGCGAGACGATCAACATGATCGCGCCGAACACCGGCGTGATCTTCCACAAGCCGCCGTAGACCTTCATCTCGCGCGTGTGCGTCTGTTCGTAGACCATGCCGACGAGGAGGAACAACGCGCCGGTGCTGATGCCGTGATTGATCATTTGCAGGATCGCTCCCGCAATGCCCTGCGGATTCAACGCGAACAGACCGAGCATCACGAATCCCAAGTGACTCACCGAAGAATACGCGACCAGCTTCTTCACGTCGGACTGCGCGTACGACACCGCCGCGCCGTAAATAATGCCGATGGTGGCGAAGAGCGCGATCCACGGCGCGGCATAGACAGCCGCTTCGGGGAACAAGGGGAGGTTGAATCGCACAAAGCCGTAGGTTCCCAACTTTAGGAGGACCCCCGCCAAGATCACCGAGCCAGCGGTCGGCGCTTCGACGTGCGCGTCGGGCAGCCACGAATGCAGGGGCCACATCGGCACTTTGATGGCGAAGGCCGCCGTGAATGCGAGGAACAACCACCATTGAATGTTCGCCGGGATTCCGCCCTGCGCGACCAAGTCGGGAACGGAGAACGTCCCGCCGTTGACGCCAAGCCACAGGATGGCGAGCAGCATCAAGATCGAACCCGCCATCGTGTAGAGGAAGAACTTGATCGCCGAGTAAATACGGCGCGGTCCGCCCCAGATGCCGATGATGAAGTACATCGGCACGAGCGTGAATTCCCAGAAGATGTAAAAGAGGAACAAGTCCTGCGCGAGGAACACGCCGTTCATGCCGATCTCGAGCAGGAGGAAGAAGAGCATGAAATCTTTGACGCGTTCTTCAATGGCAGTCCACATGGATAAAATCGAAATCGGCGTGAGAAGCGTCGTCAACAGCACGAGCAGGACGCTCAACCCGTCAATGCCGAGGAAGTATTGGATGTTCCAACCCGCCACGGTGATCCAGTCGTAACGCGCGACCAATTGCAAATCCACGTCCGAGGCGCGGAACATCGTCAACACCCAGATCGATATGCCGAACGTCACCAGCGAGGTGATGAGCGCCGTCCAACGCAGGGCGTTCTTGTTATCGCTGGGGATGAAAAGCAAAACCAGAATTCCCACCAGCGGGAAGAAGGTCAGCAGAGTAAGCGGTTGCAAAAGAAATTCCATGTTCAATCCTCTAAGTCGCAGGTTGAAGGTCAAAGGTCGCTGGTTGAACTTGCAACTTATGACCTTTGACCTGCGACTATTTGAAAATCAAATACCCAAGAATAAGGACAACACCCAATAAGACCGACAACGCGTACGAACGCACGAATCCGTTCTGGACCTTACGGAGGGTCGCCGATAGGGATTGAGTCCACGCGCCCAAGCCGTTCGCCAGCGCGTCGATACCGCGTTGGTCGGCGTACACGTTCAAACCAATGTTGCTGACCCAGTTGTACGTCCCCGCGATAACCTGCTCGTGGAACCAGTCGTGCCAGAAACGCCAGTCAATCACGTCCGCGGTGAACTGCGAAATTTTCACGTACGGCGTGATGAACAGGACTTGATACAGTTCGTCAACCCACCATTTGTTGTTCATGCCTTTGAAAAGGAAGCCAAGCGATTCGAGCGGGTCCTTTTCATCTTTGACCATCGGCTTGCGTCCGTAGATCAACCAAGAAATCAAAATGGCGAGCAAAGCGAGGACAGTGGAAACGCCCGCGACTTGCAGATCGAGCGGTAAGGATTCCACTTCTTCCAGCGTGTATTCCAGCCAGTGACCAAGTTGATGGAAACCGTCAAATGGCAGATTCAACGCGCCGCCTAAAATCGAAAGCCCAGCCAAGATCATCAACGGCACTGTCATCACGCGCGGGCTTTCCTCGGCGTGCGCCGCGGCTTCGTGCCGCGCTTCGCCGAAAAAGACCATCCAAATTTGGCGTCCCATATAGAACGCGGTGAAGAACGCGGCGACGGTGAGCAACCAATACACGGTTTGATTGTGCAGACTTGCATCGAGCAGGATCTCATCCTTCGACCAGAACCCCGCGAACGGAGGCAGACCTGCCAACGCGAGCGTTCCGATCATGTACAGCCAGAACGTGACCGGCATGGTCTTGCGAAGCCCACCCATGTTCCGCATGTCTCCCGGATCAAACACTTCGCCATGACCCGCTGAAGAATGATCATCGTGCGCGTCGTGCCCTCTTTCTTCTTTCTTCCCTTCGACTTTGCTCAGGGCAGGCTTTCCCTTTTTCTCCCTCACCCTAGCCCTCTCCCGCTGGGAGAGGGGACTCGCGTGCGCATGTTCCGCATGATGATGTCCGCGCTCCAAGCCTAAAATCACAGAGCCAGCCGAAAGGAACAACAACGCTTTGAAGAACGCATGCGTGACGAGGTGGAACATCCCCGCCACGTAGGCGCCCATACCGACTGCCGCAACCATGAAACCGAGTTGCGAGATCGTCGAATACGCCAGCACACGCTTGATGTCGAATTGACCGACGGCGATCGTCGCGGCGAAAAGCGCGGTGACCGCGCCGACCAGCGCGACAATTTCCTGCGCCTCATGCACCGACGAATATAACGGCGCGGAACGCGTGATCAGGTACACGCCCGCCGTCACCATCGTCGCGGCATGGATCAACGCCGAAACGGGAGTGGGACCCGCCATCGCGTCGGGCAGCCACACGTACAACGGAATCTGCGCCGATTTGCCCGCCACGCCGACCAGCATGAACAACGTGATCGCGACGATCAAGCCTTCGTGAACTTCACGCACTTGCGCGAACACAGCGTCGAATTGAAAACTGCCGAACGCGAAGAACATCAAGAAGCCCGCGATGAGAAAACCGAAATCGCCGACGCGGTTGGCAATGAACGCCTTCTTCGCCGCATCCGAGTTTGCCCACGAGGGGCGCGCAAGCGTGTCCATTTCGTACCAGAAGCCGATGAGCAGGAACGAGCACAGTCCCACTCCCTCCCAGCCGACGAACAACATCAGGTACGAATCGCCGCTGACGAGGATCATCATGGCGGCGATGAACAGGTTGAGGAAAACGAAGAAGCGGCGGAACCGCGCGGGGTCCGCTTTGAAGCGCACGTCTTCGTGCATGTATCCGATCGCGTAGATGTGGATGAGCGTCCCCACACCGGAAACGACCAGCATCATCGTCGCGGATAACGAGTCGACGCGGAAGGTCCAATCGAGGGACAAATCGCCGATGTGTATCCACTCTGCGAGGTGCCAGCGCATCGCTTCGCCGTGGGAGGCGGATACCGTCCATGCGAGCAGGAGCGACACCACGAACGCCGCGCCCGACGCGAGACTCGCCACCGCGCCGATCGTCCGTTCGCTGAACTTATGACCGAAGATGGTGTTGACGAGCAAACCGATGACCGGAAAAAACACCAGCCACGGGGCGAGGAAGAGAAAACCTGTGTTTACTGATTCACTGAAGTGCATAAAAACTCATTTATTTTTTTCTCGGTGGTTGAGTAGCGGCGCATGTTCTTCGCGCCGCGTATCGAAACCACAACGAACCTGAAAATATTAAGTTTGATTCCAACTGGTGGTTTCGATACGGGCTTCGCCCTACTCAACCACCGAGGTATGGATTATCCTTTCAACGAACTCATCTGGTCCACGTCAATACTGCGCTTGGACTTGAAAATTTCCACGATCAGCGCGAGACCCACCGCCACCTCCGCCGCGGCGACCGCGATGACGAAGAAGACGAAGATCTGCCCGCTGAAACTTTTGATGACGCTGCTGAACGCCACGATGGCGAGGTTCGCCGAGTTCAACATCAACTCGATGGACATGAAGATGATCAACGCGTTGCGCCGCACCAGCACGCCCGTCACACCGATGGTGAACAAAATGGCGGAAAGGATGATGTAATAATCAACAGGTATCATATCTTACTCGCGGTTCGTTTTTACGCAGCACGCAATACGTAATAAAAATACTGCGTATTTCGTATTGCGTATTTACTGCCGCGCCCCTTTCTCTTTTTTGGTGAGCACGATCGCGCCGACCATGGCGACAAGCAACAAAATGGATACAACCTCGAACGGCAGTAAATACTCCGTGAAGAGCGCGATGCCGAGTTGCTGTAAATTCTCCGTCGCGTTGACTGCGGCTTCGGGCGCGAGGACATTCCCTGCGGGCCGGGCTTTCGTAACCAGCAGGTACGCCGCTTCCACGAACAGCAGGACCGACAGCCCGATCGCCAGCGGTCTCTGCCATGGGAGCGCCTCCGATTTGGGCAAACTCTCCGCGCCGAGCAACATGATGACGAACAAGAACAAAACCATGATCGCGCCAGCGTAGACCGTGATCTGCGCCATGGCGATGAACGGCGCGCCGAGCAACAGATAGAAAACCGCCACCGTGATGAAATTCAACACAAGGAACAACGCCGAATACACCGCGTTACGGCTGAGCAGCATCCCCAGCGCGGAGGCGATGGCGACGAGCGAGAGGAGGAGGAAGAGGATTAAGTCTAAGCTCATAGGTGTTTTGCAAAAGAGACTGGAGACTTGAGACTATTCTCCA
The DNA here is from genome assembly GCA_040753755.1 of Chloroflexota bacterium. GTDB lineage: Bacteria > Chloroflexota > Anaerolineae > Anaerolineales > Villigracilaceae > Defluviilinea. Next base: position 83,812 of record JBFMDB010000010.1, read on the forward strand.
ATCTCTTGTCTCTAATCTCTGGGGTTTTCCATCTCCGGCACAGATCTAGTGAACACACCGGCTGGAACCTTCTGCGGGGTCAGTAACTCCGGCGAAGACACAGGTTCGAGCAGCGTGTCCTTGGTATAGATCGCCGAGCGGCGGTCGTAATAGGAAAGTTCGTAGTTATCGCCCAGCGTGATCGCCTCGGTCGGGCAGGCGTCTTCACAGAACCCGCAGTAGATACAGCGAAGCATGTTGATCTCGTAAGTGGAGGCGTAACGTTCGCCGGGTGAGAAGCGTTTCTCGTCCGTGTTTTCGGAGGCTTCCACGAAGATCGCATCCGCAGGGCAGGCGGCGGCGCACAACGAGCAACCGATGCACTTCTCGAGCCCGTTTTCGTAGCGATGCAGAACGTGACGCCCGCGGAACCTTTTGCGGACGGGTCGCTTCTCTTCGGGATATTGAATCGTCACGGGCTTCTCGAACATGGACTTGAACGTCGTCCACAGCCCGCGGACCAGTTCAACGACGGGTTCAAGCGCGCCCATAGGGAAGTCTCCTCAAGGTTAGGTAAATGCCGGCAATGGGGATCAAAAACACAATCACGGAGGAAGCGGAGATGAACCACATCCACATCGAGTTGCCGGTCGTCTCAAAAAGTAAAATCCCAAGGGCGGTGAGGAACACGGTCGCCAGCGAGACCGGCAGCAGCACCTTCCAGCCGAAGGTCATCAACCGGTCATAACGCAGGCGGGGCCATGTGGCGCGCACCCAGATCATGGCGAACAAAAGAACGACGATCTTGATGAACATGTACACCGGTCCGAGGAGCGGATATTGATCCACGCCGGGACCGAGGTACCCGCCGAAGAAGAACACCGCCGCGATGGCGCAGATGATGATCATCTTCTGATATTCCGCCATGAAGAACAGCGCGAACTTCATGCCCGAATATTCCGCGTGATAGCCCGCTGTCAGTTCCTGTTCGGCTTCGGGCATGTCGAACGGCGCGCGGTTCACTTCGGCGAGGGTGGCGATCCAGAAGATCAACGCGCCGATCGGCTGATATACCACGAACCACATCGAACGCTGTGCTTCGACGATCTCCCGCATGTTCATTGAATCGGCAAGCAGGATAACCGGCACCATCGAAATGCCGAGGGCGAGTTCGTACGAGATCATTTGCGCGGTCGAACGCATGCCGCCGAGCATCGCATACTTGCTGTTCGACGACCAACCCGCCAGCACGATCCCGTACACGGCGATCGAAGCGATGGCGGTGAAATACAACACGCCTACATTGAGGTCTGCCAGATACAATTTGATCTCGCGCCCGAACAAATTGAACGACGTGCCCCACGGGATGACCGCGGCGATGATGATGGAAGGCACAACGGTCAGGATCGGCGCGAGGAAGAACACGAATTTATACGCCTTGGCGGGCGTGAGTTCCTCTTTGAAGACCAGTTTGATCGCGTCGGCGATGGGCTGCAGCAGCCCGAACGGTCCCGCGCGGTTCGGACCGATGCGCGTCTGAATACGCGCCAGCGCGCGGCGCTCATACCATGTCAGATAAGCGAAGCCGCCCAACAAGGCAAAGATCAAAATGAGCGATTTGATGAACCACTCGAGCCAGAGAGTCCAATCTGAGATCATGCCTTCACCTTCACAGCCACAGGCGCGCGGATCGCGATGCCCATCGAACGCGGCACCAACGCGACGCCCTCGTCAATCGTGTCATCCAGTTTTACAACTGCCTGCCCGCTCGTACCGTTGAAATTCACACTCACCGTCTGCCCTGCGCGCAAGCCAAGTCGCTGCGCGGCGTCGGGATGCAAACTCACACTGGCATCGCCAATTCGTTCGTGCAACAACTCGGCAGAAACGACCGTCGTGCCGCGATGATACAACTTGTTGACCGGCACCGCGAGCAATTCTTTTTCTTTCGGATGAGGAACCGCTTCTTTCTGGACCCTCGGGATGCTCAGCCTCTCCCCGCGAGTTGCCGCCGATGAGAGGTGGACGCCCAAACCGTGTTTATTCTCGTACGTTGTACCGCCGTAGTACATATCGCCGCGCCCGACGATGGGGAATTGTTCGCGGACTTCGGCAAGTTTGGCGTAATTCAAACCTTCGAAGGATTTCACCGTTTCAACAAGCAGGTCGAACACCACAGAAACAGACGTGCCTTCGAGGATGACGCCCATGTTCCGCGCGATCTGAGCCGTGATCGCAAAATCAGGTTTGGCATCGCCGGTCACCGGCACCGCAGGATAGAACCTCTGCACGCGTCGTTCGCCCGAGGTCAACGTCCCTTCACGTTCGGTGAACGCCTGCGCGGGAAGGACAACATCCGCGATTTCGGTTGTCGCGGTTTCCATCACATCCTGCACCGCAACGAATTTCGCCTCTGCCAATGCCTTCGCCAGTTTCGGGTCGTCGTTGACTGGGTCAGCGCCAACAACATACACGGACTTGCCTTTTAACGCCTTGGCTAGATCGTCTTCAACCGTAAAGCCCATCTCCCACGCCCCTTGGTCGTTCGCGCGCTCCCACACGCCGATCAGCCCGTTGTTGGGTCTGCCTGTAAAGCCGTTTTCGTTCAACAATTTGGCGCACGCGGTTGCAAGGCTTTGCGAACCCGCCACCCCAACGCCTTCGCTTCCATACAAGATGACCGCGTTCTCGGCTTTCATCAACGCATCGCTAGCCTTGCTCTTCTTGGTCAGGTCGTGGACGGCTTTTGCTTCACCGCCATAATCGTAGCGGACAGAAAACGAAGCATATCTATCAAGTTTCGTCTTGCGCGGGTTCAGCACGATCAGAGTCGCGCCGCGCTTCGCGGCTTGCTTCACGCGCAGATACCAGATCGGCGCTTCCTGATACAAATCCGAAGCGACGACGACGATCGCCGTTCCCTTCCCCATTGTTCCAAAGTTCGTCCCTGCGCTCACGCCGACGAGCGTGGTCAATTCGCCGCCCGCCATGTGCGAGTACAGATAGGATTTACCACCTGCATGATCGGCGAGAGTCTTCAAGTTGAACAAATCTTCGTTGGATAATCTTCCCGAAGCCAACACAACGAAATCTTTTTTGGCTTTCAGGAATTTCTCAGCGGCAAGTTTGGTTGCGGCGTCCCATGAGGCGCGCGCCAACTTCTTATCCTTGCGGATCATCGGTTTGCTGAGCCGCTGTTTGCTCTCCGCGTAGTGATACGCGAAGCGACCTTTATCGCACAACCAGATCTCGTTCACTTCCTCGTTCTGCCGCGGCATCACGCGCTTGACGACGATCTCGCCGCCCGCTTTGGCTTCGCGGCGCGTGTTCAACGTGGTATTGCATCCCACTGGGCATTGGGTGCAGATCGAGGGAGAGGCATCCAATTCCCACGGGCGCGCGCCGAAGCGGAAGTCCGCGGTGGTCAACGCGCCGACGGGGCAGATGTCGGTGGTGTTGCCGGAGAAAACGGAATCAAACCCGGGGTCCGAGAGAGAAACGATCTGCATCGTGCGTCCGCGTTCGTCAAAACCGAGGACCGAATCGCCGGCGATCTCATCCTGAAAACGGATGCAGCGCGCGCACTGGATGCAACGCTCGCGGTCGAGGTAGATCAACTCGCCGAGCGGAACCTGCTTATCGAGATGCATCTTTTCATCGTAGATGAAGCGGCTCTGCCCGGGTCCGTGCGCCATGGTGAGATTTTGAAGCGGGCACTCGCCGCCCTTGTCGCAGATCGGGCAATCGAGCGGATGCGATGTAAGCAAAAACTCAACGGTACCTTTTTGTCCCGCCGTTGCTTTTTCATTCTGGGTCAGCACTACCATGCCCTCTTCCACCTTGTTCGTGCAGGCGGTTTCGAGTTTGGGCATGAACTGGATCTTCGGCGCGCCGTTCTCTATCACGAATTGACCTGTGGCGCGGTCACGCATGGGGCGGCCAACTTCCACAAGACACATGCGGCACATGCCCACAGGCTCGAGTTTGGGATGATGACAAAAAACGGGAATGTCGATGCCCGCCATCTTGGCGGCGTCCACCACGTTCAACCCCTCAGGTACTGTGACCTGTTTCCCATCGATCGTAAGAGTGACTTGTTTACTCATTATGCTTTCACCGCATGATCGAAATCTTGTCTAAAGCGTTCAATGCCGGAGACAACCGCCATCGTGGAAAATTCGCCCAGTGCGCACAAACATTTGCCCTGCATCTGTTTCGCCACGTTCAGGAGCAGATCCACGTCGGCTTTCGAGCCGTGCCCGCCGTGAATCCGTTCGGTGAGGTGAGACATCCAATACGTGCCTTCGCGGCAGGGCGTGCATTTGCCGCACGATTCATGTTTGAAAAAGTGCACCGTTTTATTGACAAGCCAATCCATCGGAACAGTGTCGTCAACCACAATCACGGAAGCAGATCCAAGGTCGGCGCCGAGCGTGCGGACGGTGGCGTAGTCCATCGGCGTGTCGAGAATTTTGTCATTGTCCACGAGAATCAAGGAGGAAGAAGCACCGGCAGGCATGATCGCTTTGACTGTACGCGAATCCTGCACGCCGCCGCCATGTTTGTAAATCAGGTCGCGGAAGGTCGTGCCAAACGGCAATTCGTAATTGCCAGGTTTACGCACACGCCCAGACAATGAAAATATCTTCACGCCGGCGCTGTCTGCGGTGCCCATTGTCTTATACCATTCCGCACCGTTCGCCAAGATCATCGGCACGTTGGCAAAGGTTTCGACGTTGTTGATGACGGTCGGCTTGCCGTATAAACCTACAGCAGGCGGGAACGGCGGGCGTACGCGCGGCTGTCCGCGTTTGCCTTCGAGCGATTCGAGCAAGGCGGTCTCTTCGCCGCAGATGTATGCGCCTGCGCCGAGGTGGGTGTACATTCGGAGAGAATAATTTGTGCCGAACAACTTGTCGCCGAGATAGCCAGCCTCTTCCATCTCCGCGATCTTTTCGTCGAGCGAAGCCGCCAGCTCCCAGAACTCGCCGCGCAGATACACGTACGCGACGTTCGCGCCGACCGCGTAGGAGGCGATGGCGACTCCCTCCAAAAACTGGAAGGGATTCCCCTCCATGATCTCACGGTCTTTGAACGTGCCCGGTTCGGACTCATCTGCGTTTGCCACCACGTAGTGGGGCCAGTTCTTATTGTCGATGAACGACCACTTCATACCGGTGGGAAAGCCCGCTCCTCCGCGCCCGCGCAGACCGGAGTTCTTGACCACCTCGGTCACTTCGGCCGGCTTCATTTTGGTCACAGCATTCTTGAACGCGGCAAACCCGCCGTTCTTTTTGTAGACGGGGAGTTTGTTGATATCGGGTATTTCGCGGTGACGTAAAAGGATCTGGGCCATTACTTCGTCTCCCCCACTGCATTTTTCAAAGTGCGGATCAATTCCATTGTTTTATCAACGGTCATGTTCTCGTGATATTTGATCCCATCGGGTCCCTGCGTTTGGAACATGGGAGCCTTGTCGCACGCGGCGAGGCAGGTCACCGCTTCGAGCGTGACCGCGCCGTCGGGTGTCGTATCGCCGACTTTGATACCGAGATTCGCGCACAGATCGTCCATGAATTTTTCCGCGCCGCGCAAGGCGCACGGCAGATCGGTGCAAACCTGAATGCGGTATTTGCCTTCTTTTTTGTCGTGATACAGCGTGTAGAAACCGACGACCGCCGCGACTTCCGTCTCGGTGATGTCGAGCATCTCGGCAATATCCTGCATCGCAGACTTGTTGATATAACCTTCCTCGCGCTGGGCAAGGAAGAGCAACGGCATCACCGCCGAGCGTTTGCCTTCCGGCGGATACTTCGAGAGGATCTGTTTCACTTCCTTCGGATACTTTTTGGCGAGGCTCATCGGTCAATATCTCCGAGCACGATGTCAATCGAAGCAAGGATTGCTACAAGGTCAGCCACGAGATGCCCTTGCGTGATCTTGTTGATGACAGACAGGTTATCGAACGAAGGCGTACGCATGTGCACGCGGTGCGGTTTGGGCCCGCCGTCGCCTTCGAGATAGACGCCCAACTCACCGCGCGGCGATTCGACCGCGCTATAGATCGAAGCCTTCGGCGCGGGGAACCCCTCCGTCCACAGTTTGAAGTGGTGGATGAGCGCTTCCATGCTCACGCCGATCTCAGCGCGCGGCGGCGGGACGAACTTGCGGTTCTCGCTTTGCACGGGTCCCTTGGGGAGTTTGTTCAACGCCTGCTCGACGATCTTCAACGACTCGCGGAACTCCTCGATGTGGACGATATAACGGTCGAACGTATCGCCTTTCCTGCTGTCGCGGTTGCGGACGGGAACATTGAAATCGTATTGTTCATAACCCATGTACGGGCGGGCTTTGCGCAAATCCCAGTCCACGCCCGAGGCGCGGAGCGTGGGTCCCGTCACGCCGTGCGAAAGGGCGGTCTGCGCGTCGAGGATGCCGATGCCCACCAAACGGTCGAGAAGAATCGGGTTTTTCGTCAACAGCGCTTCGTACTCGTCCACGCGTTTGGGGAAGATCTTGATGAAGTTGCGAACGGCGGGTTCAAATTCTTCCGGCACATCGCGCCACACGCCGCCGGGGCGGATGTAGGTGGTCATCATGCGCTGACCCGAACATAATTCGAGGATATCGAGGATCATTTCGCGTTCGCGGAAGCAGTACAAAAAGACGGACATCGCCGCGAGATCGAGACCGAACGCGCCGAGGAAAACCAAATGCGACGCAATGCGCTGCAACTCGGTGAGGATGACCCGAATCGCCTGCGCGCGCGGCGGCACATCGAGCCCGACCAGTTTTTCCACCGCCATGCAATAGGCGAGATTATTGCCCGTCGTGTTCATGTAATCGAGACGGTCGGTCATCACTTCGGCTTTGAGGTAGGTCTTCGCCTCCATGTTCTTTTCGATGCCCGTGTGCAAATAACCGATGTCAGGGATCGCGTTGACCACCGTCTCGCCATCGAGTTCGAGCAACATGCGTAGAACGCCGTGCGTGGACGGGTGTTGCGGTCCCATGTTCAACAACATGGTCTCGCCGGTAAACGCGCGCTCAGACACGAGGTGTTTATATTGTTCGTAATTGACTTCTTCGATCTGCGCCATGCTATTCCTTCGCGTAAATCTTCTTCAAATCAATGTCGTCGTAATTAAACGTGAACTGCGGCTCTTCATACCCAAGCGGGAAGTCTTTGCGAAGCGGATGTCCCTCCATGCCTTCGGGTGACAGAATCCTGCGCGGGTCGGGATGACCTTCGAACTGGATGCCGAACATGTCGAAGACCTCACGCTCGCGCCAGTTCGCGGTATCGTACACACGCGTCGCGGTTGGGACCTTCGGCTGGTCGCCGTTTACGGGGACTCTCAACTGCAGCGTGATATTTTTCGCCAGCGACGACAGTTGATACACCACGTGGAAGCGAGGCGTCTGTTGCGGGTAATAATCCGTCGCGGTCAGCGCGGAGAGCAGCTCAAATTCATATTTGTCGTGCAGGAGGGTCAGCGCCTCCACGATCTGCTCTGCCTTGATGAAGACATGCACTTCATCGCGGAAATCTTCGTAGGTCGCGCTGAACTTTTCCTGCAATGCTTGAACGATTTTTTCGTGTTTTTTGTCCATTCACCATCGCCCTTTGCCACAGAGACCACTGAGACTCTGAGAAGAAACTCTAAGAACTCTGTGCGGTCTGTGGCTAATTAATAGCAAAGGTTATTTCACGACTGCCAGATCCTTAAACTTCTCACCCTTCACCTTCTCATACAACGTCACCACGCCGTGGATCAACGCTTCGGGGCGCGGCGGGCAACCCGCCACGTACACATCCACAGGGATGATCTCGTCCACGCCTTGTAGAATGGCGTAGTTGTTGAACACGCCTCCACACGAAGCGCAGTCCCCCATCGCGATCGCCCATTTCGGTTCGGGCATTTGATCGTAGAGGCGGCGCACCACAGGCGCCATCTTGCGCGAGACGCGTCCCGCGACGATCATCAAATCCGATTGACGCGGGCTGGCACGCATCAATTCCATGCCAAAGCGGCTCATGTCATAGTGCGAAGCCTGCGCCGCCATCATCTCGATGGCGCAGCACGCGAGACCGAACAACATGGGCCACATCGCGTTCGTGCGCGACCAATTGACGAGTTCTTCCAGTTTTGTAGTGACGATCCCCATGTCACCCAGTTTTTGCTCTACTCCCATTCAAGGGCTCCTTTCTTCCACGCGTACACGTAGCCCACCAAAAGAATCACGATGAAAATGACCATCTCGATCAAGCCAAACAACCCCAACTGGCGGAACACGACCGCCCACGGCAGGAAGAAAATGACTTCGATATCGAACAGGATGAAAAGCACCGCGATCAAATAAAAGCGGACGGGGAGCCGGCGCGTCGCTTCGCCGTAGGGAGTGATACCCGACTCGTACGGCATGGATTTCGTTGCAGACGGCTTTTTCGGTCCGAATAAATTCCCCATGCCAATCGCGATCAAGGCGACGAGAGTCGCCAGCACGATCATCAATCCTATGGCTGCATATTCGAGCATTCCGGCTCCTCAAAACGCCCGTAATGGACGGTATTTGTAATGTTCGGGACAGTATAACATAAGAGTTTTGAAAGTGCCACTTTTCACAAGGTCGGAGGCAAAAAATATGGGCAGGTTTCAGACCCGCCCACAAAAAATTACCCCAAATAATCCCTCAACTGCCGACTCCGCGAGGGATGCCTCAGTTTCCTCAACGCCTTGGCTTCGATCTGGCGGATGCGCTCGCGGGTGACGTTGTAGTACGCGCTCACCTCTTCGAGCGTGTGGTCCTTCCCATCTTTCAAGCCGAATCTTAATTCCAACACTTCGCGTTCGCGGTCAGAGAGCAGGTTAAGCGCGCTGCGCACCTGCCTGCGGAGCATCTCACGCGTGGCGGAATCTAACGGCGAGGGCGCGTCTTCATCTTCGAGGAAATCGCCGAGCGAACTGGAGTCTTCGTCGCCGACGGGTCCGTCAATCGAGACGGGTTCCTCCGCGGAACGGAGCACGCGGTCCACTTTTTGCATGGCAGAGTCCAGTCTTTGTTGCAACGCAGTCTCCAGCGGCTGTTCATCTGAATGTGCGCGCAGGATCGCATCCACATCGGCGGCAGGGAGATACCCCACTTCGATAGCGACCTCTTCGGTGGTGGGGTTTCGCCCCAGTTGCTGCGTGAGAGTCCTCTGCACGCGCATCACGCGGCTGATGGACTCGAACAAATGCACGGGGATGCGGATCGTCCGCGCCTGCTCGGCGATCGAGCGGTTGATGGATTGTCGAATCCACCACGTGGCATACGTGCTGAATTTGAATCCGCGGCGCGGGTCGAATTTGTTGACCGCCCGCAGGAGCCCCATGTTGCCCTCTTGAATCAGGTCAGAAAACGAGATGCCGCGATTCAAATAGCGTTTGGCAACGCTGACCACGAGGCGCAGATTCGCGCGAATCAGGATCTGGTTCGCTTCCTTCGCGCGGGCTTGGGCAGAATCCATTTCGGCGTGGAGGATTTCATCCGCAGGCAGATGGTGGAAGAGAGTCCGCTGATTCGGCAGGTGATGATGAACGTTGAAATGCTTGAGGAGCAAGTCCGCGTACGACGGGGGAAGCAGGTAGAGGCTGAGAAAGACCGAGTAGGCTTTGCGCGCGATGGCGTTCCATGGTTCGTCAGTCCCCCACATCCCGTTATCCAAATAACTGCGCAAGTACGAAGGCTCCCTAGTTTCAAAAGAGGCACACAGCAGTTTTGCTTCGTTGAGGATGAAGGTGAAATTCGGAGCTTCGCGGTTGAGTCGCGCGGTATCTTCGAGCAGACGATTCCACGAGGTGAGCAGGTCGGCGATGAGCGCGTGATAAATGGCACACTCCAGCGTCATGCCTTTGCGAAGGGGATGACGCCCCAGCGACACGATGAGGCGGCTCGCCTCGATCATGGTTGCCAGATGAAATTCTTTGTTGGCATCCAGCAATTTGACTTGACCGATATCGCGCAGGTAGAGCGGGACCGGGTCGTCGCCCAGTTCGGCGGCGAGCGCAGGGTCTTTCAGGTCGAGCGGTTCATCGTAGAGCAACTCCTCCTGCTGTGACAGCGCACCGGCATCGGGGTCTGGAACTTCGTCGCGCAACAGTTCAGGCAATGGCGCGGCGTTCAGCATGGCATCCACGTCGATGGGCAGGGACGAACCGAAAAATGCCGCGTCTTTCGCATCGCGCGGTTTTCGTTCATCCGATTTGTGATGATCGTTCGATGCAGTCCGTTTCATGTCAGCCGCTGTCCCGTTTACCAGACGCCATCTCACTTCAATTGTTACGATTGCGTTGGTTACTCCAAACGCTTCATTGTCATTTTACGATGCGCCTGATCCAAATCCCTGAGTAGTCTCGTATGTTGTAACACCAGATCCTGATAAGAAGACGCGCGCAGGTCTCCGCTTTGATGCGCCTCCTCCTGCAAGAAGCGCAACTGGTTGATATTCTCCCCCGCCGCCACGCGTCGCAATTTGATCACGCCGCGCAATAATTCTTCGAGCAATTTCTCGTCCAACCGTTCCTGCTTCTCTGCCTCCTTCGCCAGTTCCTGCGAACGCGCTTGCAAAGACTCAGGCAGTGAGTCTACTACGAAATCGTGATGCTCGGTCTTATCCTGCTCCACCGATTCGCGGATCAATCGAAACAACATCTGATTATCGGTATATTCAAAATCTTCGGATGTCAGCGCGATCAAACCGAACTCCTGCAGTGAACGGTCCAGTCGATATAACAATTCGGGCTTTCTGAACAACACGCCGATCACATATTCTTCGACAGCCTTGCTGGAAGAGACCGACACCGTAATGCTGGATTTCTCTACGGGCTGACTTTTTTCAACTTGTCTCGGTCGCCTCGCGCGCGGACCTGGAGCCTGTGTGCCGAGTAGGGCGCGTTCATCCACCTTCAGCATCCGCGCCAACGCCTGACGGTATGTATCGCGTTCCAACGCGTTGGGCAAATCCTCAATTAGAGGAAGCACCTGCGCCGCGATCTGATTCTTCACTTTCGGGTCGCTCAGGTTTTGTCCCGCCGCGAGAGTCTCCATCACATGCGTGACGATGGGCTTCGCGTCTTCGATCAACTTCTTCCACTCTTCTTTATCACGCGCGACGATTTCATCGGGGTCGAGATCATCGGGCATCGTCGCTACGCGCAAGTCTGCTTGCAGACGCGACTCATTGCGAAGCAAGCCGCGCGCATCGAAAGCGAGTTCGCCTTCCTTATCCATGGCGGAACGCGCCGCGTCGAGTCCGCGCAGGACGGCTTTTTGCCCGGCGGTGTCGGGGTCGAGCGCAAGGACGATGCGCCGCGTGAATTTTTTCAGCAGGCGCATCTGGTCTTCGGTCAGCGCGGTACCCATCGGCGAGACGACGTTTTCGTATCCCGCCTGATGTAAAGCGATGACATCGAGGTAGCCTTCGACAATGACGGCTTGATCGGCAGTGCGAATCGGTTTGCGCGCGCGATCGAGTCCATAGAGCAGGCGTCCCTTTGAAAAGACCGGGGTTTCGGGCGAGTTGAGAAACTTCGGCACATCGTTCGGGTCCACGATGCGCGCGCCGAATCCCGCCATGCGTCCCTGCTCATCGCGGATCGGAATCATGATGCGGTTGCGGAAACGATCGAACGAACGGGATGGGAGACTGGAGACCTGAGATTCCGATTCGCGGACGGATAACAAACCTGAATCGATCAAGTCTTGCTCAGAGTAACCGCGTTGTGTGAAATGTTGGAGAAGGTTGTCGTATCCCTGCGGGGCATAACCCAAGCCAAACGTTTCGATGGTCGAATCGCTCAGTCCGCGTTTTTCGCGCAGATAATCGAGGATATTCTTATTGGCAAACAACTGACTACGATAATAGATGATCGCATCTTCCAACAACTTGCGAAGATTCGCATGCGCTTCTTTTTGTTCGGGCGTTTCGCGTTGCCGAAGGTCCTTTAATTCCACGCCTGCGCGCACGGCAAGTTTTTGCAATGCCTCTTTGAAATCCAGCCCTTCGCGCTTCATCACGAACTTGAAAATATCGCCGCCCTCGTTGCATTGACCGAAGCATCGCCACGTCCCGGTTTCGGGCCAGACGACGAACGCGGGCGAATGTTTGTTATCGTGGAACGGGCAAAAGCCTGTGTAGTTCTTGCCCGCATGGCGCAGTTTGACTCCCGCCTCAGAGACGAGGTCTACGATATCTATTTTGGATTTGATTTCGTCAATGGTGGACATAAACAGCGGTCAGCTTTCAGCGGTCAACGTTTGGCAAGTTGAATTATAGACGCATTCATGAAATTCGCAAATTAAATCATAAAGGGCAGACTAGTCGTCTGCCCTTGCTGGATATACCGATCGAGTTGGGTCAATCGTCAATACTGTCGCGCTCGCAACCGCCCTGTCCTTCGCCCTTATTCTGGTAGGCGCTTTCATCATAAAAATACGACGATAGGTTTTGCCCCGCACTCCGAACGTGACTTGTATCGAGCAATAAGCCTGCCGTAGTGACCGCTCTCTCGCCGCTCAGGCTGGCGCGCGATGATGCCGCCTGAACGCTGGCGAACACCGCAAGGACGATCACCAAACCGATCAACAAAGAAACAGCGATTCGAACTTTTGGCTTGGACATGATTTTCTCCTTTTCAATAGGGCTGCAATGACGAAGAGAGCGATGCGCGAATTGATTGGCGATACATCCCCGTTTGACGATGGCGGGATTATACCTAACAATATCCGATTAGATAAAACTCTTATTCGCCCCTAATTTAAAAACCTTCGAGTTTGCTCAGGTCCGCAATACCATGAGACAAACTGGCAATCTGTCCTACGAGCGCGAGGCGGTTCTGCCGCACTTTATTATCCTCTGCCATCACCAACACTTTGTCGAAGAAAGCGTTGATGGATGGACTCAGTTTGACAACGACCTCAAGAAATTCATCCACAGTTGAGGGTTGATGGTGGGCGGCTTTTTGAAACGACTCGAACAATTCCTTTTCTTCTTTTTCGACAAAAGATTTCTCGTTGACCTTGAACGTCTTTTCCTGATCGCGCGTGATGCGGACGCATCGTGCAAACGCAGGCAGGATCGCGGACCAATCCTCGCGTCCAACCCACGCGTGAAGCTGCTTCACCGCCCGGGCGGATGCCGCCGGGTTGGCGGATTGCTCCGCAAGGACAGCATCCACAACATCATATTTGAAACCCGCTTCATTGAGAACGACTTTCAATCGTCCTGAAATGAACTCCAAGATTTGTTTTTGCACTTCATCATTTACTTTGATTGGTTGCGTCTTCGCAGATTTCTTCACCGCCTCGGCGAGATCAAAATCAACATCATGATCGATCAACGGCTGAACGATGCCAATCGCCGCGCGGCGCAGACCGAACGGGTCTTTCGTCCCGGTGGGGGCGAGTCCCGCGGCGAAGAGACCAACCAGAGAGTCGAGTCTGTCAGCAAGCGCCAACGCGAGACCGATCTTCGTTTTTGGCACGGTTTGATATTGCTCGCTGATGGCAACTGCCACTTCCATTTCCTCGCCGCTGCGTAACGCATACTCGCCGCCGATGATCCCTTGCAAGGAGGTCATCTCGGTGACCATTTGAGTCACGAGATCGGCTTTGGCAAGGTATGCCGCGCGTCCCAAATTCTTGACCTCATACAGATCTTTGAATCCAAGCATCCCACCCACTTCCGCGCCGAGTTTCAGGATGCGGTCAGATTTATCGAGCATCGAGCCAAGTTTCGTGTGGAAGGTCAGCGTTGAGAGTTTGGGACGATATTCTTCGAGTTTGAGTTTCAGGTCCTCGCGGACGAAGAAGTTTGCATCTGTGAATCTCGCGCTCAAGACGTGTTCATTGCCCTGACGAACAATGTCAACACCGATGTCGTCGCCGTTTCTAATTGCAATGAAATGTGGCAGTAGGGGCGACACTCCCAGGGCTGACCGAGTATTCGTTTGCGAGGCTTCCTTGCCCGACGCGGCGACTGATTGCGCTTGAAGAGTCGCCCCTACGCGTTGCACGGGAAAATATCGTTGATGTTTCTTCATTACCGAGATCAAGACATCACGTGGTAATTGCAGAAATTCCTCGTCAAAGCCGCCCATCACGGCGGTGGGCATTTCGACGAGGTTCGCCACTTCATTGAGCAAACCCTCTTCGATGAGGGCTTCGCCGCCGACGAGCGACGCGGCTTGTTTGACCTGTTCGACGATGGAGGCTTTGCGTTCTTCTTTATCGAGAATAATTCCCGCTTCACGAATCATATCGAAATATTGATCGGCGGAGGAGATTTTGATTTCGGGAGAGTCGTAGGGGCGAAGTCCGCGGGAGATATTGCCAGAGGCAACGCCTGCGTATTCAAACGGGATGATCATGTCGCCGAGCAGAGCCACGTACCAGCGGATGGGGCGCGAGAATGAGACTCCACTTTCATTCCATCGCATTGATTTTTCAAACTTGATGCTCTCCACCAGCCTCGGCAGCGCTTCGGCAAGGACTTCAGGAGTCGGGCGTCCTTTTTGTTTGACCATAGCAAAGACATATTTGCCCCCGCCTTCTTCGCGGACTTGCAGGTCTTCGACTTTAATTCCGTTCTTCTTGGCGAAGCCCTGCGCGGCGGGGGTGTAGGACAAGTTGCCAACTTGTCCTACGATGGCTTTATCCGCGGGCGGACCTTTGACCACCTCTTCACGGTCGGGCTGGGTCGGGGAAAGCGAATCAACCGCAATGACGAGTCGACGCGGGGTCGCGTAGACGCGGATGTCGCCGTGTTCAAGATGAAGTTCATCCAACAGGGTTGGTATCCGTTGTGTGAGTTGTTCGTGCGCGGCGTCTACATCAGAAGCAGGGAGTTCTTCGACACCGATTTCGAAGAGCAGAGATTGGGGACTAGAGATTAAAGAGTAGTTGGGTTTACCAGTCTCTAGTCTCTGTCCTCTAGTCTCTTTCAATAGTGGATATTCCAATTCTCTGCGTTGCTCCTCATACCCCTCGGCAACACGTCGAGCGAGTTCACGCATTCTTCTGAAGAAAGCCTGACGTTCGGCAACGCTGATCGCGCCGCGGGCGTCGAGGATGTTGAAGGTGTGCGAAGACTTGAGGACGTAATCGTGCGCGGGGACGAGCAGACCCTGTGCGAGACAGGCGTCGGCTTCGGCGGAGTAGAGATCGTACATCTGGCGGGCGCGTTCGACGTCGGCGACCTCATAATAATATTTGGAATGTTCGAACTCCTCGCGGCGGATGATCTCGCCGTAGGTCACGCCTGCGCCCCACTCTTCGTCCCAGATGGCTTTGGCGTTGTTGAGCGCGATGAGGATGCGTTCGAGCCCGTAGGTGATCTCAACCGAGACGGGGTTAAGCGCCACGCCGCCCATCTGTTGAAAATAAGTGAACTGCGTGATCTCCTGCCCGTCGAGCCAGACCTCCCAGCCGAGACCCCACGCGGAGATGGCGGGTTGTTCCCAGTTGTCCTCCACAAAGCGGATATCGTGCTGGCGCGGATCAATGCCGAGCGCTTTGAGTGACTCGAGATAGAGTTCCTGCGGATTGCCGGGATCGGGCTTGAGAATGACCTGATACTGAGTGTGCTTTTGGAAGCGGTTGGGATTCTCGCCGTAACGCCCGTCATCGGGGCGGACAGACGGCTCGACGTACGCCACATTCCACGGTTCGGGTCCGAGCACGCGCAGGAAGGTGGCAGGGTTCATCGTCCCTGCACCGACCTGGGTGTAATAAGGCTGTGTGATCAGGCATCCGTGCGATGCCCAGAAGTCTTGGAGTTTGAGGATGATGGATTGGAAGGAGGAAGGCATGAAAATAGAGAATTAGAGATTAGAGAATTGGGATTGGTAATTGATAATTGTGAGGGGATTATAACTGATGAAAAGACGATGGACGACTGCTTGCGTCCCCGCAGGGGATTGACCGTTGACTAAGATCTATTGTCCATCGTCCGAAATGCGCTTCTCGCGTCGGGGGAGGTTGGTTCTGATTTGCGGATATTTATACGCACTTATCAGTTTTCGTTACGAACATAACGAAATAAGTTAAGAGCGCGCCGCGCCGTTTCAGCGTGCGATACAACTCCCGCACCTTCGGCTTATCCGCGGAGGCGTGACAAAGAAAAACTTTGAGAGGGCGTTTGGGTTCTGGCATGAATTTCCCGTCTTATTTTACAACCAAATTGACTGTAGGGGTGGGTCTGCATGTTGGGCGGGACGATCCTGCCCGCAATCGTTGTGTCAGGCACAAGACCTCGCCCATCTGTGGAGACCCGCCCCTACGGTTTGGATTTCATTGGGTTTTCGTCATCCTCCGCCCACATGGACGGGTTGGATTCGATGTAACGGGTGATCCTGTCCATTTCGCGTTCGTTGCGGATGATATGTTCGTAATAATTCCGTTGCCAGACGGGGATTCCGTCTGTGCGGCGCAGACGGTTAATCCGCCGCGCAGAAAATGATTTGAACGCGCGGACGATTTCGGGCAGACCGTGGCGTTTGGCGGTCACGTAGGGGCGGGTCTGGTTGGTTGACACAAGTTCTATGCCTGCATTTAATCCGCCAAGCAAAGGGGTCTTGCCCGATGCGGAAGACCCGCCCCTACCATCGTCAACCAAACCGATAATCCCATGCGCATGGTTCGGCATAATTACGAACGCCCCCAATTCCACATACCGATAATGATTTTTCAGGTCAAACCATGCATCGCGGACGATTCGCCCGTTTCGGTTCAATTTCATCTCCCCATCCACAATTTCCCCGAATAACATCTCGCGTTGCCAGGCAACAATGGTCACAAAATATGCGCCTGCCTGTGAATAATCGTATCCTTGCAAACGAATGCTTCGGCGATGATGTTTTTGCGGGTCGAAATTCATGACTAGATTATAAGTTTAATCATCCAAATTCTTCAACGCCTTCACCAACTTCTTGTAGCCTCCCGCTTTGAACAAATCCACGCGGTGCAGATGCTGGAGGGATTCTGGCATGTCACAATCCTCCAGCCGCACAGGGATGACGAAGACTTCATCAACCAGCAGGGACGCCTTTTTGAGCGCGAGCTTCAACTCCTCGTGGCGGTACCCATGAAGTTCGTTGAAGGCGCGCGAAAGGCAGACGATCACCACATCACTTTTGAGGATGGCTCTTTGAATTTCTTTTTGCCAATCATCACCGGGTCGAAGCCGCTCCACGTCGAGCCACGCGTCGATACCATCCCGCCTCAATCGGTGGTGGAGGTTATGCACTGCATCCCGGTTGCTGTGTGCGTGGATGAGAAATACGTGTACTTGTTTTGTTGACTTGTTCATTCACCATAGCCGGTCTCAAAAGGAAAACAAGGACGGCTATTGTATTAGAACAAGCGTTCTAAGTCAAGCGCGGCGGAACGGAAACCACGCGCGCCACCCCTCCCACGGATTCTCCCCGCGCAGGATGGCGCGTCCATGCAGGAGCAGGCTGACCTGCGAAAGACCGAACCACAAGAGAAAGATCGTCAGAAAGATTGAGGCAAGGTCGAGCCACAGAGGTAGTGACTCTTGCAAGTATGCAACCTGCTCGCGCCAAATCTTCACCTTTTCTTGATAAGCCTCCACATCCGTGAGAAATCCTTCCAAACTTTCACGAGATCCCTCGAGGTCGCCGCCGAAAAGTTGCGACGCATCCTCCAGCAACACAGACGCCTGCTCGGCAAGCTCGCCCACATCCGAGATTTGCGCTTCGAGCGCGTCGGCTGAATCGATCAGGTCGGTAAGCATCTGGTCAGGAATGTTGATACTGATGAACGGCACGATGTTGAGACCGAACACCACCACGCGCACATTTTCGAGCGTGTCACGCGCGGCGATCAACCGATCCTGCGCGGTCGCCAACTCAGGGAGCAGTTCATCATGGAGTGTCGTGCGCACATCCTCGAAAAACGCCTGCGGATCGTTCTGCGTGAATTGATTCAAGGCCGCTTCGGTGGAATCGAGGATGCGCAAGGCGCGCTCGAGTTCCTCATGCGACTTCGCCAATGCCGCTTCACCCTGACGGAGTTCTGAATCGATTTCGGTCAACCGGTCCAACGCTTCGCGCGTCAACAACCCGTTGAGCGTCAGCGCCGCGAGGATGCCGACCGCGCTCGACAACAGAAAGAACGCGCTGAGAACAATCAACAACCATGAAAGTATTTTTCGAGTCATGAGGTCTCCGATCTCCCGGCAAAATTATACACGCCCTACCGCGCTTCGGTACTATAATCAAAAGACCTCACAAGGATCCTCAAGGTCTTCGAGACCGGCGAGGGTCGATCCGATCAATCCCATCGAGGAGAAATCCATGTTCATCATCATCAGCGACCTGCACCTCGGCGACGGCACCACGGCATCCTCCATCCCGCCGAGCGCGTTCTATCTCTTTGCGAAGCGATTAAGGCAGGACGCGCACTTCGCCTCGCTCCGCCGCGGCAGGTACAGTCCCATCGAAGAACTCGATGTTTTATTGCTGGGCGACATCCTCGACCCGATCCATTCCACCAAATGGTTTTATCCCGTTGACGACAAAACCTCCGCCCGTATAACCAAGCCCGGCGAAGCAGACTACATCCGCCCGTGGAGCGACCCGAACGACCCGAAGTACGCGGCAAAATTGATGGAGATCACGCGGGGCATATTGAAAGAGAACGAAAAATCGCTCGAAGTCCTGCGAAAACTTGCAAGCGGCGAGTTCATCGAATTCGATGCGCCCAGCCAAAACGGGGAACGCGACCGAAACGCCTCAAAGATTCCCCTCAAAGTCCGCTTCCATTACATGGTCGGCAATCATGATTGGTACTATTGCCTGAAAGGCGAAGCGTTCGACGCGATCCGCCGCGAGATCATTCAAGCCATGGGCTTGAGCAACGAACCGGCTCCCTTCCCGTCCGATCTGAGGAAATACAAACCTGAATTTCCATGGGGGGAAGATGACGCGCCGCAACTCCGCAGGTTGTTCGAGGAATATAAAGTATTCGCACGGCACGGCGACCTGTTCGACTCATTCAACTTCAACCGGGAAAAGGGACGCGCCCATGCCACACTGGGCGACGTGCTTGCCATGGAAGTCGTCAACAAATTTCCCGAAACCTTGAAACACACCAGGGAATTCGATGTCACTCTCATAGATAAACTAAGCGAAATCACCAATGTCCGCCCGGCGCTTGCCACGCCGCTGTGGGTCAATGCGCAACTCACCGCCCTGGCAAAACAAAACCAACTCAAACGCGGCGGCGAGAACGAATTGAAAAAAATATGGGACCGCCTCGCGGACGAATTCCTCGAACTCGATTTCGTGAAGCAGGCGGATAAATCTTTCGAATTCGACGTGGTGGATGCCCTGCAAGCCGGTATCAAACTTTCCAAGCTCGTTTCGTTCGAAACCATCGACAAACTCACCCTCCGGCTGCAAGGCAGAAAAAAACGCGGCGACCTTTCGTTCACGCAACACGCCCTGCTCGAACCGGCCTTCCTCGATAGATCAGCGCGGTATTTCGTCTACGGTCACACGCATCATCAGGAGACCATCGCGCTCGAACACGATGCAACCCTCGGCGATCAGGTCTATTTCAACTCGGGCACGTGGCACACCTATTTCGACCTCGCCCGCAACAACCCGCGCCAAAAACGATTCGTACCTTACAAGGCGATCACGTACATCACGTTCTACAAAGATGAAGAGCACGACGAGCGCCGCTTCGAAACGTGGACCGGCGCGTACGCTTGATTTTTCAAAATGGACTACCGCGTCATCATCATCGGCGGCGGACCGGCGGGACTCTCCACCGCGCTTCATCTTCATCAGATCGCCCCGCATCTTTCCCAACGGATTCTGATTCTCGAGCGGGAGCATTATCCACGCTTCAAACTGTGCGCGGGCGGACTTGTCATCGACGCGGAGATCCTCCTCCAACGCCTGGGATTGGATGTGACGGAAGTTCCCCACGTCGACTCCCAGCAGATCAATTTTGAATTCAAAGGCAAAGGATTGAATTTTCACATGCCGCGCAATCACGCATTGCGCGTCATCCGTCGTGACGAGTTCGATACCTGGCTGGCAAAGAAAGCAGAGAGTAGAGGAGTAGAGATCAGAGAATTGGTGACCGTGAAAAATGTTTTTTCAGATCAAGATGGGGTCACCGTTCAAACCGATCGGGGAAACTTCCGCGCGCAGATCGTCGTCGGCGCAGACGGCTCGAACGGGATCACGCGCCGAAGTATTTTCCCCCACGCGCCGGTGCACACGGCGCGGGTGCTGGAGGTAATCACCCCCGCATATCATGTCATTGCGAGCGAAGCGAAGCAATCCCTATCGAAGACGGGGATTGCTTCGAGGAAAGATGCCTCTCGCAATGACAAACATGCGTTTTTCGAATTCTCTCCCGTCCCATCCAACATCGCGGGCTACATCTGGGATTTTCCCACGCAAGTCAAAGGCAAGCCGATGCGGTGCTGGGGAATCTACGACACGAATCTACTCGCGAATGAAACGCGTCCGCAGCTCAAAGAGCCGCTTGCGGAGGAAATGTCGCGTTTCGGTCTTGATCTAAACGACTACGAGATCAAGGGACACCCCATCCGCTGGTTCAGCCCGGAGAATCCCATGTCTGCACCGCGCGTGCTGTTGGTCGGCGATGCCGCCGGGGCAGACCCACTGCTCGGGGAGGGAATCAGCATGGCGCTCGGTTACGGCGCGCTTGCCGCGCATGAGATTCGCGAAGCATTTATGAATGAAGATTTTTCGTTTCGGACATACAAACGCAGGGTGATGCAAAGCGGGTTGGGACAAACGTTATTCGCACGCTGGCTCATCGCACAGATCGTCTATCCCCTCAAGTGGGCTTGGTTCCAGTTCCTTGTATGGAGATTGCTGAAACCGATGGTCGTTGCGATCGCGTGGCTGTTCGTATTAAATTGGGGAAGACGATTGAAGGCCGATTAATCGAACCCTTGCAAATCGTTAACCGCCGCATAACTCGATCTTAATACCCTCTCCTTATACTTGAGGCATCAAGCCCAACCTAAAGGAGATTTCTGATGAACCACCCGTACCCCGATGATGACGAAGTCGAAGACACCGGCGAAACAACGGAAGAGTCCACGGAAGAAGAGTAGTAGTTTCCGGCGCGCTTCCAAATGAGCCAAAACGTCCCGAAGGTTGTGAGTGAGCGCTCCAATCACTCAAAGAAAACCTTCGGGACGGCGTTTATCGGTTATTTGCGATAACGTCTATTCGTTCTACTCTCTGATCTTTTTCAAAAACCCCGGCGTATTCAACTCGCGTTCGAGCAGGTAGGTGAAATATCCCTGCATCAGCGCTTCGGTTTCGCGCTGCACATCGTGGTCGGGACGTGCGCGCGAGGCTTCGGCGTAACTGCTCCGCTGAAAGTGCCTGAGATACTTCAACGCTTCGACGGAAATCGGATGCAGGTGTTTCAGTCCCTGCCCGCAGCGGGGACAAATGACGCCGCCCGCGCTGAACGAGAAGAACTGGTCTTCGGCTTGAATCTCGCGCCCGCAGTTGACGCACTCGAAGAGTTGTGGACGGAAGCCGAGTTGGTCGAGCAGGCGCATTTCGTAAAAGCGAAGGACCAGCCACACGTCCGCGCCGGAAGCGAGGCGCGCTAACGATTCCGTCACCAAACGGAAGAGCGCCGGGTGTTCGGCGTCATCTTCGTAGGTAAAACGATCCAGCAATTCCAACACATACGACGCGTGACTGGTGAGAATTAAATCTTCGCGCAGGGGCAGGTAGGCGTCCACCGCATCGGCTTGGGTGAGGATGAACATGTCGCGCCCGGTGGCGAGTTGCAGTTTGACGTGCGTGAACGGTTCGATGTGACCCGCCTTGCGCGAGGCGATCTTGCGCGCGCCTTTGGCAACGACGCGCATCTTCCCCCGTTGACGCGTGAACAGCGTAAGCAGGCGGTCGGCTTCGCCGTAATCGCTGTGACGAAGCACCACCGCATCTACGCGGACGGATCGGAATTTTGGCTGGGGCATGGGCATTGTAAGGGCGGGGTTTTCCCGCCCATGCACGGGCGAGACGACCTCGCCCCTACGTATTTAATTTCTCCGGTGTAAACGCTTCGGGCAGCAATTCTTTCACCGTTGTTTCTTTCACAAGGTTGCCCTTGCCATCCGCCAACAGGACAACGGTATCGAGTCCGAATTCCGCCATCACCTGCCGGCATCCGCCGCAGGGAGAGCCGCCATTGTCCGTTGCGACAACGATGACTTCAAATTCCCTCTCGCCTTCGGAAACGGCTTTGAAGATCGCCACGCGTTCGGCGCACATGGTCTGCGGATACGCGGCGTTCTCTACGTTGACGCCGGTGTAGATTTTTCCCGTTTTCGTTCGCAGCGCCGCGCCAACCGGATAGTTCGAATATGGCGCGTAAGCGCGTTCACGCGCCGCGCTGGCAAGGTCAATGAGGGATTGTTTTTCTTGTTGAGTGAGTGTCATAACATTGTCCTTACGCAATATGCAGTACTAAATTACTTCGGATTGCGTACAGCGTCTTACTTCTCTTTCCTCTTCCGTCTTTCAACTTTTTTGATCGGACGCGCCGGCATACCGACCACCAGAGTATCCTCCGGCACGTTCTTGGTCACAATTGCGCCTGCTCCTGTCCGTGCACCATCACCCAATTTCAGCGGCGCGACCAGCATCGTATCCACGCCGAGAAATACTTCTTCGCCGATCTCGGTAGGGAGTTTGTTCTCGCCGTCGTAGTTCGCGGTGATCGTACCCGCGCCGATGTTGGTGTTCGCGCCGATTCTTGCGTTGCCGATGTACGAGAAGTGACCCATTTTCACGCCCGCTTCCAGCGTGGAATCCTTCACTTCGCCGAAGTTACCCATGTGAACATGACTCTTCAAGTGCGCGCCCTTCCGCAACCGCGCGAACGGACCCATATCCACATCGTCTTCCACAATTGCGCCTTCCAACACGGATGCCAACACCTTGCACCGATTTCCAATTTTCGAATCTCGAATTATCGAATTTGGACCGATCACATTCCATTCGCCGATCTCGGTATCGCCGTGAATGTACGTGTTCGGCATGATCGTCGTATCTTTGCCGATCGTCACGCCCGCATCAATGTACGCCGAGGCGGGATCCGTCATCGAGACGCCGTTCAGCATGTGTTCGCGGTTGATCCGTATCCGCATGGCGGCTTCGGCTTCGGCGAGGTGGACGCGCGTGTTGATTCCGATGGTCTCGATAAAATCATCGTGGACGACAGCCTGCACGGGCAGGTTATCTTTCACAGCCAGTTCGACCACATCCGTCAGGTAATATTCGCCCTTTTTCGGATTCTTCGGGATGCGATGCAACGCGTCCCACAACCAGTCTGCCTTGAAGCAGTACGCGCCGACGTTCAACTCTTTGATCTGCTGCTGTTCGGGCGTGGCGACGTATTCTTCGACGATGGCGGAAACCGTCCCATCGGCATTGCGTACGATGCGCCCGAACCCGCGTGGATCCTCCGCAATCACGGTGAGCAGGCTGAACGGTCCGGGATTGAGGCGTTGAGTTTCCACGAGCCGCGCAAAGGTTTCGCCGCGCAAAAGAGGCATGTCCGCGTACGTGACGATCACCAAATCCGTTTTGCCTTTGAGCAGAGATTCAGCTTGCAGCGCGGCGTGCCCCGTGCCGAGCTGCGGTTCTTGCAGCACACATTCGGCGGAATCCCCCAAATATTTTTTCACTTCCTCTGCACCATGGCCGACCACCACCACCGGCTTGTCGGTTATCGCAGATCTCAGCGCTTCCATCACATGCCACACCATCGGCTTGCCGCACAACGGATGCAATACCTTTGGCAGGAAGGATTTCATGCGAGTACCCTGACCTGCGGCAAGTAACACAGCAGTAACTTTCATTTCAACTCCTCCGCCCCCACCCTGCCCTCCCCCAACTACGACTGACGTTCGTCGGATATGGGGAGGCGCACGAAGGGCGGAGGGGGTAAACAAAATAGGATTTGCGCGGTGGGGGCGGCAAATCCTATTTACAAAAGAAGCCCCGCACTCGCGGGATTGGCAGGGGCGCCTGGATTCGAACCAAGATCCACAGCTCCAAAGGCTGGTGTGCTGCCCTTGCACCACGCCCCTGTAAGGCGCACATTGTATCACAGCGAATTAGGCAGGGCAACGTCACTTCCGTTTTGCGGCGTTGCTCTTCAACGTGCCGGTCACCGGACGCGGAATCGTCGCGCCTTCCTTGCCCGGAGCCAAACCCAGTTTGTTCGCCTCTTCGAATGAGATCACATCCGGGTTGAGCGGAATATTACCCGCCTTCTCGACCGCTTCATCCCAGAACGCGTTCACATCCTTCACATTGGATTTTTTACCGGCAGAGGCGAACAGCTCATCCACATCCACTTCCGGTTCGGGTTCTTCCGTGACGAAGGGCGGGATAAAACCACCCGCTTCCTCCGCGGGGACGGTTGATTCAGTCACCATCACTGCCGGCGCCACCCCCAGCGACTGGAGGATATTCTCCACGTCGCCGCGCACGAACAACATGCCCTCCACCGTGTTCATGATGCGTTCGCGGCTCGCCAAATCCTTCCCTGCCAGCAGTAATGCATGCGCCGAATTGACGGGAATGAGGATCAGGTCATGGTCGCCGCCGCGAAAGACGTGATAATTTTCCAGTTGTTCCTGACGGATAAAACGCGAAACCTTCAACCCCGCGCTGTAGATGCCCATCAACGCGGAGAGTAACGATACTTCCATGCTGCTGTCGTAAAAATTACCGGCGCGGGCAAGCACGCGTCCGCGGTCGCTGATGAGGAAGACCGCGTCGGCTTGGATCTTCTGACGGAACCCCGCCAGCAATTCGGAAAGAGTCTGGCGATGTTCTTCTGCCTCCTGTGTGGATTCAGGCGGAAAGATGGTGCGAACCAGCCCCAAACTCCGTTCGACCGCATCCAGAAAATCTGCCAATGGGATGGGCTTATCGAAGATCGCCGCCGCGCCAGCGCTCAGCATTTCATCGCGCGCCTTGCGTTCGGTCATGCCGGAGATGAAGATCACCTTCAAGTCTGCATTGCGCGCTTTCACTTTGTGCATCAACTCCACGCCGGAGATGCCCGGCAGGAGGTAATCGGCGACCAGCAAATCGATGTTCCGGCGCGAGGCTTCGAGCAAGGCTTCTTCCCCCGAAGGCGCATCCACAATATCGAGGTGATGACCGAGCGTTTGCAGGGTCGAGTGTAAAAGGCGGACGATATCCTTTTGATCGTCAACGAGAAGTACACAAGGCGCGGTCATAAACCATCACTCTGGGTATTAGTGCGAGTCCTGCTCCGCCACCCAGCAAGCCACCCAATGTTCGGGAGTAAGTTCTTTGAATTGCGGTTCCTCCTGCGAGCATTTCTCGATAGCCACCGGGCAACGCGGATGAAAACGGCAACCCTTCGGCGGGTTGAGCGGACTGGGCACATCGCCCTTCAAAATGACGCGCTCGCGCCGCAGGCGCGGGTTGGGAACCGGAATGGCGGACATGAGAGCTTTGGTGTACGGGTGCAGCGGGTTGCGGAATAATTCCTCGCGCGTGGTCAACTCAACCATTTTGCCAAGGTACATGACCGATACCCGGTCCGATACGTGTTCCACAACAGAAAGATTGTGAGCGATGAAGAGGTAGGTCAACCCGAATTCAGCCTGCAGGTCTTTGAGAATGTTCAACACCTGCGACTGGATCGAAACATCCAGCGCGGAGACCGGCTCGTCACAAACGATGAACTGCGGGCGCAACGCCAGCGCGCGGGCGATCCCGATCCGTTGGCGTTGCCCGCCGGAGAATTCGTGGGGGTAACGGCGGGCATGGTAATCCTCCAGCCCCACCTTTTTGAGGGTTTCCAACATGATGTCGACCCGTTC
Organism: Chloroflexota bacterium; assembly: GCA_040753755.1. GTDB lineage: Bacteria > Chloroflexota > Anaerolineae > Anaerolineales > Villigracilaceae > Defluviilinea. The sequence goes on from JBFMDB010000010.1 coordinate 109,742, forward strand.
GCGGCGTGTCCCGATGCCGTGAATGTGCAATCCCTCCATCACCGATTCGCCGATGGGCACACGCGGGTCGAGCGAGGCGTACGGGTCCTGGAAGATGATCTGCATATCGCGCCGCACTGCTTTCAATTCGCGCGGCTTCATGGTGAAAATATCCTTGCCGTTGAACTTCGCCGAGCCGGAAGTGGGTTCAACAAGGCGGAGCATTGTGCGTCCAACCGTGGTCTTGCCGCAACCGGATTCGCCCACCATGCCGAGTGTCTCGCCCTTCCTCACAAAGAAACTTACATCGTCCACTGCTCTCACATGGTTGATCACGCGCTGTAACAGCCCGGCGCGCACGGGAAAGTATTTCACGAGGTTGTTGACCTCGACAAGGGTTTCCCCTTTTTGGATGGGTTGGTTTTGCATGGCGGAAAAATCTCCAGAAAAGGGAATTAGGATTTCAAAGGAGCAACATGTCCCTCGGCATTTTGATACAACCAGCACCGCACGAGGTGGCCGGGTTTTACTTCATCCAGCACGGGCTCGGTCTGGGTGCAGATATTAAGGGCATGTTTCACCCGCGCCTGGCAACGCGGCGCAAACCGGCATCCCTGCGGCAGGTTGATGAGGTTGGGAACCGAACCGGGTATGACATCCAGCTTATCTTTGATCTCACCCAAAACAGGAATCGAGCCGATCAAGCCCTGCGTATACGGATGCATCGGCTCGTCGAACAACGAATTGACATCTGCCTGCTCGACGATCTCGCCGGCATACATCACCGCCACGCGGTCTGCCATTTCAGCCACCACGCCGAGATCGTGTGTGATGAGGATGACCGATGTGCCCATGTCGCGGCGCAGGTCGCGCATCAGGTCGAGGATCTGCGCTTGAATGGTCACGTCCAGCGCGGTGGTTGGTTCATCCGCGATCAGGAGTTCGGGCACACAAGCCAGCGCCATTGCGATCATTACGCGTTGCGCCATGCCGCCCGAAAGTTCGTGCGGATACGCGTGCGCGCGACGCTCGGGGTCCGGCACGCCGACCATTTTGAGCAATGCGACTGCGCGATTCCAGCCCGCGTCTCTGCCCAGATCTTGGTGAACGTTCAATACCTCGGCCAGCTGGTCGCCCACTTTGAAGACCGGGTTCAATGCCGTCTGCGGTTGTTGAAAGATCATCGAAACGCGGTTGCCGCGAATCTTGACCATTTCATCTTCGGTTAGATCCAGCAGGTTTTCGCCATCCAGAAGGATTTCCCCGCCGTCCACGCGCCCGGGTCGCGAGATCAACCTCATGACCGAAAGCGAGGTGACGCTTTTCCCACAGCCCGATTCGCCCACCAACCCCAACACTTCGCCGGGATACACTTCAAAGTCCACACCATCCACCGCGCGGACAACCCCATCCTCGGTATAGAAATATGTTTTGAGGTTCTTCACCGCGAGTAAAGGCTGGGTGTTGTTGTTCATGATGGCAGACTCCTCAGGTCAGGAATGAACGCATTATAGCAAAGATTTAGAATTAAACGGAATCGCGGGAATCCTTTGCAAAACAGATCTCAGGGCAAACAGTGCGGTCCGTAATCGAAGGATTCGATGTTGGCAAGCGCGGAGTTCGATGATGCGTCTAGGGCGAACCCGCAAAAATCGGGGCGCGAAGCGGCGACCTTGAGTCGCAGGTACAACGGGATGGAGGGAAGTTCGCTCGCGAAGATCGCCTGTGCTTCTTGATGCGACGTGTATTCGGGTTCGCCGGGCAGCGAGCGGAGCGCCTGTTCACAGGCCGAATCGAAATCGGAATTTTCATACCCGCTGATGTTCGTGCCGACCCAATTGTTTTCCTCGGAGGGAATCTGCGACGATGTGAACCAACTGCATTGCGGTTCGAGGGTGTTGACGCCGATCGCGTATTCCGCAAGATCGAATTGCCTGCCGAACAGCGGACCGCCCGGCCCCTGCGCGTAAAAATCGGAGGCGGAATAGAACTCTGTGTTCAATCCAATACCGCACTCTCCCAACGACTGCCGTAAAATCTCAGCCACTTGATGACGTTGGGTTGCCGAGGAGGTGTAATAATCGATTACAAGCGGGGTGCCGCCGGGCACTCTTGTCACACCGAACGACAGGCGCGGCGTGGAGGGGTCGTTATCCGAATCGAGCCAGCCAATATCTTCTAAGATTTGCATTCCCGCCTGCGGATTATATTCATACGTCTGGATGTTTCCATTATGAAGCGGGTGATCGGAAGGCAGATAACTATCCGGCACTTGCGACAAGCCGAAGAGGACAATATCCACCACTTTTTGACGGTCAAGGCACAGGGTGAGCGCCTGCCGCATGCGTTCATCGCCGAACAGGTCGGGCCGGTCTCGCTGCGGGTTGTAGCCGTCATCGTACGAAGCGGGAGCGATGCCTATGCCGAGCCATTCCATGGTCATGCTTTGGGCGGCCAGCAACTTCAACTGCTCCTGTGATTGCATTTCCTGAAGCAAGCCCACCTGTCCATCGAGCCGCACGGATGGGTCGAGCGCATCGCAGGTTCCATCCACGAGCGCGGAGAGCGCGGCGTTCGCGTCGGGTATGATGAGGAAGGTTAATTCATCGAAGCGCGGCAGACCGCTTTCCGCGCGAAAGTAGTTGAGGTTCTTCGTCAAGCGCAGGCTTTCTCCGGGAGTCCATTCTTGCATGATGTACGGACCCCAGCCGACCGGGTAACGGGAGGACAGGTCGAGCCGCGGCAGGTCGGCCGGCGATTGTTCTTGCCAGAGATGCCGCGGGAGGGGAACCCAAAAATTTGTGTAGTAATCGGGGTCAATGAAACCGGGCTTACCCCACCATTGAACGGTAATTTCATCTGCCGCTTCGTAGACTTGTGTGCGGTCAGTCAGGAACTTTGAACCGAGCGTATCTTCATCGGCAGCCAGTTCGAACGAGAATATCGAATCGTCCGCGGTGAGCGGTTCGCCATCGGACCATTGCAGACCTACGAGCATGGTGAAGGTCACCACCATCTGATCCATTTCAATCTCGCTGACGTCGTCGTAGACGATCTCGCACTCCTCGGCGCGGCACCCGCTGGGTCTGAGCGTCATCCCCTTTGCCAGACTGACTACATTTCCGGCGGCGTCCACAATGTCGTCGCCCTCGCTAACACGAACCGGATTGACTTGCGCGTCACCATCCTCCAGAGATGGAATCTTTTCGAGGATGATCGGTTCATAGCCATATTCGAGGATATCCATCGGGCCATCGTAGATTGCAGAGAATACACTACGCGCGGCGGAATTCAAACTGCCGTACGGATAGAGCGTGTTCGGCTCCTCCCCGAGGCAAATGGTCAACGAGCGCGGCGCAGGCGTCGGTGTGAGAAGAGGCGAGGGTGTTTCCGTCGGTGTGTCGGGAATCACCGGAACGTCGGTCTGCCGCGGCGCGCAGGATACGAGTATGAACAGGTTGACAAAGAACAGGTATATTTTTTTCATCGTAGGTGGTCCTATGAATTCCCCGTATTATAACGAAACCCGCGGCGTCCTGGCGTCGCGGGTTTTTCAATGTTACATGTTCTTTTCCGCCACCCAACATGCGACAAAATGGCCGGGGAGAAGTTCCTTGAACTCAGGTTCCTCCTGCGAGCAAATATCGATCGCCAGCGGACAACGCGGATGGAAGCGGCAGCCCTTGGGCGGATTCAACGGGCTGGGCACATCGCCTTTCAGAATGATGCGTTCACGCTTCAACTCCGGATCGGGGATCGGGATCGCCGACATGAGGGCTTTGGTGTACGGGTGGAGCGGGTTGCGGAAGAGTTCCTCACGTCCCGTCAACTCCACCATTTTGCCAAGATACATCACCGCCACGCGGTCGGAGATATGCTCAACCACGCTCATATTATGGGCAATGAAAAGGTAGGTGAGTCCAAATTCGGACTGCAAATCCTTGAGAATATTCAACACCTGCGACTGGATGGATACATCCAACGCGGAGACCGGCTCATCGCAGACGATGAACTTGGGTTGCAGTGCAAGCGCGCGCGCAATGCCGATCCGCTGGCGTTGACCGCCGGAAAACTCGTGCGGGTAACGGCGGGCGTGGTAATCTTCCAACCCCACTTTTTTCAATGTAGCGAGCATGATCTCGAAACGTTCCTTGTGCGTGCCGATCTTGTGAATGTCGAGACCCTGCATCACCGATTGCCCAATGGGCATGCGCGGGTCGAGCGACGCGTACGGGTCCTGAAAGATGATCTGCATGTGCCGCCGCATCGCCTTGAGATCCTTGCCGTTCAGTTTGAACACATCCTGCCCGTCGAATTTGACTTCGCCGGAGGTCGGTTCGAGCAGGCGGAGCATGGTGCGCCCAACGGTTGTCTTCCCGCAACCGGATTCACCCACCAACCCGACCGTTTCGCCTTCGTGGATCTTGAAACTGACCTTATCCACCGCCTGAACTTGCGCAACGACGCGTTGCAACAATCCCGCGCGTACCGGGAAATATTTTACGAGATTGTTCACTTCTACCAGCACTTTTTTGTCGCCTGCATTTGCGTTATTCATTCGTAGTGTGCTCCAATGGCTGAATTATGCGTGCGACGAAAGCGGGGCGCGATGTCCGTCCGCGTCCTGATAGAGCCAGCAACGGACAAGATGCCCGTCTTGGCTTTCTATGAGATCAGGTTCTTTTTCGGTGCAGATCGTCAGGTTGTGCTCCACACGCGCACGGCAACGAGAGGCAAACCGGCAACCGGGGGGCATGTTGATCAGGTTCGGCACCGACCCGGGAATTACATCCAAACGTTCCTTGAGTTTTCCAAGGACGGGGATGGAACCGATCAACCCTTGCGTATACGGATGAAGCGGTTGTTTGAAAAGTGTCTTGACAGTGGTTTGTTCCACCACTTGGCCGGCGTACATCACAGCCACGCGTTCGCACATTTCGGCGATCACGCCCAGATCATGCGTAATGAGGATGATGGCTGTGCCGATATTCTCGCGCAAATTGCGCATCAGATCGAGGATTTGGGCTTGAATGGTCACATCGAGGGCTGTGGTCGGCTCGTCCGCGATCAACAAGTCCGGGACACAAGCCAGCGCCATGGCGATCATCACCCGCTGTGCCTGCCCGCCGGAAAGTTCGTGCGGGTACGCTTCCGCGCGCCGTTCCGGTTCGGGGATGCCGACCATTTTGAGCAGTTCCACGGCGCGCTTGCGACCCGCCTCTTTCCCCAAGTCTTGATGAATGTTCAATACTTCGCCGATCTGTTCACCCGCTCGGAAAACCGGGTTCAATGCCGACTGCGGTTGTTGAAAGATCATGGAGATGCTGTTCCCGCGCACTTTGATCATTTCTGATTCGGGCAGGTCGAGCAGGTTCGTGCCGTTGAATAAAACCTCGCCTTCGATGATTCTGCCCGGCTGGCCGATCAGCCGCATGATCGAAAGCGATGTCACGCTTTTACCGCAACCGGATTCGCCCACGATACCCAAGACCTCGCCGGGATGTACCACAAAATCGACACCATCCACCGCCCGCACCACGCCGGATTCGGTGTAGAAATAGGTCTTCAAGTTCTTTACTTCGAGCAATGGTTTATGATTCTCAGACACGGTTGATCGAGTCTCCTTGATGAGGCAGGCTTAGCCTATGGTTTTTTCGTACAAAGATCGTTATCTTCAATATAAGCTCGGACGGCACCAAAAGATTGCACATGGAAGGATCCCCCGGCGGGTTTGCCGTTGCGCAATGCGAACATGATGTTGGTATTCGAATAACGGCCGTCGAGGGGGATCAGAAGCGTTGTGAACCCGGAAAAGAAAGGACTCTGAGAATGAATGCGCTGTGGTTCGCTGTAACTTAGTTCGAGGATCATCATGCTCGTTGTGGTTTGATAATCCTGATACGTCGGGTCGGTAAGGTTCAATTCGTCCCAGCGTTTGTCCCCTGAGATTTGCCCGTTGACCATACCAGCGATATTCGTGAGATGTTCGGAATCACTTTCGAGTGCGATCTGTTTACCGTAGCAGCGGATCATAATCTGTGCGGGCATTGCATCGAACACCGGGTAGAACCACAAGGCGTCTTTGGTGTACGCCATGATGCTAAAGTAGATCAGGAACAGCACAGCAAGCGTGATCGTCACCAAAAAGTTCAGAATGGATGCGGTCCTTCCGGTACTCTGTTCGGACAAATGAGCCACAGTTGTTTCCTATTTGAGGATGACCGTGATCAACACCCGCACATTTTCACTGTCGGGAATGGATTGCACTGTGACGGAGATATTCTTATCGGGTTTGGACCGCAACAACGTCAGCGCGCCGCCCAGCGGGGATTCCGGGCTATTGCCCTTCTTTTCCCAGCCTAACGATTGTAATTCGGTTCGGTAAAACTCCACGACCTCATCCACTGTTCCGGGCACTTCATAACTGATGTAGGTATTGCTTGCCGCAAATTTGAGGTTTAGCGCTCCCTCACGGATCGGAACATCCTCCGGCAAGGCATCGACATTTGCCTGGGCAGTGGCGGTCGAAGCGGCAAGTTGTTCATCCGTTTTGCCGATTTCTTCCGGGCGTGAGCAACCGGCAATCAATGCCGCCAGCAGAATGGAAATAAGAACGACAGCGCGGTTCATCATGGGTTACCTCAATAAGTCACTAGGGTTTTAGAGTTTAAGTCGGGGATCCAAGGCATCGCGCAAGCCATCCCCCACATAATTAAAAGCCAACGATGTCAGAAAAATGCACAAACCCGGATAGAACGCGAGCCACGGTTGTTGCCACATGCGTTCCTGCACGTTTTGCAACATATTCCCCCAGGTGGGGACCGGGGGTGTAATGCCAAAACCTAAAAAGGAAAGAGCGGCTTCCAAAACGATCGTCCCACCCAAACCGAGAGTCAGATTCACGATCACCGGGGCAAGTGAGTTGGGTATCATGTGCCGGCTGATGATGGTCCAATGGCTCGCGCCAAGCGCCCGCGCGGCTTGAGCAAAATCCTGTTCGCGCAGGCTCAGTACCATGCCGCGCACAAGTCGCGTAGAACCCAACCAGCCAAAGGCGATGAGAACCCCTGAAATAACCAATGCTTTCGACCATTCATCGGGCAAGCCCGGTATGCTAAAGCCGCGTAACATGGCAGAGAAGAATAGAAGAAGAGGAAGGGTTGGGAGTGTCAACAGGAATTCAACGATGCGCTGGATCAACGAATCCACCCATTTGCCGAAATAACCGGACGTCGCGCCGACCAACACACCGACGGTTTCAGAGACGAAATTGACCAGCACGGTGACAAACAAGGAAAGACGGGCGGCATACAAAAGGCGACTAAACACATCACGACCAAGTTCATCGGTCCCCAAGATGTGATCCGGCGAGGGGTTCGCGTACGAGTTTTTCAAATCCTGCGCATACGGATCATATGGTGCGATCGCAGTGGCAAACACCGCCATAAAGATGAACGCAAGAATTACGAAGATGCTCACCACCGCCAGCTTGTGCTTGAGGAATCTTCTCAGGATGATCAAAAACCACGATTCTTCCTTGATGGACGCAAGAGCTTCGGTGCGGAGTTCTGCAACTGCCATGGATGATGACCTCTCGAATGGATTAACTGAATCGGATGCGCGGATCCACGACGGTATAAAGAATATCGCCCAACAAGGATGCGATCACAACCAGCACAGAACTGATGAAAAGGAATGCCATTGCAACCGGGTAATCGCTCGCGCCCAACGCGAAAACATACAGGAAGCCCATGCCGGGCCAATTGAACACCGTTTCAGTAATGGTTGCGCCGCCAAAGATACCGGGGATCTGGAACACCACAATAGTGATCAACGGAATCAGCGCATTGCGCATGGCATGTTTGATGATCACCAGTCGCTCGCGCAAGCCTTTTGCGCGCGCTGTGCGGACATAATCCTGACGCAACACTTCAAGCATGGACGAACGCATAAATCGGCTCCAGCCGGCCATATAGAGCAGGGACAAAACCATGGTGGGTAGAATCGCGTGGATGGCAATATCCAGCCCGGAACCGGGCTCCACACTCAGCAACGCCTCAAGACTGCCCGGTAATGGGTCTCGTACGAGAATCACATTGCCGGTGGGAAGGTATGGAAAACCAAAAGCTTTGTAGAGCGGCGATTGATTCCCCCCGAATAAAATGATCATCATCAAACCAAACCAGAAGACCGGCATGGCAGTACCAAAAAAGGAAAAGGAGGTCATCACATAATCTAGCCGCGAATACTGTTTCACTGCTGAGAAAATGCCGATCGGAATCGCAATGACAAGCGAAATTACTGTAGCAGATACCATCAGGATCAAGGTATTCCTCAAGCGCGATGCCAGCACGGTGGAAACTGGTGAACCGCGCGCGACCTGCCACGACGTACCAAAATCGCCGCGCAATACGCCTTTACTGCATGTTGTTTCAACGGAACGACAAGAAGACGTCTGTAAATCCTCCCTGCCGATCGCTGGGAACCAATCTTCGCCGGTCAACCATGCCACATAACCCCAAACCGGACCGCGGTGAAGACCAAGATATTCGCCGATCTTCTGAATCTGCTCTTCGGTAAAACCCTGATTAGCGCGTCCACCGGCGCCCGCCAGTTTCAACTCATCCAGCGGTCCACCCGGGGCAAGCCACAAAAGGAAGTAGATAGCCATCGAGGAAACAATGACGACAAGGGTCATCTGAATAAACCGGCGAATCAAATAATTGGTCATGTCAGCTCCTTACAGAAGGCGCAAATGGAGCGCTTTCCACATGCGATTTTAAAACAAAAAATGAAATTTGGGCGGCACAAAAGCCGCCTCGATGATAACTAAACTGGCTAAGTTTAATATGAAGGGAGGATGGCGGCTAAGCGCCGCCATCCTCTTTCTTGCAATCTTGCAGGCTTACTCTTCGAAGTCGAAGTTCTCGACGTTCCAGAATTCGCTGTTGGCGGTCGGATCCATCACCACACCCACAACAGAGGGGCGGGTCACGACGATCTTGGCGCGGGCGAACAAAGGCAGGCTGGGCAGGAATTCAGTGAAGATGGCTTGAGCCGCAGCATGCTGGGTAAACTTGGTTTCCTCATCCAACGCTTGGGTCGCGGCATTGCACGCGGCATCGAAGTCAGCATTTTGGAAACCGACATCGTTCGAGTTACCCCAACCGAGTTCTTCGCTGGGCAACTGCGAGGAGATGTAGAGCGTGCATGGGGGCTCGACGCCGGTCAACCACGCAAACTCACCCATATCGAACTGGCGTCCGAAGACCAAACCATCGGGACCATCGGCGAAGTATTCGCCGCCGTATAACTCAATGGTGGTTTCGATACCGCAGTTATCTTTCAACTGAGCCTGAACGATCTGGGTTACCTTTTCACGGAGGGCGTTGGTGCGGGTGCTGTGGATGAAGGCAAGTTTGGTGCCTGAACCATTATCCAAAACACCATCGCCATCGGTATCACTCCAACCCAGCGCGGCGAGCATTTCCTTGCCTTTATCCGGGTTGAATTCGTAGAGCGTGACATTGTCATCGCCGGCATAGAACGGGTGATCGGAGGCGGTGTAGGTGTGTTGCACAACCGCCGCGCCGTTGGTAGCGCCGTCAACAACAGCCTGGCGGTCGATGCAGTACGCGATCGCTTGGCGGAATTCCTTCTTGGCGAATAAGCGCTCGCCATCGGACGCCAACAGCGTGGCGGCAGCGCCTGTATAGGAGTCAACCGGGGTGGTGTTGAAGTCGAGATGTTCGAACACTGTACCGGCAACCACCTGAGGCACCATCAAGCCTTCGGCTTCGAATTGGCGGATCAACGGCAGGGAGCCTTCGAACGCGGCATCTTGTGTACCGAAGTCGCATTCACCGGAAGCCAACTGCGCGATCAATTGATTGGTGTCGGGGATGAAGCGGTAGATCAATGTATCGATCTTGGGAAGTCCCTCGCTGGCGCGCCAGTAGGTTTCATTCTTCTCAAGGGTGATGTGATCACCGGCAACCCATTCAACCAGTTTGAACGGACCAAAGGCAAGCGGGTCACGGTTGACTTCTTCATCAGCCAGCATTTCAGCAGGGCTCAACGGGCGGGAACCACCCTCACCATAAACGTGCTTGGGGAGAGGTTGGATCATGCCATCCACAAAGTATGTACCGCTGGTGTAATTGGGCATGAAGAAGTAGTTGTACGTGGAGGCGTCCACGACTTCAACTTTCTGTGTCTGGGTCTCCCAGAAATATTTGCTGGTAGGGGTATCGGGTGACTTGGCAACTTCGGCAGAGAACAGCACATCATCCGTAGTTACAGGTGTGCCATCTTCCCAGGTCGCGCCGGCGGCAATGGTGTGCTGGGTCACGATCTGAACGACCGGGTACGTCTTTCCTTCTTCCACAGTCACTTCAGTGGGATCTCCTTCAGCTTGGTTCAATGAAATGGTCATGCCAGCGGCGAGTTCCACAGCCGCATCTTGAGCAGGATCATAGACCATATCACCGACGCCCACTTCGATCGTATTTTGCTGTGCTGTATCATCGAACTTCGACAGATTGTAAAGCACCGGCTGGTAATCGTACGTGCGGGCATCGAAAAGCCCATCGTAGAGCGCATCAAGCACGAAGGTCTTGACTAGCGCGGCTTCACTGTACGTGTACAGGGTCTGCGGTTCCTGTGCAAGACAGGCAACCATAACCTTTGGTTCCGCGGGGGCAGCCGGTTCCGTCGCCGGGGCGGCGGGTTCCGTCGCGGGGGCGGGTTCATCTGTCGCGGGAGCGGCAGTCGGACCGCACGCGGAAAGGACCATGCTCGCTACGACGAGCAAGCCCAAAACCAACATCAAACGGTTCTTAAACATAGTTTCTCCTCCAGAGAATTTTTAGGTGATGCACAAACGGATCATAAACCTACACTAACGTGATATGCCTGACCTGCCACCTCCTCTCATTCAAGAACTAGAGGGTAGTACTAAAGCAGGGGAATTATACCCAATAACCTACGAGCGTCAACCGCAATACCGTAAAAGTGGCACAGTGATCGAAATCTTGAAAAAAAACAGTTCTCTAGTATTGCTCCTCCATACTACCGTGGGATTATTCTAGGTAGGATCGAAGCTCTTTCTTAATGAACACGGTTCGACTTGCCCCATTCGTTGACATCCCCGCGCCCAAACGGTAGAATGCCATTAGATCGTTCATTTTTTAGGAGGCGTTTATATGCTCAAAGAATTTCGCGATTTCGCCATGCGCGGCAACGTGGTTGACCTTGCCGTCGGCGTGATCATCGGCGGCGCGTTCGGGAAGATCGTCGCCTCACTCGTCAATGACGTTTTATTCCCCCTCATCGGACTACTCCTCGGGGGGGTGAACCTTGCGGAAAAAGCCGTCACCGTCGGGTCAGCAGTGGTCAAATGGGGCGCGTTCGCGCAATCGATCATCGACTTTGTCATCATCGCCTTCGTTATCTTCATGATGATACGCGCAATCAACCGCCTGCAGAAACCTGCTCCCGCCGCAGAGCCGACCACCAAAGAATGCCCGTACTGCTATTCCACCATCTCCATCAAAGCCAAACGCTGCCCGAACTGCACATCTCAATTGTAGATACGGAAACACGTATACAGGTAAACACGTCCCGCATGTTATGAATCAAAACCTGCGGGACGTTTATCTATCTTCTTTCCCGTCGTTCCACTTTCTACCTCCAATAATTCACGTTCGACCTTTGACCTTCAACTTTCGACTTTCATTCCTCCGATGGATCCACTCGATAAACTCAACCCCCAACAACGCGCCGCCGTCACCGCGGGGAACGGACCCGTTCTGGTCGTAGCAGGTCCGGGGTCCGGGAAGACGCGGGTGCTCACCCAGCGGATCGCGTATCTCATCGCGGAGGAGGGAGTCCGCCCGTGGCAGATTTTAGCAGTCACCTTCACTAACAAAGCCGCGAAGGAGATGCAGGAGCGCGTCAAGAAATTATTGCCTGATCAAGCCATCGAAGGAATCATGCTTGGCACGTTCCACTCGATCTGTGCACGGATTCTGAGGCGCGAAGCCGACTACCTGCCGATCCAATCCAATTTTGTGATCTTCGATTCCGACGATCAGGAACGCATCGTCAAAAATGTCATCCGTGAACTGAACCTCAACGAGAAGTTGTATCGCCCCGCCAGCGTGCACGCAGCGATCTCGCGCGCCAAGAACGAACTCATCGGCGCGGACGATTACCCCACACAGACCTATCGCGATGAAGTGGTCAAGCGCGTGTACGCCGAATACCAAAAGCGCCTCATTGCCAGCAATGCCGTGGACTTCGACGATATCTTGCTATACAGCGCGCGTTTGTTGGAAGACAACCCAACGGTACGCGATAAATACGCACAGCGGTTCCGCCACGTGCTGGTGGACGAATTTCAAGATACCAATCTCGCACAATACTCACTCGTTCAACAACTGGCTTCACATCACAAAAACATCTTTTGTGTCGGGGATCCAGACCAATCGATTTACGCCTGGCGCGGGGCAGACTGGCGCAACATCCATCGCTTCGAACAGGATTTTCCCGATGCGCATGTGATTCTGCTCGAACAAAACTACCGCTCACGCCAGACCATTCTCGACGCGGCGATGGGTGTGATCGACCGCGCCCGCAACCGGCGAAAGAAGAGTTTATTCAGCGATCGCGGCGAGGGCGAAAAAATATTTTTTTACGAAGCCCCCGATGATTACGCGGAAGCATCGTTTGTTGTCGATAGTATTGTGCAGCTTGTCGCTTCGCGCCAGTTCGAGCCGGGCGATTGCGCGGTAATGTATCGCACTAACGCCATGTCACGCCTCATTGAAGAAGCATTCTTGCAGGCAAGGCTTCCGTATCGGCTCGTCGGCGCCCAGCGATTCTATGGAAGGCGTGAAGTCAAAGACATCATCGCGTTCCTTCGTCTCATCCACAACCCCGCCGACGAAGCCAGTCTTGACCGCGTCGTCAACGTTCCGCCGCGCGGCATCGGCGAAAAGACTCTCACCACCTTGCACACGGTAGCGCGTCAAAACGAAACACAACCCGGCAACATCCTCCTCGACCTGGCGCGCGGAAACGACTCGCCGCATTGGAAGTCGTTCACGGGCCGCGCGGCACTCCCGCTGGCGGATTTCGGCGGAATGCTCGCCACATGGCGCGTCGCCGCGCAAACGCTCACCGTGCCGGAACTCTTCGACCGCGTTGTGAAAGACCTCAACTACAAAGAATACATCGACGATGAATCGGAGGAAGGCGAAGACCGCTGGGAGAATGTGATCGAACTCAAACGGCTTGCTGACGAATATTCCGCGCGCACGCTCGACGAGTTTCTCGAAAACATCGCGCTCGTTTCCGATCAAGACACGATCGCTGAGGGGAATGTGCCTACGCTGCTCACCCTGCACGCCGCGAAGGGACTCGAATTCGGCGCGGTCTTCATCGTCGGTCTCGATGACGGTATCCTCCCGCACAGCCGTTCGTTCGACGATCCCGAATCAATGGAAGAGGAGCGCCGCCTCTTTTACGTCGGCATTACACGCGCGAAGGATAAACTCTACCTCGTCCGCGCGATCCAACGCGGCGGACGCGGTTCGCAAGAGGAAACCTTCCCGTCGCGTTATTTGGATGATGTTCCAGCAGATTTGCTCGTCGGCAAAACGCGCACGGGACGTTCGATCCGCGGACAGGTTCCTGAAAACAAATGGCAAACGCATCGGACGCAGGGTCGGCCTGCTTCAGCCATCCCAGCCAAATACCGCGCAGGGACGCGTATCAAACACTCCACGTGGGGCGAGGGGATCGTGTTGGATAGCAAAATTCAAGACGGCGACGAAATTGTGGATGTCGTGTTCGAGTCTGTGGGAATCAAACGCTTGTCTGCATCGCTGGCGAATTTGAAGATTATTTAACCTTCCACCAGCGCGCGCAGACCCAGCGCGTACGAATTCCAGCCGAAGCCAGCAATTTTTCCTTTGCACACACCGGAAAGCAATGACTTGTGCCGAAATTCTTCGCGCGCGTACACATTCGAGAGGTGAACTTCAACGACGGGAATCTGAATCGCGCTGATCGCGTCGCGCAGGGCAACCGAAGTATGGGTGTACCCAGCGGGGTTGAAAACAACGCCGTTCGCCCACGTCCGCGCGTCGTGCAACGCATCGATCAACCCGCCCTCGTGATTCGATTGCAGGCACTTGATTTCCACGCCCAATTCTTTCGCTAACCCGGTCAATTTGCTGTTGATGTCATCCAGCGTCATCGAGCCGTACACTTCAGGCTCGCGGTTGCCTAACAAATTCAAATTCGGTCCATGTAAGACAAGTATTTTCATTTAATCCTCCAGCACATCTTCCAAATCAGCCACATCAACCAACTCCACTTTACCGATCTCTACGGGCAACGCGAAGCGGACTGACTTCGCCTGTCTCTTTTTATCCACCCGCATCGCGCGGAGGATATCTTCACGCGGCAATTCTCTTGGAAGTTGGATTGGCAAACCCAGTGCGGTTAGCGTGTCTGCAATTTTTTCTGCCAATCCTTTACGGGCAATGCCAATCCTTTCAGCGTACCTCGCTTCGGTGACTATGCCGATGGCAACAGCCTCGCCATGACTCAAACTGAATCCGCTGGGGAGTTCCACCGCGTGACCGACGGTGTGACCGAGGTTCAGCGTCGCGCGGATTCCTTTTTCGTAAGGGTCTTGTTCGATAATACTTATTTTTACTGCCATCGCGCGCTTGACGATTTCTTCCAAATTATTTTTTACCCAACCCAACCCTTTCGCGCACTCACCAAATAATTCAGGATCAGCGATGATTCCGTGTTTAACCACCTCTGCCATGCCGAAACACAGTTCGCGGTCGCTGAGGGTAAGTAAAAGGCTGGGGTCTACGAGAACCAGCTTCGGGGGGTGAAAAGATCCGATGAGGTTCTTCCCTTGGGGCAAATCGAATCCCGTTTTTCCCCCCAGCGAGGCATCCACCATTGCGAGCAGGGTCGTCGGCACCGCGACCCAATCAATCCCGCGCATGAAAGTGGACGCGGCGAAACCAGCCAAATCGCAAATCACGCCGCCGCCAAGTGCAATGACCGTGCTTTGGCGGTCGAGTCCGTTTTCGAGAAATGATTTCCAAAGATTTGAAACCGTTTCGAGATTCTTATGTTCTTCACCCGCAGGGATGATGATGGATTTTCCAATGTTGATCTTTTTCAAATGATGTTTTGCAACATTCTCATCGGTGATAATGATTGAATTGTTGTAGGACAAATTGGCAATTTGTCCTACAACAACATCATACTCACCCATCGCCGAGAGATGATGCCTGCCGAGTGAAGTTTGGATTTCACGCGAGATTTGTTCAGGGCTTTTATTGTCCGCGTGAAGTTTCGAGCCGAAAGAAGCGTAATGCTCGCGGCGCTTTGCAAGCAATGTTGCAAGTTTTGATTCCAACTTGTCCGCAAGCAGTGGACGTTTGCTTGAGTCTTCGTTGAGTCTTTTAAGAAGTGTATCCAACTCTGCCATGAGCACAACGACTTTGCCGTTGCTTTCTGCAAATTGACGATTCTCGTTACGCAGCAATGCGCCGCCGCCCAACGCAATTACACTTTCTTCGCTTGGAAGATTTTTCAATGCCTCAGTTTCCAATTCACGGAAAGCCGACTCGCCCTGTGTTTCCATGATCTGCGAAATGGACATGTCCGCGTTGGACTCAAGGACGCGGTCGAGATCAATGAAGGGCAGACGCAGATTATTTGCAAGCATTTGCCCGATTGTTGTTTTTCCCGTGCCGGGTGGTCCGTAGAGGAAGAGGTGCATAAGTAAGTTGAAGGATGAATGAAGTATACAAGTAGACAAGTAGACAGGTAAACGGGTCGGAATATGTGTACGTGTTTACTTGTTTCCGTGTTTACAGTCTCATTCCCAAAACACATGCGGCGTATTATCCATTTGCAGATCGTCAAGCCTGGCTTTGCGTAACGATTCAAACCGCGGCTTGATCTCGTCCATCGAGTCACCGCCGAGTTTTTCGAGAAGCGCATCCGCTACCACAAATGCGACCATCGCTTCCAAAATCGGAACGGCGCGCGGGACGGGACAAAAATCGGAGCGTTCGTATTGGGTGGGCGCGTTTTCACCTTTGGCAAGGTCAACGGTTTGTTGAGGAGTCAGAGTTGTCGCGATCGGTTTCATTGCCGCGCGGATCACGATCGGCTGCCCGTTGGAGATTCCGCCCTCGGTGCCGCCTGCGCGATTCGCTGCACGTTGAATCTCCCTCACCCCCAGCCCCTCTCCCATAGGGAGAGCAGGGAATCGCAGAGGGTCGTGCGCCTGCGTTCCTAATCGCTTCGTGTTTTCAAAGGCGTCGCCGACTTCGACTCCTTTGATTGCCTGTACGGACATGACAGCCAGTGCGAGTCTGGCTTCGAGGCGTTTGTCCCATTGTGCAAAACTTCCGAGTCCAACAGGTACATTCAAAGCAACAATTTCAAGAATCCCGCCGAGGGTATTTCTGCCGTGGATCGCTTTTTCGATTTCATCACGCATCTTCTGCGCGGACGTTTCGACTGGGCAGCGCACATCGGACTCTTCGGCGCGCGTGAAGCGTTCTTCGTAGCTGAAGTCGCCGAAGTCTGTTTGGATTTCACCGATGGAAGAAACATATCCGCCAACGATGATCCCAAACCGCGAGAGAAATTGTTTGCAGACCGCCCCGACCGCGACACGCATCGTCGTTTCTCTCGCAGAGGCGCGTTCGAGCGCGGGACGCAGATCCTTGTAGCCGTATTTCACCGCGCCGGTTAAGTCCGCGTGACCGGGACGCGGAGAAGTCATCGGTTCAATCGCTTTCCCCTTCCATTTAATGTGGTCCAGATTTTCGACGAGCATGGAAATCGGCCCGCCAGTGGTTTCGCTTGCCATCACTCCGCCAAGAATTTGAACGGCATCCTTCTCGATCTTCATTCGTCCGCCTGAACCGTATCCCTTCTGGCGGCGAGCGAGTTCTTTGTTGATAATTTCAGGCGTGAGGGAAAGTCCGGCGGGAATCCCTTCGAGGATAGCGGTCAAAGATGGTCCATGAGATTCGCCAGCGGTCAGGAAGCGTAGGGGCATGTAAACTCCGTAATTGGTAATTCGTGGCTGAGGAGCAGAGAATTAGAGCCTAGAGATTTGAGACTGAGGCGCGTATGATTTCTCGTGAGGGGTTGTGTCCAGTCCAAAGTTCGAAAGATAACGCGGCTTGTTCGATGAGCATACCCAAACCCGTTGCGGCTTTCAATCCTTGTGCTTGGGCATCTCTGACAAGTTTGGTTTCTTTGGGATTGTAGACCAAATCATACACAAAAGCATTGGAAGGCAGTGACAAATTTTCGGGCAATGGCGACCGGTCAACGTTCGGGGTCATGCCGAGGGGTGTGGTGTTGACCATCAAGTTGAAGGTTGAAGGTTCAAAGGTTTGAAGGTTGGTAATTGGTATGGGGAAATTGGGAAATGAAGAAGCAAGTTGTTGGGCTTGATCGATTTTTCGCGCGGCGAGGGTGACGTTCCAGCCGTCGTTGAGAAGGGCATAAACAACTGCCCTTGCCGACCCTCCTGCTCCAAGAACCAGAACTGATTTCTCCCTCACCCCTGCCCCTCTCCCGTTGGGAGAGGGGGATTCTGCAAGAAATCTTTTTAGATCAGTTAAAAATCCAGGCGCATCGGTGTTGCCACCAATTAGGTTCACGTCGCGCACATAAATCGTATTCACCGCACCGATCGCTCTGGCGGTTGGAGTGAGTTCATCGAGAAAATCGATCACGGTTTGTTTGTGCGGAATGGTGACGTTTAGTCCATGCAGTTCGCCAATGCGGACGCGGTTGAGCAAGTCTATCAATCCTTGTTTATCGGCGGGGAGAATGGGAAAGAGGGAGTAATCGCCTTCCAAGCCGCAGGCGTTGAGCGCGGCGGAATGAATTTGAGGGGAGAGGGAATGGCTGAGAGGGTAGCCGATGAGACCTAGACGAAAGATCGTCATGGATTCTCCCTCACCCTAACCCTCTCCCGAGGGGAGAGGGGACTCGTAGCGCGTCGAGGGCTTCAAAGAAGTTTGGAAATGTTTTGGAAACGCAGGATGGATTTTCAATTGTCACCCCGTCAAAGCGCAAGCCGATGAGAGAGAAAGCCATTGCCATGCGGTGGTCATTGTAGGTTTCAATGTTTGCAGGTTGAAAGTTTAATGTTGGATAGATGGTCATACCATCGTCATGTTCCTCCACGCGGACGCCGAGCCGCGCGAGTTCGGTACATGTGGCATGGATACGGTCGGTCTCTTTGACGCGGGCGGAGGCGATGCCGCGGATTCGAGTTGGCGAAGCCGCGAACGGGGCAATTGCCGCGAGGGTTTGGGCGGTGTCAGGGATGTCGCGCATATCCACGTCAATACCGCGGAGTTCAGGAGAACCAGTGACCAGTAAGCAGTTATCCGTTTCGGTAACCGTGCATCCCATATGTTGAAGGGTATCTAAAAACCGAATATCACCTTGGACAGAATTACGAGAAATGTTTTCGACTTTGACCGTCCCGCCGCATATCGCGGACGCGGCGAAGAAGTACGAGGCGGATGATGCGTCGGATTCAATTGGGTAATTGGTAATTGGTGAATAGCAGGAAGGTTGAATCGTAAAGCGAGAATAGTTATCGCGTTCGACCTTCACACCGAAGTCGCGCATGATTGCGATGGTCATGTCCACGTAGGGTTTGGAGTTGAGTTCGATGGCAAGTTCGATTTCGACGGAGGTTTGGGCGTAAGGCGCGACCATGAGCAAGGCGGAAAGGTATTGAGATGAGATATTGCCTCTGAGTCTTGCTTTGCCGCCATACAAACCTCGTGCGGTAATCATGAGGGGCAAGCCGATATACGAATAATCGGGGACCAATTGCCACGCGTCGGTGATCACTGGTTTGTCTTTATCCACGAGATGATTCAGAGCCTCGACCAAATCGCCGATCGGGCGTTCGCGCATGCGCGAGTCGCCGTCAATAATGTATTGACCGAAGCCAAGTTTGAGGAAGGCAGTCAGGAATCGCGCGGCGGTGCCTGCGTTGCCGATGTGGAGTCCGGCTTGCCTGACGGGAATTTCCCCGCCAAGACCAGTGACTTCGATCTCATTGTTTGCTTCATCGAGTTGAACGTCAAAGCCGAGGGTTTGCAGGGCTTTGGCGAAATAGAGCGAGTCGTCGGAAAACAACGCGTTGGTTAGTTTTGTTTTTCCATTTGCCAATGCCGAGAGCAACAATGCGCGATTCGTGAGCGATTTGGAACCCGGTACGCGAACTGTCGCGTTGAGAGGATGAGTGATGGGGTAGATGCGCATTGGATGTGTATATAAGCAGGCAGGTACACACGTAGACAAATATCGAGTTTGTAAATGAACGTGTTTACCTGTGTACGTGTTTCCGTGTGTCCGTGAGAGGGGAGATAAACTGCCGGCTTGGAAAATGCTCAGGCAATTGAATCAAGCCGACCCGACGCGCGAAGCGGCGCACGTCATCTCGTTACCATCCTGCGGTCACAGGCTTCTTGATCGGAGCAATGCGGCGTCCGATCACTTCGGCAATCGCTTTCACCTGCTTCACCATCTCTGCAAATTTTTCAGGCTTGAGCGATTGCTTGCCATCCGAAACGGCTTTCGCGGGATCGGGATGAACCTCGACGATGAGTCCATCGGCACCCGCAGCGACCGCGGCGCGCGCGATTGCCGCGACATAATCGGCATGACCCGTCGCGTGCGACGGATCGAGAATAACGGGCAGATGCGTTAAATTTTTCAACACAGGAATCGCGTTGATGTCGGTCGTGTTGCGCGTGGACGATTCAAAAGTGCGGATACCGCGCTCGCACAAAATGACCTGCTGGTTGCCGCCCGCGAGGAGGTATTCGGCAGACATGAGCAGTTCTTCGATGGTGGCGCTGAGACCGCGCTTGAGCAAAACACTTTTACGCGTTTCGCCGAGGACGCGTAGGAGGTTGAAGTTTTGCATGTTGCGCGCGCCGACTTGAAAGACGTCCACATATTTGATCATCACATCGAGTTGCGTCTGCGACATGATCTCGACCACGATGGGCATGCCCGTTTGTTCGCGCGCTTCAGCGAGATATTCGAGACCCTCTTCGCCGAGACCTTGAAAGGCATACGGCGACGTGCGTGGCTTGAAGACTCCGCCGCGCAGGGCGTTCGCGCCTGCTTCTCTCACCGCGTGGGCTGTTTCTAAAATCTGACTGCGCGACTCCACCGCGCAGGGACCCGCGATCAAGACGATATCGTCGCCGCCGACGTTGAAGCCGTCGATCGGAAACACGGAATTTTCAGGATGCACCTGCCGCGAACCCAGTTTGAACGGTTGTGAGATGCGTTTGACGCTTTCGACCCCCTCCAACACTTCGAATGGATCCGTGGACAGCGCGTGGAACTCACCCACCGCGGCGATGATGGTAGTCTCGATCCCGTGCGTGATGTGCGGCGTCAACCCGTGCGCTTTCACGGTATTCACAACCGCCTCGAGTTGTTGAGGCGTGGAGTTGGGTTTCATTATGATCAACATGATATCTCTTCCTTTTCCATCTGATTTTACTGCGCGGCGACCAGGTCTGGTCGTAACTTCACCGCTTCACGTAAATAGACATGGGTGATCTCGTTTTGCGGCACATCCGTAATCCAATGGACTAACACACGGATCACGCGCGGCAGGCTGTTTGGCACGGGGATTTCGCGCGCACACAACATCGGGACGAGTCCCCAGCCCATTTGACGCGCGCCCTGCGCGGGGAAGGTGGAGGCGAGATCGTCGGTGACGGTGAAGATAGCGCTTCCGACATCTTCGAGAGACATCCCTTCGTTTGAATCTAGAATCGCTTCGAGCAACTCCCGCGTCGCTTCGAGAATGAGGTCTGGTTCGTCTGCGGCGACAGTGATCGCGCCTCGGATTCCGCGTGTGGGCATACATGGCTCCTTGACTCCCCTCTCCTTTAGGAGAGGGGTTGGGGGTGAGGTAAATAAAAAAAGAGCGAGACCGTGTGGTCTCGCTCTTTGCGTGAACAGAGTTATTTCCTGTCTACTTAAGCGTCGCCAACGGCAACCGAGTCTCGGAAACCGTAAAAATAGAAATACGCAAACCAGCGGACAGACTTAAGCATGTTGGGCGCTATTCTATGCCTATGGTGTGGATGCGTCAAGAGGCATCTTGCGACTCATCTTTTGGAGTGATGGATGCCTTTGCGATTGCAAGGAAACGCGTGTAATTCTGCGGATCATCTTCAATACCCTCTTCGAGAATTTTCATACCGTATAGTTCTGCCGCGCGGCGGGAGGCGATCGCGGCAGTATCGCGCCTGCCCGATTCTTTCAGCAGTTTCACACTCCCTGCCGTGTCATACGACGCTTCTGCCTGAATTCCATGACTTCGGAGGTACTTCGCAGACTGCATCAACGCCTGCGGATGACTCGTCGCTTTCTTGATCTCAGAGATCGTCACACCGGGGACAGAGATCAAGCAGTGCCGCACACGCAATTCGTACTCGCCGATAATGTTCAAGTCAGAACGAGAAAGCAGGTCATGCGTTGGCTGAATTTTCCCTGTGATCGAATTTTCGACGGGGATCATCCCTGCATCACAATCGCCAGCCACGACTGAATCAAACACCGCGTCGAACGACGCGCACGGTACGGCTTCGACCTCGCCAAAATAATCGAACACCGCCTGTTCGCTGTACGCGCCCGCTTCACCTTGATATGCGACTCGCATTATTCATCTCCAACGCTTCTCTAAAACTCTTCGCAAACTCCTTCGCCGCCTCAACGGGACTTTCACTCCCCCCAATCGTCTTCACACACGCCGAACCAACAATGACCCCATCCGCCAGCGCGCCGACTTGTTTGGCATGTTCGGGCGTGCTGATTCCGAATCCCACACACACAGGCGCGGACGTATGCTCACGAACGCGATTAATCAACTCGCCCAATCCCTCTGATATGGATTTGCGTTCCCCTGTCACACCTATGACTGAAACGAGGTAAATAAATCCCTTGGCGTTGCGAGCGATCATTTCCATGCGTTCGGGAGGCGTGGTGGGGGCGAGCATTTGAATTAACCGTAGGGGCGGATCGCGATCCGCCCCTACAATAACATTTTCAAATTCCTCCGATTCTTCCATCGGCAAATCGGGGATGATGAATCCGTCTGCGCCCGCCTGTGCGGCTTCTCGGACAAATTTTTCCAGTCCATACGCCAGCATGGGATTGTAGTAGCCCATCAGAATCAGGGGGATGTCCACGCCGCGCCGCCGCAATTCCATCACGGCTTCGAGCGATTTCTTGACAGTGATTCCTTTTTTCAATGCAATTTGCGTAGCCTGTTGAATCACCGGTCCATCCGCGAGCGGATCGGAGAAGGACAAGCCCACCTCGATCAAGTCCGCGCCGCTGTTTGCCAAGGCTTCAATCACGTCAATGGATGTGTCCAGGTCAGGGTAGCCCAACGGAAAGTAGGGCATGAAGATGGGTTTGTTGGTAAAAGCAGAATCAATTCGATTCATAGGTTCCTCGTAAATAGAGATTAGAGACTTGAGACTTCACGTCTACGGAAAAGTCGTGTTGCCATTCAATCTCTAATCTCCAGTCTCTAATTCTCCAATCTCTTTAATCACCGTATTCAAATCCTTGTCCCCCCGCCCCGAGAGATTGACCAGAATGACCTGATCCTTTCGCATCTTCGGCGCTCTTTTCAGCGCCTCCGCCACCGCATGGGACGATTCCAGCGCGGGGATGATCCCTTCCGTGTGACACAACGTCTGGAAGGCGTTCAACGCCTCCTCATCCGTCGCGGAGGTGTAAAACGCTCGTTCGGTATCGCGCAGCAGGGCATGTTCGGGTCCGACCGCCGCGTAATCCAAGCCGGCTGAGATCGAATGTGTCTCAGCGATCTGACCGTCTTCATCCTGCAAGACATACGTCCGCGTGCCGTGGATGACACCCACGCGTCCCTTCGAGGGGTCGCCGAAACGCGCGGCATGTTTGCCCGTTTCGATTCCGCTGCCGCCTGCTTCGACGCCAATCAACTCCACCTGCTCATCGTTCACAAACCCGCTAAAGACACCAATCGCATTCGATCCGCCGCCCACACAGGCAATGACTGCATCGGGCAGGCGTCCCACTTCCATCAGCATTTGTTCCCGCGCCTCCCGTCCAATCACTGACTGGAACTCGCGCACCATCGTCGGGTAGGGGTGAGGTCCCAGCGCCGAGCCAAGCAGGTAATGCGTATCACGCACGTTCGTCACCCAATCGCGGATGGCTTCATTGATGGCGTCCTTCAGTGTCTTCGTCCCCGAACTGACGGGACGCACTTCCGCGCCGAGCAACTTCATGCGAAACACATTCGGCTCCTGCCGCGCAATATCCACCACGCCCATGTACACGACACATTCGAGTCCCAATAACGCCGCGACCGTTGCCGACGCGACTCCATGCTGACCCGCACCCGTCTCTGCCACGATGCGCCGCTTGCCCATGCGTTTGACGAGCAATGCCTGTCCCAGCGCGTTGTTGATTTTGTGCGCGCCCGTGTGCGCCAGGTCTTCGCGCTTCAAATAGATTTGCGCGCCGCCCAACGCTTCCGAAAGTCGTTTTGCATATGTCAAGGGAGTTGGACGCCCGACGAACGACGCCATCAATTTGTTGAACTCGCGCTGAAACTCAACGTCTGCCTGCGCCGATACGAACGCCTCTTCCAGCTCGATGAGCGCGGGCATGAGCGTTTCGGGGACGAACTGTCCGCCGTAGGGACCGAACTTGTGGGAAAGTAGTGTTGTCATCATTCCTCGTGGTGGGGTGGAAATTGGTAATTGGTAAATGGTTATTGGGAAATGGTAATTGGACATTTACCATCTACCACTCTCTGCTCTCTTGACTTCTCTTGCGAATCGAACCATCTTCTCCGCATCTTTCTTCCCCGGGGCTGATTCGACGCCCGAAGCCACGTCCACGCCCCAGGGCTTGACTCTGCGAATCGCCTCCGCGACGTTCTCTGGAGTCAAGCCGCCTGCTAGCAATAACGGATATTTCTTTGCCAGTTCTGCGGCGGCTGTCCAATCGGCAATGACGCCGCTCCCGCCATACATGCCTTTCACGAAAGCGTCCAGTAAAAATGCAGGCGGTTCACTTCTGGCAAAGCCATCCACACTTTCAGGGATTCCACGAAACGCTTTGAAGGCTTTGCCGTTGAGGGCGGAGAGCATTTTGGGCGTTTCGTCGCCGTGAAGTTGGGCGAGGTCGAGGAAGCAGGTGTGCAGGATGTCTTTGATTTCTTCGACGGATGCGTTGACGAACACGCCGACAAGTTTGATTTGTGGATATTTGCTTTTTAGCGCCAATGCAATTTCAGTGCAGGCGGCTTTTTCGATGAAGCGGACGCTCTTGGGGTAGAAGTTGAATCCGAGATAGTCCGCGCCTGCTTCGATGGCGGCGAGGGCATCGGGGAGGGTTTTGATTCCGCAGATTTTTACAATCGTCATAAGGTTTGAAGGTTTACAGGTTTGAACGTTCTAACTTTTCAACCTGTAAACCTGACAACTCTCTGACTTTCGCGCCAATATCATTTGAAGTCACCAACGCCTCGCCGACCAGGATGGCATCCACGCTGGCTTTTGCCAAGCGTTCGACATCTTTCGCGGTGAAAATTCCGCTTTCGGCGACGACGGCGATGTCGGCGGGAATCATCGGGCGCAGCCGCTCTGTCGTTTCGAGGGAGACATCGAAGGTGGCAAGGTTGCGGTTGTTGATGCCGATGAGTTGGATGTTGGGAATTTTGAGGGCGCGTTCGAGCTCGGCTTCGTCGTGGACTTCGACCAGCGGGGTCAAGCCGAGTTCAAGAGCGAGCGCGTGCAAATCGGCGAAGAGGGTGTCATCGGTCAGTGCGGCGGCGATGAGGAGGACGGCATCCGCTCCGCTGGCGCGGGTCTCGTAGAGTTGGGTTTGGTGGAGGATGAAGTCTTTGCGTAAGAGGGGTAATTCGTAATTGGTAAATCGTAAATGTCTGAGGGTGTCGAGTTTTCCCATGAAAAACTTTTCATCAGTCAGAACAGATACTGCGGAGGCGCCGTTTTGGGCGTAGAGATTGGCAAGTTGGAAGAGGTCGAGGTGCGGGGCGAGGAGTCCCTTGGAGGGGGAGGCGCGTTTGAGTTCGGCGATCAGGCTGGGGCGAGACCTCACCCCCAACCCCTCTCCTAAAAGGAGAGGGGAGATTCGGCGGCGCTGTATGGCGGCAAGAAAATTTCGAGGCGTTGGACTCTGTTCGGCGGCGGCGCGTAAGGCTTGGGCGTCGAGCGCCGCGATTTCCGTCTTTTTGTGTTCGATGATTTGGGCGAGGATGCTCATAAGCGAGTTTCGGATATTGGCGTTAGAGAACGCCAATTACGCGACAGATTGGGTGAATTCAACTAACGCGTCGAGTTTGGCGAGGGCCGCGCCGCTATCGAGCGATGCTTCGGCTTCGGCAAGGGCAGATTTAAAGTCGCCCGTTTCGGCGGCGAGGGCGGCGGCAGCGTTGAGGAGGATAGCATCGCGGCGCGCGCCGTTCAGTTTGTTGGAAAGAAGGTCGCGCATCATTTGAGCGGATTCATCGGGCGTGCCGCCGCGTAAATCTTGAACGGTGGATGGTGCAAGACCAAAATCGGCGGGGTTGAGGTCGTAGGTCTCGACTGAGCCGTTTTTCAGATGGCTGACGCGGTTGACGCCTGTGGTGTTGAGTTCGTCGAGACCGTTCGCGCCATGAACCACGAGCGCGGCTTTGGAGCCAAGTTCTTTGAGGACGTGCGCGAGCGGCTCGGTGAGTTTGGGGTCGAAGACGCCCGTGAGTTGGACATGCGCGCCAGCAGGGTTGGTGAGCGGACCGAGGATGTTGAAGATGGTGCGCTGTCCGATTTCCTTGCGCGGACCGACGGCGTGTTTCATGGCGGGGTGAAACTTGGGCGCGAACATGAATCCGATGCCGATTTCTTGGATGGCTTGCGCGACCTGTTCGGCTGTGAGGTCGAGGTTGACGCCGAGGGCGGAGAGGACATCCGCGCTGCCGCATTGGGAGGAGGCGGCGCGGTTGCCATGCTTGGCGACTTTGCGCCCCGTGCCTGCGAGGACGAAGGCGGCGGCGGTGGAGATGTTGAAGGTGTGGGCGCCGTCGCCGCCTGTGCCGACGATGTCGTAAACGGTTTCGTCTGTGTCGAGTTTGACCTTGACCGCGTTGGCGCGCATGGCGCGGACGGAGCCTGTGATTTCGGGAATGGTCTCGCCTTTCATGCGCAGGGCAACAAGGTAGGCGCCAATTTGCGCGGGCGTGGCTTGCCCCGTCATGATGATGTTCATGGCTTGTTCGGCTTCGCCGTCGGTGAGGTCGGTGCGGTTGATGGTATTTGCAATAAAGGGCTTGAGCATGGAGAGTTCTCCTTTCGAGGCGGGAGCGGGGTTCAGGTCGAGGAAGTTTTTGAGAATCTGTTTGCCATGTTCGGTGAGGATGGACTCGGGATGGAACTGCACGCCATAGGTGTGGTGCTGGCGGTGTTTGAGCCCCATGATTTCCTCTTCTGGGGTGATGGCGGTCACTTCCAGTTCGGGGGGGATGGGGTCATAGACGACGAGCGAGTGATAGCGCATGGCTTCGAACGGCGATGGGATGCCCTTGAAGATGCCTTGCCCATTGTGTGTCACTTTGGATGTCTTGCCGTGCATGAGACGTTGGGCGCGGTCCACTTTGCCGCCGAAGACTGCCGCGAGCGCCTGATGACCGAGACAAACGCCCAACACGGGAATTTTGCCGTCAAAGTATTTGATGGCTTCGGAGGAGATGCCGTCGTCTTTGACGGGTTCGCCTGGACCCGGGGAGATGACGAGATGTGACGGATTGAGGGCGATGAGTTGATTCAGCGTCACCTGGTCGTTACGGAAGACTTTGACCTCCGCGCCGAGTTCGCCGAAGTATTGAACCAAGTTATAGGTAAATGAGTCGTAATTATCTATTAGGACTAACATTGTTGTGCTCCTCACGGTTCGAAAGTTTGAAGGTTTGAAAGTTGACAGGTTGCAAACTTTCTAACTTTCCAACTTTCCAACTTGTAACTTGCAAACCGTATTCAACCTTCATTTCCAAAAATATCCACCTGATCCACGAACAAATCCAGCGAATAAGACAAGCCCGTTCGTTCGCGGACGAGTTCCATGGTGGCTTTGGCTTCGGCTTGCATGCGTTGAATGCCCTGCGCCAGCACGTCATTGGCAATGAGAGGATGGGCAAGGTAATAGGCGCGTTTCTCGCGGATCGGTTCGAGGAAGTTGTTGATGGCGGCGGCGAGTTTCTGCTTGACTTCCACATCGCCGACCTGACCCTTGCGATAGCGTTCTTTGAGGTCGTCCACTTCGGCTTTGGATGGGTTGAAGATGTCGTGGTAGATGAAGACCGGGTTGCCCTCCACCGTTCCGGGGTCGGTGGCGCGGAGGCGTTTGGGGTCGGTGTACATGTTCATCACCTTCTGCTTGACCGTCTCCGCGTCATCAGAAAGATAGATAGCATTGCCAAGCGACTTGCTCATCTTGCTTTGTCCATCCGTGCCGACAAGGAGCGGAACGTCACCGATGATGGCTTCGGGTTCGGGGAAGACTTCGCCATATAGGTTGTTGAAGCGACGCGCCATCTCGCGCGCGAGTTCCACATGAGACTGGTTATCGCGTCCTACGGGGACAACTTGCGCGCGTGGCAATAAAATATCTACCGCCTGCAAAACCGGATAGCCGAGCAAACCAAACGGCATAGAGTCGATGTTGGCATCGCGCGCCATGTCTTTGAGGGTGGGCATCCGTTCGAGGCGCGGCACGGTGACAAGCATCTCGAAGAGCAGGTTCAACTGATAGGTTTCGGGAATCGCCGATTGGACGAAGATGGTGCTGACATTCGGGTCAATGCCGACGGCGAGATAATCCAGCACGGTCTCTTTGATGTAGATGGGAATTTCCTTGATGTGTTCGGGTTCGGGTCTGGTGGTGAGCGTGTGAAGGTCGGCGATGATGAAGAAGGATTCGTACTGGTATTGCAGGCGAACCCGATTGGCAAGCGAGCCGACATAGTGACCGAGGTGGAGGCGTCCTGTGGGGCGGTCGCCAGTGAGGAGGCGGGGTTTTGATGGCATGGGGTTATCCTTTCTGCGGCTGTTTGAGGGCGGAAGTAGTTGGTAAATGGTAATTGGAGATTTCAGTACAAGGATAAATTATGAAGGATGAATGATGAAGAAAGATGTGAAGTGAGGTCCCTTCATCCTTTATCATTCATCATTGGTTTGCCTCCGCCATTTCTATCGCTTTCAACATGGCGCTGGCTTTGTTGACGGTTTCCTGATACTCCGTGTTCGGGTTTGAATCGGCGACGATGCCCGCGCCGGCCTGCACGCTGAAGGTGTTGCCGCGCGCCACCATCGTGCGCAGGGCGAGGCAGGTATCCATGTTGCCGTCGAAGCCGAAGTAGCCGACCATGCCCGCATACGCGCCGCGCGGGTCGGGTTCGAGGTCGGCGATGATTTCGAGCGCCCGCACTTTCGGCGCGCCGCTGACGGTCCCTGCGGGGAAGGAGGCGCGGACCAAATCGAATGCAGTCAGGTCGGGTCGCAGTTTGCCTTCGACGTGCGAGACGATGTGCATGACGTGGGAATATTTCTCGATGGTGAAAAAGTCCGAAACGCGCACCGTGCCGTATTCGCAGACGCGCCCCAGGTCGTTGCGCCCTAAATCAACCAGCATGACATGCTCGGCGCGTTCCTTGGGGTCAGCGAGGAGTTCCTGCACGAGTGCGTCGTCAGCATTGGCATCTGCCCCTCGTGGGCGCGTCCCGGCAATCGGTCGGAGCGAGGCGGTGCGTCCCTCCAGCCGCACGAACATCTCAGGCGACGATCCCACCAAAAAGAGCGGCTCGCCATCCACCATCCCGAAATCGAAAAAGAACATGTAGGGCGAGGGGTTGAGGCGGCGCACGGCGCGATAGACATCGAATGGCTCGACGTCCGTTTCGCGCGCGAAGCGCTGTGAAAGCACCACCTGAAAAATGTCGCCCGCCGCGATGAACTCCTTGGCGTCGCGCACCATGTCCTCGAAACGTCCCTGCGTCATGTTCGAGCGCGTCTGCGACGATTTGACTGCACGATGCCGGGCAGGCGGAAGCGGCGCATGGATGCGCGCCTCGATTTCATCCAATTTGCGGTTTGCGGCTTCGACATCCTCATCGAGGACGTTTGCAATGAGCGAAAGACTGCGGCGCGCATGGTCGAAGGCGACGACGGTGTCAGCAAGGAGGAAGATGCCGTCGGGGAGCGCCGCCCGCTTCATTCTGGACCTCAAGACTGGTTCAAAAAAACGAACCGATTCAAAGCCGAGAAATCCCACCAGCCCGCCGATGAAACGCGGCGCGCCTGATTGGGATTTAAAATTGAAACCTCTCATTTCCTCTTGCAGAAAATATGTTGGGTCGCCGTCGTATTGCGTACTGCGGACTCCGTACTCATCTTTGATTTCGATATCCGTATCGCGGATGATATATTGCGCTTTGGGTTTGATGCCGATAAACGAATAACGCGCGATCCGCTCCCCGCCTTCGACAGACTCAAGCAAAAACGAGGTGCCCTCGCCACGCAGTTTCATGTACACGCTGATGGGTGTTTCGAGGTCCGCGGAGATTTCGCGGATGATGGTTTGGGTTGTGGTGGCTTCTAATAACATAAATTCTCCTTGTTACTGTAGGGGCGACCCGCCATGATGGAGGATGACTCTCGACGACCCTGACGGGTCGCCCCTACCACGTTGATTAAATTAAAATCCCCTCCGTCCATTGGGACGAGAGGGGAGTCTCGTGGTGCCACCCAAGTTAAACGCCTGCCTTTAATAAAAAATTCCCTGCTGTGATGCAACAGGGAGGAAAAGCCAGCGTCACTCTTGTAGTCAGCTAGTGGGATAGTGGACTAGTTATCTAGTTTCTATCTCGCTAAGTAACTCTGCGGGGTAACGGGTGCAGTTCCCGTCTCTGGTACTCGCTACTAGTCTCTAATCATCTGCTCTCTAGTAACTTTCCCTTCACAACTCGGAGGTCCATTCGGCTTCTGCGCTTTTGCCTCGCTTTCACCACGTTGGTTTCGATACGGACTTCGTCCTACTCAACCAACGGCTCGGCTCTCTGAAAACCGCTTTGAAACGTACTCGTCCTCGTCAGCGTTTTTACTTATATGTTGGGCGGGATTGTATGACGGAGGGAGGAGGATGTCAAGGACTTTGCCCTAACAGAAATTCATTTCAGGGTCTCCCGATACCCCAAATTCTAATAGTACCGTCAAAGCTACTACTTATCAACAACTTTCCATCATTGCTAAAGATGAGCCTTGTTACTATATCTGTATGTCTTAATATTGCAACCCTTTCCCATGAAAGAGTATTCCACAAATAGATCGTTCCATCTGATGCACCCGATGCCAGCAGTCTTCCATCTGGGCTAAAAGCGATACCGTCTATCTGTGGAATTGATCCCCCAGATTTGCTATGCTCAAGCCATCGTATAGCTTTTTTACCATCGATATCCCAAATTAATATTGCACCTTCAGCATTTCCTGTCATCTTACCTATTGCAAAGATTTTCCCATCTGGGCTAAGTGCGATTTTATCTACAAATTTGTCTGTAACAACCGCGTTGTCTTGTGCACCTGTGCTAAAGTTTCTTACCCAAATTTCCTCCAAACCAGCAGTAATTAATTCATTGGAATCCGTCCCGAAGATAATATCATGTAGATACTGTCCATCCATGACTCTAACCAATTGACCTGTTGCTATATCCCAGACTTTGATGTTGTTTTTATCTGAATATCCATCTGCCGTTATAAGCAAATTTGCATCTGGACTAAACATAACCTTTAGAGGTCGCTCTGAATTCTCGCCAATCTCAATTGTTTGTATAACGTTCCCGGATGCAAAATCCCAGACAGTTGCCTTGCTACTCTGACAATAACCGTAAGAATCGACGCTTGCACAACCTAAAGAAGAGAAATATCTTCCATCCAAACTAAAAGCAACACTGTCTTGCCAACCGATTCCAATATCAATTGTTTTCATGGGCCAATGAGCATTGACATCCCACAATTGAATGCTTTTCCATCCACTTGATAATAATTCTTTTCCATCTGGGGTTACTGCAATATCCCGAATGTAATAGGAGAAACCATCCAGATTATATAAATTCCTACTTGTAGAACTTTCCCAAATCTTAATAGTTCCATCATCACTCCCCGACAGAAGAAATTTTCCATCGTTGGAGTAAGAAACTGCTGTCACCGAATTGTTGTGTACCGAAATAGTGCTTATCAGATCCCCTGACGGAATGTCTCGAATTCTGAGTGTGCTATCGTCACTACATGAAGCAAGAGAACGACCATCAGGACTGAAGGTCAGGCAAGTTGTACGATAGTTCTCTTCAGAAAATAAAATTTCTCCGTTTTCAGCCTCCAATAAGGTTACTCTACCATCGTTTCCGCCTGATGCGATATATCGATTATCAGGGCTGAAAGCAACTGCCATTACGGCAAATTCACCTGGAAGGTAAAATGTGTTTGTTAGCTCGCCCGTAACTGGATTCCACAGTTGAATAACTCCATCTCTGCTGCCAGATACCAATAAAGTTCCGTCTTCGCTAAATGCTATACTTTCAACCCTTCGACCGTCGGCTTGAATTGTCTGAATGGACTCGCCAGTTTGAATATTCCATAAACGTATGTCCCCATCATTGCCTCCCGATGCCAGTATGGAATTTTGCCTGTTAATTGAAATGCTATTGACAGGGGCGGAATGTCCTTCAAAAGTTTGTATGAGATACCCAGAAAACACTTCCCACAATCGAATAGTCTTGTATGGATAATCATCACTGGCAGCAATCAATTTGCTATCTGGAGTAAAAGCGATGCTTGTAATTCGAGTGCCCGTGTCAATATAGGAAGTTTCGGTAAAGGTTTGGGCATCGTAGAAATAAATACCCACCGAGGTTGCCACCGCTACTGTTTTGCCATCAGGAGACCAAAATGCCTGCTTAATAACCCCCTTTCCAAATCGTGCTAATTCAACAACACGATTTGCATTGTCTGGTGAAATTGGCAAGCTCGGAAGTGTTGTAGCTGTCCCGGGAGCAATTTCCGTTGTCGGAGGTGTATTAGTTGAAGTGATTGATACAGGGATATGAATAACATCACTACAACTTGAAACGATAAAAACGAAAAAGATTAAGAAAAAAAATCTTTTCATTGCCACGAAATCCAATTTGAAATTTTGGATGGCTTGAGTATACAACAAAACATCTGCGTCACATGGACGGGAAACGCAGGGCTAAAGCCGCTTGCTCAGTACATGGAAGCCCTTCGGGCTAGTCCGCTTGAGCGGACTTCCATTTTATCCCGCCGAATTAAAATAGGCGTTTCACTTCATCCACTCGGCGTGACGGAGTTGCAATAAATCCTCCGACCGAATCATCGTCAACAGGTCAGGGCGGGATTTGCGCGAATAGACTTTGTAGAGTGCGTCTTTCGGTGATGACACCTTTGCGCCAAAGTCCACGAGTTTTTCGACGAGCGCGATCAGTTCGAGGCGGTCAACGATGCGGAAACTTTTGGCGAGCTCGAAGGCGATCAAGTCCGCGTGACCGGCGTACAGCCAGCCTTTGTCATCCTTGCGGACGCCGTGGAGCTCGATCCAGAGGAATTGATCCTGAGTTTCTTTTTCCTCCCGCGCCACGCGCTTGCGGCTTTTCACGTCCACCTTGAATGTTTTGCCGTCGCGTTCGATCACATAGTCGAAGTGTTCATCGATGTTGCCGCGCCCGGTGGACGCGGTGATCTTGAATCCCTGCCTGACAGCAAGCCGCGAGAATTGATCCTCCGCTTTCTGACCGAGTTCCAGCGAATCTTTTTTATCGTAACGGTTTCGGGAATTTTTGGTGAACATAACAATGGGGTGTCATTCTGAGGGAGCGAAGCGACCGAAGAATCTCTGTCACAGTGGTAGAGACCCTTCGCTACGCTCAGGGTGACATGACGTTAGTCATTCCACGTAATCACACCAGCCCTCGTACTTCGCGATCTTCCCGCGAATCGCATCGTGATACACGTTCTGGATCTCGCGCGTCACCTTGCCTGATTTTCCATCGCCGATCGTTCTAAAATCGATCTCGCACAAGCCGATCACCTCCGCGGCGGTGCCGCACACAAATGCCTCCTCAGCAAGATACAACTGGTCGCGTGAAACGGGCGCTTCGATCACTTCGTAGCCAAGGTCTCGCGCAATGACGAAGATCGTAGCGCGGGTGATGCCTTCGATGACCGGCGCGGTATGCGGCGCGATGATTCGTCCTTTACGAACGAGAAAGAGATTCTCACCGGTGCACTCCGCCACATATCCCTGCGGGTCGAGCATGATGGCTTCCTGAAAACCCAAGCGTTCCGATTCGGTCTTGGCGAGAAAACTGTTGACGTAATTCCCGGCGATCTTCGCCTTGGTCATGCTCACGTTGGGATGATGCCGCGTGAACGACGACACATTGGCGCGCACGCCCTTTTCGAGCGCCTCTTTCCCCAAGTAATGACTCCACTGCACGACCGCGATCGCCAGCGCAGGCTTGCCCGCGTCGATGTTCAGGTTCCATGCGCCGCCGTCGAGGTAGAGCAACGGGCGGATGTAACAATCTGCCACGCGGTTGGCGCGCACGGTTTCCTTCACGGCTTGGATGATGTCTTCCACGGTGAAGGGGAACTCGCGGAAGCCGAAGATGCGCGCAGAGGCAAGCAGGCGTTCGGCATGTTCCCGCAAACGAAAGATCGCGGCACCCTTTGCGGTATCGTAAGCACGAATCCCTTCGAAGACTGCCGCGCCATAATGCATGGCGGGGTTGAGGATGTGCACGGTGGCTTTCTCGTAGTCCACCAGTTCGCCGTTCATCCAGATAAATTTCGATTCGGTTTCCATGCGCCTCGCTCCTGTTGGGTATTTGCTTTTCGCGTGGGAGTATATGGCATTTCTGGACAGCCGTCCAACTTGAAACCAATACGACGATTATCATCCGAAATAATGATTTTATTCCTACTGTTAAATCACACGCTTATGCTACACTGAACGCACAACGATGCCCACCGTGAATAGTCAGAGCCTGTTTCCTTCCATAGATTATCCTTCCCGGAACATGTGCGGGCTGGATACATCCTCAACCTGACAAAAACCCGAAACGGTGGCGGCGAGTCCATCTTCTAGGTGGAGGAGTCTTTTATGACCGAACCGTTACCGATTTCAGAATTATCCCCTCTCGATCAAATTCGAATGGCTGAAGGGGAGGTTACCAGAAAAGTCATCGTCGCGCGTGAAGCGGCTGAGAAGGTGACCGCAGAGGCGCGCGCGCAAGCCGCTCTGCTAAAAAAAGAAGCCAAAGAAAAGGGGGAACGCGAAGGGCAGATCCGTTACAAGGAAGTCATTACCGGGGCGGAGGAAGAGGCGAAAGCCATCCTTGCGCAAGCCGGGCAGAGAACCGAAGAACTGCGGCGCAACGGCAAAGCGCGTTTGGATCGCGCGGTGGAACGGGCGTTACAGATCGTGTTGGGCACATCGGGAGCCGGAGCAGACCATGAATCTTGAAATGATCCCCATCGAAATCATCGGGTTGAAAAAAGATCTGCAAGCCGTGTTGCGCGCCTTGCGGAATTTGGGTTGCATGCACATCGAGGAGCTGAGCGACATGCCCGAGACCTCC
Organism: Chloroflexota bacterium; assembly: GCA_040753755.1. GTDB lineage: Bacteria > Chloroflexota > Anaerolineae > Anaerolineales > Villigracilaceae > Defluviilinea. The sequence continues at coordinate 144,555 of JBFMDB010000010.1, forward strand.
GCGCGCCCGCTTACCCTCGATCGCGACACCCTGCACCAGCAGGAGGAACTCAGTTTCCTCGCGGCACGCATCGGCGGGTTGCTGGATGCGCTCGGCGGCGCGAGCAAGAACGCGGCCGGTGCGCTCTCGGAAAATTATCTGGATGAAGCGCGCAAAGGCGTGGAGGAACTCCTGCCGATCGTGAAGGAGATCGCCTCACAGCGTGAAGCGTTGGAAGCCGAACTCGCCTCCCTGCCGCGCTATGAAGCCACCTTGAAAAAACTCATGCCCATCATCCCGCCATCGGTGCGCGAGCCGGGCAATCGCTCGGTCGGCGTGCTGGTGGACCGCGAGAACATCGAGGTGCTCGACATGGTCGGCAAACGCGTCTTCGATCTCACACAGGGACAGGCAGAGGTGGTCGCCAGCGACGTGGATGTTTCGACGCGCGCCATGCTGATCGTCTTCCCCGAAAAATACACCAACCAGATCGAATCATTGCTCGGCAAAGAGGATATCTCGCGCCTGCGATTACCTTCTGAACTGGGCGACGGCTCGCCGGATGTTCTGCTCGAAGCGCTCCAACGCCGGGTGGCTTCGATTCCCGCGCAGATCAAGGATTTGGACAATCAACTCTCGGCACTTGCCGCGGAGTGGAGTGAGAAACTGACCGCATGGCGATCAGCCCTCCAGGAGGAGATCGACGCGTCGCGCGTCCTCTCGAAGTTCGGCGAAACCGACCTGACCTTCGTCCTCGCCGGATGGATTCCCGCCAAACAGCTCGCGCAGGTGGAGGCCACCCTGCGCGATCGAGCGAACGGCGCCGCATCCGTCCGACAATTGAAAATGACTCCGCAACTGCGAAAACGCGCCCCGGTCATCATGCAGAATCCACGCGTGACCCAGCCGTTCGAGAGCCTCGTCAAACTGCTTGCCTTGCCGCGCTACGGCCATATCGACCCGACGCGCCTGATGGCGTTCTTCCTGCCGATCTTCTTCGGCATGATCCTCGGCGATGTGGGTTACGGCGTTCTCGCGTTGGCGATCAGTTTGTACAGCCTGCGGCGCATCAAGGGGCAGGGTATCGTTCGGGATATTCTCATCATCCTCGCCATGGGATCCGGCTGGTCCATCCTGTTCGGGTTCTTGTTCGGCGAACTCTTCGGAACGCTGGGCGAGTATATCGGCATGCACCCGTTGTGGTTCGACCGCGCCAGCCCGGAACACGTTTCCTCCCTGCTGATCATGACCATCGCCTTGGGCGCGGTGCACATCACGCTCGGACTCGTGCTCGGTTTGTTCGAAGCCATTAAAGATCGAAGCCGTCATCACCTGCTCGAACGCGGCGGAATGTTGCTCGGCTTGATGGGACTCTTCTTCATCGTCGGCGTGCTGACGAACTTTCTCCCGGATGGCTTGATGAATGTTGCCATCGCGGGCATGTTGGTTGGGGTGGTGTTGTTGAGCGCTTCGCTTGGCAAACTCGGCATCGTCATGGGACCGATCGAGTTCATCACGCTGATCGGCAACGTGCTCTCATATTTGCGCATCGCCGCCATTGGGCTGGCATCCGTCTATCTGGCAAAAGTGGCGAACGAGATGGCGGGTCTGGCGGGCAACGTGATCGTCGGCGCATTGCTGGCGATATTGATCCACGCGTTGAATCTGGTGTTGGGCATGTTCAGCCCGACGATCCACAGCCTGCGTCTTCATTACGTCGAATTCTTCCGCAAGTTCTACGAAGGCGGCGGAAGAGCGTACGAACCGTTTCGGAATCGTGTGTAGTACGGTGGCTGCAGAAACACAACCACCGAAACCCAAAACCTAATCGGAGGCATTACCATGGAACTTGATATGACTGCAATTGGAACCGGATTGACCGCCATCGGCGCGGGGCTTGCCATCGGCTTGGCTGCCGTCGGCACGGGTCTCGCGCAAGGTCGAATTGGCGCGGCAGGCGCCGGCGTGATCGCCGAGAAGCCGGAAGCGCTCGGCACGATGATCCTGCTGATCGCGCTCCCCGAGACGATGGTCATCCTCGGCTTCGCGGTCGCCGCCATGCTCCTGCTCTTGGGCGGCTAGGATGGCAGTGCAAAACATCCTCGAGCAGATTCGCGAGGCAGGCAACGCGCAAGTTCAGGAGATCGAACGGAACGCGAAGACGCGCGTGAGCGAAATCCTGGCGATGGCGCACAGCGAGGCGGAAGAGATCGAATCGGAAGCCCGCACCCGCGCCAGCACACCTGCGAATGCGGAACGCGCCCGCATCATCCACCGCGCCAAATCAGATGCCTTGCGCCTCCTCGGCGAGGTGCGCGAGGATCTGGTGGATGCCGTCATCGCCCGGACGAGCGAGCGGCTCGCCTCCTTTCGGTCTGACTCATCGTATCCCAAGGTCTTGCGCGCGCTGACGGAACAGGCGCTCGCCCAACTTGCGGCATCGGAAAGCGCTCAAGATTCTCAATTGCAGGCAGACCCGCGCGACAAGGACCTTTTACAAAAGATTCTCGCCGAATTGAGGCTGAACGTTCCGGTCCGTTACGAGCTGATTAACTGGGGCGGGCTGATCGCGAAGAGTCAGGATGAACGCGTCGTCGTTATCAACACGCTGGAAGCGCGGCTCGAACGGTCGCTGGGTTACCTGCGCCCACAGGTAGCCGCGTATTTCGAGGAAGAAAAGGAATCGGTGGTCGAGTAGCCTGTTCTCCCGCAATTAAACTGCGCGAGAAACGGGACGTGCCGATACCGCCACAGCAACGATGAAACAGGCGATCCATGCCAGATTATGAATACGGAAACGCGCGCTTGCGCGTCATGAAATCCCGGTTGCTTTCCCGGCGCACACTGAACGATCTGGCGGAAACTGGGAGCATACAGGGCATGATCGCCGCGCTCACCAAGACTGCGTATCAAAAATCCATCGAGTCGGCGCTGACGCGTTTCATCGGCATGAACTGCATCGACGAAGCGCTGCACGCCGACCTGATCGCCACGATCGGGGCGATCGGCAAGTTCTATCACGAAGAGACAGGCAAGCTGATCGCGCTCGTCCTGCGCAGTTACGATATCGAAAACCTGAAAACGATCCTGCGCGGGCTTTCGAGGAACGTGCCCTCGGGTGAGATCATTCCATTGTTGCTGCCCATCGGCGAATTGAAGATCAACACTTTGCGCGAACTCGCCCGCTTGAACAACACTCGTGAAGCCATCGACCTGATCGCCAGTCAATCGCTGCCGTTCGCTTCGCCCTTGCTCAAACTGCGCGCCGAACGCCCGGGCGCGGAGACCTTCGAAATGGAACTCGCCCTCGACCAATGGCATTTCGACGGCGGTCAGCAGACCCTGCGCAGCCAGGCGGGAGAGGATGCATTGCTCAACCTCGCATTCGCTCTCGATGCCGACCTCGCCAATGTGATGACCGCCTTGAGATTTGCCCACGCCCCGCGCGATCGCGAGATCCTGCGTGAGAGACTGCGCACAGAGGATCCGAAATCCTTTTTTATCAAAGCGGGCAGGATTCCTTTCGAGGCGTTAGCCAGCGCCGCGAGGCAGGATGCAGTATCCCCTGCGGTGGAAGCGCTTGCTGGCACGAGTTTCGGTCCGGCACTGCGCGCCGGGTTCGAACTGTATTCCCGTTCAAATCGCCTGAGCGACATCGAGAAGAGATTAAAGAAGTTCCGCCTGATGCAGTTGGCGCAAATGATCGATAAAGACCCGCTCGGAATCGGCGTGCCGCTCGGTTACATTGCGCTCAAGGTCAACGAAATTGGAAACATCCGCTGGATCGCCCACGGACTCGAACTCGAACTGAAACCGGACGCGATCCAAGCCGAAGTGGAAACCCTGCCATGAGCCAGTTATTTGTCATCACCCGCCCCAGCCTTGTGCCCGGCTTTCAACTCGCCGGAGTGGAAGCGTACGGCGCGGAGGATGTGGAAACCGCGCAGGAGTTGATCTCCAAATGGATGGACACCGGCGAGGTGGGTTTGATCGCCATCGACGACGGTCTTTTAGCGCTCATGGAAACCGCATTTCTCAAACGTTTATCTTCGTCTGAAAATTTGTTATATCTCCCGATACCCGGCGGAAAATCGCTCGGGGAGGAAGCCTCCCAGCGAAGCCGCATCTCGGCGTTGATCAGAAAAGCCATCGGCTTCCACATCACATTCAAGGGAGACGAGGAAGGTGCAGAATTATGAATACAAATCGAAGTGCCGCCGGCAGGATCTCGAGGATCGCCGGACCCGTCGTGCGCGCGACCGGCTTGGAGAACATCCGATTGTATGATGTGGTGCGCGTCGGTGAACTGGGGCTTATCGGCGAGGTCATTCAGCTTGCCGGTGACGCCGCGACCATCCAGGTCTACGAAGATACGACCGGGGTGCGGATCGGTGAACCGGTGGTGAACACAGGCGGCGCTTTGTACGCCATGCTGGGACCCGGCTTGCTCGGTCAGGTTTACGATGGGCTGCAGAGACCGCTCGAAATGCTGGCGAAAAGCGGCGGGGAATTTCTCCCACGCGGCGTTTCACTATCGCCGCTGCGTGAAGAAGTTAAATGGAAATTCGAGCCGCGCGTTTCAGTGGGCGATCGCGTGAGCGGAGGGGACGTCCTCGGCGCGGTCAATGAATCGCGCGCCATCGAGCATCGCATCATGGTGCCGCCCAAAGTCAGCGGGCGCGTGGTCAGCATCCGCGCAGGGGAGTACACGGTAAACGAAACGGTGGCAGTCATCGAATCCGAAAAAGAATCGGTGGAAATTCCTCTCGCACAGAAATGGCCCGTCCGGCATGCGCGCCCATCCCAAACTCGGCTCGCGCCGCGCGATCCGTTGATCACCGGCACGCGCGTCATCGATGCATTCTTCCCGGTCGCCAAGGGAGGCTCGGCGATCATCCCCGGCGGGTTCGGCACCGGCAAAACGGTGACAGAACACAGCCTTGCCCGTTGGGCTGACGCGGACGTGGTCGTGTACGTGGGCTGCGGCGAACGCGGCAATGAGATGACCGAAGTGTTGGAGGAGTTCCCGAAACTCGAAGACCCGCGCACCGGCGCGCCGTTGATGGAACGCACGGTGTTGATCGCCAACACCTCGAACATGCCGGTGGCCGCGCGCGAGGCAAGCATTTACACCGGCATCACTATCGCCGAGTATTACCGCGACATGGGCTACGATGTGTTGATGCTCGCCGACTCGACCTCGCGCTGGGGCGAGGCATTGCGCGAGATCTCGGGACGCCTCGAAGAGATGCCGGGCGAGGAAGGTTATCCTGCGTATCTCGGTGTGCGGCTCGCGGAGTTCTACGAACGCGCAGGGCGCGTGATCTGCCTCGGCTCGCACAAGAATGGTCAGGAAAAAAGCCGCATGGGTTCGGTTTCCGTGGTCGGCGCGGTATCGCCTCCGGGCGGCGACTTCTCGGAGCCCGTCACGCAAAATTCGATGCGCGTGGCAAGCACGTTCTGGGCGCTCGATTACAACCTCTCGCGGCGCAGGCACTTCCCCGCCATCAATTGGACCAACAGCCATACGTTGTATAACTTCAACGACTGGTTCGAACGCGAGGTGGCAACCGACTGGCAGGATCTCGCACGCGAGGCGATGGCGCTTTTACAGCGCGAAGTGGAACTGCTCGAGATCGTCAAACTCGTAGGTCCCGATGCGCTAGCCGAACCCGAACGCGCCGCGCTGGCAGTGGCGCGTATCGTGCGCGAGGACTTCCTGCAACAATCCGCCTACGGCGCGGACCGCTACTGCCCGCCGCGAAAATCCTACTGGATGTTGAAAGCGATCATGGATTTTTACCGGCGCACACAAGCCGCGCTGGAGATGAAAACACCGCTTGAACGGATCACATCCCTGCCCGTGCTAACCGACATCGCGCGCATGAAGGAACTCGAAGTGGACGACTCTGAAAAAGAGATTCGATCCATCATGGATCGCGTGCAATACAGTTTTGCAGACCTTGGAGTGAACTGACATGGCAACCCCAATCCCCATCCCGCGCTTATTCACCACCGAACACCGCACACTCTCGCGCATCAAAGGTCCGTTGATCTTTGTGGATCGCATAGCGGACGTGGCATATAACGAGATCGTGGAGATCGTCACACCCGACCAGGAATCACGGATCGGACAGGTGCTCGAAGTGGATGGTCAACACTGCATGGTACGCATCTTTCTCGGGACTTCCGGGCTGGATCTCGAACGGACGCGTGTCCGCTTCACCGGCAACGTGGCGCGCCTCGGCGTGTCGCTTTCGATGCTTGGACGCATCCTCGACGGCTCGGGCAAACCCATCGATGGCGGTCCTTTGATCATCCCCGACAAGATGCTCGATATCAACGGCTTGCCCATCAACCCTTCGATGCGCGCGCGCCCAAGCGAGTTCATTCAGACCGGTATCTCCGCCATCGACGGTCTGAACACGTTGACACGCGGGCAGAAACTTCCGATCTTCTCGGGCGCGGGTTTGCCAGCCAACGAACTCGCCGCGCAGATCGCGTCACAGGCGCGCGTGGTCGGCGCGAACGGAAGCGGGCAAGGCGGCGATGAACCGTTCGCGGTCGTTTTCGCCGCGATCGGCATCACCCAACGCGAAACAGCTTTCTTCATGGATCAATTTCGCGCCTCCGACGCGATGGATCGCACCGTGCTGTTCATCAATCAGGCAGACGATCCATCGATCGAACGTCTGCTCACGCCGCGCGCCGCGCTCACTGCGGCGGAATATCTGGCGTACACCCATCACCGCCACGTGCTGGTCATCATCACCGATATGACCAATTACTGCGAGGCATTGCGCGAGATCTCCGCGGCAAGCGAGGAAGTGCCCGGCAGGCGCGGCTATCCCGGTTACATGTATTCGGACCTCGCGAGTTTATACGAACGCTCGGGGCGCATCCGCGGCAACCCCGGCTCGGTGACGCAACTCATCATCCTCACCATGCCCGATGACGACATCACGCACCCCATCCCCGACCTGACCGGCTACATCACCGAGGGACAGATCGTCTTGAGCCGCGATATGCACCGCAAGGGAATCTATCCTCCCATTGACGTATTGCCCTCCCTCTCGCGTTTGATGAACGAAGGGATTGGCGCAAAGAAAACACGCGCGGACCATCGCACGGTGGCAGATCAACTCTATGCCCTGTATGCCGAAGGGCGCGACCTGCGCCGTTTGGTGGCGATCATCGGCGAGGGCGCACTCACCGCCGAAGACCGCCGCGTGCTGGAATTCGCTAAAAAATTCGAAAACGAATATATCGGTCAGCAGAATCAAAACCGCGAGATCACACAAACCCTCGAAGGCGCATGGGATTTGTTATCTGCCATGCCCACCGAAGCGCTCAAACGCATCCCGCGCGAGTTCATTGCGCAGTATCATAAGAAATAAGAAAAGGCCTGACAGGTCTTGGAGACCTGTCAGGTCTGAGAAATATTATGACCACCGTATCCGCCACCCGCATGGAACTCCTCGCCCGCAAGACACAGATCTCGCTGGCGAGTCAGGGACGTGATCTACTCGAGCAAAAACGCACCGCGCTCTTGAAGGAATTCATGCGCACCGCCGACCTTGCCCTCGAACGATCCGACGCTCTCGAATTGACCGCCGAACAGGCGCGCCACGCGCTCGCACGCGCTGAGGCAATGGCAGGCACAGAGTCCGTTCGTTCCGCGTCGCTGGCGGCGCTCTCCGGCTTGGCTCTGGAAGTGACCAACGTCAGCGTGATGGGCGTGCGCGTCCCGCACATCGAGCAGAAGCGGGTGACGCGGTCGGCGTTGGAGCGTGGATATTCCATCGTCGGCGCGTCCACTTCGATTGACGAAGCCGCATCCGCTTTCGAAGCGGAGGTCGAAGCGATCATCCAGCTGGCAGAGATCGAGATTCGGTTGACTCGGTTAGGGGAGGAGATCCAGCGCACGTCGCGGAGATTGAACGCGCTCGATCATTTCGTCATCCCGCGCCTCAAGGAGGAACAGAAATTCATCCAGATGGCGCTGGATGAACGCGAACGTGCCGATCACTTTCGGTTGAAACTGGTGAAGAAGTCGCTGGAGAAAAAACGGGGGAAATGATAATTAGCCCTGATCATCAGATGTCCCGCAGTTAAACTGCGGGACATCTTGACTTACTGCTCCTCCGCCCATTCCACGATTCTCCTAAATCCCATTTCCACTTCTTCATCCGAGGCGGCAAAGGACATGCGGATGAATCCTTCGCCCTGTTCGCCGAACGCGGAGCCGGGCACCAGCCCGACACTTTTCTCTTCGAGAATCCGTTCGCACATTTCCACATCGTTAATTTTCAGCGCGCGCAGGTCGAGGAAACAATAGAACGCACCCTGCGGCGGCGTGACGCGGACTCTCTCACTTTCCAATTCAGTAGATAATTTCATCACGAGCGCGCGTCGGCGCGCGTACGCGTCGCGCATTTTTGCGGTCTCCTGCTGGACGCCGGGATCGGTCAACGCGAACGCGGCGGCTTTTTGGATGAACGGCGCAACACACGTGATGGTGTTCTGCCCCGCCTTGACCGCGTTCTCGATGACGCGTGCGGGCGCAGCAAGAAAGCCGACGCGCCAACCGGTCATCGCGTATGTTTTCGAAAGGCTTTGCACGATCAACGTCCGTTCTTTCGCGCCTTCGATGGCGGCGAGCGAAAGCGGTTTCTCCTCGAAATACAAACTGCCGTAGACTTCGTCTGTGACCACCCACAGATCGTGCGCCTTCGCAAAGTCTTGAAGTCTTCGCAAATACTCCGGCGAAGGGACGATCCCCGTCGGGTTGGAGGGATAATTGACAACGAGCGCGCGAGTCTTCGGCGTGACGGCGCGTTCCCACGCGTCGAACGACGGGATGAATCCGTCCTCCACGGGGGCGGGGACGCGGATCACTTCCGCGCGCAGCATCATTGCCAAATTGACGTGAGTCGCCCATGTGGGGTCGGGCATCAACACCTCGTCGCCGGGATTCAAAATGGACTGCATCCCCGAAAAATACGCGTGAATCCCGCCATGCGTGACGATGATCTCGGAGGCAGGATCGTATGAAACTCCCTCATCGCGCATAAGTTTTTTGGCAATGGCAGAGAGCAGGTCCGGTCTGCCTCGTGAAGGACCGTAATGAGTCAATCCCTCTTGTAACGCTTTGCACGCCACGTCAATCACTGCCTGCGACGTGGAAAAATCGGGGTCGCCCTGCTGCAAGCCGATGATTCTTTTTCCGCTGGCTTTGAGGGCTTGAATGCGATCTCCCATAGCCACCGTGGGCGATTGGCGGAATTGTTCGAACTGCGCGTTGAGATTCATGGGTATCCTGTTCATTATTGTAGGGGCGACCCGCCGGTTGAAAGTAAAATCCCTCTGTCGTCCCTGACGGGTCGCCCCTGCATTTCATGTAAAGATGGGATTGAAAAAAGCCCTCGATTCGACGAGGGCTGGATGGATTATCCCAACGCCTGCTGCGCGGCTTGAATTACTTCCTCGTAATTCGGTTCTTCGCCGAGGGTCGGCAGATATTTCACGTAGGTAAGTTTGCCATCCCGCCCAACGATGAACACCGAACGACGCAGGTAACGCCGCTCTTTGATCAGCACGCCATATTTGAGACCGAACTCCGCATCCACCACATCAGAGACAACTTTTACTTTATCCACGCCTGCCGCGCCGCACCAGCGTTTCTGCGCCATCGGGAAATCGCAACTGATGGTGTAGATGACGATCTCCTCGCTGAGTTTCGCGGCTTCTTCATTGAATCGGCGCGTCTCGCGGTCGCAGACATCGGTATCAAGCGACGGCACCGCTGAAAGGATGACGACCTTCCCCTTCGATTCCCGCAGCGGGTTGACGGTTCCCCACCCCGGTACGACCGAAGTGAACTCGGGAGCCGTATCGCCCACTTTGACTTCATCGCCCAGCAGTGTGGCGAATTTATCGCCGAGTTTGAACACATCAGAACGAACAGTGACCATTTGATTTTCTCCAGTGGATTGATTGGGCGCAATTGTACTTGATTTACCGCGAGGATGACCAGTATCACACCTGCACACTATCGTTTTATTCAGGGTAACGAAAATAGCCTTACAATAAACGGATGTCATGGAAACCAACGTACCTAACGCGAGAACAAAAGGAAGAGAGGCGTTTGGCAGGCGGGGGCTTACTGAAAGCCGGTAAATTGAG
>JBFMDB010000011.1:0-152987 GCA_040753755.1 Chloroflexota bacterium
CAATTTACCGGCTTTCAGTAAGCCCCCGCCTGCCAAACGCCTCTCTTCCTTTTGTTCTCGCGTTAGGTACGTTGGTTTCCATGACATCCGTTTATTGTAAGGCTATTTTCGTTACCCTGAATAAATAACCGAAGCACGTGACCAATAACCACTTGTGCGCGGCGGCGCGCGCTTTGTACTCTTTGTATCGGCAATCCAGCACAGACATGCTCGATAAGTTCCGTTTGAGATCGAACCGTTTTTCGAGCAGGGGCGCAAGCGTTTTGGGGATAAGTCCCAACTCTGCCCGCTTCACCACCGACGCCAAACCTGCCACGGCTTCGGCGGTCTTTATCTCGCTCCCGACCGTTTCAGACGAAATATTGAAACGCACCATGATGCTCGGGTACATCGAGAAAAAGTCGATCTCGCCCACGTCTTCATGCAACCCAACGATGGGATCGAAGACCGTGCCGCCCATGTCGTCGCGGAAAAGTTCGGAGGCGGTCTTCGGCGTTTCGACCTGCTCCTTGCGGAACGGAACGAGGATCTCGTTTTTCAGCGCGGTGACGATTTGCATCGCTGAAATGCCCGTTCCGGGGCTTACCCGCGCCGCTGTTTGAATTGGCAGAGAAGTCACCCGCGCCATTTCCAAAACCCCGTCCATGCCGTAATCGTGATACATCACGGTGTTGCCGACATCGATATGCACCCGCCCCGCCAAGTGGACCTGATTCCCGCGATAGATAATTTGATTGTAGGCATGATAACTGCGTTCTTTTTTCTGGCGGATCTCCCCGCCCGGGTCGCGGTTCCACGGCAGTGGGCGGTTGTATTCTTGCGACCATCGCAACAGCAAGGGCAAAAGCCATGTGTCGCCGTGCGACGTCAGGATCAGGTCGGGGTCGTGACGATGGAGCAGATAACTCAGGAACGCCAGCGTTGACTCCTCTTCTTTCAGGTCAAGGATCGAACGGTCTCGTGCTGTGCGAAGGACGATCTTTTCAGGCTCTTTGTGGAAGGGGTCGGCGTCAGTTTCGATCGTGAGGATCTTCAAGGGAGCGGATTCGTAGTCGATATCCCATTTTGAATCAAGCACATTGATTTCGTGGATTGTGTTTTGGTCGTCTGCTGTCACGCGGCAGCGCGCCAGCGGGAACGTGCCATACACTGCCGCGTGCCGAAGTGCCACGTGCAGGTCGGCATCGTAAAAAACGAGGTCGGGGAAAAGGCTCACAGCCGTTTGAAATAACTCGGGCAGGCAGAACGGCGAATCGAGCGTCGCGGCTAACACCACCGTCGCGCCGTTGACGAGGTCGCTGCGCTCGGCGCGGGCAAGCGCAATTCGCAGAGGCTGGTTTTGCAGGAATTTCCACAGGTCCCGCAAACGGTGGGAGGATCCCGCCGCGTAGAACGTGACGGGAAAATCCTGCCGCAAACATCGCCGCTGACCGTCGTCGCCGATCAGCCACAGGACGATCCCGCGCGCGGGATGCGGGTACACATCCAACAGCCAGCCTGTATATTCATTCATTTTGTTTGGTCAAACTTTGCAGCTGTTCGCGCAATGCCTTTACTTCTTCGCGCAAGCGCATCACTTCTTTGTGGTCTTCGATCTGCATCGACAGCAAAAAGGTTTCGAAGGGCAGCAGGTGACCGGCGTACGCGGCGGCGGCGCGATGTTTATATGCCGCCGTGAATAGATCGTCGAAAACGACCTGATCTTCGCGGCGCAAGGCGCGGCGGAACCGGGCAAGGTTCGCTTCTTCCGCGTGGAGAATATCGGTGATGGTCGGGGTGACGTTCCCCATCAGAACAATTCCAATTGCATGGTTGCGCTTTCGCGTACGGTGTAATCGGAAACGCTCGGCGCGGCGGATCGCAGGCGCTCGAACAACGAGACCGAATCGGCGGACGCGGCAGGCGGGTAGGCGCTGACAGCCAAACCCGCCCCACGGCTTAATCGTTCAAAGTGCTGCACCGATTTTTCGAGCAGAAAATTCCGCGCGCCGAGTCGTACGTTCTCGTCATAAAATGTCGCTAGAAAATCCAAAACTACGATTGCCGTTTTTTCGCCCTGTTCCTGTTCGAGCAGTTTGACCGCTTCGAAACAGGTGAAGGCGCGTTGAATTTTTATGTTGTCGACGATCTCTTTCCGTCCCTGTGCGGCGCGCGCCACCACGGACGAATCGAACCGCCTGCCGCAATCGAACACGGTCAACGGTATGACGTGTGCCAGTTGCGCAACCGCGATCAGCAACCGTTTCGGGGGCAGGGCAACCAGCAAATTCCAGCGCCGCGGGTGCAGGTCTAAAAGTTGCGTCATGCCCCTAGGATAGATCAATTCCAGAAATAAAAAAACCTTCTTTCGGTTGTAGTCGAAAGAAGGTGGTCGAAAGGTTGTAGTCTATGTGGCTTAGAAGAGATCCAAAGCCTTATCGGTGGGGGGCGGCATGCGGGAGAAATCGAAGCCGGCAAACTTCGCCATCAGTTCCTTCCGGTTGCGCACGTACATCTTGAAGAAGATGGTCTGGAGATACGATTTGACGGTGGAGTACGAGAGGTCCAGCCACCGGGCGATTTCCGCGTCCGATTTTCCCCTGCAGACGAGATACATCACGTCCTTCTCACGCGCGGACAGGGACTTCCACAGGAAGTCGAGCTTGTTAAATTCCCGGTCGGTGGAACGGCGGCCGCCAGCAGGAAAGTGGTTATCGTCGGGTTGCGATAAACGTTTCTCCTGAGTGGGCAAGTCGTTGTGATCGATGAGTCGTAAAGGTACACTAAGGATCGAGTGATATTTAATTTTCGGCTGTCGGTCCCTCCGTGAAGATCTTCCTTTTCGCGGCGTGGACATGGCAAAACGGATTATATTAGAACATATATTCTAAGTCAAGTGGGCAGACCGCCCCAACATGAGAATGCGGTATGATTCTTTCACACCAAGATGCAGACTGAAACCAAGCCGCGCTTCTACCTCCCCGAACTGGACGGACTGTGCTTCATCGCGTTTTTGCTGAGAAGGTTTTGGGCAGAAAAAACCCTCACCTTTCGGCGAGGGTATCATTATCAGGGGCAAGACATGTAATCCAAAATGCAACCACATTGACTTGGACACCACTTGTAATACATGGGGCAAGATTGTGCCGGGCAAGCCGGCTGGCTCGGCGTCTTAGTCGGGTCAGGAATACAGTTCGGGATACCGACCGATTTCACCACCGAAACAATTCCCTGCGCGGGGTATGGAACGCAGGCGTTCTGTCCGGGCACGAAATACGTTCCCACCGGACATTGAGGCAATGGTATGGTCGCGTCCTGCCCCGGTTGCGCGGAACAGCATTGCAACGCCGGGTCATAGTTGTAGCCCGGCAGGCACTGTCCCTGCCCGCCTTGCGAAATACATTGGTTTCCTTGTTGCTGATACCCCGGCGGGCACGAGGGGCTACCCGGTGCAGACTGCTGACAATCTGCTTTGATCGAAACCGTGGTGGGAGACAAACACGAATATTGATCCGGGTTGCCGGTCGGGGCACAGCCGCCTGCATCGATCGCCGCGCCGGGCGGACCCGAAAAATTAACGTTCGTAGAACCGATCAATCCGGTGCAGATCGGCACCAAACCAATATTCACACTGGGGCAACTCTCTGAAGGTGCGCCGCCACCGCCGGGCGCGCCGGGCGCCGCATCCTGTCCGTACACCAACAGCGCCGTGCAGGAGGGCGCGAAGAACGTCGGGTCTTCCACCACACAGCGGAAGCCGAGATTCTCCAGTTGAAAGACCGGGTTGTACGCGAAACGCCGCGCCGATTCGGTTTCATAGGCCGGGGCGTTGAATCCGCTCGAACGGACGGAGCGCGTATTCCCAAGATCCGGTCCGAGCGGGTCTTCCGTCGGCGATTCGGAATAATATTTCGGGCTGTACCAATCCGCCACCCATTCGTACACATTACCCGCCATGTCCAGCGCTTCGTAATAACTCTGCCCCGCGGGATGATCGATCACGGAGGTGGTTTCATATTCGCACGTGCCGAAGTTCGCCAGTTCACAAGACGGGGTCGCATCGCCCCACGGGTAAATGTTCGCCTCAGGACCGCGCGCGGCTTTCTCCCATTCGGCTTCGGTCGGCAAACGTCCGTTCACGAACGAACAATACGCCGCGGCTTGCTCATAATTCACGCCGGTCACCGGGTGATTGGCTTTCAACGGGTCGCCATAGCCGGGGTTCTTCTCCTGGTTCGGCGGCGTGCACTTGCCCAGCGCCACACAGAACGCGAATTGCGAATTCGTCACCTTCGAACGATACAACCAGAAATCGCTCACCACCACTTCGTGGATCGGGTTATCGTCGCCGCCGTGCCCCATGATGAACGGACCGCCCGGCACCGCCACCAGCACGCTCCCATCCACGTACGGGAATTGCGAACCGATCTCCATGGGAGGACCGGAAAGATCCGCGATGGCGATCACCGTCTCCGTCGGTTCGATCGGGACTTCGGTGACGCTCGGCGGTTCGGTCGCGACGGGAGGCTGGGTCGCGCTCCCCGGCTCGTCCGTGGCTTGAGGGATCGCGCCCAAATTGCACGCGGATAACACCACAAGTCCGAGGACGAACATCGAGAGAATTCGATTCAACCGATTCATGGGCTGGACTCCTGAAAGATGAGGGGAAACTTCATCTGCAATTATACAATCCGCCCTGAGAATCAAACCCTTACAAATGGGTGATAAATATCATGTCATTCTGAGAAAGTGAAGCGACGAAGGACCTCTGATTTTGCCGTATGGCTATGAGGTTCCAAGACACTTCGCTTCACAATGACATGGTTACGCGGGTCGATCCGCCAACAGCGGAAGTGTCTCGCCGAAGATGAGGTTCCCAACGTGATCGCTCTTGAGAAAGCCGTGTGGGAATCCCAACTTGAACTCGGCGAGCGCGTCCAACTCTTCCATGTGCGAATCGCTCAATTGAAAATTCAAACAAGCAAGGTTGTCCTGTGCTTGCGCGAGCGTGCGGCAACCGAGAATTGGAATAATGGTACCGGGCTTTTGCCTCACCCAATTGATGGCAACCTGTGCCGGCGAACAGCCCGCCTCGCGCGCGATCCGTGCCACGGTCTCGCCTGCTTTCAACCCGCGTTCGTCCACATCCGATTCGCGGCGCGGCTCACTGGAAGGCGTGCTGTATTTGCCGGTCAACACACCGCTTTCCAACATGCCCCACGGCAGGATGGCAAGCCCATGCTCGCGCGCCATCGGCAGTTCGGCGCGTTCCACCGAACGATCGAGAATTGAATACGGAACCTGCAACGCTACGGGAGGCGGCCAGCCAAAATCATCCGCTTTGGCGAGCGCGTACGAAACCACCCAGGCGGGCGTATCGGAAAACGCAAAATACAAAACCTTTCCAGAAGCGATGAGATGATGCACCGATTGCAACACCTCTTCTACCGGCGTCATAAAATCCCACATGTGCAGGTAGAGCAGGTCAAGGTGATCGGTGTTTAGCCGTTTGAGGCTCTCTTCCACGTTACGTACCATGCTCTTGCGTGAATTGTTGCCGTGATTCGGATCGAATCCATGCCCCTTACCAACTCGCAGTGAATATTTGGTCGCGACCACAAACCGGTCGCGTTCGCTCGCGATGAATTCACCGACGAATGTTTCACTCGTGCCGTTGGTATAGTTGCCGGCGGTATCAATGAAGTTACCGCCCGCATCAGCGAACGCGTCGAAGATCTTCCTGCTCTCCTCTTTCGACGCGCCCCAGCCCCAATCCTCGCCGAAGGTCATCGTGCCGAGGCACAGTTCCGAAACGTGCAATCCGCTTTGACCAAATCGTTTATATTTCATGAATGATCTCCAAGAAAATTACTTGTCCGATAATCCCGAAGGGATGATGTAACGTGCAATCTATGACACCCCTTCGGGGTTTTTATTTCACCATCACAAATCTAGAGTCGTTTCACTTGTTTCGGCAGGCTCAACACATCGCCTTCGGAGTTGAAATGACTGGTTATTTCTCCCAAAGTCGTTTTAGGGATTCGATCCGTCTCCAGCCCTGACCTTGTTCTATCTTTTCGACATTCAAACCAGTGAAATATGTATCCAACACGGCGGCGCGTTCCTGCGCGAGAGGCGGGACGCAATAATCTTCCTCTTCCCACACCAGCCAGTTGTCACCCTGCGGATCAAGCCGCGCATGGTCGAGGCTGTATTGCAGCGCCGTTCCGAACGGACGCATCTTTTGAATCTCGCCGCTGTCGAGTCGCGCGCGCAGTTCTGCCAGCAAGTCTTTTTGTAATTGTGCCTTCACCAGATAATGTGCCATGACTGTCTCCATTTGTCATTACCACGCCCTCACTTCGTTCGGGCTCGCAACGACATTAAATCTTCTCTATCTCCAACTGCAACTCTGTAACGAACTGATTTGCTTCATTTGCCAGATACGTGGGCGGAAGGTCGAAGCCGAGTCCCTCGGCGCTGTAACTCAGGTACACTTCACGGATGGGACCAGTCATGCGGTAGCCGTTCGAGTCGATCCAGCGGAGTAACGAGTGATACGCCAGATAGACCGTCGCGTAATTCCCGGTGTGAACCACGCAAGCGGCTTGGGCGATGCGCGGCAGTTCGATCACGTGGACCACGTCCGAGCCGGGGATCGCCATCTTCAATGGCACAACCACTTCCGCGTCGATATCCTCGTCTCGATACTCCGCATCGCGATAGATGGTCATCGGCGGTTTATCGGCGCGAGCCTTGAAGCGATCCACGTAGCGTTCGAGTTCCTCGAACATGGTCGTGATGCGGTCATCATCAGGTACGACCTCGCGACGGGTCGCGACCAGCTGCGGTTCGACCTCCCTGACGATAATGTCGAATTTTGCCTGACCAGCCTGCCCGTCCATTTGACCGATGCGTGCCTCCAATCGCGCCAATTTCATTTGCCCGGCTTGCATCGCCTGCTGAATCTCCGCGCGCTTGAGTTTGAGCATCCCAAGCAATTGCGCGGAGGGCAGGTCGTCATCCAGCAAGTCGCCGATCTGTTCCAGCGAGAATCCGAGATCGCGCAGAGCGAGGATGCGATTCAGCCGCGGCAATTGGTCTGCCGAGTAATAGCGGTAGCTCGTCGAAGAATCTATGCTCGAAGGTTTGAGCAAACCAAGCTGGTCGTAATGCCTGAGCATCCGCACCGACACGCGGGTCAACTTCGAGAACTCACCGATCCGAAACATCAATTGTTACTTTCTATGGAATATACACTCTGACATTGTGTCAGAGTCAAGAGGGAATTTTGCAGGGGAGCGGCGGCTATGACATTGGAAACCGCAGAGTTCACAGACATTCTGAGTTTTTCTCGCTTTGATCGCTGTGGTCTCTGTGGCGTAACAGGCTTTTACATAATTGTCTGCCACTGCCCTTTGCAGAGCATCATGGTTGGGCGCAACTGCACTGCTCGCCGTAGATCGTATTCACACACACCAACTGTTGACCGGCGGGACACCCGTCGCCCGAATCAAGCGGACACAACCCCGGCTCACCGCCCTGCGCTTGAAACCCGATCGCTACGCGGCAAACATTATCGATCTCCGCGACGGCTTTGATCGGGTAATACACCTCGAACTCCACCAGCGACGAACCCGCCTGCTCGTGCGTGAAATGATCGTTGATATCGAACATGGCAGGGTCGAGCAGTTCGTTACCCGCCCACGCGCCCGCCATGAACGCGTTGGCGTTGATTCCCAGCAAGGATAATTTCACCGCCAACTGGATCGTGAACGGCTGGTCGGCGGGGATGCGCGCCCACGCCAGATCGGGGTCGTTCCCCGCGCCGCCATCGAAAAGATTCGTGTCGTAGCCGTTCCCCCCGGCTTGACTGTCCGCCGTCACCGAGAGCGACCCGCCCACATCGTTGTTCGAATCGAACCACACCTGCACGCCGTCCGTCGTCCATTCGTTCGAAGCGGGTTGTGAAACGATCAGCATCCAGTCGCCGCGCCCGTCAATGTCGGCATCGATCTCGACGGCATACCTCCCCGAGAACGCCTGGTTCGAATCCCTTGCGCGCAAGGTGATCGTGAAATAAATCCATGTATTGTCGCGGTACGAACTGAACTCGGTGATGTCGATGTGAGGCAGGTACACGTCCATCGTATCGGCGTTGAACGGGCGTTCGTACCTGCCGAAGGTGAAGCGGTCGCCGCCCGGGGCGCGCTTCTCCGGCGATGTGACGAACGACTCCTGATCGCCCGCAAAACTGGAACGCACCGCTGGCAACTCACCCGGAACATCCACATGCACAACGCTCACAACCGTGGAGGTCGGCGCGGCGGTCGATTCGGGTACAACCGTCACAAGGGTCGGTTGTTCGATGGGAGCATCTGTCGCGGGTGGAGGCGTGGATGATGACGGCAATCCGCACGCCAGCGCGGCAAACAGAAGCACGGTCACTGAGATCAAGAAGCGATGAGTTCTCATTTTCATTACTACCTTTCGATTCATTATTGCACGAACCGATTATAACGAAACCGACCGTTGATACAAAGCCATTTCCCACACGAACAATCTGCGAACGGACACTTTTTTCAACCCTTCCGCATTTAACAACGCTTCCATTTCTGCGACGGGATGCACGAACACACGGAACGGATCGCTCATCAGCCTTTGGAAAAAGTTCATCACCACGATCGCCATTTTCATGTACCACGTTTCGCGCGGGTACGTGAGCGCGATGGCGGTGCGGCTCTTCGACGAAGCGGCTTTCAACAGGGAGCGGAAATCGGGATAACAACACACGACGCGGTCCAGCGTGACCACATCCGCCTGCGGGATTTCGCCCGCCACATCGGTAAAATCGGCATGGACGAACTTCACCTGCGCTTCATGCCCCAGTCGTTTTGCCTCCTCCGTGGCGACCTTGAGATACGCCGACGACGCGTCCACGTGCGTGGCTTCGCGCGCCACATCCTTCAACAACTCGTGGTGAATCGTCCCAATCCCGCCGCCGACGTCGAGCAACGCGGCATCCTTCAACCCCAACGAGCGGACGGCTTCGAGGATCAATTGGGTCTGGTCCGCGGGTCCGTGTTTGTGATAGTGTTTCGCATCCGCGCGGGCTTCGTCTTCGCTAAATGCGTTATCCGTGATTTCACAACAATTGCAGGGCATATTGTTACCTTTCTTGTAATCTTCTTTCCATGTAGCGCCAACCAAAGCTCTTCAAATAGAGACTGCAAATACCCATCCCTAGAATGGAAAAATTCACAAAGGTGAGCCCGGCGTTAAGAAATCCGGGCAAGAGGCATATCTGTCCAAACCAATGGCTTCGATTAAACCCTAACCAAAATCCAAACATTCCTCCAATGAACCCCCCGACAAGAACTGGAATCCAATATGCTCTTCCCCACCGATAACCCCAACCGACGAACGAACCTAACAACATGAAAGTTAACTTGTCTCGTAAATCGAGTGGCGACCCCGCGGTGATGTCTACAGAGACTGAAACTAATAATGCAATTACAGATCCAAGAAACATCCCATACTCTTTATGCGTCAACGCTACGTCAAAGCATAAGCCAACCCCTGCTCCCATTAGCATTTCGTGTAAGATAGCCCAACCTGTTGCCCCTGCTTCAACAGCAATTGAATAGCCAATCACTGAACCTGAAATCACTAGCAAGGCTGTAGTAAGTTTCGCTTTCACATCATCACCTGTTGCACCAATAAATTAGGTTATTTGCAATAATATCTTCTCGTAATACTCCAACGCCTGTGGATTGATCAACGCATCCTTATTTGTGACCGCTCTGCCATTAATAATGTTCGTCACCGCGCTCTCTACTTTCTTCATATTTAACGTATACGGAATCTCCGGCGCTTCAAGAATCACCGCAGGGACGTGCCTCGGCGAGGCGTTCTCACGTAACGTCTTTTTGATCTTGTCTTTTAGTTCGTCGGTCAACGCGTGCCCTGCCGCGAGTTTGACGAACAGGATCACGCGCTGGTCGTCCTGATAATTTTGTCCCACCGCGAGGCTGTCCACGATTTCGGGCAGGTTCTCCATTTGGGCGTAAATCTCCGCTGTGCCGATGCGCACACCTGACGGCTTCAGCACCGCATCTGAGCGGCCGTAAAACGTCACGCCGCCGGTGTCCTTGTGAATCAACACGTAATCGCCGTGACGCCACACGCCGGGATACACGTCGAAATACGCTTTGTGATATTTCGAGCCGTCGGGGTCGTTCCAAAAATATAACGGCATGGATGGCGCAGGCGCTCCGCACACCAACTCGCCCTGCTCATCGAATATCGGTTTTGCCTTTTCATCGTACGATTGAATCTTCATCCCCAGCGCCGGGCTTTGCAACTCGCCCGCATAAACCGGCAGGATGGGACTCCCCGCCGCGAAACAGCCGTTGATGTCCGTGCCGCCGGAGATGGAATTGAAATGCAAATCCGCTTTGATCTCGCGGTAGACGTATTCGAATCCGTCGGCGGAGAGCGGCGAACCCGTCTGCGAAATCTCACGCAGGGACGACAGATCGAAGTCCCTGCGCGGCGAGATATTCTCTTTCTTCAAGAAATGGATGTAACTGGCACTGCATCCGAAGATGGTTATCTTTTCATCCTGAATCAACTTCCACATCGCGCCGGGATCGGGGTAATTCGGGTTGCCGTCGTACAGCACGATTGTCGCGCCGACCGCCAGCGAACTGACGAGCCAATTCCACATCATCCAACTGCAGGATGTGATGTAGAAAATTTTGTCGCTTCGCTTGAGGTCGGTGTGGAGAATTAATTCCTTGAGATGATTGATCAGCACCCCGCCCGCGCCCTGCACCAAACATTTCGGCTTGCCCGTCGTCCCTGACGAGAACATGATGTATTGCGGATGATCGAACGGCAGTTGCTCAAACTGGATTTCGAGGTTTTTTTCTTTGGAAAAAAAATCGTCGTAGTGAACCGAATTGGGGATCTGTGAAATATCGGGCTTCTCGCGCGTGTACGACACAACGATCACTTTTTTCAACGATGGGATTCCGCGCGCCACTTCCGCCGCGTGACCCAGCGTATCGAAGGCTTTGCCCTTGTAGAAATATCCGTCGGCGGTGACCATCGCCTTTGGTTCGACCTGCCCAAGCCTCTCGATCGCCGCCCCCGGACCGATGTCGGTGGCGCACGATGACCATGTCGCGCCGAGGCTCGCCGCCGCCAACATGCAGATCACCGTCTCGATCATGTTCGGCATATACCCAACAACCCGATCCCCCACGCCAACACCAGAATCTTTCAATGAACGGGCAAGCCGCGCAACAGAGTCGTACAACTCCGCGTAGGTCATGCGTTTCGATGTTTGAGTCTCGCCGATGAAAACGAACGCCAACCGGTCATCGCGATATCGCAGCAAATTCTCGGCAAAGTTCAGGCGCGCGCCGGGGAACCATTTTGCGCCGGGGAAAACGGATAGATCCGCTACCACGGAATCATATCGTTTCGAGGCTTTGATCTCGGCGAAGTCCCACACTTCCGCCCAAAAGTCGGCGATGTTCTCCACCGACCAGTCATACAAGTCCGAATATGAAGCGAGCTTCAACTTGCGCCGCGCGTTGACCGCCTCCATGAAGCGCGTGATGTTGGCTTCTCGTTTGCGTTCTTCAGACGGCGTCCACAAGGGAGAGATCATCAGGCAGTCCTCATGTCAGGAATGATCCAAAACGGAAATCCATCTTGCCTATGAATCATCTGATCCAATTCCCGTGCCGATATCGCTCACCACGCTTTCAAGAAGCAACTCGGTGTACAGCGCCGCGGACCAAGCCCCCATCGTCTTGAGTATTTCTTCCGTAGGACCCAGAATCGTTTTCTGGTCGCCCGTGAGCGCGTCCCACGGAATCATATCCACGACCTCTGAAAGCGCAAAAAAAGCGATCACAGCCGCCAGCGGAAAGATCGCATTGCGATGGCGATGGATCGAGGGAAGCAATTTGAGCAAAACCACGAATGCAAGAATGCCATAGACGGCAAAGATATAAAGGTCCTGATCGATCCCGAACAATTTGGGAACACCGAACTGGTCCATTTTCAAGGTCAGGTATTCGTGAACCATCAAAATCTCATCCAAACCTAGAAAGATCGCTCCCAAGCCTGCGATCAGGAACCACCACGGACGGTCGCCCGCCTCCGCTTGTGCGTTTCGATGGAGGAATACCAACCGCGCGCTCGAGATCAACCACGCGCCGCTAACGAACAAGCACATGCCGCTGACCACGGTCATGGCACCCGCGCCGAACTTGCCGTTGGCGCCGATATCGCTGTAAAAATATAGCGTCGAACCAAATCGGAACTGCCCCACCGCGCTCAGAAGAACAAGCGCCGCGAACAACCCTGCCAGATTCAGCACGATCAATTTTTTATGCCGCTGAAACGACTCGGGGACAGCCGAGATACTTTCGGAAAGAAACTTGCGAATTGCGCGCGGATCACTCTTCGTCATGAGCGCATCTCCTTTCGACTACCTGCATCCTTGCGAAGGTCGACACCTTTGCGGGGATAATTATACAGAAGGAATCATTTTTGCAAACATCCGATGAGTTGATCGACCACACCCTGCGGCTCGGGTTTGGTCAACGCCAGCACTGGCACCGTGGCAACAGAGAATACCTCACGCGAGTCTCCCGTCATCCAATGCCGCGGCAGGATTCCCACCGCGTTGGATTCCGCGTCCAACACATCGGACATCTGCTGAGGACTCACCGCCACCAATGCAGACGAGGAAACGCTTCTTCCTTCCATTACGAATTGATCGAACACCTTCTGCACATCCGCCTCGGACGCGTACACCCACACCTGCACCGACGGGTCGCCGAGCCCCACGAACAATGCGCGCGCGCCTTCGAGATTCAAATTTTGGATCGGGCTTTGACGATGCGCGACGATCCATATCTCCTCCTCGTCGATTTGATACGCGAGACCGGACAAAAATTCAGGCTCGCCGATCTGCAAAACGATGTCCGCGGAGTTCGGGTCGTCCACGCGGGTGACGACGGCGAACGAGTCCGCGCAGGTGTAGAGGCCGGTCAACCACGGCTCGGCGGCGAAGGTCGAATAGACGGAGACAACTTGCGGCGTAATCTGAGGCGTGCCCGTCGAGCAGGAAATTAAAATGAAAGAGGAAAGAAGAAAGAACAATATGTCATGGCGAGGAGTTGCGAAGCAACGACGAAGCAATCTCCAACTTTGCAGGAGATTGCTTCGTCGGACTGATGTCCTCCTCGCAATGACGGGTATTATTTTCACCATTCTCGAATCAACTCTGCGATCAAGTTCGCTTTCTGTTCCATGCTATCCGCAAAGATGAATTCCCGCTCCGAGTGATAGCCCTCACCCACCGCACCCATGCCGTCGAGCAACGGGATGCCGAGCGGCGCGACAAAATTTCCATCCGACGCGCCGCCTGTGCCGCCCGCCTTGAGTTCCATGCCGATTCGCGCGGCGATCGATCTTGCTTTTTCAAATGTGGCTTTCATCCGATCGTCGAACGGCATCGGCGGACGATTCAAACCGCCCGTGATCTCGATGCGCGTGCCATCCAGCACAGGTTTGAGTTTTTGCATTTCCTCTTCGAGTCGTTCCCACTCGCCGGGTTGCATCACGCGCACATCCACCTGCGCCGTACATTCTTCCGGCACAACATTCGAAACGGTTCCGCCGTGGATGACCCCGACGTTGAGAGTTGTTTGCTTCGAGTAATCGGTCAGCTTTTGGATCGCGATCACTTGATGCGACATTTCCTCGATGGCGTTGCGCCCCGCCTGATGATCGCCGCCGGAGTGCGCGGCGCGTCCGTGTGTAGTTACGATGAATTGACCCACTCCTTTTCGCCATGTTTTGAGCGAACCGTCGAGCAGCGCGCCCTCCATCACCAACACCAACGCGGACTCTTTCGCCAGCGACTCGATTAACTCGCGGGACGTATGACTGCCGATCTCTTCATCGGACGTGCAAAGCAGCGTAACGGGACGATTCAACCCGGACCGTTGGGCTGATTCGATTGCGGCGAGCGCGATCACGATCCCCGCTTTCATATCCAGCGCGCCGGGACCGAATATTTTGTCGCCCTCTTCGCGGTAGGGGGTTTTTTTGAATCGTGCCGAGCGGGAAGACGGTATCCATGTGACAAAGAATTAAGATGCCCTTTTCTCCCTCGCCCCTAACCTCTCGCCCGCTGGAAGAAGGGGATTCAAAGCGCGCCAACACGTGGTCGCCAGTTTCAACATTTGGAATCACTTCAACCTGCCCGCCAAGTTTGCGCGCTTCTTCGGCAACGATGAATCCGACGCGGCCGACCGCGGCTTTGTCGTGCGACGGCGATTCGGCTTCGACGAGAGTTTTCAGGAGAGATTGTAGATTCATGATTTCCTCGGTGGTCGGGCAGACCTGCGTGATCGTCGCAGACCGAATCGAGCCACGATTTCGTTTCAAGAATTATTTTCAGGTTTCGAGGTGGTCCAGAGACGGGGCGGGAAAACCCCGCTCCTACTCGACCACCGATGTATTTATCGAAGAACAAATATGATGACGCCGAGCGCTGCACAGTATGCGGAGAAGATATACAACGATCTCGTACTCAGATAATTTATCAGCCATTTGATCGCAACCCATCCGACGAGCGCGGCGGTGACAAATCCCGCAACGAGCAGGGGCAGGAATTCGCCGAGGTTCGGCATTTTGAGCACATCGAGCATTTCGTATCCACCCGCCGCAAGCATGACAGGGATCGACATCAAAAACGCAAACCGCGCCGCGGATGGACGGTCGAGTCCGCGGAACATGCCGCCGGAGATGGTCGTTCCACTGCGGGAGGCGCCGGGATAAATGGAAATGATTTGCACGATACCAATGAAGAGCGCGTCGAACCAAGTCACGGAATTAAGAGTGCGATCTTTCTTCGTCAACCATTCGGCAAGCGCGAGCAAAACCGCCGAGACGAAGAGTCGAATGGACGCTTCGAGCATGGGTCGTTTGAAAAGTTCTGCGACGTTGTCTCTCAACAAATATCCTGCCAGCAAGGCGGGAAGGGTGGCGAGGATGATGTAATAACCAAGTAAAGCTTCAGGCTTCAGGTTCCAAGTTTCGCGTGGCTTGGTCAACACGGACCCTGCAACTTGAATCGCGGAACTCAGAACAGTGAGCAAATCTTTCCAGTAAAACGCAAAAAGGGACGCGAGCGTTCCGAGCTGGACGATGACGAGGAACGAGAACATCGCCTCATCGGCGGGGATGCCAAATAATTGCTGGCCGATAAGCAAATGTGCAGTGGACGAGACAGGGATGAATTCCGTCAGTCCCTGAATGATGCCGAGGAGGAGGGCGTGGAGGAGGGTCATGGATTTCCTTTTGACGTTGATGATAGGGGCACAGCGAAACCATCCAAAGTCTTGACGATCATTCGTCCCGCTGTGCCTCTACGGTTGCATGTTTTCTCTTTGCATTATTCGCCCATCGACTCAACATCTCAGGCACGCGTGATTCAAAGGTTCCGTCAACAATGTAGCCTCTGATCTGCTCCATCAAACGTATCAACGCGCGCAAGTTGTGAATGGACAACAACGTACCAGCAAGCAGTTCGTTCGCGACAATCAAATGACGAATGTATGCCCGCGTGAAGGTCTTGCACGAGTAGCAATCACACGTCTCGTCAATCGGATGCTCGTCTCGCGCGAAGGAAGCATTCATGAGGTTGAGGCGTCCTTCGGGGGCAAAGGCGGAGTGGTGACGCGCAAGTCGAGTCGGTAAGACACAGTCAAAAATATCAATGCCGCGGGCGACGCCATGGATGAGGTCTTCGGGAGTACCAACACCCATCAAGTAGCGCGGTTTGTTTTCGGGCAAGAGCGGAGTGACAATGTCGAGCATGTCGTGCATCTCTTGTTTGGTCTCGCCTACGGAGAGCCCGCCGATGGCGATGCCGGGGGTGTCGAGCGAAGCGATGAATTTGGCAGACTCAGCTCGAAGGTCCGCTTGAACGCCGCCTTGGACGATGCCGAACAAGGCCTGGTCGCGGCGCGTCTGCGCTTTGAGGGAGCGTTCCGCCCAGCGGTGAGTCCGTTCCATGGCGATGCGGCTGTAGGCGTGGTCGTTGGGGTCGGAGCATTCGTCGAACGCCATGATGATGTCGGCGCCGAGGTTTTCCTGAATGGCGATGGATTTTTCAGGCGTGAAACGGTGGGTCGAGCCGTCAATGTGACTTTTGAAGGTCACGCCATCGTCGTCAATTTTGCGCGTTTGGGCGAGCGAGAAAACCTGAAAGCCGCCCGAGTCGGTGAGCATGGGGCGATGCCACTGCATGAATTGGTGCAAGCCGCCCATGTCGCGGATGAGTTCGTCGCCGGGGCGCAAATACAAATGATACGTATTGCTCAACACCAGCGTGGCGTTGATTTCTTTGAGGTGTTCGGGCGTGAGCGTTTTGACGGTTGCCTGCGTGCCAACGGGCGCGAAGACCGGCGTGAGCAGGTCGCCATGTGGAGTGGTAAATACCCCCGTGCGGGCTCGGTTGTTTTTTGCGGTGATGGTGAATTGAAACATTGGGCTGATTATAAATGTAAAAAAAGCAGCGCAAGCCCGAAGACTTACGCTACACGTTTACGCCGCCACTTCTCCTTCCACCGCCTCCCCCTGCGCGGCGGAAACAAAGGCGCCGCGGCAGTTTAGGCAAACTCAAAGACGGGAACTTCTATCACACGCGCTGGTTTCTGCTTATTTCGAATCAGTTGCTGGATGCGTTCGACCGTCTCCGCGGAAAAGAGCTGTTCGCCCGTTTCCAGACACACGCGCGCAGGGACGTTTTCGATCACGATCAGTTTTCCATCCACTTCAATCGTATAGGTCACTTTTTCGGGAATAAACGTTTCTTTTGGAAATGTGGCAGCCATCATTTTCTCCTTACTTTGTAATCCATCCATTGCTGAGGGTCAGGTTGGTAAAGTGTGATGATTTTGACAATCTCACGCGAAGGATGAGTGCATTGGATATGCAATGGACGGTCCGATTTTGTTTTTCCAAACACAAGACAACTGGGTCCATACTTGTCCTCGGGATAATCCTCAATGATCTCGCATTCCAAGAACGCTTCTCGCACTTCCTGAACTGTAATGTTGCGCAAAATGGACTGATCGAGAGCGTGCTTGGTGAATTCAAGGCGATTCGATTCAATCCTGGCGCGAAGTTCCTCGAGCATGAAGCAAGTATACACCAGTTGTATGATTGAAAATTACCCGGCTCGTATCACTGTGTAAGAAATCAATGGATGAAGCAAAACAGGACAGGTATTGAGCCTGTCCTGTCTTTTTACGCCACCACCTCTCCTTCCACCACCTCCCCCTGCGTAGCGGACGTGAACACCAGCCCATCCGCGCCTCTATCTACTTGGATGACATCGCCTTCGCGGAACTCGCCCGCCAGAATCTTCATTGCCAGCGGGTCTTGCAGTTCGCGCTGGATGGCGCGTTTGAGCGGACGCGCGCCGAAGTCGGGATCGTAGCCGACCTCCGCGAGATACTCGCGCGCGGCTTCGCTGACCTCAAGCCGATAGCCCTTGTCCGCCAGTAGTTGACTGACGCGGCGCAGTTGGATGTCCACGATGCCCGTCAGGTGTTCGCGGCTCAACGGATGGAAGATGACCATCTCGTCAATGCGGTTGAGGAATTCGGGACGGAAGTGAGCCTGCAAAATGCGTGTCACGTTGTCACGTTTCACGTTGCCACGTTCGCCTTGCCACAATTCATTTCCGAGATTGCTGGTCATGATGACGACCGTGTTGCGGAAGTCCACGGTGCGCCCCTGACCGTCGGTGAGGCGACCGTCGTCGAGCAGTTGCAGGAGGACGTTGAAGACCTCGTGATGCGCCTTCTCGATTTCGTCGAACAGCACCACGCTGTACGGTCTGCGGCGGACGGCTTCGGTCAACTGCCCGCCCTCCTCATAACCGACGTAGCCAGGCGGCGCGCCGATGAGACGGCTGACCGTGTGCTTTTCCTGATACTCGCTCATGTCAATGCGAATCATCGCATGGTCGTCATCGAACAGGAACTCCGCCAGCGCGCGGGCGAGTTCGGTCTTGCCGACGCCCGTCGGTCCTAGGAAGATGAACGAGCCAATGGGACGATTCGGGTCTTGCAGACCTGCGCGGGCGCGGCGCACGGCTTTCGAGACCACGCTCACCGCTTCGTCCTGACCAACGACGCGCTGATGCAGACGCTCCTCCATGTGAATTAATTTCTGCGTCTCGCCTTCGAGCAGGCGCGAAACGGGGATGCCCGTCCAGCGCGCCACGATGGCGGCGATTTCCTCCGCGTCCACTTCCTCTTTGAGCAGCGCGCCTTCGCTCTGCATGGTCTTCAGGCGGGCTTCGGCGGTTTGAATCTTCTGCTCGATTTCACGCAGTTCGCCGTATTTCAGCCGCGCCGCCCGTTCCAGGTTCGCTTCGCGCTCGGCGCGTTCGATCTCGACGCGGGTCTGTTCGAGTTTCTCTTTCAGCGCGCGGAGTTCAGCAATTGCTTGTTTCTCGGTTTGCCAGCGCGCGGAGAGACCCTTCGACTTCTCGCGCAAATCGGCGAGTTCCTTTTCAAGGCTGGCAAGCCGCTCCTTCGACGCCTTGTCCTTTTCCTTCTTCAATGCCTCGCGCTCGATCTCCAATTGCATGATGGCGCGATCCACCTCGTCCAACACCTGCGGCTTGGAGTCGATCTCCGTGCGCAGACGGGCGGCGGCTTCGTCAATCAGGTCAATGGCTTTGTCGGGCAGGTGACGGTCGGCGATGTAGCGGTGCGAGAGAGTCGCGGCGGCGATCACGGCGGGGTCAGTGATGCGCACGCCGTGATGCACTTCGTAACGTTCCTTGAGTCCGCGCAGAATCGAAATCGTATCCTCCACGCTCGGCTCGTCCACCATCACAGGCTGGAAGCGCCGCTCCAGCGCGGGGTCTTTCTCGATGTTCTTGCGGTACTCGTCCAGCGTGGTCGCGCCGATCATGTGCAGTTCGCCGCGCGCCAGCATGGGCTTGAGCATGTTGCCCGCGTCCATGGCGCCTTCGGCTTTGCCCGCGCCGACGACGGTGTGCATCTCGTCAATGAACAGGGTGATTTCGCCCTGCGCGTCCGTCACTTCCTTGAGGACGGCTTTGAGACGTTCCTCGAACTCGCCGCGATACTTCGCGCCCGCGATGAGCGCGCCCATGTCGAGTTGAACCAGCCGCTTCTTTTTCAGACCTTCGGGCACGTCGCCCTTGACGATGCGCTGCGCCAACCCCTCGACGATGGCGGTCTTGCCGACGCCAGGCTCGCCCACCAGCGCGGGATTGTTCTTGGTGCGGCGCGTCAAAATCTGGACGACGCGGCGAATCTCCTCATCGCGCCCAATCACAGGGTCGAGTTTTCCCTGACGGGCGTAGGCGGTCAGGTCGCGCCCGTAGCGTTCGAGCGCCTGGTAGGTGGATTCAGGATTGGGGGAGGTCACTCTCTGGGAGCCGCGAACAGATTTGAGCGCGGAAAGAATCGCATCCTTCGTCAGACCGAAAGAGGCGAGCCGTTTGCCCTCGATGGATTCGGTCAAGCCAAGCAGGATGTGTTCGGTCGAGACGTAGTCATCCTGCATCCCTTTAGCATACCGCTCGGCGGCGCGCAGAACGTCCGCGGTCGGCTGCGCCAGCCCTACCTCGGCGTTCGCGCCGTGAATTTTGGGTCGGCGTTCCAATTCGCGGACCAGTTCGTTCCGCAGCGCGTCGGCGCTCCCCGCCACCTTGCTGACGATGGCTGGGACGACGCCCTCCTCCTGATTGAGCAATGCCAACAATAAATGAGCAGGCTCAATTGCCTGATGGTTGTAGTCCTGCGCCAAATGCTGCGCACTCATAATTGCTTCCTGCGATTTTTGGGTGTAATTGTTCAAGTTCATACTTCCTCCGAAATAATTGCTGTTTCGGAGAAAATATTAATCACGCGCTGTCGGATAAAGATTAACGCGGCGTCAGAGGAAGGTTAGAGGGAGGGAATGAAAGCCGCAGGGCGTTGCCTGCGGCTTTTGACTATCGCATTACCAACTCCGTCGTCGTGTCCCGCGATTTCTTGCGCGACATATCCTTCACGTATTGAACCTCCCCCGGCTTGTTATACTTTTCCTTGTACGCCGCGCTGACCAAATCCTTCAACTTCTCGCTCCGCGTTCGAATCGCCCGCACGGGAATTTCCCTCCCGCCGACAACAATAATTCCATACGGGTCTTCGAGAAAGGTGCGCCACCAACTACGCGGCTTGAGACTCCACGAACGGACGAAGACGCGTCCCTGCACGACCACCGCCCAAATGCCGATGACGCGGTGAGTCGAGCCGCTCCCGGCGCGGACGCCGAGAATCCGCTCTTTGCGAACCGCTTCGATCACAGAATCAGGAACGCGGCTTTTGGACGTTTTCATTTCACAGCAAACGCAACCTGCGAGGGTTTCAGCAAAGCCATCGGCGCCTGCAGCATCGGCATGTGCGCAATGTACGGGTTGGTGATCTCAACGTCGTACAGCGACATCCACGCCGCGCCCGCCACCTCGAGACCCTGAACAATCTCCGTCTGAGTGGAGACGCGGATCTTCCCTTTCATCACGAACGCCCCCGCAAGCACATCCACCTCCTGCATCATGCGGTTCGCTTCGGTTGAGTCGTAATCCAGCGGTTCATCGGTCGGCGGCAGAGTGTGGAACGCAATCAATTGCGAGACGGGAAAATAAATCTCGGAATACGTGAGCGTGACCGGCGTCGAGCCGCCCGCAAAGGCTACGACATGCGGCTTCAAAATATGCATGTATTTCGGCACGCCGTCGCTTCTCAACCAGATGTTCACACGCAGCACATTTTGCTTGGTCACCACCTCCCCGCTCACCAATGTGTCGCGCGTATACAGCATCACGGGCGTCGTTTTTTCATCCGGCTTGAGTATGTACATGTCGCCTCCGAATGCTTCGGATTATACACTTGCCCGCAACTCCTTTCCCCGCTTATACTTTGACGACAACCACATGGATCATTTGGATAAGAATCCGCCTCTCTCGCGGACCGACACCCGGCTCGCCCTCGTTATCGGACTCGCCGCTTTCGCGTTATACGTCCGCACGCTCGCGCCGTCGCTGCTGTGGGGCGACTCTGCCGAATTCCAAACCCTCTCCTACACCCTCGGCATGACGCATCACACTGGCTACGCGACCCAGATCATTTTTGGGAAGCTCTTCACATTGATTCCGATCCATACCATCGCGTGGCGCGTCAATTTGATGTCCGCGTTCTTCGGCGCGCTGGCAGCGGCAAATACATTCCTCATCGTCCGCTTGTTGACCCATTCGCGCGCCGCCGCGGTTTCCGCTTCGCTTGTCCTTGCCCTCACCGAAGGATTCTGGTGGCGCGCGCTCGTCGCCGAATCGTATGCACCCGCGGCGGGAATGCTGGCAACCGTGTGGTTACTCTTCCTTTTGTGGAGAAATACAAACAAGCCGCAGTATCTTTTCCTTGCTGGTCTCGCAGGCGGACTAAGTTTAGGCATCCACAGCACAGTGGTGATGACCGCCGCATCCGCGCTGGCAGTGATGGCATTCACCGCGCGCAAACGCGCCGAGTGGTTCAGCGCGGCGGCTGGCGCGCTTCTCGGAGCCGCCCTCTTTTTCGGCTTCTTTTTCTTCCTCGATTACAACGACCCGCCTTCGAGCGTGCACAACGCGGTCTTCCGTCCCAACTTGAGCGCGGTGGGGCTCACCGAGAGCGAATATGATTCCGCGTGGGATCGTTTTCTGTTCATCTTCCCCGCCAATCGCGCGTCGTCGTATTATTTCACCGCCGCCCCGGATGAAATGAGAAATAGGCTGGTTGAGTATGTTTCGTTTTTTCCGCGGTGGCAGTTGATTCTCACAATCATCGGCATCGTCTGGTTATTCTTTGGCGGCAGGTGGCGCGAGGGATTGTATCCGCTGATTGCATTTTTGCTCATCTGGGGGCTTGCGATCACGGTTTCATTTTCTATCTACCGCGAGTTTTACGTCCCTGCGGCGGTCATCACGTCCGTGTGGTTTGGCGCAGGCGCCGGCGCGGCGCTGTCCGCGTTGGAGAGGCTGACAAAGTTGAACCAGCCGTCGCTGCGAATGACGCGGGTTTTCATCTCAACCATATTAATTGTTTTGCCCATCTGGAATTCACGTCAGGATTTGAATCTCGCCATCCGAAGCGGATACACAACTTTTATCCGCGATAATCACGTGTACCCCGTGTTCGCGCCCGATAAAGCGATTCGCGACGCGCGACGAATCATCAATCGCATCGAAGAGGATGCCATCGTTTTTACGAATTGGGATAAACTGTATTCTTACATTTACACCGCGCACGTTGAAGAAGGAAAAACGAGCATTGCCTTTCACGAAATTCTTGAAGAGGAAAATCAGATCCTTCCAACGACGATGATTAGATACATTGACTCAAACATTGACACACGCCCAATCTATTTTGTGCTCGATCACCCCGGGCTTTCCGAGTTGTATCAAGTGACAAAAATCAACGATACGCTTTTTCGAATCAACAGAAAATGACACACAACAAACGCTGGGTCATCGCGCCGACCATCACACCGCAAGCCGCAGAAGCGCTTGCCGCGTTCCCGCCGATCCTCAAACAAATTTTATTCAACCGCGGCGTTGGCACGGACGAAGATGCGCGCGCTTTTTTGAGAGCGCAACCAAATTTCAACAACGACCCGTTCCAAATGATCGGGATGCAAGCCGCGGTGGATCGGATTCGATTCGCGCTCGAGCATAACGAACCCATCGCGGTCTACGGCGATTACGACGTAGACGGCGTCACTGCGACCGCGCTGCTCGTGGAGGCATTGCAACAACTCGGCGCAGATGTTCGCGGCTACATCCCGAATCGCTTCGATGAGGGTTACGGGCTCAACACAGACGCGTTGGATTCGTTGAAAGCGGACGGCGTGAAATTGGTCATTACCGTGGATTGTGGAATCCGCTCGCCCGACGAAGCGCTTCACGCGCGGACCATCGGGCTGGACCTCATCATCAGCGACCACCACCACCCCGACGGGGATAACCTACCGCCCGCGTTCGCGGTCATCAACCCGAAACAACCCGGCGACCCGTATCCTGATAAGGATCTGGCGGGGGTGGGAATCGCGTACAAAATAGTTGAGGCATTGACGATAGACGATGGACGACAGACCATGGTCAATGGTCAATCGTCTATCGTCAAGTTAAATGAATTACTTGATCTTGTCGCGCTGGGCACCGTCGCCGACCTCGCGCCTTTGGTTGGCGAGAACCGCGCGCTCGTCAGGCAGGGACTCAAACAACTTCGCGAAACGAAGCGGCAGGGATTGTTTTCACTCGCTGGCGTTGCGCAGATCAAGATTGACAAGATCACAGCAGGCAGTATCGGCTTCATGCTCGGTCCGCGCCTGAACGCGTCGGGTAGACTCGAATCCGCGCTGGCTTCGTTTGAATTGCTCACCACATCGGACTTCATGCGCGCGGGTCAACTAGCGCAGCAACTCGATGTGCAGAACCGCCAGCGGCAGACCATCACGAAGACCATGCAAGGACAAGCGGAGGAAATTGCGATGCGTGATGACCCCGAAGCATTTTTGTTGTTTGCCGCGCACGAAAGTTTCAATTCAGGCGTGGTCGGCTTGGCGGCATCGCGCCTCACAGAAACGTATTATCGCCCGTCCGTTGTCGCCGCGATGGGAGTGGAAGAAACGCGCGGCTCATGCCGGTCGATCCCCGAATTCCACATCACCGACGCGCTGGATCAATGCAAGGACTTGCTTGTCCGCCATGGAGGTCACGCCGCCGCGGCGGGTTTCACGGTGAAAAATGAAAACCTGCCCGAGTTGGTCGCGCGGCTCAAAACGATCGCAAAAGTAAAACTGGAAGGGAAAGATCTGCGCCAAACATTATCCGCCGATATGGAATTACCTTTGGCGGATATGAATTTTGGCGTGTTGAAACATCTCGCGTATCTCGAACCAACCGGCTACGGTAACCCCGATGCCATATTTGTCTCGCGGGATGTGAAAGTCAGAGCATTCCGCGCAGTGGGCTCGGATGGCAGGCACCTCAAACTCACTCTCGAAGATGGTCCCGCGTTGACCTATGACGCGATTGGTTTTCGCATGGGAGGCATGGCAAAGTCTCTGCCGCCGCGCGTGGATGTGATGTACACGCTTGAAGCAAACGAATACAACGGGCGGACATCGTTGCAATTGAATTTGAAGGATCTGAAAGCGGCGGGGGTGGTGGATTAGGTAAACAACGAAACGGGTATACATGTAAACACGTACACACGGAAACAGGTCAAGAAAATCCCTCTGTTTACTTGTTTACCTGTCTCCGTGTATACGTTTGCTCTTTACTTCGCCTTCAATTCCTCTTCCCGTTCAGGGATGGTGAAGCGGGTAATCGTTGTGTAATCCACGAACCAGTTGAAATTGCGGTTCATCCACATCGTGAACGTCCACAGCCACGGGATGATCCACATGGCGCGCGGACGGCGCACGAGACTCACAACCGCGCGCCCCACATCGTCTGCGGTGAGGAGCATGAACCTTGGCGTTGTCGCTTTCGTCTTGCGATTGATACCCGCGTGCGAACCAAACTCGGTGGTCACGCCGCCGGGATACACCATCGAAACGTCGATCCCCCACGGCTTGACTTCGCGGCGCAGCGCTTCGGAGAATCCGTGCACGGCATGTTTGCATGCGGCATAAATTGTGTACGTCGGTGTGCCGACCAGGCCGGCCATTGAACACATTTGAATGATCGCACCCGAACGCTGTTTGATCATCACCGGCAACGCCTGCCGCGTGGTCTGGATGACACCCATCACATTCACATCGAACTGCCCCTGAATATCTTTCACCGGGTCGAGTCTCTCAAGCCAGTCAATCCGCCCGAAGCCTGCGTTGTTGACCAGCACGTCGATGCGACCGAATTTATCCAGCGTCTTTTGAATCAACGATTGAATATCTTCCAACTTGGAAAGATCAGCCTGCACCACCAAGACTTCCGCGCCGGTGCCCATTCCCCCGATCTCGTTCGCAAGCGCCTCCAGCTTATCCACGCGCCGCGCGGCAAGCACCACCTTCGCCCCCTCGCGTCCAAACTGACGTGCGGTTGCTTCGCCAATCCCCGATGACGCCCCCGTTACAATCACGACTTTGCCTTTTGGATCCATGAGAGCCTCCTGCGTGAATAAGTAGGGGCGACCCGGCAGGAATAGGTAAAGTACTCTCCTTTCGCTTGGCGGGTCGCCCCTACGGGAATGAATTGTTACATTATAAGCGCATCACGGTCCCCAGCGCGGCTGATAATCGCAATACCTGTTGTTCGTCAACCGGCGCAAGTCGGTGCCGTTGACGCGAATAACATAAATCTCGCAACCGTGATCGTCGCCGTAATTATCGAAATAGGCGGTGAAGACCACCCATTGTCCATCTGGCGAAAAGGAGGGTCCCTGACTGTTGCCGCCTGTGGGTGTGAGTTGGCGGACGTTCGAACCGTCCGCGCTCATGATGAAGACCTCGCGATTCCACGGTTCGCCGGAATACGTGACGATGAACGACCCATCCGGCGACCAATCGCTTCTTCCCCGCATGGACGGCAGGTTCGTGATCCGTTTGATCGCGCTCCCCTTTAGGCTGACTGTGAACAGTTGAACGCCTCCATCCCGGTCGGAGGCGAACAGGATCAATTTTCCATCCGGCGACCAGGTAGGGTCCCAACCTAATGCCTGTGGAACATTCTCAGGGTTATCCCCATTCCTTTTCATGATCCAAATTTGATTTTGTTGCGTATTCGGGTTGCCGCGCATGAACGCGATGGATTCGCCATTCGGTGAAACTTCGGGTGAGTTGGATACGCCGAGGCGGTTGGTGAGTCGCTTCACGCTTCCGCTGTTCAGGTTCATTTCGTAAATCTCATAAACATTCTGCTCGCGAAACGCGGAGTACAACACACTTTGTCCATCCGGTGAAATTGACGGATAATAATGACGAACGTTGTCGCTGGTCAATTGTTTGAATCCCGAACCGTCCGCGTTCATGATGCAAATTTGATCGGAGGCTTGCACCTTGTTGACCTGACAAGTGAAAACGATCTTACCCGTCAATTGATCCGACGCAGACGGCGAAGGTATTGCGCTGAACTGTGTGGAGGTCGGCGTTAAAGTTGCAAAATTAAATTCGGGTGTAGCGATCTGCTCGGTCACAGCGGGAGGAGTAAACCCGGAGGGCGTGGAGGCTTGAAGCGTGGCGAACAGGTCTGCTTCCGGGGTTGAAGCGGCGGGGAGGTTGCAGCCAGAAATCAAAAGGAGTAACGTCATTGCGAGCGACCGAAGGGAGCGAAGCAATCTCCGACCTCGTGGCGGAGATTGCTTCGTCGGGTCTTCGACGACCCTCCTCGCAATGACGAATTCATAATTATTCATTTTCCATCTCAATGGATTCAAGGTAAAACTCCTCGCCCGATAAAATCTTCGCGCCGAAACTTCCACAATGCGGGCAACGGATCTCGCCGCCTTCGGGATGATATTTCTGAAAACATGCCATGCACTGCGCTTCAGCAACGATAAGACGAAAGTGCACTTGCGCCTGTTCCGCAGGCGTGCCTCTACTTAATTCGCGCCAATGGGATCGAATCAAATTGCGGTCGAGTTCGGCAATTTCGCCAATGGCAACATGAATAATGGCGATCTGTTTTGAATTCAGCTCATGCGCTTTGAGAATGGCTTTTTCAAAGACGGATCGTGCCGCTTCCAATTCTTTTTGATCATTCATACATGAGGACCACCTCAGGTCGGTCTATAAGCCGCATTCTGTCCTGCGGATTGCTCCGCATGTGCGATCATCTCTCTGGGCGGTGCGTCGCCGCGCCGCTCGGTGCGGCCTACCCGGGACTGACCCAATCACCGCGTGAGAGGGTGCGTATGAAGACGAGCCGTCTCCCGCCATCCGCAGATGGCTTCGTCCCTGCTTGGCCTTGCTCCCGGCGGGGGTTACCTGACGATCTGCATTACTGCAAACGCCGGTGGTCTCTTACACCACCTTTTCACTCTTACTGCCCTCGCCCCTGCGCCCCTCTCCCGTGGGAGAGGGGATGGAGTGAGAGAGCGACTTGTTTCTGTGGCCCTTTTCCGGCAGGTTCGCTCCTCAACGGAGGCTTCCCCGCCCCGGGGACTATCCGACGCCGTGCTCTATGGAGTGCGGACTTTCCTCGATGGCGTCAACGCGCCACCGCGATCGCCCAACCGACCTGAGGCAAGGTCATCATACACGCAAGAGGAGTGAGCGTCAACGGGAGGCAATAACCGACAAATTTGAAAACGGGGCTGTCCGTACTGAAAAAAGACATTAAAATAGCATTGCAAGTCTGTTTCCGGAGGAGTTATCGTGAGCAAGCGGCAGGGAAAAACGATCATCGGTCTTACTGGCAACATCGCCACCGGCAAAAGCGTAGTGCGGCGCATGTTGGAGCATCTCGGCGCGTACACCATCGATGCCGATGTGCTTGCGCATCGCGTCATCGCCTCGGATGCACCCGGCTATAAACGCGTCCTCGATACGTTTGGCACATGGTTGCTCGATAAGAACGGGCAAATTGACCGCGGTAAACTCGGCAAGCTCGTTTTTTCCGATGCCGAAGCCCTCAGAAAACTTGAAGGCATCATTCATCCCTACGTCCGTCAGGCGGTGGACCTGCTCATCCGCCGCGCCAGCCAGCCCGTCGTGGTGATCGAAGCGATCAAATTGCTTGAATCTGAACTGCGAAACGAATGTGATTCCATCTGGGTCACCGACGCGCCGGCGGAAATCCAAGTGGAGCGCCTCATCCGCAAACGCAACCTCAGCCGGGAAGATGCGCTCCAGCGCGTCAAAGCGCAGAATCCGCAAAAAGAGAAACTCACCGCGGCAAATATCGTCATCACGAATAACGGTTCGTACGACGGGCTGTGGAAACAAGTGGTCGAGGGATGGAAGGCGGTCACCTCCGCCAAGGGAACTGCTCCGCTCATCTCGACCGAAACCAAGCCCGGTGATTTTTTACTCGAACGCGGACGTCCGCGGGATTCGCAGCGCATTGCCGAGCTTCTCACACGACTCTCCAAGGGCAAACACACCATGACAGCGGACGATGTGATGGAAGCCTTTGGAGAAAAAGCCTTTCTCATCCTTTACAAAGGAAGCGATCCGGTCGGCATCGCCGGCTGGCAGGTGGAAAATCTCGTGTCGCGCACGGTCGATCTTTACCTCGACCCGCGAATCGCCGCAGACAAAGCCCTGCCGCTCCTCCTTCAAGAAGTGGAACACGCATCCAGCGACCTGCAATGCGAAGCTTCGCTGGTTTTTCCTCCCATCGATCTGGTCGGATTCGATACGGTGTGGAAGAGCATGGGTTACACGCGACGCACCCCGGAAGCGCTCGGCTCGCAGGCGTGGATGGAAGCCGCGAACGAATCGATGCCGCGCGGCGGGGCATTGTTCTTCAAGCAACTGCGCGCCGACCGGGTCTTGAGACCGATCTAGACAGTAATCGGTTATTGGCATTACCGAGGAGGGGCATTCTGTTTCCAATGTGACGATTCTACAATTCACTTCGATCTCTCCGGCATTCTGAATTACCCATTAATCTCCGCCCGTTCCTATTGTCCAATCCGTCAAACCGAATTACACTTTCGGCATGGCGGATTTTCTCGATAATGTTTTCTTTATTTTTCAGCGCCTGAACTGGCTGAGCATCCTCGACATCTTACTTGTCGCGCTCATCTTTTTCGCATTGCTCTATACCCTGCGGGACACACAGGCGATGGTCTTGTTGCGCGGCGCGATCTTCCTCGTAGTCGCGTTGATCCTGTTGACTTCGCTCTTCGAACTGCCGGCGTTCTCCTGGTTGGTGCAGAATACTTTGCCGGCACTTTTGCTCGCCATCCCGGTGATCTTTGCGCCTGAGATCCGTCGCGCGCTGGAGAGGCTGGGCCGTGCAGGGACGTTCGTGACGGGTGCGAATCCCGCGCCGCAAACCGACATCCTGAAAGTAATTCACGCAGTGGTGGAGGCAGCGCGGCGTCTTTCCGCTCGCCAGCACGGCGCGTTGATCGTGATGCAACGCAGCGACAACCTCGACCAATACGCGGAAACCGGCGTCCAACTCCGTGCGGAGGTGACGCCTGAATTGCTGTTGCAAATTTTCTACCCTGATACGCCTCTGCACGACGGTGCGGTGATCATCGCCGATGGACGGGTGATCGCGGCGGCATGCGTGATGCCGCTCTCGGCAAGCGGTATCCTCAACCGCAACCCGGAACGCCAGATGGGATTGCGTCACCGCGCCGCGTTGGGCGCATCGGAAGTCAGCGATGCGGTGTCTGTCGTCGTTTCCGAACAGAGCGGCTCGATCTCGATCTCACATGCGGGACGCATGATCCGCCGCATCGACCCGGAGCGGCTCGAAAATATTTTGATCGCTTTCTATCAAAGCTCGAACACTACGCCTCGTAAAATTTGGTTTCAACGCTTCTTCCCGAATCTATTCCGAAAGGATGGGTAGGGGCGAGGTCATCTCGCCCAATTTTGGGCGGGAATACCCCGCCCCTACAAACTCCATGCGCTGGATTGCATCGAATTTCCGAACGCTGCTGCTCGCTCTCATTCTCGCCACCGCGGTGTGGATCTCCGCCGTCACCGCCGCCGACCCGGATGAAGTCCGCTCGCCGATTGCGGTGCCGCTGGAAATCGTCGGGCAAGACCCGTCGCTCGTCATCACCAGTGAAATTCCTTCGGTCATCGAAGTGACATTGCGCGCGCCGCGCTCGGTTTGGGAGCAATTGACCGCGCAGGAACAACCCGTGCGCGCGATCCTCGATCTGTCCAACCTGAGCGCGGGGGAACACAATAAGGAGATTCAGATTCAAGTGATCGTGCGGCCGACTCAAATCGTTCTTTCGAACCCTTCCACAATTTCATTCACCCTCGAGAGGCTTGCCTCCATCACTCTCCCGGTCGACCTTTCACTGCGGGGAGAGACCGCTGTCGGATATCAAGCGGGTGAGGCAACGATGGACACGACTGCCGTTGTCATCTCCGGACCCGAATCGATCGTGATGTTGGCAAAACGGGCGCAGGCGGTCGTGAATTTTGCCGGCGCACGCGAAAGCATCGAACAAGCCATCCCCATTCAGATCCTCGACGCGCAGAATGCCAACCTCGACGGCCTGACGGTCAACCCCGAGGCGATCATCGTCCAAATACCCGTCAGTCAGCAAGGCGGATTCCGCGATGTGGCTGTCAAAGTCGTCGTCAGCGGGCAGGTTGCCGCAGGCTATCGGCTGGAAAATATTTCGGTCTTCCCGCCGGTCATCACGGTCTTCGCCTCTGAACCTGAATTGGTGAACGCCCTGCCCGGCGTGATCGAGACCCTGCCTCTCGATCTGCAGGACGCACGGGAAAATATATCCACACGGCTCGCGTTGAATCTTCCCGAAGCGATTACCATCGTCGGTGCACAGACGGTACAGGTGCAAGTGGGCATCTCGCCGATTCAAACCAGCGTCACGCTTCTCAATCAGGTCATCAACGTGATTGATTTACCCGAAAATCTGGCCGCTGTGGTCGCACCCCAAACTGTGGATGTGATCATCTCCGGTCCGCTGCCCCTGCTTGACGCGCTGACGCCGCAGGATGTGATCGTCACCGTTGAGGTAACCGACCTTGGCGCAGGCACGTATCAATTAACGCCTTCGGTCGAAGTGCTGGTCGAAAATATTGTTGTCGAGTCCATTCTGCCCGGCACGGTCGAGGTGATACTCTCGGTCCCCAGCACGCCAACGCCGAACCCGTAACATAGGAAAGTGAATCCTCATCGGTACCAGCGGCGATCGCCAATCGTCAATCGAAAATCGTAAAATGAAAAATCGGAAATCGTAAATGCCTAAACCCATCGTAGCCCTCGTTGGCAGACCCAACGTCGGCAAATCAACTTTATTCAACCGTCTCGTCGGCGAACGCATGGCGATCGTGGATGATACACCCGGCACCACGCGCGACCGTCTCTTCGGCGAAGCGGAGTGGAACGGACGCGCCTTTCACGTGGTGGACACCGGCGGCATCGACCCGACTCACGGCGGGAAGACTCCTCTTTCCATCGGCTCGGCGGATTTTGTTGATGAGATCAAGTCTCAAGCGCAGGTGGCTATCAATGAAGCGGATGTTGTCCTGTTCGTGACCGATGGCCAAACCGGGGTAACCGCTCCCGACCTCGAAGTGGCAGACATCCTCCGCCGTTCACAAAAAAAACTGCCGGATGGTTCGTTTTTCCCACCCATCATTGTTGTCGTCAACAAATGCGAATCCCGCGAAGTGCGGGACGCGGCGGGTCAATTCTACGAGTTGGGGCTGGGCGACCCTCACCCGGTCTCTGCCGTGCATGGAAGCGACACCGGCGACCTGCTCGACGTTTTGGTGTCAACTTTCCCGGTGGATGAAGCGAGTGAAGACGATGAGAGCATCAAGATCGCCATCGTCGGCAAGCCGAACGCGGGGAAATCAAGCCTGCTCAATAAACTCGTTGGCGAGGAACGCGCGATCGTGAGTCCGATCCCCGGCACTACACGCGATGCAACAGACACAAAAATCGAGGTAAACGGACTCGAAGTAACTTTGATCGACACGGCGGGCATCCGCCGCCGCGGAAAGATCGAACCCGGCGTGGAGCAGTTTTCCGTGTTGCGCTCGTTCAAAGCCATCGAGCGCGCCGACGTTGCCCTGTTGATGATCGACGCAACGACGGGTATTACGTCACAAGATGCCCATATCGCGGGATTCATCCTCGAACAATGGAAATCGTGCGTGGTGATCGTCAACAAATGGGACGCGATCGAAAAAGATTCATATTCGATGGAAGAGTTTACAAAAAAAATCCGTTCCGACTTGAACTTCATGGATTATGTGCCGCTGTTGTTCATCTCAGCCAAGACCGGCCAACGCGTGGAGCAGGTCCTGCCGATGGCGATCCGCGTGCAGGAGGAACGACTCGCGCGCCTGACGACATCGAAGATCAACGCGGTGATTCACAAGGCACAGGACGCGCATCCGCACCCCACCCACGCAGGACGGGCGTTGAAGATGTTCTACGGCACGCAAGTGAGAAGCGATCCACCGACGTTCATGATCTACGTCAATGATCCGAAGTTAATGCACTTTACGTATTTGCGTTATCTTGAGAATCAAATCCGTGAGGAGTATGGATTCTTGGGAACACCGATACGAATTGTGACGAAGGGGAGAAGAGAGTAGCTGATCGCTGATGGCTGACTGCTTTGATTTCGTAATCATCGGCTCTGGCTTCGGGGGAAGTGTCTCAGCCATGCGGCTTACGGAGAAAGGATATTCTGTTCTCGTCCTTGAGCGCGGCAAACGGTTCGAAGACAAGGATTTCCCTAAATCCAATTGGAATCTCCCCAAGTATCTCTGGCTTCCTGCCTTGCGCTTTCACGGCTTCTTCGAGATGACCTTCATGAACGGGTTGCTCGCCATGCACGGGAGTGGCGTCGGCGGCGGGAGCCTCGGCTATGGCAACGTGCTCATCGAACCCGATGACCGCCTCTTTGCCTCGCCCTCGTGGAGCCACCTCAACGATTGGAAGACCGAACTCCAGCCGCATTACGAGTCCGCCCGCAAAATGCTCGGCGTGATCCGCAACCCGCGTCTCACATATGCCGATGAGGTCGGCAGACAAATCGCCGAATCGCTGGGCTATGGTCACACGTTTGAGTCGCTTCCGGTGGGAGTCTTTTTCGGGGAGGAAAATGTCAAAGTTCCTGATCCATTTTTCGGCGGCGCGGGACCCGAGCGCGTCGGTTGCAATTTCTGCGGCGGATGCATGGTCGGCTGTCGTTACGGCGCGAAGAATACGCTCGTCAAAAATTATTTGTACTTTGCCGAGAAGCATGGCGCGGAGGTCATTTCGGAATCGAAAGTAACCGACCTGCGACCTTCGACTTTTGACGGGGCTCGTTACGAAGTGCATTACCAATCCTCCACTTCCCCCATCAAGCGCAAGCAGACGGTGTATGCAAAGAATGTCATCGTCTCCGCAGGGACAATCGGCACGCTCGAACTTTTATTCCGTTGCCGCGACGAAACAAAATCGCTCCGTAAAATTTCAGGGCAACTCGGCAACCGCGTGCGGACAAACAGCGAAAACATCCTCGGCGTCACCGCCCGCAAACGCGGCGTGGACTACTCGAAAGGCATCGCCATCTCCTCCATCTTCAACGCCGACGAAGTCACCCGCGTCGAACCCGTGCGTTTCAACGACGGCTCATCCTTCATCCGTGTTCTATCCGCGCCAATCATCGAAGGCACGAACAACATGCTCATGCGCTTCGTCAAAACATTGTGGGAGATCCTTTCCCACCCCTGGGATTTTCTCTACGGCAAAATCTTTTCACGCTGGGCGCGTTACACGACGATTCTGCTCGTCATGCAGACCGAAGAGAATCTCACGCGCATCCGACTCGGACGCAGTTTCTTCACCTTGGGTCGCAAAGGACTGGTCGTTCAACATGAAAAAGAACACAGTGCCGAAAGCCTGCCGCTTGCGCATACCATCGCCCACGCCTTCGCCGATAAAGTGGACGGTGTCGCTGCCACCTCTTTCACCGACAGCCTCTTCAACTTCCCCACCACCGCGCACCTCATGGGAGGAGTGCCGTTTGGTAAGAGCGAAGACGACGGCGTCATTGATTTGAATTTCCAAGTGTTCAATTACCCCGGCTTGTATGTTGTTGACGGCTCGGTCATGCCCGCCAACCCGGGCGTTAATCCATCGCTGACCATCGCCGCGCTGGCGGAGTATGCGATGAGCAAAATTCCAAGTAAACAATTAGACAAGTAAAAAGGGAAACACGTTACTCGTATCGCGCGACC
This sequence comes from Chloroflexota bacterium, assembly GCA_040753755.1. GTDB lineage: Bacteria > Chloroflexota > Anaerolineae > Anaerolineales > Villigracilaceae > Defluviilinea. The sequence continues at coordinate 33,994 of JBFMDB010000011.1, forward strand.
GACATCTTTCCTCTTTCTTCTTCCTTTGCGCCCTTCGTGTCTTTTGTGGTAAAAAAACCATGGAAAACTTCTCTCCCTCCCTCGACTTCGCTCAACAGCTCGACTCGCAAGACCCTCTCGCCTCTTACCGCGGGCAATTCGTCATCACCAACCCCGACCTCATCTACCTCGACGGCAACTCGCTCGGACGAATGCCCAAGTCTGCGGCGATGCGCGCCAAACAGGTAGTGGACGAAGAATGGGGAACCGATCTCATCCGAGGTTGGAACAAAGGCTGGTGGGATGCTCCTTCACGCGTAGGCGACAAAATTGGTCAACTGATCGGCGCGGCGCCCGGGCAAACACTTGTCAGCGATACGGTGACCATCAATCTTTTCAAACTTGCTACTGCCGCGCTTGCACTTCAACCAAACAAAAAACGTATCATCACAGATACGCTCAACTTCCCCTCCGATCTTTACATTTTGCAAGGGATTCAACAACTGCTATCCCCCTCTCCCTTTCAGGGAGAGAGACGGGGTGAGGGTCAACACGAAATCACCCGCATCGGCGCAATGGACGACGGCATCACCCCCGACATCGCCGCGCTCGAATCGGCGATCAACGAAGATACCGCGCTCGTCACACTCTCGCACGTGGTCTTCAAAAGCGGTTACCTCTACGACATGCAACACATCACCGAACTCGCTCACAGCAAAGGCGCGCTCGTGCTATGGGATTTGAGTCACTCTGTCGGCTCGGTTCCCATCGCGCTCGACGATTGCAACGCCGATCTCGCCGTCGGATGCACCTACAAATACCTCAACGGCGGTCCCGGCGCGCCCGCGTTCCTCTACGTCAACAAAGCCATTCAAGAAAAATTGACATCGCCCATCTGGGGTTGGTGGGGACAAAAAAATCCGTTCGCCTTCGGTCTCGATTACGAACCCGCTGCAGGCGCGCAAAGATTTTTAGCCGGCACACAGCCAATGATTTCACTCCTGACAATGGAAGCCGCCCTCGAACCAACCCTGCGCGCCGGCATGGACGCCATCCGCGCGAAATCTATTTTGATGACAGACTACGCGTCATTCCTGACGGAGGACTGGCTCGCCCCCCTCGGCTTTTCTCTCGGCTCCCCGCGTGACCCTGCCAAGCGCGGCTCGCACATCTCCATCCGCCACGCGGACGGCTACCGCATCAACCGCGCCCTCATCGAAGAGATGAACGTCATCCCAGACTTCCGCGCGCCGGATAATCTCCGCCTGGGCTTTGCTCCGCTTTATCTCTCCTTCACCGAACTCCGCGAAGGCTTCGATCGCATCCGCAGGGTAATGGAGGAGAAACACTACGAGAAATATCCGCAACAAAGACTCACGGTCACCTGATGTCTCCGTCCAAAACCCGCACACGAATCATCGAACATCCCTTTGCGGCGCTCCTGCAGGGCGGGCGGTTGGATTCCTACGAGGAAACCAAAAACAGGGTCGTGTTGATCGTTCAAGGCTTCCAGCCTGTATCCTCCAAATTGATACGCAAAGGCGGGAAGATCTTCGAGCGCGTCAGGGCAAAATTCATCCCGCTGGAGTTGACCTTCTCGAAAATCTCCAAACTGAAACGGGATGCGTTTTTCATAAACCTCGACAAATACAGCATGGACGATTCCTCGCGGTCCATTGCCTACATGTATTCATGGCGTCAGCCGGACAAGCAGGATGTGTTTTACATGTTTGGTTTGCGTCTCCCCGCCGGTGCAGTCATGTCATTCCTGGCGTCAAATGTGAATTGCACGATCAGTCACGCCGCCCAAAAGCCTTTTACCATCGAGCGCGATTGGTCACCTGCACCGCCCATGACGAACAGGTTGGTTCCTGAATTCAAGTCGATCAATACAAAATATGGCGGGGACCCGGTCAGCATCAAACGAAAAGGCGTCGAAACACATCGCAGGCTGTTCGTCGGGGGAGTGCATCTCCAGCCCAGGTCGCGCCCGCAAGTTGATGCGGTGCTCAACCTCGGAGAAGAACCCAGCAGCTGGGTAAAGTCGGGGGAAGATTTACACCCAACCGACCGTGCGGTCGAACATGGGGAGGGTTCGCAGGGGATGACGGTGGACCAGATCCATGAAGAGGCGGCCTGGGTGATCGAGCGATTAAGGAACGACCAGCGTGTCCTTGTCCACTGTGTGGCGGGGATGAACCGCTCGGTTACAATTTGCTGTGCCGTTCTGATTCTTTTGGAAAGGCTGACTGCCGAAGCCGCCCTTGCGCGCGTCCGCGCACATCACCCGTGGGCGCGACCCGACTCTCATCATTGGCTGGCACTCCGCTGGCTGGCAACATCGAAGAGGAAAAATTCATGACCACCAAACCCGACACTATCAAAGTATCCGCCTCTCACAAGGAGGAGATCCGCGCCTCACACGCGGACTTGTACGTAACCGTCAAAGGGTCGTCGCTCGTCAGCGGGGAGGCAGCGATGAAAAAAGCCAAAGAGGTGAACCAACTCGTCGAAGGGCTGACCAGCCTCGGGGTCAGCCCCGAAGCGATCCAGTTGCAGGGAGTCCACATCGAAACGTCGAGCGGAGCGTTGTTGAAGTCGTCAAGCGCGACGTACCGGCTGAAAGTCCAGTGCGAAAAATTGGATATGCTCGCCGACCTACTCGATGCCATCTCATCACAAAAGAATGCGACATTGGAACGCATCGCATGGAAATACAACGAGGATGAGGCGCGTGAACGCGGCTTGCTAACAGCGTTGGAAAAAGCCAAGAGTATAGCGGAAAAAGTTGCGAAGTCGTTGGGCGTGAAGTTGCTCGGCGTTTATGATTTGATCGAAAATAATTTCGACGAAGAGATGCCGTATCCGCAATTCGCCGCGATGCAGGCGGCGCCCAAGCGCTCGGTAGGCATCACGCCTGAACCCAGCCTCGGCATGGATATCCAACACAGCAAGATCGTCCATGTGAACGTAGAGATTTGGTATCGCGTGACCGCGTTCTAATGTCATTGCGAGGAGCCGCGAAGTGGCGACGAAGCAATCTCCAACACGTTGAGGGAGATTGCTTCGCTTCGTTCGCAATGACAGAATCTCTCTAGCACTTTTGTTCTAACAATGATAAAATCGCCCTTCACTGGAGCGATGCATGTCCCCAACCATCACTGTTCAAAATTTAAGTAAAACCTATCAGGTGCCTGAGCGCGAGGGCGGATTCAGCGCGGCGGTGAAAGGATTCTTCAAACGCAAATACAAAGACGTGAAAGCCGTGCAGGAAGTCAACTTCAGCATCGAGCAGGGAGAGGTCGTCGGCTTTCTCGGACCGAACGGCGCAGGCAAAACAACCACGCTGAAAATGCTGGCTGGCTTGCTGCATCCCACCGGCGGGTCGGCAAACGTGCTAGGCTTCACGCCGTGGGAACTGAAGCCAGAGTACCTGCGTTCGATGACCCTCGTGATGGGTCAACGCAACCGTTTGTCATGGGACATCCCCGCGGCAGATTCGTATTTATTGAATCAAGCCATCTACCGAATCCCCGACGAGGAATACAAAAAGACGTACAAGGAACTCGATGAGTTGCTCGAACTCGAACCACTGATGAAAAAACCCGTGCGCAATCTCTCGCTCGGCGAACGGATGAAGTGCGAGATCGCGGTCGGTCTCCTGCACCGCCCGAAAGTGTTGTTCCTCGACGAGCCCACGATCGGACTCGACATCACAGGGCAGGCGCGCATCCGCGAATTTCTGCGTGAGTACAACAAACGCACCGGCGCGACGATCTTGCTGACCAGTCATTACATGGCGGACGTCACCGCGCTGTGCGAACGCATCATCATCATTCATCACGGACAGTTGAAATACGACGGCGGCATCGGCGACCTGTCGCGCCGCATCGCGCCCTTCAAGTTGATCGGCGTGTTGCTGGCAGGGTCGAACGGGCACAATCTCTCTGTCTATGGCGAACCGATTCAAAATGAGGAAGACGCGGAAAAGGTCTACATCCAAGTGAAAGCCGAAGATGTGACCACGGTCACCTCGCGGATGCTCGCCGAACTTCCCATTGCGGACATCAGCATCTCAGACCCGCCGATTGAGAATGTGATCGAGCGCGCGTTCAATGAGTAAGGGCGAAGGGACCTTCGCCCCTACAAAGGCATAATATGTTTCTGATCTTCAAACGACTCTGGCAGGTGAACTGGGCGGAGCAATGGCAGTACCGCGCCAACCTTGTGATGTATTTATTGTACTGGCTGGTCTCGCCCATCATCTACCTCGCCGTGTGGACGAGTATCGCCACAAGCAAAGGCGATGTGAACGGTTTTACCGCCAACGACTTCGTGACGTATTACATGATCCTGCTCATCGTGGATCAGATGACCAGCAACATCATCATCCATATTTTCGGATACAAGATTCAGGACGGTTCGCTCTCGGGCGAATTGATCAAACCGATCCACCCCATGCTCACGAACACGCTGGTCAATGACATTGCGTTCAAGACCCTCAACCTGATGTGGCTCGTCCCCATCTGGCTCGCGCTGGCATTCGTGTTCAAACCCGATTTTTCATCGGTCACGCTGGGCGGCATCCTGTTCGCGCTTCCCGCGATCGTACTCGGGTATTTCATCAACTTTCTACTCTCGGGCGCGATCACCTCGCTTGCGTTCTGGACGACGCGCGTCTTTTCGATTCACGAATTTTATTACGCGTTGATTCTTGTTTTTGCCGGGCAGTTCGTCCCGCTCAAACTCATGCCCGAGCTGGTTCAAACCATTGCGCGTTTCCTCCCCTTTCAGTTGTTCATGTACCTGCCCATTCAAATGATTCAGGGCAAACTATCAACCAATGAAATCATGCAAGGATACTTCACTGGAATGATCTGGCTGGTCGTCGCGCTGACGTTGTTCACGTTCACGTGGCGGCGCGGCGTCCGGCGGTTTTCCGCGGTGGGAGCGTGACAATCTTAACGGTGTCATGCTGAGCGGAGCGAAGCATCTCAGATCAAGGTTGAGACTCTTCGCCTATCGGCTCAGAGTGACACAGATGAAAAATATGCACACACTTAAATTACTCTCCGCCTTCCTCAAGGTCAACATTCAAATGGCGGTGGCATACCGCGCCGACACCGTCGTCAACATTCTGCTCAACCTGATGTGGCTCGGCTGGGAACTGCTCACCCTCAGCATCATCTTCAGCAACACCGAAACCATCGGCGGCTGGGGCTTCGGCGAACTCATCGCCCTGCTCGGGGTCTTCCGCCTCGTCAATACACTGATGATCGCGCTGATCTGGCCCAACACCGAGAAATTCAACCAATCGATCCGCGACGGCTCGATGGACTACACCATCCTGCAGCCGGTCAACAGCATGTTCCTCGTCACATTCTCGCGTATCACCGTCTGGCGGATCTGGGACCTTGTCCTTGCCATCGTATTGATCGTCATCGGCATCAACATTTCAGGAGACTTCGTTACCCCGCTTCACATCCTGACCTTCATCCTGCTCGCGCTCTCCGGCGTGATCATCATCTACAGTTTGTGGATCGTCCTCATCGCGCTCACCTTCTGGTTCACCAGATTCGACAACAACGTGACCATCCTGCAAGCCCTGCTCGATGCGGGTCGCTACCCCTCGACGGTGTATCCCGTGTGGCTGCGGATCATCATCACCTTTCTGGTTCCCATTGCCGTGGCGACGACGGTCCCCCTCCAAGCCCTGCGCGGCGAATTGGATGCAACACGAATCGTGATGTTCCTTACGATCGGGGTCGCGAGTTTTGTCCTCGCTTCGCGCGTGTGGAAAGCGGGGCTGAAACGCTACAGCGGCGCGAGTAGTTAAAAAACGTAGGACAAGATGCCATCTTGTCCTACAAAGACTATTTCCTCGCAAGCACTACAACCGAGCTTCCATCGGCTGAAGTGATGGTCAGTGTATTGCCATCCACCGCGAATGTGGCGGTCTCAAAAAACACGGAGAACACAGCCGCTTCCTGGTCGCCTGCGGGACCTTCGCAAAACATCAAGGTCGAAACGAGCGGACCGAACGTGATCGTCCCGTCGCCTACAGAATAATCGCCGCCAAAACCGTTACAACCAGCGGATCCGTTCACCTGACCGTCCTCGCCGAAGATGATGGAAGTTTCCACATCAGCCGCGGCAGGCGTCGGGTTGGCTGGGTCGCCATAGGAAACGAGAGTCCACTCCCCCACAACCGAAGCGGACGCGGCGGGAGAACAAGCGGCAAGCGCATAGGCGGTCACAAAAAACAACGCGAATATCTTTTTCATTTTCATCTCCAAAGGTATTATCAGAGAATGGACGATTCAATTCTCGGAATGTTCCCCGCATCTACTCTCATGGCTTCGCCGGGCAGAGCCCGCTCGCACTGACAAACGGTTATTTTTGATTAAATCCAATCCTGTTATACAGCGTGATCCCCGCGGCGGCGGAGACGTTCAGCGATTCAACTTTTTCATTGATCGGTATTCGGACCTTCAAACTCGCGGCGTTTTCGATCTCCGGCGAGCATCCCACCTTTTCACTGCCGAAGACCACGAGCAGGCGTTCATGGATGGAAGCGATCTCGCCCACTTTCTTGTCCGCATTGGCGGAGGTGACGAGTAATCTTTCGTTGTTCCGATTGCAATATGCAATTAATTCGGCGGTTGTCGCCGTCATCACCGGCAGGGAAAACAGGTATCCCCTGCTGGCGCGGATGAGGCGGCGGTCGTAAATATCGAGCGGGTCCATGTTCAGCAGAATCATCCCGCCGATACCCAGCGCCAGAGCTGTGCGGATGATGTTGCCGATATTTCCCGAAATGCTGACATCTTCCAGCACAACCACATCTTTCTTGATGTTTTTCAAAACTTCCAGTCCGATGGGTTTGGGCGTTTCGGCTATGGCGAAGATGCGCGAGACCTTGTCGTTCTCGAAGAGCTTCTTGGTCGTCCGCTTCGCCACCTCGTGGATGGTCGCGCCGGCGGTCAGGTTTTTGCGCAGGGTTTCGGAGATCACTTCGTCGCCGGCGTAGTACACCGATTCGATTTCGATCCCCGCTTCGAGGGCTTGTAAAATATTTTCTTCGTCGTCAATGATGATCCGGTTGAGTTCGCGCCGCCCCTCGCGCGTGAGTAGTTTGCGGATGGGACCGGCAAGAGGATGATTCAACGAATCAACAAGGAAGGGGTTGTTTGTGGAGGGATCAAGCATGGTTGGGATAATATGCGGTTATAGTGAGGGTGTCAAGCAGTTGAAATCCCGAAGGGATGACATGATTCGCCATTGCGTTATAACACCCCTTCGGGGTTAATAAAAAATCATTCCGATACTATAATCCTTCCACTCCTTCGGAGTTCTTATTCATGGATATTATTTTTCAGGATAAAGCCGTAATCGTCGTCTACAAACCCGCAGGGATTCCCGTCCTGCCTGACGGGTGGGATAAGGATTCGCCGTATTTGGTGAAAATGCTCGAAGTTGAATTTGGCAAGATATTCGTCATTCACCGTTTGGACAAGATCACCAGCGGAGTGATGGTTTTCGCACGGGACGCGGAAAGTCACCGCGCGTTGAATATCCAGTTCGAGAATCACGAAGTGGAAAAGGTCTATCACGCCATCGTGGAGGGGAATCCAAAATGGGAGGAGAAGATCGCAAAGCATCCGCTTCGAGTCAACGTGGGACATAAACATCGGACGGTGATTGACGATAGGAACGGGAAACCGTCGGAGACGCGATTCAGAATCCTACGGCGATACCAATCGTCCACACTGGTGGAAGCGATGCCGAAGACGGGGAGAACGCATCAAGTGCGCGCGCACGCGTCCGCGCTGGGGCATCCGCTTTTGGGAGATGTCCTGTACGGCGCACGGGAATCAAAAATCATTGCGCGACCCGCGTTGCACGCGCTGACGTTGACGATCGCGCATCCAATTACTCATGAAAGACTCACATTCAAAGCAGGATATCCACAGGATTTTGCCACAGCGTTGAAACTTTTGTAAGTTGAAAACGCTCAACCTCCTGTGGTATGCTTCGCCCGATGATTCCAAGCTCTTCGACTTCGCTCAAGACAAGCCTGCCGACTCTCGACATCCTGCCCATCGAAAGTTTGATCCTGCATGAAGACCACGATCTGCAGAGAAGCGCGCCGCTGATCGAAAAACTGCGCGCTGCGGGAATTTTGCGCAATCCGCCCATCGTGATGCCGCTGATGGACGGCACAAAACGTTACATGGTGCTGGACGGCGCGAACCGAGTCACGTCACTGCAGGAGATGGAATTCCCGCACATCATCGCGCAGGTGGTGGAGGCGGACGACCCGAATGTGAATTTACAGACGTGGAATCATGTGGTGTGGGGAATGAGCCCGAAATCGCTGATGAGCGAACTGCGAAAGTTGAAAGGCGTTGACGTCGTAAAAGTGGATACGCACAAATCGGTGGACGCTCCGAAGTATGTGCCGGTCAACGTGCGCCTGCCCGACGGAAATTTGTATTTGCTCTCGGAGGAGCCTGCCGACCTTTCGAATCACATCCATACCATGCATGCGATCGTAAACACATACAAATCATGCGCCTCGCTCGACCGCACCAGCCAAACGTTGATCGAACCGTTTCGTGAAATTCACGAAGACCTGACCGCGCTGGTCGTTTTCCCCCGCTTCAAAATTCGCACCTTGCTCAAACTCGCAGGGAGAAGAATCGTCCTGCCGACCGGCATCACGCGCTTCACCGTATCGCCGCGCGCACTGCATTTGAATTATCCCTTGCATGAATTATCGAGCGGCAAACCAGTGGAATACAAAAGAGAATATCTCAAACGATGGGTGGAGGAACGCGTGAAGAAGAAGGGCGTACGGTTATATGCAGAAGCGACGTTTTTGTTCGATGAATAAACGAGAAGACTAGATGACTAGAGACTAGAAGACTACGAATGGATTTCTTTTTTGCCGAAGATAATTTGAAACGCATGACGCCCGAAGAGACGCGCATCATGTCGCTGACGGCGGAACCGTACCCCGATGGATACCGGTTGCGCGTCAACATTCAGATTACACCGTTTCAAAAACGCCCGCACATCGAAGTCGTGCTCAAAGATTCGGGCGGCGACGAGGTCGCTTCATCGAGCATCGTCGAGCCTCTTGGATGGAAGCTCGAATTCACCATGCACATCCGCGATGAGGAGTTGAAGAATCCGTACACACTGGAGGCGAAGTTGTATTATCCCGATGGACCGAGTCAAGAGGCGGAAATTTTTTCATTTGATGTAACGCCGCCTCACTACTCAGGGGACGCCTGATCCTCCCTCGCCCCAACCCTCTCCCAAGGGGAGATGGGACTCAACGAAAACCATGCCCAAACTATTCACTCGCTTATTATTAATCCTCCCAATTTTCCTCCTCCTGATCGCCGGTTGCCTCCAACCCATCGAAGAGACCCCTGCTCCTGAAAACACAGCCGAACCCATTGCAACCGAAGAGTTCATCCCCGTCGTACCTGAAAATTCACGCGAGATGATTCTTTTCTCGATGGAAGAGGACGGCTACGCTCACCTCTTCGCGTATATTCCCGGTCAATTGCCCCTCACCCGCTTGACATCGGACCCATGGGACGATATCAGTCCCGCCGCCAGCCCGGATGGGAAATCGATCGCGTTCGCGTCGAACCGAAATGGATTCTGGGACCTGTATCTGATGAATCTGTCGAGCGGCGAAGTAACCCAACTTACGGATACGCCGGAATACGAGGGCGCGCCGACGTGGTCACCCGACGGATCGTTCCTCGCTTATGAAGCCTATCGCGATGACAACCTCGACATTGTGATCGGACCCGCAGCGAACCCGCTACAAGACGCGGTACTGTTGACCGACTCGCCTTCCTCCGATCACTCTCCCTCTTGGGCGCCGGGCGGGCGGCAGATCGCTTTGGTTTCAGATGGCGAAGTCATGCTCGCGGATCTGGATAAACCGGACGAGAGTCGTTTTTCCAATTTGAGCAACACAGGGACAGCCGTCGAATCGCATCCGATCTGGTCGCCGGATGGAACTCAACTCGCCTGGGCGTCATCGAGCCAAAGCGTGGGGCGAAGCGGGATCTATGTTTGGGATGAAACGCGTACAGCCCCTGCGATCTGGCTCGGCGACGGCGACTATCCCGCGTGGGACTCGGTCGGCGGGCAGATCATCACCACATTCAGCACACCGAACGAAACATACATCACAACCTACTCACTCGATGGAAAAGTTTTGCGCCCGCTTTCGTCCTTCCCTGCGCCTCTGCGCGGTTTGGTTTGGGCGAATTTGATCGTCCCCGAATCGTTGCCATCGTCATTTCAAGGAGCCGCGCAGTTGACTCCTGCTCCGCTATGGGCATCGAATGGCGATCCAGTGTCAGAAGGCGCGCCGGATAGATATTCACTTGTAGATTTGCAAAACGTGCAGGCGCCGTATCCGCAATTGCACGACCGCGCCGATGAAGCGTTCAACGCACTGCGCCAGCGCGTCATCGAAGAGGCTGGCTGGGACGCGCTTGGCAGTTTGGAAAACGCGTTCGTACCGATCACCACCTCCCTCGACCCGGGCTTTGAAGAGGATTGGCTGTACACGGGTCGTGCCTTCGCGATCAATTCATTGATGACCAACGCCGGCTGGATGATCGCCGTGCGCGAAGATTTCGGCGCGCAAACGTATTGGCGGCTGTACATCCGCGCGCAATTGCAGGATGGCTCGCTGGGCGAGCCGTTGCGCGTCACACCGTGGGATTTGTCCGCGCGTTACAACCTCGACCCGAAAGTGTACGAGCAGGGCGGCAAATACAGCGCGACCCCCGCAGGCTATTGGGTGGATGTGACTTCGCTCGCGCGCCAATACGGCTGGGAACGCGTCCCTGCGCTTCCCAACTGGCGGACATTTTTCCGCGGTGCGCGCTTCACTGAGTTCGCGCTCACCGAGGGACTTGATTTTTACACCGCGATGCTTCAACTGTATCCGCCGGATATTTTGGTCACACCGACGCGCTTGCTGCCGCCCACGTTCACTGCGACAGTGACGCCGACCGCCACACCGACAGCCACGTTCACACGCACGCCGCGCAACACACACACGCCTTCGTTGACTCCCACGATCACTAGAACGCTTGCGCCATCCAACACACCGGTTGCCACGGTCACTCCACCAACCATCATTCCATGAGAAAAATAGTAACGCGTCCTTGCGAGGAGCCACGAAGTGGCGACGAAGCAATTTCCAAAACCGTGAGATGGATTGCTTTGGGGTTTCGACGCTATTTGCGATTCAACCCTCGCAATGACGGATTCGTTTTTGTTTTATTACTTTTCCTCTTCACCTCCTGCACCTCTGCATCGCCAAGCGAGTCGAATCCAACTCCAACGGCGGTGATCGCCGGGGAGGCGAATCAACTTGCGGCTGAGTCCGAAGCGACGCCGCGTCCGACCATCGAGCCTTTCCGGTTCGTCCTCCCTACGCCGGGCGCTGAGCCCGTTTCGGGATGGCGTCCGCCTCTGTATCCGATCCCGTGGGCTGTTTCACCGTACGATCATTTTTACTTCGCCCGCCCCATCGCCGCGGATAACGTCAACTGGCCCCTTGCGGAATATCGCTACGGAGGCGTTTTCTTCGCGCCGAACATCGTGCACACCGGCGTGGACATCGACGCGGCGGAAGGCGCGCCGATCCTCGCCGCAGGCGCAGGGACGGTTGTCTCAGCCAATTGGGGTTTGTACACCGGTGTAGAGGGCAACGAGACTGACCCGTATGGCAAGGCGGTGGTTGTGCGGCATGATTTTGGATACAAAGGTCAACCGTTGTTCACGATCTACGCTCACATGAGCGAGATCATCGCCATTCAAGGGCAACGCGTGGAGACCGGCGACGTGCTCGGCTTGGTCGGCGACACCGGCGCGACGACGGGTCCGCATTTACATTTTGAGGTGAGGCTCGGCGCGAATTCGTTTTACAACACGTTCAATCCCGAATTATGGATGGCTCCACCGCAAGGCTGGGGGGTGCTGGTGGGACGGATCACCGATGAAAAAGGGAATTTACTGAATCAATATCCCGTTGAGGTGCGCCCCTTGCCATCCGAAGTTCCATTGCGGAAAGTGATCACGTATGCACAAGAATCGGTAAACTCCGATCCATACTATCAAGAGAACCTGGTGTTGAGCGACCTCCCCGCCGGAATCTACAAGGTACTGATGAACTACAAGGATAAAGATGTGCAAATGTTCGTGGAGATATTTCCCGGACAGGTGACGTACTTTAGCTTCACCGACGAGGAGGGGTTCCAAATCGTCCCGCCGCCTGTACCCACGCTGGATTTTCTGCCTACAACCGCTACGCCTCTGCCATGAAAAAATTTCAAATTCCATTTTTCGTCGCGGCAGTTTTATGCATTGTCGCTGTGTTATCGTTCATCATTTGGGGAATCCCTTATTTCTTCCAACCGCCTGTGATCGAATCCAACGGAACAGCGTACGGTTCTCAAACCGTCCGCGCGCGCGTGACAGAAATCATCGAGGAGGGAGAGATCACACTCGGCGCGGAACCGCAGACGTATCAGGTCCTGCTTGTGGAACTTCTTGAGGGTGAATACAAAGGCATCCTGATCGAAGTGGACTACGGAAACAGGCAGATCCGAAACGATGACAATGCCTTTGCACCCGGCGACGAGATTTTTGTCCTCATAGGAACAAACCTCGAGGGCATTTTGACCGCGCATTACGTGGATTATGTCCGTACCAAGCCCCTGCTGACCCTGTTCGCGGTATTCGTGATTGCAACCATCCTACTGGGGAAGTGGAAAGGGGTCAGCAGTCTTTTGGCATTGGCTTTCACGATGCTGGTGATCATCGGCTATATCGTCCCTCACATTCTGGCTGGCGAGGACCCGTTGCGCGTCAGTCTCATCGGATGCACGATCATGCTCGGAACAACACTCTACGTCACCTACGGGTGGAATTTGAAAACGCACGCTTCAGTGATCAGCATGGTGTTGGCGCTGCTCTTGACGGGCATACTTTCGATCCTCTTCGTTTCGTTGACGCGTTTGACCGGTTCAGGTCAGGAAGACACCTTGTTCCTGATCCAGTTCTCAGAAGCGTCCATCAATCTACGCGGGTTGCTCCTCGGTGGAATGGTCATCGGTGCATTAGGCGTATTGGATGATCTGGTCAGCTCGCAGTCGTCCGCTGTTTTTGAAATTCATAGCGCGAACCCCTCCTTGAGTTTTCGCGCCATCTATGAAAAATCCATGCGCATTGGGCGCGACCATGTGGCGGCGACGGTCAACACGCTCGTGCTGGCTTATACGGGGGCATCACTGCCGTTGTTGCTTCTCTTCACATTGGGCAGGGGAAATTACGGGTTCCTGCTCAACGCGGGATTTGTAGCCGAAGAAATAGTGCGGATGCTGGTCGGGTCGCTGGGTTTGATCGCCGCGGTTCCCATCACATCCGTGATCGCCACCGCGTTCGCCATGCACGGAGACAAACTCGGCGGGTGGCGCGCCATCCTTGGCTCAACAACAGCGAATGAGGAGCATCGGCATTCGCATTAGACCTACACTTCGAATACGTCCTTGACAGTCAGAACATCTGTGCTATACTCTCGGCTACACACAATTCCAGACCCTTACACTCGTATTGGAGAAATAGACAATGTCCCCTCGAAAATCATCCAAAGAATCCAAAGCCGCCGCGATGGAAGAAGCGCAGGCAAACCGCAACGTCGACGGAGCCAAACAAGCCGTGCTTGACAAAGCCGTCGGCGATATCCTCAAACGCTACGGCGATGGTTCCATTGTCCGTCTCGGCGAAGCGCAATTCATGCAGACCGAAACCTTCCCCACCGGTTCGCTTTCCCTTGATATTGCCCTCGGCGTAGGCGGCGTTCCGCGCGGGCGCATCACCGAGATCTACGGACCCGAGTCATCGGGCAAGACAACCATTTGTCAACATATCGTCGCCGAAGCGCAAAAAGCGGGCGGGGTCGCCGCGTTCATTGACATGGAGCACGCGCTCGACCCGGTCTATGCCGCGCGCGTCGGTGTGGACATTGACAACCTGCTCGTCTCACAACCCGACACGGGGGAGCAAGCGCTCGAAATCGTTGAGACCCTCGTCCGTTCAGGCGGGGTAGATGTTGTCGTCGTGGACTCGGTCGCCGCGCTCGTTCCGCGTTCCGAGATCGAAGGCGACATGGGCGACGCGACCATGGGCGTCCAAGCCCGCCTCATGTCGCAGGCGTTACGCAAGTTGAGCGGCGCGATCAACCAGACCAAAACTGCTGTTATTTTCACCAACCAACTTCGCCAAAAAATCGGCGTGATGTTCGGCAACCCTGAAACCACCACAGGCGGTCAGGCGCTCAAGTTCTATGCCTCCGTCCGCCTCGACGTGCGCCGCATTCAAGCGATCAAAGTCGGCGATGAGGTCATCGGCAACCGCACGCGCGTCAAAGTCGTCAAGAACAAGGTCGCGCCGCCGTTCCGTACCGCTGAATTCGATATCATGTTCAACGAGGGAATTTCAAAGAGCGGCGATGTTCTCGATCTGGCGACCAAGTTCGAGATCGTCCAGAAGCGAGGCGCGTTCTTCTCGTACGGCGATCAACGCATCGGTCAGGGACGCGAGAACGCGAAAGATTTCCTCCGCGCCAATCCCGCGCTGATGGCAGAGATCGACGGCGTCATCCGCCAGAAAGCGCTCAGCGGCGAGATCGCCCTTCCGCTCGAGATCGGAGGAGGCGACGACTCCGGCAGCACTTCCGACGAAGAAGCCTAGACCTGACTGACAAGGGGCGGATCGAAGTGTCCGCCCCTTTTTATTATGATATGCTTCGATTCATGCTCAACCGACAATTGATTCTCCTGTTCGGCATTTTCCTACTTTCAGCTTGTTCCCCCTCCTTCACACCTACGCCGTTCCTCCCACCCACCGCGCAAGCCCCACTCATCGAACCGACCTTCATCATCAACCCGACGCAAAACGTGATTTTGATTCAATCCACGCCTCTGCCAACAATTATTCCAACCATTAGCCCTGATAATTGCGTCAACAACCTGACCTTCCTCGAAGACCTCACCATCCCAGACAATACATTCGTCACGTACGGCGCGACCATGGATAAGCAATGGCTCGTCCAAAACAGTGGAACGTGCGACTGGAACGCGGACTATCGCCTCCGTCACATCGGCGGAGCGGACCTCGGTGCGCCGGAAGAGTTCATGCTTTATCCTGCAAAATCTGGCACGCGAGCCAACATTCAAATCATCTTCACCGCGCCATTCACCGACGGCGAATACGAATCCGCATGGCAGGCGTTTGATTCGCTCGGTCTCGCGTTCGGCGACCCGATCTATATTCGGGTCAATGTGGCTGCGCCGTAAGCGCGCTATTGTTACGACAGCAGTTGAACTGCTGTCGCAGCGCGAGAGAACTCATGCCCTCACAAACCGACTTCCCCGTTGTCTTTGAACGCTTGAAAAAGATCCTCAAACCCTACGCCCCCAAACTCACCGTCTCCGCAGAGACATCCGCCTCCTTTTCGCTCGACGGTCCCTACAGCGAGAAGTGGAAACGGAAAGTCTTTTTCGGGTCCGTGCAGATCAAGAAAAATTACGTTTCCTTCTATCTCATGCCCGTTTACATGTATCCCGACTTGCTCAAAGGCGTCAGCCCCGCGTTGAAGAAACGCATGCAGGGAAAATCCTGTTTCAATTTCAAACAAGTCGAGCCCGAGTTGTTCAAAGAACTTGCCGCGCTGGCAAAGGCGGGATATGAGCGATTCGCGAAAGAATTATCATAAAGCGTAAGGCACAGCGGAATGAATTCCTTTCAAAATTATCCATTGCTTCGCTGCGCCCTTACTTAATCAAACATTTACAATCCCTTCACGCAAAAATCCTCAATCCCTGTTAGAATAGCGACGAAGAAGCCCCTTCACGGGCTTCTTCCATGTCAACTCAAGGAATCGCCCCCGTCCATGCACTACAACTTCCGCCTGTTCTGGCGCACATTCTACCGTTCGTTCTTTGCTTCAAAAAACACACCCGCCCCACTCAACCGAAGACGAATCATCTTCCTCATCATCTTCTACGCTGTCTGGCCCCTCGGCTCGTTGTTCCATTGGTTCTGTTTCTGGCTCGATGATATCCTCTTCCCCGCGCACAAAACGCAACCCGTCGAAAAGCCGCTCTTCATCATCGGAAATCTGCGAAGCGGCTCGACCTTTCTCCACCGCCTGCTCTCGCGCGACGCGACGTTCACCAGCCTGACCACGTGGGATATTTACCTCACGCCTTCTGTCGTTCAAAAGAAATTCACGCAATTCGTCTCACGCCTCGATAAAAAACTAGGCGGGCATTTGCACCGCCTGCTTTACGCCTTCGACCGCCGGACACTCGGTCAATTTAAGATCCATCCCATCTCGTTCTTCCAACCCGAAGAGGACGAAAACATCCTCATGCACGCATGGGATTCGTTCTGGGTCACGTTCCTCTTCCCCTTCATGGATGAGTTCCCCAATTACCAACATTTCGACGAAGCGCTTCCTTCTGAACGCAAACGCAAAATCATGGCGTTCTACAAGTCCATGTTACAGCGTCATCTGTACGCGACGGGCAAAAAATATTACGTGGCAAAAGCGCCCGCGTTCAGCGCCAAGATCGAAACCCTTGCCGAATTCTTCCCCGACGCGCGCATCATCTACCTTGCCCGCAACCCGCTCGACATGCTCCCCTCCACCGTTTCGTGGATCAATTACTCGCGCGCCGTGTTCACGGGTCCGCATGAAAAATATTTATATTTGGACGAGATCCTCGACCTGACCCAACACTGGTATCGCCACCCGCTTCGATATCTGGACTCGCATCCTTCCCCCAGACACCTGATTCTCAGCTATGACGATTTGATTCAACGCCCGGAGCAGGTCATCCGTGGATTCTACGAACAGTTCGGCTACCCGGATAAACCGGGGCTGGCAAAAATTGTGGATGAAGCCGTCAAAGATACGCTCGCCCATCGCAGTGACCATTCTTACTCGTACGAAGAAATGGGCTTCACGCGCGAACAGATCGTTGACATGTATCCCGATATCTTCGAACGCTTCGGCTTCGACAAGCGCGAGCATGAACTCGCGGGGGTGAGAACAAGAGTTTCGGCGTTCGATTAAATGAAACAGGTCGGATTTGAACCCGACCTGTTTCATTTTTCACTTTACCCTGAAGACTTTCTTGTCCGCGTTGTTGGTTTATCTGATTTTCGCACTGGCATTTTTGCTTTTGCACTTTTAGCGGCTTTGATCTTCCGCGCAGCAGGTTTTCTTTTCGGGGTAACGACGGCTGGCTCAAGGACCGCAGGCTGTGGAACGGCAGGAGGAGTAATTTTGTATTCCTCTTCCCAACCTTCTGCAAACGAGGCGTTGATTCCCTTGTACCGGATCATCAACATCACCGCGCCGGCAACCGCCATCAACGCGGAGATCAGCGCAGAATAACTGATTCCCAGTTCGGGGATCTTCGGCTGGTCGGGACGGAAGAACTCGATCCACGTCCGTCCCACACCGGCGAGGATCAGCCAGCCCGCGAACAACGTCCCGGGCTTGAGTTGTTTTTCATAGCGGCGAGACAGCCATAAGAGGAGTCCTGCCGCGGCGAAGTTCCAGAGCATCTCGTAGGCGAAGGTCGGATGAAAACGCGCGGACTCCGGCAGATTCCGAAACTCGAGCAGGCGATTCTCAGCCGAGATCGAAATTCCCCACGGGAGCGTCGTCGGCGGTCCGTATAATTCCTGATTGATGAAATTACCCAGCCGTCCGATAGCCTGTCCGATCAATAAACCGGGACCCGCCATATCGAGATACAACCACGGGTCGAGGTTGTTCCTGCGAATGAACCACAACAGAACAATGGCGCCAAAGAGAAAGCCGCCAAAGATGTGCAGTCCGCCGCCGCCGATATTGAGGATTTGCGCGGGGTTCTCGACGAAGACACGATTCCCGCCCAGCGTAGCGTTGACCACATACCACAACCGCGCGCCAGCGATGCCGATCAGCACCACCCAGATCAAAGCGTCCCAAAGTTTTTCGCTGTCTTCGCCAATGCGTTTCAGGCTGCGTTCGACAATCATCGAGCCGACCAGCACACCGATCATTACGATCAGCCCATACCAATAAACGTCGCGTTCATAACCGAACAGCCGAATAGTGAACATCACAGGGTCTATCATGTATACCTCTATAGGAAATTTTCAAAGATTATAACATCCGCAACCGCCGAGCCAGCCGGGGAATTTAATTCTGGACAAAAACCCGCCGATTCAGTTCATTACTTCCATAACTCAGCCTTCATGACAATTTACACATCATCCTACCGGTTGAAATGCTTACAATCGAGGTCAACGTTTACTGAAAGAGTCATACAATGCTGAGAATCAACCGACAGACCGATTACGCCGTCCGTGTGGTGCTTGCCCTCGCCAAGCTGGGCGAAGGAATGCGAATTCCGAGCGCCGATGTTCAAAGGGAGATGTTGATTCCCCCGGCGTTCATGAGTCGAATCGTTGCACGATTGGCGCGCAAAGGACTGGTTCAAACCTTTCCGGGGCGTGACGGGGGATTGTCGCTCCCATGCCCTGCCTCGAAGATCACGCTGAGGGACGTGGTTGAAGCCTTCGAAGGACCGATTCTTCTATCACAGTGTTTGCAAATAAAAGGGGAGGACGATTGCCCGTTCCTGTCGAATTGCCCGGTGCGCTCAAAGTGGGGACGCGTCCAGGCGGCGATGCTGCGCGAAATGGCATCGATCACGTTCGAAAGTCTCGTGGAGGAAGCGGCTGGCGCTCAGGCGGCAATGTCAAGTTTAGTGTAGTTGTGTCAATCGGAGTGGCGGCTTGCGCCACGAAGGGTCTCTATGTCCGCAACGGAGATTCTTCGCTTCGCTCCGAATGACATGTATAAATTTCAAGGAGAGTCTATGGACGTCGTAACACTTTCTCGTTTGCAGTTTGCTCTCACCACCATCTATCACTGGCTGTTCGTTCCGCTCACGCTGGGGATGGGCTGGTTTATAGCATTCATGCAGACACGTTATTACCAGACCCGCGACGAAACGTGGCGCAAGATGGCGAAATTCTGGGGCAAGTTGTTCCTCATCAACTTTGCTATCGGCGTGGTGACCGGCATCGTGCAGGAATTCCAGTTCGGCATGAACTGGAGTGAATACAGCCGCTACGTGGGCGATATCTTCGGCGCGCCGCTCGCAGTGGAAGCCTTGCTCGCCTTCTTCATGGAATCCACCTTCCTCGGCATTTGGATCTTCGGCGAGGGACGCGTCTCGGAACGAGTCCACCTCGCTTCGATCTGGCTCGTCGCCATCGGTTCGAATCTTTCCGCGTTGTGGATTCTGCTCGCCAACGGCTGGATGCAGCACCCGGTCGGCTATGTGATCAACGAAGTCACGGGTCGCGCGGAACTGGTGGATTTCTTCGCCCTCGTCGGCAACCCCAAGGGCTGGCTGTTCTTCTGGCACACCATTGCCGACGGTTTGCTGATGGCGGCGATGATGATCATCGCGGTCAGCGGTTATCACATCTTCCGCAAACAAAATGTTGATTTCTTCAAGCGCTCGTTCGTCATTGCCTCTGTTGTCGGCTTGGTCGCCAGCGTGCTGGTCTTCCTCGGCGGGCATACGATGGGTCAGTACATGTACGAAACCCAGCCGATGAAATTCGCCGCCATCGAAGCGCATTGGGAAAGCTCCAAACCCGCTTCGTTTTCCATCATTACGATCGGCGATCTTTCCGGCAAGCGCGAAGTCTGGTCGCTCCGCGTGCCGCGTGTGTTAAGTTTCCTTGCTTGTAACAACTTCGACTGCGGAGTCCGAGGCGTGTACGATATCCAAGCGGAATATGAAGCGACCTACGGCGCAGGCGATTACATCCCGCTGATGGTCGTCACCTACTGGACGTTCCGCATCATGATGACCTTCGGCTTCATCATGATCGGCGTCACCGCGTTTTTCGTCTGGGCAAACCTGCGCGGCGACATCGCCAAAGCCAAATGGATGAAGTGGATGCCGCACCTGCTCATTCTGCCTTATCTCGCCAACGCCAGCGGATGGATCCTGACCGAAATGGGACGCCAACCCTGGATCGTGCAGGGCTTGCTCAAGGTGGAGGATGCGGTCTCGCCGAACCTTACCGTCCTCGATCTGTGGATTTCGCTCGTAGGCTACACCGTCGTGTACGGCGCGCTGGCGGTGGCGATGGTCAAGCTCATGGTCAAATACGCCAAAGCGGGACCCGATGCCGCCATGCACGAATCGGTAGACGTTGCTCCCGCCTTCGTCGGCGCGGACGATTAATAACGGAGAAACAATATGTCATACGAATTTCTTCAAACACTGTGGTTCATTCTGATCGCCGTCCTTTGGATCGGTTTCCACTTCCTCGAAGGGTTCGATTTCGGCGTCGGTATGCTCCTGCCCTTTCTCGGCAAGAAAGATGAAGAGCGCCGCGCCATCATCAACTCCATCGGCTCGGTTTGGGATGGGAACGAGGTCTGGCTCCTCACCGCCGGCGGCGCGACCTTTGCCGCCTTCCCGCACTGGTACGCGACGATGTTCAGCGGTTTCTATCTCGCGCTGTTCCTTCTGCTGATCGGCTTGATCCTGCGCGGCATCTCCTTCGAATACCGTTCCAAGAATCCCGACCCCAAGTGGCGCAACCGCTTCGACTGGATGATCGCCGTCGGTTCGTTCATCGCCTCACTCTTGCTGGGCGCGGCATTCGCCAACCTCGCGCGCGGCGTGCCGATCAACGAAGACATGATGTTCACCGGCAACCTGTTCACTCTGCTCAACCCGTACGGCTTGCTTGGCGGGTTAACTACGGTGGCGGTCTTCCTGCTTCACGGCGCGAACTTCCTCGGGCTTAAACTCGAAGGCGAACTGCGCGAGCGCGTCAACGGCTTTGCCAAGAAAATTTGGAGCGTGACGACCGCGCTTTACATTGCGCTCGCCGTCTTCACCTACGCCGCCGGCTTCTGGGCGCGCGGCATCGTCAACCCCGGCATCGTGCCGATCACGGCGGTTGTCGTTCTCTTGGTTGCCGGTTACTTCATCAACCAAAAGATGGAAGGCTGGGCGTTCATCATGGTCGCGCTCAACATTGTGCTCACGCAAGTCACATTCTTCACCATGACCTTCCCCAATGTGATGATTTCCAGCACAAACCCGGCGTTCAGCCTCACCATCTACAACGCCTCCTCCTCGCAGTACACGCTGACGGTCATGTCCATCGTTGCGCTCATCTTCGTCCCCATCGTGCTCGCCTATCAGGCTTGGACGTACTACATGTTCCGCAAGCGCATCAGCACAGATAAAAAGACGTTAGTGTACTAACCCGTTCTACTCCGTATAATTGGAAGGTTGATGGATGCATCCTCAACCTTCCAAATTTTTAACTTGGCACTTGGAACTTGGCACTTGGAACTTGGAACTTGGAACCTGACACCCTGACATGCACCGCCGACTCTTATCCCTCACCCGCGACGCCCGTCTCCCCCTCCTCCTCACGGTTCTCTCTGGACTTTTGGCTGGTCTGCTGACCATCGCCCAAGCCTACCTCGTCAGCAATACCGTCAATGGAGTTTTCCTGGAGGGGCAAACCCTCGCGCAAGTTGCGAACTGGCTTCGCCTCATCCTGCTCATCATCGCAGGACGCGCGATTCTCACTTGGGTCAATGAGGTCAGCGCGAACGCCCTCGCCGTGAAAATAAAAACCGACCTGCGCGAGCGGCTCTTCGACCACATCCTCAAACTCGGTCCCGCTTACACGCGCTCACAACGGACAGGTGAGATCACAACCGCCGCCGTCGAAGGCATCGAAGCGCTGGACGCGTACTACAGCCAATATCTCCCCCAACTTGTTATCACCACTCTGGTCCCCATAAGTATCCTGTTCTTTGTCTTCCCGATGGATTTGCTTTCGGGCTTTATCCTGCTCATTACCGCACCGCTGATCCCCTTCTTCATGGTCATGATCGGCAAAGGCGCAGAGATCGTCACCAAGCGTCAATACGAGACCCTCTCCCGTCTCTCCGCCCACTTCCTCGACAGCCTGCAGGGACTGACCACGCTCAAACTCTTCGGACGCTCCAAATCCCATGCGAAGAACATCGCCGCCGTCAGCGAACAATACCGCGACACCACCCTCGGTGTCTTGCGAATCACCTTTCTGTCAGCGCTCGCGCTTGAACTGCTCGCCACGCTCAGCACAGCCATCATCGCTGTCGAGATTGGCTTCCGCCTGCTCTACAAAGTGATGGAATTCCGCGAAGCCTTCTTCCTGCTCATCCTCGCGCCCGAATTCTACATGCCCCTGCGCGCCCTCGGTGCAAGATTCCACGCCGGCATGTCTGGCACGACTGCGGCAAAGAGAATTTTCGAGATTTTGGATACGCCAATTACTAGTGAGCAGTTATCAGTAACCAGCGATCAGTCAATTACCAATTACCAATTACGTCTTGCCAACGTTTCCTTCACCTACCCCGGCGAAACGGCGCCCGCCCTCGAAAACATCAACCTGGAAATCAAAGCAGGTCAACACATCGCCCTCGTCGGCAAAACGGGAGCGGGAAAATCTACGCTGGTCAATCTGCTGCTCGGCTTCATCCAACCGACATCAGGGCGTATACAGGTAAACACGTACACAAGTACACAATCACCAATTACTCATTACCAATCGCCAATTCATCATTCATCCTTCACAATTCATAATTTGATTTCCTGGGTTCCTCAAAAACCCCACCTCTTCCACGACACCATCGCCGCCAACATTCGCCTCGGCAAACCGGATGCCACGCTCGCAGAAGTCATCGAAGCCGCCAAAGCCGCCCACCTGCACGACTTCATCGAAACCCTCCCCGAGAAATACGAAACCGTCATCGGCGAAGGCGGAGCCCGTCTCAGCGGCGGACAGGCCCAGCGCCTTGCCCTCGCCCGCGCCTTCCTCAAAGATTCCCCCATCCTCATCCTCGACGAACCCACCTCCAGCCTCGACCCCGAAACCGAATCCCTGCTCGAAGATTCCACCCGCCGCCTCATGCAGGGACGAACCGTGATTACCATCGCGCACCGCCTCAACACCATCTTCAAGTCGGACCACATCGTCGTCCTCGAAGAGGGCCGCATCGTCGAACAAGGCACACACAGCGAACTGCTTGCCCGTAATGGCGCGTATGCAGAGATGGTCAAAGCATATCAAGCGCCCGAGTCAAACGTCAAAAGTCAAACGTCAGAGACTTCCAGCCTTCGACCCTCCGACATTGCTCAGGGCAAGCCTTCGACACTCGACTTTCGACCCATTACCAATCACCAATTACCCGTTACCACTTACCAATTACCAACCGCCAATCGCCAATCGCAAATCGGCAATCGTAAATCCACCATCCTCCTCCGCCTGCTCTCCTTCCTAAAAGGCAGTTGGTCACTTGTTGCCCTCTCCGTCCTCCTCAGCGCCCTCACCATCGGCTCCAGCGTCGCACTTATTGGCGTCTCGGCATGGCTCATCTCCACCGCCGCCATCGCCACATCCGTCGCCGACCTCGGCGTGTCCGTCGTTGCCACGCGCCTCTTCGGCATCAGCCGCGCCGTCTTCCGCTACCTCGAGCGCCTCGTCTCGCACAACGGCACCTTCCGCCTGCTCGCCCGTCTGCGCGTCTGGTTCTACGAACGCCTCGAACCCCTCGCCCCTGCCCGCCTGATGGACTACAAAAGCGGCGACCTGCTCGCTCGCGTCATCGGCGATGTGGAGACTCTGGAAAACTTCTACGTTCGCGTCGTCTCGCCCTCTTTGACCGCCATCCTCGTGGGACTCTTCACCGCCCTGTTCTTCGCCTCTTTCTACCCCGCGCTTGCCTTTGTCCTCCTCGGCTTTTTCCTCACTTTAGGCTTGATCCTGCCCCTCCTCACCCAACTCGTCAGCCGCAAGCCCGGCGCAGAACTCATCACCCATCGCGCTGACCTCCAAACTCTACTCGTCGACGGCATTCAAGGACTCGCCGACCTGCTCGCCTTCGGTCGCGGAAATGACCGCGCAAATCGCATCGCCTCCACAGGTGAAAATTACGGTTCGACACAAAAACAAATGGCTCGCATCAGCGGAGTCCATTCGGCGCTGGTTACACTGCTCACAAATTTGGGTTTATGGCTTGTGCTGTTCTTGGTGATTCCACAAGTCACCTCGGGAAATCTCAAAGGCGTAATGCTTGGGACTTTCGCACTGATGACATTTGCTTCCTTTGAGGCTGTGAACCCCCTTCCCCTCGCCGCACAGATGTGGAACTCCTCGCGCGAAGCGGCGAAGCGCTTGTTCGAGGTGGTGGATGCAAAACCCGTCTTGAAAGAGACTGGAGGAAGGAGATTGGAGACTAATACACCCGCTGGTCTGCAAGTTTCCAGGCTCACATTCTCATATCCCACTCAGCCAACTCCAGCCTTGCAAGATGTTACGTTCAATATCTCCGAGGGCAAATCGGTTGCCATCGTCGGTCCGAGCGGTGCCGGGAAGAGCACGATAGCGAACTTGTTATTCCGATTCTGGGAGTATGAGACCGGGGAGATCAGACTGGGGGGTGAATCGCTCAAGTCGCTGGATCAGGATGAAGTCCGAAAACGAATCGCCCTCGTCGCGCAGAACAGTTATTTTTTCAATACCACCATCCGAGAGAATTTGCGTATTGCGCGTCCGAAGGTCGGCGATGAGGAAATGGAGTCGGCGGCGCGCGCCGCACAAATCCATGATTTTGTCATGAATCTCCCAAAAGGATATGATACAGTTATCGGCGAACAAGGCGTGCGGCTTTCCGGCGGTGAGCGCCAGCGGCTGGCAATTGCGCGTGCCCTCCTGAAAGACGCGCCGATCCTGATTCTGGATGAACCCACTGCCAACCTCGATCCTCTCACCGAAAAGCAGATTTTAGTTACTCTCGACCAACTCTTGCCGGGTAAAACCTGCATATGGATCACACATCGGCTGGCGGGTTTGGAGAACATGAGCGAGATCCTTGTTATGCAAAACGGTCGCATCGTTGAGCGGGGAACCCATCATGACCTGCTCGGACATTTCGGGCTGTACCGCCGGCTATGGGAGATACAGAACCGGATCATTTCGGATATTTAGAGGTAAAATTCGCCAATGAGATCCTTTGAACTTAACATCTTCATTGACCGCCCAAGGGTGGAAGTGTACGATCACCTCTCGGAGCCGATCAACATGATCGGGCTTCAGCCTTACCTCACCACGATCGACATTTTGAAGGAGCAAAAGGACGCCAACGGAATCCTGCTCCGACCGTTTTATATGCTCGAAACATATCGTTGGGCGGGGCTTCCCATTTTTAAGA
This sequence comes from Chloroflexota bacterium, assembly GCA_040753755.1. Lineage (GTDB taxonomy): Bacteria > Chloroflexota > Anaerolineae > Anaerolineales > Villigracilaceae > Defluviilinea. The sequence continues at coordinate 59,396 of JBFMDB010000011.1, forward strand.
GCAGGGTTTACACGGTCATTCAGTTGACCAACCCAAAGAACGAATTGGTGATTCGACATTACAGCAGGGCAGGCACTCAGATCGCTTATCGCTACGAATTCCATCAGATCGAAGAAGAACGAACTCATCTGATCCAAAAAGCCGATTTCGAAAAGGTGAACAAATTATTTGAAAATATGGTGTTCAGGCGAGCCAACAAAGCGCAGCGCGGTCTGCTCACAAACTTGAAAGTCCGGCTCGAAAAGCAATAATCATGCTTGCATCACCCGAATGACAGTGCTATAATATGGGCAATCCCCTGTTACTTTACAGCCCCATTCATTGTGTTATCCGTATGCACGGCCATTCATACCTGCACGGGTTTCACACCAGACGAACTTGACCGAAAATCCACACCCCACGACAAATTAAGGGAGACTCCCGCCCCAGCGCCCTGAAAAGGCGTCTTTATGGCTTGCCAGTCCCTCCACAATTTCAATCCCAAATAGAGAAAAGACAAATGAAAATACTTGAATTAGAGAACGAACCCCTTGCCAAACTTCGCACGATGGGAAAGTCTCTGAACATTCCCAACTCCAACCGCCTGAAAAAGGAAACGCTCGCGATGATGATTCGCGAAGCGGAGGCTCAGAGGGAAGGAATCGAACTCCGCGGCGGCATCCTCGAGATCATGAGCGAGGGAATCGGATTCCTGCGAGCCACGAATTACCGCATCAGCGATCAGGACGTGTACGTTTCGCAGGCTCAGTTGCGACGCCACGATCTGCGGGCAGGCGATCTCGTCATTGGGCAGGTCCGCCCTCCCCGCGAAAGTGAACGTCATTTCGGTCTACTCAAAGTGGAATCGATCAACGGTCTCGACCCCGAAGAAGCCACCCGCAGAGAAGTATTCGAAAACCTCACTCCTATTTTTCCCGATAAACGCTTCGACCTAGAAACCGACCATGATACCCTCGCACCGAGATTAATAAATTTGATCGCACCGATCGGCAGGGGGCAGCGCGGACTTATTGTTTCACCTCCCAAGGCGGGAAAAACTACCATCCTCAAACAGATTGCAAACTCGATTTCAACAAAATATCCCGATGTGCATTTATTGGTCGCCCTCATCGGCGAACGCCCGGAAGAAGTGACCGACATGGATCGTTCCGTGGATGCCGAAGTGGTCGCATCCACATTCGACGAGCCGGTCACCTCGCACGTCCGCACAGCCGAACTGGCGTTAGAGCGCGCTAAGAGGCTGGTGGAGATCGGACGTCACGTGGTAATCTTAATGGACTCGATCACACGTCTTGCGCGTGCCTATAACCTCGTTGTCAACCCTTCTGGTCGCACCCTCTCCGGCGGTATGGACCCATCGGCGTTGTATCCTCCCAAGCGATTCTTCGGCGCAGCGCGAAATATCGAAGAAGGCGGATCGCTAACCATCATCGCAACGTGTCTTGTTGATACCGGCTCCCGCCTCGATGATGTTGTGTACGAGGAGTTCAAAGGCACAGGCAACATGGAATTGCACCTCTCGCGCAAACTTCAAGAACGACGTATTTACCCCGCCGTGGATATCGAACGCTCGTCCACGCGTCGCGAAGACCTTTTGCTTGGTCCAGATATCCTTCAACGGGTCTGGCTCATGCGGCGGATGTACATTCAGATGATCACACAGCAACCGCAAGGCGCCGGGATGGATAACTCCGTAGCCACCGAAGCGATCATCACCCGCCTCGACCGTGCGCGCAACAATCAAGAGTTTCTCGAAAACCTCGGCAGGGATGAGTAATCAGAATCGATTGAAATGTCAAAGTTGATCTCTTTTCTGAAAGCGAATACCATCTCGATCGCCAGTTGGGTTGTCACCCTTGCCATCGCCGGGGGGATGGTGGGAGGCGCGCTCGCGTGGAAGAACGCAAACGCACCAACTCAGTTAACCGCGCCGCAACCGACCGCTGCTCCGGAGGAAGAACCGGCTGACGTTGTGATGCCAGCCCTCGGCGCGCCCGAAGCGTTTGCTTCCATCCCGCGCGAGATCCAGATCAAGACCAACGTTCCCGCCGATAAGCCGCGCTACCAACCTGTCGAATATCGTGTCAAGCGCGGCGATTCGATCTTCGCCATTGCCGAAACGTACAAACTTACAGCAGAATCTGTGTTGTGGGCAAATTACGATGTACTGCAAGATGACCCGCACAGTTTGAAACCGGGGCAGGTCTTACAGATCCCACCGACCGACGGCATCTACTATCAATGGAAGGAGAACGACACGCTTGAATCAGTCGCCAATGAATTCAATGCCGTTGTAGAGGACATCATAAATTTTCCCGGCAACGATATCGACCTGACGAACCCCACGATCACCTCCGGCTCGTGGGTGATGGTGCCGGGCGGCGAGCGTGAATTCGTGCAGTGGCTTGTGCCAACGGTGGCGACCGGCGCATCAGGAACTTCCTCCACCAGTCAGAGCGCGTGCCCGGGCGGCACAGTGGGCAGCGGAGGGTTTGTCTGGCCCGCCGATTCGCGTTCGCTTTCAGGGAACGACTATTGGAGCGGGCACCTCGGCATTGATATCGCCGCCGGTGAAGGCGCGCCGGTGTATGCCGCAGATAGCGGTGTGGTCACAATGGCACAGGGAGGGTATAACTACGGATACGGAAATGTGATTCAAATTGATCATGGCAACGGTTATTCAACGGTGTATGCCCACCTAAGCGTCATCGGCGTTGGCGTTTGTACGAACGTTGGAGCAGGTCAGTGGATCGGCTCGGCGGGCAACACCGGCAATTCGCAAGGCGCTCATTTGCATTTCGAAGTTCGTCAGGGCGGCGGTTTTATTAATCCGTGGTTCGTGTTACCATAATAACCATCAATGAATCAAACTGAACTCACCGAATTGCTTTCAGGTCTGCCGATTGGAGAGGTGCGGTTTTTTGATTCCATCGGCTCGACGAACGACGAGGCATTGAAATGGGCGCATGAGGGAGCCCGCGACATGTCGGTGATCGTTGCAGACGAACAAACCTTGGGGCGCGGCAGGATGGATCGCCCGTGGTTCACGCCGCCCGGCACCGCCCTCGCTTTTAGTTTGATCCTCCGCCCGACCTTCGATGAAAAGCCGCATCTCTCGCGACTGGTCGGCCTTTCTGCACTATCCATTACGCGCAGCCTTCAAGCTTTCGGTCTCTCTCCGCAGATCAAATGGCCCAATGACATTCTACTCAACCAGCGAAAAGTGGCGGGTGTTTTGATCGAACTCGTGTGGGCAGGCGAGGATGTGGTTTGTGTAGTGATCGGCATTGGCATCAACGTGCTGAAGCGCGCTGTCCCCGATACCGATATCCTACGATTCCCCGGAACCAGCATCGAGGATGCGCTGGGAAATTCTGTGGAACGTGAAAAAATACTCAAGGATGTTCTCACCGCCTTCATTAATCTACGTCCACAAGTTGGCACAGACGAGTTCATGAACCAATGGGGTGAAGTGCTTGCGTATCGAGGCAGGCAGGTACGAGTTGAAATGGGAGCGGATCAAACTGTTGTCGGCAGATTGGAAGGGATACTCTCCGATGGAAGTTTGAGATTGCGCGATGACAATGGCAAATCCGTGACAGTACGATTCGGCGACGTTCGTCTCAGACCCTTCACTGATATACTAAAGAACAAGGCAAGCAATGTTTGATAACCTACGCGAATCGGCATCCTCCTCATCGTTCTATGAAGAGGAATCCAACGAACTGTACCGCGAACCTGCTTCGGGACCCATCGCCGCACCATCCTCGAGGCGCAGGGAATCTCGGTTCCTCGGCATGACCGGGCAGCAACGCTTCCTGCTTTCACTGATGCTGTTTTTCACCGTTTGCGCCTTCGGAATGTTGGCAATGTTCATATTGGGAAAAATGTCATTATTTTGACCGCTGAAATATCAAAATAAAATCCCGAAAGAAAATTTCTTTCGGGATTTTTGATTCTTAGAAGGTCACGAAAACGTAGTAACGACTTCAGTCGTTCTGCTAAAAAACGGCTAAAGTCGCCACTCCGAGGTCTTTTCGTGAAGTACGGATTTTAGATCAGTTGCGGCTGCGGCTCCGCATTTTCCTCTTCCATTTGCGCGCCTGCCCGCTTTAGATCTTCCGCAGAAATGCGCGCCACCGATGCCACGTAGTCGCCATCCTGAGGCTTGATGAGGTGAACGCCCTTCGTCGCGCGGCCCGCAGTTTTCACAGTTTTGTTCTTGATCCGAATCGTCTGACCGTTCGCGGTCATGATCGTAAGATCGTCATCCTTTTGAACCACGCGGGCGGAAACGATCTTGCCAATTTCTTTGGTCGCCTTTTGATCGATCGTTGCAACGCCAAAGGTGGCGCGCCCCTTGGGTGAATATTCTTTGAGCGGGGTTTGTTTGCCGAACCCGCCGCTGGTTACCACGAGCAACGCGCCGTCTTTCTCGACCACATCCATGCTCGTGACCGAGTCGCCTTTCTTCAATTTGATGGCGGTCACACCGGCGGCCTGGCGCCCCATCGAGCGGATCTTGGTCTCATTGTAGCGAAGGGCTTGTCCGTTTTGAGTGACGAAGATCAACTCGTCCTTGCCGCTGGTGACGCGCGCCCAGCCCAATTGGTCGCCCTCCTCCAAATTGACAGCGATCAAACCCGAGGGTCGGACCGAGGCGAACTCTTCCAGCACAACGCGTTTGACCTTGCCGCGCATGGTCGCCATCACGCAATATCCATGTGCCGAGAAATCCGAGACGGCGATCGCGGCTGTGACGCGTTCATCCGCGTTCAACGCCAGCACATTGACCAGCGGGATGCCTTTGGCGGTTCGATCCGCATCGGGAATTTGATACACCTTTTCGCTATAGACTTTGCCGCGGTCGGAGAAGAATAACATCGTATCGAGACTGCGGGCGGGAATGAGCGCAACGACTTCATCCTCTTCCTTCGTTTCAAATCCCTTCACACCGCGTCCGCCGCGACTTTGCGAGCGGAACGCCGCCGCCGCGACGCGTTTGATGTAGCCGCGCTCGGTGAGACTGATCAGTACCGCTTCGTCCTGTACGAGGTCGGCATCGGAGAGTGATTCAGTGGCATCGGCGGCAATACGCGTGCGACGATCATCACCATACTTTTCTGCGAGTTCGCGCATGTCATCCTGAATGAGTGCAAGGATTTTCTTGGGATGAGCGAGCAAATCTTCAAGATGTGCAATCTGCTGTGCGACTTGTTTGTGTTCCTCTTCGATCTTCCACCGCTCAAGTGCGGCGAGACGGCGCAATTGCATATCGAGAATCGCCTGCGCCTGCAGGTCGCTGAGTTTGAAACGCTTCATCAAATTGGTCTTGGCAACATCGGCATCCTGCGATTCGCGGATGGTTTTGATAACCGCATCCAGATTGTTCAGCGCGATCAAGTAGCCGTCAAGAATGTGTTGCCGCGCACGGGCTTTGGCAAGTTCAAAGTTCGTTCGACGGACGATAACCACCTGCCGATGTTCGATGAAGATCTGCAACGCGCGCTTGAGTGGAAGGGTGCGCGGCTCGCCATCCACAAGGGCGAGCATTTGCGCGCCGAATGTGGTTTGTAATGACGTGTATTTGTACAGCTGGTTAAGCACCTTCTTTGGCTGTGCGCCGCGTTTGAGTTCGATGACAATGCTCATCCCACGCTGATCGGATTCATCGCGCAAGTCGGCGATCTGGTCGATCTTGTCTTCACGCACAAGTTCCGCAATGCGTTCGATCAGGGTCGTTTTGTTGACCTGATAAGGAATCTCGGTGATGATGATCTCATGCTTGCCGCCCTTCCCCTCTTCGATGTGCGCCGTCCCGCGGACGACGATCCTCCCCTTGCCTGTTCCATACGTGGATTCGATTCCCTCTCGCCCGACAATGATCCCACCTGTCGGGAAGTCTGGTCCAGTTACAAGTTTCATTAACTGTTCCAGCGAAATGTCATCCATCTTGTCGTAGTTGTCGATCAGGAAGTTTATCGCATTCGCCAGTTCGCGCAGGTTGTGCGGTGGGATATTGGTCGCCATGCCAACCGCGATGCCCGATGTTCCGTTGAGGAGCATGTTCGGCACACGGGAAGGTAAAACAAGCGGCTCTTCGAGTGAATCGTCGAAGTTCGGACCGAAATCCACCGTGTCCTTGTCGAGGTCGGCAAGCAGTTCCTCCGCCAGCTTTTGCAGGCGGGCTTCGGTGTAACGCATGGCGGCAGGCGCGTCGCCGTCAATCGAACCGAAGTTGCCTTGTCCATCCACGAGCATGTAACGCATGGAAAAATCCTGCGCCATGCGAGCCATCGTTTCGTACACTGCGGAATCACCATGCGGGTGAAATTTACCCAGCACCTCGCCTACGATACGAGCGGATTTCTTGTAGGATGAATTCGAGCGGATTCCCAACTCCTGCATGGCGTATAAAATGCGCCTGTGAACGGGTTTTAGACCATCGCGTGCATCGGGCAGCGCACGCGCCACGATCACGCTCATAGCGTAATCGAGATACGCCGAGCGCATCTGGTCGTCAATATCTACGTTTTCGATGTTACCTGCCAGTTTGTTGTTTTCTTCTGCCATGTTCGTCTCGTTAAAGGGGTTTCGGCATAAAAAAGACACGAAGGACGAATTCTGTGACTCCGCGTCTTAACTAATGAAAGGTCAACCTGATTTTTCTCTGATTATACCACCGACCCTTCCCCGCGAATTGCGGCTTCGGGTGAGCCGGAATGGGGCTGGGGGCAATAAAAAAAACCCGCCTCACAGCGGATTTTGGAACTGATTCTGTGCCGAAGGAGGGATTTGAACCCTCAAGAGATTGCTCTCACCACGCCCTGAACGTGGCGCGTCTGCCAATTCCGCCACTTCGGCTCACTTGCGTGTGAATTTTATCGCAAAGAACGGTTTTGTCAACGCAGGATATCTTCCCGCCTCTGACAAGCTACAGTCATGGATCCGCCTGATAGAGGGAACAAACTTCGGGAGATAATCGTCAGGTGTATGTTCTTTGCATTATTGATATGCAAAATCATTGCAGTACCGTTAGGGGGTATAACTTTCAAACCGAAAACAGGTTTAATCAGCATAGAGAGAAAGGAGTAGACCATGTTTGTCGTTGCTGTGATCGGTTGCCTGCTTTTGTTCGCGGCTCTCGCTGTCGCGGACCTGCTCGTCTCGAACATCAATTCGGATGAGTTGAGCAACATGGGTGTCGAGAAAAAGTCATGAAAGCAGACACCCACATTCCCTAGCCCGATGCGAAATCAAAAACGCGTCGGGATTTTTATTTAAGACGAAAGTCAGTGTTGGATGCCGAAGCCACAAGGTATAATCGTGGAAGTTCAACCAAGGACGGCATGGACATTCAACCCCTCCACACAAAAGTTGACAAAACGATCCAGGTCAACGCGGGCGTGATCGTGCTGGAAAATCCCAGCGGGTTTCCGCGTAACGAATCTAATTTGTATTTGATCGGGTCGGATCGAAAAGTTATCTGGAAGGCGGAAAAACCCGATGCCTCCACGTTCTTTTCGCGGGTCAAACTGAATGAAGACGGCGAGACATTTTCTGCATATACAGTGAACGGTCACGCGTGCGAACTAGCACTAAAGACTGGAAAATTGATCAGTTTTACAAGCATCCAATGATCAACGTCCTCTCAAAGACGGATAAAAAGAAATCGTAAATCGAAGGAGACTCTCTTGAAAATCATCGCATGTATCAAACAAGTCCCGGACTCGGAGGCGAAGGTCAAAGCCGAGGGCGGGCAAATATCGTTAGGGGATGCGCCGCTGGTCATCAACCCGTTCGACGAGTACGCGGTCGAAGGCGCGTTGCAACAGAGGGAAGCCGTAAGCGGTTCGACGGTCACTGCACTGTGCATCGGACCCGAATCCGCGAAGGAAGCGCTCAAGCACGCTCTCGCCATGGGTGCGGACGATGCCATCCTCGTCTCAGACTCCGCCCTGAATGAGATTGACACCGTCGGTGCGGCGCGCGTCCTTGCCGCGGCGATCCAAAAGATCGGCGGCGTGGACATGGTCATCTTTGGGCGGCAGACGCTCGACAACGGTTCAGGCCTCACGCCCGCGCAAACGGCGCGCGTCCTCGGGTGGTCACTGCTGGGGTTGGCGGGGCAGATCAAAGTCGAGGAAAGAAGCGTGACCGTTGAACGAGTCATCGAAGAGGGCCGGCAATCTGTCAAAGCGCATCTGCCCGCGGTCATCAGCGTTGTGCAAAGCATCGGCGAGCCGCGCTATCCGTCGTTCATGGGCATTCGCAAAGCGTCGAAAGCCGACATCCCCGTGTGGTCGTTGAGCGATCTGGGAATTGCCGCGCCCGAGGCGGTCATCAAACGCAATGAATTGATGAACCCGCCCGCGCGCGAAACATCGGTTGAAATGATCACGGGTGAAAGCCCCGCCGAGATCGCCGAAAAACTCGCAGACAAACTGATCGCGGAGAAGGTGCTATGAAAATTTTTGTATACATCGATCACTTTAAGGGTGAAGTGCAAGCCACATCGTGGGAGGCGTTAGGGCTCGCAAAATCTTTCGGTGCGGCTACGGCGGTCGTTTTCGGTTCAGGTGTTGATGATGTCGCAAAAGCCGCGTTGGAATACGGCGCGGATGAGATTCTTGTGGCAGATGATCCCGCCCTTTTGGATTATCGCGCTGAGACGTATGCCTCGACCCTTTCCGCGCTCGCCTCATCTCAAAGCCCCGACTTGATCCTCTTCCCCACAACGACCCGCACTCGCGAGTTCGCCGCGATGTCCGCCGTGGATTTGAACAGCAACGTCATCACCGACGCGACAGCCGTGGATGTGAACGGTGATGCGATCGTTGTGACCCGTCCGATCTACGAAGGCAAGTTGCTGGAAAAAGTCACAAGTTCGGCGAGACCTCAGTTCGTTACCATGCGCGGACGCGCTTTCCCTAAGCCTGAACGACAGGCAGGCAAGACAGGCAATATCACAAAGGTGGAAGCCAGGACGGACGCGCTCACAACAGTGGAAGGTTATAGCGTCGCTGAGGTAGGCGTCAGTTTGAACGACGCGGGTGTGATCGTCGCCGGTGGTCGCGGCGCTTCGAACAATCCGTCACTGCAACCTCCCGCGGGACTTGACGACAAGCAAGCCGAAGTTTGGCGCGCGCAACAGGGATTCAAATTAATTGGCGATCTCGCCTCCACGCTTGGCGGCGCGGTCGGCGCCTCGCGCGCGGCAGTGGATGCAGGTTATATTCCGTATTCGAATCAAGTCGGGCAGACGGGTAAAGTCGTCGCACCTGACCTCTACATCGCCTGTGGGATCTCCGGGGCAATTCAACACCTCGCAGGAATTCGTTCGGCGAAGCTGGTTGTCGCAATCAACAAAGATGCCGATGCGCCGATATTCAAAGTCGCCCGATTTGGCGTCGTTGGTGACTTGTTCCAGATCGTCCCTGCTTTGACGGAAGCGTTCAAGAAAAAATTGGGTAAGTGATTTTTTCATAAGAACAGGTCGGAAAATTCTGGTTTGTCGAATCTTGTATATTTTGGCTTCGCCCGCAGTTGAACTGCGGGCGAACTGCTCCCACCAATGTACCAGAGGGGCAAAGTAACTTTTACCTCTCCCAAGTGTCATGCGAGGCATAAGGTGAAAGTGTGCCCAATCCATTTTGGAGGAGAGCATTATGAAGAAAAACGTGGTGCCAGTTGTAGCGGGGAGTGTGATCCTCGCCTCCATCCTTGCTTGTAACACCAGCGGGGCAACGACAACGCCAGATGTTGCGGCGCCAGCGACGGAAGTCGTTCAAGTTATAGGTACGGCGGGACCGCTGACCGATGCGCCTATCGCACATGAGATCGTTCCGGTAGCGCTTCCCGAAAACCGGAGCAGTCATGCAGGCGATTATGACTCGTCCGTCACGGCGGAGCAGAAAAAATCCAATGGTGGAGACAGGTTCACCTTCGAACGATTCGAGCGTCCGTTCAACGCGGACACGATGGACATCTACTTTCCCGAACTCGACATCATCGACACCTTCGTCTATCAGGATGACCTGTGGATCTACGGCACGATTCAAGTTGTGGACCGTTCTGCCGCAAGCGCTTCGCCGTACCGCTTTGCCATGCAGGTTGACAACGAAGTGGACGGTAAAGGCGATTACCTTGTGATTGCCGAAAATCCGCCATCCACAAATTGGACGACAAACGGCGTACAAGTCTATTTTGATTCAAACAGCGATGTCGGCGACTTGACCGCCATGCTGACCGATGAAAATTCAACGAGCGACGGCTTTGAAATTTTGTTATTCGACCAGGGCAAGGGCAATGACGCCGATGCGGCTTGGATACGCGTCTCGCCCGCCGATTCGAACACCGTGGAAATTGCGGTCAAACGCGCCGTGGTCGAGAATCCTGCAAGATATATGGTGGACATGTGGGCAGGACACGGCTCACTCGACCCTTCGCTTTTCGATTACAGCGATCATTTCACGCACGATCAGGCTGGCGCGGCTGACCCGGGCTTCCCCAACTTTTACCCGATCAAAGCCTTGTATGAAATTGACAACTCCTGCCGCATGGCGGTGGGGTTTGAGCCGACAGGTTATGAGCCGGGGTTGTGCCCTGCGCTCGCGCCGGATAAACCGGTAGCACAACCGGGCGGGTGCACAGCCTCAACAAGGCAGATCATCGCTTGCACGTTCGGAAACGGCACATGGGATCCCAACACGTGTACATGTACATTGCCGACTGCCATCCCACCGCCGAAATAATGTTTTGACTGGATATTGCAAAGGAGAACAAAATGAAAAAACAACCGCGATTTTTATTTGCCCTGACGATCATGCTGGCGGCGATTCTCGCTTGCAACATCCCCGGCAGCGCGACAGAACCTGCTGCAACGCAGCCTCCTGCAACGGAGTTGGTCACGGTCGTAGATACCGTTCCCCCTCCGACGGAAATTCCGATTCAGCACCAGATTTTCCCGGTTAACCTACCGGAGAACCGAAGCGGTCATGCTGGCGACTACGACTCTTCAAAAACAGCGAACCTGAAAAAATCCAACGGCGGGGATCGATTTACGTTCGAGCAGTTCGAGCGCCCCTTCAACGCAAACACGATGGATGTCTATTACCCCAACCTAGATATCATCGATACGTTCATCTTTCAGGATGATACGTGGCTGTATGGCACAATTCAGGTTGTGGATCGGTCTGCCGCAAATGTGTCGCCGTATCGCTTCGCCATGCAGTTGGATACCGAAGCCGATGGCAAAGGCGAGTTCCTCGTGCTCGCAACGAATCCCTCATCCACCGATTGGACCGTGGAAGGTGTGCAAGTCTTTCACGATGCGAACAGCGACGTCGGAAACCTGACCGCCATGTTCACGGACGAGGACGCGGCAACCGGCGACGGCTTCGAAAAGTTGATCTTCGATCAAGGCAAAGGCGACGACCCCGATGTTGCCTGGGTTCGGGTCTCACCGCAAAACGCAAACATCGTCGAATTGGCGATCAAGCGCTCTGTGTTGGATAATACATTCATTTACATGGTCAACATGTGGACGGGACACGGCACACTCGACCCCGCCTTGTTCGATTTCAGCGATCACTTCACGCATGAGCAGGCTGGCGCGGCGGATCCCGAACTACCAAACTTCTACCCGATCAAGTCGTTGTACGAGTTGGATAACTCTTGCCGCATGGCTGTGGGATTTCAACCGACCGGCTCCGAACCCGGCTTGTGCCCTGTGCTTGCGCCAGTTGCTCCGGGCGATCCTCCCGCGCCGGGTTGTCAATTGAACGATGCAATCTGCGAGGCAATGGGTCCGGGCTATTATTTTTACGCCCCAACCTGCTCATGTTACTACTTAGGCATGCAGAACCAATTAAGCTGTCGGCTTGACTAAACGGCCGCCGATAATCGCCGCAAGGATCATCAAGAATAAAACGATCGCCCCACCGCAAATCCCCGCGGCAGTGAAGGACGCGCCGAGTCCCTTCAACGCGATCTCCTCGTTCGGCACAACTTTTTGAGTGCCGTCTTCAAAGGTGCACGTCCACTCCTCCTGATGCCCCGTCGGACCGCTCGGGCTGGTGGTGACGGGTCCGAAGTTGTATTCGTCCTTTTCAACGGACACCGCGTTAGGGCAGACCGCCCTCTCGGTCAGCGCATCGAACACCGGCGGAATGCCCGCCAGAATCGCGCCGCCGACAGGCACAACGAAAAGCAATGAAGCGCCACCGAACAGGAATACGAGCAGTGCACCGATCAACGAACCATGCCAGCGTTTCATGAATTCTCCTTAGCAAGGTAACGGTCGCTTCAAAAAGTGACCGATTCCAGTTTTACCCCGATTATAGCAATCGAACAAAAAATCGCGTGAAGCAAAACTTCACGCGATTGATATTCTCGAATTCTTTTCAGGCTTTTACAAGAGCCGGGATCTCCACCTGATATGCCGACGGGAGCAAGTTCCCGAATTTTTTCAACGCGGTGCGCAGTTGCATGCGGGCACGCGCGAGTCGGCTCTTCACCGTTCCCACCGGCACACGCGCCACGCGCGCGGCTTCCTCGTACGACATGCCTTCGATATCCACCAAAATGACCATCAACCGATAATCGGGAATCAACGCCCGGATGCAGTCGTGCATCAACCGTTGCAATTCGTTCGATTCAGCCAGCACTTCGGGTCCGGCGGAAAGGTCGGTCATCCACGACGGAGATTCGATCTCCTCCCCGTCCGCATTGAACTGCTCGAGCGGCGTGGAATCATGCCGCTTCATGCGGCGCAGTTCATCATAACTCGCATTGACCGCGACGCGCGCCAGCCAGCTCTTGAACGACCCCCCACGAAACGATCGGATATTTTGAAACGCCTGAATGAAAGCGTTCTGCACGGCGTCTTCCGCGCCGCACTCATCCTGAACGATCCGCGAAGATATTCGATACAGCAGGTCTTGATATTTCAACACCAACAGATTGAACGCGTCGGGGTCGCCGCGCTTGGCTGTTTCGACGAGCAAGGCTTCGCTGTCAGCGATGGGTTTCATAGCTACATCATAATTCCCCGTTGTTACCAGCCTGTCGCAGAGATGTCACAGTTTTGTGACACTGTGAACCCCTCCTCACCTCTGCCCTCTCCCACTGGGAAAAGAAGCGCTAACGCCTCGGCAGACGCAGGGTGATGACTGTCCCGCGCGGCTCGCTTTGGCTGGAGCGCACCCCTACACCGCCCCCGTGCAAAACGGCAATTCGATTGACCAGCGCCAGACCCAGCCCGCTCCCCTCCGTGCTGCGTGCGTTGGAGCCTCGATACAGTTCCTCGAAAATTTTCGACAGATCCTCAGCAGGGATGCCCGCGCCTGAATCCGCCACTTCGATGACGATGGACCTGCCATCTTCGAGCGCGCGCACCTCCACCGAATCGTTCGCGGACGTGAACTTGAGCGCGTTTTCGACGAGGTTATACACCGCAAGCACGAGCAGGTCGCGGTCACCGGTGATCATGGGGAACGGGGAGGGAATCTTGGGAATCAACAAACTGATGTTTCTGCCCTCGTACGCGGGGATGGCGCGGGCGGCTTCGACCACATCATCCAGCAGTTCGGGCACGTTCACCGAGTAGCGCTCGATGGGGCGTTCATCGAGGTCGGCAAGTTTTCGCAGATCGGTCAACAAGCGCGTGAGACGTTCGACCGCCCGCCCGGCGTTCTGCCCGGCTTGCAAGCGCTCCTCTGTCGCTTGCGCCTCCTGCAAATTGACCAGCGCGGCGCGCAACCCGGTGAGCGGGTTTTTGATCTCGTGGTCGAGTCGCCTCAAAAACTGACGCCGCTTCTGTTCCGCCGCCTGCACATAATCGGCGTACAGAGATTGCGCTTCTGAAACATGACGCGAGTCCCAGCGGCGGATCAACAAAACGATGGCTGTCAGTGTGAAACCGAAAATACATGCGACGATGCCGGTATTACGGATTGTCACGCCGAAAACGAAACCGGCAATCCCGAGGTCGATCTTGAAAATGATGGGAGAAACGATCGGGATGAATATCTGGACGAGAATAAACATTGCCAGCCCTACAAACACGGGCAGGAATAACCAGAGATTCTTGAACCTCCACTTTTTGAACATGGATTCTTATCCCTCCCCATGGACGGGCGCGATAAAACGATATCCCTCGCTGGGAATCGTTTCGATGAAGCGCGGCGCGGCTGGGTCGTCATCCAGCGCGCGGCGCAATTCAGCCATGCGCGTGTCTACGGTGCGCGTACCGGCGGGATATTCCCAGCCCCAAACCGCGTCGAGCAGCCGCTCGCGTGAAATCGCCTCATCGGGATGGGTCATCAAATATTCGAGTACAGAGAATGCCTTGGGGGTTAATTCAAGCGTTTCACCCGATAATGTCGCGCGGCGGGCGCGGCGGTCCAGTGAAAGTTCGTTCGCGGTGAGGAGCCACGCCATCGAAAGCGACCGTTCGCCGGGACGTGCGCGCCTCAACACCGCGCGGATGCGCGCCAGCAATTCATGCGGGTCGAACGGCTTGTTGAGATAATCGTCCGCGCCTTCTTCGAGGGCGAGCGCGCGCTCGGAGGCTTCGCCCACTTGTGTGAGGAGAATGGTCGGAGTCCAGATGTTTGATTTGCGTAACCTCCGCAGCGTTTCGCGCCCGTCCATGCGAGGCATGAGCACATCGAGGATGATCAGTTCGGGGTGATGCGCCTGCGCTTTCTCGAGGGCGGTCATGCCGTCTGAAACGACCAGCACATGAAAGCCGGCGCGCTCGAGAAACGGCGCAAGGCTGTCCGCGATGGTGGGATCGTCGTCTGCGAGGAGGAGGGTGGATCTATCGAGGGACATTAACTCTCACTCACCCCCGCCCCCTCCCAAAGGGAGAAGGGGAAAGGCTGAGGCTAGAGAAAAGCCCGGTCGGGCGGACCAGGCTTCTCTGTGGAAAGAGGCGAAGCGTCCTATTGAAAGAACGCGAACGAATTGATGATCTGGTTGAAGATCGCGGATTCGGCGGCTTTGTCGAAGATCGGCGGAGGCGTTGGCAGGTTGCCGGGGTTCACCGATTTGAGAACGAACGCCAGATTGATGCACGCGTTATTCTTCACGGTGGAATAACTCACCCAATCCCAAAAACTGCCAGCCGCTCCCTCGGAGCCTTCCTCTTTGAGGAATTGAATGCCATTGATCGTAACATTGCCGGAGGAAGTTGGGTTGCCGCTCGTGTATTTGCACGTCGCGGCGCCTTCCGTGATCGTGATCGCGAGATATTTTTCGCGCAGGTTGGTGTTGGGAGCGAACTTCAGGTCGGCGCGCCCGGAATTTTCGGACATGCCTGCGGATGCATCCGGCGGAATTCTTACAAAGAATTTGTACTTGTCATTTTGGAATCGGTTCCATCCGCTTAACGGATCTGGAGTGCCGGTCAGTGTGGGTGTAAACGTGGGCGTGAAGGTGGATGTGCCGCTGCACGGCAGAGGAGGCGTGGGCGTCGGTAGGTTTTCGGTACGCGAGTTGTTCTGTTCGTTGCTTTCGGCAACCGCGCCGCCCGGGTCGACAACCACTGTGGCGGGGTTGGCAAAACTTGTGAAGAACACCGTTTTGGTTTCACCCACCGCCAAGCCATTGACCGTTTGTTGCGCGCTCCCTGCCTGCACAACAAAACTTCCCGCAGATGCCTGACCACTATTGGTCACGCTCACGCGCAAACCCAACGATTCGCCCGGATTAAAACAACTCGGGTTCGGGAATGAAACGGTCATGGAACTGATGGCAAGGTCGGGCAACGCGCCTCCTCCGCCAGCCGGGCGGAAGATGTGCGGACCCACCCACAACGCGCGGTCGCCGGTAGCGGGACCCACCGCAAGCGCGGTGAGAACGAACTTCACATCCTTGCCCGCGAGAGGCGAGAGGTCAACGTCCACATTGAATGCCTGACCTTCATAGCGCTCGAGGAAAGGTCCCCAAAGCGTGGCAACCTGGCCGGGGGCAGATTCGTAATCGAGTCGGTAAGCAACGTAACAAAGGGTTGAGCCGCCTTCGCAGGCGATCGTTGAACGGAAGCGGTCACCAGCCTGCACACGGAACGGCGGGAAGAACCCTTGAATGTATCCGCTTGAAATATTGTGTGGAAATGTGAGCAGAGATTGGCGGGGATCCGTTGCACCGGTTTCGAGTTTGGGATTATTGACCTTCAATACGAAACCGCGCGCATCGCCGTCCGTGCCGGGGCAAGGCAGTTGACCGGCGCCGCTGAACCATGTGCCAGTGCAAGCGGATGCCGCAAAATCAAGCACAGCGCCGGGGATTGGTGTAACGGTCGGTCCTCCGGTGGTAGGAGTTGGGGTCGGCGTTTTGCTCGGTCCGCCCGGCGTAACGGTTGGACCCGAAACGCGTATATCCACCCACCACGGTTTGTTCGCTTGCGAGCCGATGCCGAACAACGCGCCGCTGGCATTCTTGAACATCCAATAGCCGCGATACGAACCCGCCGCGGCAGGCGCGGTCATCGGCACTGAAATATCGATCGTCTGTCCAACATCCACACCGCGAGGGAATGAAGCAGAGGCAGGCGCACTCATTTGTTCGCCGCTGAAGAACACCAATTGATACGAGGTCGTCCATGCGCACGAGCCAACGTTCTTGAGTCGCCATGTTTTCGTAAAGGTCGAGCCGGGTGCGAACGTTGTGCCATCCGGCACGGTGACATCGGCGATGAATTGCACGCGATCGCACGCGGAGGGCGGTACGGTGACCGTGACCGGTCCCGGCGTGCGCGTCGGTGTGGATGTGGGAGGTGTGCCCGTCACGGTCGGCGGAGGAGGCACGCTTCCTTTCCGGACGATAGCTGGGTTGCCCCATAAGGCGCGGTCACCCACGGGCGAACCGTACGCGGAAATATACAAAATGAATCGAACTTCCTGTCCCGCGAGCGGAGTGAGATCGATGTTGGCATCGTACGTCAAACCTTCGTAGCGTTCGCGGAAGGTCCAGAACGTGCGAATGGTATTGCCGACCTCGTAATCGAGGCGATAGGCAACATAACAAGAGGTTGCGCCGAATTCACACCCTACCCGCGTTTGGAACCGGTCGCCGCTTTCCACGCGGAACGGAGGGAAGCGCCCTTGAATAAATCCGTTCGTCAGGTTTTGAGGCGCGAACAACAGGCTGGGTTGAGCTAGTTCAACTCCGCTTTCAAATTTTGGTTTATCCTTTTGGATGACAAAACCTTTTGCATCCCCATCCGCGCCGGGGAAGGAGAGTCCGCCCGCGCCGCTCGACCAGGTGGCTTCGCCTGCGCGCGCGGTGAAGTCGAATACCACATTGGTGGTCGGCGCACCAGCCACGTTGATCTCGACCCACCAACTCTTATTTGCGTTGACGCCGATACCGAAGAGCGTCCCTTGTTCGCTTTTGAACTTCCAATAGCCGATGTAATGACCCGGCGCGTTCGGCGCGGTCAGGTCCACGCTCACATCCACGGTTTGACCGGGTGCGATGCCATTCGTCACAGACACCGCGGCGATCGTGCCCATCTGTGCGCCGGAGTCGAAGACCATGGTCACGTTATTCCACGCGCAGTCGCCGATGTTCCTCAAACGCCATGTCTTCTTAAACGGTGTGTTTGGCTGAAAGGTCGTCTTGTCGGGTACGGTCACATCCGCGACGAATTGCGCCTGATAGCATGCCGCGGCGGACACGTTCGTTGGGCTGGCCGCGGCCGGCACCAACGACAAAACGATAGCAACCAGCATCATGATCGAAACAGCAGTGAATCTGGATTTCATGGGCTTCTCCTCTTATCCAATCGACTACGACGATGGATACGTCGAAAAGTTCCTTAATGACTATACGCCTCAAGTATATCTTCTCTTAAACAAATCTTCAATATCACATGAATGACACTTTTCTCTACAATAATGAACCGCCGAGCGCTATCCCAAGTAAGGACTCGGCGGTTCAACATGATCGATCATTGGTTAGCGCGGGTAACGCGCGCGGCGTTACGGCGTGGTCCAGCCAAAGGTGGACAGCATCGCGTCGAAGACGGCTGTTTCTGCAGAGAGGTTGAACGGCGGCGCACCGGACACGCTTGAATTCAGAACAAATCCAAGACTGATGCAATTGCCGTTGCGGACGGTGGAGTATGAACGCCAATCACTTTGGCGGTCGGGTGCGATCACAGTACCCGATTCAAACAGGAAGTCGATGCTGTTCGTATTGATGTTCGAAGAAGCAGATGGCGCCCAGCCAAGCGAGTTCGTGCAGACTCCGGTGTATGGGCGGATGTCAACTTGCAAATATTTTTCGAACAGATTTGTTCCCGAAGCGAACGGCAATCGGAACATAATGCTTTCAGCAGACGCGCCGGAGATCGAGGTGCCCGGCGGGAATCGGAAGGCAAAGTTGTATATCGTATTCTGATACATGCTCCACGTGGGATCAACAGAGACAGAATCCGGAACCGGTGTGGAGGTTGCCACAACCGCGGGCGTTGTAGTCGCCGAAACTGAATCCGTTGGGGGCGGTAAGGGAGTCGAGGTTGGTGAATCAGCCGCAAGTGGAGCGGGAAGCGCCGCTCCCGCGCGCAGGATGCGCGGTCCGACCCAAAGGGCGCGGTCGTTGGCGGGCGAGCCAGCCGATCCGATGTACAGAATGAATTGCACGTTTTGACCCGCGAGCGAACTCAGATCCACATCCGCTTGATAATACAAGCCTTCATATTTTTCGCCGAACGACCAGAGCGTATTTTGCGGTCCGTTGTTAATTCGATAGTCGAGACGGAAAACGACATAGCAACCCTTCGTATTGAATTCGCAGTTGATCGTGGATTGGAACCGGTCGCCGCTTTGAACCGCGAACGGAGGAAATGCCGCTTGAATCGAGCCGTTGTATGTATTTTGCGGCACCATCAAGATGCCCATGCGCGAATCGTTTGTTTTGTTCTCAAGTACAGGGTTGCTCACCGGCATTCCAAAACCTTTGGCTGAACCGGATGTACCGGGGCAGGGCAATACTCCCGCGCCGCTCGACCAAGCCGCCGAACATGCATTCGCGGCAAAATCATACCCGGTACCTGAAGACGGCGCACCGGTGGTTCTGATCTCGAGCCAGAACGCCGCATTGCCTGCGGAACCGATACCAAACAGATTGCTTGACGAGTTCTTCAATAACCAGTAACCGCGATAGGTGCCGGGGTTTGCCGGGGCAGTGAGGTTTAATGAAACATCAACCGTTTGTCCCGGAGCCACCTGATTCGGAAGATTGATCGAGGCGGGTCCGCCCATTTGCTCACCGCTCGAAAAGACCGCGGAATAACCGGTGTTCCAAGTGCATGTGCCGTTATTTTTCAACCGCCAGGTCTTTGTGAATTGTTGACCGGGCGTGAAGGCCGTTCCATCGGGCACGGTCACATCTGAGACGAACAAAGCCCTGTCACACTTGGTGCCGGCGGGCAAAGTGATCGCAGTCGGCACAGGTAAAGGCGTGGACGGAAGCGGTATGGATGTCGGTCCCGGCGTGACAGGCGCGCCGGGTCGGACGATGACCGGGTTAACCCACAACGCGCGGTCTTTGGTTGTTTCGCCGAGCGGGCGCACCATGAGCATGAAAGTAACATTTTTACCGGCGAGACCGTTCAGACTTAGATTCAGTTTTCTGAACGCGCCATCATGCTTTTCGAAACTATTCCAATAGGTACGGCTGAAGCCTGCATCGCTTTCTAATTTGTACTTGATGACGAACTGCACTTCGCAACCCGCCGCGCCGTATTCGCATCCGATCATGGATTGGAAGACATCGCCGAACTTCACCTGCACCGGCGGGTAAATTCCATAAAGCGATTCGTTGTATTCAAAGGGCGGGATCATGAGAATCCCCGGCGCGGTGGCGGGCGATCCGTTCTCAAGAATTGGCTGGTCGAGTTTCATCACCACGCCTCGCGCGTCGGGTATCGTGCCTGCGCAAGGCAGGAGGCCGCCCCATTCGCTATGCCAACTTGCCGCGCAGGTATTCGCGGCAAAGTCGTAGACAATAGCCGACCTGCCCACAACCTCCACTTGCACCCAAATTGCTTTTGTCGCGGTCGGACCAATGCCGAACAACCCGCCGGATGCGTTCCTCAATTGCCAGTAGCCGCGATACATACCGGGCAGTGTCGGCGCAGTGAGATCGACAGAAACATCCACGGTTTGACCCGGCAAAACATCTTTGGGGAGATTTACAGCCGCCAGACCACCCATCTGCTCGCCGCCTGCAAAGACCAGCGAGTGCGAACGAGTCCAGGTGCAGGTGCCGATATTTTTCAAGCGCCACGTTTTTCTGAAGACCTGACCGGGATAAACGGGCCAGCCGTCCGGTACGCTCACGTCGGTGACGAACTGCGCCCAGTCACAATAACCTCCCGCACTGACAGTGGATGGCTGTGACGAAGGAGGTAGTAAGAGTGTAAAACAAAGTAAGAACCCCGCCAGGAACTTGATGATCGTACGCATTCTGCCTCCTGCTCCCCTGTCGAATACTCTTTTGCCAGAGTATAGACTCAGAATAATCGAATCAACATTGCAATTCAAGTGACAAAACTCCCCGTCACGGTCTTATAATTAATGGGATGAATCGAACCGTTTTACACCTCGACTTGGACGCCTTCTACTGTGCCGTGGAGGAAAACAGGAACCCTGAACTGCGCGGCAAGGCATTCGCAGTGGGCGGCAAACCGGAAGAACGCGGAGTGGTTTCCTCGTGCTCTTATGCGGCTAGGCGAAACGGCGTACGGAGCGCAATGCCGATGAGTCAGGCGCTGCGGCTCTGCCCCGGGCTGATCATCGTTTCGGGTCATCATCGCGTCTACGGCGAGGCGTCGAGGCAGGTGATGCAACGACTCCATGGTTTGACTGCACTGGTCGAGCAAATTTCGATTGATGAAGCCTTCCTCGATATTTCAGATATCCGGGATGATCCTGCACGCGTCGCGCGCGGACTTCAAGCGCGCATCCGCAACGAGTTGCTTCTCCCCTGCTCGATCGGGATCGCATCGAACAAACTTGTGGCGAAGATCGCCACCGAAGTGGGCAAGGCGCTCGCTTTGAAACGGATCAAAGCGCAGGGGTTGGCTGAACCTCCCAATGCAGTGACCGTCGTCCCCTTCGGCGAAGAAGCGGCGTTTTTGAATCCGCTACCCGCGGATATGCTTTGGGGAGTTGGTCCAAAAACATCGAAGCGACTCGGTGAGTTGGGAATCCACACGATCGGCGATATTGCGAAATGGCCCGAGAACGAGTTGATCCATTTATTCGGTGAAAATGGACGCGACCTTGCGCGTCACGCGAAGGGAATTGACAGCCGACCCGTCGTCACCGAGCGCGAGACGAAATCCATCAGTCAGGAGGTCACCTTTTCGCGCGATGTGCGCGACGACAAAGTTTTGGAAAAAACCATTCGCGAACAATCGGCAGAGGTGGCGCGCCAGTTGCGAAAGAATGAACTGGCAGGCTCGACGATCAAGTTGAAGATGCGCTGGCCCGATTTCACCACGTTGACGCGGCAGACTACGTTGAATCATCGAACCGATCAGGAGGGAGAAATCGCAGAAGCCGCATTGAAATTGATGAGGTCCGTACGGAAATCCAATCAATATGTGCGTCTGATCGGAGTTGGCGTGAGCGGACTCGGCGCTCCGCTTCGCCAGTTGGGCTTGTGGGATGCGGATTACGAAAAATCGCGCAAACTGCAGGAGGCGGTGGATGTGTTACAGGAAAAATTTGGGAGCGATGTGATTCACAAAGGCGAGGTCGAATGACAATGCTCACTTGTGCCCAACCAACGCCTGCCTTAAACTCAAGATGTTCAAGGAGAACATCTTGAAAACGCTCGATCTCAAAAAGGACTTGAACTATCTTTATCAACCTCCGGCAAAGAAGCCTGAGATTCTCAAAGTGCCGAAATTGCAGTTCGCCATGATCGACTGCGCCATCGAAAAGGGAAAAGAACCGGGCAACTCGCCCGCCTTCGCGGAAGCGACCCAAACGTTATACGTCATCTCGTACACGCTCAAGTTTATGCTCAAGAAACGCAAGGCGAACGCGATCGATTATCCCGTAATGGCTTTGGAGGGTTTATGGGGCATACAAGATAAAATGGTGGATGTGGCAAAGAAAGACAACTGGTCGTACACATTAATGATCCTGCAACCGGATGTCATTACGAAGGATATTTTTGCGGAGGGCTTGGAGCAAGTCCGCAAGAAGAAGGGCGACGCGCCTGCGTTGTCGAAGTTGCGGCTGGGTCACTTTGAAGAGGGGCTGTGTGTGCAGATGATGCACATCGGACCCTACGCAACCGAGCCTGCAACCATCGAACGGATGCGCGCCTTCGCGCTTGAACACGGCTACCGCGACAACGTTGGACCCAATGGAAAACATCACGAGATCTATCTCGGCGACCCGCGCAAGTCGAACCCTGCAAAGTTGAAGACGGTGTTGCGGCATCCGTTGGAGAAAGTAGACAAGTAAACTGGTATACACGTACACACATGTTTACTTGTCTACTTGTTTACCTGTCTACAACCTATTATGAACTGTTACTACCATCCAGATAAACCAGCCATCGCGCTCTGCAAATACTGCCAGCGCGGACTATGCTCCGATTGCGCCTCGCACGCAGGGGATTCGCTCGCTTGCAAGAATCTGCACGAGGAACAAGTCCGCGCGATGGAAGCGTTGATGCAGAGGAATATCCTGCAATCCAAGCGCGTCGGCTCGGATTACCTCCGCAACACGATTTTTTATGGCGCGGTCGGAATTTTGTTCACCGCGTTTGGAATCTCCCAACTCCAATGGCTGGGATTGCAGGCGCTGGTGTATTTGGCAATCGGGTTGGCACTCCTCTGGGCGGCTTTGGCGAATTATTTGGAGAGCAGGAAATACAGATAATTCGTGTCACTCTGAGGGAGCGTATTTCCCGACCGAAGAGTCTCATTCGTCGTGGTAGAGATTCTTCGCCGCTACGCGGCTCAGAATGACAATCCCTCTGCAACCTTTCAAAATCCCCTGCGTATGCCTTTCTAGAAATCAATTGAAAGGAGCACAGACATGAACACCAACTACAAACAACTGACTCGAAGCACATCCAACCGCATGATCGCGGGCGTGTGCGCCGGCTTGGGAGAATACCTCGGCATCGACCCGACCATCGTCCGCTTGTTGACCGTGCTGGCGTTTTTCACCGGCTTCGGCGGGATCGTGCTAGTCTATTTGATCATGGCGCTGGTTGTCCCTGAGCAGGCGCAAGCGACGCAGTAAGTTTCAAAAACCGGGCTTTTGGCCCGGTTTTTCATTTCCCAAATAAAGGTAAAATAGGGGTATGACGCGAAAAGTGCCCGCACGCATCAGGAAACTGATGAAGGAACTCAAGGAAGGGCTTGTCCAAATCTACGGCGACAAGTTGAAAGCCGTCTACCTCTACGGCTCCTACGCGCGCGGGGATTATCGAGAGGGCTCGGATGTAGATGTGATGATTTTGTTGAAAGATTACAAGGATTATTGGAAGGAATACAGTCGTTCCAGTGATTACGTCAGCGATATCTCTCTCAAATACGATATCACAGTAAGTTGCCTCCTTATGAAAGAAGTTCAGTGGAAAGAATCGGATATGCCTGTGCTTCGTAACATCCGCAGGGAAGGGGTGCCCGCATGAAGGATTACACTCGTAAATTGCTGGATAAGGCTATTGATACAATCGAGGGCGCAGAGATTTTACTTGATCACGAAAAGACCGACATTGCCGCTGGACGCGCTTATTACGCACTCTTCTACATTGCTGAAGCCTTACTGAACGAGAAGGGACTTCAATTCAGCACGCATGGCGATGTCATCGGCGCATATGGCAAAGAGTATGCCAAGACAAAATTGCTCGACCCAAAATTTCACCGCTGGCTGAGGAAAGGCTTTGATACCCGGCTTATTGGCGATTATCACGTGGATACGAAAATAGAGATGGACTTTGTTGCTACTTTAATCAACCAAGCCCGCGAATTTCTCGAAGCCGCGCGGGAGTAGCTGGAGAAATCATCGCAGGACTAAAGTCGCCTGCTCAGTTCATTGAAGTCCTTCGGACTGGAGCAACGACACCTCTTTGAGCGGACTTCCGCGCACTGAGGCAGGGATTTATCCCGCCGATTCACACCTACAAATAAGACCAGGTTGAGATGCCTGGTCTTTGATACACAAGATGTATAATATTTGTTTTGGATGACAATAGAAATTCTGGCAAACTCCATTTTATGAAGAATGAAGTGGATGAAAATTTAGCAATTTATTGGGAATTAACATCTGGGGATTTAGGTGAAAAATCTTGGAAAGCAAGTATTAGTTTTACTCCAAGTTTCGGCGTACCTCAAAAAGCATTAAAACTTTTATTCGAGGCACTTGAAGATTTATCAGTGCAAGTAATGCTTGAGCTTGATGATGGCAAAGAATATGAATGTGTAATTCATGAAATTGATGACCTAGCTGATTCGGGGTTATTGAGATAGTCAGCTCAAATATGGGAAGAACGAGAATCGTAATTAACGCGCCAGCGAAATAAACACATCTTCCAGCGTCGGCTCGCCAACGAGGATATCGCGCACGTTCACATTTTTCCTCTTTAAGGCTTTCAAAAGATCATCTTTCTTCTTTCCTCTTTCCGTAATGGTTCGCAGGTGATCCCCAGCCAGACCAACCCGTAAAACGCCATCTAATTCAGGTAACACTGCCAAGCCCTCCTGCAACGGCTCGGCATACACCTCCCACACATCGCCGGGGATGAGATTCTTTTTTAAGTTCGAGGGCGTGTCCATGGCGAGCAACTTTCCATCGCGCATGATGCCGACGCGTTCGCAGTATTCGGCTTCGTCCATGTAGTGTGTGGTGACGAGGATCGTCACACCGTTTTCGGCAAGTTCGTAGATCAGATCCCAGAAGGCGCGGCGGGCAGTGGGATCGACACCTGAGGTGGGTTCATCGAGAAATAATAATTTCGGTTCATGCACCAACGCGATTCCCAACGCGAGCCGCTGACGCCAACCCGCGGAGAGCGAGCGCGTCAGGGTGGAATCATGTCCACGCAAGCCGACCAGTTCCAACGTCCGCGAGATGCGGGTTTTGTCGGTGATCCCATACACGCCGCCGTAAAACGTCAAATTTTCAAGCACTGTCAGATCGTCGTAGATCGCAAACTTCTGCGACATGTATCCCGCGCGCTTACGCACTTCTTCACTTTGCCTGAACGCGTCGAATCCCAGCACGGTTGCATCGCCTTCGCTCGGTTCGAGCAAACCGAGCAACATGCGGATCGTGGTGGTCTTGCCCGAACCGTTCGGACCAAGATACCCGACTACTTCGCCTTCGTTGACTTCAAAGTTGACGTGATCGACCGCGACGAAATCACCGAAGCGGCGCGTGAGATTCTCGACGTAGATAACCGGCAAAGACATGAACGGTTATCCCTTTTCCAGCACCGATTTCAAGCGCGCGAGATTCTCTTCCATCATCGATTTGACGCGTCCTGCCATCATAGGCTCTGCAAGTTTGAACACACCAGCAGGGTTGCCTTGCGCGTTGAGGCTGATCTTCGTACCTGTGCCAACGGTTTTGAACGTGAGTGTGAGATTCACCTGCATCGGACCTGCGTTCACTTGATAACCGCATTTCGTATCAGGCTCATACGCGGTCACCTGCATCTCGCCTTCGATGCGCCGCCCCATCATTTCGCCCACACTTTTGAATTTCGTGCCAACGCCTACTGTGCCCGGCGTGATCTGCTCCAGACTCACCACAGCCGAATTCCACTTCGACATGTTGTTGGGGTTGGCGGCAAACGCAAACACATGTTTGATGGGCTTGTCGATCAATACGCCGAGGTCGAGGTTGATCATGAATAGACTCCTTTTTGATGTGGCGGCTTCGCGAAGCGCCCCTGTGGGGTTCGTCGCTCAACTGCGAACGACTAAAGTCGTTACCACGAATTATTTTCCGACAACGCGATGAAGACATCTTCGAGGACAGGCGGGACGAGTCGCAACTCATCGATCTCACCGCCCACGCTTCGAATCGCGGACGGGAGCCTGCGGAGGACAGCCTGAGCCTTATCCACACCGACGCGGATGTGCAGACGGTCACCGAAGGCTTGCACATCTTCAACATCTGAATCCACATGCGCGGTGTGACGGAGGATGGGTAAGGGCTTACCGCGCAACTCAAGGATGCGATTGCTCAACCGCGCACGCAGATTCGATGGTGTATCTTCTGCAATAATTTTTCCCCCCCGCATGAACCCAACGCGGTGACAGCGCGAAGCTTCGTCCATGTACGGTGTGGAGATGAGGACGGCGACTTCACCCTCGCCTTTTGCCCCTCTCCCCGCTGGAGAGGGTGACGAAACCAACTTAATAACCAACTGCCAAAAATCCTGCCGAGTGACTGGGTCGACGCCCGTTGTTGGCTCATCGAGCAACAGCACTCTGGGCCGCGTCACAAGCGCCGATGCCAGCCCCATCTTTTGTTTCATCCCTCCAGAAAGTTGTCCCGCCCGGCGGTCGGCGAATTGGTCCAGCCCGACAAATTCAAGAATCTCCAGGCAACGCGGCAGCCATTCATTCGATTTCAATCCGCGCACTTCGGCAAAGAAGCGGATGTTCTCAAGAACGGATAGATCCTCGTACAACGAAAATCTTTGCGAGAGATATCCGAACTGTGAACGCGCCAGTTCTGTTTGACGATCGATGTCGTAGCCGCAGATCTCCACTTGACCCGAATCCGCTTTGAGCGCGCCGACGAGAAGGCGCATGGTGGTGGTCTTGCCCGCACCGTCCGCGCCGACGAGTCCGTAGATCTCGCCCGCGGCGATTTCAAGGGAGACACCATCCACGGCGCGAGTCTCGCCGAAGGATTTTCGTAAATTCGTTGCGTTTATGAGAAAGTTGTTCATAAAAGATTATCGAAACTTCAGTTGCAAACAGTGGCTTCGACTGCTTGCTCTCAACCACTGAAATTACCAATTACAAATTACTTGAATGTCACATCCGCCGGCATACCGATCTTCAACTTGCCTTCTGTGTCGGTCACTTTTAATTTGATGGCATAGACCGTCGAACTGCGCCCTTCCACGGTCTGCACGTTGCGCGGGGTGAACTCAGCCGAATCGGCGATATGTACTACAACCGCATCGAAGGTGTCACCGGGGAACGAGTCGACCGTCACAGAGGCTCCCTGTCCAAGCGAGATGGCGCCGTATTGGTCTTCAGGTACATAAACGGTGATCGTTAACTCGTCGATGTCAGCCATTGCGAACGCGACCGCGCCCGGCTGGACGAATTCTCCCGGCTCGACATTGCGAGTGAGGATGACACCATCCATCGGGGCGTAGGCTGTACTCATCTTCAATTGCGTTTCAATCGTGTTCAATCGCGATTCAGCCGAGACCACATTCGCCCGCGCCTGTTCGAGCGCGGCTTGCGCTTGCTCCACCACCTTCGCAGCAGATTGCACCTGAGGCGAGTCCGCGCCGGTTTGCAGAGCGCGCAGATTGTCCACGGCCAGATCGTAGGCTTCCTGCGCAACGGACGCTTTCGCGCGGGCTTCGAGCACATCTGTCGCGCCTTCGGTGGTAAGCGCGTCGTCGTAATCTTTTTGCGCGTCCTCCAGATCGATTTTGGCTTCGTCGAGAACGATCTGCGCGGCATCGCGCAAATCCTGCCCGTCCGACGCGCCACTGGCGCTGTCGAACACATCCTGCGCGTTTTGGAAAGCGAGCCTCATCTGAACCAAATTCGCCTCCACCTCAAGGAACTGCGCGCTGCCAGCCCGTTGACTTAAATCGTCGAGGTTCGTCAACGCTTCTGCAAGCGCGGCTCTCTTCGCATCGACTTCGGCTTGCGCGGCTTGAATTCGCTCCGCTTTCGAGAAATACCAGACGGGCTGATCGAATTCAATAGGTTTCGACTCATCCCACGCCGCTATACGCGTCGATTTCTCTTGCGCGAGCGCGTTGGACAGGATCGAGTCGTACTGCACTTGGGCTGACTCTAACGCCACTTCCGCGGTTCGGACCGCGGCATTCGCCGCATCGAGCGCGGACTGGGCGGTCTGCTTCTCCGCTTGAAGCAGGCTGGCTTCGAGGGAAAGAAGCGGGTCGCCCGCCTGCACGAACTGTCCCTCCGTGGCGAAAACGTCCGCCACTTTACCAGCCAGTTCCGGCGATATGTTTACGGTTACTGATTCGATGGTGCCTGAGGCTTTGAGTTGTCCGTTCTCTTTCGGCGCTAACGAGCGGAACGCGTAGTATCCGATGGTTGCGAGGACGATCAATAGAACGAGAATACGAACAGGAAGAGGGGGAAATGTGCGATTCATGTTGAACTCCTAATCTAAACGTTTGCGGAAGCGCAGTGCGGCAAGTGTCATGATGCCGACCGCGAAAAGGGTCATCGCAACGACATCGAGTTGGATCATGTCGAGTCCTACGCCTTTGAGCAGCAACGAACGGATGATAACGAGGTAATAACGCAGGGGCATCAGGTAGGAAAGCGCTCGTAGAAAAGCGGGCATAGCCTCAAGAGGGAAGAAAAAGCCCGAAAGGAAAATGCTCGGCAACAGGGTCATCCAAACAGTGAGCATGGCTTCTTGTTGCGTGTTGGCGATCGTGGATGCGAGCAAACCAATACCCAACCCTGTCACCATGAACACGCCTGACAGCAAAATGATGAGACCGAGATCGCCGCGAATCGGAACTCCGAACCACCAATGCCCCACCGCGAGGACTTCGATGGTGTTGAAAAATCCCAGCACGACATAGGGCATGAGCTTGCCTACGATCAATTCCCACGGGCGGATGGGTGTGACGATGAGTTGTTCGATCGTGCCGCGCTCACGTTCGCGCACAACGGATGTGGCGGTGAGAATGGCGGCAATCGCGTAGAGGATCATGCCGATCACGCCGGGGATCATGAAATGCGCGCTCACGAGGTCGGGGTTAAACCAAACCGTCGTACGGACCTCGACAGGCGGCTGAACGCGCAAGTTCATGCCGCTGCGTTCGAATTTTTGCAGAAGGATTCCCGAGGAATGTGCTTGCCCGATCAGTTGGGAGGCGGCAAGGGCTGTGGATGCGCTGGTTGGGTCAGAACCGTCGAGGATAAAAGCGATCTGCGCGTCGCCTTCGGCAAGCCGCTCGGCATAATCGGGCGGAATGATGACCGCCGCGCGGGCTTCGCCAGCAAGGATCAACTCCTCGATCTCGGCTTCCGCTTGAACTACATATGCAACACGGAAATAATCCGCCGCGCGGTAGGCATCGATCAAAGCGCGCGATTCCACGCTCTGGCTCCGGTCCAACACGGCGAGCGGAATGTTGCGCACATCGTTGGTGGCGGAATACCCCAGCAGGAATAATTGCATGATGGGAATGATGATGATCATGACCAGCGTGCGCGGGTCGCGGAAGATTTGAATGAATTCCTTACGGATGATCGAGAGCAAGCGAGAGTTCATGCAGACTCCTTCAAAATGCCGTGCAGAAAAATGTCAATGTAAGCGTCTTCGGAATTTTTGGGAAGCATTTTGCTGACGAAGGACTTCGAGATCATCATCTCCGTGATAAGGTAGGAGATCACCAAGCCGACGAAGGAGCGCATCAAGAGCGCCGGGTTGGTCACGCGCAGGCTCTTCCTCGACTTGATCACCTGTTCGAAAACGGGCAGAATTTTTGGGGCGATCTCCCCCAACAGAATCGCGCCGTGCCTGCCCTTGAATTCGACCAACTCGATGAACATCAGATTTACGAACTCGGGTCGCTTCCCCATTTCTGAAATGACGATATGCGCCGCATTCCGGTAAAACTCCTCCGCCGTCTCCCCTTGAGAGGCAAGCACGGCAGGGAGGATCTGTTTGTAGGGGTGTTTATCGACAATGATGCCTTTAAAGATTTCCTCTTTGCTGGAGAAGTGGTTGTAGATGCCGCCCAGTGCCAGCCCAACTTGGTCTGCGATCTGGCGCATCGAAGTGGCATGATAACCCTGCTTCACGAATAATTCGATCGCCGCGTCTTCGATGGCAAGACGGGTGGCTTCGCCTTTTTTGAGTTTTCCTTCAGGTGCTAAATCTAAAAATGAACGACTGTTCATTTTTAGATTTTACTGTTTTTTCCAAATCTGTCAAGCAATGCGCGGTAACCCTGAAACTTCGGGTTATGAGATTCATATACCTCGGCAGAGTGTATAATTGCCTCAACGAAAGCCAAGAATAGAAAGGGATCATTATGTTCGGGCTGACTTGGATAGAGATCATTTATTGGGTATCCGCCATTGCCGGAGGAACGTTGTTCATCCTCCGCCTCGGCCTGATGCTGATTGGCAGCGGCATTAGCGATGACGCACTCGATGCCGCTCTCGAGGATCCCGGGGGCGGCGGGCATGGGCATGATGCCGATGTCAGTTTCAAATTACTATCCGTGCAAGGCTTGACTTCCTTTTTTATGATGTTTGGTCTCGTGGGGCTGGCGCTGCTACGAGCAAGCCTCCCCGTTCTATTGACCGTTTTGGGCGGGTTGATTGCGGGGTTTGTCACAGTGGCGATTACGAGCGTAATCTTCTCCCAGATGAAACGACTGCAATCCGAAGGGACGATCAACATACAAAATACGATTGGGACGGAGGGAACGGTGTATTTGACCGTATCTAAAAATGGAACAGGACAGGTCCAGATCATCGTACAAGGAGCGCTCAAGGTCTTCGATGCAAGCGCAAAAAATAAAGACACGATTGCCGTCGGGGAAAAAATCCGGGTGACCGGCGTCACAGCTGGAAATACATTGATTGTCGAAAAAATTAGATGAGTTGAGGAGGAAGAAATGAGTTCCGCAACGTTAGGCGTTCTAGCTTTGATCGCGTTCGTCGTGCTGGTTTTCTTCACGATCGCTTTCATGGCAAGTCGGTATAAACGCTGTCCGTCAGATAAGGTGTTGGTCATTTACGGACGGGTGGAGAAAGGGCGTTCCAGCAAGACCATGCACGGCGGCGGAGCGTTCGTGTGGCCCCTGATTCAGGATTACGCGTACCTCAGCCTCACTCCCATCACCATCAGCATTCCGCTCGAGAATGCGCTGTCTTTGCAGAACATCCGCATCAACGTCCC
Source organism: Chloroflexota bacterium (assembly GCA_040753755.1). Classification (GTDB taxonomy): domain Bacteria; phylum Chloroflexota; class Anaerolineae; order Anaerolineales; family Villigracilaceae; genus Defluviilinea. The sequence continues at coordinate 90,550 of JBFMDB010000011.1, forward strand.
GAGCACGTTCACGGTGGGCGTAAGCACCGTCTCCGAGATCATGAGCAACGCGGCGGAGAGAATTCTACGCCTGCCGCAAAACGTCATCGAAGAGATGGCGAAGGAGATCATCTTCGGTCAATTACGTCTCACGGTCGCATCGCTTACCATCGAGCAGATCAATCAGGATCGCGAAAGTTTCCTCGAAGCCATTCGCCGCAACGTTGAACCCGAGTTGAACAAGATCGGATTGCAGTTGATCAACGTCAACATCACGGACATCACCGACGCGTCGGATTACATCGCCAGCATCGGCAAGAAAGCCGCAGCGGAAGCCATCAATCAGGCGAAGATTGACGTGGCGGAACAGACCAAACTGGGCGCGATCGGCGAATCCCAAGCCATTCGCGAGCAGGAAATCAGGGTCGCTGAAGCCATGGCAGAGGCGGAGATCGGCCGCAAGACCGCCGACGCCAACCAACGTAAACGCGTGCAGGAACAGGAAGCCGCCGCCGTGCAGGGCGAAAACACCGCCAATGCCAATATCGCAAAATACAACGCAGAACTTGAAATCCAACGCGCTAAAGCGGCGGCTGATTCCGAAAAAGGCAAGAAGACCGCCGAATCCGACCAGCGTATCTTTGTGCAGCAACAAGAAGCGCAGGCGGTCAAAGGCGAGAACGCGTCCAAAGCGAGTATTGCGGAATACAACGCCGAATTGGAAGTCAAACGCGCGGCGGCGTTGAGGCAGGCTGAAGTAGCCCGTTACGAAGCGCAAGTCGCCATCCAGCAGGCGTTGTATAAAGCCGAGCAGGAACGTCTGCGCGCGGAAGAGGTGGTCAAGCAGGAGATTGAGAAGAACAAGATCGAGATCGCCGCGGAAGCCGAAGCGGAGCGCATCCGCCGCAATGCGAAGGGTGAAGCGGACGGTATTCTGGCGAAGTATCAGGCTGAGGCAGAGGGCGTCCGCAAGTTGCTCGAATCGAAAGCGGAGGGATATCGCAAACTGATCGAAAGCGTCGGCGGCGACGCGCAGGCGGCGTCCACGCTGCTGATGATCGAAAAGATGGAAGAATTGGTCGCCCGTCAAGTGGAAGCGATCAGTAATCTGAAGATTGACCGCATCACGGTCTGGGATTCGGGCGGCACGAATGGAGGCGGTTCGTCCACATCGAATTTCATCGCCAACTTGTTCAAGAGCCTGCCGCCGCTTCAGGAAATTTCCGAAATGGCAGGTATACAATTGCCGGATTATTTGGGCAAGGTAAAGGGGCAGAGCGCCTCTGCCGCCGAATCCAGTTCGACCGCCGAAGCGTCAGCAAAAAAAGGCAAGTAACAAGAGGAATGCACCACTTGCGAGAGATCCGGCAGAGATTGCCGGGTCTCTCTTTTTATACGGCAAACGGACTCATCAGTTAGAATTACACCATGCTCCCCCTCTCGCGAATGGAAAAATACATCCGCTTGAATTTGCGGTTCAATGTCATTGCCAACCTGCTCGACGGCACATTATTCGGGCTTGCTCTGGGGTTTGCATCCTTCTCGACCATCATCCCCCTGTTCGTGACCCACATGACCGATTCCGCCATCCTCATCGGGCTGGCGCCCGCGTTCCATTCCATCGGCTGGCAGTTGCCGCAATTGTTCAACGCAGGTCAGATCGCGCGGGCGCGCGAATACAAACCGATCGTTTTACGGAACACCATCCACGAGCGGGCTCCGTTCCTTGTATTGGGCATCACGGCATTCTTGATTCCCGTGATCGGCATCAAAACCGCGTTGTTCATTACGTTTCTTGCGCTTGCCTGGCAGGGAATCGGCGGCGGTTTTACCGCCAACCCGTGGACAAGTTTCGTCTCGAAGATCATCCCGCCCGAATCGCGCGGCACATTTTTCGGGATGCAGGGCGCATTGGTAAACCTAGCGGTCAGCATTGCCGCCATCGGCGCGGGATATTTGCTGGATACAGTCGCATTCCCGAATAATTTTGGCATCAGTTTCTTTATCGCCAGCGTTCTGCTGGTCGCGTCCTTCGCCGCGATCGCACAGACGCGAGAGCCGAGGGACGAGGACAAGGTCGTTTCGGAGAAGCAGACCCACTTTTGGGATGATGCGAAGTCCATCCTCAAAAAGGACAGGAACTTCAACTGGTTCCTCGTCACGCGATTCCTGATGCAATTTACGACGATGGGTTTCGGTTTTTACATCCTGCTGGGTCTGCGCCGCTTCGAAATGGATGCGGTCACAGCAGGCTATCTCACTGCCGCACTCACGCTCACGCAAACTTTTGCCAACGCAGGCATGGGCTGGCTCGGAGATAAGATCGGTCACCGCGCCATGTTGATTTTGGGCGCGATCGCCGCGGTGTTCAGTTCGATCATCGCGTGGCACGCGCCGACGATCGCGTGGTTGTATCCCGCGTTCATACTTTCGGGGTTTGGCAACGTCGCGTTATGGACGATCGGTATCACCTTCACAGTAGGTTTCGGCTCTGAGACGGAACGACCCACATACATCGGTTTGTCGAACACGCTGATCACACCCGCAACGATCACCGCGCCGATCCTGGGCGGCTTGCTGATCGACTCGCTCGGATTTGAATCCACGTTCGGCTTGGCGGCGATGATCGGAATCCTCACGGCAGGTGTTTTGATCCTGATCGTGAAAGATCCTCAAAAACATGTACCGAAATTACACATGATCCGAACTGTGATTGACGATTGATTGCAAGTCCGGCGGATTGTCGCATTTCAGCGTGCCTTCCATCACTGGCTGGCTTGATAAAGTTTTTCTATACTCATCCACGTGAGGCAACCCCATGTCAAACGAAGATCCCAGAATCCTTGAATTACGCAGGATGCGCGCCAAAGCATTGGAAGGCGGCGGACCAGAACGAATCGCCAAACAAAAAGCCAAAGGCAAGCTGACCGCCCGTGAGCGCGTCGAATTGTTGCTGGACGCGGGCACGTTCAACGAGATCGAACCATTCATCATGCATCAGGGCGATGACCTGGATCTGCTCAAGGAAAAATTCTATGGCGACGGCGTGATCACCGGTTATGGGCAGATCAACGGGCGGACAGTCTATCTCTATTCGCAAGACTTCACGATCTATGGCGGCACATTGAGCGAAATGCAATCGCACAAGATCTGCCGCGTGATGGACCTCGCTGTGCGCAACGGCGTACCGTTCATTGCACTGATCGACTCGGGCGGCGCGCGCATTCAAGAAGGCGTGCGCTCGATGGGCGGATACGCGGAGATCTTCCGGCGCAATGCCCAATACTCCGGCGTCGTGCCGCAGGTCAGCGTCATGCTTGGACCTTGCGCAGGCGGTGCGGCATACTCCCCCGCGTTGACGGATCTGGTCGTGATGGTGGAGAACCACTCATTCATGTTCCTTACCGGACCCGAGGTGATCAAAGCCGTAACCGGCGAGATCATCGATGCGGAATCATTGGGCGGCTCGAGGGTACACATGTCCATCAGCGGTGTCGCGCACCTGAGCGAGAAGACCGAAAAGGATGCACTCGATACCGTACGATATTTCCTTTCGTATTTGCCATCGAACAACGTGGAGAACCCGCCCTTCGTAAAACCGACCGACGATCCAATGCGGATGGACGAGTCGTTGAACAGCATCGTGCCGCTCGACCCAGCCGAACCGTACATCATGCACCAAGTCATCCAGAAGATCATCGACCAGGGCACCTTCCTCGAGATCCAACCCGATTGGGCGCGCAACGCCATCGTTGGGTTGGCGCGCATTGGCGGTCACAGCGTGGGAATTGTGGCGCAGGAACCCGCCATCATGGCTGGCGTCATCGATATCGACGCGGCGGATAAGATGACCCGCTTCGTCCGCATGTGCGACTGCTTCAACATCCCTGTCGTAACCTTCGTCGATTCACCCGGGTTCCTGCCCGGTGTTGCGCAGGAGCACGGCGGCATTATCCGTCACGGCGCAAAACTGCTGTATGCCTATTCCGAGGCGACCGTTCCAAAGATCTGCATCATCACGCGCAAAGCCTACGGCGGTGCGTATGTCGTCATGTCCAGCAAATATCTGGGCACCGATGTTACGTATGCATGGCCCTCGGCAGAGATCGCCGTGCTGGGCGCGGAGGGTGCGGCAAACATCCTTTTCAAGAAACAGATCGAGTCGGCAGCGGACCAATCGGCAGAGCGCAAACGACTTGCCGATGAGTACCGCGCGAAATTCAACAATCCATACTATGCCGCATCCACGGGTTATGTGGATGACATTATCGAGCCGCGCGAGTCACGGCCGAAGATCATCGCGTCATTATCGGCATTGCGCGACAAATACACTCCCGCGCCGCCGCGCAAACATGGCAATATCCCGGTTTGAACGAACTTTCAACAGCACTCCAGATCACCGCCGTTGGAATGGGGCTTGTCTTCGGCGCGATCATCATCCTGTGGCTGACGATGCTCCTCCTCACCGCACTGACAGCGGACCGAAAGCCCGCATCGGACTCCGCTGAGGTTGGCTCCGCCCAAGAGAGCGAACTCCTCGCGCGGGCGGCAGCGATCGGCGTGGCAATGGCAATCGCCGAACAACAACTGTCATCGGCGCACCCGTTGAAAGACCCGCCGACCGCGATCGTCTCAGCATGGCAGTTGGGCATGCGGACAAGGCAGATGACGGAAAAAGGCGGAAGATACAGGTAGTCATGAAATACAATGTAACAATTCGGGATCGATCATATCTCGTAGAAATCGAAGACATCAACGCGCGTCCTGTCATTGCGTATGTGGAAGGTATCCGCTTTGAGGTCATCCCGGACGCGAATCCGTTGGGGGTGGAGAGTCAGATCGAGATCCAGCGCGAACCGGTCCGAGCCAATTCCGTCGACCATCCGCTGAAAGATTCCGAACCAGCCGCACATGAAGTGACCGCCCCCTTGCCGGGCACTGTGATCGAGGTTTTCGTCAAACAGGGCGATATCATCGAGGCGGGGCAAGTCATCGTCATCATCGAGGCAATGAAAATGAAGAACAGCATCCGCTCGACGCGGGCGGGCAAGGTCGCCGAGGTGTTGGTCAACCCGATGCAGACCGTGACACACAAACAACCGTTGGTACGGTTTGAATGAATTTGACAGATTTATTCCCCGAACTATTGAAGGGATTGGCAAACTTTACGCCGGGCAATGCGGTGATGATCGCCGCCGCATTGATAATGATCTATCTCGCCATCTTCAAAGAGATCGAACCTGTGCTTCTGCTCCCCATCGGGTTCGGATGCCTGCTGGCAAACATTCCATTGGGAGGCATGACCGCCTCCGAAGGAATGATGGGAGTCTTATACAATGCAGGCATCGAGACCGAACTGTTCCCGCTGTTGATCTTCATCGGCGTGGGCGCCATGATCGATTTCAGTCCGTTGCTTGCCCAGCCGCGCATGGTGGTTCTGGGCGCGGCCGGGCAGTTCGGGATCTTCGGCACCTTGGTGCTAGCCGTCGCACTTGGTTTTCCTCTGAATCAGGCGGCTTCGATCGGCGTGATCGGCGCGATCGACGGTCCGACCTCGATATTCGTAGCGACGAAACTTGCGCCCGAACTGCTTGCCCCCATCGCGGTTGCGGCATATTCCTACATGAGCCTAATCCCCATTATCCAACCCCCATTGATGCGATTGCTCACAACAAGGCGGGAACGGCTTGTGCAAATGGATTACGCGCCAAAACCCATTTCACAAAAAACGCTCGTGCTTTTTCCGATCGTTCTTACCTTGGTCGTGGGATTGCTCGTCCCCGAAGCGACTCCGCTCATCTCCATGCTGATGCTCGGAAATCTATTGAAAGTTTCAGGCGCGGTCGACCGTCTGAGCAAAGCCGCACAAAACGAGATCATCAACATCTCGACGTTATTTCTTGGGTTGGCGATCGGCGCGACGATGAATGCCGCGTCATTTCTCAATTTCGACACCGGCATGATCCTGCTCCTCGGATTGATCGCTTTTATCTTGGATACTGTTGCAGGATTGCTTTTCGGCAAATTGATGTGCGTGCTGAGCGGCTACAAGATCAACCCGCTGATCGGCGCGGCAGGCATCTCCGCCTTCCCTATGGCGGGGCGGCTTGCCGCCAAAACGGCGAACGATGAAGACCCGAACAATTTCATTTTGATGCACGCCATGGGGGCAAATACAGCCGGTCAGCTGGGGTCAGTGATCGCGGGCGGAGTCTTGCTGGCAATCGTGAGTAAGCTGGTATAACAAAATCTCCGCGTTCTTGAAGAACGAGGAGATTGATTTCAAACAGCCGCAAAATAACCTTCTTCAACTCCCTGCCATGTTTCCTCATGCAGTTTCATATACTTCGTCAATAACGGATGGACACGTGCCAACTCTTCATAGATTTTTTGCGCGACGCGTCGAATGGAAAAGTGCGCGTTCGCGGCAGAACGTAATTGACAAAAAGCAAACGCTTCACGCAAATTGAACTCTGCCAGCACGCGGCGGTTGAATCCATTGGGGACAACGTATTGCGCAACAGCGGGGCTAAACTCGTATAACTTCTCGAACATCTGTGAAGCGGATTCCATCGCCGCCTCATACGCGGACTGGAAACCTGCCTCGCTCATCAGCCGCGGGGTCGCGTACCCCAGACGCGTTGTCAACCGCTGCGGCGTCTGCGTCATCATGCGGTGGCGTTTGAACTCGGCGTACGCGCCCTGATCCATGATCAGGTCGAAGGTGTAGGTGGAATATTCCAGTTCACGAAGCGGGACATCGAATTTGCCTAATTTTCCAAGAAGCGATTCGGCGAGTTTTTCTTTTGCTTCTGCACTCAGCGATTCAACATGCGCCAATGCATCTGCGTAAGCCATCTCACCAAAACGATATAACGCCGCCGCGAGAACCTTGTTTTCGCCGTTCTCATCGTAATTTATCAATATACACCAGTTCCCGCTTTCCACTTTCCAATCCCTGATTTCCATCTCCTCAATCTCTTTACTCGTTTCCACAAGATATGGCACAACATCCGCATATTTCACTAAGGTCGGCGTTTCCGCTTTTGAAACTTCTTTAACCGCTGCGCCGATCTCGCGGACCTCGGCAAGTTCATGCGAAAGCATCTTGCGGATCGTGTTTTCGATGACGCGCGCGTTGGCGGTCATGCCCACGTTTGCCAACGCGGCGGCTGGCAGGAGGAAGCGGCACACATCCACGTATTTCGAGCGGATGCGGCGGTCCCAAGCCTCGTCCTTTTCGTTATCACGGCGCGGGAAGCGCTCGAAGATGAGAGTCCGCACGGGGTCGAGAGAATCAGCATAGGCTTTGAACAGGAGGCGGATCGTATCCACAAACTCATCCCGCAGGGGATGCTTTTCCAATTCGGGTGGTATCGTGAAATCATCCTGTCCCCACCGTTGGTAGCGCGTGGATTTCTCAGTGTAGGAGGCGAGTCGATTCGACTCGATGCTCTCGATGGCAATGCGCGAAACATTTTCAAAAGCGATATGCAAAACGGCATGCTCCGCCACCGATGCATGACCATATCCCACCACCCATTTTTCATGGAACTGCGCCGATTTTTCATCGCTCAGTTCGGCGGCGATATCGCGGAACGATTCGGGCGAGCGCGAGGTTTTTGCAAATGCAACCGCGATCGTTTCCGGGCTGAGCGCACGCGGTGAGAGCAGGTAAATTTCACGTTGAGGCATGAGAGTCTCCTGTGTAGAGCGGGATAATATCCGGCGCTACGAAAATCGAACGCATTATAACAATGAAAAGGGCGGTCAAATGACCGCCCGCAGATTTTGTCACAAAGACTCAACAGTTCGTTTCATCTTTGTCGTGATCACCATGCCAACGATCAGTGAGACGAGGTACAACGCGCCGAAGATGGTGTACTGCAATCCGTCCGCGCCGATGCCGAAGAACAATGCCATGAAGACGATGAACAATACAAATTCGATATATGCCCACGTTCTCGCAGTTCCCCGCCGCTCTGCATCCGTTCCTTTCTTCATGGAAAAACTGACGAGCAAAAGAAAATACAAACCGAACATCAAAAATTCGCCCGTGTCCAAAATAATGTTCAGCCATGCCGGGACAGTGAACCAACTCCAGAAGTTGACCTCACCGCCGAGGGGCCAGAACAATTCGACACCGTTGAACCATGCGACCAGGTCCACCAGAATATGCATGAGGATGCCTGCGCCGAAGCCAAGTCCGAAGTTATTCCATTTCTCGTTCTTCGTCACGGCGGCGAAAAGATAAAACAAAATCAAAACTGTGGCAATGGTAAAGATACTGTGAGTAAAAGTACGATGCAAGCCGTGCGTATCACCCCCGGTCAAGGTGGCATAGGCGACGGCAAGATTATCGAGGTCGGGAGCCATATTTCCCAACACAACACCGAGCAATAACCATTCGCGCTTCGGCATCCACTTGCGCGCGGCAACACCAACCATGGCATGAAATCCGTTTTGTGGCATATATCCTCCGTTGATTTGTATCCTACAACCCTGTCAAAATAAAAAAGGAACGAATTATCCTGTCCTCAGCATGTTACGCGTTTGCTGTACGTCACGTCCGATCTGCTCAACGAGCGCTTCCACCGAATCGAATTTCAATTCGTCGCGCAGACGTGACGCAAACTCAAGTTCAAGCACCTCGCCGTAGATTTCGCGATTGAAATCAAGCAGGTAGGCTTCCGCGTTGACCGATTTTTTATCGGGCGTGAAGGTGGGGTTGAAGCCGATGTTGACTGCAGCTTTGAATCGTTCGCTCCCAAGTTTTGCCCAACATGCGTAGATCCCATTGGATGGGATGAGTTTATCCGCAGAATAATCGATGTTCGCCGTCGGATAACCGATCGTGCGGCCGCGCTGGTCGCCGCGGATGACGGGTCCGCGCAAGCAATAGGGATGATCCATCAATTCCGCGGCTTCCTCCACTTTTCCAACTGCAACCAATTTTCGAATCTCGGTGGATGAGATCACGCCGCTCTCGTCGCTGAGGGCTGGCACGGTTTCGACGGTGTATCCCAATTCTTCGCCGATCCCGGTTAACCGCGTCGCGTTCCCTTCGCGGTTCCTCCCCAAAGCGGAGTCATACCCCAGCACAAGGTGAACCAGCCCCAGATGAGTCTTGAGGCGTTGCATGAAATCGAAGGCGGTGATGTTCGCCACATCCTTGTTGAACGGATGCGTGACCACTACGTCCACGCCAAAATCGCCGAGGATTTCCGCGCGTTCATCTTGCAGGGTTAATAGCTTGATCTCGCCTCGCCCAAATACTTTGGCGGGGTGGGGATCAAACGTCAAAACGACAGCCGCCGCGCCGGCAGCATGTGCACCGGCAGTCAATCGTGTGATGATTTTCTGATGACCGCGATGTACGCCGTCGAAAACCCCAACAGCAAGCCAGGAGTTATCCAATGCGATGTTTTCAAGGGAACGAAAATGTTTCATGCCTATAAAATATTCCAGCGCCGGTGAGGGCGCTGAAATGATAACAGTTAACTTCTCAATCGGGGAGAATCAGGCGTCGTTCGTGAAAAAAACCTTCTTGGGCTGCCACATGAGACTGCCGTCTTCAACGACCATACATTCCATCAGAGCGACCAGTTCACCCTGTGTGCTGACGCCGCGCACGCGTTTGCCCACTTCAGCATCGCCCTCCACCTTTACGCGGTGACCATGCCGAACGCCTTCCACTTCATCGGGGCTGAGTTCGATGGCGGGCCAATCGCCCAATGCCTCCGCGGCGGGGATGAGATATTGATACCAGTTGCCCGCGTGGAATGCCTCTTGTAACTTGCGCAGGGGGGTCGCATCGCGCAGTGAGAATCGTCCGCTCTTGGTGCGGCGCAATCCGACAAGGTACGCGCCGCAGCCTAATTTTTCACCGAGGTCATTTGCCAACGAACGGACATACGTCCCGGATGAACAATGCACATCGATGACGACCTCAGGCGGCGCCCACTCTAAAACTTCGAGGTGATGCACAGTGATCTTACGCGGAGCAAGATCCACCGGCTCGCCCTGCCGCGCCATTTCGTAGGCTTTGCGCCCCTGCACTTTGACCGCGGAATACGGCGGCGGCGTCTGCTCGATCTCTCCGATGAATGTTTTCAATACTTCTTCGAACTGCGGCTCGGTCACGTTGACCGGCTGGGTCGAGGTGGTGACTCTGCCCTCCGCATCGAATGTATCCGTCTTGCCGCCCAAGCGGATGATTGCTTGATATCGCTTATCGGATGCAGAAACATATTCACTCAACCGAACAGCCGGACCCACAAGAATCACAAGCACGCCCGATGCACGCGGGTCGAGTGTGCCGGTATGCCCTGCGCGGCGCAAACCGGTACCGTTTCGTATTGCCTGGACTACATCGTGTGAGGTCATGCCCACAGGCTTGTCCACCACTAACACGCCGGAAATGGCGTTCTTCATATCTTGACTGTTCACTTATTCCTCCTCGGATTCTGTTCCACGCTTATTATGACACATAAACATGAATATTACTTAAGACTGAGCATCTCACGTGTTGTACGTAGTACCAATGACTGAACCTCGTTCAACTCGCCGGGAATATCTGCCCCGGCAGCGGCGGCATGACCGCCTCCCTTGAAGTGCTTCGCCACTTTAGAAACATCCACACTCGAATCAAGCGCTCGCCATGAGATCTTCACATGATTGTCGTTCTGTTCCACGAAAATCATACCGACCTTGTTCCCTTCGATGGCGGAGATCAGATTAATAAGGTCGGCGTCATCGTTTCCGCTATAGCCGGCGCGTTTGCGGTCTTCGAGCGTAAGAGTCGCCCAAACGATTCCGTTCTTCTGCTCCAAACTTGATAAACCCGATCCCCAGTATTTCGCCGCGGCGAACGATTTGTTAACAAGTGAGCGCAAATACAAATCTGAAAGGTCAACACCTGTTTCCATGAGTTGGGCACACAATCGAAGTGCGGACGGATTCGTATTCGATGTGCGGAAACCCAGCGTGTCTGTGACAATTCCCGTGAGCAATGCCGCGGCAACTGGCTTGGTAATCCCATAACCCCACTCCGGCAAATGGTTGGTTAGGATAGCGGCGGTCGCCACCTCCTCGGCTTCGATGAGATTCAATGTGCCGAACTTCTCGTTGGTTTTATGATGGTCGATGTTGATATCCGGCGGAGAAAATTTCTCGAAGGGTTTCCCCGTGCGTTTGAAATCGGCGCAGTCCACAGTGATGAACGTATCGAAACCATCCCTGGGTTCGCGGGCGACGAGTTCACTCCCTTCAAGATAACGGAAGGAAGATGTCACGCCATCCGCGAGAACCATCTGCACGGTCTTGCCGGAATTCTTTAGCGCCAACCCCAAACCAAGAAGCGAGCCGATGGCATCACCATCCGGTCGGACATGGGAGGCTATGAGCACGTGTTGTGCTTTCTGCAAACGTTCTTTGATCGCCCCGGAAGTATCCTGACTCATTCGTATCGATCACCCTTTCAAAATATCTTTTAGGCATTTTACGTTGTGCGGGACCTGCCCTGAGCTTGTCGGAGGGGTATCCCGCGAACCTGTCAGATGGCAGAATCACATGCCGCCCCACGAGATGGTTTTTATTTCTTCGCTCTTAACCCAGCCAAGATCTTTTCGATGTGGTCGGCGTTCTCCGGGGTCACATCCCAGTGGAAGCGCAAGCGCGGGAAAGCACGCAGTTCGACGCGCTGGGCGAGAGTCCGCCGCAGGAAACCAGAGGCAGACTCAAGTCCGGCGAGAACGTCCTGCGAGCGAGCCGTCCCTTCGATGGCTGAGACGTACACATCCGCATAAGCGAGTTCCCTGTCCACCTTCACATCGGTGACAAAGATCTGGTGCAAACGCGGGTCGCTAATCTCGCGGATCAGCATCTCCGAAAGTTCCTGACGGATTCGATCCGCTATTCGTTGTAGTCGAATTCCAGACGGCAAAGTTACGATTTCTCCAACACGTAGCAGATCAACTGGTCGCCGGGTTGGATGTCGCTAAATCCCTTGAAGCCGACGCCGCACTCGTATCCCTGCTTGATCTCTTTGACATCTTCCTTTTCGTGCCGCAGCGAGCCCATGTCGCCTTCATAGACAAGGTCGGTGCCGCGATAGAGTTTGACCTTCGCGTTGCGGCGCAGTTCGCCATCGGTGACGCGGCAACCCGCCACGCGCCCGAATTTCGACGCGGTGAATACCTGCAAGACCTGCGCGCGACCGATGACTTTTTCCTTTACTTCGGGTTCGAGCATGCCCTTGAGGGCTTTCTCGATATCTTCGGTCATGCGATAAATGATCTCGTACAAGCGAATATCCACGCCTTCTTTTTCGGCTAACCGCCGGGCAGAGACTTCCGCCTGCACGTTGAAGCCGATGATGATGGCGTTCGAAGCGGAGGCAAGCATCACGTCGTTTTCGCCGATGTTGCCTGCTTCAGAGTACAGAATATTAAGTCCGATCTCACCCTGCCCGAGTTTGTTCAATTCGGAAACGACCGGGTCGAGCGAGCCCTGCACATCCGCTTTGACGATGAGGTTGAGTTCCTTCGCCTCGCCGGACTGTACGCTGGCGAACAAGTCTTCGAGGGAGACTTTCTTTTTGGATTGCGCCTGGGTTTTTGCCGCTTCAACGCGTTCTGCAACGATGGCACGCGCTTCTTTGTCAGAATCGACCACTTCAAACACATCGCCGGCAGATGGCACGTCGCTCAGACCCATGACCGCAACCGGGGTCGAGGGACCTGCTTTCTTCACAGGTTTACCTTTGTAATCGGACAGCGCACGCAATTTGCCGGAGGCATTCCCCGCGACAACCACATCGCCCAATTCGAGCGTTCCATTTTGTACAAGGAGGGTGGCAATGACACCCTTCGTTTTATCGACTTGCGCTTCGATCACCGTGCCGATGACTTTGCCGGATGGATTGGCTTTGATCTCGGTGTTATCCGCCACCAGCAAAATGCCTTCGAGCAGATCGTCAATGCCCTGTTTCTGTTTCGCAGAGACGGGAATCACCATCGTGTTGCCGCCCCAATCATCCGGAACGAGTTCCTGCTCGGCAAGCTGTTGTTTGACGCGATCCACGTTGGCGTTGGCTTTGTCGATCTTATTCAGCGCGACCATGATCGGTACGCGCGCGGCTTTTGCGTGAGCAATCGCTTCGCGCGTCTGCGGCATCACACCGTCATCCGCCGCGACGACCAGCACGACGATATCGGCGCCCTGCGCGCCGCGCGCCCGCATTTGCGTGAACGCCGCGTGACCCGGTGTATCGAGGAAGGTGATCAGACGTCCTTTTTTCTCAACTTGATACGCGCCGATGTGCTGTGTGATTCCACCCGCTTCACCTGCCGCCACATCCGTCTGGCGGATCGCATCGAGCAGGCTGGTCTTGCCGTGATCGACGTGACCAAGGATGGTCACCACCGGCGGACGCGCCTTCAACTCCGAAGAATCCTCCCCGGCGATCATCTGCCGCCAGAGCGGCACTTCGCCGGTCTCCACTTTTATCTCTTCAACGACCTCGGGAATCGCCTCCAACCCATATTCAGCCACCACAATCGCGGCGGTATCGAAATCCACCGACTGATTAATGGTCGCCATTACGCCGTTCGTCATCAATTTTTTGATCAGGTCAATGGGACTTTTTTCGATCTTCTGTGCGAGATCGCGCACCACAATACTGACTGGCAGTTCAACCTTGGTTCCATTTATGCTCATAGGGCTACCTCCATTTCCGCAAATAAGCGAAGAATCGCTCACCTGCCATTCCTGCGGCGGCAACCCGGGTTAAGCATTACATGGGTTACGCCGCGCGCTCTGCATCGTATGGCAGAGCCTTCATATATTCCACAAGCCGCGTTCGATCCTCTTCGGTCAAGTCCGTTTTCAAGGCGTGTGCCAACGCACCTTTCATGCCTCGCTCCCAACATTCCCGGCGATCGTGCAGGTAAGCGCCGCGCCCGGCAAACTTGCCGGTCGAGTCCACCTTCACGCCATCCGCCGTGCGCACAATGCGGATCATCTGTCGTTTGGGCAAAACCTCACGACAACCCACACAAGTCCGCTGGGGCACATGCTTCACACGTTGAACCGGTTTCTTTGACATGCTCCTTCATCCTCCCCCTCTCCCCTCGAGAGAGGGGCTAGGGGTGAGGGAATTGGTCAATTACTCTTCCTCGGTAAAATCATCGCCGCCGCGTTTGTGCTTCTTACGGCTGACCACTTCGCCGCGCTCTTCATCCAACACCAAGGTGACACTCTTCTTCTTGCCCTTCTTGCCCTTCTTCTTGTCACCCGACTCATCGTCTTCGCCGCCCGCAGTTTGGAAGATCTCCGGTTTCATGGCGAATAACTCATCGAGGGAAACGCCATCCTTGGCGTGTTCGTCTTCCTCTTCTTCGACGACTTTTCTCGCATCTTTCTTAGCGGGAACCTGCTTGTCCGTGGGCAATATTTCCTCCACGGGAAGCGCCTGAAGCTGCGACGCGGCTTCCACAGCCGGTTCAGGCGTCACTTCGGCGGGAGGCGCTTCGGGGAATTGGATCGCCGCGAGGGCTTCTTCGATATTTTGCATGGCTTTCGGTCCGATACCGGCAAGTCCAAGCACGCGGTTGGAATCGGTCTTCAGCGCAACCATCAAACTGCCGACAGTGTCGTAACCGGCTTCGATGAGGATATTGAAGACGTGTTCTTTTATGCCTGCTTGATCGAGCGGCATGCCGAACGCCGCAGCCGGGATATCGGGATGCACTCCAGCCGCCTGTTCTTCGGCGCGCGCGGCTTCCTCTTTGATCTGGATGGTGCGGCGTTCTACACGATCGACAAATTGACCGAGCGACGCGTATTCCTCCGGCGTGATCGGACGGTTCTCCACTTTTTTCGCGAGGATAGCCTCGATCGACGGAATCAACTCGACCGCCGCAGGCAACAACACTGCCAACGCCGGGTCGGACTGCAATTTTTTGACTGCGTCGCCCGCGGCTTCGGTGAGCGATTTGATATCAATCCGCCAGCCGGTCAGTTTTGCCGCAAGACGCGCATTCTGTCCATCGCGCCCGATGGCAAGACTCAACTGGTCTTCTTGAACAACGACCGTGGCGGTCTTGTTCCCATCCGCCTCGCTAACATACACGCCGTTCACGCGCGCCGGGCTGATGGCTTTTGAAATGTAGACAACGGGGTCTGGATCCCATTGAATGATGTCGATCTTTTCGTCGTGCAATTCTTTGACGATGGCTTGAATGCGCACGCCTTTGATTCCCACGCACGCGCCCACCGGGTCCACGCCCGCTTGTGTCGCCATCACGGCAACTTTGGCGCGCGCGCCGGGTTCGCGCGCTATGGCGCGGATCTCGACCACGCCGTGATAAATTTCAGGCACTTCGTTTTCGAGCAGGCGGCGTAAAAAGTTTCGATGCCCGCGCGAGAGAATGATCTGGGGTCCGCGTGAACCGTCTTTTACTTCCAAGACTACCGCGCGGACACGTTCATGCTGTTTGAACCGTTCGCCGGGGATTCTCTGGTTGGCGGGCAGAATACCCTCGGCTTTCATATCCAGCCCAAGCGTAGTGGATTGCGCATTCGTCGCTTGCACCACGCCGCTGACGATCTCGCCGACCTGCCGCTCGAAATATTGCATCTGGTTCGAGCGCTCCGCTTCGCGGATGCGTTGTTGGATAACCTGTCGCGCGGTCTGCGCGGCGACGCGGCCAAAATCCGCGGGCGTCGTTTCGACCACAACCATATCGCCAAGTTGCGCTTCGGGGTTCACTTTGCGCGCTTCTTCGAGCAGGACTTCGGTCTTCGGTTCCTGCACATCTTCCACGACTTCTTTTTCAGCAAAGACCAGCACTTTGCCGGTCTCGAGATCTATTTTTGCCTCCACATGTTGCGCCGTGGACGCGTTGACAGCCCGCCGATAGGCAGATGCCATCGCGGATTCGATTGCCCCAAGGATGATCTCCCGGGAGAGTTGTTTTTCCTCCAACACTTCGTTGAAGGCAAGGGCAAACTCGTTCTTAGACATGCGAATTACTCCGTATTCTCCTTATTTCAAGCAAAAAAGTGGGGGTGAGCCCACTTTCCAGTGCGTGCTTCTAAGTTCGTCGTACGCCAGCATTTTAGCACGATGAATAAAAACTTGCAAGATATAATTCCCGCCATGACCAACCGGGATCTAGACAAAGCCGCCCTGCGCGGTGAACCATCCTATGTGTGGCGGGCGGGCCAACAACGGCGGCTTGAAATGATCGTGAAAGCCGCAGAGAAACGCATCAAAGGGACGATCCTCGAAAACGGATGCGGCGTGGGCATGTACGTGGAACACCTCTCCCCCTTTGGCGGAACCGTCATCGGATTGGAATACGACTTCGACCGCGCTCGCGAAGCAAAAGTTAACTCACCTCATATTCTCAACGCGGCGGGGGAACACCTTCCGCTTCCTGCTTCGACGTTCGACCTGATTCTCAGCCACGAGGTGATCGAACACGTGCAGGACGACCGCGCCTCCATCCGCGAAATGATCCGCGCCCTCAAGCCCGGCGGGCGGCTTGCGCTCTTCTGTCCAAACCGCGCTTATCCTGTTGAGACTCATGGAATTTACTGGAAAGGTACATATTATTTCGGCAACAAGTTGTTTGTCAATTATTTGCCCCGCAAACTTCGCGACAAACTCGCCCCTCACGTGCGCGCATATTCCAAAAGAGATTTGTTGAAACTTTTCGATGACTTGCCTGTTAACTTCATCGAACGGACCGTCATCTTCGGCGCGTACGATAACATCATTGCGCGTTTTGGAATGTTCGGAAAACTCCTTCGCTCCTTGTTGCAGTTTCTGGAGAGAACGCCATTGAAGATATTCGGAATATCCCATTTTTGGGTTGTGGAGAAAGTATGACTTCGAACATGAAAAAACCAGAGTTACTTTCCAGGTTGATGGACTCCAACCAGCGCGTCGTCAACTGGTTCAAGGAAATCCCAGCGGATGAATTTTTCCACCGCGAGGACGAGGTCTGGTCTGCGTCAGACAATGTGGATCACCTGATCAAGTCGCACAAGCCGATCGCCAAGGCGTTGAAACTGCCGAAGTTCACGTTGCAGGCAATGTTCGGGCTGGTGGATCAGCCGTCCCGTAGTTATGAAGCGATCTGTCAGGTGTACAAAGATACGATCGCCGCGGGCGGGGTCGCTTCCGGAAGATACCTCCCTGACCAGCAATCTCCCGAAAAAGCGGAAATGGTCAAACAAGAATTACTCGATCAATTTTTTAAAGCCAGTGAAAGTTTGGTTTCTGTAGCAGAAAAATGGGACGAGGACGATTTGGACGGTTATTGTCTTCCGCACCCGCTGATCGGAAAGTTGACGATTCGCGAGATGTTGTATTTCACGATCTACCACAACCTGCGTCACGCCAGTCGGCAAGGGGATTGAAGATTAGAGTTTTATTATTTTTGAACGAATTGATAAAAAATACTATACAATCGGCGCAAGTTAGGGAGTAGCCATGGCGTCTCATTGACGCCACCGGCTGGTCGTCAAGACGGAACGAACGTTCCCGGCCAGCCGTACGTGCAGAATCCGCACCATTGGCGAGACTATCCACATTCAAGACTGTGGAGTCTCGCTTTTTATTTTCCACGGTCGGCATCTAAGGAGAATACATATATGGACGGATCAGTATGGTTATGGGTTGGATTCAACCTGTTTGTGCTGGCAATGCTAGCCATAGACTTGGGGATCTTCCACAGAAAGTCACACGCGGTATCAATCAAGGAAGCGACCATTTGGAGCGTGGTGTGGATCAGTTTATCGTTACTTTTCAACCTCGGACTCTTTTTTTTCTGGGACAAGATCTCTCCCGGAAGTTCATACTCGAATAGCGAAGCGGCGCTCGCCTTTCTGACGGGGTATCTGATCGAAAAATCCCTCAGTGTTGACAATATCTTTGTGTTCGTCCTGCTCTTCACCTTTTTCGCTGTCCCAGCCGCATACCAACACCGTGTATTGTTCTGGGGCATCATCGGCGCGTTGATCATGCGCGGTACGTTGATCGCGGTCGGCGCGGCGCTGCTCAAGGAATTTCACTGGATCATCTACGTATTCGGGGCTTTTCTGATCTACACCGGCTTCCGCATGGCAGCGCACAAGGATACGGAATTAAACCCGGATCAGAATTTACTGCTACGGATCTTCAGGCGCATCTTCCCCGTTACGGAAACATACGAAGGGGATAAGTTCTTCGTCCGCCGCGCGGGCAAGCTATTCGCAACGCCGCTCTTCATTGTGCTGCTGGTGGTGGAAAGCACAGACCTCGTCTTCGCCGTCGACTCCATCCCCGCGATCTTCGCGGTGACCGACAATGCGTTCATCGTGTACACTTCGAACGTGTTTGCCATTCTCGGGCTTCGATCGCTCTACTTCCTGCTCGCAGGCGTAGTGGACAAATTCCACTATCTTAAACTTGGGCTTTCTGTCGTGTTGGTATTCGTCGGCATCAAGATGGTGATCGTGGATTTTTACAAGATTCCCATCGGGCTGTCACTTGGGGTGATCGCGGCGATCCTTACCACTTCAATTGTCGCTTCGTTGATTCGATCTCGCCAGCAGGAAAAACTGGAAGCAACCGTGAGCCAATCTTGAACAGAAACACAATGCCTTCGCTGTGAAGAGGCGCATTCTTAACTCTGGTATAATTCGCCCGCTTGAACAAGGAGAGGTCGCGTAGTCCGGCTTAGCGCGCACGCTTGGAAAGCGTGTAACCCCAAAAGGTTCGCGGGTTCGAATCCCGCCCTCTCCGCTGAAAACGCTTCACAACATGTGAAGCGTTTTTTTCTTGGAATTTGAGGTCTGATGAGATACTGCCGGTTTTTCACCTGAAGTTTGCCGACGCGGTTTGGAGCGCTCTTTTTCATTTTCCGTTATTTGCGCTAGCGCAAAGATGGTTCTGACGAATATGGGTATATTTGCAAGAAATGGACAAACAAAGCCTTCACGCTCAAGCGACAGTTGAAGGAGTGTTGCAAAAATAGCCAGACGCCTTTGCGGTCTTGACAGCGATAAAAGTCAACTGTCCAGGTTGTTTTATGCAACAGTTTTGCACGCTCAAGGATGTTGCTGAAGCATACGACAACCCCCTCCCGGAACTGATCTGCGATTTGAAGGACTGTGTCCAAAACACGATTCATACAAAGGAGTATCCCCATGAAAACTTCGTTCAAGCTAATAAGTTTACTGATCGTCCTTGCCGTCCTGATCTCAGCCTGTGGTGGCACGGAAAAGAGTGAAGTTACCCAAGCGACCAGCAGCGGAGGCCAGCTGGTGGAATATACACTCGAGACATCCCTGGCTGATGGTGGTATGGCTTTTTTTGGTGTCGGCGGTGCGATTGACGGCATGAAAAACCCGACGCTCACTGCCTCTGTTGGCGATACGGTGAAAGTCACCCTGATCAGCGGAGACGGTGTTGAACACGATATTGCTTTCCCGGATTTCAATGTTCAGTCCGAGCCTATTTCAGGAAAGGGATCGCAAACGTCGTTCGAATTCACCGTTGATAAACCCGGCTCCTTCACGTACAACTGTGTGATCGCCGGTCATAAAGAAGCCGGTATGACCGGCAAATTCGAGGTAACCGGCACCGCAGGAAGCGATACTGTTTCATCCTCTGCACCCGTGGATATGAACAGCCAGTCAGTGTCAAGCGTCAGCGGACCCGTGGTTGTGAATAATTCTCCTACGACCGGTGCAGACATTGTTCGCGATCCCGCCGAAGTGCCTGCTCCGATTGGACCGCGCGAGCCGCAAATCGTACGAATCGATCTGGAGACCGTTGAAATTGAGGGTCAACTTGCAGATGGTACAACCTATAAATATTGGACCTTCAATGGCAAAGTGCCGGGTCCCTTCTTCCGGGTTCGTGTGGGTGATACCATCGAAGTTCACCTAAAGAATCTGACAAACAGCACCATGGCACACTCCGTAGACTTTCACGCAGTAACCGGCCCCGGGGGCGGTGCGGTCATGACCCAGACTCCTCCCGGTGAGGAAACAAGTTTTACCGCAAAAGCGATCAGTCCGGGTTTGTACGTTTATCACTGCGCCACCCCAATGGTAGCTCAACACATTGCCAACGGTATGTATGGCTTAATCCTCGTGGAACCGGAGGAGGGGCTGCCCCCTGTAGACCGTGAGTTTTATGTGATGCAAGGCGAAATTTATACCCATGAAGCCTTCGGTTCGACCGGTCTTCTTACCGAAAACACACAAGCGCTTCTGAATGAAGATCCCGAATACCTTGTTTTCAACGGGGCAGTCGGAGGTTTGACCGAAATGAAGCCGCTTCAAGCGAATGTCGGAGAAACGGTGCGTATCTTCTTCGGTGTTGGTGGTCCGAATTTTACATCTTCCTTCCATGTGATTGGCGAAATCTTTGACCGGGTTTACGATCAGGCTTCGCTGACATCTCCGCCGTTGACGAATGTTCAAACTACAACCGTGCCACCCGGAGGCGCGACCATGGTTGAACTGAGGTTGGAAGTGCCCGGCAATTTCATCCTAGTTGATCATGCGCTTGCACGTTTACAGCGAGGATTGGCGGGCTTTTTGGTGATAGAAGGTCCTGAAAATCCAGAGATCATCGACGGTACGGTAGTGCCGGGAAGCGGTCATTAACGCCAGACCGACTTAAAATAAAACATGACCGGTCTTCAATTTTTGACCGGTCATGTTTTATTTTCATTAAGGCGTAGGCGTCGCTGGAATATCGGCAACGATTTTTCCCGCGTATAAAACCGCTTGGTTGGGAGGTGCATCCGGGGAGTGCCCTTGAGGCGTCATCCCTTGAGTGATAAGTACTTCATACAATAGGGATTGTTCCCAATCACCCCTGCCAAAGATATCGGTACTTGGCGAGGACGAGCCCTGCACACGCCGTGAACCTAGGAAGAGCGCCTCATAGGTAGTCAAATCCAGTCCGCCGCTGCGTTCAGTCAAATCCGAGTTGTGACAACTGACGCAGCCTATCGCGCCCGGATACCACAAACTGTTCTCAACAAATAATTGTTGAATATCGGCTTCATACGTTCCCTCGCACGGTTGACCGCGTACATCTGTGAACGGAAACGGATCGGATTCGGGAGAGTCGGCGGACACCCACGCGCCAATCAACTCGGTCGCTGATACTTCACATCGGTTGAAATGCGGATCCGCGGCTGGCAACTGGATCACCGCATGATTCACGGGAATGAGGGTCGGCACCGGCGTGCGTTCGACAACGGGTTTGTATTTATTGCAGGAGAACGTAAATCCGCATGCCGACACATAAATGAAACTCAGCCACAACACCACGAGACCCAGAAACCCGATCAGGGTGCCGTAGATCATTTTTCGGACATCATTCATATCGCGATTCCCTATTCTGCTTTTTTCAGCGTGCGGATGAAGTTGACCACATCCCAGCGCTCGGCAACTGTAAGATTCTCGTTCAATGCGGGCATTCGACCGTCCACTCCGTTCGAGATGGTCAGGAAGATCGAACCGTCGCTCTTGGATTGCGCCACCGCCGAAGTCAGGTTCGCAGGTTTGAAATTTACAAGGAACGGCGCAACAGGACCATTCCCCTCGCCGGTGATGCCGTGGCACATCTGGCAGTGGATCGTGTACAACTCCGCGCCGCGTGTCAACGACGCCTCATCGGCGACTGTCGGGTTATGCGGCGCACCCATGCCGGGGATGGCGATCGGTCCTTCCACGGGGATCGAGCGCACCGGGGGAGGAAGCGGGTTTTCCATCTGCTTGAAGGTCGGTTGAATCTCCATAAAGCTCACCCAGTCGATTTTGATGATGTCGAATAAAAAGAGTTCGACGATTCCAAGGAGAGCGCCCAAGGTGAGGAAGACCCAAAAGAGTTGCTTGAAGAGTCTCATAACTGTTGCGCCTCCACAGGCTGGATGGATTCAGCGCCCATTTTACCGAGCGCGTCCATGAATTTTTTCTGGTCGGCTTTTTCGCATCGGAAAAATACACCGATCTTGCCGTCGCTGATCTGCGGCACATATTCCAAAGGACGATAGTTTGGAAAGAAACTATCAAGGAAGACACCCAGGAAGGTGGAGAGCAGGGCGAAGAGCATCGTCATCTCGAACATGACGATCGCTCCCGGCGGGATGGGAGTGATATACTGGCCGCCAACGGGAATTGAATACAGGTACGGCGTGCCGAAATTGAGGAACAAGCCGAAGCAAAAACCAGCAGCCGCCCCCCCGAGGGCGAGGCGTGAGACATTCGTCCACGGGTGCGGGCGACCCAGTATCTTGTGCGCGACCGGTACGCCGGAGATGACGTTGATATTCTCGTGCGTCAATCCTAATTCGTAAAGTTTTTCGACGGCGTTGGCGGCCGGGTCAATATCGTTGAAGAGAGCCATTATGGTTTGGTCTGTCATGTCTGCTCCAGTTATTCGAACTCACTGACGGTCGGAAGTTGCGCTTTGCCCACTTTGCGCAGGGAGTGGGTCATCTGCCCTTCCTGCACTTCCCAGACAGGGATCAACGGGATGAGCCGCGAGGCGATCATGTAGAACAACAGGAACATGGAAAATGTGCCGATCGTCAGAAAGATCTCTATACGCGGCTCGTACAACTTCCAAGTAAACGGCATGCGGTTGATGGTGAGCATGACCGGCACAATGAGGTAGCGTTCCCAATACATTCCAACATTGATCATCAAGCCGATCGCGGCAAGCAACCATGGGGTCTGCCGTATCTTTCTGCTCCATAACAACAACGGGGGAATGATAATGTTGAAAAGCACCAATTGGTAGAACATCCACGCCATCGGACCTTCTTCGAGCCAATGGAGCAGGGTATCTGTCCACTTGTCTCCGCCGTACCATTGCACGATGTAATCGTTGAAGAAGAAATAGGTGTAGGCAAAAGTAACGATCAACATCAACTTGCCGAGCGCGTCGAAATGTTCCTTGCGGATGAAGTAATCCATGTGCTTCATGGTATACCGCATGACAAACAAGACGACCGCCACCGCGCCCATGCCCGAGTGCAGTGCGCCGAGAACGAAATAGGGACCAAATACGGTGGACGACCAGCCCGGGCGCATTGCCATGGCAAAATCCCACGACACGATGGTATGGACAGAGAACATAACCGGGATGATGGCGAAGGCAAAGATGTTCATCGCCGTCGTCAGGTGGCGCCACTCACCCTCCGTCCCGCGGAAACCCAGCGCTAGAATTCGATAAAAGGTTTTACGCCAGCCGGTCGAGCGGTCGCGCGCCATCGCCAAATCGGGGATCAACGGGAGGAACAGATACATGGTACTGCCCAAAACATAGGTTGTGATCGCCAGCAAATCCCACATCAGAGGGGAGTGGAAGTTGGGCCACAACTGTCTTGCATTCGGGAGCGGAAACATCCAGTACGCGAGCCAGACACGACCCATGTGCATGAAGATGCTGGCTCCGGCTTGGATCAAGCCGAAGGTGGTCATCAATTCTGCCGCACGCGTGAACGGGCGCCTGAATTCCGCTTTGAACACGCGCAGGATCGCGGAGATGAACGTCCCCGCGTGGCTGATGCCGATCCAGAACACGGTGTTGACGAGGAAAATACCCCAATACGACGGACGCATCACGCCAGCCACCCATAAGCCTTCGGAGATCATATATCCCCATGCATAGAAAAAGCACACGGCAACGAGAATGCTGAGAATGCCAAAGACCGCCCAGAATTTCCACGAGGTGGTGTACATGGATTCCATCACCATCGCGTTCATTTCACCGCGCGGCTTGGGGTCGTACATCAGATATTCGCGCGGATCGTGTTCCTCTGCATGATGGGCTTCATGCGCTTTTTTTGCGCCGGGCATATATTTGGATGCAACAGCCATTGGTCATCCTTCCTTGAGGTACGTTACGCGCGGGAGGGTATTGAGTTCCTCGAGATGTTTCACGCCGCGATCCACGTGAGCCAATTGACTGACGAGACTTTCTTCGTGGTCGATGCGCCCGAATGTGATCGCGTTCGCCGGGCAAGCTTGCGCGCAGGCAGTCGTGAACTCGCCGTCTTCCACTTCGCGCCCTTCAGATTTTGCCTTGTCCTGTGCTTTGTGAATACGCTGGATACAGAACGTGCACTTCTCCATCACACCGCGGCGGCGCACGGTCACATCGGGGTTGAACTGGTTGTGCAAGGGGAACACGAGCGTGCCATTCACCATGTTTCCACGATCGGGTTCGATATGATAATCTCGCCAGTTGAACGAGCGCACTTGATACGGGCAGTTGTTCGCACAATACCGCGTACCGATACAGCGGTTATACACTTGCAGATTCAGTTGCTCCGCATTGCTATGCGGCGTTGCGAACACTGGACAAACAGGTTCACAGGGAGCGTGACCACACTGCTGGCATAACATGGGCTGGAAGCCGCCATCCATCTTCACTTCGGGATAAGCACCCTCCCAAAAACGTTCGATGCGGATCCAATGCTGGGTGCGCCCGTAGCCGGCATCTTCTTCGCCGACGAACGAAAGATTATTTTCCATTGCACACGCGGCAACACACGCCTGACAGCCTGTGCACAAGTCGCGGTCAATGGTCATTCCCCATTTGCCCTCCGCTTCTTCCGCGATCGCGCCTTTCGCGCCTACACGATTAAGGTCAACGGTCATCTGCATTCTAATGCTCCTCGCCCATGCCCTCGCCATAGACGCCGATGCGGCTCTCGAGGCGGGATAGGAATTGTTGTCTGCCTGTCTTTTCGATTCGTACTTTCATACCGGCGAACGCAAGATCGCCCGCTTCGTTGAAATGCACGCCTAGAATATCGGCGGGATTCGCGCCGCGCTGGAAAGCGCCTCCCACTTGTCCGCCATGGGGAACTAAACCGACCAATCGCTCTGGAGGAAGTTGCGCGGTTGCAAACCTACCATAGGCAGTGTGACCCTGCCCGAACGGCATGGCGATCACTTCCGGATGGATGGCTGGATACAAATAGACGGCGGCTTCGACTTCGCCTGCCTCGCTGATGATCTTCACCACATCATCGTTTTCGAGTTCGAGTTCATGAGCCGTTTCAGGATTGATCGCCACCCACGTGTTCCACATGACGGTTGTCATCGGGTCGGGCAATTCCTGCAACCACGGCTTGTTCGCACCGGCTTCGCCAAGCGTGGGTGAAACGAACGGGATGAAGTAAAACTCTCCCTCACCGGAAAACTGAGCGGCTTCAACGTTCAAATTCTTGCCGAGCGCGCTCGCGGCGGATGGAGGGTTCGATTCAAGCGCAGTCTTCCACCACCCGCCATGTTGCTGGAAGTATGCTGAGAACGAATTGATCTCAGGAGCGACGAACGAACCATCTGCGCGACCAACGAGGTTCGCTACTTTGCTTTGGATGAACGCGACTTCATCGGTGAAGGGCAAAGCCTGCGCCAGTGTACCGCCTGTCAAGCGTGCCGCCTCGATGAATACATCAGCAGTTGCGCGCGTATCGTACATCGGCGAGACGATCGGTTGTGCACCGGAGAGGACGGCTTGCAGCGTGCCGGTTGCGGAGCGTTGATACCCCCACGATTCAAGTCCGTGGTGATCGGGAAAGATGTAATCGGAGGCGAGCGCCGTTTCATCGGGAAACGTGGCGAACGAGATCACCATTGGAACAGATTCAAGCGCTTCGGTAAACCCAAGCGACTTGGGAAGTTCAAAGATCGGGTTCACACCGTGGACGAAAAGGGTTTTGACGCTGCCGTTTTTTAACCTTGAAATGAATTCCAACATTTCTTGTGCGCTCGCGGGGCGATGATACGCGTCCGCGTTTGGCGCAAGTGGTGAAAGTGACACACCGCCGGGTTTTCCGAGGTTATCGGTCAATGCGTTGAGGGCGAGTACCGCTTCTGCAGTGGCAAGCCCATTGGTTTGACCAAGAGCCTGTCCGCCGGGGATCGCAAGCGGCGCTTGTGCGCTGGCAATCATCTCAGCGACATGCATAAGTTGCTCTACCGAAACGCCGGATCGCGCCGCGACTTCATCAACATTCACACTTGAAAACGCGCGTGGAACGGATCCGCCTTTTGCTTCCGCGAAGAGTCTGCCGAGGGCAGCCGCGACCAAGCCTTCCGTCCCGGGCAGAAGCGGAATCCACTCGTCCGCTTTTGCGGCGGTCTGCGATAATTGTGATTCGAATTGGATCATGTAACCGCGGCGCTGGGGATTGCCGCGGCGCATTTTTGCAAACCCGCGGGTATAAGCCACCGGTGACAACCATGTTTCCAGGAAGTTCGCCCCAAAGGATATAACGACATCGGCATTAGCGAGGTCGAAGAACGGCAAGCCAGCCTGACCGAGAAGATTCTCGGCGGCTTTGCTCAGGGTTGCGCGAGATTCGAACATGCTCAAGGCGCTGAATCGAATGGGAGCCGGTGCGCCAATCGCGTTCGCAAGGTCTGATACGAGATCGAACAGGTGATCCGGCGCGGTTCCCATGAGGAACGCGATCTCGGAAGGATTCGCGTTGTTCAATCCGTCTGCAACGATTTGGAAGGCATCGTTCCACGAAATCGCATCGCCGCTCAACGCAGTGGAGCGACCCTGCTTTGTGGGTTTTTCGACGCGGTCTGGATTATACAAA
This sequence comes from Chloroflexota bacterium, assembly GCA_040753755.1. GTDB lineage: Bacteria > Chloroflexota > Anaerolineae > Anaerolineales > Villigracilaceae > Defluviilinea. Next base: position 117,171 of record JBFMDB010000011.1, read on the forward strand.
CCCTGTAAGGTCGCCTGTCCACGCGCGCATGTTTTGCCAAGGTTGATCGGGTTCGCCGGATTGCCCTCCGCTTTGATCGCACGTCCCTGCATCGTGCGGACGATCAACCCGCAGCCTGCTGCGCACTCACGGCATGTGGTGGCGTAATACGTACTCAAACCGTTGTAGGTATATTCCGGCATTTTCACGTACGGCTCGCGTGTCACGTATCGTGAGGCGGGTCCGCAACCGGTGAGAACCGCTGTGGTCGCCGCGCCTGCTGTGGCAAGTTTGAGAAAATCACGCCGGGAAATTTTTTGATTCATGGATCATTCCTCTGTACCCGGATTAATAATGACACGTTCCACAATCGGTGAGCTTGATGAGTTTTTCTTCATCGTCGCCCGCTCTTTCCCTGTGACAATTCAAACACCAGCCCATGTTCATCACCTGCGGGTTGACCGCGATCGTCACTTGAGACATATCGCCGTGGCAGGTTTCACAGTTTAATCCAGCCGCTACATGAGGTCGATGCGTGAAATGAACGAAGTCCGGCACTTGTGCTACCGGGACCCAGGTGAAGCCCACGCCTTGTTCCATGGCGTCTACCATGGGCTTTAAAAGTGGGCTGGTCTGAGTTTTAGCAATTTGTTGATGACATCCCCAACACTTATTGATCGTCGGCAGTCCGGGCGAAGGTCCGCGCAATGCACCGGGATGGCAATATAAACATTGAATCCCCAGCCCCACATGCAATTTGTGCGTAAATTGAATCGGCTGTTCAGGCGGCTGTTGAGTTTGATACAAGCCATACGCGGCAAGGCTGAACAGGGATAACGCCGTTATCACAACCGCTATCCGCCCCATTGGGCTCATCACCCATTCAAAAATTTTTCGGATCATGCATGCTCCTGGACAAGGTTATGTTCGTGAAATATTGCACGATTTTACTAAATCTAGTCTTTTTTGTAAACATCGAAAAAATGAAAAATCTTTGACCGCCGTCAGGGAAACATTCAATGTCTGTTTCCGTGTTGACAAGGCGGGATTATAACGCAAAAGAATGGCAAGCAATGAGGCGAAGTTGACCGGTATTTTCGCATGTTATACTTGCCCGGCATGAAACGGCACACACGACGTATTCTTATCATCGGCACGGCGTTGATACTGGCTTTGTTCGTTGCGGGATTTGCGCGATACGCTGTGTTCCAATCCACTCCCTCCAGCGGAAACACCAGCGCGGCATTTTTCCTTCAAGTTACAGCCACTCCCGAACCGCAGGACCAATCCGAGATCGGCTCCACCGATCCCATCGTTATTATGGGAGGTGTGATCGCGCTCATCATTTTCATCCCCATTCTGGTGCGGTATAAATATTGGGCGCGCTCATCTTCGCAATAAAAATGCCATGTTAACAAATCTTTAAATCCATGTATAATCAGGGCAATCCGAAAGGATTGGACAGGAAAATTTCAACCGCACCTGCGGTTCTTGGCTGTACAGACTCTGGATATTTTGAGCAGGAACCTCCCCCGTTTTGGGAGTTATCACGAAGAAGTCATCGAAGGTAAAGTGCTTACGAACCGGACTTCACCCCCTCAACACGTTCTCCCCCAGTGATGTAAACACATCCTGCGGATTTACCCAACCCTCCACGCCTCGCGCGGGATGTTGGGCTTGCTCAACCTACCCAGATATTACCCTTCCCCTCGACACGGGATCGTCAACAGCCGAAGCCGCACGGACGGATCTTCGGCTGTGTGTTTTAACGTGGGGCGGGTTGTCAATCCGCCCAGTTGTCTGGTTGTCATAATGAAAAAGATCACCGCTCTCGAAGTGCAGAAGCGAAACCCGAACCGAGTCAACGTGCACCTCGACGGGGAATTCGCCTTCGGGCTGGCGCGTATCGTCGCCGCGTGGTTGAAGGTCGGTGATGTGCTGGATGAGGCAAAGATCCAGAAGATACTGACGGAGGATGCCCGTGAACGAGCCCTGCAACAGGCGATGCTGTTTCTCAGTTACCGCGCACGTTCGGAATCCGAAATTCGCAAGAACCTTCGCAAGCATGAGATCCCTGACGTGGTGATCGAGGAAACCCTCGCCCGACTGCGGCAAGATGGTCTGGCGAACGACGAACAATTCGCCCGCACGTGGGTTGAGAATCGGAGCACCTTCCGCCCGCGGAGCCGCCGCATGTTGGCAATGGAACTGCGTCAAAAAGGTCTCGATGACCAGACCGCCTCGGCGGCGCTCAGCGAAATTGACGATGAGGCGCTTGCTTACGAAGCGGCACAAAAAAAGGCCGCCAAGGTTGCCCAGTTGGAGTGGCAGGAATATCGAAAAAAACTATCAGAATTTCTAGCCCGGCGCGGTTTTTCTTACGCAGTGATCGCGCCTGTGGTATCAAAAATCTGGAACGAAACCCATAACAAAGAACATTACTTCGAAGAAGAGGATACACCATGAACCCCTTGACCCTTTTGGTGGATGTAATTGCCCTGATCATCGGCGTGGTTGCCGGTTACTTTTTGCACCGCTATCAAGCGGAAAGGGCGCTGAAGAACCAACAAGACAAAGCAGACAACATCCTGAAGGTCGCGAACGAACAAGCGCGGCTGATCGAAAGCCAAGCGCGGGAAAACGCGACGAAGATCGTGCAAGCCGCCGAAGTTGAGATGAAGGAACGCCGCATCGAACTGAACAAGGAGACCGACCGGCTCGATAAGCGGCGCGTCGAACTCGACAGCCGCTTCGATAAAATGGAACAGCGCGAACAGAACTTGAACCGCCGCCAGTCGCAAGTGGACAAACGGAGCAACGATATCGAAAAGCTGTACGAAGAGCAGGTGAAAAAACTGGAACAGATCGCTACGCTGACTTCGGACGAGGCGAAAAAGGAATTGTTCGCTGCCGTTGAAAAAGAAGCGCGCGGCGACATGGCGCGCATCATCCGGCAGATCGAAGCGGAAGCGCGCGAAGAAGGCGAGAAACGCGCCCGCAAACTGATCGCAGACGCCATCCAACGCGTCGCATCGGAACATGTAGCAGAAGTCACTCGCGCTGTCGTCACCCTCCCCAGCGAAGAGATGAAGGGACGCATCGTGGGACGTAACGGACGCAACATCAAAGCCTTCGAACAAGCCGCAGGCGTGGACGTGATCGTGGACGATACACCGGATTCGGTGACAGTTTCGTGCTTCGACTCGGTCCGCCGCGAGATCGGACGGCGCGCACTCGCAAAATTAATTCTCGATGGACGGATTCACCCCGCGCATATCGAAAAGATCGTGGAAGATGAAACGCGCGCGGTCGAAAAGATCATCAATGAAGCGGGAGAGCAAGCCGCATACGAAGCCAACGTTACAGGCTTGCATCCTGAAATCTTGAAGATGATGGGGCGGCTCAAATTCCGTACATCCTACGGGCAGAATCAACTCGCGCATGCAGTCGAAGTATCCAAGCTCGCGGGTATCCTTGCAGCGGAGATCGGCGCGAACGTTGAACTCTCCAAATTGGGCGGCTTCCTGCACGATATCGGAAAAGCAATGGATCACAATCAGGACGGCACGCACGCGAAACTCGGCGCGGAATTTTGCCGCCGTTATGGAGTCAACTCGATCGTGGTGAACGCCATCGAATCGCACCACCATGAGGTTGATCAACTTACGGTCGAAGCGATCATCGCCGAAGCCGCGGACGCCATCTCCGGCGCGCGGCCCGGGGCGCGGCGCGAAGACCTCGAAGCGTACATCAAACGCATCCGCTCACTCGAGGAAATGTCCATGTCGTTCGACGGCGTGCAACAAGCGTTCGCCATTCAAGCGGGACGCGAAGTGCGCATCATCGTCAAGCCCGACGCGATCGACGATCTTGCATCCGCGCGGCTGGCGCGCGATGTGGCAAAGAAGATCGAAGAGACCATGCAATATCCCGGTCAGATCAAGGTGACGGTCATTCGCGAGACGCGGGCAACGGAAATTGCGAAGTAAATTCAAAACCGCATCCGAATGGATGCGGTTTTTATTTTTCGTACGCGTTCACAAACGGATTACTTCTCTTCTCCTCCCCTACAGTTGTTTCAGGTCCATGCCCTGATAACAGGCGCGTATCATCGGGCAAAGTGAAAATTTGCTCACGGATACTTTTTTCGAGCGTATTCCAATCGCCGCCGGGCAGGTCGGTGCGACCGACAGAACCGGCGAAGATGAGGTCGCCGCAGAAGCATGTGCGGGCTGAGGGAACGTTGAGGATGCAGTGACCGGTTGTATGTCCCGGCGTGAAGCGAACTTCAAATTCCACACTGCCGAGTTTCAATTTCATCCCATGCACAAAATCAATCGTCGGTTCGGGACCCGGGTCAATATCGAATCCAAAGAACGCGCCGCCTCCGCCTGCGCGCCATAGCACGTGATCGTTCGGATGCAACGCGACCAGCGGCAACGGATTCAAAGCATCCGCAATTGCCGCCGCGCCGCCGATGTGATCGAAGTGCGCGTGCGTATACCATAAATGACCGATGCGCCAGCCGCGTTTTTGCGCGGCTCCTAAAATAATGTGACCGTCCCACGCGGGATCAATCACCGCGGCTTCTTTCGTCTCCGAATCCGCAACGAGGTACGCGTTCGTCTGTGCGGGACCCAGCGTGAACGAAACGATCTCAAGCATGGAGCAATCTCCGCGGGACGATCGCGCTGATGATGACCGAAACAGTGATTAAGACGAGAGCGAGCGGATAGATCAAGAACGGATCGCCGGTATAGATTAAACCAGCCAGCGGCGGCGCAAGGATGAAGATCACCGCGTAGATGGTCTCCATCACGCCGTAGGTGAGACCCATTTGCGATTGATGGACAAGCGCGCGCGCCTGCGCCATCGCCAGCGGACGCGCGGCGCGAAACCCGCCGAGCAAAAAATACCCGAACGCAAGGATTGATGCGCCGGTTCCGCGCCAGACGATCAAGGCGAACGCGGCGACCATCACCTGCGCGAGGACAAACCCGATATGAGGTTGCAGGCGGCTCAAGGTGAGCGCCAGAACCGCATTCCCCAAGGCGCCCATGGCAAAGACCATGCCGATGTTGGAGAGCGACAGGTCGCGCACATCTTCCAAAAAGTTCGGCGTGAGCGGCTGGGCAAGGTACATCGCAAAAACAGAAAACGCAACCACGCCAAGAAAACTTTTCAAACGCGTGTTGTTCAACAGATTCAACGGAGGCGATTCGGGGTCGTGATCGTCAATCGGCTGGCTCCGTATCAATAAAATAAAAAGCGTGGAGAGAACGAACATCCCTACCGCCACGAAATATACGGCGCGCAGACCGTAGTGATCGCCGATCCAGCCGCCGGTGATCGGTCCCAGCACCATGCCCATGTTGAACGTGGCGGTTGTCATCGAAAGCGCTGTGCCAACTGACCATTTGCCGCGCGCGGCGGTGACGTAACTTCCGAGCGGCGAAGCGACGAACGCGGTCAAACCATACCCCATCATGCCGGCAATGAACAGCGGCAGCTCGCGCGCGATCGCCATGATGATCGTCGAAACCAAACCCGTGATCCATGCAAAAACAAGCAACGGCCGGCGGCCGAGGCGGTCAGCCAGCCTGCCCGCCGGGATGTGCGTGATCGCCATCGCCGCGCCGAACGCGCCGAGGATCAGCCCGATCTCCGCTTCACTGCTCCCCAACTCCTTGAGATAGATCGGCTGGAAATTAAAGAACAGCCCTTCGCCAAACCCCCACGTGAGAAGGGCTAACGCGACAAATATGAGATTACGATTCAAGCACGTCCTCCGATACGCTGGACGAATTCCAGCACAGATTCGAATACCTGCTGACGAGCCGCGTCACGCGTGACGACGTGGCCCGACCCGGCAATGTACAGTTTTGTCCGCTCTTTCGCGTTGATCAGCGCGGCGTAGATCTTTTCCATATTTTCGGGCAGCACGTACGCGTCGTCGCGCGAGTGCATCAACAGAACCGGCGCGGCGATCTGCGGCAGCGCCGCGCGCATCTCGAGTATCAACTTTTTCAACTCCGCCGTCGAGCGGACCGGGTTCTTTGGGTAGGAAACCTGCTCGCGGTACGCGGCTTGATCGAACCAGCCGCTTCCCGGTTTGCCCTTACTTTTCGAAACGAACTTCTTGAACAGGCTGACGAGATTCAACAGCCAGATCGGGTAATCGCGCGGCAAACCGTACGGCGTGGCTAACGCGGCTACACCCTCCACTTTCAACCGCGTGGATATCAGCAAGGAGAGGACGCCGCCCATCGAAAGCCCAACGATGAAGATACGATCCGACACGCCGCGCAGAAGATGATAACCATCCTCAACCGAGGCAATCCAATCAATGTATCGCGAACGAGCCATGTCTTCGGGTGCCGTTCCGTGCCCCGCGAGGCGAATCCCAAGGCAGGTGTATCCATGGAGATTCAGAAACTCCCCCAACAAACGCATTTCCTTCGGGGAGGCTGTAAATCCGTGGACGAGCAGGCAGGCAGGTTTGGAACGGTCGCCGAGTAAGAAGAACGGCTCCGATGTGGGAATCAACCGCGGCATGGGCAAATTATAGACTATCTGCGGCGCATCCATGCGGGGCGAAGGGAAGCGACCTTTTTGTAGACCGGGCAATCCTTCGTGTGCGCGCCCGGCAAATACCCCGTAGACATGAGGAACTCGTTCACGATCTCGCCGCCGGTGAAGGCGAAGGTCTTCTTGAACAGTTTTGTCCAATCTTCTTTTGTTAGCGGATGATGCGCATCCAACCAGCCTTTGAACGAGCCGTATTCCTTTTGCAATTTCTGGATCCGCTTCGCGTTCTCGATAGCCGCATCCACTTTCAGTCGATTGCGAATGATTCCCGCATCCGAGAGGAGGCGAGTGCGATCTTTCTCGCCGAACTTTGCTACTTTCGCAACATTGAATCCGCGGTAGGCTTTGTGGAAGTTTTCTGCCTTTTTCAGAATCGTAATCCACGAAAGTCCCGCCTGATTGATTTCAAGAATTAATCGCTCGAAGAGCAAGTTATCGTCATCAAGCGGGAAGCCGTATTGCGTATCGTGATATGTTTTATTGAAAAGTTCTTCGGGGTGCGAATTGACGTAATCGCAATAAGTGGTCACAAATTCATCTCCATGATCGGGAGGATACGCGGCGAGCCGTCCACTACGGAATATCGTGCACCGATCTTTTTCATTCCCATTTTCCCATAAAATCCCATCGCGTTTGAGTCGGCTTCGAGTTGCAGGATCTTAAATCCGCGTTGCCGCGCCCGAGTCACCGCGTGAAGGAACATTTCTTTTCCAACTCCCCTGCCAATGTATTCGGGTAAAACCCAAAGATTTTCAAGCCACGAGATTCCATTTTTGTTTTGCAACGTGTAGAACGCAATAGGCTTTTCGCCGTCTACAGCGACCCAACTTTCATTTTCCTCAAAGTAAACAGGTGTAAAAGTCAATAGTGGAGCCCAAATTTCCATCCACCGTTCGGGATATCCCCAGTGACGTTTGGCAGACAGGGCAATTTGAGTTAGCGTATCCGCTTCTTTCGGGTCAACTTGTCGAATCAAAGTCATGGCTTGAACTGTTTTGCCTGCTTGATCACATCATCATAATGCAACTGGTCATGATAAATTCCGATCCGCAGGGTGACGATGAGATTACACCAACCGAATACAGGATCATACAGGTTTAAATTCCCCAGCACGTCTTCATCTTTGTTTTCGTAGAACGCCCGAACCCTTGCATGGATTTCTCTCGTTTCAGTTTTAAGCGCCTCCAGCGAAACGGGTTTACGTGTATTGAAGCGCGGTGTCCAGAGAAAACCAACCCATTGAGGAAACCTCGGGTTGCGGTAAACATCCTCGATTGTTGCTGCATAGGGACGTTTCCGCCTCAGCCGACCATACCAGCCGTTGAGTTTCCACATCCATTCCACGGCAGGGAGCATTGAAGCGATCAACAGGTAATTATGGTCAAGGATCTCGCCGATGCTCCATTCTTTCGGCGCAGGTCGTTGCCATAATTGCGAGTCGGTCAAGCCAGTCAGCGTGGCAAAAGCCAATTCGCGCTGGGAATCCAGTAAGGATAGATATTGTGAGATAACTTCCGACATGAGGTTCAAAACCTTAGCCGCGAATTTCGCGAATCAGCGCGAACTTTTGTTTTGTGATTTGACGACGCGTTGGTGTTCCAAAGAGCTTGCACCGAAATTGATCAGGATCGCAAGTTCCAAACCAGTGGCGGCAAGGTAATGAAGGGCTTGTGCCTGATGAGAGGCACTCAGGCGAGAGACGCCTTTGATTTCAACAATGATCTTCCTGTCAATCACAAGGTCAGCCTTATACACGCCAACTACATCTCCTTTGTACAAGACGGGTAATTCAACCTGATGTTGAAAAGGTATACCGTGGAGCGTTAACTCCTTTTCAAGCGCGGCTTGATACACAGCCTCTAGAAAACCGGGACCGAGGATTCTGTGCACCTCCATCGCCGCGCCGATAATCGCAAACGACAATGCCTTGTGAATTATCTCAGCCATAAAACCTCCAATACCTCAGACACGAAACGCTTCGCGCGAATTAATGCAAAGGGCTTAATAAATTCGTGAAATTCGCGTAATTCGCGGCAAGAAAGAATCACCCTACTACTCGAATCTCCCTCGGCATATCGGATAACACATCCGCGCCCGTTTCGGTGATCACCACGTTATCCTCGATGCGTACGCCGTTTCGCCCGGGCAGGTAAATGCCGGGTTCGACCGTGAACGCCATGCCGGATTCGAGCAGTTGCAGGTTGTCGCCGCGCATGTACGGCTCCTCGTGTCCCTCCATGCCAATGCCGTGACCGGTGCGATGCGTGAAATATTTTCCGTAGCCTGATTTTTCGATGACATCCCGTGCGGCTTTGTCCACAATCGCGCAAGGGACGCCGGGCTTTGCCGCGGCGCGACCGGCGGCGTTCGCCTCCTGAACGATCTTGTGGATTTTTTCGTATTCCGCGTCCACCTGACCCACTGCAAAGGTCCGCGTGAGATCAGAGATGTAACTATCGTGCGCCGCGCCCCAATCCACGACAAGCAAGTCGCCTTGCTGCAATTTTCGCTCTGTTGGCGAGGCGTGTGGATTTGCCGAATTTGGTCCCGATGAAACGATGGGACTGAAGGGCATTTCGGATTCAGAACCATGCCTAAGTAATTGGGTGACCAGCTCTGCTGACAATTCCTTTTCGGTCATGCCAATTTTCATCAAGGGGATCGTCGCTTCGAGCGCGGACTGGGCGATCTGCACCGCGCGGCGCATCGCCTCCACTTCGGCTTGATCTTTTCGCAGGCGCAATTGCGCCAGCACATCGCTCGCATCGGGGAAGTCCGCTTCTGGCGCGCCGCTCTTGACGTGACGGAATTCAAGCAGACGCAATTGACGCGGCTCGACGCCGATCCGCTTCCCATCCAGACCTAAAGCCTGCACCGCCTTGCGGAAAGCCGCATCCCACTCAGACGGGTTTTCGGGATACGGGAACACCTGCAATTTATACGGAAGGTTTGCAACTTTCTGCATCTCTAATTCAGGGATCACAATCGCAGGGATTTGATCCCTTGCGAAAAATAAAACGACCGGGCGCTCCATCAGGTGGAAGTTGAGGCCGGTGAGATATTTGAGGGTTGGACCCGGATTCAGGATAACCGAATCAAGTTCCCCCGTCTGAAGTGAAGCGTTGAGTTTGTCCAAGCGGGATTGTGTCATGTGAGTCTCCATTGTAAGTCCATCCAGCAAATCGTTCGTCCAGCAGTTTAACTGCTGGACGAACGGGCTATTAATCCAAATTATGATTCTTCTTCGAGAAAAAATAAAGAATCCAATCCACAGCAACGGGGAAGAGTGTATCGAAGGTGGTGATGATGCGAAACCACCAGGGGATGACCAGCGTGCGGCGCGGACGTTTGGCAATTTCTACGACGCGATGCGCAACGTACTCGGAGGTCAGGTGCGGGTATTTGAAACGCTTGATGGCATCGCGCGATTTCGTGCGTTCGAGTTTCTGACCGAACTCAGTGACCGCGGGACCCGGATAGATACCTGAAACTTTTATTCCGAGGTGAGAGACTTCGCGGCGAAGCGCGTCGGTGAATGCGCGCAAGCCCCACTTACTGGCAGAGTAGGTGGTGATGGTCGGCGCGGCGATAAGCCCGCCCACAGAGACCATGTTGATGATGTGACCTTCGCGGCGTTCGAGCATATGCGGAAGCACCGCCCGCGTGACAAGCATCGTGCCGATGAGGTTGACGCGCACAAGCGTTTCGATCCGTCGCTCGGGGTCGAGACGTTCGAACCAATCCACCGCGCCATACCCCGCGTTATTGAAAAGAATATCGATTTTGCCGTAGAGGTCGAGCGCGGTCTGCACCATCAATTCGATCTCGGCGCGCTCGCTCACATCCACCGGGATGGCAAGCGCTTCGCCGCCTTTGCTTTGAATTTCAGCCGCGAGCGTTTGCAACCTGTCGAGCCGGCGCGCGGCGAGGACGATTTTGCATCCTTCCTGCGCAAAGAGGGTTGCGGCATCTGCGCCGAACCCCGAGGATGCACCGGTGATGAGAACGACTTTGTTTTTGAGTGAGATGGGCATATAAAAAACCCGGTGGTTGAGTAGACCTGCGTGTTCGTCGCAGGCCGCATCGAAACCACCTGTTCGATTCGAAATAATTGTTACTTGCGCTACTGGTGGTTTCGATACGCCACTCGCTATCGCTCGCGGCTACTCAACCACCGGGTCATTCTGGAATTACTCGTTCTCTTCCTGAGTCTCTTCCTTGTTTTGCTTCTTCGGTCGCGGAGGTTCGATCACCGCGTCCCTGCCGAGCGCGATGTGCAACACATCGTCCATGTGTTTGACCGGGATGATCTTCAGTTCCGATTTTGCAGTCTTCGGCAGTTCGGTTAGGTCCTTCATATTTTTTTCAGGGAGAATGACCGTTTTCAAACCTGCACGATGCGCCGCCAACACTTTCTCGCGCACGCCGCCGATGGGAAGCACGCGCCCGCGCAGGGTGATCTCGCCGGTCATGCCGACGTGCTTGAACACCGGGCGTCCCGTAAGCGCGGAGATGATCGCGGTCGCCATCGTGATGCCAGCCGAAGGTCCGTCTTTCGGAATCGCGCCTTCGGGCATGTGCACGTGGATGTCCATGCGCTCGAAGACTTCCAAGTCAATCTTCAATTCGCTCGCGCGCGATTTGATGTACGTCAGCGCGGCTTGACCGGACTCCTGCATCACGTCGCCCATCTGACCGGTCATTTGCAAGCCGCCTTTGCCTTCCAGCACCGCCACCTCGACCGGCATGATCTCGCCGCCGTTCTCCGTCCACGCGAGCGAGGTGACCACACCAACTTCATCCGAGCGTTCGGCTTCGGGCTGGAAGACCTGCTGCGGACCGAGATACTTTTCAACGGCTTCGGCTTTGATCACCGATTCAAACTTCTTCCCCTCCGCTTTCAAGCGCGCCACTTTGCGGCAGATCTTCCCGATCTCGCGCTCCAAATTGCGGACGCCCGCTTCGTACGTGTACTCGCGGATGATCTTTCGCACCGCATCGGATTCAAACGTGAGGTTGAGTTCCTCGACGCCGTTCTCTTCGATCTGGCGGGGAATCAAATAGCGGTTCGCAATTTCGAGTTTTTCTTCCTCGATGTAACCGGGAAACTCGATCACCTCCATGCGATCCAACAGCGGAGAGGGAATGCTCCCCAGCGAATTCGCCGTCGTGACGAACATCACCTTCGACAAATCGAACGGCAATTCGAGGTAATGATCGCTGAACGTGTTGTTCTGCTCGGGGTCGAGCACTTCCAGCATCGCCGAAGCGGGGTCGCCGCGGAAATCGGAATACAACTTATCAATTTCATCCAGCATGAACAGCGGATTCGACGTCCCTGCGCGCTTCATGGTTTGAATGATTCTGCCCGGCAGGGCGCCGATGTACGTGCGGCGATGACCGCGAATCTCGGCTTCGTCGCGCACGCCGCCGAGCGAAACACGCACGAACTTTCTGCCAAGCGACTCTGCAATCGAACGTCCGAGCGATGTCTTTCCAGTTCCCGGGGGTCCAACAAAACAAAGAATCGGCTGTCGTTCCTTCTTCGGCTTCAACGAACGGACGGCGATGTATTCCAAAATTCGTTCTTTTGCTTTTTTCAAACCGTAATGATCGCGCTCCAAAATCTTCGCCGCGTTCTTCACGTCGAGATTATCGGGCGAAAGATTCGACCACGGCAGTTCGAGGATCCAGTCGATGTACGTGCGGATGATTCCCACTTCGGGCGCCATCGGCGGCATCTGGTTGAGACGTTCCAATTCTTTGAGCGCGACGGTCTTCGCTTCGTCGGGAAGGTTTGCGGCTTCGACCCGCTTTTTCAAGTCACCCGATTCGCGCGTGAAGATGTCGCCTTCGCCCAATTCATTTTGGATCTGGCGCATCTGCTCGCGCAGATAAAACTCGCGCTGGCTTTTATCCACTTCGCTTTGCACCTTCGAATGGATTTCATCTTCCAGTTCGAGCACATCCACTTCCTGCGCGAGGATCTTGTTCAACGCTTGCAAACGTCCGCGCACATCGAGTAGCATCAACAGGCTTTGCTTCGCCTCGTAATTCAACGACAGCGATGTAGCAAGCATATCCGCCAGCCAGCCGGGCTCGGCGATGTTCATCGCATACAAATGTGCTTCTTCGGGAATCGAACGATCTAATTCGACACAACGGTTAAATAAATCCAGCGCGGAACGCATAAGGGCTTGCGTCTGGCGGTCAGCAGTTTGAGGTTCCGAGATGACGCGTGCCCGCACTTTCAAATACGGCACACTGCGGATGAACTCCACGATCTCGACGCGGCGGCGTCCCTGCACGAGCGCGGAGTGTGAGCCGTCTGGCATGGCGAGCAAACGCCCCACTGCCATCTCCACGCCGATGGGCAAAAAATCCTCCGCGCCGGGGTTATCGATGTCGGCGTCGCGTTGCGTCAGCCCGATCACGGTCTGCCCTTTGCGCTGCGCCTCTTCCACCGCGAGCAGCGACGATTCGCGCCCGATGAAGATCGGCGAGACCATGCGCGGGAACACAACCAGATCGCGCAGCGGCAGCACCGCGGCTTCGATCATGCCCTCGGCGTCCGCCTCGCGGTTCGCAATGCGATACAACTCCTCTGTGCGCTGCGAGAGGGTCAGGTCGAAATTTTCTTCTTCTTCGCGCCATTCTTTTGGGTGACTCATAAATGCTCGATCTTCGATACTCGTTATTCGGGAAAGATTACGATGTTCGATTATCGCTTCTCGAATTTCGCTCTTCCCATGCTCTCATCACTTCCGCCGTGACGAACATGCTCCCAGCGGACAGCACAATGCTACCATCTTTTGCGGATAACTCCAACGCCCGCGCCAACGCGGACTCGACGGGACTGACCGCTTCATACTCGATTTCAGCCTGCCGCGCCAACTCGACGATTTTCTCCTCCTCCAACGCTCGCGGATGGTCTGCGCGCGTGACGATAAGCCGCTGAATCTTCGGTTTCATCGCGGCAAACATGCCGGGGATGTTCTTATCCTCCGACGCGCCGAAGATGAGGTAAACCTGCTTGCCCGGGAAATACGTTTCGAGAGTCTCGCGTAGTTTGGCAAACGAATCTTCATTATGTGCCGAATCGAAAATCATGGGCGGCTCGCGCCGCGCTATTTCAAAACGACCGCGCCACTTCACTTGAGCAAACCCTTTTTGAATCGCTTCGTCTGAAATTTCCAATCCGCTGACTTTGAGCGCAGCATACGCCGTTGCCGCGTTTTCGAGTTGGTGGGAGCCGAGCAATGGAATTTTCAACTCAATATCATTGGTGGTTGAGTAGCCCCGAATGCTCTTTGAGGGGCGTATCGAAACCACCTGCCCATCCAAAGAAGTACTCACACTTTCATAAGAAATATCTTTTCCAACAAGAGTAAACGGACAACTTTTCTCAGTGGCTACGCGCTCCAATACTTCGAGGGCTTCCTCTTTTTGCGTGGAGGATACAACTGGTACCCCTTTTTTGATAATCCCTGCCTTCTCGCCCGCGATCTTCGCCAGCGTATCGCCTAGCACCGCCATGTGATCGTACGACAATGACGTGATGACCGAAACCTGCGGCGTGACGATGTTCGTCGCGTCGAGTCTTCCTCCCAAACCGACCTCGATCACCGCCGCGTTGCATTCCTGTTTTGCAAATGCCAGAAAGCCAAGCACGGTTGTAATTTCAAATGTCGTCAATTTCGGAATTTTTGCAACGGCAGGTTTGATTTCTTCCACCAACTCAACCAAAAACTCATGTGAGATCGGCTCGCCGTTGATCTGAATCCGCTCGCAGAAATCCAGCAAATGCGGGGACGTGTACAAGCCAACCTTATAACCTGCAACCTTCAAACCCGAGGCGCAAAGCGCCGACACGGAACCTTTGCCCTTCGTCCCCGCCACGTGAATGATAGGATATTTCGTCTGCGGGTTGCCGAGTTCCTCCATCAGCGCGAACATGCGGTCAAGGTTGAACTCTGCCTTGGCAAGTTCGGAGGAATGTTTCAGGCTATAATCCACGAACGAGTAGAGATACTCGAGGGCATTTTTGTATTGAACTTCGATGTCCATGCGAGGGATTGTAAAACGTAATTGGTAATTCGTAAACTTAGATATTCAACCCACCAGAAATCTTGAGAGGATAATGACATGAAAAAGATTTTGGAATTCTTTAGGGGTATATTCATCTCTCTTATAAAAGCATTCCTGGAGCTTCTTGGTGAAAGCAAGGAAGAAACCAAACAACAATCTGAATCTGAAACAGGTGAACAAAAAATAACCCAACAGGTTCAAAGAGAACCAGTAAGGTCAATTGATCTTGGGATAGCCAGCCCAGACTCTCCAAAATATCGAAAGAACAGATCGGTACTCACAAAGCCAGAGCATATTCTGTATCAAGCATTACTTCAAGCAAAAGACAACGAGCATATTATTTTCGTAAAAGTTCGAATGGGTGATTTTGTTTTTCTAGCAAATGAACCACAAGATAGAAAATTTCATGTCAATCAAGTTCTATGCAAACATGTTGATTTCTTGTTCTGCGATATTCAAACTCTTGAGCCATTATTAGTCGTAGAATTGGACGATAGTAGTCATAAGCAACACGAACACTTCGAGAGAGATGAGTTTAAGAACAACACCTTCAATTCAGTAGGCTTGCCATATATGAGGATTAAGGTACAACAAGAATACAGTAGTGATACTTTGCGAGCACAAATAAAAGAGAGAATAAAGCAAAGACAATCTTCTCAATATAAGAATTAATAATGCTCGCCACCCTCACCATCCATCTTCACCTCCCAACTTGTGCCTCCCTCAAAGAAAAGCGCGGACGGATCAAGCCGCTCATCTCGCGCCTGCACCGCGAGTTCAACATCTCGGTTGCGGAAATGGACTTGCAGGATAAATGGGACGAGGCGGTCATCGTCTGCGCGATGGTTGGGAATGACGCCGCGTTTTTGCAGTCCGCGTTAGGGAAGGTGGCAAATTGGGTAGAGGGGAATTGGTCGGACGGGGATGTGATCGAACAAAAGATCGAGATCGTTTAAAGGTTGGAAAGTTGGCAGGTTTGAACGTTCAACTTTCCAACATTCCAACTTGTAAACCTGCAAACGGAGAAAAATGGATTTACACCTCAAAAACAAACGCGCCCTTGTCACCGGCTCCTCCCGCGGACTTGGCTACGCCGCCGCATTATTACTCGCGAAAGAGGGCTGCCGCGTGGCGGTCAACAGCCGCGAGGAGGCAAATGCAAAACGAGCGGCAGAGAAAATACACAGGGAAACAGGCACACAAGTAGAAGCATTCGCAGGTGATGTAAGTCTCCCCGGTGCGCCTCAGAAATTGATTCAACAAACTGTCGAAGCCTTCGGTGGGTTGGATATCCTCATCACCAACGCAGGCGGGACGCCCGCCGGTCCGTTCGAATCATTCGACGATGAGACGTGGCAAAAGGCGGTGGATACTTCGTTGATGAGTCACGTGCGTTTGATCCGAGCCGCCCTCCCCCATTTGCGGAACTCCGATTCCCCGAGTGTGCTGGCGATCAACTCCTACGTGACCAAACAACCCATTCAAAACCTCGTGCTCTCGAACAGCATCCGCGCAGCAACAGCGGGTCTGATCAAAACGCTGGCAATGGAACTGGGCAGGGAGCACATCCGTTTTAATTCCATTCTGCCCGGCTGGACGATGACCGAGCGCGTCGACGTGTTGATGGCTTCCCGCGCAAAAACCAACGGCACGACCGTCGAAGAAGAGATCGCCAGGCAGACCGCCGAGATCCCTCTGGGGCGTATGGGTCAGCCGGAGGAATTTGCCAATGCGGCAGTCTTCCTCGTTTCACCCGCCGCATCGTTCATCCACGGAACCATGCTTGCCGTGGATGGAGGAGTCATTAAAGGAACATTCTGATGCAACGATATTTAATCCTTTTCATCCTCATTCTCGCCGGCTGTACATCTCAACCCGCAGACACCCCAACTCCCACTTCGCTGCCATCGACAGCCGACGAAGCCCAAGGCGTATTGATTCGATTTTTCGACTTGTTGAATGCAAAACAGTACACCGAAGCGGATCTGCTCTACGGGGGCGAGTACGAGCAGATGCAAGTGTTCAACCCATCGTCAGACCCGGCGGATCATGCCGCGTTGTGGAGTTGGTCCTGCGAATTCGCGGGACTGCAATGCCTGAAAGTTCACACCGCGACGTTCAAAAATTTACAAGGCGACACGTATGTCTTTCAGGTAGAATTCAGCAATTCTGATGGGAGTTTGTTCGTGCTGGGTCCGTGCTGCGGCGCGAACGAGACCGAGATGCCGCCTGTTTCGCAATTCGATTACCGCGTGGCGAAAGACGGTGATGGAAAATTCAAAGTCATGGATTTGCCTCCCTACGTTCCGTAAATGACAAACAATCCAAACCGCTCACTCCTCTTCGTTGCCTGCGCTTGCTACGCCGTTTCAACCTATCTAGTGCTGTACGCCAGCACAGCGGATGTTCCCATTCCAAAGTGGGGAGGTTACCTCGATGTAGGTTTGGTCTTCGTCATCGTGTATCTCAGTTTTAGGATCTTCGAGAAAGGCAAGAGCAACCCTCGCTTTCAAACGGCTCACCGCGCCGCGCTCAACATCATGCCGCTCATGTTGTTGGGAATTTGGATCTACCGCAATTCGCTCGATCTCAACATCCTGTTGCCCGGGCTGGCGTGGCGGACGTATCTCTTCTTTCACATCCTGCCGTATGCTTTGAACTTATGGAAACCAGAACCGGCGAATGAATAAATTTTCCTTCTTGGCGCGCACGTCAATTTTGATCGCGTTCTTCTTTCTAATAGACAAAGTCCTCGCCTTCGTCCGCGTGGGTATCATCTCGCGCATCTACACGGATGAGGTCGGCTTGCTCGACGTGTTCAACTCCGCCAACAACGTGCCAGACGTGTTGTTCGCGCTCATCTCGGGCGGCGCGCTGGCGATGGCGTTCATCCCACTCATGAGCGAATACCTCACCACAAAAAGCCACACAGCGGCATGGGACTTGTTCTCGCGCGTCGCCAACCTCGCGTTTCTCGTCACCGGCTTGATTGCCGTGCTCGTTTTTATTTTCGCGCAACAGATCGTGGATAACGTCATCGTGCCGGGCTTCACCGCGGAGCAACGCGTGCTTGTCGCGGAACTGATGCGCTTGAACCTCGTCAGCACGATCATCTTTTCGATCAGCGGCTTGGTGATGGCAAGCCTGCAAGCCAATCAGCATTTCATCCTGCCCGCGCTCGCGCCGACGATGTACAACGTCGGTCAAATTTTCGGCGCGATGGTCTTCGTGCCGCGCTTCGGCATTTACGGTCTTGTGTACGGTGTGATCCTCGGCGCGGCGTTGCATCTCGCGGTGCAAATCCCCGCGCTGTTCAGATTCGGCTTCAAATGGACTCCCGCGCTCGACCTGCGTCACACCGGCTTGCTCGAAGCGTTGAAATTGCTCGGTCCGCGTTTGCTCACCATGGGTGGGATTCAATCCATCGTCATCGTGCGCGATTATCTCGCCTCGTTTTTGCAGCAGGACGGCGCGGTCACATCGCTCGCGTACGGCTGGATGATCATGCAAGTGCCGGAGACCCTGCTTGGAACAGCGATCGCCACCGCAATGTTGCCGACGCTTTCGGAACTCGCTTCGCGCGCCCAGTGGCATGATTTCCGTTTGGCGGTCGAGCGCGCCCTTCGAGTATTGATCGCCCTCACGATTCCCGTCGCGGCGGTGATGGCGGCGGGCATCAATCCGCTCGTGCGCGCCGCGTTCGGCTTCGACACGGAAACATCCACGCTCATCACGTGGACGACGCGCGCGTACCTCATCACGCTTACCGGTTTCTCGATTCAAGAGATCGCGGCGCGTTCGTTCTACGCACGCAAAGAACCGATGTTCCCCCTGTACGCGGTCATCCTGCGGCTGGCGATGTTCATTGGAATTGGTTATCTCGGAATCACGTTCTTCAAACCGATCGGCGCGCCGGTCATCGCGTTTGCCGAGATCGCATTGCTCATCGAGTCCATCATCCTCTTCGGTTGGTTGAGCAAACGGACGCACGAGCCGATCATCGTGTGGGGCGCGGCAGCCAAAGGATTTGTTGCGGCTGTGATCGGCGGTGTGGCCGCTTACTTGTTGGCGGTCTACATCCCCGGTTCTGCGGTGTTGACCGCGTTGCTCGGCATGACCATCGGCGGGTTGATCTGCCTGCCCATCATCTGGTCTGAGATTAAATTGCTTTTCAAACTCTGAAATCAAGGCTGATATAATCTTTGCCATACATTATGTCATTCCGAGTCCTTCGACAGGCTCAGGGTGACATGCTATAAGTGAGAAAAATATCAAATGTCTGAAGATCTTGGCAGCACACAACCCAATATGAAGGTAACAAAACCCGGGCGCGGTAAACGATTCTTGTTCAACGCGCTGGGCGTGATCATCCTCCTCGCCGCGGCGATTTTTAGCGGATTTCGTTCGGGCATTAACACTCGGCAGGCATATCAATCCTCGGTGATGAGCGAACAACTCAGCGAGCAATTCACATTCGCGCTCGTGGATATTCAATTCGGGCGCTACGAGATCGCCAAACAGCGTCTCGAATGGATCATCCAGAACGATCCCTCCTTCCCCGGCGCACAGCAGGAATTGACGAACGTGCTGGTGTTGATGAACCAGCCCACACCTACGCCGACTCCCTCGCTCACACCCACGCCTGATTTCAGCGGCGCGGAGGAGGCGTATTCCCGCGCGCAACAACTGATCGCCGCACAGGATTGGCCCGGCGCGCTCGGCGCGCTCGATGAAATGCGCAAACTCGACCCGAACTACAACACCCCCCTCGTGGACGGCATGTATTACTTCGCCTTCCGTAACCATGGCGTGAACCTCATCAATTCAGGGAACCTCGAAGGCGGCATCTACCAGATCACCCTTGCGGAACGATTCGGTCCGCTCGACCGCGACTCCAACGGACTGCGCGAAGGCGCGCGCGTCTATCTCATCGGCGCGTCATTTTGGGAGTTAGACTGGGCGCAGGCAGTGTTCTACTTCCAGCAGGCGAGCAGTTGGGGTAACTTATGGGACGGCACAATGACCGCCGGTGCGCGTTATCAATTCGCCTTGATGCGCTACGGTGACGAACTTCTCGCCAAAGGCGATGCCTGCGGCGCATACACACAATACACCAGCGCACAAAGCGCGGGCGCACTCGACGATGCCGCGGCAAAGGGACTTCGTGAGGCAACCTTGATCTGCTACCCTGCAACTGAAACGCCGTTCCCGACAGAAACGCCAACACTCGGTCCACCGCCAGCCGATACCGAAACACCCATCCCCACTGACATGCCGACGCCATGACGCCTCCTCCCGTTTGGGCAATAGCAGTCACCTACTGGTTGCATTTTGTTGCCACGGTGGCGTGGGTCGGCAGTCTCGCGGCGATCGCGTTCCTCATCCTGCCTGCCATGAAGCGCACGCTCGACCTGAACGCGCAGTTAACACTCATCGAAGCCATCCAAAAACGTTTCGAACCCGTGACATGGTTCAGCCTGAGTTTGTTGGTATTGACCGGCTTGTTCCAGATGAGCGTGAACCCGCACTATGATGGTTTTCTTTCAACAAACACGCAATGGTCGCTGGCGATCCTCGCCAAACATTTCCTCGGCATGATCGTCATCGCAGTGAGCGCGGTCCAAACGTGGGACGTGATTCCCGCCATCCGCCGCGCGATTCTCACATCAAAGAAAACGAAGAACACAGATCAACTGGAGGCTTTGCGACGGCGCGAAATTCGTCTCTTGCATATCAATCTGATCGTAGGAATCCTCATCCTTGCCGCCACGGCAGTCGCGCGCGCGTCATGACCACCGGTGCACACCGAGAAGTGAAACGACGAAGCATCTCTTAATAAGGCAAGCCGAGACTCTTCGCCGCAAAACCTGTCCTGAGCCCTTCGAAGGAAACGCTCCTTAAGAGCGACACACAAAACCACAGCCCGCCTCTTTTCGAAGGGGCGGGCTGTTTTTATTTAATGCGATGTTCTCAACTCGGGGATGTCTACGGGACTTTCACATTGAACTCGTAGCGTTGAACGACAACTACACCACCGCCGTAACGAACGCCTACCACAAAGAAAACCGGCGCATAGCCGCCCGTCATCGCGACAGTGCTAGATTTGGCTCTGTACGTAATCTCGAGCACAGCAGATGTACCAGCCGTCGCGCGGTCTCCGCCTTGAACCGCCACCACACCTTTGCCCGGGTAGGCAAAACTTGGGTTGGCATGCACACTCATGAACGGGATTCCGGGGCTATCCACCCTCACAACTACGGTATATTCCTCGCCAACATTCATGGTTGCAGGGAGTTCGGTGACCAGTGTGAACGTTGGCGCTGGAACAGCAGCAGCCGTCAACGCTCCAGTCAATAAAACCGATAGAACAACCAAACCGGAGATCGAAACAATCTTTTTCAACATGGCAGCCTCTTGAATAATGGGTTTGAAACCGGCTTCGGAATGAGGCACAGTTTGTTCCCAAGAGTCTACCCTACAGTGCATCTGCTGGAACCAACAATCCTGCATAGTTACTTATTTGAAATGTTACAGCCGAATCAACTCTTGTGCAGGGACTCCGGTCAAGTCGTATGCCATCGCTCCGGTGATCCGCACCGGAACGATCTCGCCGATTCTCGCTTCCCCTTCGATGAACACCAAGCCGTCAATCTCGGGCGCGTCGCGGTAGGAACGCCCAATGGCGATGCCCTTGTCGCGCCCTTCGACCAGCACATCCAACGTTTTGCCGACGTACGATTGATTGACCTGCATTGAAATCCCCTGCTGTAATTCCATCAATTGTTCGTAGCGCGCTTGCTTCACTTCGGCGGGAATCGGGTCGCCTAACGGCTCGCTCGTCGTCCCCGGCTCGAACGAAAACTGGAAGGCGCCTACGCGGTCGAAACGGATCTCTTTCACAAAATCAACCAGCGTCTGATATTCCTCGTCCGTTTCGCCGGGATACCCGACGATGAACGTCGTGCGGATTGCCAAATATGGAATTTTCGCACGCATTTTTTCAAGCGTACGATGCACCCAATCAATATTCGAGGGACGACGCATGCGATACAACGTCTTCGGGTGTGCGTGTTGAAGCGGCATATCGAGATACGGCAAGACTTGTTTGCTCGAAGCCATCACTTCGATCAGGCGGTCCGTCACGTAGCCGGGATAAGCATACATGATGCGGATCCAATCCATGTCAGGGACTTCTGTTGTAAGCTGTTCGAGCAGAATCGCCAAACCATCTTTCATCCCCAAATCGTGACCGTAATCCGTTGTATCTTGCGCGATGAGGATCAACTCGCGCACGCCGGTATCACGCAATCGCCGGGCTTCATCGACGATCAAATCCACCGGGCGCGAGACCGCCGTCCCTTTGATGAGCGGAATCGCGCAGAACGCGCACGGACGGCGGCAACCGTCCGCGATCTTCACATACGCGCTCGCGCCCGCCACCGACGCGCGCAGCGCGTCCTGTTCATCGACGCCGACTGTTTTTACTTCGGGCAAATGGTAAAGCGGCTCGGGATGCGGTCCCGTGCGGAGTTCGCGCACCACTTGAACGATGTCCATCCAGCGGCGCGTGCCTAGCACACCGTCGATGCCGGGGACCTTCTCCGCAACCTCCGAACCGTAACGCTGTGTGAGGCACCCTGCCGCGATCAGGAGTTGATTCTTTTTCTTGCCGTCGGCTAGTTCGCGAAGAACATTCAACGACTCCTGTTTTGCAGGTCCGATGAAACCGCAGGTATTGACGATCAGCACATGCGCGCGGGCGGGGTCGTCCACCGCACGATACCCGTCGCGGACGAGAAGCTGCGCCATCGAATCCGAATCAACGGTGTTTTTTGCACAGCCTAATGAGACAAGGTGAAAGGTGTTTTTCGACAAAGAATGCTCCAGCTGCCGTCACTTCGACAGCTCAGTGTAAGCCTCGGCGGCGAGGACGCCGCCGAGAGAAGAATATGATTATGGTGTTCCTGTTGTCCTCGGTGTCGCCGAAGGCACTGGCGTATTTGAAGGCGGCACAGTGACAGTCGGCGTGAACGTGATCGTCGGCGGTTGCGTCGGCAATGGTGTGGGCGTGATGATCTCCTCTTCGCGATAAATGTTGCTGACCACCTGACCGAAACCGCCAAGCAAGCCGAGGTCGCGTCCATTGTACACGACGCGGATCGCCGCTCCGCTTCCCACCAGCACTTCAACCTGCTCCTCCGCCTCGAACGGATACGAATTGCCCGGCATGACGCGCCCGTTGAAGACCTCCTCCCCATCCGCGATCACGCGCATGTACGTCCGTTCGAGCGCAATGAGATTGACCTGCACATTCACGTTCAAATTCTGGGTGGGGATGACAATCGTCACCGTAGGTTCGCTGTCTTCCACAAACTCAAGGGTGGCGGTCGGGGTGAACAAAGATGGATCGGGCGTGGCGAGCAATACATCCGAAATCGAGGGCGCGGTGGGCTGGACCACTTCTTGATTCTGCAACGTGACCACGCGATTGATTCCCCAAATGAGAAAACCGACCAGGAAGACGGCGATCCCAACGCCAAAAACTAAATCGCCCGCGATAAAACTGCGGATCGGCGGTATATTCGAGACGATGGGTTCGCCCGCCTGACGGACAGGTTTTTGCGGATTCCGTTCGCGATGGCGCGCTTGCAAACCGTCCGCATAACGGAGGAGGACGGCATCCACATCGAGGTCGAGGAAGGATGCGTAATTTGACAACATGCCGCGCGTCTGCACGGTGGATGGGAGTTTATCCATCGCGCCCATTTCGAGCGCTTCGAGATAATGCGCTTTGACGCGCGTGTTGCGCTCCACTTCATCGAGGTGCAGGCTGAGCATTTCACGGCGTTTGCGAAGTTCATGCCCGATCTCTTTGAAGATTTCGGAGGATTGTTGTAAGCGTTGCCCTGCGGCCAAAGGGAGTGCCGAAGGGTTGGAAGGTTTAAAAGTTTCAGGTTCAGCCTGCGGCGCGACAGTTTCAACTTGAGTTACTTCTTTTCGTTTTACGCGAATCGGAATAATAGACCCAAGTCTGTTCAACCACGATTGCCAAAGACCATCGCTCACGTCTGGCTGAGGCGGTTCTTCGGGTGGCGTGTTTTCAACGATCTGCTCAAGAACAGGCTCAAGTTCTGCTTCCTGAATCGGCTCGACGCTTTCAGGTTGTGGTTCGATCGCAGGCTCTGGCTCGGGTTCAGCCTTTTTGCGTCCGCGCCGGGGTTTGGAGGGCGGGGAATCGGTCGCAAGCGTGGAATCCGCTTTTTTACGGCGAGCAGGCTTACGCGTAGGAAGAGGCGCTTCATCCTGAGGAGGAGAAACTTGAGGTGTTGGAGTCTCTGGCGCTGGGGTCGAATCCATCGGCGTGATCATTTCATCCGATGGTCTGTTCTCCGCGCGCATTTCCACGAGGAGTTGGTCGAAATTCAAACCGAGAAATTCGGCATAGTTGCGCAAATACCCGCGCGCCTGAACGGGCGAGGGCATCGCGGAAAGATCGTCCGCTTCGAGCGCCTGCAAATACGGCACGCGGATGCGCGTCGCTTCGAAAACTTTTTCGAGCGTGAGGCGTTTCGATTCGCGCGCTTGTTTGAGTCTCTGACCGATGGTTTGCATTGAAATAAATTTGCCGCTGAGTTCACAGAATTTTTGAGAAAAACAACTTTTTTCCTCGGTGATCTCTGTGGCTGCGATTCTGTCGTATCAAAATGTGAAAACGAAACATCACCAGCGCCCCATCCAACGGGAAGTGCCGGTGATGTTTTGAATGAAGAGGCTTTCCTTACGATGCGGTTGCTTCAGCGGCTTCGGTGGGCGCTTCCGCTTCTGCCGCCCCCTCTTCGTGCGCTTCGCCCTCACGGTAGACGATGATCTTCACCTCAGGGACAAGGTCCATCGTCAGGCGGACGCGCGCCTTGAACTCACCGAGATTGCGAATCGGCTGCATATCGATCTGTTGTTTCTTGACTTCGTAGCGCGTCTGTTCCTGAATCGCGGTCGCCACATCCTGCGTGGTGATCGAACCGTAAAGTTTACCGGTCTCGCCCGCTTTGGCAGGGAAGTTAAGCACGACGCCGCCGACCTGCGCCGCCAGATCCTTTAGTTCGTTGTTGAGTTCGGCGCGCTTGACCTCCGCCTGAGCACGGATCTTTTCCGCCTGTTTGACCGCCCCGGCAGTGGCAAGCACCGCCAGCCCTTGCGGGAGGAGGAAGTTGCGCCCGTATCCATCGGCGACTTTCTTGATATCCCCCGCGCGTCCCAATTTGTACACGTCTTTCACTAACATGACTTTCATTTTCTAAGCCCTTTCCAAGAGTTGATTTTGCGAGCGAAGGGTACGTCGCCCGGCGGGAGATTTTATCACAGGTTCGAGGGAGATTGACGAATGGATTTGAATGGTAATTCAGCCACAGAGAACGCAGAGTTCCCAAGAAAATTCCCTGAGTTCTCCGTGTTCCCTGTGGTTAAGAAATTCCTCTACGCTAGACCGAGTTCAAGAACCCCAATGTGCGCCACAAACCCCGCATCATGCGGTGACCAAAATCTGGTTTCAAGAATTGATTCGGACACGTTCCCGGAATGACCGCAATTCCGTTGGCGTTGCACAATTCCACCGCCTCGCGCGAGACGCTGGTAATGCCCCCCGCCAAACCGGGTTTGGTGCCCATCATGCAGTGCATCCACACGTGTTTGATTCCCAATTCAACGCATTGCTGGACGACCTGATCCGTCACCTTGGGGTTGGCGAGAATGAAAACAGCATCAGGCTTTTCAGGGATGGATTTCAAGTCGGGATAACAGGCGTCCCCTCGAAATGAAGCGATGCGCGGGTTGACCGCGTACACTTGATAACCGTTCTCCTTGAATTTGGTGTAATTCAAATTACAGCCTGTCTCGCGCTTGTCCGACACGCCCACAACCGCGATCCGTTTCTGTGCGAGGAACTCTTGTACGAGAGAATCAATTTTTGCCATGCAAATCTCCTTTTGATGTAAGAAGGATTCTATGCACAGGCTGAAAATCAATCCATGTATCTTTGGACTGTGTTGCTGGTTACAAACATCCCGGTTTTATGCGGTCATTTCACGGTGATCGTCGCGATGTCGTTGCTCCAAACACTGACGCCGTCCGAGTTGAGCCATGCCAACGCTTCTGGGTACCCGCGCAGATACGCATCGAAAAATGCGACGGCGGTAACCGCGACGTACGGCTGTAAATCCTGTGCGCCGTCTGGACCCAAACCGAAGGTGGTGTGATTGGCATCCGGAGAATCTAGATAGAGCAAATATTTATCAGGACCGGGCATATGCTCGAACGAATCCAAGCGGGAGCGTGCCTGCTCATTGGGAGTAGTATCCGCCTTGCCGGTGGCAACCAGCACCGGACCGACAATGCCGTCCCAAGAGGTTTCGGTATAGCCGAGAGACCCAATTCCCTGCGGCGAGTTTGCAAGAAACGCCTTGACGCGAGGGTCAATCGTCGTAAAGTTGTGGACGCTTGGCGAAACATCCCGGACCGAACCTGCCATCCCCATCACCATGACCGTTCCCCCGGACCACCCGGCAGCACCGATGCGATCCCGGTCGAACGTCAAGCCCGAAGCGTTTTCGATATTGTCCAGATCATCGAGCACCGCGATTCCGTCGAGAGGTTTGTTGTACCAGATCGATAACATCGTCCCGCCTTCTGAAACCTCCTTCATGTCTTCCGGTTCACACTCGTCCGCTGGAATCTGCAAGGGCGCGCAATGTGAATCCAATTCGTCTTCCACGTGTGCGATGTGGATCACGGCGTACCCAGCGCGCGCCAGCACGGTACCCCATTCCTCATTGGCATGATGTCCATTATCGTTGTAACCACCGCCATGCGACCAGATGATCAACGGAAGTGGACCCGACGCGCCAGCCGGATAGCGAATCAAAATCGGAAACGTGCGGTCGCGTTCAACGTCGTAGACTTGATAGTCGTCGAACACATTTACTTCATACGTGACAGGCGTGACGTACATCCCTGCGGGAGCAGGTGTTGATGTGTCTACCGGCGCGGCGATTGTTTCCGTCGCTTTGGCAGGCGGCTTTGGATTATCTCCCCTTCCAAGCCTGCATCCGGTAAGTACGATCAAGAGTGCTATTGTAAACAGCGAGCGAACAGTTTTCATGACTATCTGCTCCTTTGAGAGTGGTGTTTGACTGAAAGTAACTCACCTTACTCAGTGTCATTCTGAGTCCTTCGACAGGCTCAGGATAAACTCCGCGAAGAATCTCTGAGACTGTCGTAGAAACCCTTCGCTATCGCTCAGGGTGACACACCAATAGTTTTAAGTGCGGAAGGTGAGTGACAGTAAGAGTGGGATATAACTTTGCACCCAATTATAGTCCCCATTTACGAGGTGCGCTTCCGTGCTACGGAAAAAGACCTCCGCGCTGGAATCGTGAGGGTTCTGCTTTTCGTTATTCAGACGCGACTTTTAACATAGTCACTTTGTTTATCCCCAAACCAGCCAGCGACAAAATGATAAAGTGCGTAGAGTTCCAATACAAAGGGAAGATAGCCGCCATAGCCGAGCAAAGGCATTTCGAAGATGTGGTACCAGTCGCCCCACGCGACGTGATAGACCCACTTCGGGTACGAATAGTAATTCCACATCTCCCAGAAGAAGGCTGTCAACAAAACACCGAGCCACAACGCAATGACGGGACGCCAATCGCCTTTTTGAGTCCATTGGGCGAGCGAACGATTCCCAAGCCAGAGGTTGATCGGTTCGAGAATAAAGTAGAGGGACAGCCAGATAAAGCCGAAGAAAAATTGAGGAAAGATCAGAAGCAATGCGAGCATGATCCAGCCCAAAGCGAAGAAAGAGACGGTTGTTTTTTTATCTGTACCAATGACGAGGCCTCGGCCAAGTCCTTTGACGAAGCTGAAACTGGCGAAGAATTCCGCACTCCCAAACACCGCAGGGATGACCGTGGTGAAACTCAACGTCGTCCAAAAGAAATAAGCAAGGGGAGAAAAGATCTCTGCGCCGATGTACGTCCAGTTTTGGGTGCGGAGATTGAGCAGTTCGAAGATCCACCACACCGGCGCAGAGACGAGGAACAGACCGATGTATTTGCGCGGACTACGCGTGAGCAGTGACGTGCCCGTGCGCCAGAACACCAACCCGTCTATGGCGATGCAATATCCCAGCCACAGCGGAAAGAATCCCCAATGCGTGCGCGCACCTGTCAACGTCCAGTTGAGAATCCAGAAGAGGATAATGAGGATAACGCCAAGCCAACCGTGAAGAGGGAATTTGGATTTCTCGTTTTCGATGTTTTTGATTTGAGTATTGGTTGTCATATCCCAAGTGTACACTGAGAAGGTGATTTACTGAATCAATGCTATTTCGATGGCTTGAATCACGCCATCCATTTCTTTCTCAATTTGATTGTTCCAGAATCGAATCACTTTGTATCCCTGCGATTCCAAATAGCGGGTCCGCTCTTCATCGTATTCGCTTTGCTCCAAATGCTGGCTGCCATCCAATTCAATGATGGGCTTCTCTTTGATAGAAAAAAGTCAACGATGCAGTTGCCGATCGCGTGTTGTCTGCGAAAATTCACGCCATTGAGTTTGTTTCCGCGCAACACAGACCAAAGTTTTCTTTCAGCAGGCGCGAGTTCCCGGCGCAATTTACCTGCTTTGCGCATGGTTTTCGGGTTTGAACGTTTGGCTGGCATGATTTCATTATAAGCCCCCACCTGCCTCCCCCAAATGCGACATGAAAATTTTGTATGCGATTAAAGCACTAACGTCGCATTTGGGTGAGGCGCCGAAGGCGGAGGGGGCAGGCACTACGCGGAGGTGTACCAAGCATCAGAATCCTTCGGCAACGTATTCTCCCTCACTACCACATGACTTCAACTTCATACTTCCGAATATCACTGTCTGCGGTAAGCAAGGGTATCGCCTCAACCTGACTTTGCGCGATGAGCAATCGGTCGAACGGGTCGCCATGGTGGGTGGGTAATTCGTACACTTTAACGGCATGGCGGATTAACACAGGCAGAGCCTGAATTTGATACAAATTCATGCGGTTTGAAATATATTGTTCCGGCGGTTCTGGCAAAACCAATTTGCCCTTAGCGGCTTTTATGGATATTTCCCAAACGCTTGCGGCGGAAAGAAAAATCTCGTTCTGCCCGTCGGCGATCAAATCCCCGGCGCGCTCGGACAACCGTGGGTCTTCGGTGTTCCACCAAAGGAATGTATGAGTGTCGAATAATAGTTTCATTCATCGAACTCAGGCAAAGGCTCATCGAAATCGGGCATGATGATTACTTTGCCCTTGTCAATCCCCGGAATGCGTCGAGGGACTTCGTTCACCACCGGTAAAATGCGCGCTACTGGCTTGCCGGCTTTGGCAATAACTACTTCCTCACCTTTCAACACCTGCTCCAGTAGTTTGGAAAAGTGAGTTTTTGCCTCATGGACATTATAGATTGTCATGGTACACCTCGAAAGGCATTGTAGACTAACCAGTGGACTAAGTCAAGCCCTAAAACCCTTCCGCAACATACTCACCCCAGACCACGCGGAGTGTTCCACAAATCTCACCGAGCGTGACTTCATTCTCCACACACTCGATGAACAGCGGCATCAAATTCTCCCCTTCGGCTCCGCTCAGGGCAGGCTTCCCGCTCGCCGCAGATTTCAACTTGCCGAGCAACTCCTCTACAAGTCTTTGGTCTCTAGTCTCCCGTAAGTTCTTCAACCGTTCGCGCGCCGCCGCTTCAATCGCTGGGTCAACCCTCAGGCGTTCCAAGGTCACTTCTTCATCCACCGTGAATTGATTGACTCCCACCACCACCTGCTCCCCGCGTTCGATTGCCTGCTGCGCGGCGTAGGCGGCGTTTTGGATTTCGTTCTGCATGTATCCTTTTTCGATGGCTTGCAACGCGCCGCCCATTTCGTCAATTTTGGCGATGTACTCCTGCGCGCCATTTTCGATCTCGTCGGTGAGATATTCGATCAGGTACGATCCCGCCAGCGGATCCACTGAGTCCGCTACGCCGGATTCGTGTGCGAGAATCTGCTGTGTGCGGAGCGCGACGCGCACAGCCTTTTCGGTGGGAAGCCACAACGCTTCGTCCATGGAGTTGGTGTGCAAACTCTGAGTTCCGCCGAGAACGGCGGAAAGAGCCTGAACCGTCACACGCACCACGTTGTTCTCAGGCTGTTGTGCGGTGAGCGTAGAGCCAGCGGTCTGTGTATGGAAGCGCAATTGCCACGAGGACGGCTTCTGTGCTTTGAATCGCTCACGCATGATTCTTGCCCACAGCCGCCGCGCGGCGCGGAACTTTGCCACTTCTTCCAAGAAATTATTATGCGCGTTGAAGAAGAACGAGAGTTGACCGGCGAAGTCGTCCACTTGCAAGCCTGCCTTCAACGCGGCTTCGACGTAAGCAATTCCATTCGACAGCGTGAACGCCACCTCTTGCACCGAAGTCGAGCCTGCCTCACGGATGTGATACCCAGAGACCGAGATCGTGTTCCAGTTCGGCACTTCTTTCGCGCAAAAAGAAAATATGTCGGTGATGAGTCGCATCGAGGGCGCGGGTGGGAAGATGTACGTGCCGCGCGCGACATACTCTTTCAGAATATCGTTCTGGATCGTGCCGCGCAGTTGACGCATGTCCACGCCTTGTTTCTTCGCCACCGCGATGTACATCGCCAACAGAACACCCGCAGGCGCGTTGATCGTCATGGAGGTGGAAACTTTATCGAGCGGAATATCCTTGAATAACAATTCCATGTCGTGCACCGAGGAAATCGAAACACCCACCTTGCCAACCTCGCCGTGCGCAATGGGATCGTCCGCGTCGTAGCCGATTTGAGTTGGCAGGTCGAACGCGACGGACAATCCCGTTTGTCCCTGCTGGAGCAGATACCGATAGCGCTTGTTGGAATCTTCCGCTGTGGAGAAGCCCGCGTACTGACGCATCGTCCAGAAGCGCGATCGATACATCGTCGGTTGGACTCCGCGCGTGAAGGGATAGTCACCGGGGAAGCCGAGTTTGTTTAAATACGATTCTTCTGCAGGGGTGAGGTCTTCTCGCCCCGAATCGAGACCGCTTGGGAGCGCGAGGCGGGGCAATTCGATTCCCGCGGTCGTTTCGAATCGCGCCTTCCGTTCGGGAGTCTTCTCCAACGAACGCTTGAGCGTGGATTCTTTCCATTTGTTGTATTGTTCTTGTAGAGTCATAGTTTCATCCATCGATGGTTGAGTAGCCCCGAGTGCTTTTCGAGGGGCGTACACTTGCATGATTTGCCAAGCAAATCACACGCAAGTGCAGGTGTCGAAACCACCAGTAAGCAGAGATCTTTTGTTACAAGATTTTGTTTGAACACCAGTTGGTTTCGATACGGCGGACGAACGCCGCCTACTCAACCAACAGACCTAGTATAAAGCCAACCGAAAATTAGATGTAGTACACTTAAGCCATGGAAATTTGTTACTTGCTCGCCTTCCCCGATGTGGATGAAGGCAACGACCCCGCGCCCGAACAATTCAAAGGACTCATCAAGGACGCGCCGTATTTTCAGCCGGTGGATATCGATTTGGTCACGCTCGGCGAGGAAACCATCGTCATCGAAGGCTTCGCCGTTTCAGTGATGCGCCACCGTTACGACGGACGCGTGCAAATGGTCGAATGCCGTTATTCGCTCGACGACCCGTTCGCCGCATCGGTACTGCAAACGAGGATGAAGATCCAAGCCGCGTTGCAATCGCGCTACATTCCCGAAACGATCCGTCAAAGCGGAATGTTCGAAGAATACTCGATCCTTCTGGTACAGGCGGCGAAACCCGCTCCCGACAAATGGGTCGAACGAAATGCACACGGGCTTGCCAACTTCATCCGCTCGCAACGCGACGTGTTCGACAAGGAGGAGATGCACGAGATCCTCGGTTCGCGCACGCGCTATTCCGCCGAGGAACTCACGCTCATCGACTGGGAAGGCGCGGTCATCATCGCGCCCAAAGGCGATTATCGCTCCGATATCGCCCTGCTCAAGATCGGCAACTACCAACTATTGCGTTACCGAATGTTGGATGCGTCCATTGAAGACCTGCTCGACAAGATCAACGAATCTTTTTTTCAGAACCGGCGCCGTCCGCGCGCCACCCGCGGGATGATCCGACAGATCGCCGAGCACCGCCTCGAAGTGATGCTCGATTTCGAGCGCGCCGAACAAAGTCTCTTGCTCATCGGCGACTGGTACACCGCCAAACTCTACGAGACCATACAAAAAGAGTTTTACCTCAACGATTGGAAGCAGACCGTCAGCGGTAAACTCGATAACCTCGAAAGCATCGTGCAGACCATCAAAGACAACCTCGCCATCTCGTGGGAAAACCTGCTCGACCGAATCCAACTTGCCTTGTGGATCGTCATGCTGCTCGGTTATCTCTACCTTTATTTCCTCGATGCCGGATGGCTCATCATCCCTCCCAAATAGACAATGCTCCGACACAAACTCACCCTCATCACGCTTGCGCTTCTTTCCTCAACGTTAGCCTGCCGCGCCGCCACGCGCCTGATCATCCCCGATACACCGACTCCGCTCCCGCCTACGCCGCTTCCGCCCACGTTGACCCCCTTCCCCCCGGCAACCTTCACACCGACGACGATCCCCGAAGCCAGTTGCCCAGCGCTCACCTCGGACATTTTGGACACTGCCACGAACTTCGATTTTGGCGAAGAGGAGAACACGGACGATGAAATCTATCTCGTTTCGTATTTTGTAGACGGTGACGAACTCAGCCGACCGTTCGATGAATCGGTTCCGGACAAATACATGGACGAACAGGAAGACCGCGCCACGCATGAAGAGATCTGGAATTACTTCACGCGTTTGATTCCCCTCGATGAGCGTGAATTTCTCTCCTCCTTCTCGATCATGACCGACGGGAACGGCAACATCCTTGCGGCGGTGTCACAAAGCTCGAACGACGCCGATGAGTGGGCGCTCGAAGTGGATATCCTCGATTCAACAAATAAACACGTGCTCACCGTCACGCTTTTGCACGAGTTCGCTCATTTGCTCACCTTGAACTCCGCGCAAGTGCCGCCCAGCGAGGCGATCTTCGTTAACCCCGAAAGCGACAGCGTCTACCAGAGAGAACTTGCCGCCTGCCCGTATTACTTCCCCGGCGAGGGTTGCAGTAACCCAGACTCCTACATCAACCTGTTCTTCGACCGCTTCTGGTTCGAGCTCTACGCCGAATGGCAGCAGATCGACGAAGAGGACGACGAGGATCTTTACGACGAATTGTTCGATGATTTCTACAACGACTACCGAGACCAGTTCCTCACCAACTACGCCCCCACCAATCCCGCCGAGGATATCGCGGAGTCGTTCACCTTTTTCGTGTTATCGCCGAAACCCGAACTCACGTCCATTGCCAATGAAAAGATCGCGTTCTTTTACGAGTTCCCCGATCTGGTCGAATTGCGCGGGCAGATTCTGAATCAATTGTGCGTCGAATTCCCGCAATAGACCTTTTCTATAAAAAATTCACCTTATGCAGATACAACTCCGAAGGAGTGAAAAGATTATAGATTCAACGCATAAGTGTGCGAAACCCCGAAGGGGTGTTACGATTTTCGGGCGTATCATGTCATCCCTTTGGGATTTGGGGTTCTGCGCTTCGCCTCTTCTACAATCTTGCCATCCCTTCGGGATTACAAGCCACGTAAGGTCAATAAGTAAGTCTTGTTTAGCTCGATTACTCTCCAGAAGGACAGGCGGACGGTACGTGGTCCCTGGGAAAAAAGACTTTCACATGAGATCAAATCAGAATCCTTGCAACTCGGTTAACCCCACCTTAATGGGAAAACCCGTCAAGTAAAAGGCGTTATAATTTCAATCAAATGGAATCTTCCCCGTCAACAGCCCAAAACCAGCCGGAGATCCCCGCCGCTGGCGAATCAACTCAACCGTCCGATTGGAAGCGCATGGGGCTCGATATCCTTGAGACTCTTTTTCTTGCCGTCGTCCTGTATTTTGGAATCAACGCCGTCTCTGCCCGCGTCCGCGTGGATGGGTTCAGCATGAATCCCTCGCTTGAAAACGGGGAATATATCCTTGTGAACAAACTCGCCTATCGCATCGGCGAACCCGAGCGCGGCGACATCGTCGTATTCAGTTTTCCCCTCGACCCAAACCAGGACCTGATCAAACGCGTGATCGGCTTGCCCGGTGAAACGATCACCGTGCAGGGCGGCAAAGTCTCGGTGAACGGCATTCTGCTCGATGAACCCTACATCGCCGCCGCCCCTTTTTACAACGGGACGTGGGTGGTGAACGACGGGCAATTATTCGTGCTGGGCGATAATCGCAACGAATCGAAAGACTCGCATGAATGGGGTTTATTGCCGATGGAAAATGTGATCGGTAAAGCCGTGCTCATCTACTGGCCCCCGCCTAAATGGGAAGTGATCGATCATGTTCAACCCGCAACCGCCGCGCAATAAGCCGGAGACTCACCATGAATGAAACATCCATCCATCGTTCGACGTACCCCGACCACGCTCCGTGCGCTCATTGCGGCGCGGGTGTGATGCACCTGCGTCACATCACATATTTCACATGGCTCGGCGAGGAATTGATCACGGTTCCCAATTTCCCAGCATGGATCTGCGACGTGTGCGGCAAGCGTGAATACGACGAGCGCGCCATCGCGTGGCTGACCATGCTCCTCAGCCCCGAAGCAGGCAAGCCCACGCGCCGCATCAAACGGACCGTGAAGCCTGCCCCGCCCAAGGGAACGCATCCCCTGCCCCCGCTGGATTGAATCGGACACCCATGGAAACTTCTCCGCGCACGTACCGTTTTCTCCCCGCCGACCTTTACACGTCCGGTTATCGAATCGTGGGCAAGGTGATGGCTGGCACAAGCGGCATCATGGGTACGATGAACGACCCCACAAAATCGCATTTGGAAGTGCACGATGCGCGGCTGGCGCGTATTCACATGCCCACCAAACTGGTGGACCATTTCGAAGTGGTGCGGTTGGTGAAAGTGCATATTTTCGCGCTGTGCGCCGCGCGGCGCGAAGACCTCGGTCCCACGGCGGTTGTGCGCGGGGGATATTCGAACGTGGCTAGCACACCGGCAAGGCTCACCACGCCGGTCTATGAAGTGGAAGGCAAACTCGAGGTTGCGGGCCGCTTCGATTTCGCGGTGTTGATCTCGGATAAAACGCGCAATTTCATTCCCGTCTTCGACTGTCTGTTGACCGCCATCTTGATGCCCAACCTGAAGGTGGAAAGCCCGGCGATCCTGTTCAACCGCGAGCATATCGACATGATGTCCCTGCTCAATCAGCGCGCGAAAGAGGATAAGTAACATGGCGTTCCAAAAGTCGGGAATTTTTAACGCGAAGGTCGCGAAAAAAGCGAATGACGCGAATACTTTAAAATCTCGCAAAATTCACCCTGTTCGCGTAATTCGCGGTAATGCTCGGCGATATGTAACCCAATTGCTTGACCGATATACTTCGGGATGATAAAATCCGCCCGCTTAGTCTGGGAGGCTTCAAGCCGACACAGACTACATCGCTGACATGAGTCAGCGATGTTACTGCCTGCCCCCATCGTCTAGTGGACTAGGACGCAGCCCTTTCAAGGCTACGACCGGGGTTCGAATCCCCGTGGGGGCACAGAACAAACATAACGCGCCGCGAGGCGTGTTTTTGTTTACGACCGTCGTCCCCGCAGGGGGGATGCTATTCGAATCCCCGTGGGGGCACAGAACAAACATAACGCGCCGCGAGGCGTGTTTTTGTTTACGACCGTCGTCCCCGCAGAGGGGATGCTATTCGAATCCCCGTGAGGGCACAACTCCAATGATCCCGCGCACGCGGGATTTTTTGTTACGACCGTCGTCCCCGCAGGGGGGGATGTTATTCGAAAATCCTGCGGGCTGGAGGGATTCGGCACGAGGCTGTCCGCGCTAAGGAAGCGGCCTAACTTGGGTGAATAGAATCGTGACTGGTAATGATAGATGCCCAAGCCAGACATATTCCGTTGCCCTGTGAAGAGTTTATCGGTGTACATGTTTCCTGTCGTGAGACGCGTCTCGCGCAAAATATGCCAGAACAGAGGAATTTTATAAGGTGGC
>JBFMDB010000012.1:0-140435 GCA_040753755.1 Chloroflexota bacterium
CGTTACCCGGTAGATTCGGTCTATTAGACGAATAAGGAGAAGTAGGCAACGTGGTGGTATTCGAGCAATAACTGGGATCGTTCCAACAATCAATGGGAATATTGCCGCTGGGATCAATATACCGCACGGGATTGTTCCTCACATACGCGAAACGATTGAAATCCTGCGGGTTGAAGGGATTCGGCACAATACTATGCCAGTGACTTGTCTTTGCCCTGTGAAGAGTTTATCGGTGTACATTGAGCCAGCGCTGAGACGCGTCTCACCGAAGGGATAACGCCGTCCTGAGCCTGTCGAAGGATAGTGCTGCTCGTCAACGACAATTGAGGCGATGAAGCATGTGCTTGTTAATCTAAACCTAAATACTTATCACTATTTCTTGTCAAAATAAATCCCGCGATCATCGGGTAAGCAAACTGGAATGTATAACGGATAACCAACTTGACAAAGTTCCCAAGTACACTCAGAGGGTATTTATCATAAGGCGCGACGCCAAAAAGGGTGAGCGCCCACACACCAATTAGACATATTGCAACAGCACCGGCAATGCCGGCATATTTAGTTAATCGCTTGCCATGAACCCTCCCTTTTAGTAAGAAAACACCGCCAGTCAGGATGCACGCAAAACAAGTCAGATCAGCAATGACTTCAATATAAGTTGGTATGACGACCAATGCAGAAGGGTCCTTTAGTATTATCACAAGAAACCATCTTACGAAATGAAACAAGTAGAAGATGGAAAATAGGATATTTAGCCATCCAATTCGTCGAGCGAGGTCAGTATTTCTTTGAGGCGGCAGAGGTAGCCAATTCGATTTCGGTGGAATATCAGATTGCATAAATCTTTCCCTTCCAAATCCTTAATTACATGACTTAATCCATTGGGCTCATTAATCAACAACTATGCGGAGACCATCGCCGGGTCCACCTCCACCACCAGGAAGAGAGGGGCCAGGTGGTAGGAATAAATCCTCAGGGTCCGGAAGGTGGTCCCTAATAAAATCTTCAAACTCATCCCAAACACCTTCGGCTGTAGCTGGGCTAACTGTAGTCGGCGGCGCGGGAGTCTGAGTGGTTACAAAGGCAGGATCTTCAGCAAACGGGTTTGGCGTACCATTTGGAGTAGCAGTGGGTAAAACCACATTTGGCGGTGTAGGAGTTATCGAAGGAGTGGGATTGGTGATTGCAGGAGGATTATTTATAATAGGTGGTGTACCTCCACCTCCACCACTTCCTCCACTTGCACCTCCAAGGGGACCTCCTCCCCCACCGTCATCCTTCTTCGGCTTGACTGGCTTCTTCGCGGCAGGGACACCGCCCGGAAATGGGTTCTTGTAGTTCGCCTTTTCGCCTCCATTGCAATTACCAGCAATGCCGAACTCATCATCCATCCCACCGCCGTTCTGCACGCAGACATGCCCGCTGGGATCAATATACCGCACGGGATTGTTCCTCACGTACGCGAAGCGATTGTAATCCTGCGGATTGAACGGATTCGGCACGATGCTGTCCGCGCTGAGGAACCGGTTGATATATAGCAATGGCAATTGTCCGATCAACGAAAAGCTTGGTAGAGTATAAGTCAGTTTATATGCCGCGAAATACAAACCGCAATCAAAAAGCATATTCGAGCGACGCCAATAGCCAGTACGTCGGAAATCCTATTATTAAGCC
Organism: Chloroflexota bacterium; assembly: GCA_040753755.1. GTDB lineage: Bacteria > Chloroflexota > Anaerolineae > Anaerolineales > Villigracilaceae > Defluviilinea. Next base: position 1,675 of record JBFMDB010000012.1, read on the forward strand.
ATTTACTAAGGACTGAATGTATCGAGGCTTCTGGAGGTCCGGAATAGTTTTCAGGTTAAATTTCCAAGCATAGATGACGAGAAGTAAGGCAATACTAAAAATTAAAAGGGTAGGTATTTTTTCTAATGGCCAAAGATCTACCGAGCGCATGAGAATCTCGATTCCTCTGGATGCGCCAGACGCCAAACCAATACCAAGGCTCATCAAGAAAATATAATTGAAGACTATTTTATTCACGGCAACAACTCGCCTCCAAAAACAAAATTTATATAATTTGCCTGATCAACGGTCAACGGGACTTTCGAATTTGAGCCCTCAATTTGCAGTATATACCTATCGGGTATCGTGATACTCTGATCCACAAGCAGTGGAGATTTCGGTACGCCAATTGTAAAACCTGGTACAAGTGTCAAGGTCACCTTTAAGGATTCTTTACTACCAGAATTGTTCACTGCGTCCAGCATCAAATCTTGAACTTCGTAATAGGCTGCGGCATCGTATTGAGTAAACGAGGAAAGGCTCTACTCGACATAATATCCTGCAACCGTGCCGGCAAAGACACCAACAGCTATGCAGACTACAGTTTTGCATGCGGCGAAACCAAGCACTGCGCCAACGAAAGCGCCTCCACCCATAACAATTGCTTCCGATCCAATTTCAGTTCCAATGCCTCTTAAATCATCCTGTACAATCTCGTCCGCTTTCTGATTCAGGACTATGGCAGCATCTAATAATGAAGGTTGATCGGCATTCCCTTCATCCTTCTTAATTGGCACATCTTTTGAACAAGATTTCGAGATCTTCGTATAAGTGCAATTGTTTCCACCTCCACCACCTAACCCAGTTTGAGGCACATACGGTTCAGGCAATAAATTTGACTTCGTAGACCCACAATAGTTTGTTCCATAACAATCAATGGGAATATTACCGCTGGAATCCACATACCGCACGGGATTATTCCTCACGTACGCGAAGCGATTGTAATCCTGCGGATTGAACGGATTCGGCACGATACTGTCCGCGCTGAGGAAGCGTCCCAACTTGGGTGAGTAGAATCGCGCGCCGTAGTGATAGATGCCCAAGCCTGCCATCTCGCGCTGTCCCGTGAACAACTTATCGGTGTAGAGGGTGCCAGTCGTGAGACGCGTCTCACCGAAGGGATAGTACCTCTGCTCGCCAACGACATTTCCGCTGGAGTCGGTCACGACAGATGCAGAGCCTAGATGATCTTTCAACACATAGTAGAGTGTACCATTGACTCTCATCGCGCCGCCAGCGGGATAGTACACAGTGGTTTTTGTGACTGTGCCGCCAGCGTTCTTGTCCACTTCGTAGAGTCCACCCACGTAGATGGTCTTACTCCCATCCGGCTTGACCTTCTTCACCAGATTCCCATCACCATCATAGACGAATTGCGTGGTTTGACTGTTGACCGTGACAGAGATCAGGCGGTTTTCAGCATCGAAGGTTTGGGTGTAAGTCAATCCGTTTTCGACGCGCTGAGTCATGTTGCCGTTGGCATCGTACTGATAACGATTCCACTGACAACGGATTACTCACGAAGGTGATTGCGTGTTGATATTTGACATTAAAACATGGGAGACAAGATTATTATGAGACAAATTAATATACCTAAGAGCGAAATAATTCTTGCCGACCAAAGTTCAAGTTGTGGATACCGCTTGAAAAAATCGGAAGTAACTGAGTGAGGTAAAAATCGCCATTTGGTATTTGCTCTGGATCTTCTTTTTCTTTGCGCATCTACATACTCTTTGGGATAAAACCATGGCTTATAAGTCAACACTAACCAAATGAGCATGAATATTACGGCTGTGATTGATTGTGCAGGAATCATTATTGATCTCCAGGCATAAATGGATTACCTAACAACCAACTATAGACAGCCGAAACGCCGATTGATGGTGGTAGATATGCGCCACCTTCAAAAGCTACATTAGAAACAAAAGTTTGGTTTGCTCCTGGACTCCAGGTTACTCCTCCTCCGCCAACAATACCAGCCCCACCATTTACAGCCCAGCCAGTTAAGAAACTTTGTATATTAACTGGATCTGGAATTGCATCATCGAACGGCGACCCTATATAGCCGCCCGTTAAGCTGGCTGAAAAAGCCTCCAAAGACTTGCCGTAATTTCCTCCAAGTCCGCCATACACATTTTTATATCTGTCAATAGCAAGAGTAGCTGTTCCGCCAGGCCAGCCGGGAAATCCAATACTCACACTAAGAATGTAATAATCTGGATTGGACGGATCAAGATCCCGCCATGATGGATTTTCAGGAGTTGGCTTGATACATGTCTGATTAGGTGTACACCCTCCATCTGCAATAGAATCGGGGACTGTAGTGGGAATGGTTGGTAATTCGGGCTGAGGTGTTGGAGTTGGCAAACAAACTACACTTGTGCAAGGATTACCCCCTGCGCCACCACCTCCGCCGCCATTGTTATTATTATTTCCTCCCCCGCCACTGCCCTCGCCTAACCTACTACGCGTCCTACTATTTCCCCAAATCACGGATGTGGATTGGCTTCGAGCTAATCCGCCCTGACAATCCTCCCGGTTGTTGTTATCAATATAGTCGCAATAAGCATGCCCGCTCGGGTCGGTATACCGCACGGGATTATTCCTCACGTACGCGAAGCGGTTGAAATCCTGCGGGTTGAAGGGATTCGGCACGATCGTGTCCGCGCTGAGGAAGCGTCCTAATTTCGGCGAATAAAATCGTGCGCCGTAGTGATATATTCCCAAGCCCGTCATTTCTCTTTGCCCCGTGAAAAGCTTATCAGTGTAGAGCGTGCCCGTAGTGAGACGCGTCTCGCCGAAGGGATAGTACCGCTGCTCGCCAACGACATTGCCAGCAGAATCGGTTACTACACTTGCAGAGCCGAGATGATCTTTGAGCACGTAGTAGAGTGTACCATTGACTCGCATCGCGCCGCCAGCGGGGTAGTGGGCAGATGAAAAAAATGCAGGAACTGCTCAACCGCCTCGCGCGAAAGATAATGAGGAATCAGCAAACGAAAACCATCGAAGTTCATTCGGCGATTTTCGTTGGAGTGAGGTCGAAGGCTACTGTTGAAGAGTGTTTTCAGTCAGACACAAGTTCTACTTATTTCTTGTAGTATTGTTTAACAGCCCATATAGTTATTAAAGCTGTTATGGGGATTACCAACACTACTGTGTCTATACTGTAATCCAGAATATAGACCGTAGGATACTGCTTAATCACATGCATCATTGTCGTGTAAAACACGCCACCAAACAAGTAATAATAGTAAAGGGGTGTTTTGAAGTTGTTCTTCATACAACTACCGTTGATAACAATAACCCGTAATACGCTCGGTTTCACTGTAAACAAGATTGCCTTCACTGTCATATATTGTTGTTTTCACAATCGTATTTGTAAAGTATGTATAGCCATAGCATGTAGATGTACTCTCGCCAACTACATAAGTCTCTGTTACTATCACATCGCCCTCGCGAGTCCCCGGACTATTCATTGCCAAACTTATTGCGGCGGTGACCGGAGCTAATACAATCTTTACGTATGGGTTATTAATGATGACAACAACAGCCGGAGCTGTCTCAGCCACACCCAATCCGAGCACTGTCAGGGTAACAGTCTCACCTACATCTTGCCAGTATGCCTCAAAATCATCTATAACTTCTATATTTGTGCTTATTAACTGAGGACTATCACAATAGAGTTCCTGACAACCCGGTCCATCTGGAACAATCGTGACAAGAGGAGTGCTGGGATCAACCGACTTACCATCCCTGCCGTCATCATCCTTCTTCGGCTTGCCCGGCTTATTGACGGCAGGGACACCACCCGGAAATGGGTTCTTGTAATTCGCCTTTTCGCCTCCATTGCAATTGCCAGCGATGCCGAACTCGTTATCAACCCCACCGCCGTTCTGCACGCAGACATGCCCACTAGGATCAACATACCGCACAGGATTATTCCTCACGTACGCGAAGCGATTGTAATCCTGCGGGTTGAACGGATTCGGCACGATGGTATCCGCGCTGAGGAAGCGTCCTAATTTTGGCGAATAGAATCGTGCGCCGTAGTGATAGATGCCCAAACCCGTCACCTCACAATTCACAGATCATTTCAAAACCCCAAATACAATTATCCTCTTCTCTTTTTCGATATAAAACCGGTCAAGAGTATCAAAAATACCACCGACGGGACAACAATTAGCTCGCTTTTTATTTTATAACCCCAAAAAACTATTATAGGAATTGAGTCAATTAAATAACTTACAGTTACATACAACAAAAATGTTATGACGAAATATACTATTACCATACAATCCTCATAGATTATCTTGTTATCTTTGATAACAGTAACCCTGGCTTGATTGTCCTTCATAAATAACTTCACCATCTCTGTTGATAGTTGTAATTGAAATCAAGGGTTGATATGTAGCCCCATAACATGTAAACGCGTCGCTTGGGTCCGAGTCTGGATAACTTATAGTAATAGTGACATCTCCCTCAGCAACCCCAGGAATTTGGGTGTCACGGCTAAAAAAGCCGGCTAGAACACCGATGGCAACTGCAAAATAAGGATTTGTCACCCGTAAGAATATTAAAGTTGTTGTGCCGCCTACTAATCCATCAAACATCCGTGACTCAAATTCGCTTGTAACGTTCACAGTTGTGTATGTTGTACTCGTATTAGTATATATTATAGGCGATGGCGGGCAATCATAAACATCCCCTCCTCCGCATTCAGTCCCTGGGAATGTAAGTGTGGTCGTAGTGGTAGTAGTTGTAGTGTCATTGGAAGTAGTAGTTGTGGTGGTGGTAGTTGTTGTGACAGGTCCCGCTGGGCAATCCTGAACCCCTCGAGTTCCGCACCCGCCATTTCCTCCACTTGGCTTAGATGTTATGGGAGGCTTATATGGCTCTGGTAACAATTTTGATTTCGTGGACCCACAATAGTTTGTTCCATAGCAATCAATGGGAATATTGCCGCTGGGATCAACATACCGCACAGGATTATTCCTCACGTAACTGAAGCGATTGAAATCCTGCGGGTTGAAGGGATTCGGCACAAGGCTGTCCGCGCTGAGGAAGCGTCCTAATTTCGGTGAGTAGAATCGTGACTGGTAATGGTAGATTCCCAAGCCTGTCATTTCGCGTTGACCGGTGAAGAGTTTATCGGTATACAGCGTGCCTGCGCTGAGACGCGTCTCGCCGAAGGGATAGTATCTCTGTTCGCCCAATACATTTCCAGAGGTGTCGGTCACGACACTGGCTGAACCTAGATGATCCTTCAACACGTAGTAGAGTGTACCATTGACTCTCATCGCTCCGCCAGCGGGGTAGTACACAGTGGTTTTTGTGACTGTGCCGCCAGCGTTCTTGTCCACTTCGTAGAGTCCACCCACGTAGATGGTCTTACTCCCATCGGGTTTGATCTTCTTGACCAGATTGCCGTCGCCATCGTAGATGAATTGCGTGGTCTGGCTGTTGACCGTGACCGAGATCAATCTATTTTCGGCATCGAAGGTTTGGGTGTAGGTCAGCCCGCCTTCCACGCGCTGGGTCATGTTGCCGTTGGCGTCGTAGGTGTAGGTTTCGCCGGTAGAGAGGGCAGTCACCGCATGTTTGTGCGCCGCGTCGCCGTAGGTGTAGTCGGTCTTCGTGCTGAAACTGGTTGTGGTGGGTGTGCTGGTCCCCGCGCCCCAGCATTTGACGATCCCATCCACGAGCAGCGCGCAGGCGCGCGTCACACCGGCGTCGGCGGCGATCACGCCGCTCGTCAATCCGCTCACGTTTACGGGCGAAGTTCGGTCGGTCGTTGTCCCATCTCCAACCTGCCCAAGGCTGTTATCGCCCCAGCATTTCAACCCGCCGGAGGTTGTGATGGCGCAGGTGGATGTGCCGCCAATCTGAATGGTTGCCACGCCGCTCGTGAATCCGCTTACATCCACCGGCGTGTTGCGGTTGGTCGTTGTTCCGTCGCCCACCTGTCCGTCGCTGTTCAAACCCCAGCACTTCATGCCGCCCGCAGTTGTGAGGGCGCAGGTGTGATCGCCACCCAAAGCAATGGCGCGCACGCCGCTGGAAAGACCACTGACATTCACCGGATTTGCGTTTCCGTGAAAGCTGTTATTACCCAGTTGACCAGAACCGCCGCCGCCCCAGCACTTCATCCCACCCGCGGTTGTCAATGCGCAGGTATGATAATTCCCTGCGGAAACTGCGGCAACACCGCTCGTCAAGCCGTTGACATTGACGGGAACCGAACTGTTCGAATACCCGCCGGTGCCCAACTGCCCCCCGTTATTCCTGCCCCAGCATTTCAACCCTCCGCTGGCGGTGAGGGCGCAGGTATGCTCCCTGCCCGCGCTCACGGCAACCACCCCGCTGGTGAGTCCGCTCACGTCCACCGGTGCGAGGCGATCTGTCGTTGTGCCGTCGCCCAATTGCCCGTAGGTGTTGTCGCCCCAGCATTTTACGCCTCCGCTCGATGTGACGGCGCAGGCATGGTTCCACCCAGCCGAGATCGAAACCACGCCGCTCGTCAGCCCGCTTACGTTTACCGGCGTTGAACTCCCGGTCGTGGTGCCGTTGCCCAGCTCGCCGTTGCTGTTCGGGGTACCCCAGCACTGCGCGCCGCCGGAGCGCGTCACGGCGCAATAGTGCGGATCGCCGATGGAAATCGAATTGAACTTCGCGGTGGAGGTGATGTTCCCGATGGCATTGTAGGTTTGGCTCGTGCTGTAGGAATCGCCGGTGTTCAGCAGGCGGTCGAGTTCATCGTAGGAATACGTGATCGTCTCGAACCGCAGGGCGTCGGTGATCTTTTCCACGTTCCCATTCGGTTTGTACGTGTATGAAAAATCCAGTTTGGGCGCGGTAACGCCGGTACCGCAGGATTGTAACGTCCCGGGGTAGGCGCGCAGGTTCGTCAGTCGCAGGGTATTGGCATCGTAACACGCCTGCTGGCGCAGGTTATTGCCCAGCAGTTGGTCTGTCACCTGCCCAGCCGCGTTGTATTTGACCTGCGAGACGTAGGTGTTCGTGCCGCTCAGGCTCGAGAGCGCGCCCATGGCATTATATGAGTAGGTGAGCGTCTCGGCATTGGGCAGGGTTTGCGTGAGCGGTCTGCCGAACGCGTCGAAGGTCGCGCTGGTCGTGTAATTTGTGCTTTCCACGGTCTGCGTGCCGCTGGTCATTTGTCCCAATGCGTTATAGAAATACGAATACGAGGCGGCGCTGCTGCTCATCCCGGTGCGCCTGCCCCAGCCTTTGTTCCCGCTCGTTGTCGAGTCGTACGTGTAGGTCACGTCCGGCGTTGTGTCGCATGCGCCGGGACCGCTGAAAGTTTTCTGGGTCGGGCGGTTCAGATCATCGTACGTGACGCTGGTCGTACAGCCGCGCGCGTCGGTTTGCCCGGTGAGTGTGCCCAATACGCCGTAGGTATAGCCCCACGTGCCCATGTCCGGGTCGCTCATCGAGGTCTTGCGTCCAAATCCGTCGTACGTGATGGTCGTTTGATTGCCTGCCGCATCGGTCACCTTCTTGAGCAGGTCCCGCACGTCGTATTCGTAGACGGTGGTCGCGTACAGACTGAACGAACCGGTTCCCGTATATTCCTCCACCTTGAGCAACCGCCCGAACGAATCGCTCTCCTGCACGGTCTGGTGGTTGTTGCGGTCGATGGCGGTCGTTCTCAAACCGGAGTAACTCAACGTCTCAGTGTTCGAGTCCGGGTAGGTCAATGAGATCGTCCTCCCCAACGCGTCGTACGCGGCAGTGGTGTGCGGGAGGCTTCCCCAATTCGGCGCAAAATAACTCCCGCCGCTTCCGCTTAGCGTGCGCGGCAAGCCGCTGTAGAACGTCAGCCCGAGAGCGTTGTACGAAACGTCGTTCAAGACGAGGACACCCGCCGTTTCATACGGACTTTGGGTCTGGATCACGCGCCCCAAGCCATCCATTACCTGCCACGCGGAGCGGTACACACTGGCGGTTTCATCCCATACCTCAGCCTTCAGCGCAAACGGCGCGCTCACAGGCGCGGTTGGGTAGGTGTACTTGATGTTCGCCTGCGCATACCCCGGATATTTGATCGTCAAAGTCCGCCCCAAGCCGTCGTAGGCGCTGGTCGTAACACTGCCGTTCGGGTCCGTCACCGTGAGCGGCACGCCCAAGCCGAAATCGTAGGTATAACTGCTTGTCGGGAGTATGGGCGTGGTCTTCGAAGTGACGTACGTTTTCAGGGAAGTATCATACACATTGGTGAAACTCACGTACGCGCCGGACGGCTGGCTCCCAGTTGAACCGTAGTTTTTGAACTGGCGCGTCTCGGTCAGGTTGCCATACGCATCGTACACGTATTTGGCGTCGATCGTTTGCGTTCCGTTTACCGAGCGGCTCAGGTCGGGCTTGTTCAGTGTGGGTGTGCCTGCACCGGGTAGATTGCCGTTGTAGCCGAATTCCTGTTTGGAGAAGACCGCTCCCGCGGAATCCTTGAGAGTGAGCCGGGAAAGCGTATTTAAAATCCATACCGAGGGGGAAGTGTTGGTCACGTATTCGTAATCGCTTTGGCGATACAGTGCGGGAACGCCGTCGTACTCCTTGATCGAGGTCAGATTGCCGGTGGAGGAGTTGTACGTGTATTCGGTCCGGTTGATGCGGACGAGGCTCGTCGTGCGCAGATATCCTTCCACCGAACTGGCATAGGTAAAGTATCCGCCGGCGGGCAGTCCGCTGGTGACAACGGTATACGCGGTATTCGTTTGGGCGAGGATCGTCCCGGACGCGTTCTGGTTCTGCGCTTCGAACTCGCGCCCGGCTTTCTGCTCATCGGTATGGAACTTATGCACCTGAATGGCGAGCGCCGTCGAGCCGTTGAAATCCTTGTTCGTGACGGTCGTTTGCCCGTAACCGATCAACTCGCCGGTATTCCCGGCGTTGCACCAGCCGTCCGTCGGCTCGCTGTAACAGGGAGCGCTGTAGGCAAATGTGCTTTTCATCGGGCTGGGGTTCACCCCGTCGGCTATATCGAGCGTCTCGACGCGCCAGTTGTACCACCAATGGCTCGACCGTCCATCGTTGGCATACGCAAAGCTGGTAGCGCCGCCCCATCCGTTGGCAACCGAGGCAAGGCGCGGGTATGCCCATTCCTGGCAGCCTCCCCCGCAGTTGGCGCGGTTGTCTTTATCGGCATACGTGAACGTGATCGCAGGCGCGGTCACTCCCCCGCCTGAAATTGTGACCGAGTCGAGCACGGTGGTCTGCCACGAAACGCCATCGTCGGTGTACGAGCGGGTGGAGTAGGCAAGGTCGTACGTCCGCACGACTGCCGCCCCGTATTTGACCTCGATGCGGTCGAGGCGGTAGTTATCGTAATTGTCCCAATCGTAGTGCCACGGTGGAACTTCGTTCCCCGCGCGGTTTTCACGCACGAAGACCACCGAATAGCCTGCGGCAGGCGTACCGGAGGTGTGGCTGGTGTACGAGATGGTATCCGCGTAACTCGCGTTGTTGTAGTTGACGCTTGTGCCTGCCACCGTTCGATTTTCTTCGAAGTACGTGAAGGTCATGCGGTTTCCGTACACATCGGTCACCTGATCGGCGCGCCAGCGTCCTGCGACGGCATCCGCCGCGCTGCCCGCGTATCCGAGCGTTGCCCATGATCCGGTCGCGGCACCGGGGTAGCCTTTCATCGCCGCCAGCTGTTCCGAATCCGCGTTCCAGCCGAGTCGCCAGCGCGTACCGTCGGTCTGCACCACCTCCCACCACTCGCTTGTCAGATTTGCCGCTGCGGGACTGTTGTTGCCGAGTACATTGTTATGTAGTTGGATATAGAGGAAACTTTCCGACTTGGTGTGGTAACGCCCCGGCGTCGTTCCATCCGGGATCAGTTCGTAGCCTGTGCCGTTGAACAGCAAAAGGAATTTGTTTTCATATCCGTATGATCCGCTCCCGCAGGGATTGCAGACACCGTTCGTGATCTTGCGGGCGATCTCCACCGAGTCCACGTTCCAGCCCATGCCGACCCAGGGCGCTTGAATATCGCCCAACACCCCGTCTGCCGCGCCGCTCGAATACGACAGCGCCAGCGAGGGAGCCATTCCGTTTCGTCCGGGAGGCGTCCAGATGGGGATGGAATAGATCGAACGCCCGGTAAAGAGACTGGAATAGGCATTGTTGTATAGCATTACACTCGCCCCACTCGCGGGGAAGGAGGAGCCGATGCCCACACCCCACGTGGAGAAGTGCTCCAATTCAGCCGTGATCGTGTTCGTCTCGCGGTCAATGCGTTTGAGTGGCATGCGCACCCAGACGCCGGAGGCTTCATCGAGGGTGACGAGGAAGGGCGTCTGGTCTGCGCCGAGCGTCGCGAGGTTTCCCAGTTCATCCAGCGAAACTGAAAGTTCCACGGGTTTGTTGAATTCGGCTTCGACGGCTTCGAAGGGAATCAACTTGTCGGTTTCCCGTGTTATGGTCTCAGCGGATATGAGCGATAGTGCATTCTCAGGCTGGGACAATTTCAACCCCAATTCGAACACCAAAGGAGGCGCATCCTCCAAGCCAGTAATTTCTGTGATCGAGATGGCTCCGGGCGTCTTCAGGGTGTTTTCGATCAGGGCTACCCTCACTTGATCGCGTATGCCAAGCGCCTCACCGCCCTTTTCGTCGAGCACGGTCAAAGAATCGTCACCGCTCACGAGAACAATGCTTGTCTCGAAATTCAATGGTTCTTTCAACCCATCTGCGTTCAGGCTTACAGAGTCAAAGAGCTGGGCGTTCACAGACTGCGAATCGATAAGGACGGTATAGCTCACGACGATGCTTTTCCCGGCTGGCAGTTCAAGCGCGCTCCAAGTCAATTCGCGGGTCTGCGCGTCGAACACAAACCCTGCCGCGTCATTAGGCACAAAATTAAATCCTGTCGGGAGAACATTCGACAGGTGCAGATTTGCTGCGGAGGTCTTTCCGTTGTTCGTCACCGCTAAGGTAAAGGTAACCTCTTCCCCATTTCTTGCCTGTACTGGGCTGGCAAAGAATTCAGCAGTTAGGTCGGCTGTCTCCGTCAAAGGCTCTGAGGTTTGTGTTGGGATCTGTGTAGGAATCGGGGTGGCAGTTTGCGTAGCAGTTGGCACGTCAATCGTTGGCGTTGGCGTTTCCTCCGGCGTAACCGAAGGTTCCGGTGTGGAGGTCTCGCTCGGTGTCGTTTCCTGAAAAACCTGTGCGATGGATCGAATTGAGAATGAAGATATTACATCTCCCCGCTTCAAACCGCTTGGATCAACTTCTGATAACGCTGATGGATTGGTATCTTCTCCTCCCAATGAAGTCACCGCGAGTGTGGGAATCAACGCATTTAACAGAATTGCCGCGCTCAAGAAAATACGAATTGCAATGACTACGCTCTGTCTAACTGCAAACATACCGACCTCCTTTGTCTGCAACCAGAAACGCTCCCCGGTTGTATTCAATTGACTGCTTGGCTGTACTCTTTCCAGCAACTCCCCCAATGGAAGAGTTGGGAATATAACCTGACTAAAAAACAATTATAAAATAGGATACAAAAAACAACTCCATAAGTCAATAGATTTTTTGTTCTGTTTAGAAATTTTAAGAGTTTTGTCAGACAAATCCTTTTCTTTCGATAGTGGAAACTCCGACCTGCTATCTGCATGTTCAGTGCAATGCCCTCACAAAATAAACGCCCCGGGTAATCTTGGGGCGCGTTCCTAAATTACTTTTCGTCATCCACCTTCACCAGCACGGCACGTACGACCACGCGCTTGCGATAGGTGTTCGTCTTGGCATCGTATTCCTTGCAGGTGACGAGCGTGATCCACGACTGCTCTTCGTGTTTGAACACCGACGAATCCGTTGGGCTGACTACCTTGTTCGTGCGGATCTCGTACGTGTAGGTCTGTCCGTTGGCGTGGACGATGACCGTATCGCCATATTTCAACTGACTTAAGTTGACGAACGGACCCGGCAGACCATTGGAGAGGTACACGTGACCGGTGACAACGCTGTTCCCTTTCAAGGTGGGGAATGCGCTTCCTTCCAACCATCCAGCCTGCCTGCCCAACCACGCGACATTCCAGTTCCCGTTTTTCAACGGCACGCCGACAACGGTTGTTTTTACTCCGAGCGACGGAATTTCGAACCACACACTGCCAGCGAGCGAATTATAGGATTCGAATGGCACATCGCTTAGATCGGTTTTTACATTGGGTGCAAAACCTGTGTCCGGGATGTTCGCGGCGCCGAGCGCGCCGAGTACCAGCGATGAGCTTGTGCCGTACACGTTGATCGGGTCGCCCGGGTCATAGTCGCGCTCCGTTGAGAAGATGTTCGCGTTCTGTTGCCCCGGCGGGTTGCCCGGAGGACTGGGCGGCACGCCGGGCAGGCTGGTCCACGCGACGTTGCCAACATTCGTAGCGGGCAACGAAAGAATGGTCACATCGAATGTGATCTGGGCGTCGCCGCCTGCCAACGTGAAGTTGCTCCAAGTGCCGGTGATCGTTCGAGTGCCGGCGATATATTGGCACGAGCCGACATCGGCTGGTTGCGCGCCGGCGTCACAGTCCAGCGTTCCGGGGACGATATCCAATTCGAGTGGCAATGCGTCGGTGACGACAAGGTCATACGCGTCGGTCTCGCTGGCGGGCGTATGCTCGATGGTCAACGTAAGGGTGATGATCGAGCCGACCGAAACGACCGACGCACTGGTGGTTTTGGTGATCGACACATCCGGTTCCACGATGGTAACCGTGGTCGTGCCCGGAGGAAGCGTGCCCGCGCTGGAACTCCACACGGCGCTGTTATCAAGATCGACGCCGGAAATATTCCCGGCGCTGTCGAGCACCACGGCGCGGTAATCGACGGTCAAGGTTTGAGGCGCGCCGAGATTGGTCAGCGTGCCGAAGTCGAAGGTGACGCGGCGTCCCACATCCGTAGTGGTGCCTCCGCCTGCATCATCCACCGTGGGGTTGGCACAAATTGCAGGAAAGCCTCCCACCACGTCGGTTGTCAGCGTTCCAAACGTGATCGCCGTGCAATCCATGAAGGAAAGACCGCGCTCCATGGTGTCCACGAGTTGAGCGGCGGTGAAAACCCCGGTGGGAATGGTGACGATGACGCGATACGTGACGATTTCTCCGATCGCGACATTCGGGTCGGTTGTAAACACCTGATTGCTGGAGAGCAGTGTTTTCGTAAAGCCGCTCGGGCTACCCTGCTGGACAAACCCAAAATCCACCGTGGGATCGATCGTGGTCCCAGTGTTCTGGTTCACTGAGTTGTTGTTCAGAGCGCCGGCGAAGCCCGGTGTGAGCGTGACCACAGCGCTGGATACCTGACCTGCGGCTGTGCCGATGCCGTTGTCATCGTTATCCGTATTGGTATTCGGGTTGCCGCTATCGGCTGTATCGACCGTGCTGAGATGTCCGGCGGGAGGTGTAACCCTCACAATGTAGTCGCCTTGGGGTAAGCCGCTGAAGAGGTAGTTTCCGGTTGCGCCCGAGGTGGTGGTCACTGGAGCAGGTCCATCATCTGCTGTTCCAAGGATTCCATCAGCGCCGACCAGAATTTGAGTGGTCCCATCTGCGGCAAACAAAAGGACGGTTGCGTTCTGCAAAGGATTATCCACTCCGGTGTAGAAGCCGTCGTTGCCGACATCTTCGAATACCTGATTGCCCAATTGCAGACGATAGAATCCAAAGTCCACGGTGCGATTCGAATGATCGTCCGCCGCTTCACCCGGTTCGGGGTTCGTTGTGGGATCTGTTTCGCCCGTAGGTTCGCTCGTACCGGGACCGAGCGTCACGGTTGCGCTTATGACCGCGCCGGGATACGTGCCGCCGGTTTGGAATGTACCGTTATCATCGTTGTCCACATCGTTGTCGGGATCGGGCGCGGCGGTTTCGATAATGTTGCCTGTGCCATCCATGGTTGTGGCGCTGCTCAAGTAGGCGTCGAGCACACCGCCCGCACCGAAATTACTCGCGGGAAGCACCACGACATAATCCCCGGCTGGCAGGTTATCGAACCGGTAATAGCCATCGGCATCGGTGGTGGCGGTTGCCAATGCCGCGCCGCCGCTCGCCGCGTAGAGTTCCACATCTACGCCCGCCGCGCCAAACTCACCGGCATCGCGCACGCTGTTGTTATTTGTGTCGAACCACACGCGGTTGCCGAGGCTGTAAATTTGAGAAGAGATAATGCCCAGATCGACGCGCGGCTCGTTGGTAGTTCCGGTTGCGTTGGAGAATGTCGCTTCTGCGCCGGGAGTCAAGGTGATTACTTCCGTCTCGACGTAGCCGCCCGCGCCGAGCGTTCCCACCACGGAACCATTGTCATCGCTATCGGTTGTGTCGGCATCCGAATCAGGCGCGGGCTCGTATGGCGTGCCCACTCCGCCGGTGCTGGAGGTGGTGCCTTCGAGCGTGCCGCCCGCGTTGAATTCAGCAGTGTCAATGCGCACAATATAATCACCCGCGGGCAAGCCCGTGAATGAATAATTTCCGTTTCCAGCGGTTGTGGTTGTGGCTAACACCGTGCTTCCATCACCGGAAAGCAAGTGCACCGTAACCCCGTTGATTCCCAATTCACCGCTCAACAATCCATCATTGTTCAGGTCTGCCCACACTTGATTGCCGAGCGTCATGGTGTAAAAGCCAAAGTCGACGGTCATATCCGCGCGGTTATCCACAGCACCCTGGATTCCACCCGGCACATCCGGTTCTCCCGTCGGTTCGGTGGATCCCGGTCCCAACGTGACTGCCAGACTCACAACCGCTCCGGCTTGAAGCGTTCCGTTATCGTCTGTATCCGAGGAGTCGGCATCGGCATCCGGCGCGGCGGTCTCTGTGAGTGTCCCATCTGCCAAGCGCGAGGTTCCACTACTCCAATACCCAACGAGGGCGTCGCTGACACCGCCGACGCTGAAATTATCCGCCGGAAGCACAACAACATAATCGCCGGCCACCAGATTGTCGAAGCGGTAATACCCGTTCGCATCCGTAGTGGTGGTTGCGAGGACAGGTCCCCCACTCGCCAGATAGAGTTCCACCACCACGCCCGGTACGCCCAGCTCACCTGCGTCCCGCGTACTGTCATTATCCGTATCGAACCACACGCGGTTGCCGAGGCTGTACGCGGAGACAAAACCGAAATCAACCGTGAGATCGGTCGTCCTGCCGGTGGCATTATTTACAGTAATATTCGCGGCAACCTCACCGGGAGTCATGGTCAGTGTTCCACTGCTGACCTGCCCGCCGGAAAGCCCGATTCCGTTGTCGTTATTGTCTGCGTTCGTATCCGGGTCGGTCGTATCGGCTGGGACGGCGGTATCCACCGTACTGGTGTATCCGGTGGGCGGCGTTGCACGAATGATGTATTCGCCTTGCGGCAAGCCGCTGAAGTTATACGTGCCTCCCGCGCCGGTAGTGACTCCGCCAGCGGCATCATCGGTCGTGCCAAGGATTCCATCCGGACCTACCGGAATTTCGGTCACACCATCGGATGCAAACAAATGCACGGTCGCACCCGCAAGCAAGGTATCGGTGCCGGCATCGTAATCCCCGTCGCCATTGACGTCCACGAACACCAGGTTTCCAATGTCAACCTGATAAAACCCAAAGTCCACGGTACGATCCGAACGATTGTTCGCCGCTTCACCGGGCTCCGGGTTGGTGGCGGGATCATTATCTGTGGTAGGTTCTGCTGCGCCAGGACCCAACGTTACCGCCGCCGAGGCAACATAATCGATCGAATTGACAGTCAACGTTGTGCGTCCGTTATCGTCACTGTCCACACTTGTCGTATCGGGATCGTTCGCGGTGGCATCTGTGATCGCGCCGTTTGCGGCGACGGCTGTGGAACTGCTCCAATATCCACTCAGCGGATTCCCCGGCACGGTATCGCCCACGCCGACATCGCGGAAGTTATCCTCAGGAATCAACACCACATACTCGCCTGCTGTAAGGTCATCGAAACGATAGTATCCACTGGCGTCCGTCGTATCGAACGATAGGAATGTATCCCCCGCATCCCACACGCCTGCGGTTGTTCCATTATCCTGATACAACTCCACGCGGACGCCGCCGATGCCGACCTCCGCGCCGTCTAGCGTGGCGCTGTTGTTGGTATCAAACCAGACGCGATTTCCCAAACTATACGTCGCAGTGAATCCAAAATCGAAGGTATGGTCGTTATCTCCCGCATCGCCGGTTGTCACCGGAATGACCGCGTTGTTGCCGCTATACGCCGCATCGGAATCGCGCTGGTCTGCATCTGCATCTGGGGTGGTCAAAAGCAAACCGGCAAGCGCCGCCTGCTGGCTGCCGCCTTGCGCGTTTGGAATCCGAATTTCATATGTCGAATTCGGGTTAAGTTCATCGATCAAAAAGATCTGATTCGATGTCGAGGTGCCGGGACCTGAACTGAAGTAATACCCGCCGTTCGCGTCGGTGACCGCCGTGGCGATCAACGTGCCGCCCTGATACAGTTCGACGGTCACGCCGGCGATCGGACTTTCATCCGCATCTTGAACGCCATCGCCATCGGAGTCAAGCCAGACGCGATTCCCAATTTCGATGGGAGCGCTGAAACAGAATCCCTCCACATCGCCGATGCCAGCCGCCTTGCCGAACCGGCTGGCGTCGTTGGTTTGCGGGAAGATTTCATACGCGCGCGTACGCGTGCCGGTCGCGTTGCTAAACCATGTGATTCCGCCGGAGCGAATCGCGAACGGGTCAAACACAGACGTGACCACCTCATCCGTGCCCGGGAACAACACCAAACCGCCGAGGGTGACCTCGTGATGCGTACCGGAATTCAAAGCCGCTGATGGATCGAACATATCCTGCCAGTAGTATTCGCCCCCGCCGGGACCTTGCGCGGGCGCGCTACCAGCTCCCCCCGTGGTAATGCCGCCGCAGGTGGCATTGTTTTCCAAAGTAAAAGTTCCCGCAACATTACAAACACGCAACATATCACCCGCCGAGG
Source organism: Chloroflexota bacterium (assembly GCA_040753755.1). Classification (GTDB taxonomy): domain Bacteria; phylum Chloroflexota; class Anaerolineae; order Anaerolineales; family Villigracilaceae; genus Defluviilinea. The sequence goes on from JBFMDB010000012.1 coordinate 18,691, forward strand.
TCCCCTCGAACACTGTTCCAGCCGCAATCGTTACCGAGGTGGCGGCATAGCCTGCCGTAAAATCATAAAATGTGAACGAGGTTGTCGCAGCCGACGTTGAGTAATTTACTTCACCGGTTTGATGACCGGCGCGATCCATAAAGCCAAGAATCATATCGCCGTCGATGTCGAATTCGATATCGGAAAGAATCGGCTGCGGATAAATGATCTGATTGCCAAAACCAAGACCGGAACCGCCGCAGGTTCCGCACCATAACGAAGTAAACGTATTTGACCACGGACGCCATTCCGCCGGGTACCCCGGTCCGTCTGAACTGACCACCCCGCGCGGATAATCGAGGCCAAACTCAAAAACCAAAGTCCAGGTGCCCGGGCTTCCCTCGGGTGTACTTAATACATACGCCTGCAGGTCAGCGGTGTTTTGTGTGCTTTCCGCGGAACAGACCACGCCCACGTACACGTTCCCCTGATATACTTCCACCGCCCATGGACGAACATCGCTTGCCGCGCAAGCGGTCGCACCGGCAGGCAGGGTAACGGGAGTGGCAGTAGAAACCCCGGATGGAGCCGTCGCCGGTATCCCGATGAAAAGCGAATAGAGAGTCCGGTCGGCAAGATTGATCAACCACAATGTGTCGTCAGAACTGCCGATATCCATATCGCCGATGGCTTGTTTGCCCACAGCATCCCACGCAACCGGATCGGTGTTGGGTGTGGGGGATGAAGCCGGCAATCCACGAGCTGTATCATCCAATGCGCCATCGTCAAGACCGGCAAACGTATCGATATCGACAAAATTACTAACACTCACAGGCGCGCCGGTAAGTGGATTTACTACGATTGAATAAATTCCACCTCCGCCCAACGGACCAAAACCCGCATGTCGTTTTGCAATTGCGCCCGCAAAAACCGTATTCGTTTCGCGCTGATATGCCAAACCCCATGTGGATCCGATCTGCGCACCCGTTGCAAGGGCTTGTGAAACCGAAGTGTCGGTACGACCATACGCCGAATTCGGGACGGAATACAGAGCAGTGGATGTACCCGCCGTCCCACCACCGAGCGGATCGCCGTTGACATAACAAGGCATCACAAGGAACGGGTTGTTCTGGCAATATTCATCCGGCTTTGATAACCCCAGATCCAAACCCGCGGCGGGGCTGGTGGCGAACTGAACGGTCGTCCCAGAGTCTCTTCCGAAAGCACCCGGGCGAAGCGTGGCTGGGATGGTCGAAAACTCAACCCGCACTTGTGTTCCATCAGGAATGGAAAGGGTGTAGTTGCCCGAAGCGTTCGTTGTTGTCGATGCGACAACCGCATTGGTCGAGTCATAGGCGGTCACGGTCACTCCGGCAACCCCGGCATCCGAAGCGCCGCGGAGACCGTTATCGTTGTAATCGGTAAATACCGTGCCGCTAACCGTGTTAGGGTCTGCGCTGGTGATCACCAATTGTGCACGGTTGTAGGTGCCCGTAGTGCCGGCGAGCGTATCGCAAATTTCCAGTGTCCAGTTACCGGCGGCATTTTCGCCTTTGAAGGCGCTAAGGAGTTCGGAAGGGCGGGCGGTGCGGTCGTAGAATGGAAATCCCGGTGCATCGTTGCTATTGTCATACAACGACCCCACACTCGTATCGTCCAGCAGTACATCGTAATTATCGTAATTATCCGGGCTGGCTACGGTGGGAGAACCGAAACCGGTGCCAGAGATCAACACAACGGTCGTACCGGAAGGCGAAATCAGCCTGGCGCGAATCTGGCTGCGAACTGCATGATTGACATTAAACCCAAGGTTGATATCGGCGATCACAACGTTCGCAGCGACGTTGATCGTGCGAGTCAGCGGCGCTCCGCAACTCGCATCGGGGATGGCGAGCGCTGCAGCTGGTATATCATTGACAGTCGTTGTCAGGGCATAAGCCACCTGATGGGGTTGCCCGAACAGGTTGAGCAACATTGCTGCGAGTAAAAATGCAGAGAGGATGCGTGCAGATAGCCTTGTGACAACCGATCTCATTTAAGCGCCTCAGAAAAAAATTGAATAAATCAGTATCGGCGCGCATATTCAGTATCCCACGCTGAGTTGCGGCATGGCGCGGAAAACGCCGAAATGCGAAATTTCGCCAGATTGCGTCTATCTTAACACAAAATGGCTGGTTAGGAACCAGCCATTTTGTGTTCAATTTTAGGGTTAACGCTCCTGAGAAACATCCACGAGAACTGCTTTTACGACCACCCTCCGGAGGTAGGATTTCGTCTTGAAGTCGTAGGTGTCACACGTCACCAACGTAAGCACCGGTTTTTCCTCATGCTCCAATATGCTGATATCATCTGGCGAAGTATACACATTCGAAACCACTTTATAGATATATAGGTACCCGGAATTTCGGACAAAGACATATTCGCCTGTCTTCAGGTATTTCAAACTGGAGAACAAGCCCGGTTTACCATCCGCGTTGACAACGTGCGCGCTGATGACGCTATTGCCGCTCCACGTGGGATATGCGGTTCCTTCCAACCATCCAGCCTGATCCTGCAACCACGAGAGGTCCCACCACCCATCCTTTAATTGCACCCCGACCACTTCCGATTTGACCTTGATGGATGGGATTTCCAGCACAACGTTGGATGGCGCATAGGATGGCTTCGCTTCGATATCCAACGGTGTGACAACATCCGGAGCAAATCCTGTTACAAGGATCTGAAACCCACCGCTTGTTGCAGAGGTGACGGCTGCGCCACCGCCTCCACCACCACCGCCCCCGGCGACCGGATTCAATTGAAGCGCATCATCGTCTCCGTAGATCGTATTGATCGGATTGGGGCTGTTAGGATCGTAGAACCGCTCCGTTGCAAATGGATTGGGTGGGTTCGAGAATGAATCGGGGGCGCTTTGATCGCCGGGCTCACTCGTCCATTGCACTGCCCCAACGTTGGTCACCGTTTGCCCCGGTGCGAGCAAGGCGTTCCCTGTCACAGTAAAGCGAACCAGTAATTCGTCACCGGCTGGCAGGCGAGTGAATGCGCTCCATTCGGCGATGATCGTGCGCGTGCCAGCATCAAAAGTACAGTTGACCAGTGCCGCGCTTTGGTCGCCATCATCGCAATCCACGGAGTTTGCCACGTAGTCCAATTCGGCGGGCAATACATCGGTGACTAAAACATCATACGCGTCGGTGCGGCTGGTGGAGGTGTGTGTGATCGTGAGCGTAAATTCAACTGACGTTCCCGTTGCCACGAAGTTCGTGTTGGATGATTTTAGTATCTGCAGATCTGGCTCGATCAAACTGACCGTTTGCTGAACAGGTCCGAGACTGCCGCCCGTCCATGTGAAGAGCGCGCTATTATCCAGCGCCGTCTGTGTTGCTCCGCCTAGGTTCGCCGGGATGTCCAGCACAATAGCCCGATAGACGACCGTCAGCGTTGCATCAACCTGACCGTTGTTCGCGATGTCGCCCAAGGTAAACACCACCTGCCTGTCAATGTCTTCGGGCAAACCAGTGCCTGTATCATTGGCAGTAACGTTGTTCGCGCAAATTGCAGGGAATCCACCGGCGACGGTGGTTGTCAATGCCGGCGCTGTCACGCTCAGACAATCGAACAGGGCGAGACCCTGCTCCATGGTATCGACCAATTGTGCGCCGGGGAAAGTACCGGGCGGAATAGTTACTTGAACTTGATACGTCACCAACTCGCCGATGGTGGCTTGCGAAGGCAGGACGGATTTAAGGATCCCCGCATTCGCCTGCACAAATCCGAAGTCCATTGTGGGGTTGGTGGTCGTCCCATTGCTTTGGTTCACCGTGTTATTGTTCTGCGTACCAGCGCTGCCCGGAGTGAGGGTGACCGCCGCGCTCGATGTTAAACCGGCGCCGGTACCGTCTCCGTTATCGTTATCGTCGGTATTGGTATCCGGTGTGTCATTATCGGTTTGGTCGAAATCGTCGCGTGTGCTCGTATATCCGCCGGGTCCCGTCGCTTTAACCACATGAGTACCTTGAGATAACCCATTGAAGAGGTAGTTACCGTTAGCATCGCTCAATACGCCGCCTTGTCCATCGTCCGCATTTCCGGGAATACCGTCGGGACCAAATCCATCGTCCGATGTTCCGGGGATACCATCGGCACCGGTAATAATTTCAGTAACGCTGTCAGCGGCAAACAGTTGAACAAGCACGCCCTGTATTGGCACATCTGTTCCCGGTGTGAAGGTGCCGTCGTTGTTCACATCCTCGAACACGAGGTTGCCGAGTGCGAGGCGATAGAAACCAAAATCAACGGTCATGTTGGCGCGCTCGTCGATAGCGCCCTGACCCAGCGGTGCATCCGGTTCGTTCGTGGGTTCGCTCAGCCCCGGCCCCAAAGTTGTTACACTGCTGACGACCGCGCCGGCAAACGTCCCGGCGTTTTGAAGCGTCCCATTATCATCGTCGTCAATATCTGTGTTGGCAAGGGCGGCAGTCGTCTCGATGGTGTTTCCCGTTCCGTCAAGGCTTGTACCACTGCTCCAATAACCCACGAGTGCACCGCCGGAGGTAAAGTTGTCTTCGGGCAGGACAACCACGTAATCGCCCGCGGCGAGGCCGTCGAAGCGATAATATCCATTGGCATCGGTCGTGGTAGTGCCGACCAGTGTGAAGTTGCCCAACGCATCGACGGAATGCAATTCGACGATCACGCCGGCCACGCCAACTTCGATGCCGATGTCCCTGAGGCTGTCGTTATCGGTGTCGAACCAGACGCGGTTGCCGATGCTGTAAGAAGGCACAAAACCAAAATCAACCGTCATGTTGGCGCGATCATCGGGTGCACCCTGCCCATTGGGCGCGTCTTCATTTAACGGTTCGGCTGGACCGGGGGGACCGAGCTCTACGGTGTTGCTCCGAATGCCATTCAACGCATCCGGCGTTGTGCCGATGCCGTTATCCGTTTCGTCAACATCGGCATTGGGATTGGTTTCATCCACCGAACTGCTGGCAAGCGCGAAGAGGGGATTGCCGGTGTTGAAATTCGACGCAGCGATCTCAACGATGTAACCGCCGGCGTTTAAATTATCAAAGCGATAGTATCCATTCGCATCGGTCGTTGTTGTGGCAACGGCAGGACCATCCGGCGCGCCGTTGTTGTCATTATCTTCATAGAGATTGACAACAACATTGGCGATCCCTGCTTCGCCGCCATCCTGAATGCCGTTATCTGCGCCGCCGCCACCGGTACCGTCGTCTAGCCAGACGCGATTACCAAGGCTGTACGAGCCGGTGAAGCCGAAATCGAATGTATGGTCGTTGTCGCCGGGGTTGCCGGTAGTAATGGGAATCACGGCGTTAAGACCGCTTACGACACCGTCCGAATCGCGCTGGTCTTCTGTGTTTCCATTCGCATCGTTGGTGGTCAGCGTCAATCCAACTAACGAAGGTTGACCGAGCGGAATTCGAATCTCATATTGCGAGTTCGGGTTTAGTTCATCGATCAGGTAGATATGATTGCTCGTTGATGTTCCGAGACCTGAGCTAAAGAAATATGCCCCGCTGGAATCTGTTACTGCGGTTGCGATCAAATTTCCAATTTGATCGTACAGTTCCACAGTTACTCCCGCGATCGGAGTTTCACCGGCATCCTGCACGCCATCGTTGTCTGCATCTAGCCAGACTCGATTCCCGATCTCGATGGGTGCGGCGAAACAGAATCCTTCGATATCACCCAAACCGGCGGCTTTTCCGAATGTGGAGGATCCCCCGCCTTCATCGATGCCGAACACCTCGTAGGCGCGGGTACGCGTGCCTGTCAGGTTGTTGAACCACGCGACACCGCCCGCGCGAAGATCGAACGGATCGAAGACTGAAACTGCAACTTCGTTGGTGCCGGGAACGAGTAATAGACCGCCTAGCGTAATTTCGTTGTGTATGCCCCCATTTAGGTCTGTGGATGCACCGAACGGATCTACATACATATCCTGCCAATAGTATTCGCCGCCGCCGGGACCTTGCGCGGGTGTACTGGAAGCGCCTCCGGTGGTAATCCCACCACAAGAAGCATTGTTTTCCAGCACATAAGTTGCACCCACAAGGCAAAGGCGCAGTGTGTCGCCGCCGGAAACGCCTTCGTACAATGCTCCGGCTGACATGATCGCATTGGTGGGTGTGTAATTTGTATCTTTATTGTAGAGAGTCACTCCCACAGCCGGGTTGCCCGGCGCGTCATCCCATGCATCGGACGTTGCATAATTTGCGTTGCCGGTTTGATGTCCCGTACGATCCATGAGACCAAGAATGATGGAGCCGTCCGTGTCGAATTCGATATCTGAGAGGATGGGCTGTGGGTAGATGATCTGCTTTTCATAGGCAAGGTCATCTTCACTTGCGCAAGGTGAGGTACACAAGGAAGTCATTACTGGCGACCACGGTCGCCACTCGGCTGGGTAACCGCCGTCCGGATCGCTGACAATGCCGCGGGGGTAATTAAGGGGAAGGTCTGCCACGAGCGAGAATCCCGCAGGTGCCGCTTCGTTCATACTGAGAATATAAGCCCGCAGATTGTTTACATTTTGAGTGCTTTCAGCCGAGCATACGACACCGACATAGATCGTGCCTTGATGGATCTCGACCGCCCATGGGCGGACATCGCTGGCTGGGCAGGCTGTTGCACCCGCTGGGAGGGTGATCGGATACGCCGTAACATCAGCGGCGGTAGGAGTGGCAGCGGGATTACCCACGAACACACTGTAGAGAGTTTGATTCGCTAGATTGATCAACCACAACGTATCGTCGTTCGTCCCCATATCCATATCTCCGATCGCGGCTTTCCCTACCGCATTCCACGCCGTGGGATCCGTGTTCGGAAGTTGGGAATTCGCCGGTAATCCGCGTGCCGCATTGCTTCCCAGAATGGACGCGCCAAAATCCGAAGGGATGATGGTATCAAGGCTGATGAAATCATACGGCGGAGCGGAACTCGGTTGGCCGGTAGCCTGATCCATTTGAATGGCATAAATGCCGCTCGGACCAAGGGAACCTAACCCAGCGTGACGTTTTGCCAATGCACCGGCAAACACTGTTCCGGTGGAACGTTGAAACGCTAAACCCCACGTCGTTCCGACTTGTGAGCCTGTCGCGAGGACATTTTCGATATTTGTATCCTGCCGGCCATATGCATCGTATGGGATGGAAATTAATACCTTTGCCGCACTCGCAGCACCACCCGCGAGCGGATCGCCATTGATATAACACGGCGAGATCAACCACGGGTTATCGTTACAGTATTCATCCGGCTTGCCTAAACCGAGGTTCACACCTGCGGCTGGCGTGGTCACAAATTGAACCGTTGTGCCCGAGTCGACTCCGAATGCGCCGGGGCGCAAGTCGGATGGAATGTTCGAAAACTCGATACGTGCCGATGTCCCATCAGGAATATTGAGATTGTAGTTGCCATTCGCGTCGGTTGTATCTGTTGCTATGACCGCACCGGCATTATCGAACGCCTGGACTAGAATACCGGCAACACCCACATCGCCTTGATTCTGGAGGCCGTTATCGTTGTAATCTGTGTAGACCACACCCGTGACCGTGTTCGGATCCGCGCTGACGATGGTCAATTCAGCGCGGTTGTAAGTTCCGATCTGTCCGTTTCGCGTGTCACAAACCGATAGTGTCCAAACACCTAACGCATCCTCCCCTTTGAACGCGCTCAGCCCGTCGAAAGGTCGAGCATTTCGATCGAAAAATGGCGCAGCAACCGCATCGTTATCGTTGTCATACAGTGAGTTGATACTCGCATCGTCCAACAGAACATCGTAATTGTCGTAATCATCCGGGCTGGCAATCACGGGAGAGCCCAAGCCGCCGCCCGAGATAAGCACGACGGTCGTACCGCTTGGGGAGGTCAGCGTGACGCGTACATCACTCCTACGAGGGTGAGATACGTTTACACCGACATTAATATCCGAAACGATCAGGCTGGTTGCTACATTAAATGTGCGTGAAATGGAAGAGGTGCAGCTTGACCCCACAGGCGGGTCCGGAATTGCGCCGGGTGTGACATCGCTAATGGTCGTAGTAAGCGCGAGAACCGGGCGTATACCCACGCCGGGTACGCTCACTAACAGCGCCAAGGTTGTGATCAATGCAACCGCCCCGGACAATTTCTTGAAATTATTTATCATGTTCTCACCTTACAATCGGCTTACAAAAACTCGCAAGTGCATTATATCCTAATGGAAAAGATGGATGCGGAGGAATTTCACCTAAATTTGGCGGATAATTTTATCTACACGAAGGACCAAATCGAACAATAGACAAGGACATTATTGGATTCGTTGATACGCGCTGACTAGACAGCCGGATGTATTGAAATTATCGATGTTCCCGATCAAGGGAATCCACATAAGTCAGCGCACGGAACGGAGCCCGGTAAAATTGGGATGCATTTCGCTGCCAGACAAAACTTATCCCCGGTGTGGGATTTCTGTGAACTCAAGACGAAAATATTACCCAAAAGAATACAAATGCTCCTCTTACACTTTAGCATCTCCCCGGGTGATAAAATCTCCTCATGCTCCCCGATTTCCGCGTTCGACAAAGGGATTACCTCCTCGAAATCTCCCGCGCCCTCACCCAAGAACTCGACCAGGAAAAACTTCTCGCACGGATCTTGTTGATCGCGGTTGAAATGCTCGCGGGACAAGCAGGCATCATCGCCCTCAAAGAGAGAGACGGATGGCGCGTCGCCGCCGCCCATGGAATTGCCCCGGCATTTTTGAGTTATCTCACCCCCCTGCTGGCGGATGAAAACGTCCGGGAACTGGATGTACTCGAACTCAACCGCATGTTGGGCGAATTGACCTACACCGCGAGCATGGGTCTGCTCAACGGCACAGCGCTTGCCCTCGTGGCTCACAGACAGGTGATCGGTGTTATTTTCATCTTCAGAAACTACGAGGGCAGGTTTACTTCGAACGACCGAGTGATCCTGCAATCCTTTGCAGACCAAGCCGCAATTGCTGTGTACAACGCGCAACTGTACGGGCAGGTCTCTTACGAAAAGCAACGGCTGGATGCGTTTCTCGATTCCGCCGCGGACGGGATCATCATCCTCAACGCGGACCTCACCATCGAACGGGTCAACGATGCCTTCGAGCGCATCTATGGAAAGACACACGATGATCTTGTGAACACCCCTCACGATGATGTAATCCGCTGGGCAAGTAAGCCTCAAGGCTCGACACTCGATGAAGCGATGGCAAACGGCTGGCCCCTTACGCCCAATGCCACGTTGTATGTGGAAGGCGACCTCGAACGCGATTTGCAACCATCCCTCCCCGTTGGGGTCACCTACGCCCCGTTGCTTTCGCCCGACGGAAAACTTCGTAACATCATCGTCAGCGTACGCGATATTACCCATTTCAGAACGGCGGATGAGATCAAAGCAACATTCATCTCGATTGTGAGTCACGAATTGCGTACACCCGTTGCGCTCATCAAAGGCTACGCGTCCACGCTGCGGCGCGACGATGCCAAATGGGACAAACACACGATCAACGATTCGCTTGCGGTCATCGAGGAGGAAGCCGATCGTTTGAGCAGGATGATCGACGATTTGCTCGATGCGTCCCGGTTGCAGGCTGGCGGATTAAATTTAAACCGCGCGGATGTGTCGCTTCCGTCGCTTGCCAAACGGATCGCAGAACGATTCGCGACACAATCAAAAAACCATACCATCGTAGCCGACTTCCCTGAAAAATTTCCTGTGGTGCTCGCGGACGAAACTCGCATCGAACAAGTCATTGCCAATCTCGTTTCTAATTCTCTCAAGTACGCCGCCGAGGGCGAGATAAAAATCAGCGGCACAGCCCACCCCGAACAGGTTGTAATTTGTGTGTCCGATGAAGGGGCGGGAATCGAGGCAAAAGATTTGCCTCACATCTTTGATCGTTTTTATCGCTCGACCAAAGCCCTCAAACAGACCAAAGGCGCGGGGCTGGGACTGTATCTCGCGCGCGCCATCGTCGAGGCGCACGGTGGACGCATCTGGGCGGATCCCAAACCCGATGCAGGCGCGAGGATTTGTTTTTCGTTGCCGAGGTAACGCGGAAGACCTGACAGGTTTCCGCGCTACGTTGGTCAGTCATAACCTTTGTCCATGCAAGAATTGAGGAATATCTCAACGCGAGTAAAATCTGTCAGGTCTTAACGTCAGGGTGGTAAAATTTGACGAAAGCAGGAACCAAACCAACCCTGAGTCCGAAGCGGGTTTATTTTCAAAAGGAAAACAAACATGGCAAATACAGTCCCTCCTCGAAGCAAGATCAATAAAAAATTTACATGGAACGCGGAAAGCGTTTTTAAGTCCGCAAAAGAATGGGAAGCGGAAGTCAACGCGATTCTAGCTGAACTGCCGAACGTGAAAAAATACGAGGGCAGGTTGGGCGAAAGTCCTGAGGTGTTGCTCGAAGGCATGCATGCGGTGGAAGCGCTGGCGAACCGCACGTATAAAATGTTCATGTACGCTGGGTTTTCATATTCGGTGGATACGACGAATCAACAATCTGCCGCGTTGTTTGGCAAAGCGCAGGGGGTGGCAGGACAGGTTTCTGGCGCGCTGTCGTTCGTCAACCCTGAACTGATCCAGATCGGTAAAGCAACACTCGATGACTGGGCGAGTAGGAATGATAAACTGGCAGTATACAAACACAGTTTCGAAGACCTGTTCCGCCAACAGGCACACGTGCGGTCGGGTGAAGTGGAGGAAATTCTGGGTATGTTGGGCGATCCGTTCAGCGGCGCGCAGAACAGTTCGAGCATGTTGGTGAATGCCGATTTCAAATTTGTACCGGCAAAAGATAAGAAGGGCAGGAAGATCGAAGTGACGCAGGGGAACATCCACACGTCATTGATGGAACACCCCGACCGCAAAGTGCGGCAAACTGCGTTCGAAAGTTACATGGATAAGCATCTTGAATTCAAGAACACGCTCGCGGCGAATCTCGCCACCTCGATCAAGAACAACATCTTCAACATGCGCGCGCGAAAGTTCGAGACCTCGCTGCAAGCGTCGTTGTTTCAACTCAACATTCCCGAATCGGTTTTTCACAACTTGATCAACACGTTCAAAACAAAATTGCCTGTCTGGCATCGCTATTTTGAGTTGCGCCGCAAGGCACTGGGTCTGCGCGAGGTCACCTATTACGACATGTGGGCGCCCATCGTCAAAAGCAAGCCGAAGGTGCCGTTTGCCAAAGCGGTGGACATGATCAGTGAAAGTCTCGCGCCGCTCGGCAAAGAATATGTGGACACGTTACGACAAGGCTGCCTCAAGGACCGCTGGGTGGATATTTACCCGAATAAAGGCAAACAGAACGGCGCGTTCTCGTGGGGCGTTGCGCCGGACACGCATCCCTTCATCATGATGTCGTACACCGATGAAGTGGGAAGCATGAGCACGCTGGCGCACGAACTCGGTCATTCGATGCACTCGTATCTCACAGGTAAACATCAGCCGCGTGTGTACAACAGTTATTCGTTGTTCGTCGCGGAGGTCGCATCGAATTTCAATCAGGCGATGATGCGCGGTCATTTGCTCAAGACGGTGAAAGATAAAAACTTGTTGATCGCGCTGATCGAAGAAGCGGTCGGGCACAATTTCTTCCGCTATTTCTTCCAAATGCCGACACTCGCACGCTTCGAATTGGAGACTCACCAGCGCGTGGAGCGCGGCGAAGCGTTGACCGCCGACTCGATGCAGGAACTGATGGCGGATCTGTTCGCCGAGGGATTCGGACCCAAAGTGAAAGTGGACCGCCCGCGCGTCGGCATGATCTGGTCCACGTTTGCGCATCTTTTCTCGGACTATTACGTCTACTCCTACGCTACCGGCATCTCCGGCGCCCACGCGCTCGCGGGACGAATCCTGCGCGGCGAACCGAACGCCGCTCAAGATTATCTTGAATTCCTCAAATCAGGCTCATCGTTATATCCGCTGGATGTCCTCAAGCGCGCAGGCGTTGACCTCTCCACGCCCAAGCCTGTGGAAGAAACTTTCGATGTTATGGAGAGTTACATTGATCGGCTGGAAGAATTAGTTGGGTAGACAAATATACAGGTAAACAAGTAGACACGTGTATACGTGTGTACCTGTTTACATCCTCAATCGCAAATCCAAAATCGGAAAATCACTTCATGCCTCAAACTCAAATCGCCTGCCCCAATTGCCGCCAGATGATCGCGGCGAATATCGAACAACTCTTCGATGTGACACAAGACCCGCAAGCCAAACAGAGATTGCTTGGCGGCGTGTCGAACATGGCGCGCTGTCCGCATTGCGGATTTCAGGGACGCCTCGCCACGCCGATCGTCTATCACGATAACGAAAAAGAGTTACTGCTCACATTTTTCCCGCCTGAACTGGGCGTCCCGTTGAACGAGCAGGAGAAGATCATCGGTCCGCTCATCAAAAAGGTGACCGATTCGCTTCCCGCTGAAAAACGCAAAGCATATTTGCTCAACCCTTCGCCGAATCTGACGTACGAGTCGATGATCAAAGTCATTTTGGGCAAGGACGGCATCACGCCTGAGATGCTCAAGGAACAGCAAGATCGCGTGCAGATTATCGAGCGTCTCATCCAGGCGAGTTCGGCGGACGTGCGGAGAGAGATCATCAAGCAAAACAGCGCGCTGTTCGATGAACAATTCTTCGCCTTGTTCAGCCGCATTGCTCAAAGCGCGTTGCAAAGTGGACAGGATGCCATCGGCAAACAACTCACGGAGGTGCAGAAACAACTCCTCGAGGAGACCGAATTCGGACGCGGGTTGAAGGAATCCGTCGGCGAATTGGAGACAGCTCAAAAGTCCCTGCAAGAGGCGGGGCAGGGGCTCACACGTGAGAAATTGCTCGAGTTCGTAATCGCATCGCCGAATGACGCGCGTCTGCGCGGTTATGTCAGTTTGGCGCGACAGGGAATGGATTATCAATTCTTCCAACTTTTGACGGATAAGATCGACAAAGCGGCTGGCGACGAAAAGACGAGGCTCGAATCCATCCGCGAGAAATTACTCGATTACACCAATGAAATGGATAAACAGATCGAAGCGCGCTACAAACAGGCGCGGGAATTTGTCGAATCACTGCTGGCGCAGGATGACGTGGCAAAAGCCGTGCGCGACAATCTCGACGGTTTCACACAGGATTCAGTTGACCTTGTGAACCAGATGCTCAGGCAGGCGTCCGAGAAGAACGACTACGCGCGCATGGGCAAATTGCAAAAGATGGTGGAGGTGTTGCGCGAAGTTTCGACTCCGCCCGAAGTTGGGTTTGTTGAGCAATTGCTCGATGCGCCCGACGAAGCTACGGTGGAGAAGATGCTGGAGGCTAACAAGTCAATCGTGAACGACCAGTTCATGCAGGCGTTGATCGGTCTGGTCGCGCAAGTGGATCAAGCCGCTGAACAGGGCAACCCCGAAGCGAAAACGCTAAGCGAAAAAATAAATGCGATCTACAAGACCGCGTTGAAATTTTCGATGAAGCAAAATATGTAAAAGATGTCATTGCGAGGAAGCCCGGAGGGCTGACGAAGCGTCGCGTGGTGCCGTGGCGACACGATCTCCTCAAACTTTCAAACAATCGTTAGAAGGTTACACGAGATTGCTTCGTCGCTTCGCTCCTCGCAATGACATAATTAGCGTAACCCTTCGAACAAATCCGTTTCCATCTTTCTCCCGCCATTCACCAAACTGTAGGCGCGGTAGAACGTTCCTTGCAACGTCAACAGTTTTTGAACCTCATCCTCGGGCAACTCCAACAACGGACCGAGGCTGGGCAATTGGCTTTTATGGCACAGGATCGCCTGCCATGCTGTTTTCCAATGCAATGAAACATCCACGCGCGTGGTGATCATCCAATCTTTCCACGGCGCTTCGCCGCGCACCTGATCGTCCACGGGGAATTCGATAGCCCCCAAATACTTCGTAAAAAACTCGGCGATCTCCTCAGAATCGACAAAATAATACAACTTCGAAACCCGATACGGCGGTTGGTTGTCCACGTCCACGTAACTGCCATCCGCCGCGCAGACCAACGCCGCGTTCGTGAATTGCGAGATTGCGATGTGGTCGGGGTGTCCGTACGCGCCGTCATGGGCGAATGTCACCACCACCTGCGGTCGGATGCGACGCAGGTGCGCGACGATTCTCGACACGGCTTCGTTTGGATCCGCCCGGTCGAGGTCGCCGTCAATGTAATTCAAAAATTGGATTTCTTTCAATCCCAGAACTTTACCCGCGTTCTCCAACTCCTTCGTGCGGATGCCGGCGACTCCTTCCAAGCCCGGGTTGGGTCCCTCCGAATCCCACCATCCCCTCTCCCCCCGCGTCGCGCAGACGAGATACGTCTCGATTCCCTCGGCCGCATATTTTGCAAGCACGCCGCCTGTTCCCATAGACTCATCATCGGGGTGGGCGAACACCGCGAGCAATTTTAATTGATCACTCATGGGCAACCTCCCAGACTCGTTCAAACTCCATTATAAATTGTTGAGCGATCGCTTCGTCATAAATGATGAGCAGGTTTTCGTCGTTGCGTTCCTCAGCGGCTCTCGAAAAGTTATACGAGCCAAGCACAACAATCGCTTCGTCAATGATGAAAACTTTGTGATGCATTTGCCCCTCGATACCGTCAAGGCGGACATCCAAATCCGCTTGTTGGAACGGATCGTACTCCGTACCTTGATTCGAAGAGACTTGTTCCTCATCCATTACGCCGCGAACGGTTAACCCAGCCTCCGCTTTTTCGCGGACGATATCGCCGAGTTCGTTGGAGGTGAACGAAAAAGCGAGAAACAAAATGCTTTCCTCCGCGCCGCGCAGCAGGGTGGCGAGTTGATTCAATACGCCGTCGTCGGGGGAGAAAAAGGTATCCACGCGCGCGCCGTCAATCGTCAGAGTGGGATGAGGCGTTTTGCGTCTGACATTTTCCCCGAAACTATTCTCCAGAAACATCTCTTCGAATTCTTTGGTGAAGTTCTCCGCCATCTTCGTGGAGAGGATGCGAATCATGTGGTTGTTGTCGTCGTATGCTCCCGAGTCGGTGAAGTTCATCGAACCGAGCCATACTTCGGATTTGTCAATCACCATGAACTTGTTGTGCATCAACCCATCCTGATTATCGCCGACGATCGGAACGCCCGCCTCGAGCAAAATCTCCACATCGGAGGTGTCCATGTTCGTGGACTCCATCACCATGCGCACGGTCACGCCGCGGTCATTGGCGTTGAGCAATGCGTTGCGAAAACTGTTGAGCGTGATGCTGTATGCCGCCACATCGATGCTCAAACGCGCCGCATCAATCGCCGCGACAAGAGGCACATCCACGCCGCCCGTGGCTTGCGAGGAAAACGGGTTGACGGGATCGGTGAAAAACAACTCGAACCACGAGCCTTTTACGCCGTAGCCTACTTGCAAGTCAATAGGTGTGAGTTCTGTTTCTGACGCAGGCGTTGGCGTAATGTCAACGTCGGGAGGCGATGTTTGTGATGCTTCGCCGCAAGCGGGAAGTAAAAGGCAGATGAAGAGGAATAAATTTAATCGAGTTTGTAATTTCATAATAATTTTTTAGTTTGGTAGTTTCGACTACTTACGCTCAACCAGCGGCGTCCCTTATCAATTCGTCAAGCCTATCCATCTTCCACATCTTCAATAATTGTACACGGACGATGATTCTACAAAATATTCTTTTGAACCAGTTGGGTAAAAGCGGAACTTCGCCCTTGACTAACAAGCGGAAATGAGTGCCGCCCGAGTCAGTTGGAGTGAAGCGGAACGTCATCATCAATGAAGTGGATGCCCCTTGCGGCGTGTGGCGGACGGTATAGTATTCGATCGGACGAATATCCAACACATCCTCAACAACAATTTGATTCTTACCATGCACGCAATGATTGCGCGCACCCGCGCCGTTACGCCTGCCCACACGAATGATCGGGATAATGTCGCTCGTCATCCACTTGCCGCGTTTGACAGGATCGTTGAACCACTCCCAAATGATGTGCGACGGTGCGGTGTAGTTGTATTCCAAAATCTGATGCGCCTCTTCGGGCGGGACAATCACATGCCGCGCTTCCGTGATTTCCTTGTATCGTTTATGCAAATCAAGACTACGAGTCTGCACATCCCCAATATGCTCGTACGATTCAGTCATTGCGAACAAGCCGTCAGGCTGCATGGATGCGTGATCGAGCGCGTGTACGGTGAACAGGGCATACGCTTTCCACCCCATAGACTCGGTGACGCGATTCTTGAGCAGACGATGGATCAGGTTCACGTCGGTGCCGACGAGCTCCTTCGCGCCCATGATATTTTGCTCGAAATAGTGGCCGTGATGGGCGATGAATTTCAAATCGAGGGTGGGAATGACTCGGCAGGCGTTGCAGGTGCAGGTGGTTCGCATGTGCGCCGCTTCACGTTTATCGCGGAAGGCGACGTAGGTCGATTCGATCAAGTCGAGGAGTATCTCGCCGTGTGGGATTTTTTGCTCAGGCGCGTATGCAAACACCGCGTCGCCCTCGATTTTATGAATTATCAATTGAGTTTTGAATTTTGCGATGATGACTTCAAGCAGTTCGCTGAGGATATCCTGCGAATGTTCCAACTCTGTCCCCGCGACGAAAGATGTGTATCCTGAAATATCGGCAAGGAGGAGATAGCCATGCTGTATTTCGTTCACAATCCATCCCTCTTCGTCTTTGCAAATTCCTCGCTGGCGAGTTCCGTTGCTTTCCGCAAGGCGGCTTCATATTGGTGCTGGTACAGCAGGAAAAACCTCAACGCGAGGTTGCGCGCAAAACGCGGCATGGACATGTGCATTTGAAGTAAGTCGTGGACACGTGTGCCTCCGTTGGGAAGCGGCTCGAAGAAGAACGTTTCTGTAAATGTCTTTTTACCGTTCTCGTAGGAATCCGCGGTCGAATATTCGAAGGGGCGCCAATCCAAGATCACTTCGGTGCTGTTGGACTTGCCGTGCGCGCAATGATTGCTCGCGCCCACGCCCGCACGTCCTTTGGGTCTGTCACCCAGCGACCAGTGCACATGTCCACTGTTCCAGAGGTTGCGCTTGATGGGGTCCTGGATCCATTCCCACGTCACGGCAGGAGGCGTGGGGAAGTCCACGCGTACGATAAGGTCGGCATCCTTCTCGTCAATGATGATTCGGCGTTTCTCGGTAATTTCTTGGTAACGCTTGTGCAGGTTGATATTGAACGTTTTGATCTCGCCAAGATGCTCATATTCCTCCATTTGGATATGAACATCCTCGAGATTCAATCCGAGGCGGGTAATGCACTGCTCCGTGACCAGAATGTATGCGCGCCAGCCTGTTGATTCTGAAACGTGATTCTTGGTGAGCCGATGGATCAGATTCACATCCGAGCCAACGAGTTCGCGGATGTTCGCCACGTGTTGTACGACGAAATCGCCGCAATGCGCGAAGAACTTCAGATCGAGTGATGGGATGTTGCGGCAGGCGTTGCAGGTGCAGGTGGTTCGCATGTGCGCCGCTTCACGTTTATCGCGGAAGGCGACGTAGGTCGATTCGATCAAGTCGAGGAGTATCTCGCCGTGTGGGATTTTTTGCTCAGGCGCGTATGCAAACACCGCGTCGCCCTCGAGTTTCGAGATGGTCATCACGGGCTGAAATTTTTCGACAAGCAATTCAAGCAACTCAGAGATGATCTCGTGCGAGTGTTCCAACTCTGTCTTGGCAACAAAGGATGTGTAACCCGAAATATCTGCGATCAAGAGGTATCCGTGCTGGGTGGTTGTGGACATGGTTGCCGCGATTATAATCCTCCCCGTGACTACTTCCAATGCCAATCGCCAGATCGCGCGCGCCGCGGGGACGGTGATGTTCGCCATCCTCTTCGGTCAACTCGCAGGACTTGCGCGCGGGATTCTCGTCGCCAACACGTTCGGCGCCTCGCCTGAATTGGACGCCTTCTTCGCCGCCAACCGCGTCAGCGAGACTCTTTTCCTGCTCGTCGCGGGCGGCGCGCTCGGTTCGGCGTTTATCCCAACATTCACTGGACTGCTCGCCAAAGATGAAACGGATTCGGCGTGGCGGCTCGCCTCCTCCCTCGCCAACACGGTCACACTGACCCTCAGCCTGCTCGCGGCGTTAATCGCGTTGTTCGCCCCGCAAGTTGTCCGCTTCGCCCTCGCCCCCGGACTTTCCACTAACCCTGAACTTTTTTCGCTCACGGTAGCGTTGCTCCGCATTCAATTGATCTCCGCCGTTTTGTTCGGATTGGGCGGACTCATCGTCGGCATCCTCAACGCGCATCAAGTCTTCCTCATCCCCGCGTTGACTCCCGCCATGTATCAGATCGGAATCATCCTCGGCGCGGTCTTCCTCGCTCCTTCCATGGGAATCTACGGTCTCGCCTGGGGAGTTGTCATTGGAGCGGTTCTGTATCTTCTCGTTCAACTTCCGCCCTTACTCAAATTAGTCTTCGATCTCCAATCTCCAATCTCAATTTACCAATTACGAATTATCAAGGATGCCAACGTCCGCCAGGTTTTGATCTTAATGATTCCGAGGTTATTAGGCGTCGCTGTCGTTCAACTCAACTTCTGGGTCAACACGAACCTCGCCTCAAAGATGGAAGCAGGCAGTGTCACCAGCCTGACGTACGCGTTCTCGTTGATGCTCATGGCGCAAGCCGCGATCGCCCAATCGGTCGCCATTGCCGCGATGCCGACTTTCTCCGCCCAGCACGCGCTCGGCAAAATAGATGATATGCGCGCCTCGCTTGCCGCATCCCTGCGTGGAATCTTGTTGATGGCTGTCCCTGCCAGTGTGGGACTCATCCTCCTGCGCGAGCCATTGATCTCATTTTTGTATCAACGCGGAGAGTTCGATTCGCGCGATGTCCAACTCGTGGCATGGGCATTGCTTTGGTTCGCGGCGGGACTCGTCGGTCACTCGATCATGGAAGTGTTAACGCGCGCGTTCTACGCGCAACAAGATACAAAGACCCCCGTTATCATCGGTACAGTTGCGATGGGACTCAATGTGGCGTTCAGTATTTTGTTTTCGAGATATTTTGCAAGCCTCGGCTGGTTTCCGCTCGGAGGGCTCGCGCTGGCTAACTCGCTCGCCACCGCGCTCGAGGCGGCGGCGTTATTCATTTTCATGCGAAAACGATTGAATGGCATCGAGGGAAAATCCATCTTCGATCGCGCGTGGCGCGTCGCGCTGTCCGCGCTGGGGATGGGGTTCGGCTTGGGGTGGTGGATTCAGTCAACCCTGAGTCAGACGCGCTGGCTCGCCGCGCTGGGAGGAGTCGCAGTTGGCGGCGTGATTTATTTGATGGGAGTGACGGTTCTCAAGGTCCCCGAAATTCAAACACTGATGAACGCGATTGCGAGGCGATTGCTTCGGGCTTCGCCCTCGGAATGACATTTCACTTCCAGATCAACCACTGACTTGTCGCAACGATGATGCCCAGCAGAATACCGCCGACGACTTCGAGCGGCGTGTGGCCGATCACTTCGCGCAAATCTTTTTGATTGATCGGGTGACCGTGCAGCAACTCGTCGAACAACACATTGATGCGCTGCGCGTGGATGCCTGCCTGCTGGCGCACGCCCGCCGCGTCGTAGGTGACGATCATCGTGATGGCAACGCCCAATGCAAACAATGGATTGGCAAACCCGTGATACAGACCGATCGCGAGCGTGGTCGCGGTCATCAATGACGAGTGTGAACTTGGCATCCCGCCTGTGGTCAACATCAACGACCAATTCCATTTCCGCGTGCGCAGAAAATCAAGCGGAAGTTTGATGATCTGTGCGAGCAGCCACGCGATCAGCCCTGCGATCAAGGCTTTGTTTTGCAAGACGTCCACCAGATTCATTCGGACTCTTCCTCGAACGCGGACACCTCGTCGCCCGCGACTTGTTTCACTTTGAGCTGCGCCGCTTCGAGAAGCGACGCGCAACGCGCCGCCAAAGCCTGTCCGCGTTCAAAGAGTTTGATCGCCTCCTCGAGTTGACTTTGTTCGCCCTCGAGAGTTTCGACAATACCCTCGAGTTCGGCAAGCGCTTCTTCGTAGGTTAATTCTTCAACGGGTTTTTCTGTTTTTTTGGATGATGCTTTTGGCATGGTTTCTCCTATAAGACCTGACAGGTCTCATGCGCTCTAGGACAATCAATGATTCACGCGCGGACAATGTTCAAGATTAATCAAATACTCGCGGAGACCTGTCAGGTCTCCTTTTTCACTTCAAACTCTCCATCACTGACTCTAACTTTCATTTCACTACTCGCCTGCGCAACACGGGAGACAACACTCCCATCGTCTTTTCGCGTCACCACGGCGTAGCCGCGCGCCAGCACCGCCAGCGGACTCAACGCTTCGAGCCGTTTTCGAGTTCCTTCGATGTACTTCCGCTCCAAAATTATACGATTGAACGCGGCGGACGAAGCGCGGCGTGACAACTCGTCCACCTGCTGGGATGCGGATTGGATGAGGCGCACGGGTGAACGATAGCGGAGTTCGGCAGTGAGGGAAGAGAGAGACGATCGTTTCGAGTCTATAACGCTGAGAGCATGAGATGTAATTTGTAATTGGTAATTGGAGATTGTCGCGGCTAAGTCTTGAACCGTGATTTGCGTGGCAAGTTCGGCGGCGGCGGTGGGAGTCGGCGCGCGCAGGTCGGCGGCGAAGTCGCACAGGGTGAAATCCGTTTCATGCCCGACGCCTGAAATGATCGGCGCGTTTGAAGCGGCAACCGCGCGGACGACGCGTTCATCGTTGAATGCCCATAAATCTTCGATGGAACCTCCGCCGCGGGCGACGATGATTACATCTGGTAATTGGTAATTGAGTAATTGGATGGCTTTGACGAGCGCGGGAGGGGCTTCGCTTCCCTGCACGGGCGATGGAGCAAGGATGACTTCAACGAGAGGCAATCGCCTGCGCAACGTGTTGAGCATGTCGCGTAACGCCGCGCCGGTCGCGGATGTGACGATTCCGATTCTGCGCGGCAGTTCAGGGATGGGTCGCTTGCGTTCGGGGTCGAACAATCCTTCGGCTTCGAGCTGCGCCTTGAGCCGCATGAACTCTTGATACAGCGCGCCCTCTCCCACAGGGCGGATCTGATCCGCGTACAGTTGATATTGTCCCTGCGGCTCGTACACGCCGATCTTGCCGTGCACTTCCACCTCCATGCCGTCGCGCAGGGAGAGGTTCAGCCGCGCCGCGCTGGTCTTCCACATCACGGACTTGAGCGAGGCGTTGGCGTCCTTGAGCGTGAAATACACGTGCCCCGACGCGGGACGCGACAGGTTCGAGATTTCTCCCTGCACCCACACATCCTGAAGCGTCTCGTTCTCCTCCAGCAATTTGCGGATGTGGAAGGTCAGTTTGGAGACGGTGTAGGTTTGCGGGATAGGCGCGGGGAACAGGGAAGGCTGCATCGGCGGGAGGATAATCGAAAAAAGGTTGAAGGTCAAAGGTTGAAAGTCAAAAGTGTTGGCGTTAGTTTTCGCCTATAATTGTGAAATCTTCAAAGGCTGACTCACGTCCTGACCTTCAAACCTTCAACCTTTCAAACCAATGAAACACCTCTGGGCGCCGTGGCGTATGACGTACATCGAAAATCATGATAAGGAAGACGGCTGTGTTTTCTGCAGCGCGCAAGCGAAGAAAGACAGCGCGGAGAACCTTATCGCGTTCCGCGGCGAGCGCGCGTATGTCATCCTCAACCGCTATCCATACACCAGCGGGCATCTTATGGTGATTCCTTTTGTACACAAACCAAATCTCGAAGAATTGGATTCCGCGACTCGCGCAGAAATGTTCGAATTGACTACGCGCTGTACGACCGTCCTGAAAAACATCTACAACCCGCAGGGGTTCAACGTCGGCGTGAACATCGGCGAAGCGGCGGGCGCGGGCGTGAAAGAACACGTGCATATCCACATCGTCCCGCGCTGGAAGGGCGACACGAACTTCATGTCCACCGTCGGGCAGACGCGCGTGCTGCCCGAAGAACTTGAAGCCACCTATCAACGCGTGAAGAATGAGTTTCAAAACAACTCTGCTTGAGGCGGCGTCCCAGCCGCGGACTGCGGCGGGAGCGCTGTTGATCTCATTTCTCCTCCTCATCAGTTGCGCGCCCTCAATTGCAACAGCGCCTTCACCCACAGACACCCCCGAACCAACGCCTCCTCCGCCGACGCCAACCATCGAACCCGCGCAAGTTGTAAATCCGCTCACGGGTTTGCAGGTTGAAGACGCGTCCTTGCTCGATCTCCCCGCGCTGCTCGTTTCGATCTCGCACTTCCCCGTCACTGCGCGGCCGCAGGCGGGTTTGTCGTTCTCGCCGCTCGTGTTCGAGGTTTACATCACCGAAGGCGCGACGCGTTTTCTCACAACGTTCTACGGCGAATTTCCCGCGCCTGAAACTCCCGTCACCGGCGGGTGCGACACGCGGCGCGAAATTTTCAAGCAGACCGATTTCATCCTCGGCAGCCGCGTTTGGCTCGACTCGAATCAAAACAATGTGCGGGACGCGTGGGAGCGCGGCGTCGGCGGCGTGTGCATTTATCTCTACGACACAAATCAGAATCTGCTTCAACAAACGACGACCGACAGCAACGGATATTACGGCTTCAACGTCGGCGCGGGGATGTATCGCATCGCGGCGGCGAACCCTCCACTGTTGGAGTTCGCGGAGAAAGACGCCGGGGATGAGGAAACGGATTCCGATGTGGACCCAGACTCGGGGTGGAGTGACGCGGTGGAAGTCAACGCGTCGGTTCTGAATCTGGACATCGGCTTGATTCAATCCAGCGACATTTCCCCAGCTTCGACATTCCCCGCACCCAAAGTGGGACCCGTCCGTTCGGGGCGGCTCGTTTACGCGGACATCGCCGCGATGTTCACCGACTCTTGCTTGATCTACGCGTTCGCTTCGCCCGAAGTGTTGGTGGAACTGCCGAAATGCGGATTTGTGACTCACGATGTGCAGGGCGGCGGATACATGCTCGACATCGAGGAGATGAAGCGACTTGCGCGCGACAGCAAATCACCGAATTCAAACATTGATTACGCAAGCAACGTATTTGCGAGCGAACCGCCTGCTGGAGGTGTGCCCGCATCGGAATTGCACGTGTTCATCGCGTACTTGAATCAATCGGGTTGGAAATACGACGCGCTCTCGCAAAGTTACTGGCGATTCGTGGACGAGGCAAGTTCCGAGACCGCAGGCGTTTTACATCCCGAAGTGGACCGGCTCACGGGTCGTCAATTGCAGTTCGAGAATGTGATCGTTTTATTTGCAAAGCACGATGTGATTTCCCCGACCAATCTGGATATTCATCTTGAAGCAAATTTAACGGGCGGCGCGATTCTGTTCCGCGATGGAATGCGCTACGATATTCAATGGAGCACGATGATCGGCGAAAGCGATTTGCAGGAGGGACGCCGCCGACCGATTCTGTTCTTCGATGAAGGCAGACCCTTCCCCCTCAAGCCCGGCCGCACGTGGGTGATCGTCGTCACGCCTGAAACGACGGTCACGGAACGATCGGCAGGTAAATGGCTGTTGAATTTTTCGCAACCGCCCGGGGCGAAATAATCGCATGTAGGGGCGGGTCTGAGACCCTCCCCTACGAATTCAATTCAACCCTAAACCTCATCCCATACTTCGGACGTAACGTAGCCTCGGGCTTGAAGGCGATCTTCTGCGCGGGGTCGAGCGTGAATTTGAATCGCTGGAGCGCCGCGGCGAGGATCAACTGCATTTCCATCAAGGCGAAATTATTCCCGATGCACACGTGCGGACCTTCGCCGAACGGAAAATATACGTGTTTCGGCCGGCTGGCGGCTTGTTCGGGCGAGAATCGCTCAGGATCGAACGCTTCGGGGTCCTTCCAATAGTTCGGGTCGCGGTGGGTGATGAACGGGGTGATGAAGATCAACACGCCTTTGCGAATCGGGTAACCGTCTATCACATCATCGGTCAAGGCTTCGCGCGCGAACAAATACGCGGCGGGATACAACCGCAAAATTTCGTTGACGACCATTTGCATGTAGGTCAATTTCGGCAGGTCGGCAAAGGCGGGCATTCGACCATCGAGAACAGACTTCAATTCGCCGCGCAGACGTCCCTCCACTTCGGGATTTTGCCAAAGCGAGTAAAACGCCCACGTCATCGTGGCGGCGGTCGTTTCGTGACCCGCAAAGAAGATCGTCACCACTTCGTCGCGCGCCTGCTGATCGGTCATTCCTTCACCGGTCTCGGCGTCGCGCATCTCGAGCATCATGCCGAGCAGATCGTCTTTGGGATTCTTCCGCGCCTCCGCGATGAGCGGATAGATTGTTTCGTTCAAAACTTTCAGAGCGCGGTTGTATTCCACATTGCGCGGCACGGGGACGTTGAGCGGCGGCGCCCACATCTGCTGGCTTCGCCACAGCATGAACTTCGACGCCACGTTGAACGCATGGCTCAACGCAAGAATTTTGTCGTCAATGTCCGCGCTGAACATGGATTTGATGATGACGGTCAGCGTGAGTCGCATCATTTCGTCGTCCATGTCTATCGTTTGATTCGCTTTGGCTTTTTCCTCCCACGACTGCATGAACGACTCGATCACGCGGCTGACCCTCGCCGTCAGGGCTGTCAAGCGTTCGCGATGGAACGCGGGCTGGAGCAGCCGCCGCTCGCGCAGCCAGAAATCGCCGTCTATCAGCGGCAGACCGTTCCCTAGCAGGACGCGTCCCGTTTCCACGCTCCGCCCGCGGAGGTAGTTGCGATAATTATCCTGAAGAATGTATTTCACGTAATCGGGATTCGTGACCAGCAAATACGGCTTGCCCAATAATTTAAACTGGGCGATGCCGCCGTATTCGCGCGCGGTGTTCGTGAACAGCCCAAGCATATCGCTGACCATCTCCGGCATCACGCCGAGGAGAGGCAGTCCGCGCGGGCCGGGGATGGTTTTGAGATGTGTTACGGTTTCTTTCGCCATAAATGAACGACGCAAACGCTTAGCCACAGAGTTCCCAGAGACCTTTGAGCTTTTTTCCACCTCCCCGAACGTGATTTGCTTGGCAAATCATGCGGGGTCAGAATCTCTGTGTGCTCTGTGGCTTTTATCGAGAAAAGGTCTATCGAATGAACGCGCCGAGATGATTGGCAACCGGTCTTTCGTTGCCGGGGATATTATCGTTCATCAACTTGTTGACCGCTTTCGGTTTGCCGTCCGCGCCTTTGACGATCATGGAGGAAGAACCGCCGCCATCGAGGCTGATGCCGGTGTACACACCGTATGAAATGAGCAGGTCAGCCAACTCGGGGAAGGTCGCGCCTTCGCTGAATTCGCGTCCATCCACAACGACCATCACAAGGAATCGTCCGTTCTGATTCGCGCCGATGGCAGTTCGCGGATCCATGCTCGACGACTCCAGATCGGCTACCACCTTGCCTTTCGTCACCAGATATCGGTCACCGGTGATGGCATTGAACACGTTGCCGGAGAGTTTATCGAAGGAGATTACATTTTTCTGGCTGATATATAAAATGGGCCGTCCCGGTGCTTTGGTCGAATAGCGTTTGCCACGCGACGATGCCAACCCGATCAACCTGACCGGCTCGCCGCCGTCCGCGCAGAATTGCGCCGGTGGGAACGCAGCGGGGTCGTGGAAATAAAATCCGTCCGCGTTGATCGCGAAGTGCAGTTTATTTTTATCGAGGAATTTCGAGGTGGTGCTTGTGCAGAGGAACGGCTCTGTCGTTCGTAACGGCGGTGTGACGAGAAATTCGAAGGATGCCCCCTTCAGATCCACCACCAAGGCATGCGAGACCAATCGGCGCGGCGTCAGCCTGATCTTGCGATAATACGTGACGCCTTTGAACAACTTCTGCATCGCAACCGCAGGCGTCTTGCCCATGTTAATGAGGAACTGACCGGAAGCCCAGCCCGTGAAACCATCCACCCGTTGGATTCGCCGCCAACTGCCATCGTTGGTGGATTCAACCTGCATGACCGTTTCGCTCTTCGTCAAAAACCCGATCGCTTTGAAGCTCGTGCCGGGTCCCTCGCGGACGTTGAGCGTGTTCGCCGTCACCTGGAACCATTCGTACGTCTCTTCAGAGACGGGTGGCGGCGCAGTGGTGGGGTCAAGAAATTGTTTCGATGACCAGCCGGTCAAGCCATCGTACGAACGTTTCACTTTGAACCAATTGCCATCAGCAGACGTTTCGAGTCGCTGTACCACTTCGTTGCGGAACAATAAACCGATCGAGCGGAATTCGGTGCCGGGTCCTTCGCGTACATTGAGCGCGGACGCGTTCACTTTGAACCATTCACCGGTGGGCGGAGGAGGTGGAGGAGGCGGAGTGGGAGGCGTGGTGAGGGTGAGGAATTGTTTGGAAGACCAGCCGGTCAAATTATCGGATTCGCGCAGAATCTGCGCCCATGCGCCATCGGCGGAGGTGGCGAGTCCTTTCACCACTTCATCCTGCTTCAAGACGCCGACCACACCAAACGTGGTGGCGGGACCAGACCGCACGTTGAGAGCCGTCGCGGTCACCTTGTACCAAATCGGACCCGGCGGCGGAGGCAGGGTTGTCCCTCCGCCCAAATTGAATCGTTGATTGAATGCCGCGAGGTCGCCGTTGAAATAATTGAGGTCGATACGCGAACTTTCCACCCCATACAACGCGCCGTCGCCGCTGTCGGTGAATTGCCAGAACGTCCACTCGTTGGTCGTCCACGGTTTGGGCACCAGCGGCGAGTTCACTCCGTAATTGGCGATCCACAATGGATACTGCTTGAAATACTGAAGGTTTGTCGCGTCAGTAGTTGCGTTCGGTGCGTTGTTCACCCAGTAATAGTAAGCGGTGTAAATGCCGATCTCGCGGTTTCCCACGCGCGATTTGATCCGCTCAAGAAATGTCTTCCAATGTTTCCAGCCGCCGTACGGACCGCCATACGCCTCTTCGAAATCCGCGAACAGCGGGAGTTCGCCGAAATCGCCGTCGAATGTTGAAAACCAAAGGTCTGCCTGCGACTTGGGTTCCGCGCGGCTATCGTAGAACCAATACGAACCGCGCGGCAAGCCTGCCGCACGCGCATTGTTCCAATTTGTTCTGAAATCTGAATCGACCCACACGTTCTGCCCGGAACGGATGATCACGTACCCCGCGGACTGCTTCATCTTGACGAAGTTGATACCCTGCGGCGTGGTTTCCGCGTCCTGATAAAAACTGACATCCGGTCCAATGAGATTTGCCATGTATGACTCCTCAGTCGATGTTGCAGGGACATTTTACCAGCGAAGCGAGGATGCTTGGTGGTGGAATTCGAAGTTGAGTTCCCCCTTTTCCGAAGGGTCAAACAAGAGACCGAACTAGTCATCGCCGCAAATTTCACGAATTTTCGCGAACGTAAAAAAATTCGAGTGAATTCGCGAATTCCGTGGCTAAGGTTTTGGGATTTCCCGTTAAAAACGACTGAGCAGAATTTTTTACACGGTTTCCCCGGTATAATCGCGCGCATGGACATCCCCCTCCGTTTCATTTCGGACCTCGAACTGCGCCGCCAAAACGGAGAGCGCGGCACCCGGAAGTTTGTCGCGTACAAAGGCGTCGTCTACGACGTGACCGATTGCCCGAAATGGAGACTCGACCTGCACGAGAATCTGCATTTCGCCGGTCAAGACCTAACCAGCGAACTCCCCGACGCGCCTCATGAAGAAGATGTGTTCACACGTCCATGCGTGAAAGTGGTCGGCAGGTTGGAAAGTTAAACGGGCTATGCAGAATTCTGGTTCCACAAACTCAATTGGAGCGAATCGCCGTTGGATCATCCCAGCCATTTTATTTGTCTCGCTCCTCCTTCGCTGGCTTCTCGTCCTGCGCGGCGGACAATATTATTTCTCGGATGAGGGTCGGTACGAAACCTCGCGGGCATTTGCGGAATCCGCGCTTCAAGGCGATTTTGCGATGGCATTCTCGCAATTCTTCATCGCCCCTGAGCATTTGGGGTTCAAGATCATCGGCATCCTACCCGCCTTTTTCGAACAATTTACACGCGAAAGCCTTGCCATCCCTGCGCTGTTCTTCAGCCTGTTTTCAACGTTCAATCTTTATCTGATTTACAAAATCTCAAAAAGAACGGATGCAACGGAGCGAGAATCGTTGATCGCACTGATCCTTGCCGCGTCGAGCATGTCGCTTCTGTATTACTCGCGTCACCTGATGCCCTACGACACGGCAATGACGTTTGGTCTGCTCGCCGTTTACACCGCAGTCGCGGAAAGACCCAACCTCAAAACATCACTGGTCTGCGGCGCACTAGCCTTCGCGTGCTTCATCACCTACAACGGATACTGGTCCCTCGCCGCGCTGGGAATCTTGATCCATGTTTTTCGGAACAACAGCAACACCGGTCAGTTGATTCGTAAAGGCTCGTTGACCGCGGCTGGATTCGCTTTTCCTGCAATACTGGTTTTCATGCTTGCACTACTCGCTGGAACAAACCTGCTAACTGAATATCGTACTTTTTCAACCACTGTCAGTCAGGGAAGTTTCGACGAAGGCTGGAGTCTGCCCTTTGAATATTTCTGGCACACGGAATATCTCGTATTCATTGCGTTCATCGCGTTGTCTATCTTTGCAATTGCACACACCATCAAACGAAGAGACAATTCTCCAGTCCTCTGGACTGGAGCAATCGTCTTTCTTTACGTCTGTCTCGTCATTCCCTCCGTCTTTCTTCACTCTTTCGTGGTGTACGGAAGATTGGCGCGGCAAATGATTCCTTTCCTCATCTTCCTCGCCGTTGGCGGAATCTTCAGCATTGAACGAACTAATTCTTCGGGACGAAAGGTGACGCGAATCGTCCTTGCTATCGTTCTTATCCAGGCAGTTTGGAATTACAAAACTTCTTTAGAACTGTCCTATCCACGTGAGTTTGCTCAACAAGCCATGGCACAAATCCCTGAATTTGAATTTTCAGAAAAAAGACACACCTTCGGCGCGCCGACGCTCTGCCAAAACAACGGATACATCATCGAGAATGTGAAGTACTTCGTTACGCCTCCAGAGCAAAATCCGCTGGTGCAGGGTCAGCTCCTGTTCTCTGCACCGCATCCTGTTAACTTCCTGCCGTATCAATACGAAGGGTATACTTACGAGGAGCGAGAGAGACTCCGCGAACTGAAAATTGAAATGAAATTCTACAAAGCGGATAATGAATTTATGACGGATACCAATTCTGTTTGGAAGACGATAAAAAACTGCGTTGTGAGAGAAAGCCAATAAAAAGAATTGCTCAAGCCGCTGTCCGCGGCGGCGTCCACAGGATGCTTCGCGAAGGACGCCGCCGAGAGCAATCGTATGGAGCGCGAATGATCACCCCTCAAAAAACGATACATTACGAACGATACGAATTCAAAAAATGGGCGGGCTTCGACGCCGAGACCATCGTCGAGGCGCCTGTCTCACTGACCGTCAATGGTGAGGTATGGCTGACATTCATGTGCACGCCGGTGGACCTCGAAGCGATGGCGGTGGGATTCCTTTATAACGAAGGAATTATCGAAAAAATGACCGAAGTCGCGGATGTGCGCGTCTGTGAACACGGCGACAACGTGGACGTGTGGCTGAATCAAAAAGTGGAACAACTCAAATCGTGGAGAAGAACGTCGGGTTGCTCCGGCGGATTAACCGCCGTAGAAACGTTGGCGCGTGTGGAGGTTTCGTTCCCTCGCGATGAGCCAAAGTTCAACCCCGAGACCATCGGCAACCTCGTTGAGATGTTATTCGAGTCGCAGGAACTGTACCGCGAGACCGGCGGAGTCCACACCTCCATGCTCAGTGATGGTGAAAAAATCATCTTCTCCGCTGAAGATATCGGCAGGCACAACACGCTCGATAAACTCGCGGGGATGTGCGTGATGAACAACGTCTTCCCGGAAACAAAAATCCTCATCAGCACCGGGAGGATCAGTTCAGAGATGCTTCAAAAAGCCGCGCGGCTCGGCGCCTCGATTCTCATCTCGCGCACTTCGCCGAGTTCGCTCTCCATCGAAATGGCGGAGTTGTATGGAATCACCTTGATCGGTTATGCGCGCCGGCATCGCTTCAATGTATATTCGAACAGGCAAAGGATTGAAGCTCACATCACTGCATGAATCAAAGATACAGTATCACCGCCGCCTACTATCTGGCTTTCATCCTGCTTGGGCTTACCATCGCCGCCGAAGGGGCGACTCTCCTCCAACTGGCAGAAAACACAAACAGCGCACTCGACCAGATCAGCCTGATC
The DNA here is from genome assembly GCA_040753755.1 of Chloroflexota bacterium. Classification (GTDB taxonomy): domain Bacteria; phylum Chloroflexota; class Anaerolineae; order Anaerolineales; family Villigracilaceae; genus Defluviilinea. The sequence continues at coordinate 49,008 of JBFMDB010000012.1, forward strand.
TTCTTCTACGGTTCACTGGGTTACCTCGTCGGCTCGTACGTCAGCGGAAAAATTTACGACCGGGTGCCCGGTCACAAGTACATGACCGTTGTATTCGCCGTGCTGGCGCCCGGCATTGCTCTGGTTCCGCTGGTTACCGATCTGTGGGCATTGCTCGTCATCGTGTTGATTCTCGGCATGGCAAAAGGCGCGCTCGACGTCGGATGCAACACACTCTTGCTGTGGGTACATCGTGAAAAAGCCGGTCCGTTCATCAACGGACTGCACGCTTCATTCGGACTGGGAGCATTTGCCGCGCCGCTCATCGTGGAGGTGATCGTCAAAGCCACCGGAGATATTCACTGGGTGTACTGGTCCGCCGCGCTCATGGCGATCCCGCTCGGCATTTGGATTCTTCTGAGCCCAAGCCCGGTGGCGCGCGTCACGCCGGAACTTCATAAGAACGCTCCTTTCCCTATTGCCCCGCTCGCATTGATGGTGTTGTGCTTTGCGTTTTATGTCGGCGCGGAGGCGGGCTACGGCAACTTCATCAAAACCTACACGGTTATCGTCAAACTCGGCGACGAGTCGCAGGCGAACTTTCTCAACTCAGCCTTTTGGGGATTTTTCACCCTTGGCAGATTGTTCGGCATTTGGGAATCCGCGCGCCTGCGAGCCCTCCCGCTCCTGTATATTCACCTCGCGGGATGCCTTGCCAGCGCGCTGATCGTTCTTATCTTCCCCGAGTCTTCAATCATGTTATGGATCGGAACGATTCTTCTCGGTATTTTTCTTGCTCCCATTTTCCCAGCCCTGCTCGCCCTTTCAGATGAGCGAATGCACGTCACCGGCTCGATGGCTGGCTGGTTCCTCGTGGGAGGAAGCATCGGCGGGATGTTGATTCCATGGGGTATCGGGCAGGCAGTCGTCCAATTCGGCGCGGGAGCCATGACCGGTATCATCCTTGCGTGTCTTCTCGCCAATCTCATAACGCTTGCAGTCTTCATAAAAATACCAATTCGGACAAACTACGAGTTGTGATAAATTCATTGCTTGTTTCAGTTCCATATCGCGCTTTGGGTACAATCTTCAGCATGATGCGCCGCACCATTTACTATTTACTAATTACTTCTTTTCTCTACTCTTGCACCCCCGCGTCTTCCACCGCGTACCCCACCTACGATCCTTTCGCACCTGTGACGGGTCAAGCCTTCACGCCAGCGCCGATCCAACCGGGTGTGATCATCCAAGATACAAACACACCGGCCGGTCCCACACCCACGCGCGCGCCGCTCTCGGTGACGATTCCCACGCGCAACCCGAATACCTCCTTCGGCGCGCCGACGCCGGATGCCCCGCATCCGCTCCCGCCGCCGCGTGAATTTGTCGATCGGTACACTGTCGAGGCGGGAGACACATTGAACAGTATCGCGCTGTCCTATGGCATCACGCTCGAAGCGTTGATGCAGGCAAACGGCCTGAATGAAGCGTCCATCCTTTCCATTGGCGACGTGTTGAACATCCCGCCGGTCGAAACGGATCCCATCCCCGGCTCGTCGTTCAAATTGATCCCCGATTCTGAATTGGTCTACGGACCCGCCAGCGTTGCGTTCGATCTGACTGCCTTCCTGCAAAGCAAAGGCGGATATCTGAGCAATTACGTGCAGGATGTGGATGGCACGTATCTCAGCGGCGCGCAGATCATCACGCGCGTCTCGCAAAATTATTCGGTCAACCCGCGCCTGCTCGTTGCCATCCTTGAATATCGAAGTGGATGGGTCACCAATCCCGTGCCTTCGAACGTCGATTATCCGTTCGGTAATTACGACAATTTCTACGCGGGCTTGTATCGCCAAACTGCGTGGGCGGCGGATAATTTAAATCGCGGCTATTATTCGTGGCGCGTCAACTCTCTCGGCACTCTGCCGCTCAACGATGGCACATACGTGCCGATGGACGCGACCATCAACGCGGGCACGGCAGGCGTACAATATTTTTTCTCGCTGTTCAATAATCGCGCGGTGTGGGATTTCGACGTGAGCCAGCTCGGATTCTTCCAAACGTATAACCTGCTCTTCGGCTATCCCTTCGACTACGATATCGCTTCACTCATCCCGGTGAATTTGACCCAGCCTAGGATGCAACTCCCCTTCGCGAATGGCGCGACATGGTCATTCACCGGCGGTCCGCACGGCGGCTGGGATAGCGGCTCCGCGTGGGCGGCGCTCGACTTCGCGCCGCCCGGCGAACCGACGGGTTGCTCACAAAGCGAAGCATGGGTTGTTGCAGTTGCAGATGGATTGATCGTCCGCGCGGAGGACGGCGCGGTGATTCAAGATTTGGATAACGACGGCTACGAACAAACCGGCTGGACAGTTTTATACATGCATATCGAATCGCGCGACCGAGTGCGCATTGGCACATACGTGTACGCGGGTGAAGTCATCGGTCATCCCTCCTGCGAAGGCGGCATTTCGAACGCGACACACCTTCACATGGCGCGGCGCTACAACGGCGAGTGGATTCCCGCCGATGGGAATCTTCCTTTCAACCTCGATGGCTGGGTCTCCAGCGGCGATGGGGTTTTATACAACGGCTGGCTCACGCGCGGCACCACGGTCCTGCAGGCAGAAGAGGGTGTATTTGACGGGGTGAATCAGATCTCGCGATAGTTCTGCTCAGGGCGATTTAACCATCAAAGGTATAATCCTTGTCGTGAAACGCGCACTCCTCTTTCTGGTTCTCACAACATTCATACTATCTTCATGCGGAGGAAATGCTTCTTCTTTGTGGGGACAATATCAAACTCCCACACCGGTCGGCGGAAACCCGGTCATTGAATTGCCGGCAGCAGGCAACACACCCACAGAATTCGTTTCTGCGGATGTGACTTCCGCGCCGCCGACACCCATAGCTACCGCGACGCCTACTTTATTTTCGAGCGCATTCGTCACACAGCCAGCCAGCGCCACACCGACGGAAATTTACACGTCCACACCTTCCGGCGCAACGATCCTGTATTACGCCCAAAACGGAGACTGGCTTCCCGCTGTGGCGAACAGGTTCGGGGTCGGCTTGACCGAGATCACATCGCCGAAAATTCTCCCCGAAAACGGATTCCTCGACACGGGCACATTGCTCATCATCCCGGATCGTCTCGATCGATCAGTGCAATACACGCCTAATTTGCAATTGCTTCCCGATGGCGAAGTGGTATTCTCGACCAGCGCGGTGGATTTCGATATCGCAAGTTATATCAAAGACGCGGGCGGGTATTTATCCACGTATCGCGAATACCTCGGCTCCACCGGCTGGATGACGGGCGCGGCGGAGGTTGAGCGCATCGCTTACGAAAACTCGATCAACCCGCGCTTGCTGCTCGCCATTCTCGATTTCGAAGCGCGCTGGGTGCGCGGCGAGCCGGTCGATGATTTTCATGAAACGTATCCGCTTGGCTATGAAAATTTTCGCAACAAAGGCATGTTCCTGCAATTGGCGTGGGCGATCAATCAGTTGTCCACGGGCTATTACGGCTGGCGCGCAGGCACGATCTCCGAGCTCACATTCCTCGATGGAACGACGTACCGTCTCGAGCCGTCTCTCAATGCCGGCACGGTTGCCATCATGTATTACTTTTCGCAGTTACACAGCCTGAACGAATGGCTGAGGATCATGGATCAAACCAGCGGATTCCCGTCGTTCTACGCCAACATGTTCGGCGACCCATGGTCGCGCGCAGACACGGCTGGTGTGATCTTCCCGCCTGCGCTGACTCAACCTGAGATGGTCCTGCCATTCGAGATGAATACGAACTGGGCATTCACCGGCGGACCGCACAGCGCGTGGGAGAGTCATGGTCCGCTTGCCGCAGTGGACTTCGCCCCCGCCGCCGATAAAAGCGGGTGCGCCGTATCGGACAAATGGATCATCGCCATGGCGCCCGGGCTCGTCGTCCGTTCGGGGAACGGCATCGTTGTGCTCGATCTCGATGGCGACGGCCATGAACAGACCGGCTGGAATATTTTGTACCTCCATGTTGCAAACCGCGGAAGAGTTGCCCTTGGTGAGTGGGTGGAACAAAACCAGCGCATCGGCCACCCCTCCTGTGAGGGCGGCATTTCTACGGGAACGCATACGCACGTTGCAAGAAAATACAACGGCGAATGGGTCACCGCCGCCGGACCGATCCCGTGGGTGATGAGCGGCTGGACGGTGATCGACGGCGAGAAACCTTATCTCGGCAAATTGGTAAAGGGTAATCAGGTGATCACCGCGGATGTTTATGGTCAGGCAAAGTCGCTCATCGTTCGCAAAGATGATGATGATTAGATTCAAAAAAGTGACAGCCATTTTAAAAATGACTGTCACTATGCTCGCCTTTATTCTTTCATCCTGCGCCCCGCGCGAACCGAACACCGCCATCGAAAACATGATCACGCCGCTCGCGCCGACGGTTGTCCCGGCGCCCACCTCGGGGAGGCCCCAATATCAACCCGGCGAACTGGTCGAGTACATCGCCCAAAACGGGGACACACTCCCCGCATTGGCGAAGCGCTTCAACACCTCGACGAATGAGATCTTCGAAGCCAATCCCATCATCCCCCGCGACGCGACCACCCTGCCCGTCGGTTTGCCGATGAAGATTCCGATCTACTATCTTCCGTTGTGGGGCACCGAGTTTCAAAGCATCCCCGATCACGCGTTCATCAACGGACCCGCGCAGGTCGGATTCAACACAAGCGCGTTCGTCGCATCTACAGATGGCTGGCTGAAAGACTATCGCACCTACGCGGGAGGCGAACGCCGCACCGGCGCGGAGATGGTGGAGTACGTCGCGACGAATTACAGCATCAGCCCGCGATTGTTGCTTGCGCTGCTCGAATATCAAACCGGCGCGCTCACGCAACCCGAACCGCCTGAGGAAAAATACCTGCTCGGTTTTCGCCGAACATTTTACGACTCGCCCTACCTGCAACTCGTCATTGCCGCGAACACATTGAACAACGGCTACTACGGCTGGCGAAGCGGCTCGCTCATCGAATTTGAACTGACCGATCGCTCACTCACGCGACCCGATCCGTGGCAAAACGCGGGATCGGTTGCCATCCAATATTATTTTTCACGACTTCAATCAGGCGATGAATACCTCGCCTCCATCGGACCGGGCGGGCTGGCTCGCACCTATTCGACTCTCTTCGGCGACCCGACGCAGGACTCAACCATCGTCATCCCCGGCAGTTTGCAACAGCCCGAACTTCGCTTCCCGTTCCGCGCGGGCCACGTGTGGTCATACACCAGCGGACCGCACACCGGCTGGGGTACCGGCGAACCGTTCGCCGCGCTCGATTTCGCGCCGGCATCCGACATCACCGGTTGTTACGTGGTCGGGCGCGACATTTACGCAACCGCCATGGCAGATGGGCTCGTCGTCCGGTCGGATGTGGACGGGGTCGTGATCGATCTTGATAAAGATGGAGATGAAAGAACCGGGTGGGTGTTATTCTATTTACACACGGCAACCGATTCACGCGTCACGGTGGGAAAAGAAGTGAAAGCCGGTGACCCGATCGGGTATCCCTCCTGTGAAGGCGGCTCGTCAACAGGGACGCATGTGCACGTTGCAAGAAAATACAACGGCGAGTGGATCCTCGCCTATGGTCCGCTGGCGTTCAATCTCGAAGGCTGGGTCGCCGGTGGCACCGAGGTTTCGCGTGAAGGCACCCTAACCCGCGGCGCGCAGACGATTGTGGCGTGTGAATGTTCCGATTTTAGGACGCGCGTGGAATCGGAAGCGCGGTGATCAGGTCTTTACGAAAATTCAAGCGACAGATCATAGTGGCAAGCAAATTGCATCGGCCGCCTTGACGCAGTGCAACTGCGCCAAGAACTTGTTTTTTTGATGCATTGTTAATCAATCCCCCGTCATATCCTGCCACACACCTTGATGGATTAATCGAGCATTCCCGCCATCTTCATCTTCATAAATTTCATAATGCAAATCCATTGGGAAGGCTTGTTCAAGCATCGCGCTGGCGGGACAATACTTCGTGGCGGCAAGTTCAATCGAACGCAGGACAGCGTCCTCGCTCACCTGTTTGCCTATGACTACAAATGTAATCTCCGCACGAGTAAACACTTTCGGATATTCCGCTGAACGCGGACCATCGAATCGCACTTCGAACTTTGTGACCTGTTCGCGCTTCTTTTGCAAAATGGACATGACATCCATTGCCTGACAACCGATCAGCCCCAGCGCGATCATCTCCATCGGGCGAATTCCGCTGTCGCCGCCGCCAATTGTTGATTCCGCATCCATTTGAATCGGGAAACCCGAAGGTCCTGCGCCGACGAATTTCAATCCGCCTTCCCAGTTGATCGAAGCCCTCATTATTCCTCCGTAATGATCGGTGTGACGTATTCTTCGAGCGCGTGCTTCTCGATGCCTCCCACCCACTGCAAACGGACTGTGCCATTTCGGTCGATCACATACGATGATGGAAGCCCAAGCGTTTTGAATGCCTGCTCGGTGGCAATGTACGTTGGGTCGAGCCAGACGGGAAATGTCAGATCAAAGTCTTTCACAAATTGAATGACGTCCCCGGTTGGATCCCCGTCATTGACCGCGATGATCGTGAAACCGTCTTTTTCATATTTTTCGTAGTAGGCCTGTAACGCCGGCATTTCCTCTTTGCACGGCTCGCACCACGTTGCCCATAAATTGACCAGTACCACCTGACCGCGATACTCCGCAAGCGAGTGAGAAAGACCATCCACGCCGGTGAGGGTCATTTCAGGGGCGGGATAATTCACCGAGGCCGGGACAACCCCCACGTCGGGGCGAAACGAGTTGATTTGATACAAGTAGTACGCGGAGCCGGCAATGAGAACGACTCCGAATCCGATCAGAATCAGGGGAACGATTTTCTGAAAGTTGTATGAGACTCGAAATTCGGTCATAGGTTCGGCTAGTATACCCCGCCGAGTGGATCGGGATAAAAATTCAGGATGAATGTCATGCAATATATGATATTTGCCACTGGAAGGTGCCAGCCTGTCTGATTAATATGCGACAATGGACTTTGACATTCACCGCCTGCCGGTATTTGCCGGTCTGCGCGAAGAACATATTAAATCAATCTTGACTCTCATCGAATCTTTCAAATGTGAGTCGGGCATTACGGTCATCCGCCAGGGTTTTCCCGCAGATCATTTTTATGTCATTCTCAAAGGAAAAGTGCAGATTTCCTTCAAGCCCTACGACAGCAGCCCGATCACAGTTTCACACGTAGAGGCAGGCGGGCTGTTCGGCTGGTCGGCAGTGATCGGGAGCGAACACTATACTTCCTCTGCTGTTGCCATCGAGTCACTTGAGGCGGTTCGGATTCGCGGTGACGAATTACGGAAATTGTCCGCCGAAAACCCCGAAGCCGGGCGGGAAATTTTGAACAGCCTTGCCAGCTCCGTCTCTGCGCGTTGGAAGAATGCGCATGAAGAAGTGAGGTTGATGCTCGAGAAGGGGATGAAGTAGGGGCGGGGTAACCCCGCCCCTACAAATTTTTTATGCCGGGTTCCTAAAAAACCTCAACACGAAATATCCACCTACGAGGATCAATACCGCGGGCCAGAGATATTCAAGCCAGCCGACCGCGCCTGCGCTGAGGAACGAACCAAAGACCAGCAAGACAACGCCGGGGACGAATGCCCAACTGCGCCCGCTTCCGCCGGGGAGGATGGCAACGAGGATGAACGTGATTCCCATTCCGAGGAAGAGGAAACTACCACTGTCGATGCCCATCACTTCATCCAGCACGGCGATGATGCCCAGTGTAAGCATAACACCGGCAGGGATGATCGCCCACCAGCGGCTGGTATCAGTGGCATAAACCCAGATGAACCCCGCGCTGATACCCGCAAAGAACACCAAACCTGAATACGCGTCGAGCGGCGCGGGCAGCAACGATGAAACCGAAAGTCCGATCAACGTGAATGCGGGGAACGCCGCCCACCAGTTGTTCCGCTCGCGGATGAGCATGTAGAGGAAGAACAAGCCCACCAATCCCCACACGATACCCCAGAAGATATCGCCGACATCCGAAATGATGTTCAGGTTCTCGAGAAAAATGAGCACGCCGCCGAACACCATCAAGATTCCGATCCACAAACGAGGGTCGTATCGTTTCATTTGATTCTCCTTGCTACTGTAGAGCGAGATAATATCACGCTCTACTTTATGGTGACAGCGCACAACCCGGCTTCGAGCGTGATCTCGGTGCGGTTCTGCGCTGATTCGAAATCGGGCGATTGATAAAAGCCGGTATCTGTTTGAGGAAAACGGTTCGTATCCACGCTCAACGAAATCACGCTGTCTTTCGCGCGGATGCGCGCCGCGGTCCCTTCGGGGACGCGAATGTTGATGGAAGCCGCGCCAGCCTCCACGTCGAGCAGTGAAGCGCCGCGCGCGGGTACGGTCAAATCGGTGGAGGAGGCGCCGTTGTTCAACTCGATTCGCGTCGCAAGCACATCCTTCAGATCGATCTCCAGACGACTCGCACCGGCGTCAATCTCCAATGTGACCGAGACTTCCTGCGTGAGCCGATAACGCCAGACTCCCGAAGACGGACCGACGAAGGGAATCATCGAGGGTCCCGCTTCAACGCGGACGTTCAGCCTGTCTCCTTCGAGGCGGCTGTCGGTGTTCATCCCCGCTGCGGACGAGCCGACGATCGCCTGTCCCGCCGGCGCGCCGCCGCCGATGGAGATCTGTCCCGCGCCATGAGCAAATTTGTAGCGGACGCTTTTCGCGGATTGCAAGGGGTATGAAAACGTTTCATCGTCACTGAGATCAGTCTTCCAGAACACGTTGAGGATGATCCAGCCGCCGACGAGGATCAACGCGAGCGGAAAGATGAAACTGAAAACGTTCGTGATGATGCCCTGCGCTTGCAGGAAGAACAACACGCCAAGCAGGACGAGGAACGAACCCCAAAAGATGTTAGCCCGTTTCATTTTGATCTCCTCTGCGCCAAAAACCCCGCGCAAGGATGAACAACCCGAGCAGGATCAGGATGATCGCCACGCCGTATTCACCAAGAAAAGCAAGGTCGCCGAAAAACGTGCCGAAGACGAGGAACAACACAGCGCTGAACACAACTTGTCTCAACCCGCTACTCAGGTTACGGCTGGTATTTTCGCCGAGCAAGCCTGCAAGAATCGTGCCAACGCCGACGAAACCGGGGATGAGCGTCCACATGTAGGACCACGAGGAATAATCGCCGACTTGGTCTTGATAATACAGGATGCTGCCGATGCCCGCGACGATGGAGGCGGGAATCGCCATGCCGGGCGCACCGGTGACCAAGCCAATGACCAGAATCAGCACGCCCGCCGCGATGGTCCACATGGCGCCGGTCATGTTTTCGGTGAATTGTTGCAGCGAAGGGACTTGTCTCGTTGCGACCAGCCATGCGCCGATGGCGATCAACAGAATGCCGAGAAATAGATTGGAACGGTTTTGTCTCATAGTTGCATCTCCTCAGATGATTGATTACTGCCAGTATCTACGTCTTTTTGGCTGAAAAGTTTCCCTTCGCATTATGGACGAAGTCGTCATAATTTGCAACTGACAAAAATAACGTATACGACCCGCCTTTATAGCGTTGCTTTCGCCAGCGACTCCAGCCCCGCGAGGTCGTCCAGATCGAGCCACTGCAGCATGACGCGTTGAAGCCCCGCTTCTTCCAACTCGTGCAGTTGCTCTCGCACCTGAGCCGCGCTCCCCACCACGATGCCGCGTCCGCGTAATTCGTCGAAGGAGCGTTTTCGCGCGGCGATCTTCTCTTGCAACGCGGACTCATCCTTCCCAAAGACACAGCCGGTCATCATCGAGCGCCGCACGGATTCGGGTTTCCTTCCCGCGGCGGCGAGCATTTCACTCAGGCGGGTATCGAGTTTTGAAAACTGCTGAGCGGTGTGGAAATTGCAATTCCACTCGACGGCGTATTTCACCACGTTCGCCATTGTCCGTCTTCCGCTGCCGCCGACCAAAATTCGCGGTCCGCCTTTGCGCTGAGGGCGCGGGAGGAGCGCCGCGCCGCGCAGTTGATAGTATTTTCCATCGAAGGTTACAGGTTCATCGCTTTGTAGCAAGCGCGTGACGACTTCCATGCCCTCCTCGAAGCGGTCAAAACGCGGTTTCATAGCCAGCAAATCAAAGCCAAACAGGTTGTGTTCGCGATCCTGCCAGCCCGCGCCGAGACCGAGGGTCAAGCGTCCATTCGAGAGATCGTCCACTGCGGATGCCATGCGCGCCGTGTGAACGGGATGCCGAAACGAGAACGGCGTCACTAACGGACCAAACTCGATCCGCATCGTATTGTCAGCCAGCCACGTGAGCGACGTCCACAACTCCAGCGATTCGAGGTCGGGCGGGTTCGCGTTGGTGAAATGGTCGGAGCGATACAATCCAACGAATCCCAACTCTTCGACCAGCGGTGCGATGTTTTTCCAGCGCGGCCATGTCAGTCCGTTTTGACCTTCGATCATGATGGCGATTTCGAGCATGTTTACTCCTTTATTAACACAAAGGACACGAAGGGCACAAAGTTCAATCGCTGAGAGGCAGACTTCGTGTCCATAGATAGATTTTGAGCACAAAACTTTTTGAGTCGAGACCCCGAAGGGGTCAAATGATTATAGATCTTGAAACATCACGTTTTCAACCCTGAAGGGGTGTCAGAGGTTGAAAATTATGTCATCCCTTCGGGATTGATCGTACCTACGATGCCACCTTGGGCAACGCCAACCATTTTCCTTTTTGTTTCGGGTGTATGGCTTCGACAAGAATCTTTTTTGCGATCAATCCGCTGATTGACCTCCCCAGCAATTCCTTCTTCCAGCCGAAGAGTTTTGCCGCGTCGGATTCGGTCGCCGCGCCGACGGATTCGAAATACAGTTCGAGCAGTTTCGCACGCGCGGCGCTTTCGCCAATCGTGCGCGCCTGCTCAGGCAATGACGGGAAATGCCGCGGGACGATCTCGTAGACGTGCGAATATTTCCACGCGCCCGCTTCAGCGACACCGACAGGCAAAATCTTGAAGTCCGCTTGCAACACCTCAAGCGCTTTGTTAAACTCGGAATCTTTCGCGTTCGCCAGTTTCGCGGCTTTGCGAAGGTCGAGCGTGTTCATTGCCCCTTCCTTCAACAATGTTTCATAGACCTGCTTCGCGGATTGAGTCAACCTCCCCTCTTCGTACGCGAGCAGATAATCCTCCTCGGGCGAGCCGTAATTTTCAGAGAGCGCGTAAAAATACGGCGCGACATCGAGCGAGATCATCGTCGCTTTTTTACGGAGGATCTTTGCGTAGTACCAAATCTTTTTATCGAGCGCGCCGTCTTTCCATCCCCACGTGATGTGACCGGGGTCGTCGTGCTTGTCGGCGACGGGACGGTTCCCGGCAACGGCTGTCCACAACGAGGGCAGGTCAATGCCTTTGATGGGCCAGAAGTACACGAAGCCGCGCGCCTCCACGAATTTCAACGCTTGGGCGGGCGATGAAAGCCTCCGCTGGGGAGGCAGGTTGAACGTCCGCGTGCGATGCGTTTGTAGTTTTTTCAAGTCAATAGTGGGCATGATGTCCTGTAAAAACCTGACAGCTTTCCGAAGAGACTCGATCTGTTAAGGCACTTCGGCGGACAGATGTCAAGACGGGAAAGTACACGATAAAACCTGTCAGGTTTGGTAATTTCTTCGTGGATTATAATCACACATCATGCGAGTCTTGTTCATCTTTCTCGATGGGATCGGATTGGGCGAGAACAATCCCGAAACAAATCCGTTTGCGCGGGCGAAGATGCCGAACTTGAACGCGTTGCTGAATGGAAGATCGCTCGTGAGAGATTCAACGCCGTTCGACGGGGAACACGCTTCGCTCCTCGCAATTGACCCTGCTGTGGGCGTGGACGGGTTGCCGCAGTCCGCGACGGGGCAGGCGATATTGTTGACCGGAAAAAATATTTCGGCGGAACTCGGTTATCACTACGGACCGAAACCGAATCCCGCAGTTGCTTCATACTTGAACGGCGAGACGTTGTTTTCAAAATGCGTCGCCGCAGGCAAGCGCGCCGCATTGCTCAACGCGTATCCGCCGCGCTATTTTCAGGGAATCGATTCGGGCAAGCGGCTGTACTCGTCCATCCCGCTGGCAGTGACGAACGCCGGGCTTGAACTTTTCAGGTATGAAGATTTAATCGCGGGGCGCGCGCTTTCGGCAGATTTCACCGGCGAAGGCTGGCGGCGAATGCTCGGCTTCCCCGACGCGCCCGTGATGGACGCGCGTGAAGCCGGGCGAAAACTCGTTTCGCTGGCGATGGATTATGATTTTTCGTTCTTCGAATATTGGGCAAGCGATTACGCCGGTCACAAACAGCAGATGGATACGGCGGTGGGGTTGATGGAATCGTTTGATGGAGTGTTAGGGGGACTGTTGGAAAGTTTGCAGGTTGAAGGTCGAAGGTCGAACATTGAAAGTCAAAGGTCGAAGGTTGAGGAAAGCGGAAAGACGGAAGAGGATGTAGAAAATGGAAAGTGGAAAGGGGAGTTGTTGGTGCTGGTGACATCCGATCACGGCAACATGGAGGATGTGTCGACGCGCAAGCACACGGGTGCACATGTGCCTGCGCTGGTGATCGGGAGCAAGCCCGCGCGCGAGGAGTTCACGCGCGGCATGACGGATCTGACCCATGTCGCGCCGGCGATATGGAGGATGGTGGCGGAATTCTAGGCAAAATGGGATATTGGTCGTATAGTGGGTCAAAATTTCAAATACGCCCCTAAAGGAGGATCGATATGGAAATTTTCCGTTTGATTCGTAGGAGGGCAACCCCGGAGCAAAATACATACTCTGGCGCATCCACCTGCTCGACCGGGTTACACTATGTCAGTTTGCTCCAGCACAACCACCCAAAAAGGGATGATTATTATTCGTCAAATCAACTTCGCATCAAATCATCGAGGTGTACTCATGAAAGCTGATACCGACAAACACGCCTGGGGGGCGCAGGTAAATGATTGGATCACCCTGTTGTTGATCTCGTGTGGGATAATCTTTGGATCTTCATTCATTCTAGGACCGCTTCTATCGGGCAGTACGATCACCCAAAAAATTGTCGTGGCATACCATTGCCCTAGCGCCATAGATATAACCGAAGAGCACGGCCCAATCGTCCAAGTCGGATCCGACCCGAATTCATTCGGCCAGAGCGTTCAAGTTATATGTACCTTTGCAGACGGGAGTACGAAAGCCATCAGCAATGATGAATATGCTGTTTCGACCATCGTTGGCTCGATCGCCCTCGGCGCTATTTTTGGAGTAGCAATTGCAGTTATATTCATGCCAATTTATATCTTCTGGAAAAAAAAGCCGCGATGAGCGTTGAGGCTTCCGAAGTCTAATAGTCTTCGGAAGCCTCAAATTATTTACGCCCGGATTTCCTGCCGCTGGAAGAGGACATAACCCAGCGCGAACAGCAGAATGGTCGCGGCGATGAGACCGGTGAGGTGGGGCCAGATCACGAGCAGACTTTGACCGAGCGGCAGCGGCGACCCGAGAATCGCGCGATCTAACTGAAATGGCAGCACGATCCCCAGTGAACGAACCGCCGGCTGCAGGAGAATGATCGCCGTCTCCGCGTAGAGAGTGATCGGCGAAAGGCGCGTCAACATGAGTTCCAGTTCACCGGCCGCCAGCAGATCCTCAAGACTTGTAATCTGGTCCGGTGCAAAAACCGGCACGAGCAAGCCCGCCAGGATTCCCCAGAAGACCATGAAGAAAAGCCACACAGCGATCGAAGCCAACGCCGCAGTGGCAGGCGACCGGAATACGGTGGAGAACAACATCGCCATCGCCATCCATATTCCGCCGTAGAAGATCGTTGCCAGCAGGAACCAGAGCATACGCCCCGTCTCCTCCGTGGTGGGCGGCACGCCCAAGCGCAGGATTCCCAAGCCGAAGATCAACAACCAGATCGCGGAGAACACCACAGCCAGTGTCAACAACGCGCCGAGAAACTTACCCAGTAAAAGCGCATCGCGATAGACCGGTTGCGCGAGAATGCGCGAGAGCGTGCGGCGGTTGAACTCGCCGTTGATGGCGTCGAACGTCAACGCGATGGCGATCAACGGCACGAGGAATCCGAGAAAGCCGACGAAGGCGGGCAGCGGTTCGCGCGCAGTGGTGTACAAACGGAGATACAGGAACTCATCCGCCCCACCGCTGCGGATGTTCTGCAAAGCGGTGAACACGGTGCCAAACGCGGTGAGCAGGATCAATAGCTCGAGAATTCGGATGCGCGCACCGGTGAGATGGTCTGCCATTTCTTTTGCGATCACCGCGCCAAGCCCGGTCCACGGCGAACCTTCGCGTTCTTCGCGCTTGCGCAGCGCTTCAACTCGCTGAGCCATGTTTCACCTCCTCAAAATATCGCGTGTAAATGTCGTCGAGGCTTTGCGATTCGATGTTCAATAGTTTCAACTTACCGCCTGCCTGAACGACCGCGCTGGCCGCATCGGCGCGCAAGTCGTTTTGCGATTCGATCTCATACCGTCCGTTCGCGTGCTTGACCGTGCCGATACCCGGTAATGCCTGCAGGGCATCGCGTACCTTCGACACCGAACCGTCAGCCTCGATCTGTATGCGGTACGCGCCGCCCAGCACTTTACGCGCGAGGTCGGGTACCGAGCCCTGCAAGACCATCTTTCCGTGGCTGAAGAGCCCGACCCGGTCACAAATGGATTGCACCTGATGCAAGAGATGCGAGGACAGCATGATCGTAATGCCTTCCTCCTTCAGGCTGCGAATCAACTCGAGGAATTCGCGCGCCAGTTCCGGGTCCAAGCCCTGAGTCGGTTCATCCATGATGATGAGCTGCGGACGCTTGATGAGAACATCCGCCAACCCGAGACGCTGCCTCATCCCGCGCGAAAATGTACCCACGCGGTGATCGGCGACCTCCAGCAGGCGCACACGCGACAGCGGTTCGTCAACGCGTTTTTTCAATTCATCGCGCGCAATCCCGTTGAGTTTGCCAATGTAGATCAAATTCTCGCGCGCGGTCAATTCATCATAAAAACCGACCTGATCGGGCATGTAACCCACGCGCGCCTTGACACTCAAGGGTTGGCGCGCCGGGTCGAAGCCCAACACGCGTACGGCACCCTCTGTGGGTTCAGTGAGACCCAAGAGCATGAGGATGGTCGTCGTCTTGCCTGCACCGTTCGGACCGAGCAAGCCGAACACCTCGCCTTTTTTGATGGACAGATCAAGACGGTCCACCGCGACGAAGCCGCCGTAGCGTTTCGTCAAGCCTTTGGTTTCGAGAACGTAGTCGGGCATCTGCGCCTCCTTTCGGACGGGGAACCTGATCTCACTATCGGCGGCCGAATCGCACCACCGCCAGCCCGACAACCGCCACTGCCACTGCGATCAATGCAACACCGGCAAAACCCCACAGCGTGGAGGTCTGCACCGTGACGCGGAACTCGGCAGATTTGCTCGCGCCTTCGTTCGGCTGGGCGCGGAAGGTGATCACATAATCGCCGGCGATGGCTTTCTCAGCGGGTTCGATATTGGCGGTCACTTCCACCTCGCCCTCTGCAGGCACTTCGAGGATCTGTTCCGGGTCAAGGGTCACGGTCCAACCGGCGGGGGCGGTCGCGCTCAACGTCACTCCAACTGCGGGAGAATTGCCGGAGTTCTTCAAAATTAATTTGATGGGCGTGGAACTGCCCAAAACCGCTTCACCGGAGAGGCGTCCGTCCGGCGCGGTGATGCTCAACTGCGGTTGACCCACCACCTCGGCAGTGAGAGACAGGGCAGCGTCGAGATTGTCCCCTTCGGCTTTGACATTGATGGGGTAACTTCCGACAGCCAGTGTGGTGAGCGGTTCCGCCGAAATCGTAATGGTTTGAGAACTACCGGCGGCAATATCCGTCGGAAGGTTTGTGATATCCCTGCCCGAGGCGCGGAAGGTGACGGCAAATTCGCGCGGCGCGTCTGCCGTAAGAACGACCGTAATATCTTCATCGCCATCGTTTTTCAGGGTGGTGCTGAAACTGAAGGTGGCATCCGACCCGCTCCGAATGGTGGGAAATTCGGTTTCGAACGTGAGCTGCGCGGGCAATTTGTCCTTGACGTTCAACTCGATGGGGAACTCCGCTGTCAAACCGGACCCGCGTGCAACAACCGTAAACTCATAGGTTCCGGGTGTCACACCCTCCGAGGGGATGAGGCGCAAGTCAATGTCGGGCGACACGTCCGGGGCAAGATACACCGATTGGATAACCCGGCCTGCGCCGCGAAATTCGGCTGTCCAGCCTTTGGGTAGGCCGGTTACTGCAAGGTCCACCGTGTGCGCGAGAGTCGAACCGATCCTCAAGTTGAGCGTGACTGTCTCGTCCGCGCCGACGACAATGCTTGGGTAGTCGGTGTTGATCCAAAGCGGACCCGATGGCGACCCATCTTGTGCGAGAACCGTCGAAGGCAAGCCAAGAGCCAGCGTCGCCAAAAGAATAACGAACAAGAGAAATCGAAGGTGTCTCATATTAATAAGCCTCCTTTGCAAAAGAGTTTTGAAATTAATATCGATCGCGCGTATTTTCGGCATCCGCGATCTTGACGGCGCAAATTAATAAAACCCCTTTATTAGATTTTCATTTAAGAAAATTAAATCTTCGCTTAGGATTTCTGCGAGGAAAAATTCAGCCCCCAACAAACCTCATAAACACTTGATTGGCGAGCAGGCGGGCGCGTTTGGTAATTCGCAGGGTTTCTCCCTCACCCCTAACCCCTCTTCCGCTGGGAGAGGGGGATTCGCGCCATTCAACCAATCCCAACTTCAACAATTCATCTATTTCTTTTCCGTACACATCCAGCAATATTTCCCCGAATCGTTTTTCAAATTCATCGGAAGAAACGCCTTCGCGCGTCAAACGCAAGCCGGTCATCATGAATTCGGACATGTCGTCTTGGAGAGACTGTTTGTGGTGATTGACGGTGGCGGGGGAATGGGGGAAGGCGATATTCGATAATCGATATTCGATATTCGAGTCTTGATGATCGAATATCGAAAGTCGTTCGATGTAGGTTTTGATTCGCAGGACGTTCGAGTAACGATAGCCGTGTGCGTATCCGTGCGCGCCGGCACCAAAGGCGAAGTAGGGAAGCGAGCGCCAGTACTGGAGGTTGTGACGGCAGGCGAAGGATGGCGGAGAATAGACGTTGGACGGTAGACGGTGGACAATAGATGACGGATTATGGTCTATGGTCTGCGGTCTATGGTCATCCCGCGCCCAATTCGAAATTTCGTATTGAACATATCCATTGGCTTCCAGCGTTTCACTCGCCCATTCGTACATTTCCGCGGCGAGGTCGGGATCGGGGAGCGGGAGCAGTCCCTTCGATGCCCAGCGCCCGAACGGCGTGCCGTGTTCGAGGGTCAACGCGTAAGCGGAGATGTGTTCGGGATGCAGATCGAGAATCCGTTTGACGGTGATCTGCCAAGTCTGCAAACTTTGTTCGGGCAAGCCGTAGATCAGGTCGAGGTTCAGGTTGTCGAAACCCGCCTTGCGCGCTGAGGTCACGGCTTCGATCACGGCGAAAAAATCATGCGTGCGTTCCAACATGCGGAGTTCTTCCATGTTTGCGGATTGGACTCCGAAACTGATGCGGTTGATCCCGATTTTGCGCAGTTGACCTAACGCTTCTTCCGCGACAGTGCCGGGATTCGCTTCGATGGTGATTTCCACGTCGTCGGTCAAGGTGAAGGAGGCGCGGATGCTTTGGAAAATAGAATCAAATTGACTTGGCGAGAGAAGCGAGGGGGTTCCGCCGCCAAAGAAAATGGTACCGACCTCACCCCCGTCCCCTCTCCTAAAAGGAGAGGGGAGTCGCGCGCCAACATAATTTATTTCTTTGCACAACGCGTCAACATACGCGGGGATCATCGCCTCCTGACCGGCGTAGGTGTTGAAGTCGCAGTAGGCACAGCGGTGGGTGCAAAAGGGGATGTGGAAGTACTGAGAGAGAGGCGAGGAGAACATATCAGGAAAGAGGGTGAAGAGAGAATTGGAGAATTATCCCTCACCCTAACCCTCTCCCTCAGGGAGAGGGGACTCAGCACGCGGCAAGCCGATGAGCAGTGCAATCGGTCCCAAGATCAGCAGCCACATCGCGGTTCCGAGACCGAAATGGTCGGCGAGGAAGCCGATGGCAAGCGGAAAAAATTTTGCTATCGGTGTTGTCACCGCGCCGATCGCCATGAGACTCGCGCTTTGACCGGGCAGGCTGGAGTATAACCGTCCCTGCAGGATGGAATACCAACCGGTGTTGAACAGATTGACGAGGATGACAAACATCAATTTGGGGACGAAACCGGGGATGAGCAGAAAACCGACGAAAGCAAAAAGTTCGACAAAAGCCGTCCGCCGCAGGAATTGAATCGTATCCTTTTGGCGGTCAACGATGGGGATAAAGAGGAAGTCGGTGATAAGCCCCATGGCTAGCCAAACTGTAACGGCGATCCCTGCCTGCGTTTGGGTAACGCGGCCAACATCCACAAAATACAAGGCGAGGAAACTGAATAACACATCCATCATCAAGTCCGCAAATTCGAGGAGCAAAAGCCAGCGCCAGACCTCCTTTCGCTTCAACGCGGAGAAGGCGGCGCGGAATCCGTCGAACACATCGCGAAACGACGGAAAGGTCGTGGACGATTTATCCGGCGGCAGGTACCTCCACGCGGCGAGCAGGCATAACGTCGAGATCGAAGCGAGAAGAGCAAATGTCCCGCGCCAACCAAGTCCGAGATAGACAAATAGCCCAAGAAGCAGTGGACCGGTCAAAACTCCGAGCGAACCGGCGAACGTCCAGCGCGCCATGTTTTGTTCGTGGCGTTTCGTATCCGAGTCCATCAGATTCGCTTGTGAAAGATTCACGAACGCACCGGAGGCAGGGTTGAACAAGACGAACGAGAATAATAAAAGCAAAAATGACGTGCTGACGCTTGTGATGAAAAGGGAGACCGTGAACACGAGGCACCCGCCGAGGATAAGCGCCCGCCGCCGCCAGACGTCGCCGAGCACGCCGACGAACGGCTCGATGAGGGCGGCGACGATACCCGGCACACTGAGAAGCAATCCAATTTGTGTGTAGGTGAGGTTGAGATCGTCGCGAATGAGCGGTGTTGCAACTTCGCTGACGCCAAAGACAAGTTCGTCGAGGAATTCGATGAGGAGATAAATGAGCGTCATGTTTCAAGTGTCAAGAGTCAAGTGCGATCCATCAGGGATTTGTGAGGCGGACGCGGGTGATAAGCGCCGGTGGGATTTCGCTGAATTTCCCTCCCCAGCCAAGCACAGATGTTTGCGGATGTTCAGGAGGAAAAGCGCGTTCTTCAAAACCGTCGAGGATGAATCCGTTTTGGAAGGCGACGTTCATGTAATAACGGAGCGGGCGATGGAAATAAAGTTGCGGTTTGGGCTGGTTACGAAGGGCAAGCCCTTTGGATTCGAATGGGGTCATGTAACGCGAAGTCTTCACCGCGTAGCGGGTGTGGAGTTCGCCGTCATCCCATTCCTCCGCCATCAACGCGGCGGAGGGATTGTTGAACGCGGGGTGCATCAACGAAAACACGAACGCGCCGTTCGGCTTGAGTAATTTTCGTAAGGCGCGAAACAGCGGTTCAATCTCGGGCATGTCGAAGAGCGCCATGTTGGAAATCGCTGCATCGAATTTTTGTGAACCGAGGGTGAGGAGGGATGGTTCGTCGGTGGCGTCGAGCACCTGATAGGAGATAAGAGAACTAGAGATTGGAGAATTGCGCGCTTTGGCTTTTTCGATGAGGGTGGCGGAGAAGTCGAAGGCGGTGACGCGGCATCCCAGCGCGGCGAGGCGGCGCGAGGCGAGTCCGTTTCCGCAGGCGACGTCGAGGATGTTTGAATCAGGTTTAATATCGAGGAATGACTCGATGATGGGCCAGCAGAGAAAGTTGAAGAAGTCGTTGCCGTCGTCGCCCATGCGCGCGTCCCAGTGTTCAGCGTTCGCATCCCACGCTTCGCGGGAGAATTGGTTGGGGTCTTGTGTTGTCATGGGAGACATTTAACCATAATTCTCAGCCACAGAATGAACGCGGGATAAGTTGCGGCTAAGCAAAATTCCCCGCGCAAAAAGGTTGACATTCAGCGGCATCGTAGTATAACTGCCGCCACAGAGTCTATTCGTAGGCGCTTCGTCCGTTACCCAGGGATACATCCTGTGGAATCGGCTTGAAGTGAAAAGTTCGTGCCTGCGGATGGGTTCTTTATGTTTTTAATTCTATGGAGGTGTGAGTGAACGCGACTTTGAAACTGGGAGAGCATTACATTTTCGATCTCTCCGACTGCAACCCTGAGATCCTCATGGACAGCGAGCGATCGTATTCGCTATTTGCGCAAGCCGTGCGCGAAAGCGGCTTGACGGTTGTGGATGAGGGCTTTTATAAGTTCAGCCCGCACGGCTTTACGTGTTTTTTGCTTCTTGCAGAGTCGCACGCCAGCCTGCACGCATGGCCCGAATACGGCTATTGTGCCATCGATATTTTCACGTGCGCAATCGGCAAAGATATGATGCCGCTCATCCAACGCATCAAAGATGCTCTCGGCGCGGATGATTTCGCGCTCCGCAAACTCGACCGCGAAGCGTCTGTCGAAGCCGCGTCCATACCGATGGTTGCCTGAATGAGCATCTGGTTCACCGAGGAATTACATCCGTATTACCGCAAGGGGATCCGCATCAAACGAATCCTTGCCGATGAACGAACCCAATACCAGCATTTGCAATTCGTCGAAACCGAATTCTTCGGCAATGCAATGATCCTCGACGGCATCATCCAGCTCACCGAGCGCGACAACATGGGCTATCACGAAATGATCGCCCATGTGCCCATGCTCGCGGTTGGCAAACCGAAGCGTGTGTTGATCGTGGGCGGAGGGGATGGCGGATCGTTGCAACAGGTGTTGAGATATGAATCCGTGGAAGAGGCTGTCGTCTGCGAATTGGATCAACGCGTAGTGGACTTATCGCGTGAATTCTTCGCCGCGTCATTCGGGGACCCGTGGGCTGACTCGCGTGCGCGGCTGATCGTGCGGGATGCGTTCGCGTACCTCGAGGAGAATCCCGGTCAGTTCGATGTGATCATCTCCGACACCACCGACCCCATCGGCATGGCGGAGAGACTCTTCTCGGATGAATTCCAAAAATTGATCGTGCGTGCGCTTGTTCCCGGCGGCGCGGCAGCGACGCAATGCGAGCAGCCGTTCTTTGACACCGAACTGATCAAGCAAATTTACAAATCGGCAAAAGAGAAAACAAAAAATCCTGCTTATTACTACGCCAACATCCCCACCTATCCCGGCGGCGGGATCGGTTTCATGTACATCTCCGATACGCCATGGGAAAATGGGTTGAAGACGCCATATCCGCCCGGGGAAAACAAATATTTGAATCCCGAAGTCCACAAGGCCGCGTTCGCTTTGCCCGAGTTTTTCAGAAAAGAATTATATGGATGAGAGAAATCTCCGAGTGTGCGAACTCGGAGATTTTTTATCTACAGGGTTTCATCGTGCCTACACGATTACCTCGCCCGCATTTGGTGGTCAAATATTACATTCCGAAATAAGTTATCGCATTTCGAGGTAGTGTTTTTCAGCACGCCAAGATGGTGATGGAAAATCTCCCCGATTGGCGTACAATTATCGTGTGGATGCATTTCGTCACACTATACGGGCGGATGTGAAAATTTCGAAGGCGGGGGTTTTGTGGGTATTCCGGACCGTTATGCTTGGCGCGCTGTTGTTGCTCCCAATTTCGGCTCAAGCAAACACGCGGCACCTCCAACTTGATTCTCAACAAACTGCGATATTTTCCAGCATCAGTCTGTATCCGAACATCGAAACTGCCGGCGTGGTGGTCGCAGGGACGGGTCTGCCTGCCACTGCTCAACTCCTTTATCAGGCAAGCGGAGACGCCGCATGGAGAACCGGTCACCCGCTCACGCGCATCGACGATGGCAGGCTGGTCGGGAGTTTGTTCGGGCTTGCGCCTTCCACTTCATACAACGTCCGGGTGTCGGACGGATCAACTGAAATTGCAGGCGCGTTCACGACCCAACCGGATGACCTTCCGTTCGTGCCGTTGACAACTCTGCACGTCAACGCGAACGCGCTCCCCGGCGGAGACGGTTCCGCAGGCGCGCCATACCGAACGATCCAAGAAGCGGTGAATCGAGCAAGTCCTGGCACGCAAGTGTTAGTAGCGGACGGGATTTACAACGAGACGATCTCTTTCCCAAATTCGGGCAACGCCAACAATTGGATTCAAGTCAAAGCCGCGGGCAACGGCGCAATTCTGGATGGCTCCGGGACACTTTCAGGCGATGTGTGGCAGCCCGTGGAAGGGAAGAGCAACGTCTGGTTTACGCGAATCGGCGGCGCTATCGGTTATCTCGCCCGCGATGGGAAACGCTTTTATCAATACAACGATTTGAACGGACTGAACAACAGCGCCGGTCACAACAACGTGACCATCCGCGAGGGTTGGTTCTTCGAGCCGAGCACGTTGAGGCTGTATGTCCGGTCTCAGGATGATCCCAACGCACACAACTGGCAGGTGCCGCGCTTCAACCACGCCTTCGATGTGATCGCCCGCGACTGGATCTGGATCGAAGGCTTTGAAATGCGCTTCTACGGCACCTCCACGAATGGATGCGGCGTGTGCACGCTCAACGCGTCGCATTTGGTGATCCGCAGAAATCGCATCCACAACATGCAGTTGGGAATCTTCGTTCAATGGAACGGTGCGGATTCTCAAGGCAATGACACGCGTATCGAATTCAATGAAGTATTTGATACAGCGGCGGCAAGTTGGGAATGGAGCGCGATCAAAAGCGGACCCATGGAGGGCACCGGTATCATTGTGCGCGGTCACATCGGCGCGATCGTGCGCGGCAACGAAGTGCATCACACGTTCAACGGAATTTACGCCGGCACCTCCGGCACGGCGGCTGAAAATCCCGCGATCGCATTCGACGCGGACATTTATAACAACCGCATCCACAACATCGGCGACGATGGATTGGAACCCGAAGGCGCCTGCATCAACGTTCGCTTCCGCAACAACCTCGTGGACGGCGCGCTGGCAGGCATATCGCTCGCGCCGATCACGTTCGGTCCCGTGTGGGTGACGCGCTCGGTGTTCGCAAATTTCACCAGCAAAGCAGTGAAATGGGACAGGAACTCCGACGGCGTTGTGTACTTCTATCACAACACCAGTTGGACCAACTCGCCCGACGCCAGCGGCATGGAACTCATCAGCCCGGTGAAAAACACGGTCTTGCGAAACAATATTTTTCAAGTGAACGGCTTTTCGATCACCGAAAAACCCACCGGATCGATCAACAACGATTGGAACTTCAACAACTGGCACAGCACGCGCACATCGAGCAGTCCGCATTTCAAATGGGAGAACGTCAACTACGACCGGATAAGAAATTTATGCAACGCGGCAAAACTCGAATGCAACGGATACGACACCGCGCCGGGACTGGTCGATCCGGGGGACGGCAATTTCACACTGCTTGCAACCAGCCCAAATGTAAATCGAGGCGTGCCCATCCCCGGTATCAACGATTCGTTCAGCGGTTCCGCGCCGGACGGCGGCGCGTTCGAGTTGGGATTGTCCCCCGCGCCAACGCAAACATCATCGCCGACTCCATTTCCAACTTTGACTCCTACATTGACCCAGTTTCCACAAACACAAATTCCCACACCTACACCCTCCATAACCCCGTTCACGCCATTCCCCACAACCGGACTGCCCCCGACTCAAACCACGCCGAGTTTGACGCCGTTCCCGGTCGATTCGCCTCCGACGGTGTTGTCTGTCTCGCGCATGGACGCGTCTCCCACCACTTCAACCTCTGTCCGATTCCGCGTCGCGTTTTCAGAAAACGTGACCGGCGTGGATTCGTTCGCGCCAATCGTTGACTTCGCGTTGAACGTTTCCGGCGTCAACGGCGCTTCGATTGCGGGCATTACCGCCGAGTCCGCCGCGAATTATATCGTGCAAGTGAACACCGGCGCGGGAAATGGGACCGTTCAACTTTATGTGCTGGACGATGACAGCATACGCGATTCGGTCGGTCAGCCGCTTGGCGGAGCAGGCACCGGCAATGGAAATTTCTTGAACGGCGAGAGCTATACCGTCAGCAAACCCGCTCCAGCCCCGCTTACTGCAATTTTCAAATCGGTTGGCTCCAACGATGGCTGGGTGCTCGAGTCGCAAAAGACCAGCGAATCCGGCGGGACGCGCAACGCGTCGGAAGCGACGTTCGTCCTCGGCGATGACAACCGCGACCGGCAATATATTTCCATCCTGCAATTTTCGACCGCTTCATTACCCGATAATGCTGTAGTGACCAAAGTAACGCTGATGATTCGGAGCCAGAGTTACACAGGAACGAATCCGTTCACCACCCATCAGAACATCGCCGTTGACATTCGAAAAGGCCATTTTGGTTCCTCGGGATTAGTAGGGGTCGACAGCCTCGACCGCGGAGATTTTCAAGCGCCAGCCAGCCTGAACAACGCGGGCATCATCTTGAATAACCCGGTCACCGATTGGTATTGGACCGTACTAGACCCCTCGGCACTGCAATTCATCAACTTAACCGGTGTGACGGAGTTCCGTCTGCGCTTCCAACTCGGCGATAATGCCGACCGCGGCAACGATTGGATTCGGTTTTATAGCGGGAATTACAATTCCTCGACCTCGCACCCGATGTTGCAGATCGAATATTACGTGCCGTGATAACAAAACTCCGGGCACACCCGGAGTTTTTCTTCGATCCTTACGTCGCCGCCTGCTCCAGTGCTGGAGACCGCCTTGTCATCAAGAAGGCGAGCGCGAACCCGGTGACGTACATCCAGATGGCGTATAAGCCGGGGATGATCGCCATTTCGTTGTTATTCAAAAGCGTGAGCGCGACCGTGATGGACACGGTTGAGTTTTGCAAGCCGGTCTCGATGGCAATCGTCATGGATTGGACAAAATCGATGCCCAGCAATTTCGGTACGTAATACCCGACGATCAATGAAGCGACATTCAAAGCGATGAAAGCCGGGGCAAACCGCGGACCGTCCCGCACGATCACCTCCCAGTTTTGGATGATGAGCGCGAGGATGACGAGAAACAGGAAAGCCGCGGCGAAGATCTTCGACCAGCGTTTGCTGTTCTCGGCAAATGCCGGCTTCCACACGCGAATGCCCATGCCGAGCAGGGTGGGTATGATCGTGATGACGGCAACCTGTATCATCGTGTCTGCCACCGGAAAATCAATGTCCAACGCGCCTGTGCCATACATGGAATAGGCAATACTCAACCCAAAGGGGATGGTCAGAAACGCCAGCATGTTGGTAATGGCGGTGAGCGTGACGCCAAGCGCGCGGTCGCCATCGCCCGCATGGATGATGAGATTCGAGGTCGCGCCGTCGGGCGAAACGGCTAACAGAATCAGGCTGATGGCGTACACGGCGGTCAACCCAAAGATGCCCGCCACGGCAAACCCCAGCACCGGCAGAAGCACCATTTGACAAAACAACCCGATGAACACCGGCTTCGGTTGGGTGAAAATGCGGCGGAAATCTGCGACGGTTAACGTCATACCCAACGTGATCATGATGATGAAGATCGCGAGCGGGAGGATTACACTTGAAATGACACTCTCTTGCATGGCTGGTCTCCTTGTAGTGGGGAAGGCTGAGAACGGATTTCGGACCCGACTGACCATTAAAACACCAAATCGGAGAATAGGTGTCGGAATTGATCGCGCGATCCACGCTTGACGGTATGCAAAGCAAAAGATATATTCTTGCGCGATACTATTAACTCATGTTACGCACTTCAATCCCGAAGGGATGACAAGATTTCACGCAATTCTATGACACCCCTTCGGGGTTGACACGCCCATTCGTCGTAAATCTATAATCATTTCACTCCTTCGGAGTTGTGATTGCGTAAGGTGAGCTATTAAATTTTTCGGAGTCTTAACAATGAAAGTGATCGTTTTCGGGGCATCCTCAGGGACGGGAAAGCAACTGATCGCCCATGCGCTTCGTTTGGGGTATGAGGTAACTGCTTTCGTGCGTGACGCATCGAAACTCGAACCCGCGCAGGCTGGCGTAAAAGTAGCGATAGGAGATGCGTTGAACCCCTCAGACGTGGAAGCCGCCGTGAAAGGACATGACGCGGTGTTGAGCGCGCTGGGTCCCAAGGGCAAACCGGCGGTAATGGCGGCAGAAAGCACAAAGAACATCATTGCCGCGATGGAAATGCACAAGGTGAAACGGTTGGTGGTTGTGACCGTGGCTGGGATTCCTGTTCCGCAGGACCGGCGCGGGTTCAATCTGGTCAGTGCCCTCATCAAATTGCTCTTGAAGGATGTATTCACCGACCGCGAAAATCAATTGGCAGTGCTGGAAGCAAGCAAAGTGGACTGGGTGGCGGTGCGCGTGCCGCGGCTCACGGATGATCCGCCGACCGGTTCGGTCCACGCGTTTTTTGGCAACCCTTCGCCAACCATGAAAATCTCCCGCGCAGACCTGGCAGACTTCATGCTCAAGCAATTGACCGATGATCAGTGGTTGAGGCAAGCGCCGATCGTGAGGAATTAAACTCCACGCGAATCTACAGGTCAGTGTTTGAAGTTCCGTTCGTTAGGCAAGGTCTGTGTCTACAAAGATTTAAGCAATACCATTACGGGAGAGCAAACCATAGAATGTGAAACACAGCGTCTCGCAAGTTTCAGGTTCGTGGAACTCTTTTATTTGACCTCTTGCCCAACCTCTGAGATCTTTGAGAAACGCTCCTTTTCCCTGTTTTCTCTGTGGCGAAATTGACTTTCGCAAGAGGTCTATTAATCCCCTACGCCCCTCCCGCCCATCAGAATGGAAACACATTTTTGCTGCGACTCCCCTCCGTGATACGCTTCGCGTGTGTGCCGCGCCATGCGAGCGAAAAGCTGCAAGACATGTCGCTCTGCATCTTCTTCGACCGAGAGGAATTTTTGCATCGCCGTCTCTCGGTTTTCGGATAACAACGCTTCGACGACGCGGCTTTCGTATTTGACCAGACCGCTCACAGCCATTCCTTCTTCCTCTGAAAATATCTTCCGCGCTTGTTCCGCGTTCCCATCCCCAAGGAATGCTAACGCCAAATGATTCCGCAAATAAGTTTTCAGTTGAGGGTCAGTGGCGGCTCCGGGCAAGGCAATCGCCTCCCTCAAACGATTGCAAGCTTGTGAAAATTCCCCTTGCGCAAGAAGAATCATCCCGACCGTGTCGAGATACGCCGCGCGCCAACGCATTTCGCCGGTCTCTTCTGTTTGTTTGAGCAGGCGATCCATGATCTGCAAAGCCTCCACAGTCATTCCGCGTGATAGCAAAACCTGCGCGCGTTGATTCTCGGTCGTGGCTTCGCCTTGCAGGTCGCCGATAAGTTGTTTGAGTTGCTTTGCGCGATCCAAGATTTCCAATGCTTCGGCGGGTCGCGCTTGCAAATGGTAGATGGCTCCTAACGCATTGAGAAGTTTGCCCAATGTGAACACATCGCCAATGGATTGCACCGCATCCAAAATCCCCTCGTAGGTTTGGCGCGCCTCATCCAATTCGCCCTGATCGAAGTGCAAACCGCCGATATTGCCGCGGATACGAAACGCAGTACGCAAATTGCCCGCCAGCATGGCAGCTTCCTCCGCCTTGCGCCAATGGCTCAGCGCGGCGGGAATGTCGCGGCGGATGTGCGAAAGGATTCCAAGAGTGTTATGGCACATCGTCTTCACACCCGCCACCGCTCGTACCTCACGATGCGCCAGCGGTTCTGCGAGAGCGAGCGCGCGGTGTGCCGCCTCCGAAGCCTCTTCGAGGCGGGTTTGCATCAGCCGTACGGTACCGCGAACGGATAGGGTCTCGGCGAGCAAGCCCGGGTCGGGGTTCGAAGCGAGTGCGTTCTCCGCGTCGTCACACAGTTGATCGGCTTCGGGAATTTTCCCGCGTTGTAATAAAAAGCGCGCAAGTTTCAACCCAATGGAAACACTCTCTCTGTCACGAGATCCCGATTCAAGCGCGAGAGCAAACGCCTGTCGAAAATCCGCTTCCGCTTCTCCGGCGCGGCGACCGCTCATCAGCAATTGGCCGCGTTGCGAGAGGAGTTGCGCTTCGGATTCCGGTCTGAGGTCTGCCGACCCGCGAGTACGCTTCAACAAAAGGGCGATCAAATCGGCTGCGGCGTCTCCCTGCCCGGTGGAATCCCAATGCAGGATCGAATTTTGAATCAACTCGATCGCTTCTGGCGCGCTTCCCGCTTGAACCAAGTGATAGAGCGATTCGATGGATTGCGGGTTCAATGCCCGAAGATGACGCGCCGCAAGCAGGTGCAACGCGCGGTGTGACTCAGGCTTGGCGTTCAAAAACAATTCGAGGTATTCCTGCAACAACGGATGCAGACGCGCTTCGGCGGGGTTCTCCAAAAAATGACGACGCTGAATCGATGCCAGCGCACCGTTGAAGTCGCGGGTCAAACCCGCTTCCCGTAAACGGTTCGCCAAGTTGACATCCAGCAAGTTGATCGGTTGCCGAAAGATCGAAACCAACGAAAGCAGGTTCAACGCAGATTCGTCCAATTCACCGAGCGCGCTCTCCATCAAATAAGATGCAATCTTATGCTGAGCAGAAAGCGTTTCCAAAAAAGTATTTGCCTGCGAAGACCGGCGGAGCAATTGCGCGCCAGCCAGCAACAACAGCATGGGGTTGCCCTGGGTGAGTTCGTACAACGACTGCATGGTTTCATGAGGCAAGGTCAAACCCCGGGCGCTCAACAACGCGCGTGATTCTACGGCGCTCATACCCCCGATCGCAATCGGCACGACATTCTCAAGATCAATTCGCTCGCGCGAGGCGAATAAAAACTTGCAACCGCTACTGCGGATCAATTCTTCGATCGGCGCAAACGAGGGGAGGCGCGCTTGAAAATGATGAAATTCGTTAATGCAAATGAACGGACGAACCTCGTTGAGCTGGCGGGTGATGAATGGAATTCCCGTTTCGAGGGGTAGCGCGCCCGTCTGGGTAAAGAGCGCGGCTTCCTCCACTC
Source organism: Chloroflexota bacterium (assembly GCA_040753755.1). Taxonomy (GTDB): domain Bacteria; phylum Chloroflexota; class Anaerolineae; order Anaerolineales; family Villigracilaceae; genus Defluviilinea. The sequence goes on from JBFMDB010000012.1 coordinate 78,221, forward strand.
CTTGCGAAACGAGGAACAGCGCCAGTTGACGGATCAGGCTTTCGAGCGGCGATGAGTCGGCGCGGCTGACGGTGTGCCAAAATACGGGTTGTTTGGATTCAAACCGTTGTCTCACCAGCGTTGCGCACAATGTACTTTTCCCCACGCCCGGGAACCCATACAAGATCACGGCGGGATGAACAGCCATCACCTCGTTGACCGAATCGACAACCGACTGACGCGTAATTTCGGCAGACCCCAGCGAGGGGATCGCCTCGAGCAATCCCATCTCCTCCGCCTGGACTTCCACCGCGTCATTCCCCTCGTGAGCCTGTCGCGCCAACATAAGGAGGTGTTCAGCCAATTCAGGTTGCTCCTCCAATTCCAGTGCGGGAATGAATCGGGCGCGCAACAAGTCAAGATCGGGCAAGCGATGGTTGTGCTCCAGCCGCGAGATCTGCGCTTCGCCGTATCCGACGGCAAGCCCGAGGTCGCGCTGACCCAGCCCCACCCGTAGACGGAGGAACTTGAGGAACGAGCCGAAATCTTCAAATTCAGCGAATCGGATAGACCCGGAATATTTTTTCATCATTACAAAATTATACAACGCGTAAAACTGGAAAATAATGTCATGTATTTTTGCACCGAGATTGCTATGCTGTGAAAAATGCACACCCGTCGCGTCTATCGCAAGTTGCGTCAAAAGAAAGACGAAAGCGGCTGGCAGGTTTCGTGGCTCGAATCACCCGCCGGGGTCGCGATGAATGTAGAGTTATACAAGGAGAAGCAGATGAAAAAAAGATCGTCGCGGGCTGGATGCATGTTCGGGATATTTTTGCTTTTTCTCCTGTTGATCGGTGGCGGGTTTTTGTGGTTACGAACCCGGTCTGCGCCGTTTGATGGATCGCCTCCATCGTCGGTAATGGTCACCCTCGGGTCGCCGACCAGCGGCGAGGAAGTATTCACAGGTGAATATATTTCCGTAACAGCTCAAGCCGTCGCACCGACTGGCATTACTAGCATGGAACTGTTTGTGGATGGAAAGCCGTTCGGTTCACCCGCGAGTTCCACTTCAACCGCCGCATGGACATGGCAGGCATGGCCACCGGGCATCCATACTTTTTCGGCGCGCGCCACCGATTCAACCGGGCAAACCGGTTCCTCGCAAACGGTAATCCTGAATGTTCTTGCCGCCGATTCGATGCAGGTCAATGCCAGTGAAGGACAAACCCTGACCGAATTGGGCTCTCAGTTTGGAGCATCGCCTGAAGGGATGATCGCTTCCAACCCCAACCTCGATCCGCTTGGTTCCCTGCCGGATGGGCAACCGGTAAACATCCCGGTTGAAAAAGGCGCGCCCGGCGGAGGCTCCGCTCCGGGAGGCGGGCAAGGCAATGGGTTGGAATTTATTCCGATCTACATCACGTGGACGTTCACCCCCCTGCAACCCGTAGATAACTCCTATTGCTACACATCCACCGGTGACGGCATCTGGGAAAAAATGCCGAAACCACCTTTTAGCTTTTTGGATGACATAAATCCGTACACACAATTCGATGTGATCTTCCCCAAACAAACCGGGGTGATTCAAGTGCAATGCTGGGGTTGGCTATCCGGCATATTGAAATTCCTCGGGCAAGGCGAATCAAAGTTCGATGTTCTCAAGCCTCCCGCAGAGGTGACGATCAGCGGCGAGGGATTTGTGTTGAATGGTCTGCCAAATATCCCACCGATCGAGGAAGATAAATTCCTCGCTGGCGGGAACGATGTGCCGCCGCCGTACGCGCTTCGAGAACCGCAAACTGCAGCGGATTGCACTGCGCATGGACACCCCATCCTCGCTCCGTTCATTTGCGACACCCTCTTGAACGCAAAAATGAAGGAATACATCATTCTCGAATGGGAGTGGGCGCTGAAGGTTTGCTGGGGAGAATGCCCGTGGTACGACGAGATAGATGGCTATCGCCTGTATGAGATCGACCCGGCGACAAAGTCCAAAAAGTTCATCAAGGAGATCAAGCCATTCAACCAAAAGGTGACCGCCGTGCCATTGCCGTGGGGGGCGAAATGCTACGGCATTGAGGCATTCATTGCCTCAGGCGGGATATCGCCATCCGATATGTCCACCTACTGCCCCGGTACTCCACCGAGCGCGCAAAAGATCACGCTTACCCCGGTTCAGTGGTTGACCACCGGCGGGCAATGGATTCAAGACGGCGGCTGTGACGACTACGGCGGGGCAGATAGTTACAAACTGCAGAATCAAAACAGCGGCTTCGGCAATCAGAGCGGTCAGGTGTTGGTCGGGTCCTATATCGTGGATGATGATGACTGTTATCGTGAGGGGAACTATTCCGCAGGTATCAAATTCGATCTGGTCAGCCTGCCGCCTTATGCCGTCATCCAACATGCCGAACTGCGATTCTCAAAGATATTCATGGACTATGGTGCGACAGGCTTAGCCGCGCCCAAACCCCAATCTTGCGTCAAAAACATCGGCAAGGCAAAAAAGGATTGGAGCGCGCTCGGCACGGGTATTCACTTCGACGATGACATCTCGTTGAGTTCTTCGGCATACAACACGGTTCTTACATCGGTCTCTTCGTACTCGAATCAGGCGGATGTCACCCAAGCAGCAACCGATTGGCTGAAGAACCCGTTCAATAACCACGGCTTCATATTCACACCGGCAAGCGCTCCGCATCCGATCGGCGATGGGAGCGGCGAATGCCTCTCCGGGCTGGGTAACTTTCAACTCGATGTCTACTATTTTGCCCCTTAGATCAGGATGACAGAATGAACATAAAAAAACTCATCTTCAAGCTAGTCTTTTGTTTGATATTGATCACGGGATGCGCACCGGCCGTGGTTGACGAGGCAGGCGTCTCCTCCGCACCGCAAGCGTGGTTCGACGCCCCCCTTCCCGGCACAATTCATTACCCGCCCAACCCTTGCATGATCGTCGCGCATGGCGCCTCCCCGGTTGGAATATCACGCTTCGAATTATCCATCAACGGTGGCGCCGCATCGAATATCCCCAGCCCAGATACGAACAGTTCCCTCGTCACGTTGACGCAGGACTGTGGATTGAGTCAGCCCGGTGAATATCTTCTCCAAATCCGCGCGCAAGATAACGATGGAAATTGGTCCGGTTACGCGGAGACCAGCCTGCTCATCCCGGGCGAAGCGGTTCCTGCCGACGTTACGCCTGCCTCAGCCATCCCAACCTTTACCGCCATCCCGACTCTGACTCCCCTGCCGATATCAACGGATACTCCGCAACCGATCGGGAGTGTTTCGCTTGAGCGGGTATCCACATCCCTCGTCTACATCGGCGGAACGAATTGCGGGGTCACCGACGTCAGTTTCACGGCGCGCGCGACGGCACCCAAAGGTATCACAACCGTTGTATTGTTTTATCGCTTTCAAAGTAACAACGCCTCCACTGAATTTCAAAGTATTGCTATGAATCCCATCGGCGGCGACCTGTACGAACGGATACTCAACCCCACGTCCGCGCTGGGAGGCGTAACTCCGTTCGACGCGGGGACCTTGCAATACCAAATCGTCGTCCAGCAAACCGATGGCGACACATCCATCCGCACACCGGTGTTTTCCGATATCGCCGTGCAAGCCTGTGGAGGAAGTACAACATCCGCCTGCTCGCAATATACCGATCAGCGCACGTGCATCTCCAAATCCTGCTCATGGGGACCTATCCCCGGTACACGCACGATCGGTTGTTATTCACCATAACTCAAACAGGAGAAAACATGAAACACAGATTCTTCATTCCCTTTGCAATGCTCATGCTTGCTTCTCTGGCGTGTGGATTTCCCAGCGCCGCACCCGTCGAGCCAACGGTAAATTCGTTGCCGCCCACTCCAGACATGCCGGCGATTTCAAGCCCGGTGGTTTCCAACCCCGTCCAATCCACTGCCACCGCGTCGGTGAGTTTTTCCTCAACTGTTCGTGAAGAGTTCGATGGCAAGATCTCCCCCGGCCTCGGTTGGGATTGGTTGCGGCACGACCCTGCCGGCTGGTCTTTGACCGCCACGCCCGGCTGGCTGCGGATCAATGTTTCGACAAGCAGTTACCTGACGGGGCTTCCCGCTAATGTGCTCGTCACACCTGCCCCGTCCGGAGATTTCGACCTGCGCACTTCCCTCAATTTTTCGCCTGTGCGGAACTTTGAATTTGCAGGATTGGTTATCGTCTTCGGCGAAAAATCTGTACTACAATTTGGCCACGCGTTTTGCGATGCGCCAACTTGTGTCGGAAACGGCTACTACTTCGATAACTTACAAAACGGCACAACCGTTGGAGGAAATTTCGCCACTCCGGCATCGGGTAATTTGAACCAACTTCGAGTGGTTCGCACTGGTAACCTTTATACCGCCTATTACCTGATCAATGGAAACTGGGCGCAGGTGGGAAGTCATACCGTGGATTCTCAACCACTTTCCGTTGGGCTAATCGCCGCGCAGGCACAGGCGGAAGGTGGTTTTGCCGAGTTCGACTGGTTCGAGATCGGTCAACCCTAGATCGAAAAGCTGTATTATGAAAAATCAAAATAGGCTTGTTTGCTTGCTGGTTTACGTATTCGTTTCAGCCTGCCTTTCTGGTTCGCCATTTGAAGTGGCTCGACCCACAAACAATCCAGCGCCAACTATGCCCGCCGCAAAGGGGACCGATATCGTTCCTCCAATAACCGGGGCTCAACCGGCCGATCATCACATCGCTATTCGTGTGGTGAATGGCGTTGGCGAGTTTTATCACCGTGTCACGGGTCAGAAATTCGTCCCGCGCGGGATGAACTACATCCGGCTCGCTTGGCAAACGAAGCTGGATGGCTCTTCGACTTTTGGCCACTCCCTGTTCGATCCGGGAAATTACGATACGGCAAAAGTCTCTGCCGATTTCCAGAAAATGCATGCCGATGGCTACAACGTCGTGCGCGTATTTTTGAGCCCCGACACGATGGGCATGCCCGTCGGAGGGTTTTCGACGGGATACATGAACAATATCATTGACCTGCTCGAACACGCGGAACAGAATGAGTTGTATATCATGTTCACCCTCGATTGGATTCCGGGCGGGAAGTATGGAGAGATCCTCAGCGCCGATTGCTGCTCCACATTTGCTTTGATGAACGCCAACTTTCTACCGCCTGCCGGGTTGATGGCAAACCAGGCATTCTTCCGGGATTTTGCGGCAGAACTGATCGCATCCGGTGCTCCAACAGAATACATCTTCTCGTATCAGTTGAGAAATGAGATGTTCTACGATAGCGATCAGCCGCCTCTCTCCTTCAATTCGGGTTTGGTCACCACCGCCAACGGAAAAACCTACGATATGTCCAGCTCCTCAGACAAAACGGAAATGCTCGAAGAGAACAACGTGTATTGGATCGACAGCGTCCGGAAGGCAATCCTCGAAGCAGACCCAACTGCGTTGGTCAGTGTCGGATTTTTCCATCCGCAGGGACCAAACCCTTCACGAATCGGCGACCCGCGCATCGCCGTGACCGAGCCTGCCATCTGGCAATCGCAGGCAGATTTTATTGACCTCCACGCGTACCCCGGTTTTGAATTGAGTCTCAAGCAATACCTGGAAAACTTTGGACTTAACAACATGCAGGAAAAACCGGTCATCATGGGCGAGTTCGGCGGCGAAATCTCCCGGTTTGTGAATATCACGGAAGCCGCGCTTATTTTCCGGGACTGGCAGGTCGAATCCTGCAATTATGGTTTCGACGGCTGGATCTTTTGGACGTGGGACTTGGATGAACAACCCGATTTCTTCAACGCCTTGATGCAGGGTGGGGCGATCAACGGCATGCTGGCACCGGTGGTTAGACCTGATCCGTGTGCGCCATGATCATTCCGGTAAAAGATAACAGACACCTATGAAACTCAGAATCATTAACCTGTTCATTCTACTTTCGGTTATTACCTCATGTTCAATTACCGGTGCCGGACAACCCGTCAGCCCAACTGCATCCACGCCTGTACTCAAAAATCTAGCGTTGAAGAAAGAGGTCACAGCCTCCGCACAAACCGGGCAAGAACCGCCGGGCAACACGGTGGACGGAACCGCAGATACCAGTTGGAACTCCGGGGCTGGACCCGAGCAATGGATTCAAATTGATCTTGGGGCATACGCGAAGATCACCCTCATCCGTCTCACCATCGCTCAATCTCCAAGCGGCAACACGACTCACAAGGTTTTCGTCGGAGCCACCTCCTCCGATATGAGGTTGATCCACCAATTCAGTGGAGTCACATCGGATAATCAGGTTCTCGAGTTCACCCCAACCATCCCGCTTTCAAACATCCAGTTCGTCAAAATAGTCACAACCGAAAGCCCATCGTGGGTGGCGTGGAAAGAGATCGAGATTCTTGGTTTCGATGGCGGGCAAAATCCGAATCTCGAACCCGTGATCAACACAGCGGACCTTATCTTTTTCAACGGCACGGTCCTGACCATGGAAAAGAACCAACCCACCGCGCACGCGCTCGCCATCAAGGACGATATCATTCTTGCCGTGGGCAGCGAGGCGGAGGTGATGAAGTTCAAGGGTGATTCAACAAAACTGGTTGACCTCGAGGGTATGACCCTCACTCCGGGCTTTATCGATTCCCACGCGCACCGTCTCGGCGACCGCTGGCATTTCGGCGAAGTCTCCGCTGAGCAGATGATGGACAAGGCGCTGTCGCAGGGTTGGACGAGCCTGCACGAGTTGTTCGTGTTCGATCAGCGGCTGGAGGAGTTGGTCAACATCGATCGCGCCAACGCCATGCCTTTGCGCGTGTCCATGTACCTGACGATGAACTTCGAGTATGAATACACCAAATGGTGGCAGGCATATCAGCCGCTTCACCAATACAGCCCCTATTTGCAGATCGCCGGACTCAAGATCACGCTCGACCGCGAATGGGGCGAACAGGTCTTCTTCACACAGGAACAATACACACAAATGGTGCTGGATGGAACACAGAGCGGCTGGCAGATCGCCACACATTCGTTCAGCCCTACAGGTAATCAGATCGTCCTGAACGGATATGAGACAGGATTGAACGGTCAGGGCAATGAGTCGCTACGATTGCGACTCGAACACATCGGAACGATGACCGATGAACAACTTCGTCGAATGGCAAAGTTGGGAATCATCGGCTCGGCGGGGCTGATCGGCGCGGGAGGTCTGCCCGAGGATGCCTCTTTCAAGAAATACATCCCCGCCGATGAAGTTCAGCATACTGCGCGCTGGCGCGACCTGATCGATGCGGGAGTTTTTCTCATCGGGAACACGGACGATCCGTGGTGTTGTACCGATTGGCGGAACAGTTTCAACGGTCCAAGTTATGATGCCGCGGTCGTGCAGGCGATCTATCAGGGAGTCACGATGACCACGTTCAATGGCAGACAACCTGAGGCGTGGCAGTTCGCGCAAGCGGTCACCGTACAAGAAGCGTTGGAAATGCTGACGATCAACGGGGCGTACGCCGCGCATCAGGAGGATGTGATCGGCAGTCTCAAGCCGGGCAAATACGCGGATATCGTGATCTTATCCGCAAATCCGCTGGCGACACCCATCGAAGATATTCCGAACATCATCGTAGAAATGACTATGGTTGGAGGAGACGTAAAATACTGCAACCCGAACAATAGCAGCATGTGTGGATCGGCTCCTTAAAATAAAAACATCCGAAGCCTTACCGATCTTTGGGGCTTCGGATGTTTGTTTTTTACACCAACATCAACACCGGCGCTTCCAAATACTTCGCCAATGACTGCATGAACTGCGCCGCCTCTGCCCCATCGCTGACGCGGTGGTCAACGGAAACTGTCGCTTTCATGCGCCAGCCGACTTTGATCTCGCCGTTCTCCACAACAGGCACTTCACGCGCGGAACCAACAGCAAGAATGGCGGCTTCGGGCGGATTGACGATCGCGATGAAGTTTTCCACATCGTACATGCCCAAGTTTGAGATCGAGAACGTCGAACCTTCGATATCATCAGGCTTGACCTTGCCTTCGCGTGCTCGGGCAACCTTTTGCTTCACATCTGCAGAGATTTGCCGTAAAGGAAGTTGATCGGTGTTCTTGTTTACCACAGTCAGCAAGCCGCCAGTGACGGCAACGGCAACACCCACGTTCACCGCGCCGTGACGGACGACCTTATCGCCAGCAAACGTCGCGTTGAGGTTCGGGAATTCGCGCAATGCGAGCGCAACAGCTTTGATGATGAAATCGTTGACCGAGAGTTTTTCGTTCTCGGGTAAATACTCGTTGGCTTGCTTGCGCATCGCCATGACAGCGTCCATTTTGTATTCGTGCGTAATGTAGAAATGCGGAACGGTGGTTTTCGATTCGGTCATGCGGCGCGCGATGGCTTGGCGGAGTTTTGTTAATTGAACTGTCTCGTCATCGTGTGACACAGCCACCAAAGAGGCAGTAGGCTGACGGCTGACGGCTGACGACAGACCGCTCGAAAGAACAGACTCTACGTCTTTGCGAGTTACGCGCCCGCCGGGACCCGTGCCTTGAAGTTGGGCAAGGTTGACGTTGTTATCGCGGGCGATCTTCTTCGCCAGCGGGCTTGCTTTGACAGGTGCATCGGAAGGCGTAGAAACTGTTGAGGCAACTGGAACAACTGTCGGTTGAGATTGCATCGTCCCCGCAGGGGGAGGCGCAGGCTTTTCATCCGCAGACTTTTGATCCTTCGATGAACTCAGGACGTCGCTTTCGACCTTTGACGGCGAAGCCACATCCGCTTTTTCACCTGCGGCGCCAACTACCGCAATCGGCGCGTTGACCGGCACCACATCCCCTTGATTGACGATCAACTGCAGTACGACTCCGCCCGCAGGCGACTCGACTTCAACCGTCGCTTTATCGGTTTCGATTTCGGCGAGCACATCGCCTTTGTTGATGTTTTCGCCCACCTGCTTCACCCAGCGGACAAGCACGCCCTCCGCCATGTCGAAGCCGAGTTTGGGCATATTGATGGTTTCAGCCATTAGCGCAAGACCTCCTTCGCCGCGGCGACGATGTCTGGTACTTGCGGCAATGCGGCTTGTTCGAGCGTGCGATTATATGGTAACGGAACTTCTTTCTGTGCGACGCGCAGAATCGGCGCATCGATGTAATCGAATGCTTCCTCATACATGCGGCTGACAATTTCACTGCCCACGCCGTACGACTTCCAGCCTTCTTCGACGACGATGGCGCGATTCGTTTTCATGAACGATTCCAACACAGGTTCCATATCGAGCGGACGAAGCGTACGCAAGTCAACGATCTCAGCCTCGATGCCCTCTTTGGATAATTCTTCCGCTGCCTTCATGGACAACTCGAGACCTTTGCAATATGTGACAATCGTTAGGTCCTTGCCTTCGCGCTGTATTTTGGATTTTCCGATCGGGATGAGATACTCGCCGTCGGGAACATCCCCGCGGACTTGATACATCGTCGCGTGCTCGATGAACAAAATCGGATCATTCGACCTTATGGCTGATTTCAACAATCCTTTGGCATCTTCCGGCGTCCCCGGCGACACGACCTTGAGACCCGGAAAATGCGCGAAGACGGCATCCGGCGTCTGGGAGTGCGTTGCACCGAGTTGCCGCCCGCCGCCGCCGACCGCGCGAATCACCAGCGGGAGCATGAACTGCCCCCCGAACATGTAGCGCAGTTTCGGCGCTTGATTGACCATGTAATCCATGGCGGAAAACGCGAAGTTGATCGTCATCAATTCCGCCACAGGGCGTTGTCCCACCATTGCCGCGCCGATCGCCGCGCCGATGATCGCATTTTCCGCGATCGGCGTATCTTTGATGCGGTCCGCGCCATATTTGTCGTAAAAACCTTTGGTCACCGCGTATGTGCCGCCCCACACACCCACCTCTTCACCCATAATGAAGACAGCCGGGTCGCGGTCCATTTCTTCCATAAGTGCTTGCGAGATCGCCTCGCGCATGGTGATTTTTGCCATAGTTCCTCTGCTATGTCATTGCGAGGGCGCTAGCCCGAAGCAATCTCCTGTTGTCGAGGAGATTGCTTCGTCGGGAAGAGCACCCTCCTCGCAATGACAATTAGTTTTCTGCGTAAACATCCTTAAACAATTCTTCGAGCGCGGGTTCGGGAGATGTTTCGGCGAACTCCACCGCCTTGTTCACTTCCGCCTCCACGCGCGCTTCGATCTCATCCAATCCCTTGCGGGTGGCGACCTTCTTTTCCAAAAGGTATTTGTTGAAAATACCGATGGGATCGTTCTCCTGCCACTGCTTCACCTCTTCCGCCTGGCGATAGCGCTCGGGGTCGCCCATCGAGTGACCGCGGAAGCGGTACGTGTCGACTTCGAGTAAATACGGCTGGCTTTCCTTGCGGACGAAGTCGATCGCCGCCTGCGCAGCTTCATAGACCTTCATCACATCCATGCCATCCACCTGACCGTTCTTCATTCCATAGCCTTCCGCCTTTTGGCGGATCTCGGTCACTGCGGAGGCGCGTTCGACGGCTGTGCCCATACCGTATTGATTATTTTCACAAACCCACAGCACGCGCAAACCCCACGTCTTCGCCAAATTCAGCCCTTCATGGAAGTAACCGATATTGGTCGCGCCGTCGCCGAACATGCAGATCGTCACGTTGTCGTTCTTGGCGTATTGGTCGCCTACGGCGAACCCAGCCGCAATGGGGAGATGACCGCCGACGATGGCGTGTCCGCCCCAGAAGTTTTTCTCCACGCTTGCCATGTGCATCGAGCCGCCCTTGCCTTTCGACATGCCGGTGGCTTTCCCTAACAATTCCGCCATCACTTCATTGGCGGTGAGTCCGCAATTCAATGCAACGCCATGATCGCGATAGGCGGTAATGACGCGGTCACGCGGCTGGCGCGCCGCAATGAGACCCGTGCTGACGGCTTCCTGACCGATGTATAAATGCATGAAGCCGCCGATCTTGCCCGCCTGATACAGTTCCGCGCCGCGTTCTTCCACGCGGCGGATCAGCACCATCTGGTAATACAAATCGAGTAATTGTTCTTTCTTCATTCTAGAAAATTCTCCGTAAAAAACGATTCCCTGCCGGGTCGCTTACACAAAAACAACACCAGAGCGTCTCTGGCGTTGTGATTCTCCTCCGAATGGATGGCATTATATCAGGGTTTCTTATCCCGTTTTCATTTCAGAGCGAGGCGCGCTGTAAGAAAGAATCTTTGCATGAAATCTGCATGTCTATTGAATTCCGATAGAATTTTTGTTATAAATGGAGCAATGACCCGCCCAAATCACTTATCACTTTCAATTCAAGGAGAATCGAATAAAACTTACACCCCCTAAAACAATGACTTTCTGGCTCGGCGTAGTTCTCGGTCTGCTCGGTTTGCTCGGCAACATCGGCGTAGTCGGCGCGCTTGCCGCATACTCTTTCTGGCTTGCCTTCGCCGGTTTTGCTGTTCTCGCCCTCGGCTTGCTCGTCAAAGGCATGTAGTTATTTCCCGGCGGGTCATCAACTCCTCGCGGCAACGCGGGGAGTTTTTCTTTTTAAGATACAATCGAAAAATGGATTGGCTTACCGGCGGTAAAAGAAGCGAAGTAAAGCACCTGATCGCCCAGCTTGCGGATTCGACCTTACGCGACCGCGCCGCGCACGAATTGATTCGACTCGACACGGACGCGCTGCCGCATCTTATCGAAGCGCTTCAAACTTCGGATGTGAACCTGCTTCCCCAACTTCAACAAATTCTTGCACAGATGCCTTCCTCCGCCCCGGCGTTACTCAAGCTCATCTCCAACGCACATCCCAGCCTGCGCGCCCGCGCGGCGGAAGTGTTTGCCATCAACAAGGATAAAACTGCCGTGCCGGCGTTGATCGCCGCGTTGCAGGGAGAGTATTTCAGCGTCCGTTCGCGCGCCGCACTGGCGTTGGGCAAAATCGGTAACGCGGACGCTGTTCAACCTTTGCTCTTCGCGTTGAAAGATAAAGAAGCGGAAGTACGCATCGCAGCGTGCCTCGCGCTGGGGGCATTCAAAGATCCCACCACGTTCGAGAATCTCGCAGATATCCTGCTGGACGACCCGGTGATCGAAGTTCGTCAAGCAGCGGCGAAAGCGTTGGGCAATACTTCACATCCAAATGCAATTCCATATTTGATGGAAGCGTTGCGCGATTCGTTTTGGTGGTACGAGCGCGAATCTGCGGCGGACGATCTTTTGCGTGCAATCCACAAAATGGGAAACGCGGCGGTTGGACCGCTTCTTGAAGCATTACAGGATAAGGAAGCGGAGGTACGGAAGTTTGCGGCGCGCCTTCTGGGTCGTATTGGCGACCCACGTTCGATGGAACCGCTCGCCATGGCACAATACGATATGCATCACGAGGTGGGCAACGCGTCGGCAGAGGCACTGGCATTATTCGACGCACCAGCCATCCCTGTGTTGATCGAGGCGTTGTCGCATCCAGAATCGTGGATTCGAGTCCATGCTGCGCGCGCGTTGGGGACGATCGACGACCCGCAGGTCACTTCGGTTCTGCTGGAATTACTCGATGACCCGCAACGCGAGGTCAGGAAAGAAGTGATCGAGGCACTGGGCAAGCGGAGGGACCGGTCAGCGCTGAAGGCTTTGCAAAACATCGCTCATGATCGTAAGGATCGCGAACTGGCACAACTGGCAAAAAAAGTCGTGGAAAATTTTCGGTAATTGAAAAGGAGACAGCATGAAACGAATTCATCTTTTACTCGGCGTTCAATCCCTGCTCGCAATTTTTGTTTCCTTCAACCGTCTCACGGATTGGTTCAGCGGTTACGTATTGCCGAACGAATTCCTCCGCTGGGTGGATTTGAACAACATTCTCATCGCGCTGGTTAGTTTAGTGACCGGTTATCTACTCAAGAAAACCATCGAATACAACTCCCCCGCCCGCGAGGGACGTTCTCATACGATATGGAATCTGATATTCATTGTCGGCATTTATCTCACCGCTGTGAGTTACGGCATCCATGAGGTGACGAATTACCTGCACGTCCGCTTCTGCATTGACGACCCGAACAGCGACCTGTGCCGCATCATCATCTTCAACGACGACGAGTTCAGTCACTGGCTGTTCTTTGCGGGGTTCACCATGGTCAACGCGGCGATACTATTTATGCAAAACATCTTCCCGCATCGAGGAGAAGTTCATCGAGGTGACGTAGCGCTCCTGCTGATGAACTCACTGTTTTTAGGGTTCGGCGTGATGGCAAACCTCGGCTTCGAAGAGATCGGGTTGGATCTGTATATCGCCGCATTGCTTGCTGTCATTGCGACGTTCTTGTTGTGGAGGAGAGGCAAACAGCCCATGTTTATCTATTACACGTCTGCGTACTGGCTTGGGTTGGTAGGCAGTCTGATCGCGCAGGCAGTCAGATAAAGTGTTTCACCGGAGCATCTTCCCTGATTGTCCACGTGTTCTAATAAATAAATCATCGAGGAGAAAAAATGGACTACTTGTTTCTAACACTTCGCATCGTTCACATCCTTGCCGGGCTGTTTTGGGTCGGCGGAACGTTGATGATGACGTTCTTCATCGCACCGACGGTTGGCGCGCTTGGTGAGGCGGGACCGAGATTTGTAGCGCATCTGGTGCGGAACTTGAAATTCACAACGCGCATGTCCATAGCCGCAGGGTTGACCGCCCTCGCAGGCATTTGGTTGTACTGGATCGATTCGAACGGGTTTGAAGCGCCATGGATGATGTCCAGTGTGGGCACCGGGTTCGGGATCGGTTCCGCCTTCGGTGCAATCGGGTTCATCTTTGGCATCCTCATCGGGCGTACAACAAACGCGCTGGTGCAACTTGGGGGGCAGATTCAGGGCAAGCCCACACCTGAACAATTCGCACAGTTGCAGTTGCTACAAAGGCGGCAGGCAGCCTACTCAAAGATCACAGCCGTCTCATTGATTCTGGCTGTAATTTTCATGGCGGCGGCACGCTTCCTCGTATTCTAACTACATCACCTCGCTGGCGAGAGTTCGCATGAAATCCAGAAAATTCAAATCAGTCCTCGCTGTTCTTCTATTCGCGTTCATCGTGTCGGTGATCGTCAACCCGAAGGCGCCGCCGACGCGCTATTACGATGGAGCGCCGGAGGTGCTTGTCATCGCGCATCAGGGCGGGGATGGCGTATGGCCCGGCGACACCATGCTTGCATTCGAGAACGCTGTCCAAATTGGATCAGATGTCCTTGAGATGGACGCGCACATCACGAAGGACGGTCATATCGTATTGATGCACGATGAAAAGGTGGATCGCACCACAGATGGCACGGGTCTCATCGAAGATATGACTCTTGAGCAATTAAAACGACTCGATGCGGCGTACGATTGGAGCGCCGACGGAGGCGCCACATTCCCCTATCGCGGGCAGGGAATCAAGGTGCCGACTCTGGAGGAAGTTTTTCAGCGGTTTCCGCAAATGCGCTTCGTGATCGAGATCAAGTTGACGAATAATCCGATAGAGAAACGGTTGTGCGACCTGATCCGCCGATACAACATGCAGGAAAAAGCGCTCATCGGTTCCTTCCACGACGAGGCGATGACAAACTTCCGTGCAACATGCCCTGAAGTAGCGACCTCCGCTGCGAGCGACGAAGTGCGGAATTACGTGCTGTTGGGCAAGGTTTTTCTTTGGGGATTTTATCCGCCGCGTTTCCAAACGATCCAGCCGCCGTGGAATCCAGAGGACTCGCTGGGAATCACCATTGTGACCGAACGCTTTATCCGCGAGTCGCAAAGCAAGAACATCCGCGTGGAACCGTGGACGGTGAACGACCCGGATCTCATGAAGCAGTACATCGAATGGGGTGTCGATGGTATCATTACCGACCGACCCGACCTGCTGGTCGAAGTGTTGGGAAAATAAGGACCCTCGTTACTGGAGCCGCGCATGAAAAGTATTTTCAGCATCTTCCTCGACATCGAAAAATTGATCTATAAGATTTTGATGTGGTTCATCCTCGTCCCGAAGACCATTGTAAAGATCACACTTAATCCCGCCTGGGCGCCAGGCTACGTGAAAGACGAACTGCAGAACGACCAGACGCCGTTCGATGAATATATTTCTCCCATTATTCTCCTGCTGGTCGTTGCGCTGATCCCTGCGGTGGCGTTCAACCTGCTCCCATCGTATGGCGCGGCGATCAGTTCCCCCGCTGAAACACAACCCACCACAGACCGGTTTCTCTCATTCGAAGTGCGCACGGATTTTCGTTCCTCCTCCGCTGAGATGGAGTATTTCCATAAATGGACGGTGACAAGGGTGCTCAGCGCAATTCCCACAACCGGCGGAGATACGATCCTCACGAGCGAGATCCATTATCCGCTGGGACCCGTGAACTTTATCGAAGAAATTGACGAAAATACGGTCAAGGACAAGTTCCTGTATACGTTCCAAGACCCCGGGGAATACCTCGTTGCAGTCTCTGCCGGGAAATACGACCCGCGTCGCTATGACCCAGCCAGTGGACTGGGAGTCGCCACTGAAATCTACACTTCCACCCTGCGCGTGATCGTTCCGGTAAAGCTTGACGAACAGGTGGTCATTTCGAACGAGGAACAAACGAAGGATACCGAAGCCGCCAGCCCGGAGGGTTTCGAATCGTTCTCGGCAACAGTACAGCGCGAGAACACGCTCTTTCTCGCCATCGCATTGATGCTCCCGCCTCTCCTTTTTGCGCTGGCTACTAAACTATTCACTACAAACATCACCGAAGAAACGCTCAAGGAAAGTTTCTACACCCAGTGTTATTACTTTTCGCCGTTGAGCGTGACGATCTGGGCGAGTTATTACGCGAGGTATTTTTTCACTTCCGACGCGTATTTCTACGCCGACGGCAACATCGCCGTTCAGATCATCTGGCTTCCGCCGCTGTTAGCCGCGCTGTGGTTTATCCGCGCCGAGGCGAAGACCATCGAAGACGCACGCGGGACGAGCGGTGCCCGTTCGGTCATCATCACGATCATCTGCGTGGGAATTCTGGCGTTGGGTGCTTACCTGATCGTGCAATTCGCCACGCTTCAAGACGATGCGCGGCTGGCAGCCATTCGAGCGTTCCCCATCTTATCTGCGATCTTGATCGCTGGCTTCGGCGTCGCATGGTACCAAAGACGCAAAGCACGGAACGAAACCATGCACGGCAGTCATTTCTTCTGGATCGGCGTGAATGCTGTGGTGCTCTTCGCGCTGCTAAACTTTGTTTCCTCGCGATTCGGCCTGCAGACCCCGGCTCTCATCGTGTCACCGACGATGACGACAGCGCCGGAGGCGACCGCTACGGAATCCATTGGCGCAACCGAGCCGCCCACATTCAACCCATCGACGTCAACACCTATCGCGGAAGCGACCGCCACCGAGATCATAGAAAGCCCGACGCCGACTCCAAATCCATTCTTCGTGGAGGAATTCAACACCGACCTTGCCACATGGTCTAACTTCATGACCAGCGGCGACTCGCGCATGGTAGTACCGCCGGTCGTTGAGCGCGGTGTGCTTCCTTTGCAACTCTTGCAGGTGGATGACCGGGTCGGACAATTCTATCTCATCAACGATGCCTTCTCTTATTCCGATGTCAAAGTGGAAGCGGTTGTGACCAACCGCGGCAATAACTCGAACGGCGTGGGGTTGATCTGCCGCTACAGCGATATTGGCTGGTATGAAATTCAGGTATCCAATTCACAGAGGTTCGCGATCTACGTGGTGGATAGCATAGGGCTCGTCAGCCAGGGCTATAATGAAGTGTTCGTCGGCGAATCCAGCGCGATCAAATCAGGACCTTCGACCAATGTGTACACGTTGACCTGTAAAGGGAATTTGATCAGCCTGACTGTGAACGGCGAACTCTTGGGCACCTTCGAAGATACTCGCTTCGGACTCACCGACGGCAAGATCGGTCTTTCGGTTTGGTCGCCGCAAACCCTGCCCGTCATCGTCGATATCGAAACGCTGACCGTCAGCGCGCCGGAGTGAAAGTGGGGATGAGGCAAGTAGACAGGTAAGCAAAAGGAGAGCGATGAGTTTTAACTCATCGCTCTCTTTGCAGATCATTGTTCGCACCTCACGGAGAACCGCTTCACTCCATCCACACCGTTCGATCTTCAAACGAGGGACGCGGCTCGTGTTCAGTTGTCATTTCGGGGTAGCCGATATACAAGAATGCGATCAGATGCTGATCTGGCGCGAACCCAAGAAATTCTTTTACCTTCACATCGCCTGCCCATTCGCCCGTGCGCCATTTGACGGCGAGACCTTCGGCTTCGGCGGCGAGCAGGATATTTTGGCACGCCGCACCGACCGCGACGATATTTTCGATCTCCAACACTTTGGGCTCTGCCGGCGTATCCACGCCGACGGCGATGATGAGCGGCGAGCGGTGAGTCAACGCGCGGGTTTTGTCCAACGCCTCCGCTGGCAGATCAGGCTGACGTGCCGCGAACGAAGCGGCGAAGACATCCCCAAGTTTATTGAGTCCATCTCCCGTCAACACGACGAATCGCCACGGTCTCACCTTGTAGTGGTTCGGCGCTTGCACCGCCGCGCTTAATAATTTTTCGATCACCGCGCGCGGAACCGAATCC
Organism: Chloroflexota bacterium; assembly: GCA_040753755.1. GTDB lineage: Bacteria > Chloroflexota > Anaerolineae > Anaerolineales > Villigracilaceae > Defluviilinea. The sequence continues at coordinate 95,818 of JBFMDB010000012.1, forward strand.
TTTTTAACTTTGACATTCATGTGCCGGTGGTGAATCGCGTCAAAAACATCCATTAAATCCTCCGGTGTATTGATACAATTGCAGCGCAGGTTCTTACCGCATGAAAGTTTTTTATTCTGAAACGCACCGTAAGCACAACCCGCCTTTCGAACTTTTCGATGGTGGGCTGCGTGTGCCCTACCTCGAAAACCCCGACCGCATGGATCGCATCCTGAATGCGTTGCGCGAAACCGATTGGGCGGAGATTCTTCAGCCGTGGGATTTTGGACTCGACCCGATCCTCGCGGTGCACGACAAAGAGTACGTTGACTTCCTCGCTTCCTGCTGGACCGAATGGCTGGATTCAAAGCCCAAAGATCCTTCCGTCTTTTTGCCTGCCACATTCGCTCTTCGGCATCAACCCAAGAAGCCGAAGTCGCTCCTCGGGCGAGGCGGCTACTACATCATGGACTTGAGCGCGTGCATCGTGGAAGGGACATACGAAGCCGCGCTGGCTTCCGCCAATTGCGCGCTGAGCGCGGCAGAGTCAATGGTCAATGGTCAGCGGTCTGCATTTGCGCTTTGCCGCCCGCCCGGTCACCACGCAGGCAAAGATTACGCGGGCGGATATTGTTTCATCAACAACGCGGCGGTTGCCGCACAGTGGTTATCGCCGAAAGGAAATGTTGCATTGCTCGATGTGGATTATCACTGCGGCAACGGCACGCAGGATATTTTCTATGAACGCGACGATGTGCTGACGATTTCCATTCACGCCGACCCCGACTTTGAATATCCGAGTTATTACGGTCATGCCAGCGAACGCGGCAGTGGCATGGGTTTCGGGTACCATCACAACTTTCCCCTCCCTAAAGGTACGGGTGACGAATCGTATCTCGCTGTGTTGGGTCGCGCGCTGGAATTGATCCGCGATTACAAACCCGAATTTCTCGTCGTTTCTGCCGGGATGGATATTTATGCCGACGACCCTCTTGGCACGATCAAGGTATCGACCACGGGCATCCGCGAGATCGGTAACCGGGTTGCATCGCTCAACCTCCCCACTATGGTCGTGATGGAGGGCGGTTACAATAATGATGCGCTTGGCAGGAATATCACGGCATTTCTTGGAGAATTCAAGTGAAAATGGAAAAATCTTTACCACGAAGCACGCGAAGAGCCCTAAGGTTGGATGCCTTTGTGGTTAAAAAAATATCTGTTGTTATCATCCTGTTGACACTATTACCCGCCTGTGGAGCATTACCAGCCCAAGAGGCAACAATGACCGCTACTGCCGTTGCACCGACAGGTACTCCCCAGCCCATCTTCACACCGACTGAAACATATACTCCGACCATCACTTTCACTCCGACGATCACACCCACATCTACAGTCACGCCAACGGCGACGTTTTCATTCCCTGTTGTTACCGTCAACAAGCAGGCACATTGCAGGTATGGACCTTCAGTTGCCTACCTCCACGCCGCCGACTTGTATCCGGGGGATGTTGGCACTGCGCGCCAGAGATTCGTTTACAGCAAGTGGCTGTATGTGAAATTCGATAAGTTGAATTATTTCTGCTGGGTCGCGCCGTCGGTGGTGGATGTGGTCGGCGATGTGACCACGCTGGAATACAAGGAACTCAACCTGCAGTCCATCGGGAGCAACATGTATGGTCCGCCAAAGAATGTGTACGCCGTCCGCGACGGGAAGAAGGTCACCATTTATTGGGATCAGGTGGTGATGACGAAAGACGACGACCGCGGCTATCTGCTCGAATTGTTCGTCTGCCAGAACGGCGCGTACCTGTGGTGGACAGACTCATACCCCGACCAGTTCAAAACCAGTTACACCGTCACGGATGAAGCGGGTTGTAATTTTCCCTCCTCAGGAAAACTGTACACGGTCGAAAAGCACGGATTCTCCGAAGCGGCGATCATCAACTGGCCCCCGCCCTAAGCCTGTACAGTACGTGTTAAACTATACGGGTTGAGTTTCAAGCCGCAATGGATAACCGTTTATTCTCCAAACTCGTATCCCTTACACAGATCGTGATTCTCGCTGGAGCGCTCGCCGGTTGCGCGGGCGCTATGATGGCGCGCGACCAGCGGAGCATAACCATCGCGGTAGTGGAGAACGACTCTCGCGACGCGAACGGCGGCTTGAATCCCCAATCCACGTATGCCGGGGTCAGTTTGGCGGCAAGCCAGATCCGTGAACGCGGGGGGATCGAAATCCAGATCAAAGAATACGATGACGACAACGACCCCGAAAAGGCTCGGCAGATCGCCCGGGAGATCGCGAGTAGTAACGCCCTGGCAGTGATCAGTTCCTCATCGGTTACGACTCTGGAAGCGATGTCAGAAACGCTCGAAAACTCCGGTATCCCATTAATTAATGTTACGCCCGTCACGGAACAATTCACGGCGGCGAATTTTTATCAATTCAACATTTCGTATACCGTAGAAACCGAAGGGTCATATATCGCCAATTACCTGAGAAAGTTAATCGGTTCAGAGACTGTCGCCATCCTCTCGACCGGAGACAGTTACAGCCAAGCACTTGCCCGTCAGTTCAAGAATACGTTCCATGGGCTCGGCGGGACGGTCATCATCGAGCGGTCAGCAGACGAAGTGGCTGTCGATCGAATCATTTCCGAACTCGTCACTGCCAACCCGGCGGCGGTCTTCATCGCCGCGGATGAAGCGACTTCGGCTGAACTGGTCATCCAGATGAAACGGCAGGGATTGTCGTACTTTACCGCAGGTGGGAGTAACCTCACTTCCACCGCGTTCCTCGCGAGAGTCGAGAGCGAGCCGGAAGAGGCGACCTTCCCCGGTTATTTCACCGAAGGCATCCACACCACCCGCGCGATCATCTTCGATAGCGCCAATCGTTATGCAAATCAATTCCTTGCGGATTACCAGAACGCGTACGCCGCCGACGGCACGAGCAGCCTCGAACCGCCGGACGACCGCGTGGTCAACGGATACGACGCGGCGCTCCTCCTGCTCAGCGCGATGCAGAACGGGAACGTCAACGGCGCGGCGATCCAAGTGGAAGCAGACCGCGCAAAGACCTATCGCGCGCTGACCGCGATGAACAGTTTCACCTCCAGCGCGCCGGGGGTGATCGGTCTCGTTTATTTTGAACCCACGCAAAACATCCGGCGCGCGCCGCGCTTTGGGATCTATCAGAACGGCGAACTTGTATCCGCTAGCATCCAATTCGAACCGGTTGTAGCGCTCAGCGAGATCAGGGATCTGCCGCGCGAGATCGAGCGGCGCCGCATCCTCACCGTGAACGGCGATTACGTATACCGCTCGAACGTTGTGTATGTGGGCATCGACCTGTTGGGGATCGACGATATTGACATCAAAACCTCCACGTACAAAATGGATTTCTATCTCTGGTTCCGTTATCGTCCGAACGAACAAGACCCGGCGTATCGCCCGGAGGATTTTGTGTTTATGAACGCGGACGGCGAATTCGAGTTCACGCCCCTGCGCAATGAAACAAATCCGGACGGCACCATTCTTAAAACCTACCGCGTGAGCGGCACGTTCAAAGAACAGTTCCAGTTTCACAATTATCCGTTCGATCACCAGACCCTCACCGTCGAACTGCGCAACCAAAGCGCCACCACCACGTTCATTCAATACGTGGTGGATCGCGTCGGGATGAGATACGGGGACGAAAACGAGTTACTGGAAAACTTTCGAAATAACGGCGCGTTCGACGCGCTGTTCGGTTGGAACGAGAACGCGGCGCGCCTCACACAGGATGTCTTCCCCACCTCCTCCACACTCGGCAGCCCTCAGAACTTCAATCAAAACGTTGCCACGAATTTCTCGCTGATCGAACTGCAGATCGACCTCGAACGCGATGCGCTTCAATACATCATCAAGAGCCTGCTCCCTTTGTTGATCACACTGCTGCTGGCATACATCACGTTCTTCCTGCCGCTCGGTCACGAGGAAAGACTCACGATCGGTTCGACCGCCCTGCTCACCACGGCCTTCTTCCATTTGAGTTTCGCCAATTCATTGCCCGAGATCGGCTACACCGTTGCCATGGAATTTCTTTTTTACGCCTCCTACGGCATGTGCGCGCTCATCGTTCTGCTTGAAACCCTGAGCAGTCGTTACGGAAAAGCGGCAGAAAACGCCAAAAAGAAATCGGAAAGGACCCGGCTCCAGAACACGCGTCACGCACTGGATATGTTCGGGCGCATCATTTACCCGACTATTTTGCTGGCGACGCTCGCGGTGGGATTTTTCATCTACAACGGAACTTGGCAACTCGGACCGGAACGCGAATCGCTTTCGACAAATCTGCTCGATACGGTCATTCGACCGGGTCAATCTGATCAACCCGCGGAAAGCGCGCTTCCCACCCCGGCGCCTTCAGTCGATGAAGTTACCCTCACGCTCAGCACATGGCGGCCCGAAGATGCGGAAGAAATTCAATCGCTACTCGACGAATTCGAAGCCTACGCGCTCGAATCCACCGGCAAACGGATCACCGTCAATTACAGACCCGTATTAAGCACCAACTACGATTTGCTCATGGACCTCGAACTGTCGCGCGGCGACGGACCCGACCTGCTTTACGTCCGTCCCTTTTCAGTGGACGGGGATATCATCCGCTATTTGACGCCGCTCGACGATCAATTGCCCCTGGATAAAAACTTCGATGAAACCAAATTAACTCCATGGACGAACAGCGCCTCCGGCCGCGTCTACGCCATGCCGTTCGTGGGCGTGGTGCAGGGTGTGTACTACAACAAAGATATATTCGACAAGTACTTCCTCGAAACGCCGGAGACGTGGGAGGAGTTCAAACTCACCGCCAGCGCGTTGAAGTTCGCGGACGAAAACCTGATACCCATTGCCAATGCACTGAACCATAGCGAAGATAGTGAAATGTTCATGAGCCTTGCGGCGAATTTCCTCGGCGGTCCCGAAGGACGGCAACGATTCATGCAGACCGACGGGACTAGTCTGTGTTTCGACGACAATCGGATCGTGCGAATTTTCCAAGCCGTCGAGGATCTGAAACCGTACCTGCCGGAGAACACGGCGACGATCAGTTCGCAAACGAGCAAGGACCTGTTCCTGCAAGGGAAAGCCGCCATGCTGTTCGGCGGATCGTGGGATCTGCAGACCATTTCACAAGGAGCAAGTTTTACGTGGGATGTGTTCGCTGTCCCGGCTCCATTCTCGAGCACGACCTACGTGATCTTCCAGCCTGACGTCGGCATCGGCATCAACCGCGCCACCCAGCACCCCGAAGAAGCAAAACTGTTTCTCGAATGGCTGATGACCCCGGAAGCCATCAACCTGATGGCTCAAAAACTGCCCGGTTTCTACCCGTTACGGCTGGTGGAGGTCACGCCCGGCAGTGACCCGAACGATGCGAAATTCCTCAATCTGGTCTACGATTATCCCAGCGATATCCGCTGGATGTACACCGAAATCTCGAACGGCTCGCCCAGCGCGCTCGAGATCATCCGACGCAACCTGTACGAGATGATGGCGTTCGATCTTTCATCTCGCGATGCGGCAACTCGTTTGCAAAACGGGCTGGGCGAGTGGTATCAACCTGCGCAAAGTTGTAGATAATCAAATTTCACAAAGGAGCTGAACGATGAGTACCGAAGACAACAAGACCACCCGCGGCAAACCCGCCGCGTTTCTCGGTTCGACCCTGATGTTGGGGTTCCTCGTTTCCGTGTTGAGCGTGTTGACCGCCGCCGCCAACTACATGGCATATCAGGAGGGCAATGCTTCACTCGATAACAATCTCGCGGGCGACCGCGCATTGGCGGAATCGAATACGCTGTACCTCGAAGCAACCCAATACATCATCGTGGATTACAACATGTACGACGGTTATCAGATCCAAAGCGGATTGGATGATTTCGCCGCAGACTATTATTTGAGTCAATTCTCGGGACCTCTCCTCGCCAGCATCGAGCGCGACGACATTTGGGGCGATCAATATTACGAAGAAATGTATGCCGACGCGCTCGCGAAGAGAGATGAAGCCTTTGCCTACTTCGATGAAGCCAACCGTCAGAGCGAACGCGAAGGCGGCTTTCAATTTTCGATGCTGATCGCGGCGGTGGGGCTCGCATTCGCCGCGTACGCCTCTTTGTTGGATGAATCCAATCGCTTGCGGTCGGTGTTTGCTTTGATCTCGATACTTTTGATGGCATTCAGCACAATGCAATTCTTCACAACTTACCTGGCTTGATTCCTCGAATGCGTCGCACTGCGATCGTCGCGATTCTTCCACTCATCCTGTTTGCTTCATGCAACGCGGAATCGCCGCAATCTGCACCTCCAACTGCCACCCAGACAAAAGCGATTGCGACGATAACATCCACCGCCCCTCCAACTTTAACAGCGACACCACAGCCGCATCGCGCGCCGGTTCAACTTGGTCCAAACCAGACAGATTTTCCGCCGGGGGTTAACCCGCTCACCGGGCTTGAAGTGCATGACCCGTCCCTATTAAATCTCCCTGCTGTTTTAGTTTCCATCAGCAACATGCCCGTCACCGCCCGTCCACAGGCGGGACCAGCATTCGCGCCGTGGATCTTCGAGTTTTACATCGGTGAAGGTTCCACGCGGTTTATGGGCGTGTTTTACGGCGACAACCTGCGCGAGATTCCGAACGTCACCGGCAGATGCAATGTGCGCACAGAAATCCTCCACCCCCAAGGCGTATGGATCGGCAACCGCGTGTGGCTCGATGAAAACGCGAATGGCGTACAAGAAAGTTGGGAAGCGGGAGTTGGGGGTGTGTGCGTCCGCTTGCTGGACGAGACCAGCCGCACTGTCCTGAGCGAAACGACAACCGATTCAAACGGTTATTTCGCGTTCGAGGATCCGCAAGTTGATTCGATCATCCAGATCGTCAAACCTGATGCGTATCAATTCACTCTGCAAAATGTCGGCGATGAAGATACCGATTCGGACGCGGACGCGAACGGCGAGATCAAGGTTTCCACGGGCGAATCAACCGTCCCGTATTTCGACGCGGGTATGATCCTCAATGAAATACCAACGATAACGCCAAGTCCCGTTGTGACCGGCACTCCACCCAATTGGTTTTTCCCGTTCGAGCCATACATCGGACCCGTTCGCTCCGGGCGTTTGACATACAACCAGATCGGCGGCATGTTCCCGAACAGTTGTCTCGTGTATGCAAGCGCGGCATGGGACATCGGCGAGCAGCTCGATTCTTGCGAGATCGTCTACGGCGTGGATAAAACCACACCCAACAGCGCGCTGTTGACGCGCACGCGCTTGCGCGAACTCGCCCGAGAAGCGTTGAACCCGCGCCAACCCGTGAACTACTCGGGCAATGTGTTTTCTGATTCGATTCCCGAAGGCGGACGCGCCGCGAATTGGATTGATATTTTCTACAATTCGTTCACGCAGTCGGGCTGGCAATACGACCCGATCTCGCAATCGTATTTGCGCTTCACCGACCAAGCCGACCAAACGGGAAATTTATTCCCCGCAACCGACCGTTTGACCGGCAGGCAGACGGCGTTTGAAAATGTGATCGTGTTATTCGCAGAGCATCAACGCTTCAGGCATAACCAGTTCGAAATTCTGCTCGGGCCGGGGCAAAAAGGTCTTGCGTATCTTTTCCGCGACGGGCAGGCGTTCCGCATCCAATGGTCCACGCTGAACCGCGAATGGGAGAAAGAAACGGGTTTGCTGCGCCCGATCTATTTTGTGGATTCGTACAACAACCCCATCTCTCTCCACCCCGGCAGAACGTGGATTCACCTCGTCACGCCGTTTTCGGGCGTGAGCGATCAGGGAAACGGAACGTGGCTGGTGACATTTGTCCAGCCGCTCGATCCGCCGGATACGCCGGCGCCGTAATTACTTCGGTGGTCGAGTAGCCCTGAGCGTTGTTTGCGAGGGGCGTATCGAGACCACCGCTGTTCAAGAGAATTAGAGAGTAGAGAATGGAGACTGGAGATTCATGAACCCATACGCCGCTAATCTAAAATCCCTCTTTGAGAAACACGCCAATCCCTCCCAAGCCGCGCCGATGAAAAAGTATATGCGCGATCAGTTTGAATATCTGGGAATCAAGACTCCGCAAAGCAAGGCGTTGATGAAAGAATTTCTTTCCAAAAACGGCTTGCCGACGATTGACGGCCTCGATGAAGTTTTGCGCGACCTATGGTCATTGCCTGAACGCGAGTTTCAATATGCCGCAATGAACCTGCTCGATAAGTTCGAGAAGAAACTGCCTGAAAATTTTATTTCCACGCTTGAATATCTGATTATCACAAAATCGTGGTGGGATACTGTGGACGCGCTCGCCAGTCACCCCGTTGGGACTCACTTCAAGCGATTCCCCGCTGTCAAAGAGAAAGTTCTCTCCAAATGGCGCAAGTCAAAGAATATATGGCTGAGACGGACAGCCATCCTCTTCCAACTCGGCTACAAGAAAGAAACGGATTTTGATTTAATGTGCAACATCATCCGCGAGAACCTCGGCTCGGATGAGTTCTTCATCAACAAAGCCATCGGCTGGGCGTTGCGGCAGTACGCGTACACGGACGCAAAAGCAGTGAAAAAGTTTGTGAAGGAAACGGACTTGCATCCCCTCAGCCGGCGCGAAGCGATGAAACATCTCGCATGATGTCATTGCGAGCCGAAGGCGAAGCAATCTCAAACAAAACGAGGAGATTGCTTCGGTCGCTCCGCTCCCTCGCAATGACATCAATCTCTATTCCTCAAAAACTCCGCCGCGTCCGCGAAGTGATTTTTGAGATACTCTCGCACCTGTTCGCACATCTCCATTTCATCCAAGGCTTTGTGCATGCACCACACCCACTGGTCCCGCTCGGTCGCGCCGATTGCAAACGGCGCGTGCCGCATTCGCAGCGCGGGATGACCGCGAGATTCGATGTAAAGTTGCGGTCCGCCCGACCAGCCGGAAAGGAACATGAACAGTTTTTCACGTGACTGTTTCAGACTTTTCGGGTGAATGGCGCGGATTTGCGCGGCTTCGGGGGAGGAATCCATCAAGTCGTAAAAGCGGTCAACGAGCCTGCGCACGCCCGTCTCGCCGCCGAGGAGTTCGTAGAGGGAAGGTTCAGAGTCAATCATGTGAAATTTACAGGAATTTATGGATGTATGACTTGCAATCCCAAATGTTTTTCGAAACCATCGAAATCGCTGTCGTTATGTAAAAGTTGATGGCTTTGTTCGATACAGTATGTGGCGATCAGGCTGTCTATGGTTTTGCGAACTGTAACCCCTTGTTGCCGCAAGAACCGAAAGTTTCTGGCGCTTTGCACTGCCAGTGCCGTATTAACCATGTTGACTTGCACAAACTTACCAAGCGTGCGGCGAACTTTCTCAAAATCAGAATCATTCCGCAATCCTTGCAAGACTTCGGCAAGAATTAGATCGCCCATCAAAATTGGAATTCGATCTGCGTTTGTATGGAGATAATCGGTCTGTGGATTCTCGATCCCGTTGAAATAATCCACCCAGACGCTTGTGTCAACGATAAGCATGGTCAGTTCGCGGAAACGCGCGATCGGCGCTCTTCATCCAAATCGCCGACCCAGGCGATCTTACCGCGTAAAGAGCGCAGGTCAGCCTGTTCGCTCAACAAAATGAGCAACCGCAACGCTTCATGAACCACTTCCCGCTTGGTCTTTATACCCGTCAACTTTTGGGCACGCCCGATAAGTTTATCGTCCAGCACAATGTTGGTTCGCATTACAACCTCTTTTCCATGTGTATGAATTTCACACTGTGTGTGTATTATACACGAAGCAATCTTGCGCTGGCAATTGCCTTTATAATTGCCTCATTCAGGAGCAACCCATGACCAAAGAAACAGAAGCCGTCATTTTGTCCGCCGCGCGGACGCCGATTGGAAAATTTCAGGGCGCGTTGAGTTCCGTCCCCGCGACGCAACTCGGCGCAATCGCTGTCAAAGAGGCGGTGGAACGCGCGGGTATTAACCCGAACGACATCGAGGAAGTCATCATGGGAAACGTGGTGCAGGCGGGCGAGGGTCAGGCTCCCGCGCGGCAATCGGGAATTTTGGGCGGCGTCCCGGCAACGGTCAGCGCGAGCACGATCAACAAGGTCTGCGGCTCGGGGTTGAAAGCCGCGATGATGGCGAGTCAAGCCATACGGGCGGGCGATGCGTCGCTTTTCGTCGCCGGCGGGTTCGAATCCATGAGTCGCGCGCCGTATCTCGTCAACGGACGCATGGGCGAACTCAAATTCGGCAATTCGCAAATGACCGACGCCCTGCTCAACGATGGCTTGTGGGATCCGTTCGAAAATTGGGGGATGGGCAACGCGGCGGAGTTCATCGGGGAGGAATACGAAGTGACGCGCGAGGCGATGGACAACTTTGCGCTTCGCTCGCACCAGAAGGCTGTGGAGGCGCAAGCGGCGGGCCGCTTCAAGCCTGAGATTGTTCCCGTCCCTGTGACAGGACGAAAAGGGGAAGTGACAGTTGTGGACACAGACGAAGGTCCGCGCAAAGATACGACGCTCGAAGCGCTTGCAAAACTCAAGCCGGCGTTCAAGGAAAACGGGAAAGTAACGCCCGGCAATTCATCGCCCATGAACGACGGCGCGGCGGCGCTTGTGATCGCATCGCGCGCGTACGCCGAAAAAAATAAATTGAAACCCATGGCGCGCGTGGTGGGGTATGCCCAAGCCGCGCTCGAACCGAAATATTTGTTTGCCGCGCCTGCGTATGCGATTCCGAAAATGTTGAACAAGATCGGATGGAAATTATCGGACGTGGATCTGATCGAACTCAACGAAGCCTTCGCCGCGCAAGTGCTGGCGGACGGGTACGCGTTGGCAGACCAAGGCTGGGATTGGGACAAGGTCAACGTGAACGGCGGCGCGATCGCGCTGGGGCATCCGCTGGGCGCGAGCGGCGCGCGCGTGTTGACGACTCTGCTCTACGCGTTGAAAGATCGCGGTTTGAAGCGCGGCATCGCGTCGCTGTGTTTGGGCGGCGGCGAAGCGGTGGCGATGGCGGTGGAGATGGAGTAATTGGTAATTGGTAATTGGTAAATGGTAACTGTGGTGGTCGAGGGCAAACAAACGATGACTAGAGACTGGAGATTGAGGAGTAGAGAATTGGAGGATTGAGAATGGACAAACAGGGACGCAACGAAAAGATCGAACTTTATGGGCATGGGTATGACATGCTCATGGAAACGCTCAAAGACATCCCCCGCGAGATGTGGAAGTTCAAGCCCGAGCCGAAGGAGTGGAGTGTGCATGAAGTACTCGTCCATTTGGCGGATTCGGAATCCAACGCGGCGTTACGCGCTAGAAAGTTGATCGTCGAGCCGGGCGGTGCGTTCATGGGATACGATCAGGACAAGTGGGCAATCGAATTGGACTACCACGATCAAAGTTGGGAGGATGCGCTGGAGACTTTGAGACTCGTCCGCAAGACGACGTATGAATTATTGAAGAAACAGCCCGATGATGTTTTCGAGCATACTGCAAAGCATCCCGAATATGACGAGCCGTACACGTTCGAGAAGTGGCTCAATATTTATTCGGCGCATATCCCCGGTCACATCGAGCAGATTCGGAATAATTACTTGATCTGGCGGGATCGGCAGGGCTAGTAAATAAGGTATACAGGTAGACAGGTAGACAGGTAGACAGGTAGACCCGTGTGTACCTGTTTCCGTGTATACGTATCTACGCTCTTGGAGACAACATGACCATCAAACACATCTTCGTTATCGGCGCTGGCACCATGGGTAACGGCATCGCGCAGGTCGCCGCGACGTCGGGCTATCAAGTCACCTGCATGGACGTTCAGCCCGCCGCGCTGGAGAAAGCCAAAGCCGCGATCGCCAAGTCCACGAGTAAGTTGCTCGAAAAAGGGACGATCACCCCCGAAGGCAAAGCGTCAGCCGACGCGATTCAGTTTGTGGGGAACATGGATACGATGAAAGACGCGGACTTCGTCATCGAAGCCGCGACCGAGAACCCCGAACTCAAATTCAAAATTTTCAAAGACATGGACGCCGCCGCGCGTCCGGAAGTCGTTTTGGCAAGCAACACGTCTTCGATTTCAATCACGAAGATCGCCGCGCAGACCAAACGTCCCGATAAAGTGATCGGTATGCACTTCATGAATCCCGTGCCGTTGATGAAACTCGTCGAGGTCATCAAAGGACTCGCCACCAGCGAAGAGACGCTCGCCACCACGCTCGAGCTGTGCAAAGCGATGGGCAAGGAAGCGTGGGAAGCGAACGACTCGCCCGGCTTTATCTCGAATCGAATCTTGTGCCCGATGATCAACGAGGCGATATTCGCCCTGCAAGAGGGAGTCGGCACAAAAGAAGCCATTGACGCGGTGATGAAACTCGGCATGAACCACCCGATGGGTCCGCTCACGCTCGCGGATTTGATCGGGCTGGACGTGGTGCTATTCATCATGGAAGTGCTGCACCGCGACCTCGGCGAGGACAAGTACCGTCCCGCTCCGCTGCTCCGCAAGATGGTGGATGCGGGGTATTTGGGGAGAAAGACGGGGAGAGGGTTTTATACGTACGAGTGATCAGTTATGAGTGGTCAGTAGCCAGTTGAGTTATGCTATACTTTTGTCCATCGGCAAAGAGTTTCTTAGGACTAGTACTGAACTTGAACAAGCCGTGACACGATTATCTAAAAAGACTTCAGAGAGTTATGATGCACCTCGCCGGTCCTGACTTATAGAAGGAGATTTATCCCATGACTACCACCCAAGCTACTGCAGAAGTTTTTTGGACTGCATTTAAAGTTCTTCCCATCGAAGAAAAACGCGCCGTGCTTCAGCGTATTATCCGCGACGAGAACCTCCGCCGCGACCTGATGGACTTATCCATCATTGAAGAACGCCGTAAGGAACCTGGGCGTCCACTGCGCGAATATTTGAAGGAGAGGGCGAAGAAGTAATGACCTATCAGGTCATCCTCCAGCGTCCCGCCGAAAAGGAGTTGGACGCGCTCGAAGCGCCCATTTACAAGCGCATCGTGACACGCTTGCTCGCGCTGGAGGAAAACCCACGCCCAGCGGGAGTGAAGAAATTACAAGGACAGGAAAGTTACCGTTTGCGAGTAGGGGATTATCGAATTTTATACACGATTGACGATAAAACCAAAAAAGTGTTCGTCCAAGCGGTTGGGCATCGCCGCGAAGTCTATCGCTGAAATTATGAACGAGAACCATCCACGAATTACGACCACAAATCTTCGGCGAACGCGCGCTGAACTGACCGAAGTCGGTCGCTTCGTGCCGAAAAGTTTTGCCGATTTCCGCGCTCGTTGAGCGTGCCGCGCATCGATAGCAATGAGCATAGATTCGGGGTAATACTCTTAAAATGGTTTTTGGGTCATGGAAATTTCTTGTTTTCAAAACGTCATCGCGCACCCATCGGCGCGCGGATCGCTTCCCGCGCACAGGACGCCTGAATCGGCATCCCGGAGGATCACCTGCCCCCTTCCAAATAACGCGCGTTCGTACCCCGACACTGCGTAAACAGGATGCCCCATTTTTTGCAAGCCGTTGAAGGTTGCCTCCGGCGTCCCTTCCTCGATGGCGACGCGCCCGCCCGATTCGTCCACGTCAATGCAAAAGCGCGGACGATCCAACGCGGCTTGCGGATCCAGTCCATCATCCACGAGAGCGGATAAAACCTGCACATGTCCCTGCGGCTGCATGAAACCGCCCATGACGCCGTATGAAGCGTACAATTCCTCGACCTCACCCCCATCCCCTCGCCTAAAAGGAGAGGGAAGTCTTGTGACCATCGCAGGGATGATCGTATGATACGGTCGTTTGCGCGGCGCAAGGCAATTCGGGTGATTCGGGTCGAGGCTGAAGTTGTGTCCGCGATTTTGTAACGTGAAGCCCCAGCCCTTTGGAACGATGCCTGTGCCAAATCCCATGTAATTGCTGTTGATGAACGAGCAGGCATTTCCAAACTTATCCACAACGCTGAGGTAGACGGTGTCGGAGGAGGAAACGGGGGAGCCGCGTTCGATATTGCGTCCTGCGTATTGCGTATTGATTAGTTTGCGGCGTTCAGCGGCATAATCTTTGGATAACAATTCTTTGATGGGGATATTTGAAAACTTCGGGTCAGCCACGTACCAAAACGCATCCGCAAACGCGAGCCGCAGCGATTCGATCATCAAATGAATCTTTTCCACCGAAAGCGATTCAAGCGAAGCAAGGTCAAAACCTTCGAGAATGTTCAAAGCGATCAAGGCAGTGATACCCTGCCCGTTGGGCGGACATTCATACACGCGATAGCCGCGATAGTCCACCGAGATCGGTTCCTCCCACGTGGAAGTGTGTGAGGCGAGATCGTCCATCGTCATGCATCCGCCCGCCTCGTTCAACACCGCGGCGATGGCTTCGGCAATTTCGCCTTCATAGAACGCGGCTTTGCCTCCGCGTGAAATCGTTTCGAACGTCTTCGCCAAGCCCGGGTTACGGAAGATTTCCCCCGCGCGGGGTCCGCGTCCGTCAATCGTCAACTCGCGCCCGTTTGGCGCAGAAGCGAGCTGCCGCTGCGCGCCGCGTTGCCAAAAGTAGGAAGTGATCGGCGCGACAGGAAATCCTTCACCCGCGAGTCGGATCGCGGGCGAGAGAATCTCAGACATCGAAAGCGAGCCGTGCTTTTCGATCAGGTCAAACCAGCCGGCGCACGCGCCGGGCACGGTCACCGTGTGCGCGTGGAACGGGGGAATCGAAGATGCGAATCCGACGGTCTTTAGCCGATCAAGCGTAAGGGCAGAAGGAGCGCGCCCCGATCCGTTCAACGCGGTGACCCGCTTCGTCTCCGCAGAAAAATAGAGGGCGAACATATCGCCGCCGATTCCTGTAGAGGTCGGCTCGGTCACGTTGAGCGCCGCGCCCGCCGCCACCGCCGCATCCGCCGCGTTGCCACCCTTTGCAAGAATTTCCAATCCTGCGGCTGTCGCGAGAGGTTGTGAGGTTGAAACCATTCCGCCGCGCCCATACACTGGCGATCTTCGTGAGTGATATGAAAAGGGTTGCATCTGGTTACCTGTTTTTGGAATTTTTTCGATTGTAGCAAGAATCCTTGCTTTTCCCTTGACAGTTCGCCAGTTATGCATAAAATCATCCATATACCATCCACATGGATGGTAAGGAGATGATCATGGCAGAAACCGAAAAGATCACCATCAACATGAGCGCAGTGGACTTGGGCAAGATCGACCTGCTGGTTCAGGAGGGGCTATATTCCAACCGGACCGATTTTATCCGCACGGCAATCCGCTCACAATTGGAGAAACACAATATGGAAATTCAGCAATCGGTCACACGTAATTCGTATGTGATTGGTGTCTTGTCCTACGATCAAGACGATCTCGAGAAGAAAAAAGCGAAGGGCGAGCGACTCAAGATCACCGTTCTAGGGCTCCTCCATTTGGCAAATGATATTTCTCCGAACCTGGCGAGAGAGGTGGTTGAATCGATCCAAGTGCGTGGAATCTTTCAGGCCTCGGACAAAGTGAAAACCGCCCTGGCAGATAGGATCAAATAAGAGGATTATCATGAACAATGACACATCAACCCCTGCTCCCCTGAATTGGTCAATCCCATTCTTCACCATCTGGACCGGGCAAGCGCTTTCACTGTTCGGCTCGGCATTGGTGCAATTCGCGCTGGTCTGGTGGCTTACTCAAGAGACCGGTTCCGCCACCGTGCTGGCGACAGCCACCCTGGCAGCGTTACTACCCCAGATCATTTTTGGATCGTTCATCGGCGCGCTGGTTGACCGCTGGAATCGCCGACTGATCATGATCGCGGCAGATACGGGCATCGCGCTGGCGACCGCCGGCTTGTTCTATTTGTTCGCAACGAATCAGGTTCAGGTCTGGCACATTTACGTGATCGTACTCGTCCGCTCGCTCGGCGCGGCGTTTCACCAACCCGCCATGACCGCTTCCACTTCGTTGATGGTGCCTAACAAACATCTTGCACAAGTGGCAGGCGCGAACCAACTGCTTCAGGGATTGATCGGCATTGCCGCACCACCCCTTGGCGCGTTATTGATCGAAGTCCTTTCCACAGAAAACGTCCTGCTCATTGACATTGGAACCGCCATCTTTGCCATCCTGCCTTTACTATTTATCCATGTGCCGCAACCTGCGCGCGATGCGCTCCAAAAGAAATCCTCATACTGGGAGGATTTGCGCGAGGCTTTCGCTATGTCGTACGGTGGCGCGGATTGTTGGGTTTGATCATCCTTGCCATGATTCTGAATTTCCTGCTCATCCCGAGCGCCGCGCTCCTTCCGCTGGTGGTCACAAAAGTTTTCAACGGCGGCGCGACGGAACTCGGCTGGACCGAAGCGTTGTTCGGGGTCGGCATGATCGCGGGCGGCATTTTGCTCGGCATTTGGGGCGGCTTCAAACGGCGCATCATCACTTCGTTCAGCGGTATCATCGGCATCGGCATCGGATGCATCCTGATCGGGTTCGTGCCAGCGAACATGTTCTACCTTCTGCTCAGCGCCAACTTCATCATCGGCTTCATGCAGGTGTTCGCCAACGGACCATTGATGGCAATCTTTCAATCAACGATAGCCCCCGATAAACAAGGCCGGGTATTTTCGCTCCTCGGCGCGGGCGCAACCGCCATGATGCCTCTCAGCCTGCTCTTCTCCGGTCCCATCGCCGATCAATTTGGGATACGCTTCTGGTACATCTTCGGCGGTTCGGTCTGTATCCTCATGACGATCCTTTCGTTCTTCGTCCCCGCCATCATGAATATCGAAACGAACCACGAGGCGGCGATTGTCCCCATTGCTGAACAACAGATAAGCGGATGAACAAGCCCGCGTCCTTCTCGGACGCGGGCTTGATACAACCATTCAACGGTACTTCCCAGTTAGGGTTAGGGCTTCACGAACACGTCGTATTCGAGCACGTAATCGCCAGCCGGGTAATCGGCTGTACCATCGTTGATGGAACGGGTGAACGTGGCGGTGATGCTCAAATGATGTTCACCGGCGGGCCAATCGCTCAACGCCGTGTAATACAACCGGCATTGTTGTCCGCCATTGGCTAGGTCTTCGTTTACCAGTTGGTCGAGGGGAATCTCTTTGCCGTCGATCATGAATTTCAACTTGATGTTCTGGAAGTTCTGATCGAGGATTTCGGTGGACGTTGTGCACCACGCGTACATCCACACAAACGATTCGTCTTTGATCAGGGGAACGGTAAACGTGAGTGTGCCGGGTTTGGCATAATCGGCGGATTGGTATTCCTCCCGTGCGGCTTCCTCGAGAAAACGATTCCCGGAGGCAAAGGCATTGCTGGCATCTGCTAGGCTGGCGATCTTTGGCGGGCCCGAAGGTACGACGCCTGCACCAGCGGGCTGGCTCACGACCTTTTCGGCAACTTCAAGCACAACGTCATCGCCATTGGCAAGCCGTTGCAAGTTTTCAAGCGTCACAGGCACAAGGACATCCGGCACGACACCCTTGCCTTCGAGGTGAATGTTGCCTTCCGCATCCACTGCCCTGCCGATCGTCATCTGCACGGTGATATCTTCCGGCATGATGAACTGCTCCACACTGCCGCCCGCGCCGTCCGAAGGATAAAATCCGACCACCGTCGCGCGATCGTTGATCGTCATGTTGTAAGAGAAAAATTCGCAGGCGCTGGCGCACGCAGGACCCACCATCACGACCACGTTGCCGTTATATTGCAGGTCTTCGCGCGGCGGAATCATGTACGTTTCATCGCCGGGATCCATGTAGAACTCGCCGGTGGAGTCGTCGAAATAGGCGGTGTTGCCGACCAGAGTCTCTTCGTTGAAGAAATAAGCCGCCATCTGATCTGCCAGCCAGCCGCTGCCGCCGCCGTTGATGCGCAGATCAAGGATCACACCGGGAATACTATTGTCGTTGAAGTACTTAATCGCGCGCTCCCACACTTGGATCGAAAGGACATCGTTATCGAGAAAACTGTTGATCTTGATGTACCCATATCCGCTGGGCAGTACATCGAATTCCACCGGCAGTTCGGTTGGCGAAACGCCCGCGAAGAACGAGGAGGAGGTAAAACTATCTCGTTCGCTCACTACCTCGAGAGTCGCGGTCTGCTCCGCGCCGCCGGGATTTTTGAATACGACTTCCACTTGACCTTTGTCAAGGCTGAACCGTGTGGCATAGCGGAGTTGTTGAAGTCGTTTGTTGATCGGACTGCTGAACGGAGACGACCACGGGGCGGTTGCCTCGACCACATCGGCAACTGGCGTCCCGTCGAATGAAACGATCTCTGCACCCCATTCCATGCCGGCTTGATCGGCGGGTCCGCCTTCCAGAATGAAGTTGGCGATGATCTTCCCATCATCCAGTTCGCGCATGGCAAAACCAATTCCGCCGGCTGTCTCCGTTTGAAAATCTTCATTGAGCAGGGTCTGATCGAATCCGACATGTGTATCGGGAATTGACCAGATAAAATCGCGCAAGGCGAGCGCGTACGCATGCGGATCCTTCGCTTGTTCGGCGGCTTCGAAGCCCGGGCGGAACTCCTCCGCCTTGGCATCCCAGTCAATACCCTTTAATTCGGTGAAGGCATATTCGTTCTTGAATTTCTCAACCATCTTATCGAACGCTTCGGTGTACGAAAGGCCGGAAAAATCGACCAGCGCGGCGCTTTCCGGTTCATATAGTTCAATGGTTGGCTTTTCCGAACGGTCGATCGCAAAGGGAGTTTGATCCAGATCGATCACAGACCAACCTGCGGGCAGATCCATGACCGGATCGTCGTCGGTGAACAACTTGGCATCATCGCCGAATCCCGAAGGGAATTGCTGTCCGCCCTCCGGCGCGTAGACGAGATATTTACCACCATACACTTCGAGGTAGGCATCGCGGTCGTCGCTCACTTTGGTCGAAGCATACGCGGAGGACCACCCGCCGCCGCCTTGATCGCGCTTTTCCAAAAATGGGTCGCCCCATGTGTTCGTCCAATAGGCAACCGCAAAGACCATCACGCCGGTTTCGTCCACGCCGTCATGATCTACGTCATGCAATGTGCCATTCGGCACCTCAGGGAGTGACAGGCTGTACGTGAATGGCGAGGTGTAAAAGTCGGAGGTGATCGTGGCGATCACCTGCGATTCCACCGGGATAACGAAATTACGGTCGCGCGTGACGAAACCGCCTTGATCCTCCAAAATTACGATCGGCTGGGCTACGCCCTCGGTGAAAAACGGATTGGTGTACGTGACAGTGCCTGTGACGATCGTCGGTCCACTTTCTTGTTGCGCGGGTTCTTCGGTCAAGATCGGGGTCGGCGTTGCAGTAGCTTTCGGGGCACAAGCCGAAAGGATCAAACTCAGCGCCAGCACCAATACAAGACCCTGAAACAGTTTGGACTTCATACCTTCTCCTTCATTATTATTTTCATTATTATACTGCCGAAGTACACCAGTTACTGAATGTAAAAGAAAAAGCCCGCGTCTTTTCTTTCGACGCGGGCTGGATTCCACTCAAGGGATTAATCGTCCCCGCCTTCACCACCACCTCCACCTTCATCGTCCGGGTTATTGCTGTCGTGACAAGCCAGGCACGTGGCGGAATTCAGGGTTTGCGTGTGACACGTCCTGCAAGAGGTGTTCCCATGATTCACGCCACTGCCGCCTTCATCCGCGATCGAGGGATGGGGACCGCGATACACCGCAAACCAGTTATCCGTAGAGTGACAGGAGGCGCAATCTGTGCCGAACATCCCGGCGTGATACACGGGATCTCCATGACACGCCGCACACGTGGTGGATAAGCCTGCAAACTGTGAATTGACGTGGCATTGTTCGCACGTCAAACCGGCATGACGCCCGGTAAGCGGGAAATTCGACCGGTTGTGATCGAACATCGCATTCTCCCAGTCCTGCGGAGTATGGCAGGCGGCGCAATCGGTTCCAAATCGCCCGGCGTGTTCATCATCGTCTTGGTGGCAGGCATAGCATTCGGTTGGTGTGCCTTTGAAAACATTGTTCGTGTGACATTCTTCACATCGAACTTCGGCATGCTTACCTTCCAGTTTGAAAACCGCGAGGCTGTGATCGAACGCGGCATCTTCCCAGTTCGTGGGATTGTGACACACCGCGCAGTCGGTGCCGAATTCTCCTGCGTGCGGGTCGTCGCGGCGATGGCAGGAGTAACAGTCGAACGGCACGTTTTCAAAATCAGCCAGCGTCCGGGCGTCGGTGTGGCACTGCGAACAGGTCAATCCGCTGTGCCCGCCGGTCAACGCGAATTCCGAAGAGTGAACGAATTTTTTTCCGAAGCGATCCACACCGTCGTGGCAGGCGAGGCAGGCATCGCCGAATTCGATGGAATGTCCGAGGGCAAACGCCGGTTCCAGATCGGCATGACAATCCCGGCACACGAGGATTTCAAACGTGGAAATATCTCCCCGATGGCAGTCATCGCAGGTGAAGGGGGCATTCGCTGAAGTGAACGCGTGACCGTCCAAGGAGAATCCAACCGCATCGTGAGGGAAGGACGCGTCGGTCATTTCAGTCAATGGCGCATCTGCGCCGCGATGTTCGGGGTGACAATGTCGACATTCGAGGCCGGGATTATCTTGCAGCATCCGCCCGTGGAGCGAAGCCACATCCTGCATTTGGACCGCGATCGCCCCGTGACAATCGGCACATCGATCCGCCATCCTGGCGCGCGCCCACGGCGCGGTGTGGCAAGCCTGACAATCTCCATCGGTTTCTGCGTGAGAAGTAACACCACCCAATAGTTCTCCCCTTTGCGCGTTCAATGGACCGGGGTTGTATAACAAACCCCCGCCCGCATACACATAACCAGCAATGACCAGCGATGTGACGATCGCGGCAAGGATACCTGTTCCGGACAAACATCCCAACCGATTGTTTCGCATTCTGCCTCTCGACTCATTTCAAGAAAGTGGCGTAATACAGCGTTGCGCCGATATGAACGAACGCGGAAACGAACAACGCCATGCCGATCGGGATGTGAACGGTATGCCAAAGCGCCATGAGCCGCCGCGCTTGCTTGAGAGCCTCTTGTGAAAGCGTGCCTTCGATCTCCAATCCGTCCATGGTGCGCGGGATGCGGGTGAAGATGTAACGCCCGATGAATCCGCTGAAAACGATGATGACCGTGAGCAGTGTTGTTGCCCCGGCAATGCCGTTGAATTTCCATGAGGTGTGAAGCAGAACCATAAACGGTCCCACCAGCCCGGTGAAAATGTGGAACTGAAGCCACGTAGACATCCTCCCCCACTTCACACTGCGGCTCCGCTTGCGAAGGCTGTAAAGCGTTTCAGTCATCAACATGAAAATGAATCCCACGATCCCCAAGCCATGCCCAAACAACTCACTTGCCGGTGGGATTTCACGCGTCAGCACAACAACCAAACCATACAAACCCGTGATCATGAGCATTGCAAGAAACGCAAGCCATAACTCTCTGTTGCCACGCAGCATACCGTCTCCAAAAAAAAACAGTTAATTCTTCAGGCTTGCCCAAAATTCGGCGATCACATCGCCGATCTGTGTTTTGGGTGCCAGCAACTTCTCACGGATCGGTGAAATATCCACATGGTCCGAAACAATCCTTTCCAGCGGAAAGGAAAGCAATTGGTCGCCCATCACGATCGCGCCGAGCAACCGTTTTTCACCGACAAGCAGGCGAACACGATTCACCTCGAAGCCGGTCTGGGCAACCATCGCGTCCGTCAAACTCCGCCACGTTTCACTGTCACCGCGCGCAATGCCGGCCAGATCATCATCGTGTCCCTTGCCAACTGTACCGATGATGGTCGTGGTCAGACCTGCCAAGCGTGTCACATTGAACGGCGGCGCTTTGATGTAAGCGGATTTCTTCCCAGCCATGTTCAAACCTGCCGCATAACCTTGTTGACGTGCAGGAGCCCATAGACTATCCAGAACCGATCGCCCGCTGGCTGGATCGTAGGCTTGCGCCACATCGCCTGCCGCAAAAATATCGGGGTCGTTCGTTTGCAAATATTCATTGACGAGAATTCCCCGGTCGACCGCCAGCCCAGCCTGCTTCGCCAACTCGACGCGTGGACGAATCCCGATCGCGTACGCGATCACATCACACTTCAATGTGCGTCCGTCAAGCAAGCGGACACCCGTCACGCGCTTGTTCTTTCCCAACACCTCGATCACCTCGGCGTGGTGATGCAAAGTCACACCTTCTTCTTGAAGACGCCGTTCGACGATCCTTGATTCTTGTTCATCCAGCACGTTGCTCCAGTACCTATCGCCCCGCAGCAAATAATGCACCTTCATGCCTCGCGACAGCAGACCCTCCGCCAGTTCGAGCGCGGTGATTCCGCCGCCCACCACAACAGCCGTCCTGCCGCGGCGCGCCTGTTTTAAAATTCGCTTCGCGTCCTCCATGTGGTCCAGTTTGAGAACGCCTTCGAGATGCGCACCGGGCACTTCCAAAGGCAAGGCTCGCGCGCCGACTGCGATCAACAATCGGTCATACGAAATGGACGCGTGATTCTCCAATTCCAACGTATGCGTTTCGCGCAGGATATTTTGTACCTTCCCTTTCACATATCGAAAGTTCATCTTGCGATAATCGTCCGCCGTGCGCGGATACAAGGCTTTATCGTGCAGTTCGCCGGTCAAATAATAGGCAAGCCCGGGGCGCGAATAGAATCCGTGCGGGTCATCTCCCACCATCACGATCTCCGCCTCGCCCTCACTCTGTCCTTTCCCGCTGGGAGAGGGAAAAACGGAACGGATCGCCTCGATCGCCGCAATGCCTGCTACGCCTGTACCGATTACCGCATATTTCACGATTCCCTCTTTGCAAATAGATCAGTTTTCTCGAATCGCAACGCCCCGCGCGGACAGCGCGCCACACACTCGCCGCACGTCAGGCATTGGCTGTGGATCACACGCTCGCCGCGCCACGCGTGAGCGCGCACATCGATGCCGATCGGGCAGTTATATGTACAAATTCCACACTGCACACAACGCGCCGGGTCCGGGGCCACCTGCCCCGACGCGAGAATCGTATGTTTATCCGCATCTCGTTGAAAGAGACCTAAAATCGCCATACTGTTAGTAGTCGTTCGATGTAATTATTGGTTACGGCTTACAAAATGATTATAGGCTGGCAAATGGCGACAAATGTCACGATTAAGTCATAATAAAAAAACAGAGTTGCCTCACGGCAACTCTGTTCGTTTCGCAAAACTTACGTCGGCAAGCCGACCGCCCGGAATTACAGGCGTCAGTCTTACGAGATCGGCACCACGTTGGCGGCTTGCAGACCCTTGGGACCTTCCTCGACGGAAAATTCCACTTTCTGTTCGGCTTCCAACTTGCGGTATCCATCGGACTGAATGGCGCTGAAGTGTACGAACACATCTTCGCCATTCTCGCGGCCGATGAAGCCGTAGCCCTTGGTGGCATTGAACCACTTGACCGTACCAACATATCGTTCTGACATCTTGCAACTCTCCTGCTGAGAAAAATTTATGCCCAATCGCCTTTACGCTTTCATGGCGAACCGGGCACGTGGGGCAAGATTATCACGCCTGATTTTGCATGTCAAGACTGGGATTCAATTTCTTTCGGAATACGGCGAACCGCGACGAAAGATGAATCCACGGTGGAGACCAGCACGTCGCGTATTTGGCGTTTCGGATGACCCTCCGCATCCCCTCCGGACCGTCGAACTGCTCCAACAACAGGACGCTTCTCCCCAATTCGAACGCCGCGTGCGCGTCCGAGCCGACCGTCCCTGCCAGATCGTGTTTTTCCGCAAAACGCTTGGCTTCGCGGTTGAATTGTGGAAGCATACAGCGCGAGTTGTAAACTTCAATTGCATCGACGAGTGGCAATATATCAAGCAAATCATCCTCCGCCCAGCCCCCTTCGCGAAATCGGTCGAACGGATGCGACACGCTGATGAACGCGCCTTGCTCCTTTAGCCGCCGGATCGTCTCTTGCGGGGTCAACCCTGCTGGAATCTCCTCGGTCACGAACGCGGCAAGGATCTCCCCGCGCGTGGTGAGAATCTCCTCACCCACGATGACCAGTTCCGGGTCCAGTTTTTGAGCCGCACGCGCGCCCGCGATCGTGTTGTGGTCGGTGACCATGACGCGGTCAATGCCTTTGCGCCGGCAAGTTTCCACCAGATCGCGCGGACGCGTCAGCGAATCCTTCGAGGCGATCGTATGGCAGTGAAATTCCACGCGGAGCATGCATGGGATTTTACCGCCGTTGGTCGTGGCGAATTGTGGGGTTTTGTTATAAAATTCAACGAAATGGGCGACACTCCGTTCTACAAAAGGCCATGGTTCTACATCGCCGGGTGGCTGGCAATACTTTTGATTGCCTATTTTTGGGATATCTTCAGCCTCGGGGGAATTCGCATCAACGAGGTGAGGGTTTTCCTAGACCTCTTCTGCCTTTTTCCCCTGCTGCTTACCTTGTGGATGTCATTCTTCTCACAGTTCATTTTGCCGGTTCACACCTTCTCAGACCGCCTCCAAATCTTCAACCGTTTGATCGCGCGCTTGTTCGGCGTCCGCGGACCGGCGATTTTCATCAAGAACGGTATCGAAGAAAAAGAAGCGGGAGAGGAAAAAAGAAAGGGACCCGGTGTTTTATGGTTGGATTCCGCCAGCGCGGCGGTAACACGAACCGCGACTAAGATCAAACAGACGTTGGGACCCGGCGTCCATTTCATCGATGCGAAGGAAACCATCGCCGGCACCGTCGACTTGCATACCCAAACGCACACGGTAGGACCGACGCGGGAAGGCGAAAATCCATTTGCGGGGAAAACGGACGATCAGACGGAGGATGAATATCAACAGATTCAAGACCGGCGCAAACAGGTCAGCGCGTTGACACGCGACGGCATCGAAGTAGTTCCAACGATCAATGTGGTGTTCCGCGTGGATACGGGCTTTCCAAAAAACGGGCAATCGGGTTCGCGCTTCGGGTAT
Organism: Chloroflexota bacterium; assembly: GCA_040753755.1. GTDB lineage: Bacteria > Chloroflexota > Anaerolineae > Anaerolineales > Villigracilaceae > Defluviilinea. The sequence goes on from JBFMDB010000012.1 coordinate 120,854, forward strand.
CGCACCGGTGTCACACCGAAAGATAAGCGGGATGAAAAAGAAGATCAAACAGCCATTCGCAAGGCAATTTTAAGCGAGGGCATCAACCCATACTACAAAGCAGAAAATCCGCGCCACCGCATGGCATGGAATCAATTACCCGCCGCGCTCGCTGTGGATGTGTGGCGCGAATACGCTTCCAAGTTCACTCTGGATGAGTTTTTCAAACCAGAACAAAAGGTCCCGCCGGCACAGCCGCCGACGATCGAGCCGACCGATGAGGAGATCGATCCGCTCACGCAGGCGATTCAGGTTGGGACGGGAAAAGATTCGTTCCAAACCGCAATCGCCAAAATCTTGCGTTTGATCAACCGCTGGATGGCAAGCCGCATTGCACAATTAGAGAAAAAGGAACCCGTCCCAACTTCCGGCGAAGAGTCGCAACCATATACACCGCCGCCCCCGAAAAAAGAAAAAGGGGAGATGAAGACCGCTTTCGAAGTCATCAATGAGATGGTCAAGGCGAGACTTACAAAAGAATTCGTAGACTATTTCGATGAGACCGGAAAACGCGATCAAAGTAATCCGCCGCGGCAGGAGTTGAGTTATGAATATAGGCTACTCAAAGAACGCGGACTTAAAGTATTGAGCGTGAGCATTAGTAATCCCCGGTTGAACCCGGTAGTTGACGAAGAGATCATCAGCAAATGGGAAGCGAATTGGCTAAAGCATGCCATCGAGGAGAAAGAGCAACTCGAACGCCGCAAGAGCGTCTATCAAACAGCCAGTCAGGAACGAGCAGTGAAAGAATACGCCGAGTTGCTGAGCGAAGCCGTCGTGCGAGCCAATCCAAAAAGGAGAGAGTTCAAGAACGCGTTGAAATCCCTGTTGTTGCGAACCCGAGCGATCGTGATCCGCACCGACCAGTTACGACGGCAGATGAGCACTGAACGCGAGGAATTAGATGAGATCCTCCGCTCGATCGAGGTCAACGGGCAATGAACGCCACATTGCGACCCGAGTCTGTATTGAAAAAAGAATGGCGCCTGTTTCAGGAAGGTTTCATCCGCCTCGTGAACGCCTACCTGAACATGATGTTCGACCTTTCACCGAAAGCCTCGAGCGGGCGTTTTTGGGCTTTCGTGATCCTGTTCTTCCTCAGTGGTTTTCTGCTCAGCCTGATCAACTATCCATTGACCCTGTGGTTGGCGCGCGCGCAGGATATTTTCCTGTATTTCTTCAGTTCAGCATACCGGGATGGATATACATCCGGACATCCAATTTCCAATCTGGTTTTATTCGCGATGCAAGTCTTCTTCGACCCGAGGAACTTGCGCTTCCTGCCATTGCTGCTCGCACCATACTTTATCTCCCTGCAATCGGCGGCGATCTATCTCGCAGATATTTTCAACCTCGAGGATGTTTCCATCGCCCGCCGGCACATTTTGGAAGTTGCGCTCGGCGGAAGTGATGAAACCATTCACATCGCGAAAGGCGAGATCGCTGAGGACGATAAAAAATCTGCCAATTATTTGATCGGCGGACCGGGCAAAGTGATCGTGGAATTAGACTCGGCGGCACTCTTCGAAAAGCCGGATGGTACACCCCATATCATCGGTCCAACCAGCAGGGAGCCCGGCGGTAAGGCGACCATCGAAGCCTTCGAACGATTCCGTGAGGCAATAGACCTGCGCGACCATTTCGTCGAATTGCGCGACCTGGATGAAAAAGCCCGTTCGGTTCACAGCCGAAGCAAGGACGGAATTCCAATCATCGCAACCGATGTGCGGTTTATGTTCAGTATCGACCGGGGCACAGCGCAAATACCGCCGTCTGACAACTTGCCTTATCCATTCAACAATCGGGCTGTTGAAAGGCTCATTTACAAAGCCTTTTCAAAGGTCACACCGGAACAGAAAGATCCATCCGCGTATGCTTTTTTGTGGAGGGAGAACATGACCAGCCTGATCCGAAGCGAACTCGCCAAATTTATGAGTCGCAACGATTTGAACAAGTATTTTGCCAGTATCGGTCAACCCGAAGTGAATCGAGTGGCGCAGCGCGAGAATTTGTTGACGGATGAGGCGCGGAACCTGCTCCCGTTGGGCATTAAACCTCAGGACAAGAAGGAACCGCCGAAAAAGCCGGACTTCGTTCCACGACCTCAGATCAAAGGCGACCTGTTCAGTGAATTCGTTGAAAGTTTCAACAAGACCGCCCGCGAGCGCGGCGTAAAATTGCAGTGGATCGGTATCGGCACTTGGAACAGCCCCATTGAAAAGGTGTTCAGCAAACATATCGAGGCATGGAAGATCAGCCGGGAGAACGCGGGAATGGACGGCAACGATGCCTTGAAAGGATTTAGCATCAATGCCGTTCTACACAAAATGACGGAGTTGATTCAGGATATTCCTCTCAGGTCGTATCAACAAGCGAGTCAAACCGCAAGCAGGTATCAAGACATCATACAACGAGTCATCATTGATTATCGAAAGCAATTAATTCAGGCAAAGGACCTTTGGGCGCATAAAGGTGAATTAGTTCCGGTAGATGTGGAAGACGCGATCAAAATTCTGTTCGATATCTTTGGACATACCGTTGGCGGTGAATCTGCAGGGACATCAACTACGCAAAATCCTCCTCCCGAGTACGGCTTCGATCCAGACCAGGTTTCCCCAACCCCAAACGATGATCTTGGTCCTGATGATGAAGATGGTAATTCGCCCTCACCGGGTTTCTCTTATGCCGATTTGATCCGCTTGGTCAATGGAGACGGGGTCACAGCCAATCGCTTGATCGAGCATGAGCGGGCGAATTTCCCGAACGAGTCACACGAAAACCTGATCGTGCGCGCGATTGACCGACTAATTCAAGACAGGCAAAGGTAAAAACCCGCCATGGATGAACTCTACAAATCCCCCGATGTCAACCGAGCCATGCGGGCGAATCTTCCCGTCGTCGCGCTCGAATCAACGGTGATTACGCACGGCTTGCCGCGTCCGCAAAATTTGCAGTTGGCGCGGGATATGGAACGCGCCGTGCGCGACGAAGGCGCGACCGCGGCAACCATCGCGTTTTTGGATGGGCAACTGCACATCGGTTTGAACGAGAATGAACTCGAACGGCTTGCCAATGAGAAGGAACCATACAAAGTGGGTCCACGCGATTTTGCGACGGTCATCACCGAGGAAGCATGCGGCGGGACAACCGTCGCGGGGACGATGCTCGCCTGCAAACACGCGGGGATCAAGGTCTTTGCCACCGGCGGGATCGGCGGGATTCACCGCGAATCATCCTTCGACATTTCGGCTGACCTGCAGGCGCTGGCAACCATCCCCATGATTGTTGTGTGCGCGGGTGCGAAGGCAATTTTGGATCTGCCTGCAACTCTCGAATATCTCGAAACGATGAATGTGCCTGTGGTTGGCTTTGGGACGGACGAGTTCCCTGCGTTCTATTCGCGCGAAAGCGGACTGGAGGTCAGCGCGAAAGTCGACACGCCGGAAGAGGTTGTCGAATTCGCGCGCGCGCATTGGAAAGCCGGTCTGCAGAGCGCGGTGCTGGTGGCGAACCCGGTCCCTGCTGGCGAGGCGATTCCCAAGTCCGAGATGGAGCCGTTGATCGAGAAGGCATCCAAAGAGGCGAAGGAGCAGGGAATCCACGGCAAGGAAGTCACGCCGTTTCTCCTCCAGAGAATTAATGAGTTAACGAAGGGAAAATCCATGCGCGCGAATTTGGCATTGTTGTTGAATAACGCGCGGCTGGCGGCGCGCATCGCGCGCGCGTGGCGCACCAGCGAAAGACGGAAAGTGGCATGAAATCGAAAAAGGGATTCACCCTCACAGCCATCATCTCAGCAAAACCTTCAGAAGTGTACGAGGCATGGCTGAGCACGGAAGGTCATTCCGCGATGACGGGAAGCCCGGCACAAATTGACGGCAAGGTCGGCGGAAAGTTCAGCGCGTGGGATGGATATATTTTCGGCTCCATGCTCGACCTTTCGCCCAATGAGCGCATCTTGCAGGCATGGAGGACAACTGAATTCCCGGAGGATGCGCCGGACTCACGGGTGGAAATTATTCTTGAAAAAGCCGCAGGCGGTACAAAGATCACACTCGCGCACAGCAACATGCCCCCTGACCAGATGAAAGATTATCGGCAGGGCTGGGAAGATTTTTACTTCAATCCGATGAGGGAATACTTCGGAAAGTGACCCGAACTCGGAAGTCTGACAGACTTCCGAGTTCTCTGTTTCGCCCTTGACAAATTAGAACAAGTGTTCTAAACTCGACCTCAACTGTCACCCATTCGACAAAGGAGGTCGAGATGACTACCTATCGTAGAAACACAGGGGATGGACTGCGCGCCCTGTTCCGTGATCTTACGCGCGGCCGCCGCTTCAACCGCGGTGCGGCATGGGGGTTGATCATTCTCGTGGCATTGCTCGCCTTCGAGGTATCTAACTTCAACGCCACTCGCTTCGCCCTGCTCGATATTTTGGGCAACCTGTCGTTCGGCGGGATGCAATGGGCAACCATCCTTGCCGTGGCATTTTGCGGCATCGACTTTGCCGGCATTGCCCGCGTGTTCACACCCGAGCAAGGTGCCGATGAACCGAAGGAAGTGTATTACTTATTCGGTGCATGGCTGCTCGCGGCGGGTTTCAACGCCATCCTCACGTGGTGGGGCGTGTCGGTTGCCATCGTGAACCACACCAGCGCGTCCGGCGGCGCGGTGATCAGCAACGAGACAATGACGAAGGTCGTTCCGATCTTTGTTGCCGCAATGATCCTGCTCATCCGCGTATTGATCATCGGTTCGTTCTCGCTGGCTGGCGACCGCATGTTCACCACCGCAGAATCGGACCGCAACTATTCACGCCCCGCTCCACAGCAAAACTATCGCCCGGTGAGCCAGCAGCCTGTCCTGCGTCCTGCTTCCAGCCTGAATCGCCCGGTGCAAACCGCGCAGAATCAATCGTATCGCCCCGCGCCCAAGTCCGCACAACAGACCTCTTTCATGCGGAGCGAACCCACCTATCACTCGTTCAACGAACCATCCAGCGACCGCTCCTACGACGCATAATCCGTTGACCCTCACGACAACTTAATACTCCGAACTCATTTCGAGCTCGGGTCCCTGAATCTGAATCAAAGGAACCCACCATGCCCCGTGCTCGCTCACAACATTACGACGACCGGCAAACAGCCGCGGCAGACGACGATGCGAGCGGCTGTTTGTCTTTTTATGCCCTGCCGCCGCTGGCTGTGATTTTCATTGCATGCCTGCTCGCCGCGCTTGCATTGAACATGCCGATCCAAACCTCTGCATCGCCGATCGTTCAACCTGTTCCCAGCGCTTCGAATGGACTCTCCCCCATCTTCACGCGGGAAGTGCAATACTGGGGGAAGGATATCGTCCGCTGGGCGAACGCGTCTTCTCTGGACCCGAACCTGGCCGCCACCGTGATGCAGATCGAATCGTGCGGGGATCCACGCGCGCTTTCGCGTTCCGGCGCCATGGGACTCTTCCAAGTGATGCCGTTCCACTTCTACTACGGCGAAAATGGATTCGACCCGGAGACCAATGCCCTGCGCGGACTCGAATACCTCGCACGCTCACTTCAAACCGCGAACGGCGACCCGCGCTTCGCGCTGGCAGGCTACAACGGCGGTATCGGCGTGATCAACCGCGGCGAATGGACGTGGTCTGCGCAAACACAGCGCTACGTTCAGTATGGCGCGCCAATCTACTACGATGCACAAAACGGATCGTCATCCAGCACAATGCTCGATGAATGGTATCAAAACTACGGGGCAGGATTGTGCCGCCAAGCCGCGCAAAGGTTGGGATTGAACCCGTAGGGGCGAGTTCTCTCGCCCAAAGCGGGGTGACTCCGCTCCTACGTAACCACCGGCAGCCAAATTGCGAACGCGGTGCCTTGTCCCTCTTTTGAATTAACTTCAATCCGCCCCCCGTGCCGTTCCACGATCCAATTCGCGATGGAAAGTCCAAGCCCAAAGCCGGTGGTCTTGCCGCGTGTCCGCGATTTTTCCGCGCGATAGAACCGCTCGAAGATGTGAGGCAGATCCTCCGCTGGAATACCCGGCCCCGTGTCGCGGCAAATGATGCGTGCCTGATCTTTGATCCGTTCGAGGCTGAGAAATATATCCCCGCCCGGCGGAGTGTATTGAATAGCATTCGCCACGAGATTGATGAACACTTGCTTGAGGCGGTCGCGGTCGCCGTTGACGATCACCTGATCGATCTCGTTGAGATGCAAACGGACCTTGTTTCTGGCAAGGATGCTCATCTCTTGAAAGACCTCGGTCATCAACAGGTCGAGTTCCACCGGTTTTTCCACGAGGGCAAGTTTGCCCGATTCTGCCTGCGCGAGTAAAAGCAGACCACCCACAAGGCGCGTGAGGCGTCCCGCTTCCTGATCGATGCTGGTCAGTGATTCATCGTCGAGGCTTTTCATGCGGCGCATCAAGTCCACGTTGCCTTTGATCACCGTCAGGGGCGTGCGGAGTTCGTGACTCACATCCGCCAGCAATCGTTGTTGAGAAGTAAACAACACTTCGAGGCGTTCGAGCGTTTGGTTGAACGAATCGACCAAACTCCCGATTTCATCGGCAGGTCCATCGTAGGGAATGCGCCGCGAGAGATCGTCGGCGCGGTTGATCTGTTCTGCAGTTTCAGTGATGGTCTTCAGAGGTCGAAGCGTCTGACCAAGGGTTAACCATGCGGCATTTCCCGAAATGAGGATCGCAACCGCCCAGATGACTGCCAGCGTGTTCGTCAATCCAATCCGGGCGGCGTCCACGACATTGAGGTTCACCGCCACTTGAAGGGTCGCCACCCGATGGTCGTTGCGCTCAAGAGGGACGCTCACCACGCGCAATCGCTGACTGCCGGCCTGGATATCGCGATATACCGGTGTTGCAAGCAGGAACCCGTTGGGGTCGAAGGGCTGGTCGGCAAAACCTTCTAGGGTTCGTAGACCGGTTTGCAGTTTGTTATCCACCCCCCACACTTGCACGTATACATCGGAGCTGACTTCGATGGAGGTTAGATCGGCATTCACTTCGTCGATCGAATCCACCTTGATGCCGCTGACAATGACATCCACCGCGTTGTCGAGAGTGTTGTCGATCTGGTTTACAAGGATGGCATTGAAAACGAAAATAACCGCCGCCGCAAAGACAAGCAAAATCCCCCCTGTGAGTGTCGCATACAACAGGGTAAGGCGCAGGCGGAGAGACATTTCAATTTACGATTTTCGATTTGCGATTTACGATGGCAAGTTGGCGGTTATGGATTTTCGCGCAGAACGTACCCTACGCCGCGCACCGTGTGAATAAGGCGCGCTTCCCCTTCGCCTTCGAGTTTTTGCCGCAGGTAGCGAATGTACACTTCCAGCACGTTGCTCTCGCCGCCGAAATCGTAGCCCCACACGCGGTCGAAGATCACTTCACGCGTAAGCACCTGCTTCGGGTGCCGCAGGAACAGTTCGAGCAATTCGTATTCTTTTGCAGTGAGTGAAATCGTACGATTCCCACGCGAGGCTTGGCGCGTGCCGGTATCCAATGAGAGATCCGCAAACTTCAACACCGGGATTCGCTCCGGCTGAGTCCTTCTCAACAACGCGCGCACGCGTGCCAGCAACTCGTCCAGATTGAAGGGCTTGATCATGTAATCGTCTGCCCCGGCGTCCAAGCCTTGAATACGGTCTTGCACGGTGTCTTTCGCGGTCAACATCAAAATGGGGATCGAACCGCCCGTGCGCAACCGATGACATACCTCCAGCCCGTCCATGCCGGGCAGCATCCAATCGAGGATCACAAGGTCGGGTGTGTGGTCGCGCGCAAGGATCAAACCCATCCGCCCGTCGGTGGCGGTGTCCACGGTATATCCTTCGTACGCGAGTCCGCGTTGAAGCAGTTTGAGAATCTGCTGGTCGTCTTCGATGATCAAAATCCGCTCATTCATCACGATACTCCGGAACAGAATATACCATAATTTGACGGATGGATTCAAAGCACGCTTCAGCCTCGGCGGGGAGTTTAATTCTCCAAAGACCATTCATCGCCGTTTCGGCATTTCTCCACCAAGCCATTGACAACGCCTACCCGACGCGTATAATCGGCACATAAATTCCGCGCGAAGACAAGTACCCGCGTAACTGTTCAGAGAGTCGTCGGCTTGTGCGAGACGACCAGCCAGACGGAGAAATCCACTTCGCCTTTGCCCTCGCAGGCGTGAGACAAATTGACAATTTGTTCCACAGTAAGAGGGACGCGCGCGCCCGTTACAGCGCAAGCCAAGACCCCCACCCTGCCGAAGGCGGAGGGGGTAAAAGCAGGTGGCACCACGAAACGCCCCTTCGTCCTGCACATGGACCGGGGCGTATTCTTTTACCTGCACTCGGAGGCACAACATGTTAGACCTGAATCTCATCCGCGAAAAACCCGACCTTGTCCGCACGGCGCTGAAGAACCGCCAAATGGACGCGTCTCCTGTTGATGCGATCCTCAGCATGGACGAAAAACGCCGCGCCTTGCTGACTGAAGTCGAGCAGTTGAAGGCGGAGCGCAATACCGTCTCGAAAGAAATAGGCAAAATGAAGGACGCGGCGGAACGGGAAAAGAGAATTGCCGCGATGCGCGAGGTCGGAGACCGAATCGCAGCACTTGACAAGGAGGTGGCAGAGGTCGAGGCAGAGTTGACGCGGCTAACAAGTTCCCTGCCCAACATCCCGGATGATCGCACGCCGATAGGCGCATCCGAAGAGGAAAATGTTGTCCTCAAAACCATAGGCGAACTTCCCAAATTCGATTTCGAACCGAAAGCCCATTGGGACTTGGGTCCCGCGCTCGGCGTGATTGACTTTGAACGCGGCACAAAGGTCACCGGCTCGCGCTTTTACGTGTTGAGCGGCGCCGGCGCGCGTTTACAGCGCGCGTTGATCGCGTTCATGCTCGATCTGCACATCCGGCAGGGCTACACCGAAAAATATCTGCCGTTCATGGTGAAGACCGAGACCGTCTTTGGCGCGGGTCAACTGCCGAAGTTTGCCGATAATTTATACAAAGACCACGAAGAGGATTTGTATTTTGTGCCGACCGCCGAAGTGCCGCTGACCGGCTTGCACATGGACGAGATCCTCGACGAAGCGCAACTGCCGCTGTTGTACACGGGATACACGCCGTGTTTCCGCCGCGAGAAGATGAGCGCCGGGCGCGATGTGCGCGGAATTAAACGCGGACACCAGTTCGATAAAGTTGAAATGTACATGTACGCCAAACCGGAAGAGTCAGATTCCCTGCTGGAAAAGATGCGGGAAGATGCCGAAGCCCCTTGTGCCGCGTTGGGTTTAACCTATCGAGTAAAACAACTCTGCACTGGCGATCTCGGGTTCGGTTCAGCCATCACGTACGATATTGAAGTTTGGGCGGCGGGATGCAACGAGTGGCTGGAGGTGTCATCGGTCTCGAACGTTCGCGACTTTCAGGCGCGTCGTGCGAATATCAAGTATCGCCCCGCAGACGGCGGCAAGGCGCGTTTTGTCCACACCCTGAACGGATCAGGACTTGGCTTGCCGCGCACGTTGATTGCGGTGATGGAGAACAATCAGCAAGCAGACGGTTCGATTCGCGTCCCTGAAGTTCTGCTCCCGTGGATGGGCGGAGTGGATGTGATCAAATAATGTTTCCTCCTGAGTTACTTTCCAACCTCCAACTCGCGTGGATCGTCCTCGTAGACACGCTCACGCTCTTCGTCCTGCTCGTCGGGCTGGTCGGCTTGATCGTGCCGATCTTCCCCGGTCTGACGGTGATGTGGCTCGGCGCGCTCGTGTACGCGCTCCTGCAAAGCGCGGCGCAGCGCATGACGTTTTGGGATTGGGCGCTGTTCGCCGTCATCACCCTCCTGATGATCGTCGGCAACATCGTGGACAACATCATCATCGCGCGCAAGATGCGCGACAAATTCGTGCCGTGGAGTTCGATCATCCTTGCGTTTACAGCCAGCCTCATTGCAAGTTTATTCCTCACACCGCTGGTGGGCTTGGCTGTCGCTCCGCTCGCATTGTTTGGCTTGGAATATCGCAGACTGCGCGACCGTACCGCCGCGCTGGACGCAACAAAAGCTTACATGATCGGCTGGGGCTGGTCGTTCGCCGCACGGTTCGGGATCGGGGTTTTGATGTTGGGATCGTGGATGTTGTGGGCTTGGGTGTAAAACCAAAGCCGCAGATTACGCCGATTTACAAATCAACCTTCGCACGCAGAAGCGCGGTTAGCAATTTGACGGAGTTCTGCACATCAGCAAAATCCACCATTTCGGAAGGCGAATGCACATAACGGACGGGGATGGAAAGGCAGCCAGCAGGCACACCTGCGCGCACAAGCTGCATGGCGCGCGCATCTGTTGAACCGACCAGCAACACTTCGCGCTGATAGGGAATCTTGTTCTTCTCCGCCGTGCGGATCATCCATGCCACAATGCGTGGGTCGGCGATCATGCCGGGGTCTTGAATCTTCACGCACGGACCTTTGCCCAACTTCATTTCCATTTTGAAGGCGTTGGGCGTATCTGCCGCGGGAGTGACGTCAATCGCGATTCCCAGATCGGGGTCAATGCCGAATGCGGAGGTCGCCGCGCCGCGCACGCCAACTTCTTCTTGTGTGGTGAATACAAAATACACATCATGCGGTGTGAACTTCAAAGCACGTAATGTTTCTATGGCGACCAGCACACCCACGCGGTCATCCATGGATTTGGCGACAAGGCGATTCCCCATTTCTACAAATGTGCGATCAAACGCAGCGACATCGCCGACTTTCACCGGGCAATCCTTTTTGCTCGTCGCGCCGACATCAAGGTAGACTTTATCCAAGGCGGGCGATTCGTGCACTTTCTCAAGCCGGTCATACCCAATGACGCCTGTCACGCCGTTCAGAAAGCGGACGCGCCCTCCGAGCACGTACCGCCCAAACACACCGCCGATATTTGAGAATCGCACAAAACCGTTCTCGTCAATGTGACTCACCATCAGCCCGATCTCGTCCATGTGCGCGGCGACCATGATCCTTTTCGTATCTTTTGTATATTTCGTTGGACGTTTTCGCGCGATGAGATTGCCAAGCGCATCCACTTTGATCTCATCGGCAAGCGGTTTCACTTCCGCGCGCACCAATTTGCGGACGTTTTCTTCATACCCTGATGGACCGAATGTTTCGGTAAGTTGTTTGAGGAGAAGCTTCATTCGTGGAGGTTCCTTGGCGAGGGATAATACGTAATTGGTAATTTGAGATTGGAGATGGGAGACTATTCGATTGGGACAGTTTCACCGACTTTGTAAATTTTGTCTTTATCGCGCGAGAGGAGATGGACAGTTCCCTGCCCCATCACTCTCCATTCACCGCCAAGCCTGCCGACGAGGGCGGTGTTTTCATCCACGCCGAGCATCCGTTCGCCCTTTTTGAGTTGCTTGCGTAAGGCAAAGATCAACGGTTTGAACACAAGCGGGGTCGCATCGAAGTGAGGGACGATAAATTCCACAGGGACAATGCCAAATCCTTCCATCGTTTGGGCAAGCCGAAAACTAGGCACGCGCCTCGAGAGAATCATCGCGCCCGCCGAGCAACCCGCGTAGACCGCGCCCCGGCTCCACGCTTTTTGCATGGATACCCAAGCGCGTGACCCTTGGATGGTTTGAAATAAATATAACGGATTGCCGCCGGAGAAATAGATCAGGTCCGCATTTTCGAGTGCGGAGTCGAACTGCGGGTCGTCCGCGGATTCTTTATCGATGATGCGGAGAGCCTGCACATCCGCGCCGAGGCGTTGAAAATGCTGAATACCCAAACGCGACCAACGGTCGATACTTTCATCGCTTTCCTGCCCTGCCGCGGTGGGAAGGCAGACCACGCGCGGTTTTTTCGAGTCGATGCTCGATAGCAGATAGCGATCCGTATCTTCCATCACGGTCAGGTATTCACCGGCGCCAACAAGGGCAATCAATCCATTCATAGGCTTCCTTTTTGAAAATCCACACGGATACACGGATACAGGCATATTGCGAAACCAGTTCACATACCTACCTGTGTTCCTGTCTACTTGTTTACCTGTACTTACCTTCTTCCAACCAACTCAGATGTGACTTTTTTCAACGCGGCATGCAAGAGAGTCAACGTGTGCCTCCAATCGTCCACGCGTGCGAGACTGACAGGTGAATGAGTGTAACGATGAGGCACAGAAACCGAAACCGCCGGGATACCGGCAAGCGCGCGTTGGATTGCCGCGGAGTCTGTACCGCCTCCGCCCGGCTGGCGCAGTTGACATGGAATCCCTGCAGAGGAGGCGACCGCTTGAAGAAAGCGAACCAGCCGCGGGTCGTGAAGAGTCGAACCGTCCGCAACGTAGATGGCAGGACCGAGTCCAAGTTTGGTATTGTACGTCGCGTTTTCGTTACCGTCAAAATCGGGCAGGTCATTCGCAGGCGTCGAGTCAATCGCAATCGAAAGGTCGGGATCGAAATATTGCGCCGCCACCTTCGCGCCGCGCAGACCGATCTCCTCCTGCACCGTGAACGCCGCGCATAGATCCAGATTCGCCGGAGCATGTTTGAATAACTCGATCAATGTCGCAACACCGATGCGGTCATCGATGGACTTCGCCATGATCGAAGGACCGACCCTGCGAAATTTCGTGGCAAACCCTGCGCGATCGCCGACCTTCGCCTTGCCCGCCAGGCCGAGATCCATGCGAAGCGAGTCGACGGAAACCTTACGAGTGCGCTCGCTTGACTCCATCAAATGGACCGGCTTCCCCCCGATCACACCGGGCGTGCGTTCATTCCCGACGTATACCTGCTTGCCGATCAAATGACGAGAATCGATGCCTCCGACCGTTTCAAAACGATAGATTCCCTCGCCGTCCTCAGCGACGAGCATGAAGCCGACTTCATCCATGTGCGCGTCGAGCATGACGCGCATCCGTCTCTTCCCTCGCCCACGGCGAGTCGCCAATACATTGCCAAGCGCGTCCACCTTGACTTCGTCTGCGTAGTCTTCGATCTCTTTGAGGACGAGGGAACGCACTTCGCGCTCATCGCCAGAGACCGCGACGGCATTGCAAAGTTTTTCGAGCAATTTGAGTTGAGAAGCTCCGAAAGGCGGCATAGGTAGTAATTGGTAATTGGTAATTGGTAATGGTAATTGGTTATTGGTAATTCGTAATTACGAATCGCCAATTACGGTTTTTTATTCATCCCATGTAATCGTTTCAACAAAATTTTCATCGAGCGAAGCGATAAATTCCGCGAGCAACCGCCCTGCGCGTTGGATATCTTTGACCGCGACAGACTCAACGGGAGTATGCATGTAACGGATCGGGAACTCGACCAGCGCGGTGGGAATCCCCTCTGCCGTAACTTGCATCGGGTCGGCGTCCGTGCTGGAATGTGCGGTCGTCACATCCAAAAACCACGGAATCTCGAGACGTTCGGCAAGCTCTTTCAGTTTCTTGTGAAGAAACGGATGGATGTTCGGTCCCATGCACAGCCCCACGCCTTTTCCCATTGCGTGAGTTTGCCAGCCGTTCGCGCCGGGTCCTTTGGCAAACGTGCCATCCACGGCGACCGCAATATCCGGGCGAATCTCGAATGCCGATGTGTACCCGCCTAAAAAACTTGTTTCCTCTTGCACAGTCGCGACCGCCCACACATCCCAAGCATGAGGCTTCGATTGTAGTTCCTCGAGGCAGACCGTCAACGCGGCGACGGAAGCCCGATTGTCCATTGTATGACCTGAGATGATGTCTCCTGCCAATTCCATCGGTTCGTTCGCAAAGGAAATCAGGTCGCCCACCTTTACTTTTTTCTGCACTTCCCGCGCGGTCAACCCTGTGTCCGCGAGCAGGTAGCCGATCTCGAGCGCGCTATCGCCCGCCGACTCGGGAAGCAAACTCGAAGGCGGCATCGCGATCACCGCTGGCAGATCAACTCCACTCGACGCGTGAACCGTCACTTCCGCGCCGGGGAGCACGCGCACATCGATCCCGCCGACGTTCGTGAAGCGGAGAAAGCCGTCCACAATTTGAGTAACCCTCATGCCGATCGCATCCATGTGTGCCGCGATCAATATGGAAGGACGTTTGCCTTTCGACTTGCCCAAAGCACCGCCCTTGCGTGATCCCTTTCTCAATCCATGCAACGAACCGACACGGCTGAGGCGGGTCTCGTCCACCAACGGACGCCACTTCTCGTCGATCAGATTCGCAACAGGAGTCTCATTGCCTGAGACTCCTGAAGCAGAAATCAACGATTTTAGAAATGGCACAATGTTGGTCATGGCGACGGGAACGGAGTTAATGAAGGTGTTGAGGTGTTCGGAGGCGGAGCGGAAGTGTTCGTCGGCGGAGGCGTGAAGGAGGAGGTAGCGGTGTACGTGGTGGTTGGGATGAAAGTCGAGGTGAACGTAGCCGACGGTGTAACGCTGGGTGTGCGCGAAGGGGTGAATGTGAGGCTCGGAGTGTTCGTCGCAGGTTGGAACGCTGTGGGCGAGACTGTCACCGTTGGTGTTGAGGTCGGCGTTATCGTGGAGGTTGGGGTGCTTGTTACCGTCTGTGTAAGGATCACCGGAGTCAGGCTTTGCGTAGAAATTTGAAGCGTACCTGTAACGGTTGGTCCGGTTGTCGGCGTGACAAGCGTTGATGTGGGTGTAGCGGTATTCGAATCGGGCGCGAGCGCCAACGCCAGCCAACCGATGCAATAGCACGGAAGTGTTGCCAGTGTGATGACGATCAATGTGAGGCGGCGTCGCGCAATTGCATCGGATGCTTCGAGCATGATGGTTCGATTATAATCCATCATCACAAGGCAGATTACAAACGTAGCCGCACAGCATAAATCAAACAGCCGTCATTGCAAGGAAGGCGGCGCCTGACGAAGCAATCCCCCTCGTTGTGATCGAGATTGCTTCGCCACCCGCTCAGGCTCGCGCAATGACGAACTCCGTCAACAATGATTCCTCTACACCTACACATTTCAGGGTTTCTCTCGTATCGCGACCCCGTTGAATTGGATTTCAATGCGTTCGATCTGGCATGTATTTCAGGGCACAACGGCGCGGGGAAATCGTCACTGTTGGATGCGATCACTTGGAGCCTGTTCGGCGAGGCGCGCGGCAAAAGCACCGAGGTGATCAACCTGCACGCGGATGTCAAAGCCGCCGAAGTCATTTTCACGTTTAAGCATGAAGAAAACGTTTATCGCGTCCAACGGTCGTTGCCGCGTAATAAAAGCACAGTATTGGAATTTCAGATTCTCAACCCTCCCGCCGACCCTCTCCCAAAGGGAGAGGGGGTATGGAAGCCGTTGACGGAAAAGACGACGCGCGAAACACAAGCGCGCATCGAACAGCACTTGCGGTTGGATTACGAGACCTTCGTCAACGCCTCTTTCTTTTTGCAGGGCAAGGCAGACCAGTTCACACAACAGAATGCGTCCAAACGCAAGGATGTGTTGAGTAACATCCTCGGACTCGAAGCGTGGGAGGAATACAAAAACAGGACTGCCGAAAAACGGAAGAAGATCGAAGCGGAGGTCGAAACCATCGACGGGCGCATCGCAGAGATCGATGTGGAACTTGCGGAAGAGGAAGCGAGGAAAATTCGGCTGGGGGAACTTCAAACCACGTTGAATCAACTGTCCACAGCGCGGGAGGCGCAGGAAACACTCCTGCAAAATCTTAAGCGGACCGCGGCATTGGTGGAGGAGCAACGGAAGATGACCTCCACGCTCGCGGCGGCACTCGAACGTTCGCGCTCGGCTCTCGCGCCTTTGGAGAGCCGCCTCGCCGAAAGGGAAGCGGATCGCGCCGCTTACGCCGATCTCGTGAATCGCGCAAAGGAAATCGAATCGGCATACAAGGCGTGGCAAAACGCCCGCAAAGAGTTGGAGGGATTGGACAGGCTCGCCGCGGAATTTCACGAGCATCAAAAAGAACGCGCACCGTTGCAGGAAAAAATCTCCGTGGAAAAAGCGAAACTGGAAGAAGAGAAACGTTCGTTGTTGGCAGAGGAAGAGGAGATCGGCAAGCAATTTTCGGTGATGAGTGAATTGAAAAACGGGATCGAGCAGACCCAAAAACTTTTAAGCGAAACGGAGGCGATGGTCAAAGAGCGCATCCACATTGAAAACGAACGGAACTCCGCGCGGGAACGCCAAGCCGCGTTGAAAGTGGAAAATGAGACACTTAAATCAGAAATGAATTTGTTGAAGGCGCGAATCGAAACCCTCAAATCAGCGGATGGGGCGACCTGTCCATTGTGCGGGCAAGAGTTGAGCAAAGAACATCGCAAGTCAACGCTCAAACAGTTGGAAGAGGAAGGCAAACAAAAAGGCGACCTCTTCCGCGCGAACCAAAAAGAAACGTCGGAATTGAATAATAAAATTGCCGGTCTCGAATCTCAAATCTCCGCTCTCTCTTCCGCAGAAAACAACCGCGTGAAATACGCCAGCGAGGTCTCGCAACTCACCGAGCGCTGGGAACGATTGCAGGCATTGGCAAAGGAATGGGAAGCGACCGGCAAAAAACGTTTGAAGGAAGTTGAGAAGGTGTTGGAAAACGGCAAATTTGCCGCTGACGAACAAAAACAACTCGCCAAACTGGATAAGGAATTGGTGAAACTCGGCTATGATGTCTCTGCTCACGACAAAGCGCGCGAAAAAGAAAACGAATTACGCGGCGCGGAAGAGGAGTTTGCCAACTTGAAGTCCGCGAAGGAAGTGAGTAAACAGATCGAAGGGGAGATCGCGAATCTGGCGGAAGAACGAAGAAAGAGGAAAGAGGAGATCGAGGAGGGACAAAAACAATACGACGCGGCATTTTCGGCTTTAAAAGAAGCGGAAGCCAGCGCGCCGAACCTCGATGAAGCAGAACGCGAATTATTCCGCCTGCGCGAAGAGGAAAACCGCGCCCGCGGTGAGCTCGGCGGCGCACAACAACGCGTGGATGTGTTGAAGACCCTGCGCGCCCGCAAAGCCGATTACGAAAAAGAACGCGAAGAACTGCAAAAGCAAATCGCCCGGCATCGAACGCTCGAACAGGCTTTTGGAAAGAACGGTGTTCCGGCATTACTGATCGAGCAGGCGCTGCCTCAGATCGAGGAAAAGGCAAACGAACTATTGGATCGCCTGTCAGGCGGCAACATGTCCATTCGGTTCGTGACCCAAACGGGATATAAAGATAAAAAGCGTGATGACTTGAAGGAAACGCTTGATATTCAGATCAGCGATAGCGCAGGCATCCGAAATTATGAAATGTACTCGGGCGGCGAGGCGTTCCGCGTCAATTTTGCGATTCGGCTCGCGCTTTCGGAGATCCTTGCACAACGCAAAGGGGCGCGCCTGCAAACGCTGGTCATCGACGAGGGCTTCGGCTCGCAGGATACACAGGGACGCCAGCGCCTGATCGAAGCGATCAATCTTGTGAAAAACGACTTTGCGAAGATCCTCGTCATCACGCATCTGGACGAACTCAAAGACGCCTTCCCAACGCGGATTGAGGTTGAAAAAAACGAACGCGGGAGCATCATCAAAGTGGTATAGAAAAATGCGGCCTGCGTACAAAAATAGTGATATGTCATGCTGATCGAGGCGGAGCATCTCTCCGCCCGTTGGAAACTTTCTTGCGGCGGTAGAGATCCTACGTCGCTTTGCGCCTCAGAACGACACATCCACAACTGGAGTTAACTGTGAGGAAATTATTTTCAATGATCGTGGCAGGTGGGATACTTGTCACCGCTTGCACGCCCAAGGAGGGGATTCAAGTCCGAGATGCTTGGATGCGGACTGCCCCACAGGGTGGGAACAGCGCGTTGTATTTTGTCATCCACAATTATTCAGCGGACGACGAACTGATCGGCGTATCGACGGAAATCGCGGAGGCGGCGGAGATCCACAAGTCAAGCATGGTGGATGATGTAATGCAGATGCGGATGGTCGAATCCGTTCCGCTGGTTTCGGGCGAGGATGTGGAGTTCGTGTCGGGCGGGTTGCACGTGATGCTGGTCGGTCTCAAGGAAGAGGCAAACGTAGGAGATATGGTGGAAGTCGTTTTACACTTCAAGAACAGCGCGGATATTCGGCTGCAAGTCGCTGTGCATGAAGGGGCGGATGAGCCTGAGGGGCATGGAGGGTGAGGGAGCCAGGACGGGGGGTCATAGATTTGGCATGCAGGTATGTCATCCCCCGGGATGGAACTCCCGCCATTTCGGGGAACTATTTTTGACAGGCTGTCGTCCATCCGAACAAGGAGACAAAATGAAGAAACTAATTCTTATCTTGTTCGTTTTCATTCTTGCGGCATGTTCTGCAGGCGGACCCTCATCCGACCGGCAGACATGGGAAGATGCAAACATTTCGCACTATCGCTTTGACTTGACCCTCAGTTGCTTCTGCGCATTCCGCGACCAGATGCCGTTGACCATCGAAGTGCAGGACGGAAAAGTGGTTTCGATGACCTTCGCAGACGGACAAGCCGTGCCGACGGACGATCCCAACTACGAGTTCTATCTCACCTACGGGACAATCGAGAAAATCTTCGAGAGAATCGAAAGCGCATTAGCCGACCCCGAGGCTGGTGAAGTGACCGTGAAATATGACCCCACCTTCGGCTACCCTGTGGATGCCGCGATCGATTACATTGAGCTGGCGGCAGACGATGAGATGTACCTCACTGTATCGGGGTTTGAGCAACTCCCATAACAGTGTGTTTCTTAACCCCTTTTTAGGACACGGACAACACGGAACAAACGGAAATTCACGGAAATATTTATGAACAATCCGTGTGTGTCCGTGAAATCCGCCCAAGCCGTGTACTTAAGAAACAGTCTCTACACCGAATCAACTCCCCCGTCGAAATGAAGCGAACAGGCGACTCGTACGAGTCGCCTGTCTGTTTAAATCTCTCCAAGGAGAACTTGATCGGTCCCTCGGTCGATCTCCCACGGGTAGATGATGAACGCGTCGGTGATCGCGGCGTAGTAATCGGGGCGCGTACTGCCAAACAGGTTTCGATACGGGTTGAAATGCAGGACGCAGGTTTCGGGGAAGCCGCCCGCGGCAGAGACACGGTTCTTGACCGCCGTGATGGTTCGTCCCGAGCCCCAAACATCGTCCACTATGAGAGTTGGTCTGCCGCGCATCTTTTCATCCGCGGGGAATTGGATGAACTCGGGCCACGCCATAATCGATTTTTCTCGCGCGAGTTGAGCAGGGAAATCCACCGCCGCGGTGAGGATATGTGTGATGCCCATCGCCTCGGCGAGCAAACCGCCGGGGATGATGCCGCCGCGCGTGATCACCACCATCGCGGTGAATTCGCGCTTGAATTGCGGGATGAGGTGATCGATGAGACGATCCACTTCGTCCCAAGTGATCATTTCGCGGCGAGGTTCGGGTTGCATATTATTCAGGGTAACGAAAATAGCCTTACAATAAACGGATGTCATGGAAACCAACGTACCTAACGCGAGAACAAAAGGAAGAGAGGCGTTTGGCAGGCGGGGGCTTACTGAAAGCCGGTAAATTGAG
>JBFMDB010000013.1:0-136908 GCA_040753755.1 Chloroflexota bacterium
GCAACCTCAATTCTGCTATCACATTTCAGAAAGTGCTATCATTATATCATGCATGGAAAAGACTTCCTGTTTCTCCACCTCCGCGACTTGCCGTACTTCCGCGCGTTCTTGCGGGCAATCGAATCATCGTACTATCAAGAATTGCCTTTGCCCGCGCCCGTCTACGATGTGGGGTGCGGCGACGGTCACTTCGCCTCGATTACCTTCGAACGAAAGATCGATGTGGGGCTTGACCCGTGGCGCGCACCGATCCGCGAAGCAAGGAGTTCGGCCGCGTACACTTCATTGGTGGAAGCGGACGCCGCACAATCGCCGTTCCCTTCAGGGTACTTCGCCAGCGGATTCAGCAACTCGGTGCTGGAGCACATCCCGCACATTGACGAGGTGCTGAAAGAGACCGCACGCGTTTTACAGAAGGGGGCTCCGTTCTATTTCTGCGTGCCGAACACAAGGTATTTGAGCGAACTTTCGATCTCACGCGCGCTGGGCAGGGGCTACACCGAATGGTTCCGCAAGATTTCGCGCGTGCACCACGCGGATGAACCTGATATTTGGAAAGAGCGTTTGGAACGCGCCGGTTTTGAAATGATACGGTACTGGCACTACTTTTCGCCCGCCGCGATGCGCGTGTTAGAATGGGGACATTACTTCGGTCTGCCCACTGTATTTGCAAAATTCTTCACCGGTAAATGGATCATCGCCCGCACCGAGTGGAATCTGTGGCTGACGAAAAAGTTCGTTGCCAGATACGCCTCGCCTGAACCGATCGAAAACGGGACATTTACTTTTTATATCGCACGGAAGAGGTAGACAGGTAAACACGTAGACACGTAAACAGGCTCTTGCAAAACTTGTATACCTGTGTACTTGTGTACCTGTATACGTATCCACCATGCCCTTCGACGAAACCTATTTCTCCACGCATACCTATGCCAATATCACGTTTGCCAAATACAGCATGTACTGGTGGTCGAATCGTTTTTATGCCATGCTGGCGCGGCGATACGGCAAGCGCGGCGCGCGGCTGCTGGAAGTAGGTTCGGGCATGGGGCATCTCGTGGGGCAACTCGAAGATACGTTCAAAACGTTCGGCTGTGATATCAACCACTGGGCGGTCAAGCACTCTAGATCGGTTGTGAACAATACAAATTTGCAGACCGCCAGCGCGCAGGAACTTCCATTTAACAACAACTCATTTAACGTGGTTATCATCAAGCACATTGTCGAGCATCTGCCTGACCCGCAAGAAGCGATCCAGGAGATCGGGCGCGTGACGGAACAAGGCGGCACATTGATCCTTGCCACGCCGAATCTCGACTCCCTGCTCAAACCGTGGAAGGGCGAGAAGTGGATCGGGTATCAAGACCCGACACATATCTCATTGAAGCGCCCCGCCGAATGGGTCTCCTTCATCGAAGGCGCAGGCTTTACAATTAAGCGCATGTTCGCCGACGGGTTTTGGGATGTGCCGTACGTTCCGCTCATCCCAAACCTTATCCAAAAGTTGACCTTCGGCTCGCTCGGCGGATTTCAGGCGATCACCGGCTTCATCTTCCTACCCGTGCCATGGGGGGAAAGCATCATAGTCATTGCAAAAAAGAATTGACGATGAACAACGAACACGACGAACGCGACCAAACTCCTGAGCAGGAACTCAGCGTCCTCGATTACGTCAAATCCCTGTTTCGATTCGGGGAGGGCGAGAGGATTCAGATCCCTGAATTTGCAGATGAGGAAAAGTCATCGGTTGTCAGTGAGCAGTCTGAGATATCACAGTCTCCAATCCCCAGTCTCCAACCTGCAATTACCAATTACCCATTACCAACATTCCCTTGGCGCTCCCTCCTCGCGCTGCTCCTCGCGCTCGCCGGTCAATGGTTCCTCGAGCCGCCGCCGGATACCCGTCCGTTGGGGATCGCACTTTATATTGGTGCGCTCTCCGCGTTGGCGTGGGGACTTTATCGCGGCGAAATGACTCTCGCGCCGCACGCGCCAACGTCTGAACACACAGACCCGCTCACCTATCGGTTCATCTTTTTGCTTTTCAGCGTGGGGCTTGGTGTTTGGGCATTTGCGATCTTGGATGAGAACCTGTTTACTACATTCAATGTTCTCGTCTGGTTTCTGGCGATAGCCAGTTTCATGTCGGCATTCTGGATCGGGAGCGCGGACAGCTCAAACCGGCTTCTGCGTCTCACGAACTTTTTCAAACGCGATTCGTGGACGATCAACCTTTCACGATGGACTCTACTACTTATCGCCGCGACCGCGCTCGTATTTTTCTTCCGCTTCACGCAGACCGAGACCGTCCCGCCGGAGCCGTTCAGCGACCACGCTGAAAAAATTCTCGATGTGTATGAAGTCTCACAAGGGCAAACGAGTATTTTCTTCCCGCGCAACACCGGGCGCGAAGCCATCCAAATGTATTGGACTCTCTGGGTCGCCAACCTGTTCGGCACCGGCTTGTCATATCTAAGCCTAAAACTTGGCACTGCCATCCTCGGCTTTTTGACTCTCCCCTTCATTTACCTGCTCGGAAAAGAGATCGGCGGACCTCGCGTGGCATTGATCGCGTTCTTCCTCGCAGGGATTGCCTATTGGCCCAACGTGATCAGCCGAATCGGACTGCGCTTCCCGCTGTATCCTCTCTTCGTCGCGCCGACGCTTCTTTTCCTCCTGCGCGGCTTGCGAACCCGCAACCGCAACGACTTCCTCCTCTCCGGCTTGTTCCTCGGGGTTGGCTTGCACGGGTATAGTCCCTTCCGCATTGTGCCGTTCGTAGTGGTAGCCGCGTTCGTTTTGTATTGGCTTCACTCGCAATCGAAGGACGTGCGTAAAACGCTTCCGATCTGGCTGGCATTGCTCGCACTTACTTCATTACTTGTTTTTCTTCCACTGTTACGATTCTGGCTCGACAACCCGGAGATGTTCGGTTTCCGCGCCTTCTCGCGCTTAAGCAACATCGAACAACCCTTGCCGGGACCCGCCCACGAGATCTTCGCCTCGAATGTGGTAAAGGGATTGATGATGTACAACTTCGATGATGGCGAGATCTGGGTCAATTCCATCCCGCACCGCCCCGCATTGGATATCGTCACCGGCGCGTTGTTCGTGCTAGGACTCTTCCTCGTGCTGGTCCGTTACGTCCGCGAGCGTCATTGGCAGGATTTGTTCCTGTTGGTGTCTATTCCGTTGTTGCAATTGCCGTCCACGTTGTCATTGGCGTTTCCCGGCGAAAATCCGGCGTTGAACCGCGCGGGAGCCGCTTCCATTCCGGCGTTCCTTCTGGCGGCGATGGCGTTCGACGGTTTGCTCACCAGCCTCAAGGGCGGAGGGATGCGCCGCGTCCTGATGTGGACGCTGGCGGGAATCCTGTTGTTCGCCTCGGCTTCGCAAAATTACAGCCTCGTGTTCGATACGTTTGCCAACTCGTTCCGCCAGGGATCGTGGAACACATCCGACATGGGCAGAGTCATACGAGAGTTCGAGCAAACCTACGGCACAACCGATACGGTCTGGGTGGTGCCATACCCGCACTGGGTGGATACGCGCCTGCCGGCGGTGTGGGCGGGCATCCCGAACCGCGATATGGCGATGTGGCCCGAGAACATGGCAAGCACAGTAGAATTAACGGGACCAAAGTTGTTCATCGTGAAGGCGAACACCGAAGACCCGACGGTGAACGACCAGCAATCGTTGGATTCATTGAAGGCGCTCTATCCGAACGGACAGTTGCGTTTGTTCGATTCGGAGATTGCCGGTCACGATTTTTGGATGTTCTTTGTGCCGAGTCAATAAAATCCGGTGGTTGAGCAGGGCTGAGCGGAGCGAAGCCCGTATCGAAACCACAGGTTTCAAAAAATAATTTTCATACCGTGCTGGTTTTGCCTGCTTGCGTCTCAGCCAGCGGATAATTCGAGAAATGACTTACAAAAAATTTTTCTGGCTCTTCGATATTCTTCTTGTACTTGTGCTCGCGTTGGCGGGCTATTTGCGTTTGACCGGCGTGAACTGGGGCGAAGGCGAGCACCAGCACCCGGATGAAAATACGTTTAGCAGTGTTCTCTATAGTATGCAGGCGCAAAAATGTAACGATCCGAACCTGCCACTAACCGCCTGTCCTCCCGAACAAAAACGATGGCTCGGTATTCAAGACTACTTTAACAGCAAAACATCCACACTCAATCCCTATAATCTCGGCTATGGTTCATTTGTATATGGCAACCTCCCCATGACATTGATGCGTATCGCGGCAGACCTGACCAATCAGACAGATGTGCGCATTCTGGGGCGTCAGGCATCAGCATTTGCAGATTTATTCACGATTCTTATTCTGTATTTGATTGTCTCGCGCGTGTACGATCGCCGCGTAGCGCTGCTTACTGCTCTCTTCTCCGCGTTGGCGGTGATGCAAATTCAACAATCCCACTTCTTCACAACGGATCTATTCGTCAACACGTTTGCATTTCTGGCGATTTATTTTGTTGTTGAAATCGTATTGCGGGATGAAAAGAGACTGGAGACCGGAGACTCTTCTAATTTCAAATCTCTATTCTCTAACCCTCTATTCCTCTTGAGCATCGGCTTTGGAATCGCCTACGGTATGGCGCTCGCGTCGAAGTTGAATATTTATCCGCTGGCGATACTCTTACCGGGCGCGTTTGCAGTGCGATATTTGATCATAGGCCGCGGACGACAGACCGACGAACTCAATAAGAACACCGTCAACGGTCAACCGTCAACAGTCAGCCATCTATCGTCTGCGGTCAACCAATACTGGATACTGATCATTGCCTGCCTCATCATCGGCGGACTCGCCTCATTGATCTCCTTCCGTGTCTTCCAACCCTACGCCTTCGACGGTTTGGGGCTTGATCCGCGCTGGGTGGCAGATATCAAGCAACAACGCCTTCAGGCAACCGGCGACGCCGACCTGCCGTGGAATCTGCAATGGGCGCGCCGTTCGCCTTTGTATTCGTTCACCAATCTAACCGTGTGGGGTTTGGGTTTGCCTCTCGGAATCCTCGCGTGGATCGGTTTCCTCTACATGGGCTGGCGCATCCTCAAAGGCGAGTGGCGGCACGCGCTGCTCTGGGGTTGGACGGCGGCGTACTTCGTCTGGCAATCGCTTCAATTCAACCCAACGATGCGGTATCAACTGCCGATCTATCCACTGCTCGCGATGATGGCGGCGTGGGTGGTGTTTGAAAAATTACCAATTACCAATTACCGATTACGGACTGCGTATTCCGTACTGCGTATTTCCCTTGCAGTGATCGTGATCGGGCTCACCGCCGCGTGGGCATTCGCCTTCCAAAGCATCTACACTCGCGAAGAACCGCGCATCGCCGCTTCACGCTGGATCTATCAAAACGTGCCGGGTCCGATCAATTTACACATTGAAACATCCGAAGGCGAAGCCTACAACCAGCCATTACCGATTCAACCAGAAACGGCTGTCAACTCAAGTTCGCCATACGATATTAGCTTCATCGCGCGCACCGACGGACTTCTGACCAGCATCTCTCTTGGACGCGCCAACAACGCGCTCGCCTCTCCCTCCACCCTCAGCCTGATTCTCTCCAGCGGACCCGATCACCTCCCTGAACAAACTTTAACCACTGCATCGCTCACAGCCGATTTTTCCGTGCAAAACGACCCGCGCGGCGCCCCCTACACCATCGAACTTGATCAACCGATCAATATCGCAAAAGACAAGCAATATTATCTTCGCTTACAAATCAATGAAGGAATCCTTGGTATCTACGGCTCCGCGGTCGTCAACGAGACGGACTACGATTACCCGCTTCCTTTCCGCGTGGACGGCTACGACGCGTTCGGCGGACTCTACCGCGGCGACCTGAATCTCCAAGTCTACTGGGACGATAACGCCGACAAACTGACGCGTTTCACCACAACGCTCGATCAAGCTGATTACATCTTCATCCCCACCAACCATCAATACGCTCAGATCACGCGCCTGCCCGAACGTTATCCGCTGACGACACTGTACTACCGCGAACTCCTCGGTTGCCCGGTCGGTGAAGACATTATCCGTTGCTATCACGAAGCCAAACCCGGCGATTACGAAGGCAGGCTCGGCTTCGATCTTGTGGCAGTCTTTGAGACCTTCCCGAAACTGAATCTCCCCCTCTTGGGTGAGATCGAGATCAACGATCAATATGCCGAAGAAGCCTTCACCTTCTACGATCATCCAAAAGTGTTGATCTTCAAAAAGAACGCGAAATACGATTCCGCACAGGTGAAGTCCACCCTCAGCGCGGTTGACCTGACCAAAGTGGTCCGCCTCACCCCGCGCCAATTCGACGAGTTCTCCAACTTGATGTTGCCCGCTGACAGGCTCGCAACTCAACGCGCGGGCGGAACATGGTCTGAACTGTTCGATTACGATTGGATTCAAAATAAATATCCATGGCTCGGTTTGGTCATTTGGTATCTTTTCATTTTCATCCTCGGTCTCGCGATCTACCCGTTGGTTCGGATCGCCATGCCCGGTCTCGCAGACAAGGGCTACCCTCTCAGCCGCGCGCTGGGACTCTTGCTCTTCGGTTATCTCGCGTGGATGGCTGGCTCGCTCGGCATCCCCTACACGCGCACGACCATCGCGGTCGTGTTCGGGGGGATCCTCCTCCTCGGCGCGGTGCTGGGTCACCGCCAGCGCGACGAACTGATCGAAGAATGGAAGACGAGACGGCAATACTTCCTGCTCATCGAGGGCATCTTTCTCTCGTTCTTCCTCATTGATCTCATCATCCGCCTCGGCAACCCGGATTTGTGGCATCCCGCCAAAGGCGGCGAACGCCCCATGGATTTCTCCTACCTCAACGCGGTCATCAAAAGCACAACCTTCCCGCCGTACGACCCGTGGTTCGCAGGCGGTCACATTAACTACTATTATTACGGCTTTGTGCTGGTCGGCACGCCGGTCAAATTGCTTGGCATCGTGCCGTCCATCGCGTACAACTTTATCCTCCCAACTTTATTCGCCATCGTCGGCATCTGCGCGTTTTCACTCGGCTGGAATTTATTGAGTCCCCTCTCCCAGCGGGAGATCGCGAAGCATCCCGAAGGGGAGGCGGAGGGTGAGGGAGATTCTTCATCATTCAGCCTCGACATCCAACGATTAACTGCCGGGCTCTCTGCATCACTGCTTACCGTCCTGCTCGGCAACCTCGGCACAGTCCAGATGATCTACAACCGAATGCAACAACTCGGCTCTGCAGGCGCGTTCAGTTGGGACTCCACGTTCACACAACGCATGGGATGGGCGACACAGGGGTTGAACATGATCCTCCGCGGCGAAGGCACGCTTCCCATCGGACCCGGAGACTGGTACTGGGACCCCAGCCGGGTCGTCCCGCCGCGCGGGGGCAACGAGATCACCGAGTTCCCGCTGTTCACCTTCCTCTACAGCGACCTGCACGCGCACATGATCGCTATGCCCATCATGTTGCTCGCGCTGAGTTGGGCGCTTGCCGCGGTGGCGGGACGCGCGCAGTGGAAGAATCAGGCGTCCACAGCGGTGGGAATCGTCGTGGGCGCGTTGATCGTCGGCGCGTTGTATCCCACCAACTTGTCCGATATGTACACGTTCCTGCCCGTTGGTCTCGCCGCGTTGGCATACGCGTTGTGGCGAAATTCGGAATCATTATCCATCACACAACGTGTTACCCGCATCGCCGCGGCGTTGTTCGCGTTGACAGTTTTATCGTTCGTGATGTATCAACCGTATCGCTCATGGTACGCGCAGGCATACAGCGCACTCGACCCGTGGAAGGGACCGTTCACACCCATCTCTTCATATCTCACGATGTGGGGCGTGTTCCTGTTCATCATTGTCGCGTGGATGGTTTGGGAAACGCGCGAATGGATGGCATCCACACCGGTCTCGTCGTTGCGAAAACTGAAGCCGTTCCAGATCTTGATCGAAGCCGCGCTCATCATTTTCGCGTTGATGTTGTTGATCCTTCAATACAATCAATCGAACACGACGTACGGGGGCATGGCGATCAGTTGGATCGCATTGCCCATCGCGGCGTGGGCTGGCATTTTGCTCTTGCGCCCGAACATGTCCGATGTGAAACGATTCATCCTGTTCCTCATCGGCACGGCTTTGCTCATCACCATTGTCGTTGAAATCCTCGTCGTGGTCGGCGACATCGGACGGCAGAACACCATCTTCAAGTTCTATTTGCAGTCGTGGTTCCTGCTGGCGATCAGCAGCGCCGCTGCATTCACATGGACTCTTCCTGCGTTCTTCCGATGGAATCTCGGCTGGCGCATCTTCTGGCAGACCGCCATGATCTTGTTGATCTCCGGCGCGGCGATGTTCACCGTGACCGGCGCCTCCGGCAAGATCAGAGATCGTTGGATTCTCGAAGCCCCGCGCACGCTTGATTCGATGACCTTCATGCAATACGCCCACTACGACGACTTCGGTCAGCGGTTGGACCTGAGCGAAGACTACCGCGCCATCCGCTGGATGCAGGATAACGTGCAAGGCTCGCCGGTCATTGTGGAAGCCAACTGCCCCGAATATCGCTGGTGCACACGCTTCACCATTTACACAGGTCTGCCCGGAGTGGTCGGCTGGAACTGGCACCAGCGGCAACAGCGCGTGTTCACCTCTACGCAGGTCGAGACGCGCGTGGTGGAGGTCGGCAACTTTTACAACAGCATCGATCCCGAATCCATTCGAACATTCCTCAAAACGTACGATGTGAAGTATATTATCGTCGGCCAACTCGAACGCGCGGCGTACACGCCGGAAGGCATTGCCAAGTTCGATCAACTCGAAGGGCAATACTGGCGTGAAGTCTATCGCGATGGTGCGACGGTCATTTACGAAGTGATGCCGTAGTCCCTCACCCTAACCCTCTCCCAAAGGGAGAGGGGATATAAGGAGCCACCATGATCTATCACCTCACCTTTCGCAAAAACTGGCGATACGCTTTGGCAACAGGACCGTACAAAGACAAAAGCCTCGATAAAGATGGGTTCATCCACTGCTCGACCGCGTCACAACTGGTGCCGGTGGCAACGGAATTTTTCCCAAAACGGCGCAAGCTGACCATCCTTGCCATCGATGAAACGAAACTTACCTCGCCTGTGAAATGGGAAAAACCCTCCGGCGGTCCGCCTCCGGGCGTGCCTGCGAACGACAAGTTCCCGCATGTGTACGGTCCCATCAACCACGAGGCGGTTATTAAAACGCTGGACATGGAACGCAACGCGGACGATATATTCATCCCGCCGGATAATCTGTAGTCTCCCATCCCTGGTCTCGACACGCTCGCTACTCGACCAGCCTCAATCAAAAATCGTACATCGAAATGCTTTCCTTCTTCGCTTGGTACATCCTCGCCACCCTCCTCGGCTGGCTGACCTTTCCCCTCGCATACCATCTCTTTCCCGCGCTGAAAGATCGCGGCTACACACTATCGCGCGCGCTGGGCTTGTTGATCTGGGGCTATGCCTTCTGGTTGCTCGCCTCGTTTCGCATCGCGCAAAACGATATCGGTGGATTGTTACTGGGCTTGCTGGTACTCGCAGGTTTGAGCGTTTGGGCAATTACGAATTACCCATTACCAATCACTACTTCTCCAATTCTCTCCTTCCTGAAATCAAACCGTTCCCTCCTCATCACCACGGAACTTCTATTTTTCATCGCTTTCGCCTTCATGACATTCGTCCGGGCCGGCAACCCGGAGATCCTCGGCACCGAAAAGCCGATGGAATTGATGATGATCCAAGGCATCATGAACTCGCCGACGTTCCCTCCACGCGACCTGTGGCTTTCGGGGTACTCCATTTCATATTACTACTTCGGTTTCGTGTTGACCTCCATGCTGGCGACCTTCACCGGCACGCCCGCCACCGCCGCGTTCAACCTGATGATCGCGCTCATTTTTGCCTTGTCCGCTGTCGGCGCGTATGGAATTTTGTATAACCTGCTGGCGCTGACCACAGACCGCAGACCACAGACAATGGAGGCTGAAGCCGTCCATCGTCCGCCGTCCGTGGTCGCTCCATTGCTCGCGCCGTTGTTTCTTCTCCTCATTTCCAATGTCGAGGGCTTCCTCGAAGTCCTCCACAGACGCGGACTTTTTTGGACGAACGGAAATAATTTTTGGACGTGGCTCGACTTACCCGAGTTACGCGACGCCCCGGCGCAGCCGCTGGGATGGATCCCCGACCGCTTCTGGTGGTGGTGGCGAGCCTCGCGCGTAGTGCAGGATTACGATCTGAACGGCGCGTTCACCGGCGACACGATTGACGAATTTCCATTCTTTTCGTATCTGCTCGGCGATTTGCATCCGCATGTACTGTCCATGCCTTTTGTGTTGCTCGCGGTTGCCCTCGCGTTGAACATTTTCCTCGGCGGCTTGCGCGGACGGATCAATCTGCAGTTCGGCGAACTACACATCAGCAAAACGGGTTTCTTCCTCGTCGCGCTGACGCTTGGCGGGCTGGCGTTCCTCAACACGTGGGATATCCTCGTCACAGGCGCGTTGATCGCTTTCAGTTACGCGTTGACTCGAATCCGGGAATCAGGCTGGGGCTGGGGACGAATCGAAGATGTCTTCGTGCTTGCGATTCCCGCGGGGGTCGTTGCGTACGCGATGTATCTTCCATTTTTCATTGGCTTTGATTCGCAAGCGGGCGGCTTGGTGCCGAATTTCATGTTCCCCACGCGCGGCGCGCACCTGTGGGTGATGTGGGGGACTCTGCTCGTGCCGATCTTTGCATTTTTCATCTATCTGCTTAGAACAAAAATGCCCGCCTCATGGCGGACGGGAATTTTGACCGCACTTGGTCTGCTCTTCGCGCTGCTCGCCGCGATGTTCGTCATCGGTCTGCTCGCGCTGCAATTCAGACCCGAACTCGTCCGGCCGATTCTGGATTCGCAAGGACGCGACGCCGGCACATTCGTCGCGGATAGCTTCACCCGCCGGTTAAGTTACATCGGCAGTCTAATCACACTGCTGGCTCTGTTGATTCCAGCATCGGCATTTCTGTTTGCCAACCATAGACCACAGACCATGGACGATGAATATACCGTCCACCGTCCACCGTCCATCGTCTTTGTGCTTTTGCTCATCACACTCGGCACCCTGCTGATCCTCGGACCGGACTTTTTATACCTGCGCGACAACTTCGGCTGGCGTATCAACACGGTCTTCAAATTCTATTTTCAGGCATGGATTCTCCTCAGCCTCGCCGCCGCGTTCGGTACGGCTGTGCTTCTGACGAACTTGCGCGGTGTGTCAAATGTGACGTTCACCATCATCGTTGCATTCGTGCTTGTTGTTGGGCTGACGTATCCCGCACTGGGAATTTTCAATAAGACCAACAACTTCAAACCTCCCTATGGACTCACGCTGGATGATCTCGACCGGGTGAAGATCGAAAACCCCGATGAAGCCGCGGCGATTCTATGGCTCCGCTCCGCGCCGGACGGGGTGGTTGCCGAGGCAGTGGGCGGCGCGTACTCCTCGTACGCGCGCATCGCAAATTACACCGGTCTGCCAACGGTGTTGGGCTGGGACAATCACGAAGGTCAATGGCGCGACTATGCCTTGATCGGCAACCGCCGCCAGGATATCGAAACGCTCTACACCACGCCGGATGGATTCATCGCGCAGGAGATCGTCGCGCGGTACAACATCCGTTACATCTACGTCGGCGGACTCGAACGAAGCACCTATCCAGTGGACGAAAGTAAGTTCAACAGTTTATACAGGCTGGTATTTCAACAAGGAAATGTGACGATCTACGAAGTGCCGTAGCAATTTACGTCATTGCGAGGAGGAGCAAAGCGACGATGAAGCAATCTCGTGTTTCATGTAGTTATTTGCTTGCTGGTTACTTGAGATTGCTTCGTCAGCCCTTCGGGCTTCCTCGCAATGACGAAACATACAGAGTAAAATTACTTTTATGAATTCCTCCGCACTCAAACACGAAGGCTGGCTGTACGGGCTGGCTTTTCTGATTGCTATCGCCCTGCGATTCATCGCGCTCGGCGCTTCGCCTCTCACCGACTCGGAAGCGACACTCGCATTGCAGTCTTTAGCAATCGCGCGCGGCGAAAATCCCCTGCTTGCACCGCAACCGGCATACATACTTTTCACTGCCGTCTTATTTGCGATCACCGAAAGCACGAACTTTCTGGCGCGCTTTCTGCCGGCGCTCGCGGGAAGCGTGCTGGTTTTTATTCCATATTTCTTCCGTGAGAAGATCAACCCCCGCCCGGCGTTGATCCTTGCCTTCCTCTTCGCCTACGATCCCGGCCTCGTCGCGCTTTCGCGCCAGGCAAACGGGACGATGCTCGCGGTGACGTTCGTTTTGTTCGCATGGGCAATGTGGAATCACAAACGAGTTGTCGCTCTCGGCATCTTTGCCGGGCTTGCGCTGCTCTCCGGTCCATCGCTGTGGGCTGGCTTGCTCACGCTCGGCCTCGCTCGGCTTTTCATTCAAGGCATGAAACCCAAAGCCACAGACAATCGATCCTCGATCGAAAATCCGAAATCGTCAACACTTGCACCTGACGCAAGTGCAGGTGTCGTAAATCAAGAGTCTCCAGTCTCCAGTCTCCAACCTCAATTCTCGAACCCCTTAATTACCAATTACCAAATACGCACATTCCTCACAACTATTCTGGCTGTTTTGTTCCTCTGCGGCACACTCTTCTTCCTTGCACCCAATGGACTGAGCGCCGCACTGTCCTCCATCCCGGCCTATTTCAGCGGTTGGGTTACTCCATCGGTTACAACCCCCGCGCGAATCCTCTTCATCTTCCTCGCGTATGAACCGCTGGGAATCTCCCTCGCGTTGTTCGCCATCCTGCGCGCGGTACGCACGAACGGAAAGCGCGCCGTCCGCCTGACGTTGTGGCTCGGCGTAGCGCTTCTGCTCGCGGTCTTCTATCGGCAACCCGGCGAATTGGTTTGGGGAATCATCCCCCTGCTCACATTGGGCGCGCTCGAACTCTCGCGCGTCTTCGATCTTCATCGCGAAGAATTCGCTGAAGTCGGCGTGGTGGTCATTGCGATCTCCGTTCTGCTGGTCTACACGTGGTTCAATGTTTCGGGCATTGCCCTCAACCCTTACAATCAACTCCCCACCTCCCTGCCGATCCTCGGTGAAGTGCAAAACGCGCGGATGGTCGTGCTGACGGGCTCACTGCTGATCGTTGTTGTTTGCATCGCGCTGGTTGCGCTCGGCTGGTCGGCGCGCATCGCGCGGCTCGGCACAACCATCACCTTCACAACGCTCCTCAGCATGTATTCCCTTGCCGCGGCATGGGGCGCCAGCGGATTGCGCAACCCGAACGGAGTCGAACTTTGGACTCAAGACTTGCGCGTGGTGCAAGCGGATTTATTTCTCGCCAGCGTGGAAGACCTCTCCGAATTCAGCCTCGGTCATACCCAGTCTCAGCCTGTTACAGTTGCGGGAATCCTTTCCCCCGCCCTCGAATGGACTCTGCGGAATCACGCCGTGGAAACGGTTTCCGTGCTCGACCCGCAACTCGCGCCGCCGATCGTCGTCACGCCGTTGATGGACGATCCCGGTCTGCCGGCTGCCTATCGCGGACAAGACTTTGCGTGGAGACAACAACCGCAATGGGCAAACCTGCAACCGCCGGACTGGTTGAAGTGGTTCGTCTTCCGCGAACTGCCGATGGAAAATGAAACGATCATTCTCTGGGCGCGGGATGACCTTTTCCCGGATGCACGCGAGGGTTCACAGCCTTGACCCAGTCACCGCCTTCGATCATCGCCATTGACGGACCCGCCGCGTCCGGAAAATCCACGTTGGGGTTGAGGCTGGCCGGAGCGCTCGGCTATCTATTTTTCGATACCGGCGTGATGTATCGCGCGGTCACGTGGCTTGCGCTGAATCAGGGATTGGATGTGAATGATGAAGCCGCGGTCACTGCACTGGCAGAGAAGACCCAAATCGATGTCGCGCCAGCCTCCACGTCGGATGGACGCGCTTGCGATGTCCTCGTGGAGGGAAGAGATATCACATGGGAAACGCGCCTGCCCGAAGTGGACGCGAATGTGTCCCTTGTCTCGGCGTATCGAGGGGTGCGTTCCGCGTTGAGCAAACAACAGCGGCGCATCGGGCTACGCGGCAAGGTCGTGATGGTCGGGCGCGACATCGGCACAGTTGTTCTACCCGAAGCGGACCTGAAGATCTATCTCGATGCGACTGCCGAAGAACGCGCCAAGCGGCGGCACGATGAGATCCTAGCGCGTGGCAGCAACGCAGACTACGATGAGATTCGCTCAAAGGTGATCGAACGGGACCGGATCGACTCGACGCGGGATGTGGCGCCTCTCAAGGCGGCGGCGGACGCGGTCTTCATCGATTCGGATCGACTGACGGCGGATGAAGTGTTCGAGAAAGCGCTGGCGTTGTGCAAATGAGGGATGCGTATAAAGTTCCTTTTCAATATCGCGCCTTGCGTTTCGTGATGAAACCCGTGGCGCGCGTAATCTTTCGCCTGCTGGCGAATGTGAAGGTGAGCGGCGCGGAACATATTCCCTACGGGAAGCCGTATGTGGTGGCGATGAATCACATCTCCATTTTCGACCCTCCTTTCGCCGGCGCGTTCTGGCCCGAGTGGCTGGAGATCATCGGCGCGGCGGATGTGTTCGATAAACCCGGCCAAGGACTGGTGCTCAAGATGTACGGCGTGATCCCCGTGCACCGCGGCGATTACGACCGCGCCTTGTTGATGAAGACGATTCAAATCATACGATCCGGCCTGCCTTTGTTGATCGCACCCGAAGGCGGGCGGTCGCACGTTACAGCGATGCGGCGCGCCAAACCGGGCATCGCCTACATCATCGAACAGACCCGCGTGCCGGTTGTGCCGGTGGGGTTGGTTGGCACCACCGGAGATTTTTTTCGCCGCGCGTTTCACAGACCCAAACCGGTGCTCGAAATGCGGATCGGAAAACCGATCATCCTTCCTGAGATCGAAGCGAAAGGGATTCAGCGCCACGAGATGCGACAACGGAACGCAGACCTTGTCATGGCACATCTTGCCGGGTTGTTGCCGGAAGAATATCGAGGAGTCTATGCCGACTCAGCCATCCACCCCGCCTAAGCCTGTCACAGAGGTCTGGAATCCGGACTTGATCGTCTTGCCGCAACTTACGCTTGCGCGACGGGCGTTCCGGGTATTTTTCCGCTATAGCATGAAGTTGCTTACCTTCGCCTTGATGCGGGCAACCATCATCGGGAAGGAAAACTTTCCCAAAAGGGGTCCCGCGATTTTCGTGTATAACCATTCCGGCGATGCAGACCTTGTCCTGCTTTCTTCCGCGTTCCCCTACGCAGTGGAAGGCATCGCAAAGATCGAAAACAGGGACGACCATTGGCTTGTGGGGCCGGTCTATCGCGCATACGGATTCATTTGGGTCCACCGCGGCCGACCCGATCGACGTTCATTGCGGGTCACATTAAATGCGCTCGCCGAAGGGCGCTCGGTTGTATTGGCGCCGGAGGGAAGACAGACACTCACCGGCGGGTTGGAGGAGGGAACCGAAGGAGCGGCGTTTCTGGCAGTCAAATCAGGCGCGCCGGTGATCCCGATCGCGATGACTGGAACACAAAATGCAAATTTTTACGGTCAACTGAGAAAATGGAAACGTGTAGACGTTACGCTCACGGTGGGGAAACCTTTCTTCGTTGTAGAACAGCCGGATCATCGGAATACAATGCGTGAAGGCACGCGCCAGATCATGGAAGCGATCGCGCGACTGCTGCCGGAAAAGTACCGGGGGATTTACAATTATGTGTAACGCAACCCCGAGTGTGATTCCCTTCTTGAGTAGTTATGGAAAACCAGCCAGCCTCCCCGCCTAAACCGGTTTCCGAAATCTGGAGACCCGACCTGATCGTTTTGCCGCGGCTGACGCCGGCGCGGCGCGCGTTTCGCCTCTTCTACCGCCTCTGCACGAAACTGCTCGTTCTTACCCTCATGCGCGTCACCGTGCGCGGGGTCGAGAACATTCCGAAAAAAGGACCCGCGTTAATCGTCGGGAATCATTCGGGAGACGCCGATGTGGTCGTAGGCGCGGCGGTAATTCCACACTCCGCGGAGTGGGTTGGGAAGATCGAAAACCGCGACGATCACTGGCTGGTAGGACCGGTTTTTCGAGCCTACGGGTTCATTTGGATCCATCGCGGGAAGCCCGATAAGCGCGCTTTGCGCGTGGCGCTCGACGCGCTCGCCGAGGGACGTATGGTCGTCATAGCGCCGGAGGGCAGACAAACCCTGACCGGCGGGCTCGAAGGCGGAACGGACGGCGCCACCTTCCTCGCGCTCAAATCGGGCGCACCGGTCATCCCGATCGCCATGGCTGGCACAGAGAACTCTAACGTGTACGGCAGTTTGAAACAATGGCGGCGCGCGAAGGTCACTGTTACAGTGGGAAAACCTTTCTACATCCGCGAGCAGGCAGACCGCCGCGATTCGATCCGGGCGGGCACGCGTCAGATCATGGAAGCGTTGGCGCGCATGTTGCCTCCCGAACGGCGCGGACTTTATAATTACGTTTCGGAAGAATCGGGACTCGAATAAGTTTTTCGATAATGCGAGGCAGTTATGCCGGGTCAGCCGACAACCGCACCCAAGCCGGTCACCGATTGGTGGAAGCCCGAACTCGTTTCCCTGCCTACACTAACTCCTCGCCGGAGATTGTTTCGCAGGTTCTTTCGCGCGGCAGCGAAGTTGATCGCCTTCTTCATGCTGCGCGTGAAGGTGCAAGGGTTGGAGAATTTCCCGGCAAAGGGTCCCGCGATCATTGTGTTCAATCATCTTGGCGACTGGGACTCGATCTTGCTGGCGGCTGTAATTCCAAATTCTGCAGAATGTATCGGGAAGATCGAGCTCAACGATCATTGGCTGGCGGGACCTGTTTTTCGCGCCTATGGTTTCATCTGGATCCATCGCGGGCAACCGGACCGCCGCGCCATGCGCGCTGCGCTCAACGCGCTGGCGGAGGGTAGAATGCTCGCGCTTGCGCCGGAAGGCAGACAAACTTTGATCGGCGGTTTGGAGGCAGGCACGGAAGGCGCGGCTTTCCTCGCGATGAAATCAGGCGCGCCGATCGTGCCGGTAGCACTCACGGGAACGGAAAACGATCACGTCGACCAATATCTTAGGAAAGGGAGGCGCATCCCGGTCAGCCTGACGGTGGGGAAACCGTTCAAGATCCAAAATCACGCTGACCGTCAGGGAACGATTCGAAACGGCACGCGCGAGATCATGGAATCACTGGCGCGCCTGCTGCCCCCGGAACGACGCGGACTCTTCGGTTACGTTTCATCGATGTAACCATGGAATAACATCGGCGCAGGCGGAGGGATTGGGGCTATAATCCTGCCATGCAGTTCGTCGCGACATTGCTGAATCGACTTGCATATTTCAACCCCATGTCACTCGCTGGGTGGATGGTGTGGATGGGGTTGGGCGGTCTTCTTGCTTTTTCACTTTTAAGCTGGCGCAGTTATCAACCCAAATTGAATCAGCGCGCGCGTTGGATGCTTGCCACGCTGGCTTTTCTCACGCCGCTTACAACTCTGTTCCTCGGTTTGGAATTTCAAAACGGCTCCTCGTTGCCGGTGCCGGGGATTCCCGCCGAAGCGCCGGGATCGACGATGATGTTGTTTTCGGCGGTGCCGTGGACACTGGCAGGCGGTTTGCTCGGTCCGGTTGCCGGGGCGGCGCTGGGGATATTCAGCGGACTTCTACGCGGGGTTTGGGATACCCATGGTATTTTTTCGATTCTCGAATTTGGAATCCTTGGAGCGATCTTCGCGGTTTCCACGCGGCAGAATTACCGTACACCTTTCTTTCGCGTACTGCGACAGCCGTTATTCAATGTTCTCCTGCTTTCCATCCTCCACGCGGTGATCTTCATCCTCAGCGCGTTTTTCACCACAGCCGGAAGCGCTTCCGTCTCCGAACGGATGGACTATGCCCTCAGCAATACCGGCACCGCGCTCTTGACCTTCGGCATCGAAATGCTCATCGCCGGGTTCGCCGCGCAGATTCTGGCAACCGTCTTTCCGCACGTATGGGGCAGCGCCGGTTCGCCTCAACCCTCGCCTGCCGAACGAAGCATCGAGACGCGCTTCGTCTCCGGCGCGGGGACGATCATTTCGATCCTGCTGATTCTGCTTCTGCTCGGTAACTGGGTCGTCGCAGGTTCTGCCGCGCGAAAATTGTTGGAAGACCGCCTCGCCGGCGCCGCGCAGGTGAGCGCGCAGGGTATCCCATTTTTTCTCGAAACCGGGCAAAGCCTTTCCACGCAAATCGCATCCGACGTGCGGCTGGTTCAAATTGCAGATGCAGAGTTGTCTGTCTTCCTCGGCGAACAGATGCGGTCCGTTCCATTTTTTACGCAACTTACCGTTCTCGATGTCCCATCGAATTCGTTGATCGCGAGTTATCCGCCGGAGCAACCGTTTCAGTTGACCGCTCCGGAACAGACAGGAATTCCGCTGGTCTCCGGGATCCAAAACCAAATGTACGCGATCCCGCCGGCAGCGCCGGGCGAATCGGCGCGCGTATCGTTCCTTGCCGCGATTCCCAACACGACGCGTGCCTTAGTCGCGCGGACGGATTTCAATTCGAATCCATACTTGCGTCCCCTCATCGATAATTTAAATGACCTGCAAAACATGAACGGCGCGGGGATCGTGCTGGATGAACAGGGGACGATCCTGTATCATCCGCAATCCGCTTTGATCTTCACCGCGTACACCGGTCAACGAAGCGACACCCCCGCCTTCTTCGATGAAACCGCATCACGCGGGACTCGTCAGCTGGTCTACTTTCAACCGGTGGAGGGTCAACCGTGGGCAGTGGTGTTGACGGCGCCGGCCGGGCAAGTCCAACAGATCGCGATTGAGATTGCCCTGCCCATCGCCCTGTTGATCCTGCTGCTCGGAGCGGTCGCGCTCGTCGCGTTGCGCGTGAGTTTGCGCGCGGTGACCAGCTCCCTGCAAAATCTCGCTGCGGAAGCGAAATATATTTCAACCGGCAGGTTGGATCGTCCGCTGACGACCGACGGCGTGGATGAACTGAGCGAGTTGCGAAATGCATTCGAGCAAATGCGCGCCAGCCTGCAGGATCGCATGGAAGACCTCAACCGCTTGTTGGCGGTCAGTCAGGGTGTGGCATCCAGCCTCACGCTGGGCGATGCGCTCCGCCCGGTGCTTGAAGCGGTTGTGGCAAGCGGTGCAAGTTCCGCGCGCATTGTTTTGATACGCGATATGCTTCCCTCCGAAACCCCGCTCCGCTTTGCGGATGGTCTCGAGCAGGATGTGTACATGCATTTGGATCAGCAGATCCTCGCGCTCACCGAAGAGCAGGAACGTGTGGTCATGGCGACTCTCGCGCGGAACCGCGGCTTGCTCCTCGACCCCAACCTGCCCCAGCCCGAATCGATGATCGCGCTGGCATTGCGCCACGAAGGACGATACTACGGCACACTATGGGCGGCTTATAACCAACAACATGTCTTTACCGAATCGGACCTGAAATTCATAACCACGCTCGCCAGCCAGGCGACTCTTGCCATTGCGAACATCCGCCTCTTTATGACGGTGGAGGTGAGTCGCCGCCAATTGGAAGCCATCCTCAATTCCACGCCGGACCCGGTTTTGGTCACCGACGCGTCGAATCGTTTGATTCTGGCGAACCCGGCGGCAGGTCACGTGTTTGGCGTTTCCATCCGCCGCGGCGAACGCCCCGAAGCGGACAAGACGATTCAGGTGAAGGCATTGATCGAACTTCTTCAGGCATCTTCCAGCGAACGTCATTCTGCCGAGGTGAGCATGCCAGACGGGAAGACCTATCTTGCGATGGCTTCACCCATGACTGCCGATGGAAAAACGGTCGGGCGCGTATGCATCCTGCGCGATGTGACCCAACTCAAGGAAATTGACACGTTGAAGTCGGATTTTGTCGCGACGGTGAGTCACGATCTGCGCTCGCCGTTGACGTTGATGCGCGGCTACGCCACGATGCTCGAAATGGCTGGCGCGTTAAACGACCAACAGAAGAATTACGCGAGGATGATCGTGCAGGGCGTGGACAACATGGCGAAGCTCGTCAACAACCTGCTCGACCTCGGGCGTATCGAGTTCGGCGTGGGTTTGCAGGTGGAGAGCATCCCGGTGCTGGATATTCTCGAACGCGCGGCGAGCGAATTGCAGGCACAGGCAAAGCAGAAAAATATTTCGCTGGGTGTCGAATTGCCGCGCGGCATGCCGCATGCCATCGAAGCCGACTCGGCGTTACTGCATCAGGCGTTGTACAACCTCGTCGAAAACGGAATCAAATACACCCCCGAAGGCGGAACGGTAACGATCCATGTACAGACTCTCCCCGATGCGTTGGTCTTCGCCGTGCAGGATAGCGGCATCGGAATCTCCGGAGACGATCAAAAGAGGTTGTTCGAAAAGTTCTTTCGCGGCACCAACCGCGACGCGTTGGTTCAACGCGGCACCGGGCTGGGGCTTGCCATAGTCAAATCCATCGCCGAACGCCACGGCGGGAAAGTTTCGGTGGAGAGCGAGTTGGGAAATGGGAGTGTTTTCTTTTTGCAGGTTCCGCTGGCACAAAAGAAAACGACAGATTCGTAAAATGGACGTATAATCCTACTCCTCGCCAACATGACAGACCCGCAAATCAAAAAGGATGCACAGTTCATCCACCGCGCCACCGAGAAAGCGCCAACCCCCAATTTCAAAGATTTTCTTCTGGGACGTCCCCTCCCTACGGCTGACGCCGAACATGAGACCATCGGCAAAGGTGTGGGGCTGGCTGTATTCGCGTCCGACGCGCTGTCTTCCACCGCATATGCCACGCAGGAGATCCTGGTCATCCTCGCTGGTGCCGGGACTCTCGGCTTCGGCTATGTGTTTCCGATCTCGATCGTTATCGTTGCGCTGCTTACCATCGTGGTTATTTCATATGAACAGATCATCCATGCCTACCCCAACGGCGGTGGCGCGTACGTCGTGGCGTCAGACAACCTCGGGAAATTTCCGGCATTGGTGGCTGCGTCCGCCTTGTTGACCGATTACATCCTGACCGTCTCGGTCTCTATCTCTTCCGGTGTCGCGCAGATCGTTTCGGCGTATCCGCAATGGTTCGAGTATCGCGTGGCGATCGCTATCTTTTTTGTTTTTCTGATCATGCTCATCAACCTGCGCGGTGTGCGCGAGTCGGGCGCGGCGTTCGCCATCCCCAGTTACTTCTTCATAACGATCATGTTCCTGACAATCGGCACCGGGCTGTTCCGCATGTTCAGCGGTTCGCTCGGAACGGTGATCGATCCCCCGCAGATCGAGCATCATGGTGAATTGACCGCCATCACTGCCTTTCTTCTGTTACACGCGTTCTCAAGCGGCACGACCGCATTGACCGGCGTGGAAGCCATTTCGAACGGCACGACCGCCTTCAAGGAACCGCGCGCGCGCAACGCGGGCATTACACTGATCTGGATGGCTTGCATCCTGAGTTTGTTGTTCATGGGAATTTCATTCCTAACGAGGGAGATAAAAGCCGTTCCGTCCGAAACAGAGACGGTCATCTCACAACTCTCACGTACCGTATTCGGCGGGCCGGGATTCCTTTATCTGTGTGTGATCTTTGGCACAACGATCATCCTGATCCTGGCCGCGAACACCGCATTCGCCGGGTTTCCGCGCCTGAGCGCCCTGCTTGCCAGAGACGGGTACATGCCCCGTCAACTCACGTATCGCGGCAGTCGTTTGGTGTATTCGTATGGGATCGTCGCCCTTGCCGCTGCAGCGTCCATTCTCATCATTGTTTTTCAGGCGAGCGTGACGCGTCTCATCCCGCTGTATGCGATCGGCGTATTTCTTTCATTCACGCTCGGGCAGGCAGGGATGGCGAAACGATGGTGGCGTTCGGGTACATTGAACCCGGCGATTCAACCCAAAGACCATAACCGCGCACACCCTTTGCATTACGACAAAAACTGGTTCATCAAAATGCTCAGCAATGGATTCGGCGCGTTGTGCACCGGTCTGGTGATGCTGATCTTTGCCGTGACAAAATTCCGAGACGGCGCGTGGATCGTGTTGATCCTCACTCCTGCGCTCATTGGACTCTTCTTATGGATTCGCCGTCATTACATCAGCGTGGCAAGCCGCCTCTCGCTTGAAAATTACGGTGAACCGCCGCCGTACAATCTCCGCCATCGCGTGCTGGTACCGGTCAGTAACATTCATCAGGGCACGCTCGCCGCGCTCCGCTACGCGCGCATGCTGTCTGATGATGTGACAGCCATCCACGTCTCGCTCGAACCGGCGGATACGGATAAGGTCCGCACAAAGTGGGAAACATGGGGACGCGGCACGCGCCTCGTCATTCTTGATTCGCCCTATCGCCTCTTCGTAGAACCCTTGTTAAATTACATCGAGGAAATACTTGCCACCCGTCAGCCAAACGAAACCATCACCATCGTTGTGCCGCATTTCGTTCCTGAGAAGCGGATCCACAATGCGCTTCATATGCAGACGGCTGAACTGCTACGCCGTGAGTTGCTTGCCACCCCCGGCGTGATCATTACTGAAGTCCCTTATCAGATTCCATAAGTGGATTATTTTGGCACAGAAGGATCAATTCTATGAAATTTATCATCGTTGGATGCGGCCGCGTCGGCGCGGAGTTATGCTATCACTTGTTCAGAAGCGGGCATCAAGTTGTCGTCGTGGATAGCCGCAAAGAGTCGTTCAATCGCCTCCACCCCGATTTTCGCGGGCGCACGCTGGAGGGCGAAGGCTTGGCAGAAACAGTGCTCGAACGCGCCGGGATCCAAGAAGCGGATGGGCTTGCCGCGGTCACCAATTCAGATACGCTCAACGCCGTGGTGGCTCATGCCGCGCGCGTTTTCTACAATGTGCCTAACGTGGTGGCGCGGAACTACGACCCAAACCTGCGCTCGGTGATCGAAGCGTTCGGCTTGCAAACCGTCGGCTCGACGTATTGGGGCGCGCAGCGCGTGGAAGAATTGTTGATGAACCCCGCCCAGCGCGCGGTGTATTCTGCGGGCAACGGCGAGGTGGAAGTGTATGAGATCATCATTCCCGAACTCTGGAACGGGAAAACTTTGGGAGATCTATTGAAACCGGTCGAGCAGTGTTACCCGGTGGCGCTTTCGAGGGCGGGCAGGGCTTCGTTACCGGTTTCAGAAATGGTGCTGCAAACCGGCGATCTGCTCACCGTGAGTTCCACATTCGAAGGTATCGGCGCGCTGACCGTGCGGCTGTCCGGAAAGAAGGAGGCGTAACATGTTCGTACTCATCGCTGGCGGCGGGCGCACAGGCACGCGCCTTGCCAGCCTGCTCCTCAACCAGAATTACAAGGTGCGGCTGATCGAACATCGCCGCGAACTGCTCGCCCACTTGCACCAAGAATTGCCCACCGAGGTCATCTACGAAGGCAATGCTGTCGACCCCAGCGTGCTCGAAGCCGCGGGCATCCGCGAGGCGCACGTTGTGGCGGCGGTCACCAGCGAAGACGCGACCAACCTCGCCGAGTGCTTCGTTGCCAAGACCATGTTCGATGTGCCGCGTACGATCGCCCGCGTGAACAACCCGGTTAATGCATGGCTGTTCAATGAAAAATTTAAAGTCGATGTCGCCCTCAACTCGGCGGATGTGCTCGCTCACTTGATTCAGG
Source organism: Chloroflexota bacterium (assembly GCA_040753755.1). Classification (GTDB taxonomy): domain Bacteria; phylum Chloroflexota; class Anaerolineae; order Anaerolineales; family Villigracilaceae; genus Defluviilinea. The sequence goes on from JBFMDB010000013.1 coordinate 23,762, forward strand.
AGGAAATGTCGCTGGGCGATATGATGACGATCTTCAAGATCCGCCGTGGAAAGTATTCGGTGGTGGAGGAAAAAGTTCCCGCCGGGGCGAAAGCCATCGGCATTCAACTCAAAGACATGGGCTTGGCGGAACATTGCGTCATCGCGGCGATCATTCGCGACGGCGTGATGACCCTGCCGCGCGGCGATAGCACTTTACAGGCGTTCGATGAGATCATCGCGGTTGCCAGTCCCGAGGGCGCGCTGAAACTCTCGGAACTGCTTGCACACCCGGTCTATCCTGTTCGGAATGGGACCAAGGTCGAATAGGGGAAGCAGGTTGACCCGGAGGATGAATCGTGCTTCTATGGGCGAAAATCCGCGCCTATGCCAAGTACCCAGCCACAGATACTTCGACAGGCTCAGTACAAGTTTCACGGATTTACACTGATGTTTATTTTTTCGTGAGAACCCGTGGCAAAAAGGCAGGGGCGAATCCAAATTGACCGAATCGGAAGCCCTACGGTATAATGTCGTGCCGCTCTGAAAGGACCGGCTGCCATTATTTTTGAAACGAGGAAAGTCGAATGACAAAACGTACGTATCAACCGAAGATCCGCCGCCGTGTGCGCGTGCATGGCTTTCGCAAACGCATGGCGACAGCCGATGGACGAGCAGTGCTCAAGCGCCGCCGATTGCGCGGGCGCCAACAGCTGGCGAAGACCGCCAACAAACATGTGAAGAAAGTCCGCTGGTAAGCGGAGCAGAGTTGCGCGGGTGCAGAGAAAGTTCCGTCTGACCCGGTCTGAAGATTTCAAGCGGGTGCGGCGTTCCGGCAGGTCTTATGCCCACCCGCTTGTTATTTTGATTGCGCTGAAAAGCGAGAAGAGCGACCCGGGAAGGTTGCGAATCGGAGTGACCGCAGGACGCACGACCGGCACCGCCGTGCGACGCAACCGGGCGAAGCGCATCCTGCGCGAAGCAATGCGGACTCTCCTCCCCCACATCGCCTCGAACGTGGACTTGATCCTGATCGCCCGCTCCGGGTTGACCTCTGCCACATACGAAGAGACCCGCCGCGCCCTGCTCAATCTTCTGCAACGCGCACAACTGTTATCATCCCCGCTCCATGAATCCTGAATTTCACCTGCACGATTATTCCCACGAGCCGCGTCTGCGCGACATGCCGCGCACGCTTTGGAACTTGCCGCGCATCGCGCTGTTGTCCTTGATCCGGCTGTATCAAATGACGCTCTCCAAAGGGATTCCCGAAAATACCTGCCGTTTTTACCCCTCCTGCTCGCATTACGGCTATCAGGCAATTTACAAGCACGGCGCGCTCAAAGGTTCGCTCATGGCAACCTGGCGCGTGTTACGTTGCAATCCATTCAATCCCGGGGGCTACGACCCCGTTCCATAGGAGCACGATTTTTCAATGCGAAAGAAAAATTTTTTATTTGTATCCATCCTCCTGCTCGCGGCATTGTTGAGCGGATGTACCGGCGCGATCGCCTGGCCCGGTCTTTCCGCCACCGACGAAGCGGCGTACCTCGCCAACACAACAACCGTGTACGCAGTTGACCTCTCGGACGGGAGGCAGTTGTGGACCTTCTCGGGTGAACGGGGCGGCTTCTCCTTATTCAATACCAACCCCAGCCTGTTCGTGTCTACACCCGTCGTAACCCAAGAGGGCTTGGTCATCATACTTGATTCGAGCAACAAACACGTGATGTATGCTGTTGATCCGAATGATGTAACGGATGGCGCGCCCGCCATCGAATGGAAATTCGATGCTGTCGACGGGTTATGGATCGCTCCTCCATTGGAAGTGAACGGGCGCCTCTTCGCGCCAAACTCGGACGGCAATGTTTATGTGCTCGACCTCACGGACGGCAAATCGGAAAAACAAGCCATCGAAGTGATTCAGGTCTCGCAACCCGGCGAAGGCGAATCGCGCTTGTGGGCGCAACCCGTGACAGACGGCGAGCGGCTCTTCGTCACCTCACTCGATAAGAGCGTGCTTGCGATCGACCTCGAAACCTACCAGATCGCCTGGCATGCCGACCTCGGCGGCGCGGTGCCCGGCGGGGTTGCCTTGGGCGGCGACGGGATGTTATACGTCGGTTCGCTTGCCAAGCAACTCGAACGATTCGACCCGGTCACCGGCGAACATCAACCGGTGCTCGATACCAACGGTTGGATCTGGGGAACACCTGTGGCGGACGGTGATAATTTATACTTTGCGGATGTGGATGGTTATTTCTACTCTTACAACACCGCGGAACAAAGGCTCAATTGGGAGCCTGTCCAGCCGGATGCTTCCATCACAGCCAGCCCGCTCGTGATCGGCGACAGGGTTTTGGTCGCGACAGAATCGGGAGGCATGTATTCCATCAGCGCCGCTGGCGAAGTGGATTTGTGGTTTCAGGGTCAGGAAGGTAGTCAGGCATACACCACACCGGTCCTCGCGGGCGGCTTCGTGCTTGTCGCATATCTCGAATCCGATTATTATCTCGTAGCCCTCGATGATGAGGGTGATGAGAAATGGACTTTCGCAGGAAGATAAGAGTTTTAGAACCATGAAAAATCCCAGCAATCAAACTCAGGCACAACGACCGGAACTGCCGCAGATCAACCCGCGCGAGACCTTCAAGACCTTTGCGGTCATCGCCCTGCTCGTGCTGGCGTTCTCGAACTTCGGTTTTGTGATCGACCTCGTTGTCAACATCCTCATCTTCATCTATCAATTCGTCGGTGAAAGCTTCGGCGTTGCGATCATCCTGCTCACGGTGTTGATCCGCCTGATCACGTGGCCCCTCAACGCGCAGCAAATGAAAGGCGCGAAAGCCATGCAGGACCTGCAGAACGACAAGGAATGGCTTGCCATCCAGAAAAAATATGCCAAAGACCGCGAAAAGCTCGCACAGGAACAAATGCGGTTGTATCGGGAGAGGAACATCAACGTGTTTGGTTCGTGCCTCCCCACGCTGATCCAGTTCCCGATCCTGTTCGCGCTCATCCCTTCCATCACGTATGCCATCGGTTCGTATCCCTTGAGCATCCTCAAACTCTCCAAGAGTCTCGAAGCGTTCGGGCTTCAGGACGTGGTCTCGCTCATTCCATTGAACAGCAAATTCCTCGGCATCGACATGGGTTTGCCGGAACGAACCGTGATCTTCGGCTTCGGCATTCCGGTGCTGGCGCTAATCGTGGGTCTTACCACCTACATCCAGACGAAACTCACCATGCCCCCTTCCGCGAACCCGAACGACCAATCCGCCGCGACGGGACGCATGATGAGCATCTACATGCCGGTGATGTTGTTCCTGTTTTCGGTCAACTATGCCTCCGGGCTTTCGGTCTACTTTGTGGCAAGCAATATATTGAGCATCATTCAATACGCCATGATGGGCAAGGTCAATTGGCGGAACCTGATCCCCGGCGGCAAGAAATCGTAACCTCAAGGAGGCGGGCATGAATCAAAGGACCACACTCGAGATCATCGCACCCACCGTGGAGGAAGCCCTCGCACAAGGACTTGCTCAACTGGGTCTCACCGCGGACCGCGTCAGCGTTGAAGTACTGGATGCCGGCAACAAAGGCTTGTTCGGATTTGGCAAAGCACAGGTGCGCGTTCGCTTGACGGTGATCCCCGAAGGCGGGCTGCCGGTCGAAGCGGCGAAACCAGCCAAACCGGCGCCGGAACCGAAACCCAAAACGGTTCAGACTCAGAGTGAGCCTGCTCCAGTTATGGAAGCCGAATCCCAGCCCGAGCACGATTCCGTTCTCGACCGCGCCGAATCTGTCGTCTCGAAGTTAATTCACCTGATGCACCTCGAGGCGCAGGTCTCCGCGCACTACGGCGAACGCGACCGCGAAGGCCGGCGCAGTATCCACGTGGATATTCGCGGCGACGATCTCAGCGTGTTGATCGGGCGTCATTCTGAAACGCTGAACGCATTTCAATATGTCGCTTCGCTGGTCGTGGGAAAAGAAGTGCAGGACTGGGTGCAACTCTATGTGGATGTGGAGGGCTACCGCAACCGCCGCGAAAAGCAGTTGATCCAAATGGCGATGCGGATGGCAGAGCAGGTTGCTAAAAATGGGAAGAGGCAATCGCTCGAACCCATGCCCTCCGGCGAACGACGCATCATCCACATTGCCCTGCGCGATCACCCGGATGTGAAAACCGAAAGCACCGGCGAAGAACCGCACCGCAAGGTGACGATCGCGCCGAAGAACGTATGAAACCCCACGTAAGGGCAGGTCTGAGACCTGCCCTTACTTTTTTCTCACGGTATAATCTGCCCATGCCCAATCTCGTTGCGCTCGAAGCGGTGGAGTATCTCGCGATCGGTCATGTGGCGCATGATCTAACCGCGAACGGTGCGCGGCTCGGCGGGACGGTTGCCTACTCTGCGTTGACCGCCCGCGCGCTGGGAATGAAAGTGGGCATCGTCACAGCGGTCGGAAAAGAAACATCGCTCGAATCGCTGAGTGGTATCCCCGTCATTTCGATCGACTCTCCGCGCAGCACGACGTTCGAAAATATTTATACCAGCGAGGGGCGCGTGCAGTATCTTCGTGCACAGGCTGAACGGATCGATTTCGACTCCGTACCAAGAGCATGGCGCAGTGCTTCGATCATTCATCTCGGTCCGATCGCAAATGAAATGGATTCGTCGTTGCCAGACGATTTTTCGCCCGCACTACTCGGGGTCACACCTCAAGGTTGGATGAGACAATGGGATTCAACCGGACGCGTCTCGCGCAGTGAGTTGTCAAACTCGGAGGCTGTTTTGCAAAAAGCGAACGCGATCGTGATCAGCCGCGAGGATGTACAAAGCGACAATGAACTGATCGAACAGTTGGCGCATCAAACGCGGATGTTGGTAGTTACCGAAGGAGCAGACGGTTGTGTCCTGCATTGGAACGGCGACCGCCGCCGCTTCCGCGCGCCCGACGTGCGTGAAGTGGATGCCACGGGCGCAGGCGATATTTTTGCAACGGCGTTTTTTGTCCGTTTGTTGAACACACGCGACCCGTGGGAAGCCGCGCGTTTCGCGACATTGATCGCATCGCACTCTGTGACCCGCGTGGGATTGGATGGAATCCCAACGCAAGCAGAGATCGAATCTTGTTTGATGGAAGTGTTGCAGTAAACCAGATGTCATTGCGAGGCGGACTTTAGTCCGACGAAGCAATCACATCCAACAATCAAAACTATAAATTGCGAGATTGCTTCGCTCGCCGTGGCTCGCTCGCAATGACATCTAAAACTTTGGAAATCATATGCGCATCTACACCCTCGTCAACCAGAAAGGCGGAGTGGGCAAAACCACCACCGCCATCAACCTCGGCGCGTATCTTGCAAAACTCAACCAGCGCGTCCTCGTCGTGGATATTGACCCGCAGGCAAACGCGACGTCCAGCCTTGGGGTGGATAAGCGCGGCGTGCAAGCCAGCACATACGATGCGTTGCTTTCTGGTGATGTACCTGCTTCGTCCATTCTGTATAACGAACGGCTTCAGCTTTCACTGCTGCCATCGTCCCCGGCGTTGGCTGGCGCGGAGATCGAACTCGTTGAAGAATCGGGGCGTGAGTTCAGGCTCAAGAACGCCCTCGAATCGGTCAAAGGCAAGTACGATTACATTTTGATCGACTGCCCACCCTCGCTGGGATTGCTCACCGTCAACGGTCTGGTCGCGGCGAAAGATGGCGTGCTCGTCCCGGTGCAATGCGAATACCTCGCGCTGGAGGGACTCGGCCAGATCACCCAGACCATCGAGCGCGTACAATCCTCGCTCTTTCCGAAATTACGCGTGCGCGGCGTCATTCTGACCATGTTCGACCCCCGCACGAATCTTTCCACCGATGTAGTGAAGGAAGTCAACAATCATTTTCCGGGTCAGGTCTTCAAGAGCGTGGTGCCGCGCAGTATCCGACTTGCCGAAGCGCCATCGTATGGGCTTCCCATTTCCGCGTACGCGCCCTCGTCCGTCGGCGCGCAGGCGTATGAATCGCTGGCAAAGGAATTGTTGAAGGGTGATGGAAAATGAATTTGTAGGGGCGGACGAATGTGTCCGCCCGAATTGTTGAAATCAATATTATTTCAAAGGGCAGACACACAGGTCTGCCCCTACGCGTAATTGTGAGGAGAACAAATGGCAAAACGATCCGGTCTCGGCAAAGGACTCGACGCCCTCATCCCTGCAGGGAAAACAACAGGCGGTGAGCCCGGCGGCGTAACGCAAGTCCCGATCGATTCAATTCAACGTAATCCGCGCCAGCCGCGCGAAAAATTCGACATCACCGAATTGGAGAACCTCGCCGCATCGATCCGCGAGCATGGAGTGATACAGCCTCTCATCGTTTCGCCGGGACGCGGAGGAGTGTACACGCTCATCGCCGGTGAACGGCGTTTGCAAGCATCGCGCAAAGCCGGTTTGAAGACCGTCCCGGTGGCGATTCGCCATGCGACCGATCAGCAATTGCTCGAACTGGCCCTCATCGAAAACGTCCAGCGCGCAGACTTGAATCCCATCGAAGAAGCGGAGGCATACCAGAACCTTGCCAAAGAATTCAAGATGTCGCACGAGGTCATCGCTTCACGGGTGGGCAAAAGCCGCGTCGCAGTGACCAACACCCTGCGCCTGCTCGAGGCGTCGTCGGCGGTGAAGCAAGCGCTCGTGGACGGCAGAATCACCGAAGGTCACGCGCGCGCAATGTTATCGTTATCCGCCAAGGCGCAGGAACATTTGTTGAACCAGATCATCAATCTCGATCTGAGCGTGCGTTCCACCGAAGTGTTGGCGCGAAAACTTTCAGGGCAGAGACCCGTGACAAAAAAGAAATCCGTCTCGAACCCCAACGTGAACGATGTGGAAAAACGGTTGCGATCCAGCCTTGGCACGAAGGTCACTCTGAAATACAGTAAAAAAGGCGGGACGGTGACGATCTTTTATTATTCCGATGAGGAATTGGATTCGTTGTTGGAAAAATTGACGTGACTTGTAGGGGCGGGGTCTCTCCGCCCAATTCGGGGCGAGATGACCTCGTCCTTACAGGAATCAACATGATCCTCCTCCACAACGCGCACATCTACACCCAAAATCCGGCGCAACCTGAAGCCTCCGCCCTTGTGATTGATCGCGACCGGATCATCGCGGTCGGTGACACAAATACTCTTTTCAACCACTATCCCCGCGCCAAGGGACAGGATCTGCGCGGGCGCGTCCTCCTCCCCGGGCTGACCGACGCGCATTTGCATTTACAGCATTATTCGCTCGCGCTGCAAAAAATTGATTGCGAAGTGGATACCAAAGAAGAATGTCTGCGCCGCGTGGCAGAACGCGTGAAGAAATCCAAACCCGGCGAATGGATTCTCGGTCACGGCTGGAATCAAAATACGTGGGGCAACTGGCCCGCAGCCAGCGATCTCGACGCCGTCGCGCCGAACAACCCCTTGTATCTCACCGCCAAATCGCTTCACGCCGCGTGGACGAACACAAACGCTCTAAAACTTGCAAACATCACCGCCTCCACGCCCGACCCGCCCAACGGACAGATCCAACGCGACGCGCACGGTCAAGCCACCGGCATTCTGCTCGAAACCGCGATGGAACTTGTAGGCAGCGCAATTCCCGAACCGACGATCCGGGAAATCGCAGACGCCATCGAAAAGGCGCAGCCGATTTTGTGGAAGATGGGACTGACCGGCGTCCACGATTTCGACCGGCGCGAATCGTTCATGGCGCTGCAACAACTCCATGCGGAGAAAAAACTCAAACTTCGCGTACTGAAAAATTTGCCGGTCGAACTGCTCGATGAAATTCACGCCCTCGGTCTGCGCGGCGGCTTCGGCGACGATATGCTGCGCATCGGCAACCTCAAAGTGTTCATGGACGGCGCGCTGGGTCCGCACACGGCGGCGATGTTCCAACCCTACAATGGCGAGGAAAACAACCGCGGCATCCTCAACATGGACGGCGAAGAACTTTTCGAGCACGGGCGCAAAGCCGCGCAAGTCGGGCTGGGTCTCACCGTCCACGCCATTGGTGACCGCGCCAATCATGAGGTGCTCAATGCTTATGAGCAGCTCCGTAACTACGAAAAAGAAAATCATCTGCCTCATTTGCGTCATCGCATCGAACATGTGCAAGTCATTCACCCCGACGACGCGCCGCGCCTCGGCAAACTCAATGTCATCGCTTCGATGCAGCCGATCCACGCCACATCGGATATGTTGATGGCGGATCAATTCTGGGGCGAGCGCGCGAGACTTTCCTACGCATGGAAGACCCAGCTGGATTTCGGCGCGCCGCTTGCCCTCGGGTCCGATGCGCCGGTCGAATCGCCGAATCCGTTTTGGGGGTTACACGCCGCCGTCACCCGCCGCCGCGCCGACGGTTCTCCCTCCGCTGAAGGCTGGTACCCCGAACAAAAATTGTCCACCGCGGACGCGTTCGCAGGTTACACCCTCGGCGCCGCCTACGCGGCTTACATGGAAGACCACCTCGGCAAACTCGCGCCCGGCTGCCTCGCCGACCTGATCGTCCTCGAACAAGACCCGTTCACCTGCAATCCAACTGAACTGCTCGCGCTCGAGTCCTCGGCTACAATGGTAGGCGGAGAATGGGTTTACACTTCCAACGCCCTTCCCGGCGATGGATAAAAGCGCCGAGGACGGCGCTTCGAGCGAAGAATGACTGACCAGCCGCGCCTCACGCCTGAAATGCTCGTGCCTCGCATCGGGGAATATTTGATTCAAAAAGGTTTGATCACGAACGAACACCTGCAAAAAGCGCTTGCCCACCAGCAGGAGGAGATCGCCGTAGGAAACCATCCCATGCTCGGGCAGACCCTGATCGAAATGGGGTTGATCCAACGCGCCGCATTGGATCAGGCGGTCACCGAACTCATCATTCAACTTCGGTCCGCTCTGCAAGCCGCGAACCGCACGCTCGAACGCCGCGTGGAAGAACGCACCGCCGAACTGCAAAAAGCGCTGGCGCGCGTTTCCGAGCTAAGTCAATTGAAATCCAATTTCGTCTCCAACATTTCACACGAACTGCGCACGCCGCTCACGCACATCAAAGGCTATCTTGAATTGCTGGTCTCCGAATCGCTCGGTGCGATCAGCGAGGAACAGCGTCACGCGTTGCAGGTCAGCCAGAAATCAGCCGATAACCTCGAAGGCTTGATCGAAGACCTCATCATGGTCTCGCTGGCTTCGCGCGGCGAGATGAGCATCCATCAGGAGCCGGTCGATATCCGCCGCCTTGCCAATCTCGTCGTCAAGTCCGCAACGGATAAGGCGCAGAAGCGCGGCGTGACCCTGCACGCGATGACGGACGACGATGTGCCGATGGTGCAAGCCGATTCGCAGAAGATCGCGTGGGTGTTGAATCAACTGATCGATAACGGCATCAAGTTCACCCCGTCGGGTGGACGCGTGATCGTCAACATCAAACGCGAAGGGGAGAATCTTGTCGTAGTATCCGTCACCGATACGGGTATCGGCATCCCTGCCGAACGGCTGAACGACATCTTCGAGCCGTTCCACCAGCTGGATGGTTCATCCACGCGGCACTACGGCGGGACCGGGCTGGGGCTTTCGCTCGTACGCGAGATCATCGAAGCACACGGTTCGATGATCGAAGTGCAATCCCTTGAGGGGCGAGGCTCATCGTTTAAATTTCCGTTGCTCTCGACCCTATCAACAAATTGATTCATGGACAAACCCACCCTCGACTATTTGAACGAACTGATCCAGATCGCGGCACAGGCAGGCAACTCGCGCGGCACCATCGAAAAATTCCTCGCCGCCCTTCGTAAACAATTCGTGTTCGACAATGTGGCGGTGTACCTGCAGGATGAACGCAGCGCGTCGCTCGAAATTGTGTATGCGCGTGCCGTCGGACGCGCCCGCAACGCCGAAGCCGACGCCGCCTGGGGCGAGACGTTCGCCAGCCAGGTGTTTGCCAAAGGCGAATTATTGAAACAGGATCCACAGCCCGGCGCGCCCACCGATAACCGGTTGCAACAGGCATATCTGCTGGGCTTGCCTCTGGGCGAAGGCGGTTCGACAAAAGGAGTGCTGGTTTTCGTGCGTTTCGGCGGACCCGTCTATGAAGACGAACATATCCGCATGGCCGTCATTGCCACAGACCTGCTCTCCGTCTTGTTCGAACGCGCCGAATGGAGGGCAACCGACTCGGAACTGCGCGAGCTGAGGCGCCAGATGCAGCTGCAGGAGGATTTCGTCAGCACCATCTCACACGAGTTGCGCACGCCGCTCGGTTTCATCAAGGGCTACAGCACCAGTCTTCTGCGCGAGGATACCAACTGGGACGAGGCGACACAACGGGAATTCCTCACGATCATCGACGAGGAAGCAGACCGGCTTTCGCTGTTGATCGAAAATGTGCTTGAGTCGGCGCGTTTGCAAAGCAAGACCCTCCCTCTGCGCTTCCAGCCCCTGCGGTTGGACGCCGTCCTGCGCGATGTGGTGATGCGCATCCGCTCGCGGTACAGGGAACTCGACGTGAAAATGGACACCCAACCTACGCCGCCAATTCAAGGGGACGGTGTGCGAATCGCGCAAGTCTTCGAGAATCTGTTCACCAATGCCATAAAGTATGCGTCTGGCGCGCCGATCTCGATCTCACTATACCCAAAAGACGAGAACCTGCTCGTCATCTTCAACGATCAGGGTCCGGGCATCGATCCGGAAGCGCTGCCTCTGATCTTCGAGCGTTTTTACCGCGTGCGCAGTGAGAAGAGCGTCACCGGTTCGGGGCTGGGGTTGTACATTTGCAAGCAGATAATTCACGCACATCGTGGTAAGATTTGGGCAGAATCGACGCCCGGCAAGGGCACCACGTTTTTCATCGAACTACCCATCAATCCATCGAACTGACAGGAGGTCTGGCATGGCAAAGCGCATTTTGATCGTGGACGATGAACCGCGCTATTTGCGTCTGCTCGAAGCAAACCTGCGGACGGAGGGATACGAAGTGATCACCGCACAAGATGGGATGCAGGCTGTCAGCGTATTTTCGGACCAGCCGGTGGACCTCGTGTTGATGGATGTGATGATGCCCAAACTGGACGGCTTCGGGGCAACCCAGCGCATCCGCGAATTTTCCAACGTGCCGATCATCATCCTCACCGCCAAAGGCGACGAACAGGACCGCGTGCGCGGGCTCGACCTCGGCGCGGACGATTACCTCGTCAAGCCGTTTTCCGCCACCGAGTTGCTTGCGCGCGTACGGGCAGTGCTCCGCAGGGCACAGCCACCCAGTGAAGCCGGACAATCCCGTTTCTTCACGCACGATAACTTGAAAATCGACTTTGCACGCGCGGAGGTCTGGCGCGGCGAAACTCCCGTGTCACTCTCTGCCACCGAATACCGCCTGTTATTACAGTTTGCCCATCACGTGGGCAAGATCATGACCTCCGAAGAACTGCTCACCAGCGTGTGGGGACCGGAATACCGAACCGACAAGGAAATCCTCTGGGTCAGCATCGCGCGCCTGCGCCAAAAACTGGAGGACGACGCGCACAGCCCCAAACACATTGTGACGCGCTCCGGGCTTGGGTATCTCATGCCGCCCATCGAAGAATGAACGATAGCCATTTGTAAAGTGGCGCAAAGCAAATGAAAGGTTGAGTCACCCGTATTTCGACTACACTCGGGTGGCGGGCAACGGACCCATACACAGCGACAAGCCCCGCAGGTTGTCGCTGTTTTTTTCTGAAAGAGGCAGTATGTCCATCGAATACAACGAAAAAGGAAAGATATTCACCGAAGTCGTATCCAAGATGCCCGTGTTCGCAACCATCCAAACCACCACGCATCGAATACGCGGGAGGCTTCACGTACGGCGCGACCAGCGCGTGAAAGATGAACTCGACCGCGATGAAAACTTCCTGGCGTTAACCCAAGTCACAGTGCTCAACGCAGACGGAAGCGTATTGTACGAAACCCCATTCCTTGCCGTGCAACGCGCCAGCATCGTCTGGGTCATGCCGGAATCCAACCCGAACGGAGGGGGTTCGTAATGGCAACCCCTCTCTCGTCGAACTTTACCCGCCTCACCTCCGCTGACCTGCTCAAATTCAAACGCTATCTGGTCGAAAATGTCAGCCGTTCGCTCGATGGTGAAGAACTACAACTCGGCAATCGCGTGGAGACGATACAAACGCGGCTCGAGGAAACGTACGTTCAAACAAAAGTTAACCTGCCGCAGGACCTACGCAAACAGATCTTCGATGAAATCATCGATGAATTGACCGGCTTCGGCCCGATCCAACCTCTGCTCGACGATCCGGAGATCAGCGAAGTGATGGTCAACGGACCAAAAAAAGTTTACATCGAAAAGAACGGCAAATTGACGAAAACCCCGATCGCATTCGACGACGATGCCCATGTTCTGCGGGTCATCGACCGCATCGTCCTGCCCCTCGGACGCCGCGTGGATGCAGACAGCCCCACCGTGGACGCGCGCTTGCCCGACGGCTCACGCGTCAACGCGGTGGTCCCGCCCGTCGCCATAGACGGACCCTCCATCACCATCCGCAAATTCAAAAAGGACAAACTCTCCATCCAACAACTGATCGAGTACGGCTCGCTCACGCCAAACATGGCGGAATTCATCCGCGCCTGTGTGATCGCGCGGCTCAATATTGTGATCTCCGGCGGGACAGGCTCCGGTAAAACGACGCTCCTCAACGTATTGTCCGGGTACATCCCGGAAGAGGAACGCATCATCACCATCGAAGACGCGGCAGAACTGCAACTCCAGCAGGATCATGTGATGCGCATGGAAACGAAAACAACCAACACAGACGGCAAAGGCGCGGTGACCATCCGCGACCTTGTCCGCAATTCACTTCGCATGAGACCGGACCGAATCGTGGTGGGCGAAGTGCGCGGCGGCGAAGCGCTGGACATGTTGCAGGCGATGAACACCGGGCACGATGGCTCGCTGACCACGGTGCATGCCAACTCGCCGCGCGATGCGATCTCGCGCCTCGAAACACTCGTGCTGATGGCTGGCATGGAATTGCCATTGAAGGTGGTGCGCCAGCAGATCTCCTCTGCTGTGGACCTCATCATTCAACAGACACGATTGAAAGACGGCTCGCGTAAAGTGACCGCGATCACCGAGGTGGTCGGCATGGAGGGCGATACGGTTGTCCTCACCGATGTGTTCAAGTTCGAACAAACCGGGATCGGCGAAAACAACAAGATCCTCGGCGAACTCAAACCCACCGGCATTCGCCCGCTATTTTCTCCGCAACTCGAAGCCGCCGGATTCAAATTGAGCGGCGAGATCTTCATGCCCGCTACCAGCGGGCGAAACCAGAGGAACTAAACCTCCGGCACTCTCTGCTATAATCATGGCAGTTCGTTCGATCCGCATTGAGGAGCCATGGATAGCAAAACACAGATCACGATACGGACAAAAAAGCTCGGCGTGCTTATCCGCGATGCGCGCCTCGCCGCGCGCAGGAGCCTCCCGGAATGCGCGCAAGCCATCGGCGTGAAGAACGGCGTGTTGCGCGCCTACGAAGATGGCCGCAAGGCACCCTCGCTTCCCGAACTCGAAACCCTCGTGTACTTTTTGGATCTGCCGATCGACCATTTCTGGGGGAAGGAAGTCCGCTCGGATGACGCGCCCGCCTACGAAAAACTCGATCTTCACAAACTTTTGGCTGTCCGCCAGAGGAAGATCGGCGCGCTCCTCCGGCAGGAACGCAACAACGCATCGATCTCCATCCGCAATCTGGCGCAAGAGACCGGCATCTCCGGGGGCAGGATCAAAGCCTACGAGTTGGGCGAACGCCCCATCCCCCTCCCGGAACTGGAAGTCCTGCTTCAGGCATTGAACGGTCGCATCGAAACCTTCTTCGACCGGAGCGGACCCGTCGGGCAATGGCTCATGAACCAGGAAGCCATCCAAAATTTCCTTGAACTGCCGGAAGATATACGTCAGTTCATTTCTCTGCCGGTGAACAGACCCTATCTCGAACTCGCCATGAAGCTTAGCAACATGTCGCGCGATAAACTGCGCTCGGTTGCCGAAGACATCCTCGATATCACCCTTTAATTCACGTGAACGATTCAACGGCATCCGCGCTGGCAGAACAGGCAAAGAAAGAATACGAGAAGGGAGCCTTTCTCGCCGCGGCAACATTGTTTTCTCAAGCCGTGCAAGCGTACGAAAAAGCGAACGATCCGCTCAACGCGGCGGAGATGAAGAACAATCAAAGCGTAGCGTTACTGCAGGGAGGCAAGGCAAGTGAAGCATTGCAAGCCACCGATGGCACCGAGAAAATTTTCGCAGATGCCGGCGATCTAAAAAGGCAGGGTATCTCGGTCAGCAACCGCGCCGCCGCGCTCGAAGGGATGAAAAAATGGCGGGAAGCACTCGCCGAATACGAACGCGCCGCGTCCATTTTTGAACAGGCAGGCGAGGGCGACATGCATTCCATCGTGCGCAAAGCCTCCGCCAACATTCACCTCAAATTTGGGCAGGTCAACCAAACCGGCATGGATATTTACGATTCGCTTCGGTTGGTGGAAAAGCCCACGTTCACCCAGCGCATGATGAAATTCCTGATGCGCATCGGATTGATTCGTTGAACCCGAAAGAATCCTGTTGAAAAATCTCTTCGCCACACATCGTCCGGATGTCCTTCGGGAGAGATCACAGAGAATCTGAGATATTTCTCTGAGAACTCTGAGTGCGCTGTGGCTAAGCCAAATTCACTTTTGCATCATGCTCACCTCTCTCGTCCGACCTGCCAGCCTCGCCGACCATCAGCAATTATCGAACCTGATCTTCTTCGAGACGCGTATGCATCGCCATCTCGACTGGCGCCAACCTTTGGAATGGCTGGGGAATCCATTTTACTGGGCGCTGGACGAGGGCAGTCACATCACCGCCGCGCTTGCCTGTCCGCCGGAGGCGCCGGACATGTTCTGGATTCGATTGTTCGTCTTTTCCGGTCATTGGAGTGCAGAGAACGCATGGACTTTACTTTGGCAAACCGCGCGCGAGGAGATCGCCAACGCGGGCGGCGTGAAAGTCGCGGCGATCGCCATGCAGCCGTGGTTCCAGCACGCGCTCGCCTCGAGCGGATTCGAAAACCGTCAACAGATCGTGATGCTCGAATGGAGGTATCAGCCGTGGGTCCGGAGCGAAGCGCCCGGCATCCACATCCGCAAGATGAACGAGGCGGATCTTCCCGCGGTGGAGGAAATTGATTCCGCCGCGTTCGATCCGTTGTGGCGGAATCCCCACGCGACCCTGCGCGAGGCGTTCTCGCAAGCCATGTCTGCTTCGGTTGCAGAAACAGACCACGGGGTCGTCGGCTATCAAATCACGACCGGCGGCGGGACGCGCGCTCACCTTGCGCGGCTGGCAGTCCACCCGGCAATGCAGGGACGCGGCGTCGGCTATCATCTGGTGGGCGACCTGCTCACAAGACTCACCAATCACGGCGTCGGTAAACTCAGCGTGAACACGCAGAGCGATAATTTTTCATCGTTGAAGTTGTATCAAAAACTTGGTTTCAGGCGCACAGGCGAACAATACCCGGTGTACGTGTTCGATGTACAAGGCTAGGAGGAACGATGGCAGAGC
The DNA here is from genome assembly GCA_040753755.1 of Chloroflexota bacterium. GTDB lineage: Bacteria > Chloroflexota > Anaerolineae > Anaerolineales > Villigracilaceae > Defluviilinea. The sequence continues at coordinate 39,397 of JBFMDB010000013.1, forward strand.
GGAAAGACTCGATGATCGTCAACGCGTTGGTACGGCAGGCGCTCACCTCCGCACAGGAGGTGATGGGCGAGAACGGTTTGAATGCCGTGCTGCGCACCAGCGGACTGGAACGCTTCATCGGCAATTTTCCCCCGAACGATCTTGAACCTTCGATTCAAGCCTCGCAATATGCAAAACTCAACGAAGCCATCGAAGAATTCTATGGTCGCGGCGGACGCGGCATGTTGCGGCGCATCGGCAAAGCCTCCTTTCAATACGGCGTGCGCGAACAAGCCGCGCTGCTCGGCGTCGCGGGCGTGGCGTTGAAGTTACTGCCGGAAAGGCAAAAGATCAAATTTATTTTGAACGGCATGGCGAACGCGCTCAAGAAAAGCAATCCGCAGGTGGAAGCCTCGGTGGATGAAAGCGGCGAACGGATCGCTTATCTGGAATCAACCTGCGCGATCTGTCAGGGGCGGCACAGCGATACACCGATCTGTCATTTATACGCCGGTTCGATCAGCGAAGCCGTGCAATGGGCAACGGGCAGAGAGTTCGAGATCATCGAGACCCATTGTTGCGCCAAGGGCGATCCGTATTGCCGCTTCGAGGTGGGAGAAGCGCGTGGGTGAATTAAGATTTTCCAACCGCATCGTGAAGCGATTCGCCGAAACGGTCGCGCGCGAACTTGGCACGGACCAGTTCCCGGTGATGCTGGGCTTATCGAAACTGCCAGCCGAGTGGTCGAAGCCGGAAGCGTTCTTGAAAATGGACGCGCTCGCATCGGCAAAGGCATACGCAAGTTTGCAAGCCGCACTGCGAGCCTACTACGGGCGCGGCGCGCGCGGCGTGCTGTTGCGGGTCGGTCAACGCATGTGGAATTTATTGCTGGAGGACGCGGCGCTGGGAAGCCGCGCACAAGCCGCATTCGTCAGGCGGCTTCCACTACATACGCGTCGCAGGCCGACACTCGACCTGCTCGCCAAATTCCTCTCCGCTTCTTCCGGGGACATCACGATTCACACCCTCGACCTCGACCTGCTCTTCGTTGACCGTGCCTCTCCCACCGCCAGCGGACAGAACGAATCCGCGCCTATCTGCTATGTGACTCAAGGCTTGATCCGCGAGAGTCTCTTCTGGGGAACGGGCGCCGCGTACGATGTGGAGGAAACCGCCTGCAAGGCACACGGGCATCACGCCTGCGAATTCAAGATCACAGCCGGGAAATAAGCGTTCCCTAAACTTTTCCTAGACAAAACCCTGCGCGCATGGGAAAATTCGCGCTGCAAAAATTTCATCAAGGAGTATTCATGAACGCCGATAAGAAAAGCAAGCGTCAATTGCGACGCGAGCAAGTGCAGAAAAAAGAGAAACGCAACCGGTTGATCACCCTTACCTTCATCACAATAGGCGCCGCATTCGTGCTGTACGCCTTTCTTGCGCCGACCCTGCGCCCCATCGCGGAAGTGGTCACTGTCGAATCGCGGGTGCGTTACATGGCAGACGACAATTCCATGGGCGACCCCAACGCTCCGATCCAGATCGTCGAATATTCCGATTTCCAATGCCCCTTCTGCGAACGGTACTACACCGACACCGAACCCCTGCTCGAACAATATTACATAGACACCGGCAAAGTGCTATTCACCTACCGGTCTGCGGGCAATTTCGTAAGCGAGAACGGCGGCATCGGCACCGAGTCACAGGATTCGGCGGAGGCGGCATATTGCGCCGGAGATCAAGGCGAGTTTTGGGCGATGCACGACGCGCTCTTCGAAAACAACCGCGATGTCGAGAACCAGGGTTCATTCAGCAACAGGCGCTTGAAAGTCATCGCCGAAACCATCGGGCTGGACATGGGTGCGTTCAACGAGTGCCTCGATGGCGGCAAATACGAGGAGCGCACACGCAACGACCTTGCCGACGGGATCGAAGACGGCCTGCAAGGGACTCCATATTTCGTGATCACCTACACGGTGAACGGCGAGACGAAAACAAGGACCATTGACGGCGCCCAACCATTCAACGTGTTCCAAGTGGAACTCGAAGCGATCCTCAGCGAGATCGGCGCCCAGTAATTTCCCTCATTCAAAGGAGGACACGGGAACAAACGTGTCCTTTTTTGATTCTTAATGCACGTTCAAGACGCGGCTGGAAACATCGAGAGTATAATGATTTCGGGTTCACTCGCGGAGGATACACATGACCAACAATCGTCTCGCTCGATTCATCAGCTGGTTCACGCTCGTGAGCATGATCCTCACCTCGTGCGCTCTCCCGGGCAGATCCACTTCCACGCCTGTCATCCCCACACCGACCTTTTTACAGCAAGCCGCGCCGCCCGCCGTCATCGAAACGGATCCGCCCCTCGACAGCGTTATCGGACACTTCACGCCCATCACGTTCTATTTCAACCAGCCGATGAATCGATCCACGGTGGAGCCCGCCTTCAGCGGACTCCCCATCGGCGCGTACGTCTGGGAGAACGACTCGACCCTCCTCTACACTCCGGCACAAGCCTACCCGCCCAATTCAAAATTAATAATAACCATCGGTACGTCAATTCAGTCCGCAACAGGATTTGGAATCACCGAACCTATCGAACTGTCATTCACGGTCGCGGATTTTTTGCGCGCGACGAACGTACTGCCCAAAGCGGATTCAACCGATGCAAATGTGGATGCGGCAATCGTGGCATCGTTCAATCAACCTGTTGTGGCGCTTGGAGATTCTACTGATCTGCCGTCGGCATTCAGCGTTCAACCTCCAGTGGCAGGCAACGGGGAATGGATCAACACCAGTACGTACATTTTTTATCCACAGCCTGCCATGTCCGGCGGGACGGAATACACCGTCAGTTTGAATCCCCAATTGAAAACCGCATCAGGCGTCCCCGTAGATGGAAGCGGGCAGAACGCGTGGAGGTTCGTCACTGCGCGCCCGCGCGTCGTCACGTTGAGTCCGTCTGCCGAAAGTTTCGTCGCACCGGATGCCGAGATCATGCTGACCTTCAACCAGCCCATGGATCGGGAAAGCGTGCAATCGAATTTCCTCTTGAGTGGGATTGACGGTCCCGTGAGCGGAGGTTTCGCATGGAACGAAGATAGCACAGAATTGATCTTCACACCCGAAAAAAGTTTAGCGCGCAGTGTGGGTTATCTTTTGAAAGTGGATGAAGATGCACAATCGCGCGGCGGCGTTCCGCTGGGCGAAGAATACGGCGCAGTGCTGAATACCTACCCGCCTTTGGAAATCACCGCGACCACGCCCTATCGCGGCTACGTTGAATTTCGATTGAGCGCCCCGCTCACTGAAACTGGATACGAACGCGCCGTGACTGTAACCCCTGCGCTGGATAATGTACGAGCCGAGTACTATGATTACGGAGAGGGACCGATCCTGACCGTGTATGGAAATTTTTTGCCGGATACGAATTACATCATTGAACTGGCAAGTACGCTCCGAGACCAATGGGGACAAGCGCTCGGCACACCGTTCGTGTTGAACTTCACCACGCCGTCTCTGCCCGGCTCGTTGAGTTTTCAAACGTTTTACAACGCCGCGTTCATTCGACCCGACTCACCGACCTTGCAAGCCACCGCGGTCAACATTCAAACCGCCGATCTGGCGATCGAGCCGCTCCCCTTGCAGGATTTCTTTACCCTCCAGAGTTCGTATGAAGCCTTGCGAGCGTATCAACTCAGAAACGCGGTGACCTATTCGCACACGTTCGACCTGTCGCCGAATGAGTCACAACCTGTGAATTTGAACCTGACATCAGAAAACAACCAACTACCTCCCGGTGTGTATTACGTGGAGATCACATCGCCGCAACTACAAACGAACGGGCAGGGAAATGGCTTGATGCCCGCACGAGCGCGGAGGGAGAACCCCGCGCCTGCGGCAGGCGGAGGCGGGTTGGGGATCAACCTCAGTTTTATCGTATCGAGTCAGGTGAACCTCACGTTCAAGCGCAGTGCAAAGGAAGCGCTGGTCTGGGCGGTGGACCTGCCCTCGCAAACCCCGGTCGCCGGCGCGCCGGTGGTGATCTACGATGGCACAGGCAACGCGCTCGGTTCCGGCACAACCGACTCGAATGGACTGTGGCAGGGTGCGATCAACCCATATAACGGACCGGTGTTCGCGGTGCTGGGCGCGCCCGGCGAAGAAAATTTCGGGCTGGCGGTCAATTCGTGGAATTCGGGATTCAACGCGTGGAATTTCGGTTATTCACAAAACGTCGAGCCGCCGCGCACGCAAGTTTACCTGTACACCGACCGACCGATCTATCGCCCGGGGCAAACCGTGTATTTCCGCGGCGTGGCACGGCAGGCATTCAACGGGCGTTATGAACTGCCGCCCTTCAACGATATTGCATTTACCGTGACGGATTGGAACGGCGCACAACTTGCCGCGATCAACCCGAACCTTTCGCCATACGGCACGTTCAACGGCGAGATCCCACTGCCGGAGGATGCCGCACCCGGTTACTATTCCATACAGAATCAATCGTTGAATTTTTACTTCGGCTTTCAAGTGGCGGAGTATCGCAAGCCTGAGATCAATCTCAGTGTCGACTTTCTAAAGGATGAAATCAAATTCGGAGACTCAACCTCTGCCGCCGTAGACGCGCAATACTTCTTCGGTTCACCCGCCGGGGATGTCGATGTCACGTGGACGATGTATTCTGTGCCTTCAGACTTTTCCATCCCCGGTTATCAAACAGGGATGTTGAGCACGAGGTGGTATTCCACCTCCATGCCGTGGACCGATCTGGGAACCGAAGAGGAGCGGGCGGGCAAAACAGACCCGCAGGGAAAACTGTCCATCGCGTTGCCAGCCGTCCCTGAGTCGGAAGAAGCGCAGGTCGTCACATTGGAAGTCACCGTTCAAGATGAGTCCGGTTTCCCCGTCAGCGCGCGGAGCGAACTGCTTGTGCATCCTGCAGATTTTTACATCGGCTTGAAAGCCGACTCGTGGATCGGCAAATCAAAAGAAGCGATCGGTTTCGATGTGTTGACAACCGATTGGGCACGGAATCCATCGGGCGAGCACGCGCTTGTTGCGGAATTCAAACAAGTGCGTTGGGAAAAAGAGATAGGTGAGTTTGGTCAAACCGTTTACAAGCCGGTGTATACGCCGGTAAGCAGCAGCAATCTCGCAACGGGACCCGATGGCAGGGCGCGGCTTTCGTTCGTGCCGCCCAATTCTGGGACGTTCATGCTCGATGTTTCGGGCGACGGCACGCGCACACAAACGTTGATCTGGGTCGGCGGACCCGGTGACGGTGCGTGGCCCCAACTCGATGAAAACAAAATACAACTCACCGCCGGGAAAGATTCGTACAGCCCCGGCGAAACCGCGACCGTCTTCATACCGAATCCGTTCGCGGCGAATTCGCTCGCGCTGGTGACGGTGGAACGCGGCGTCGTTTTCAAAACCGAAGTCGTCACGTTGAACGGAAGCGGCGAGGAATATTCCTTCGCCGTCACCGAAGATGACGCGCCGAATGTGTATGTGACCGCGACCGTGCTGGGACAGGGCAACGAGTTCAGGCACGGGATCGTGAACCTGCCTGTGGCGGCAGACGCGTTGGGGTTGAATGTGCAAGTGACGCCGAACCCATCGCAGGCGGGTCCGCGCGATGATGTGACATTCGATGTGCTGGTGACCGATCATCTAGGTCAGCCGGTGCAGGGCGAGTTCTCATTGGCAGTGGTTGACCTTGCCGTGCTCGCGCTCGCCGAGCCGAATTCAGCGGATATTTTCCCAGAGTTTTACAGCATCCAGCCTTTGGGGATCGAAACGAGCGTTTCGCTCGCAGCGCTCAACAAGGGCGGGCAACCCGGTGGGCTTGGAGGGGGTGGCGGCGGTGATGGCGGAGAGCCTCCGTTCGTGCGGGAGGATTTCCCGGATACCGCGTATTGGAACCCGGCACTCGTTACCAATTCGGAAGGTCGCGGGCAGGTGACGATGACCTTGCCCGATTCGCTCACCACGTGGAATATTGATGTGCGCGGACTTACAGTAGACACCAAAGTGGGACAGGCTGAAACACAATTGATCTCAACCAAGCCGCTTCTCGTCCGACCTGTGACTCCGCGCTTCCTCGTCAGCGGTGACCACGCCTTAATGGCGGCGGTCATCAACAACAATACATCCGGCAAGTTGACCGTGACCGTGTCGATGCAAAGCGAAGGGTTTGTGCTGGATGAACCCGATCAAGCCACGCAACAGGTTGACGTCCCGGCGAACGGACGCACGCGAGTTGAATGGTGGGGCACGGCATCACTGGCAAAATCCGCGGATCTGATCTTCACCGCGACAACCATCGGTGCGCCTGCTTTGCAGGATTCGACGCGCCCGGTCTGGGGTCAACTTCCGATCTTACAATTCACATCCCCGCAGGCGTTCGTCACCGGCGGGGCCTTGCGCGGCGCGGCGACACAGCAGGAAGTGATCTCGCTGCCGCGCACGTTCGCGCCCACGAGCGGCGGCTTGGAAGTGGAGTTGAGTCCGTCGCTGGCGGGCAGTCTCACGTCCGCGCTGGAGGCGATGCCCAAACCGAACGAAAACAGCGCGGAGGAGATCGTTTCGTTCATCCTGCCGAACGTGGAGGTCTATCGCGCGTTGAGCGCGGCCGGCTTGAACGACCCGAAACTTGTCGAACGCGTGAATGCGAACCTCAATTCGAGCGTGAACCGAATTTTCTATCTACAGAACGCGGATGGCGGTTGGAACTGGTGGGGCTCGAATGAAGAAAGCGATCCGGTCGTTTCAGCATACGTGTTCTTCGGTTTGTTGCGGGCGCGTGAGGCGGGTGCGATCGTCAGTGACGAAGCATTACAGCGCGCCGGCACCTACCTGCGCGACCGCAAAGCGCCAGCCACAGCCGACCCCGATGCGAACTATCTCGATGACCGGGCATTCATCCAATTTGCTCTCTCGCAGGCCGGCACTTTCAATGAAGAGGCGATCAACGGACTCTTCGATGCGCGCGACCGCATGAGTCCGGCGGGCAGGGCATGGCTCGCATTCACCATCAATAAATTCAATTCAGCCGATACGCGTGCCCGCGATTTGATCTCGAATCTCGAATCGTCCGCCATTCTCAGTTCCTCCGGCTCGCACTGGGAATCGAGTGAGGGAGATTTCTTCACGCGCGATTCGACCATCTACACAACGTCAACGGTTGTGTATGTGCTTGCGCAACTCGACGCGGCGAATCCGATCGTGCCCAACGCGGTTCGTTATCTTGCCGCGCACCGCAACGCCAATAAATTGTGGAACCTCGGTCACGATAACGCGTGGGCGGTCCTCGCGCTCAACGCCGCGATGGTCGGCATGGGCGAGGTACGCGCCGATTTCGCATTCGACGCGTCGCTCAATGGCAGTCCGCTCACAAGCGGAGATATTGCCGGCATTCAAGTCACGCCGCTCACGGCAACTGTGCCGCTTGAGTTCCTTTCTCCCAACTCGCCCAACCTGCTGACCATCAACCGCGAAGACGGGCTTGGCAGACTGTACTACAACGCGACGCTTCAACTCAACCGCCCGGTGCAGAACGTGAAGCCGTTGGATCAAGGGATGCGGATCGAACGCGCCTACTGCGCCATCACCCTCAGCGGACCTCTGGCGAAGTCCAAGCGTTGCTCGCCTCTTTCCTCCATTCAAGCGGACGCCAATCGGCAATTTACCGCGCAACTGACGCTGACCCTCCCCCACGACGCGTACTACGTTATCGTCGAAGACTTCATCCCCGCGGGGACGGAGATCCTCGACCAGAACCTCGAAACAAGCCAGCAATCGTTCGAAGCCACCGAAGTGCAGGTGCAATTCGAGGAGGACGATCCATTTGCCGAAGGCTGGGGCTGGTGGCTGTTCAATCCGCCGCAAATCCGCGACGATAGTATTTTGTTCACCGCCGATTACCTCCCCGCCGGAACCTACGTGTTGACCTACACGCTCACGCCATTACAAGCCGGTGAATACCGCGTCCTGCCCGCGCACGCGTGGCAGGCGTTCTTCCCTGAAGTGCAGGGGACGAGCGCGGGTGTGGTATTTGAGATCAAGCCGTAAGAAAATCGGCCGCGGATTTCACGAATTTTCACGGATTGTTTTCTAATCAGTGAAATCAGTGAAATCCGTGTCAATCCGTGGCTAACCGAATGAACACGTTCCGCAAACAAATCTCCAGTTTTCCAGTCTCTGATTCACCTCACCCCATACAAAACTTCCAAATATCCTCCGCCCATTGCATCGAACGCTTCCGGCGCGATGATCTCGAACACGCCCAGCCACGCCGCGCCTACGCCGATGACAATCAGAACGATGCCAGGCAACAAGCGAGCCGCGACCAGGTTCATCGCAACCATCCAGCGCGGTCCTTGCCTCTGTTCGTGCGAACCTGTCAGTGAGATGACCGCCTGCATCAGGCACAGCGCGCCGAGAATCAAAAGTGGCACACCGGGTCGGCGAACAAACTGAAGGACAATCTCGCGTCCGTTGTTGACATAGGTTGAAAGGCTCAAACCAATGAGGAATAGACCGATCAGGTTGAATTGAACCCCGTGCAAAACGGCGGCAAGCCCGGTATACGTTTCGCGCGTTCCCCTGCGGCGGCTTCCGAGCCGAATCTGCCGCGTGACGATCGCTTCCCAGCCGATCGCGATCGAAGCCAGACCGAAACATGCAGCCCCCGCGTACAGGAGAATCGGCATCGAAAGCCTGTCTCCTCCAAACGCGAGTAAAATACCGAGCACGCCAAAGATGATCTGAAGAGTCGTCCACATGGCGACCTCCTTTCGTCTAAGCGAGTTTACAATCTGTGATCACGATACACTCGCTACTCGACCACCGCGAATTCTCCATGCTCCCTCGAGTTACAATTTACCAACTACTTCTCACCTCACAAACCCCCACACTGCCAGCGCGCCGAAGATGACCGCGGTCACGATTGCGCCGTTGAACACGTCGCGCGTTTCGCGCCGGTCCACGAGTTGCAGAAAGGGCGGAAGCCCTTCCACATCCCACAATGGACCGGCGAACGAGGTGAACATCAGCCCGCCGACCAGTCCGCCGATGTGACCCCAGTTATCAATATTCGGGGCGATGCCCAAAAATAAATTTACGAAAATGATGAAGAGCACGTTACCGATCGCACTTTGGAATTGATGCGCGAACAATTTTCGATTCTGCACGAGGAAGACCAGCTCCGCGCCGATCAGCCCGAAGATCGCCGTGGAGGCGCCCACCGACACGCCATCGGTGAACAGGAACGACATCACATTCCCCGCGAACGCGCCGAGCACATACAATAGAAGAAAACGCCAGCGACCAAACGTCCGCTCGAGCCCGGTACCGAACGAAAGCAGGGCATACATGTTGAAGCCGATGTGTGCGATGCCTCCGTGCACCAGCGCAGGCGTGAACAAACGCCAGAGTTGACCGTCGAGGATCAATCCGCTATCTTTTGCCAGCAACCCGACAGGCAGATCGAATTGCAGAAGTATCTGGCTCGCCAGTTGCAACACATAGATAAATACGGTAATCCCCATGATCGAATAAGTCACATACGGAGCGGAGCGAGGCAGTGAAACGCGGACCATCGGCGGAGCAGGCGGAGGCGCAGGTTGAAGCGAATCGTCGTTCACAATGTCACCTTTCTGGGTTTCACGCGGTGATGTTCCGCATCGATGATGGCGCGGATGGTATCCACCGTTTTATCCAATTGAAAATCGCGGTTGACGATCACGTAGTCGAACGCCTCCACACGTTTGAGTTCCTTGCGCGCCGTGGCAATGCGGATGGCGAGCGAATCGGCGGTTTCGGTCTTGCGCGTTTCGAGGCGGTGCACGAGTTCCTCTTCGTTCTGCGTGGTGATGAAGATCAACAACGCGTCCGGCGCCATCTTGCGGACGGTCTCCGCGCCCTGCACATCGAGGCGCATGATCACATCCTTGCCGCTGGCGAGCGCCTCGCGCACCTGTTGTTTCGGGATGCCCTTGTAATCGCCGTAGACGATGGCATGTTCGATCAACTCGTCTTCGGTGATCATCCGTGCGAACTCCTCGTTCGATACGAACAGGTAATCGCGCCCATGCAGTTCGCCGGTGCGTTTGGGTCGTGTGGTGGCAGTGACGACAAAATGGAACGGCAGTCCGCGCTCTTGCATGCGCTGCATCACCGTGTCTTTGCCCGCGCCTGACGGACCCGAAATGACGATGAGCAGCGGTTGCGGGTTGTGGAGATTGAATTCGGACATGGAGGAATTTTACCAGACGCCTCTTTGACGACAGTTTAGAGTTAATGCCGTTTGACGAATCTCAGATATTGATTCGGGCTTTAACGCGAATTACGCAAATCGGCGAAATCCGCGAAAATCAAGAGAAAATTCTCATTATTCGCTTTATCGCGACATTCGCCTTAAGATTGGTTAGCTTGAAAGGTATTCTCCTCACACCTGGGGCTGATTCCGTTAAAATAGCGACATGCCTACTTATGATTTCATCTGCAACAACTGCAACCAGCGCTTCGACGTGTTCATGTCCTTTGCCGAATATGGTAGGAAGCCTGTCACCTGTGCGCACTGCAACAGCAAGGATGTGCGCCGCCGCATGACGAAAGTCCGCATCGCGAAGTCCGATGACAGCCGCATAGATTCGATGGCGGACGATTTCAGCGGTTTCGAAGGCATGGAAAACGACCCGCAAGCGATGGGGCGTATGATGCGCAAAATGGGAAAGGAAATGGGCGAAGATCTCCCTCCCGAATTTGACGAAGTGGTGGACAGGCTTGAATCAGGTCAAAGTCCCGAAGAGATCGAGAAGGCTGTCCCCGATCTGGGTGCGGGAGATGATGGCGAGGAATAAGTTGAATGAGTCGTCGAGCAGGATGGTATCCTGTTCATAACGACTGGCGGGATAACACCGCCCCACATTACATTTGTTCAAAAAAATGACTGTCACTAGTGGTGACAGTCATTTTAATTTCGACCGCTTTAACCGACCGCGCCCCCGCCCCCGCCTCCACCGCTTTCGCTCATTGTTTTCTGGGTCTGTTCGGTGAGATTCTTGAGATTGCGCACGCGTCCCAGCATATCGTGCCAGAACGAACTGCCCGCGCTGGCGGCTAGACCTGTGGCTAACATTCCGCCGATCTGACCCCACGATGTGTCCAGGCTGGCGATCACGTCTTCGGGGAATAACACGCTGAGGATCTCGAACGTGTTGATCTGCATCGCAAAAGCGATGAGAATACCGATCAACGCGGAGACGACACGCAGGGTGGTAATGCGGCTCTTTTCAGTGCTGGCATGTTTTTGCCGCAGGGTTGCCAGCTTCAAGGCAATGTCCTTTTGAACCGTATCCACTTGCGCTTCCAAGCCCATTTCGGTCAGCGCTTTTACGGCATCTTCACGCAGGGCGTCTACCGTCTTTTTCACCTCTTCCAGGTTGGTTTTTGTCTGCGAGGCGAAGGTTTGGATCGCGATCACTTTAACCGCCTCTTCCGAGCCTTCGGGCAGCCACTCCTGCACCGATTTCAACACATCATCGGGGCTGGCTTGTTTACGCAGACCGCGGAACCAACTGAACGGCTCGAGCAGGGTTTCCACGCTCACCGAAAGAACCAACAGGATCGCGAAGTACGCGCCCAGCACGCCAAGAACGATCGTAAAACCATCGAGACTCATGACCAACTCCTCCTGTGAAAGATTTTCAACAGTATAGCACCAATCGAAAGTTACAACATCTTTTCGATCGTCGCGCGGTGTTCTGCAAAATGTTCCGTCGTATCGCCCAGCACCCACATTAACAACGGGCGCTTTTCGGGATCGTCGGCATGGCGGGGCTTGAGCAACTCTTCAAAAGGCATCGCTTCCAGCTTCTTCACCAACTCGGCGTAAACGCGCCGCAATTCATTCAACACATCTTCCACAGACTGGTTGCGGTTCTTTTCGAAAAGGGCCGGGTTGATCACTTCCATATCCCAGCCTTTCACCACCTCAGGCTCGACCCGCATCACCTCGTGTGCCGGGCGTTTATCCATGTGGTAGCCCATGAGGATGTTCATCCATTCGGCAAGATGCGCCAGATTATCCTTCGGGCTCCAGCCGCCCGAATCGGGTGTGGTCAACTTGTTCGCCTTTTGGAGTTTTTCGACCACATCCATGAGGGATTTCCACTCGCGCTCGATGGCGGTCAGCAATTCGGATTTACTGCCGGGCACCCATTGCTCTTCGTCGGTCATTCTCGCCTCTTTCTACGGGACATATGATTCGCCTTCGTCAACTTTTCTCACGCCGTCAAAATGATCGGCTCGTTTTTTGTGACAATGATAGTGTGCTCGAACTGCGCGGCGATGGCTTTATCCATCGTTCGGAGTGACCAGCCGTCGCGTTCCTGCGTCACACGCCCGATGCCGGGGGTGAGAAAAGGCTCGATGGCGAGAACCAAACCGTCATTGAGAATACGGCGGTCTTTTGAATCGTAAAAATTCAGAATCTCTTTCGGCTCTTCGTGAAGTTTGCGTCCAATGCCGTGACCGGTCAAATCGGTGATGACGTTGTAGCCGCGTTTTCGCGCTTCGGTTTGCACCGCGCGGCTGATGCCGTTCAAGGGGTTCCCCGCCTTCGCCGCGCGCAACGCCTTCGTAAGAGTCGCTTTCGTGGCTTCGATCAATTTCTCGAAGCGGCGTTCGCCTTTCGTAACGACCATCGAAGCGCCTGTGTCGGCGTAATAACCGTCGAGTTCTGCAGAGACGTCAATGTGAATCAATTCGCCTTCGCGCAAAACGTGTTCGTTCGGAATCCCATGCGCAATGACGGGCGACACGCTGATGCACGTCGCGGCAGGGAATTTGTACATCGCTTGCGGCGCAGACCGCGCTCCCTCCGCTTCGAGAAACGCGCGCCCGATCTCATCGAGTTCACGTGTTGTCATCCCCGTACGGACAGCGCCCTGCATTCGTCGTAATGCCTCGGCGCAAATCCGCCCGATGGCTTTGAGGTATTGGAGGTCTTTTGAGGAGTCGGCTGTCATTTTTTTATTCTTTCCAAAATCAATTTTCTCAATTCTTCTTGCACATTATCCCACTTCTGCCCCGCGTCCACCACTACCCAGCGATTTGGCTCGGCTTTCACCATCTCCAAATACCCCGCGCGGACGCGTTGATGGAATTCAACGGTGTACGCGTCCAGCCGATTCCACTCGTTGTCTTTCCTCTTTCGTTTCAATCCTTCTTCCACGTCCACATCGAGCAACACCGTCAAATCAGGGACCAAGCCCCCCGTCGCGTACTTCACCAACTGGCGGACTTGCTCCAAGTTCTGTTGGTGTCCATAGCCTTGATAGGCAATCGTCGAGTCGTAGTATCTATCTGAAATGACAATCTCGCCATCAGCAAGCCGCGGCTTGATGACTTGCTCCACGATCTGGGCGCGTGCGGCTTGATATAGCAATGTTTCTGTACGCGGGTGCATTTCCACGTTCTTTAGGTCGTGGATCACCTCCCGAATCTGCTCGCCAATGGACGTACCGCCTGGTTCGCGCATAGGGAATACTTTATATCCCCTCTCACAAAGATATTCTACGAGTTGGGGGATATGTGATGTTTTTCCTGAGCCTTCGGGTCCTTCAAGAGTAATAAACATATTAAACTGGGATAGGCAAAAATCTTAACAATTGGCTGTTTTAATCAGATGCAGGGATTTGACTTTCATGCAAAGGATAACCAGGGGAATGGAATATATCTTCTTGAAAACCAATGTGCTCCATTAGCAAAGTCGTATGCTTTTGCAACTCGTCTTGAACCATTTCCCATTTGTTTTGAGCGTTAATAATCCGCCACTTCAAGGGATCAACGTTTAGCATATTGATATAACCATCGCGTACCCTTTTATGGAAAGTCAGTGAGTACGAATCTAAACGATTCCATTCTCCAGTACCGAATTTTCTATCCAATCCTATTTTTGCGTCTAAATCTAAGAGTAAAACCATATCTGGTTTCAACCCATTTACAGCATACTCGATGAGTCCATTGATTTGGGTCAAATCTTGTTTATGGCCATATCCTTGATAAGCAATGGTTGAATGAACATATCTGTCGCATAAAACAATATAACCTTCTTTCAATTTTGGTCTAATTACTTGTTCAACAACTTGCGCTCTAGCAGCTTGGTACAACAATGTTTCAGTTCGCGGATGCATTTCAGTATTATCCATATTGTGAAGGATCGAACGAATTTGCTCGCTAATACCCGTTCCACCCGGTTCACGTGTTGTGAACACTTTATAGCCCTTCTCGGTCAGGAATCTCGCCAACGGTAAGATATGGGACGTCTTACCTGAGCCCTCCACGCCCTCAATAGTTATAAACATTCTAATTTCTCCAAGTATTTTTTCTGTTTCGACGAACTCTAACACCAAGTAACACCCCTACAAGAATGATAAATGCAGCTAAAAATATGAGATTGACAGGATATTGATTTACGTAAGGTAAAACAAAAAGAACTAAACCTGCTATGATTCCAGCCACACTAGCCAATATTAGAGATTGGACTATATCTTCAGTCACCTGTAGCGAAGGCTCAAACTTGTCCAATGTATTCTTAAGAATCACGACCTCTCGCTCTAGCTCTTGAACCCTGCCACTCAACTCGATTGGATCATATTGTTCCTTTGGAAGTGGAGGTAATTTTGGAGCTTGTTGTCTATCCTCCAATCTCAGAATCTCAAAACCATCATTGTATAAACGTTTTGCTTCTTTTCTCATTCTAACAAATTCAATAGTTACAAGAGATTCTTCAAAATTGATTTCAACAGGCGCATCGCCTAAGTTAGCCAATGTAAAGAACAAGTAACCATGATAGCCCGGATCTACTACCCCTCCATTATATTCAAGCCTCTGCATAGCGAAATGAGACCTGAGAGACAGCCGTCCCTTCATATCTGCAGGCATATTTAACTTCTCAAAACTCCATATCACACAGGTACGACTTGGGGGAAGTATTAGTATTTTTTGCTCATCAAGCGAAATCCAATCGAGCTTTTCAGGAGTCGCAATCACTGCCTTTGCCCCCACACTTAAATCGTATGAAGCTCCTCTGAGTTTCCTAATATTAAAAGGAGCTATTAGATTGTTCTTTTCAGCCTCAACTTCAATTTCCACATCAACCAATGTTTGATCAAAACGCTGAGATTTCATTTTTTATCTCCAAGCAACTTGGGCTGTTCAGCATACTCATATCTAAATACTGAATCGCATATTTTTTGTAAGTCGCTAATTCTTTCTCGCCCCTCTGCTTTTGTTTGCGCCAAAATAGAGGTTATCCTAGTGCGGTTTCTGTTTAGAAATGCGGCAACATGATATTCGATGGCATTTTCATCAAAAAACTCTAAGCTGTATGATCCCCCTGCATTTCCTTGAGTTGCATCTGCAAGGTTTTTTGATGGAGAACGTTCTATAATACCTTGAAAGGTTAAATGCAACTCGTCTTCAACCCTTTGCCGAAGAATCCTAAATTCTTTACGAGATAATATCTTTTGTTCTTCATCTGACGCTAAATAAATACCATCTAGGAATCTTGTTTTAACACGTTTAAGAATGTTTTTTTGAACGGTCTTAAGTGGATGTTCACCTGAAATAACATGGATTACTTCACCTTGTTTACACAATCCAGTAATGGCTTTTTTATACTGTTCTCGTATGGCTAATAGCTTATCCTCTGTCTCAAAAAGCTCAAAATGAAAACCTCTATTTAATGCGATCCTCGTCATACTTGTTTTAGCTTCAACATCTACGAATACAGTCAGGTCGGGCTGTATACAAAATTGGTGCATCGCGAAAAGCCATCTTTTTTCATCTTCACTCATACTAAGTGCCTGATAAGCAAATGATGACAGATAATAGCGATCCATAATTACCCATTCGCCATTATTTAGTCTCTCTCTTACTCCACCACCAGAATATAAATGATCTAATCGATCAGCTGTAAACAATGCAGCTAACGTATTTCCTCCCATGCTTAGCCGTCGGGCGAGTATCGATCGGATTTGAGCACCAATCGGTCCTTCACTTGGCTCTCGAGTTGTCCAAACACGTATATTATGTTCAACTCGAAGCACCTCAGCCAATAACCGCGCTTGTGTAGTTGTTCCAGCACCGTCTAGCCCTTCAAGAACAATTAATTTGCCTTGACTAGCATTTGGAATCATTACTGCTCCAGACGCAACCGTTGCTCAACTAATTTGACACAGTGGCGATGAATGAAATCCATACTGTCACTTTCAATTATCTCAATCTGCCGTCCTTCTCCCCTAAGAGCATTAATAGCGTATAAGTAGTGTGTGCGTAAATTTATCAGTTCTTCCCTCTTGATCCTTACTTCGGCTTCGTTATAACCATGCTCTTTGATTATTTTAGTGAGCACGCTATCGATGGGCACATCGACAAATATTACTAAATCGGGCCAAGGAATAAAAATATTAATACGCATTAACCATTCTAAGGGGACAATATCACTATAATTTGCATAAGCAAAAAGCAAATACCTAACGCATAAGACGTATTTGCTATTCTGGATGTCAACTAGAATGCTATTGGGGTCATTTTCTTTGACTCCGTAATAATGGTCCATGCGATCGGCTACGGCTAAAAGGGCAGATGCATATTGATGCATATCAATGCGTCCATTTAGAAGTAGACGCAATTGTGCGCCTAAAGGCCCATCTGTAGGCTCACGAGTCGTAATGACACTGCGCCCTTCTTTTTTCTTTAATAGATGCGCTAAATTTTCTGCCTGCATAGAAAGGATATCGGTATCGACTCCTTCAAAGGCTATAACTTGACCTGTCATGTGAAATCACCTATGATGCAAACAATGTTTGGCGACTGTATTATTGCAAATTCATTTACTCGTGACTTATTATACTCCTGTCTAAAAGCAACTTTATTGATAAAGACTACTCCCTAAATATCCTCACATGCCTGCGCGGTTCCTTACCGTAAGAATGTGAAACCAATTCAGCACTACGCGCCATTTCGTGTTGCAGGCGTCGCACAAGTGGTGGACTTGTTGAGTCGCTTTATCGCGAAGCCGTTGTCCCTTGCGGGATTTTGGTCGCTTTCAGAATCAGGCGCAAGGCTTCGTTGACGGCTTCGTCGTTGGGGAAAGCCTTGGCAATCTCTGGCTCCAACACAACGACATTGCTCCCAACCCTGCGCTTCGGGTCGAAGCGTCCGCGCGGCAGAACGGTCATTTTTGAAAGGTCATATTCCTTTCGCAGTTCGTAATCATTCCGTTTCTTCATAGAATTTTTCTTCATGTTTCGTCGCCTTTCTGGCGCTGATAATGCGGATGCGATTGTCTCGTTCGGTGTGCGCCACCAATAAAAGCCTGATTTTGTCCGAGATGCCGATAGTGATGTAGCGTTCCTCGTCATCGGAATGTTCATCATCCAGCACAGTAATGAACATGGGGTCATCGAAAACCGAACTCGCTTCCTCGAAACCGACTTCGTGTTTCTGAAGATTCTTTTGCGCTTTTTCGGGGTCCCACTCGAAATCGGGTTTCATTCTGACTCCTGCCGCAATTATACCCAGTCTTTACTCCCTAAAAATCCTCACGTGCCTGCGCGGCTCTTTGCCATACGAGTGGCTCACCAACTCCGCGTTGCGCGCCATTTCGTGTTGCAGGCGTCGCACAAGCGACGGACCCGGAGGCAAGTCCACCCAGCGTTCACCGTTGAGCACGGCAGAAATCGCCTGTTGTGTTTCACTGCGGATATCGTCCATGCTATCGCGCATCGGCGCGGCGCTCAAGTTATACAGATCGCCGAGGAACTGTTCCACTTGCGCGACGGTGTTGGCGCGCAGGACATAGATCGGCATGCCGCGCTGTTCGGCTTCCATCACGGTCTGCTGGCGGTTGCGATAATACGTTCTCAGCGTGACCAACGCGTCGGCTTCGCTCACATCGCGCACCACGACAGCAGGCACACCGAGTCGCTTGGCGGCTTGTTGCAGTCGGTTCTTCGCCACTCCATACGCGTACACGCGCACAGTCTGCAATGCCGCGCCGACAGAAGGTGTTAACTTGGAGGTTGGAACAGGCTGCTCGGAAGCCGAAGCAGTCCGAAGTCCGCGACGAGGCGTTTTCACATCCGCTTTTGCCTCTTCGGCATGTTCAGGACGGCGTTTTGCTGGAGGCGCGGCTTTCTCGATCTGGATCTTGCCTTCCGCATCGCGCATCCGAACTTCGGGCGGCAGAGGCGCATCTCGCAACAGCGAATCCACAGACGACATGATATCGGCATGGACCGCAAACCGATCGCGGGTTTGGATTTCGATGAGGACATCGAACGTCGGTGGAGCGCGTCGTTCGAGGACGGTTTTCTGGGTGCCGCGTCGACGCGCTTCCTCATCTGACAGAGTGACCGCTTCGATGCCGCCGACAAGATCACTTAAAGTTGGATTGAGCAAGAGATTATCGAGCGTTTGACCGTGTGCCGTGCCGATGAGTTGCACACCGCGCTCGGCGATGGTGCGCGCGGCGAGGGCTTCGAGTTCGCGCCCGATCTCGTCAATGACGATGACCTCAGGGTTGTGATTCTCAACCGCTTCGATCATCACTTCGTGTTGATGTGTCGGCACTTTCACTTGCATTCTGCGCGCCTTGCCCACCGCGGGATGAGGCACATCGCCGTCGCCGCCGATTTCGTTGGACGTATCCACAATGACGACGCGCTTGTTTTCTGCAAGAATGCGCGCCGACTCACGGAGTAATGTTGTTTTGCCGACGCCGGGGCGTCCGAGAATCAGCACAGACTTGCCCGACTCGATGATGTCTTGGATGATGTCCACGGTGCCATACACGGCGCGACCGACACGCAAAGTCAGTCCCACCACTGCGCCGCGCCGGTTGCGGATGGCGGAGATGCGATGGAGAGTCCGCTCGATGCCCGCGCGGTTATCCGCGTCGAAGTTACCGACGCGTTCCACAACGTGGTCGAGTTCGGCGCGGGTGAGTTCCTTGTCTGAAAGCACGATCTCATTTTCGACAAAACGGGCAGTAGGTACACGCCCGAGGTCGAGAATAATTTCGAGGAGCAAATCGCTGTTGTTCGCCTCTTCCACGGCGTGACGGATGTTCGCGGGGAGCACATCGAGGAGGGCGTCGAGATCGTCGGTGATTTTTAATTGGGTCATCTGTTTAGTTGATGGTTGGTTGTTGTCGGTTGACAGTCTTAACGAGCAGGGATACTGTTGATTAAAGCATATAGCTTCTTACGCAAGTCTTGCATTTTGATTTCCAAATCTGAAACATCGTCAAGGGTTAGATAGCCAAACTCTTGCGCCAGTACAAGCTGGGTGTCCACTTCTGCAAGAGAACCAAGAGCGATATGCAGAAAACGGCGAAAGTCTCCTGGCGCTTTACGAGCTTGACCTTCCGCGATATTTGAAGGGACAGAAACAACAGCGCGGCGGATTTGGTCAGAGAGTGCATAGGTTTCATTACGAGGAAATTTTTCGGTCAGTTTGTAAATCGCTTTTGCAAGTTTAATCCCCTCCTGCCAAACAATCAACTCGCGATAGTTCCGGGCAGATATTTTCTTCTCATCCATCCTTCACCGCCAACTGCCTGCTGTCAACTGCCAACCGTCAACTGGACTATACCATAATTCAGCCATTACGCTCGTCAATCCGACTCACCCTACTCGGCTGAACGCTCACTCCCGACGGCACTGCCGATGCAGGAACACCTTCTTTCACCAGCCTCGCCAAATGTTTCACCATCACTGCCTGACGTTGCCCTGACTTCGCACCCAAATCCGCGAGCACGGGCTCAAGCCACGCCTGATACGAACGAACACAAATATACACGGGACGATTTCTTCGATCTGGCAGATTACTAACCAACGACGCGAGTTTCGCGCTGACATTATTTGCCTCAGGATGAATTAAAGGAGTCAGGACGATTCCTTGCGCGCCATGCGTCACGCTGACATGGCATTTTGATCCATCATTGCTCATCCAGCCCAGCGGAGTCTTCGGTTGTGGCTCAACAGGTTGCAACAACGGCGGGACGATTTGATGATACAGACTCTGTACAGATGGAAGATTCACAGATCGCACACGCATCCAATCGGACCCTGACCCTGCTTCAACAACTCCAGAAACATCCCACATCCTCTGCCATGCGTAGACGGAGAATCCCGACTTGCGAAGCGGCGCAAAGGCATCACTGGTCTCGTCCACTTCCGCCAGCACGTGGAACGCGCCCCACATCCCTGCCTGAGTAGATAAGTCCTCGATCAATGCAGGCAACTCAGGGTGATCTAGATTCGACAACGGCGCGAGATACAGTAGCTTGGCAAACGTATCTTCCTGCGAATGGATAATCCCGCCCAACACCGAGTCGTTCTCGCCGTTTGCAATCGCGCCGTAGACGTGCCGCGCGGGATTCATATACGCCAGCAACCTCGCCGCGCCAAGCGGATTACCCCGGGTCAACGTGCGCGCCGTATCCAACCCTATCGCCTCGTCGCGGAAGCGGTAGATGTACGGCAGGTCAAGCAAAGCAAGCGGGCGGATGGACATGTTGTGTTTTCGTCATTGCGAGGGCGATAGCCCGAAGCAATCTCCAACACGACGAGGAGATTGCTTCGCCGCAACAAACGCTCCTCACAATGACGAGATAGACATTAATCAACCAACGTCAGAAAATATTTATGAAAGCGCGTATCGTTCGTCAATTCGGGGTGAAACGAGGTGGCGAGCAGATGTCCCTGCTGGGCGGCGACGATTCTCCCGTCGGGAATCGAAGCGAGAATCTTTGCGTCGCCGCTCACCGATTCGATGATCGGCGCGCGGATGAAGACCGCGTGATAATCCTCCGTCGTCCCGGTGGCTCGCTTGAGTTCGGGAATATCCAAATCCGTCTCGAACGAATCGATCTGCCGGCCGAACGCGTTGCGCTGAACTTTGATGTCCATAAGACCGAGCAATGGCTGATCGCGGCTCGCATCTTTGGAAAGAAAGATCGCGCCCGCGCACGTTCCCCAAATCGCACGGCGTTGACCGAAGAGCCTCAGCGAATCCATCAAGTTGTACGCGACCGCCAGTTTGCCGATCGTCGTGGACTCACCGCCGGGGATGATGAGTCCGTCAAGCCCCTTGAGATGTTCAGGCAAACGCACTTCGGATGTTTCGACATTCAACCGCTTCAACATCGCGATGTGTTCGGCAAAGTCGCCTTGGAGGGCAAGTACGCCTATTTTCATTTTTATTCAATCGTAGGGGCGGGGTCTCCCCGCTCTGTTTGTTTCATACAACAAAAGGGCGAGAAAACCTCGCCCCTACAACAAATTACCATCCCCGTCCCGCAATCTTCTCCGCCTCGGGCATCTGCGACACATTGCGCCCGACCATCGGCTCGCCGAGATTCTTGCTCACTTCCGCGAGAATTGACGCATCCTGAAAATGCGTCACCGCTTTGACGATCGCTTGCGCGCGACGCGCGGGATCACCGCTTTTGAAAATACCCGAACCGACGAACACGCCGTCCACGCCGAGCTGCATCATCAACGCGGCGTCCGCAGGAGTCGCGACGCCGCCCGCGGCAAAATTGACAACGGGCAATCGTCCGAGTTCTTTCGTCTCTTTCACCAATTCATACGGCGCGCCGATCTCTTTCGAGTAGCGCATCAATTCTTCATCAGCCATTGTTGTCAATTTTCGAATATCACCGAGCACGGTCCGCGCGTGGCGAACCGCCTCAACAACATCACCAGTCCCTGCCTCGCCTTTCGTGCGGATCATCGCCGCGCCCTCGCCGATTCGCCGCAGCGCTTCGCCGAGATTACGGCATCCGCACACGAACGGAACTTTGAAGTTGTGCTTCAAAATATGATTCGATTCGTCGGCGGGCGTCAACACTTCCGATTCATCAATGTAATCCACGCCCAGCGCTTCCAGAATCTGCGCCTCGACGAAATGCCCGATGCGGCACTTCGCCATCACGGGGATCGAAACCGCATCCATGATCTTCAAGATCAATTCGGGGTCGCTCATGCGCGCCACGCCGCCCTGCGCGCGAATATCCGCAGGGACGCGTTCGAGCGCCATCACCGCGCACGCGCCGGCGTCTTCGGCGATCTTCGCGTGTTCCGGCGTCACCACATCCATGATCACGCCGCCCTTGAGCATTTGCGCCAGACCCTTTTTCTCCGTCCACGTACCAGTCTTCACTTCCATTTTTACTCCTTGGATTTCTTACGCATGGATTTGCATCCACGCGATGACTTAATCGCTGCGTTTGGGATTCTACCACGCAGGGCAAAACGCCTCACGCACGGGGGATGGTTGATTCTGTTTCGATAAACATTCCCCTCTCCCTGAGGGAGAGGGGCTAGGGGTGAGGGTGATTCTCCTCTTGACAAAATCCGCTTAAAGCATACAATTGTGACAATGATACAATTAGTACAATTATGGTAAACAAAAAACTCACCCTCCAAATCGACTTCCGCTCGGGATTGCCGATCTACACACAAATCGTCAATCAAGTGCAGACTCAAGTAGCCAGCGGAATGCTCAAACCAGACGATCAACTTCCAACCGTGCGCGCGCTGGCGGAAGAACTACGCGTCAATTTCAACACAGTGGCGCGAGCATATCGCATTTTGGATGAAGCGAGGATTATCTCAACCCAACAAGGGCGCGGCACATTCATCACCGAAGTCCCGCCGCCCAAGGTGACAGAACGTCTGCGCAGAGAATCACTCGAAGCGTTGACACAGCGATACATCGGCGAAGCTTTGAGGTTGGAGTTCTCGAAGAGTGAGATCAAGCAGATGGTCAGCGACCAACTCAAGGCATGGAACGAAGCGAAGAAAGAGTCGAACGAATAACAAAAGGAGATGAAATGGATACGAAATTCATGAAAAACGTCAGTCTGAAAAATAAGCCACAGAAGGCAGACCCGCATATCCCGGCGATTGCAGGCACATTGTTTGGCGTCCTATTGCTGGTTGCAACACTAGGCGCCATTTTCGGCGATGGAAAATACGGCGATGCTCTATTGGGAACATGGGTGCTCGTCTGGACGTTGTTCGCCACGTATATCCTGTTCGCGCTGAAAGTGGCATCGCAATGGGAAAAAGCCATCGTATTGCGACTGGGAAAATTCAAAAAACTTGCTGGACCCGGCGCTTTTTGGATCGTCCCAATCGTGGACAACATCCCAACTTGGATCGATCACCGCGTGATGGTCACACCGTTCGCCGCACAGAAAACGCTGACGAAAGACACGGTGCCTGTAGATGTGGATGCCGTGTTGTTCTGGGTGGTGTGGGACGCCGAGAAAGCCGCGCTCGAGGTCGAAAACTATCGCGCCGCGGTGGATTGGGCGGCACAGACAGCCCTGCGCGACATTATCGGACGGAAAATGCTCGCCGACATTCTCGTCGGGCGCAGTTCGCTGGATAAGGAACTGCAACAAGTTATCGATGAACGCACCACACCTTGGGGTGTGACCGTGCAATCGGTGGAGATCCGCGACATTGTCATCCCGCAGGATCTGGAGGATGCCATGTCCCGCCAAGCGCAGGCTGAACGTGAGCGACAAGCACGCGTCATCCTCGGTGAATCGGAAAAGCAGATCGCCGCGTCGTTCGCCGAGGCTTCACAAGCTTATATCCATAACCCCACGGCATTACACCTGCGAGCCATGAACATGTTGTTCGAAGGCTTGAAGGAGAAAGGCGCTCTAGTAATTGTGCCGTCTTCCGCCATAGATACAATGAATCTTGGCGGTCTAAGCGGAATGATCTCGCTCGCACAGAATAATGCGCCGAAGGAAGATAAATAACCGAAATTCAGCGTCCCGCAGGTCGGCGTAAAAACCGCCTGAATGCACGGCAACCTGCGGGACGTTTATTGAAAGGAGAAAAAATGACCACTCGTACAACCACAATTCTTGTCCTGCTAATGATCTTGATTGCAGTTGCCGCAGGTCTCCTGCTCTGGAATCAATTACCAGACCAAATGGCTTCGCATTGGAACGCCAACGACGAAGTGGACGGCTACATGCCCAAATTCTGGGGTGTTTTCCTGATGCCGCTCATCACGCTGGGAATTTTCCTGCTGTTTCTGGTCATCCCGATCATTGACCCGAACAAGGCGAACATCGCCGCATTCCGCGAGTCGTTCAACCTGTTCATCGTGCTGTTCGTCGTCTTCATGCTCTACGTCCACGGGCTGACGCTGGCGTGGAGCCTCGGCTACACAGGTTTCAGGCTCAGCACAGCACTGCTCCCTGCCATGGGATTGCTTTTCATCTTCATCGGCTTCATGCTCCGCCGGGCAAAACGCAACTTTTTCATTGGCATCCGCACGCCGTGGACGCTTTCCAGTGATACGGTCTGGGAGAAGACGCATCGCCTCGGCGCGGTCTTGTTCATGGCATCGGGCGCGCTGGCGTTCATCGGCGGGCTGTTCGGCGGCATGACCGCTTTCTGGATGCTGTTCGTCCCGCTGATCGGCTCGGCGATTTTCCTCGTGGTGTACTCGTACGTGCTGTATCAACGCGAAACAAAGGCATAAACCAAACGGAGCAGGTCCCCCCTGCTCCGTTTCACGTGAAACGGAAACCCATGAAAAACCTCCTCAACTGGAAAGTCTTTCTCATCCTTTGGCTGGCGGCAATCCTCGCCGCGCTCGCCGTGCTGCCCTATGCATTCGAACTCCAAGAGGAACTCATCGCCCAGGTCCCCATTTCACTCCCTGTATTGATTGCGCTTCAAATCGCCCAAAGCGGAATTCTCTTTGGGATCCTGATTTTCATCGGGATGATCCTGATGAAACGCATCGGTCTTTCTGCGCCGATACTTGATTCAGTTGCCCGAGGCGAATCGGCATCTGACAAGATTCGCGCGGTCCTGCCCATCAGCATCGCGCTTGGCGTGATCGCAGCGCTCCTCATCATCGGGCTGGACATGTTCATCTTCCAACCCGCTCTGCTTCGTGAACTTGGCGAATCAGCGGATGGACTGAATTTACAAACCTCCCAACCCGCGGCTTGGAAAGGATTCCTCGCATCGTTTTACGGCGGCATCGCGGAGGAAATTCAATTGCGATTGTTCATAATGTCTTTGCTCGCGTGGCTGGGATCGTTGATCAATAAAACGCCGGAAGGCAAGCCAACCAGCGCAGTATTTTGGATAGCAATCATCGCCACCGCGATCTTATTCGGGCTTGGGCATTTACCCGCAACCGCAACCATCATTCCACTCACGCCGTTGGTCATCACGCGCGCCATCCTGTTGAACGGACTAGGCGGCGCTGCATTTGGTTATCTCTATTGGAAGCGCGGACTCGAATCCGCGATGATCGCTCACTTCTCGACGGATATTGTGCTGCACGTACTGTTAGCGTTATAGGAGATTCGACATGTCAGACGAAATCAAACGCTGGGAATACCGCGTTCAAACGATCGGCAGTTTCTGGGGAACGAAAGACGAGCATATTCAATCCACATTGGACGAATGGGGTGAAGAAGGCTGGGAAGCGGTGAATGTTTTCACGCCGGAAAACAGCGGCAAGATCACCATCGTTGCGAAGCGCCCGTTGACCGAACGCGCGCGGCGAATGCGATCCATGCCGCAGATGCGATAATTTTGAACGAACCAGAATCAGGCTGAGGTTGGGATAGATGCGGTTTTTTAAAGAGAGATCAACGGGATTAATTATTTGTCTATACAAATAATTAATCCCGTTCTTTTTCATCGAGTGTACAATCAATGCATGAAAAAATTCCGGCATCCGCTCGCGATTATTCTTTTGATTTCACTCGCGCTCGGCGCGGGCATGCTGCGGCGCGGACACGAATGGGGCGACGACTGGGCGTGGTATGTGCTGCAAGCGAAAAGCATTTGGGAGGGAACAACGGATGAATTCATCGAAATCAGCGATTTCACGAATTATCAATCCACATCGCATCTCGGACCGCTCGCCTACCCGTGGGGCTATCCATTGATCTTGGTTCCGTTTTATGCGCTGAATGGAATCAGCCCAACGACATTGAAAATCCCCGGAGCGCTTTTTTTCGCGGGGTTTTTAGCGTGTTTATATCTTTTCGCAAAATCCCGCTTCACGCGGACGGAGAGTCTGCTCTTTGTCTCGCTGTTCGCTTTCAATCCGATGCTGTTGGAATTTCTCGATTACATTCTTTCGGACATCCCATTTCTTTTCTTTTCGACGTTGACGCTATTTCTCGTAACGCAGCAAAACGAATCGCGGGTCCGCTACGCGCTCATCGGCGCGTCTATTTTCTTCACCACGTTCCTGCGAGCGACGGGACTTCTCTTGCTCGGTTGTTTTTTGATGATCGAATTCTTCAAATGGCTCGCCCGCCGCAAAGATTGGAACACTGCCAAGCAAATCGTTTGGAATTCATTCATTGTTTGCGCGGTGTTCGCCCTGTTATGGACAGCCAACACGCTGTTATTCCCGGGCGGAGGCGAGTCATATCTTTCGCAATATGAAAACTTGAGCGCGGAGCAAGTGAGGGGATTTATTTCAGCGTATTTCAAAGTGTTCGGCGGGTTTTTTGGCAGCGACGCGTGGACACAGCAGTATCTGTATTACGTTGTGCTGGTCTTTGCCCTGCTCGGCGCATGGATCCGCCGCAGGGAGGATCTGTATTTCATCCTCTTCTTCGCCGTGTGGATGCTCGTCCACATCACCTATCCCTACTGGCAGGGACCGCGCTATATCTTCCCGCTTTTGCCCATCTTCATCTATTTTGCGTTTCAGGGGATGAAGTTCGGCGTTGAAAAAATTTCCAAACAATATCGCCTGACCGGTCAGCGGGTTATGTACGGTTTTTGGATCGCCATCGCCGGATATTTTCTTGTTACCTCAAGCGTTTCCGCATACAACAATGTACGAAACGGACGACAGATCAACGGACCGTTCGACCCCGTGAGCATGGAAGTGTACGACTGGGTGGAACGGAAAACGTCGCCCGATAGTGTGCTGATCTTCTACAAAGCCCGCGCCATGCGGCTGATGACAAATCATCCCACGATCATGATCAACGAATGCGACGGAATGCTGAAAGGCGATTACCTCATCCTCAGCAAGAAAGTCGGCGAAAACAACCAAGTCCCGCCCGAGGAAATTGACGCGTGCAACCTGCCTCTTGATAAAGTATTCGATAATCGCAGGTTTATCATTTACGAGATAGTGAAATAGGGAGGATTTTTGCCAAAGGCCATTTATTCAGAAATCGAGTTACCTGAAATTGTTCGTAAAGCCAATCAACTCGCAGAAGAACTGAACTTTCCGTTGCTGCCAGAAGGTCGCCCCGTTGGGTACAAGGGTCCGCCATCTGCATGTATTCCGCAAGTTGGTAAATTGCTGCAGGTGTTAGCAAGCGGAAAACCGAATGGTCGAATCGGCGAGCAGGGAACAGGCTCAGGAGTAGGGACGGCGTGGCTTGCCAGCGGTCTTCGAAATGATGCGCGCTTGATCTCAGTCGAAATAAACCCAACGCTTGCAACCGCGGTCTCAGAACTTTTCAAAGAGTATCCCAACGTGGAGATCAAAACAGGCGACTGGCACGTGGTGATGAGTCCCGACCAGCCGTATGATCTTCTCTTCGTAGATGCTATCCCGAGAGGTGAGCTTCTTGATCCATCCAATTGGGATGCCCTTGTGGAGTTGATAAAAATCGGCGGCCAGATCGTGATGGACGACTTAACGCCTGTCGAATTATGGCTCCCGGAATGGAATGCCATTGTAGATGCCAAACGTGAGTTTGCCTTTGCAAATCCACGCGTGGTTGGAGTAGAGGTGAGGACCACAACAACGACCTCAGCTCTGCTCGTGACTCGTATTCAATAAATCAAAAGCGCCTCATCGCTCGACAAGGCGCTTCAATTCTCCAATTCTCTGGTCTCGATACGCGCTCCGCACTACTCGACCACCAATCTCCAGTCTCTAATCTCTGCTCTTCAACCCAAATGCATCGGCATAATCACATGCAGGAATTGATCATCGCCCACAGGCTTCACCACACCCGGCGCGTTCGGCGCGGACGTTTCCAGTGCGACGTTCGGGGTTTTGATGACTTCCAGCGCTTCGCGCAGGAATTTCACGTTGAACGCGATGAGCAATCCGCCGCCGTCCACTGTCGCCTCGACAATGGTCTCGTTCTTGCCGGTCTCTTCGGAGGTGGCGGTGATCTCCACTTCGCTGGGTTGCATATCGCTTTGCGCGGTTTTGATATTGAAACGCGCCACGTTCGAACCTTCGCGCGCGAAAATCTCAGCCTGTTTGCAAGCCTTCAACAACGACGAGGTGGAAACCAGCGTGCGCGACTTGTACGAGCGCGGGATGATCTGTTGATAATCGGGGAACGTGCCGTCGATCAATTGCGAGACCACTTCCACATCTTTCACGCGAAATACGACTTGTCCGCGTCCCTTCGGTAACACCATGTAGATCGGCTCTTCGCCATCGGTGGCAACGCGCGCCAGTTCCTTCAATGCCTGGGCGGGGACGATCGCCGAAACCGGAGCAGGCGAAGGCGTGGAAAGAACCGCCTTCCGCACAGAGAGTCTGAATCCATCTGCCGCGGCCATTGTCAATTTGTCCTTGTCCACTTGCATCAGCACGCCCATCAATACCGGACGCGCTTCATCCGAGGATGCCGCGAAAACAACCTGATGTATCATCTCGCGAAAATCACCGACGTTAATTTGCACCGCGCCATCGAGATCGGGCACGGGCAGCGGCGGGAATTCCTGCGCGTCGATGCACTTGATATCGTTCGTGGATGTGCCGCCGCGCACATTGAGCGTTTGTGTTTGCACATCGAGTTTCAACAATACCTGATCGCTCGGCAATGTGCTAACGAGATCGGAGAAGGTGCGCGCAGGCACGGTCGTCGAGCCTTCTTCTTCGATGCGCGCGGGAATCCAACACGTGATTCCCATTTCAAGGTTCGTCGCGGAGAGTCGCAAACGTCCCTCATCGGACGCGATCAACACATTGGCAAGCACAGGCAAGGTACTGCGCGGCGAAACCGCTTTTGAAACAATGCCCAGACCGCGGGCTAAATTCTCTTGAAGAACAGTCACTTTCATGGCGCGTCTCCTTGATGAATGATTCCGCACATATTTTACTTCATTAAAAGGTGACAGTCACGTTGAACGTGACCGTCACTTGCAACTAGAAACCAGCAACCAGCGAAATGCCGATGGTCAGCAGAATCAACAGGAACTGCAGCGCGAACAATGCGGCGAAGACATAAATGACGATCATCCACACCGAACCACTTTGTTTTTGTCTACGGACTTCTTCACCCTCCGCCCACTGACGGAGGAATTGACCCGCCTGCGCCGCGTCTTCTGCCCACGCGAGATTCGGCGCTTCATTCTGGACGACGATCCTGTTCCCCCCAAACGAGCGGATCCACTCTGGAGCGTTCATCGCCGCCGCGCCGCTGACGACAAGCGCGTTGAAATTTCCATCGGGTTTTGATGTTGGTGTCGTGACAGTCACTCGCATCTGTGAGCCAAGTTTGCCCAACGCGGCTTTGACCGGCTCCGCAAGCCCATCACCGGAATCGACAACCAGCACCGAATATCCGCTTTGCTTTTCAGCCAGCGCGTCTTTTGCCGATTCGCCATCCCTCCGCAGAACGGATAAATGATAAACCAAAAGGACAGCGAAGAGGATCAGTAACTGTGTAAGGTTCAAAACATCGGTTACGAAACCCATACCAGTTTCGCCTTCCAACACGGCAACGATCAATTGATAGATCAATCCCACCGCGGTCACCATGCCGCCGATGACCGAAGCGAACAACGCGAGATATAAATAAAACTTACGAAGCACAGACCGGCGCGCATGGTCGCCTAATTCATTGACTGCCAGAGCCTGCACCTGCATCGGTCGCCAGTTCACCAACCACAGCGGCAAACCCACGATGAGCGAGGAAATGGATGATGCGAATTGACTCCGATACGTTTCGCTCATCAAAACGCCATGTCCGGTCACAATGTCAATCGTGAAGGAGATCAACGAGGCTACACCGACGAACGAGACGATCAACCCAATGAAGGAAAGGATGTAATGGTAGAGTCGCTTCATCCCTTCTTGTTTCACCGTTTCTCCCGCGCCTTCGATATGACGGTTGAGCCAGTATCCGTAGTATGCCCACACCACGCCAAGAGGAATACCGATCGAAAGCGGTCCGCTGATTTCGCGCGCGAATTCGCGGAAGCTGGTCTCGCCGCCAAGCAGAGCGGTGAGAATGGTGTCGGTCACATTCCACGCGGCGGTGATGACGGTGATGACTCCGCCTAAAGCGAGGAGATACAAAATGCCGAGGCAGAGAGTCGAGCCTCCTTCAGCGGGATCAGTTAGAGAGTCCTGAATGACGCGCCATGAAAGCGCCCACACCGGAGTCCCGATGAGGAGCAACGCTGTCCCGTTGACGACGACCTCGCGTCCGAGTTCTCCCAAAATATCACCGGGGATGTAAAAGAGGAATCGCAAAACCTGTTGCGCGCCGAAGACGGTCATCAACAAACCGTAGAGCGTCCAGATGTAACGATACAAACGGCGAACGTCTGAAAAGTTTTCTTTACCTGCCCCCGCTAGGGAGTCATTGAGCGTCGCCCATTCGCCGCGCAGGATATTCCAAAAATATGCCGCTACGATTCCATTCATGAGGATCGCGATGAAATTATCCGCGAGGGTCTGCTGACTGAAAGCGAGTTCGGGCCGCAACCCGGTGGTTTGGATGAGGGCGCGGTCAATGAACGAGAGTGTGTTTTGTACAATGGGAATCAAAGTTGCAAGAAGTATTGCATACAGAAAAACGGCGCGCAGGCTGGCGGTTTTTTCCTCTTCGTCGCGTGCAGAGGCGCGCTGCGCCCACAGCCAATGGACAAGGAAGATCGGCACGCCGACAAGGATGAGCGCGAGGGCGCGCGCCAAAGTTTCAGCGCCGCCTCCGCTGGAGACGGTTTGATTTACGGTCGAACGAAGCAAACCGATCAACCCCCACAACACCACTTCGACGCTGATGAAAGCGACGAGGTAAAAGTAAAGACGGCGGATGGATTTCATGATTTATTCCTCTGTCATTGCGAGAAGCCCGTAGGGCGACGAAACAATCTCCAACAAGGTGATGTAGATGGCTTCGCCCTTTGGTCTCGATACGCCCTTCGCAAAGACCGCTCAGGGCTACTCGACCGGCAGGGCTCGCAATGACGCGGTTGTGTCATTTCGGCGGTTCGATATACCAGTCGTAATTCCAAAAATAATACGTCGGCATGGACGAGATCTTCCACGCGCCGTCTTGCAGCACCAACCCCGCGCGCTGCACGTCGCGATAGCCGGTGGAGAACGGGTCGCTGGGGTTGTAGATCAGCGCGACCTCGACATACGCTTCATCGCCATTGACGTGTGATTCGCCGATGTCTACCGCCGCGCCGCTGGTATTGACGTAGCCGGACAAAAACGCCTGACGGAAATCTTCGTATTCGGGCTTATTGTCGAGGTCGGCGAGATAGCCGTATGCTTTTTCGTAATCCGCATTCAGCACAGCGACGATGTAATTGTGGACGACGCCTTCGGGCGTATCATCTGAAATATAGGTTTGGGAGTCTTTGCGGCTGAAGAACACAGCAAGCGCGATAATGATCAACACCCCGATGCCGATCAAAATGCCCGTCAAAAAACGATCCTGTTTCATGGAGCCTCCATAGTCAAAATCATTGTATTGGCTTTGAGACGAAAAGGCAAGCGGGTTTGTTTCCAACTTCCCTTTGGTATACTTGCTTTAGTATGTCATGCTGAGCGTAGCGAAGCATCTCTGTCACTGCAAAAGAGACCCTTCGGTCGCAAACAACGCTCCCTCACATCGTCCCGATGTCCTTCGGGAGGGTGACACAATAAATTATCAGGAGTTCCCTATGACCATCTCTGCCCCCCGCTGGGATATGACCAACGTTTACCCCTCGCTCGAATCGAAAGAGTTCAAGAACGCCATGAAGGAATACAAAAGCCTTCTGGATAAGTTCGAGAAATTCTACAAAAGCAAATTGACCAAAGCCAGCGCGAAGACAAAATCGAAAGAACTCGGCGCGTTGCTCGGCAAAGCCGTGGATCAGTTCAACGCCATCTACGAACTCGGCGGGACGATCAACGCGTATATCTACTCGTTTGTAACAACCGACTCCCGCGACAAAACCGCGATGCGCCTCCTTTCTGAGTTCGAGCAAGTGCAGGTGCGGCAGAGCAACCTGAGCACGCAGTTCAGCGCATGGGTGGGCACGCTCGGCAAGAAACTCGACGAAGCCGTCACCACAAATCCCTCTGCAAAGGCACACGCTTTCGGACTCAAAGAGACGCGCGATCAGGCAAAATACCTGATGAGCGAAGCGGAGGAAATGCTCGCCGCGGAAATGTCGCTCAGCGGAGGCAATGCCTTCGGCAAATTGCAGGGGACGGTCACCTCGCAACTTTCTGTGGACTTCGAACTGGACGGCAAACTTCAAAAGTTACCCATGCCCGCGCTGATCAACCTCAGGTCGCATCCCGACGAAGCGACGCGTCACCGCGCGTACGACGCGGAGAATCAAGCGTGGGAGGGAGTCAAAGAAACGTTAGCGGCGACCCTCAACGGCGTCAAAGGCGAGACGAACACACTCTGGAAAAAACGGGGCCGCAAAGACGCGCTCCACGCCGCGATCGATTTCGCACGCATGGACCGCAAGACCCTCGACGCGATGATGGGCGCGATGAAAGATTCGTTCCCGATGTTCCGCAAGTATTTCAAGGCGAAGGCAAAGAAGATCGGTAAAGAAAAATTGGCATGGTGGGATATCTTCGCCCCGCTCGGCAAAACGGACAAGGTCTACTCGTACGATGAAGCGCGCGATTTCATCCTCAAGTATTTCGGTGAGTTCTCGTCCGACCTTCATGATATGACCGCGACCGCTTTCAAAAAGAACTGGATCGACGCCGAACAACGCGACGGAAAACGCGGCGGCGCGTTCTGCATGAGCGTCCCTGCTGTAAAAGAAAGCCGCATCCTTTCTAACTATGACGGCTCGTTCAATCAGGTCAGCACGCTGGCGCACGAGTTGGGCCACGCGTTCCATAATTATTGCGCGTACAAAGCGGGCAAAACCGAACTGCAACAGAATACACCGATGACGCTCGCAGAGACCGCCTCCATCATGTGCCAGACCTTGATCACCGAAGCCGTGCTTGCCACCACCAAAGATCCGCAAGAGGAACTGGCAGTGCTCGAAGCGCAGATCCAGGATGCGGGTCAGGTGATCGTGGATATTTACTCGCGTTTTCTCTTCGAAAAAGAAGTGATGGAACGCCGCGAAAAATCCGAACTCTCTGCTGACGATTTCTGCGAGATCATGGAACGCGCGCAAAAAGCCACCTATGGCGACGGGCTCGATGAACGCTATCTGCAAAAATTCATGTGGACGTGGAAGCCGCATTACTATTCACCGGGCTTCGCATTCTACAATTTCCCCTACGCGTTCGGTCTGCTCTTTGCCACAGGTCTGTACGCCATCTACCAAAAACGCGGCGCGGAGTTTGTCCCCGATTACATGAATCTGCTCGCCTCCACGGGCGAAGCGCCAGCGGCAAAACTCGCCAAACGCTTCGGCATCGACATCACGCAGAAAAAATTCTGGCAGGATAGTCTCGCCATCATCGGCAAACAGATCGATCGGTTTTGCGAATTGTGATCTGTAGGGGCAGACCTGTGTGTCTGCCCAAATAATCATGGCGGACACGTCGGTCCGCTACGTTTCGGAGGCAACATGCCCAAAACAAGAATCTTCCTCGCCATATCGATTCTCATCCTCGCAGCCATCGCGTGCAATGCGCTGGCGCTGTCAGCGCAAAGGGATCTTCCGCGCACGGAAAACGATGTCCCGCGCGTGGATGTGGCAACCGCAAAAGCCGCACTCGATAGCGGCGCGGCGATCATCGTGGATGTGCGCAGCCGCGCGGCGTATGCAGAAAGCCATGTGCCAAACGCGCTATCGATTCCGTTGGACGAATTTGAGATCAACATCGAAAGCGTGAACCTCGATAAAGAGCAATGGATCATCACGTACTGCACCTGACCGAACGAACACACGAGCGCCCGTGCGGCGTTCCTCATGCTGCACAACGGATACGAACAGGTCGGCGCATTGCTCGGCGGTTTGGATGCGTGGATCGAAGCAGGGTATCCTATCGAACCGTGAAAACGTAGGACAAATTGACAATTTGTCCTACCCAGACAATGAACACGCCTCAAATCACCCGTTGGGCTGGCTCAGCCGCCCCAACCGAATCCACACTGACGCGCCTCTGCGAAGAGCAGGGACTGCATCCCTACACATGGTCGAACGGACCGCACGACACGTACGCGGCACATTCACATTCGTACGATAAAGTGATCTATGTTGTCCGTGGTTCGATCACGTTTGGTTTGCCAGAGTTGGGACAATCGCTTGAATTGAACGCGGGCGATAGACTCGATCTCCCTGCCGGGGTTGTGCATAACGCTACAGTCGGCGCGCAGGGAGTGGTCTGTTTGGAGGCGCAGGGGTGAAGTACACGCACAGGCAGGTAAACAGGTACACAAGCAAACACGTACACATGTTTACTTGTGTACCTGTCTACTCACACCGTGAGATCAGGCTGGGGGCGAGAAGCAGACGTACGTCCGGAAAGACGCGTCTCTTTCTCCTTTCTGTGGGGTTTGAAACTTTGCATCTCGTCAGACGATTCCAATCGAGAAAAGGAGAACCTGTCATGTCTGTCACTCAAGATGTCATCGCCATGGTGCAGGAGAAAGATGCCGGTCAACCTGAGTTTCATCAGGCAGTGAGGGAGGTGATGCAATCACTGGAACCTACCGAAAAGAAACACCCTGATTTTGTGAAGGATAAGATCTATGAAAGGATCGTGGTGCCCGATCGCGGGGTGATCTTCCGCGTGCCGTGGGTGGACGATAAAGGCGAAGTGCGGATCAACCGCGGCTATCGTGTGCAGTTCAACAACGCCATCGGACCATACAAAGGCGGGCTTCGGTTCCATCCGTCGGTGAATTTGAGCATCATCAAATTCCTCGGTTTCGAGCAGATCTTCAAGAACTCCCTGACCACACTGCCGATGGGCGGCGGGAAAGGGGGTTCTGATTTTGACCCCAAGGATAAATCGGATGGCGAGGTGATGCGGTTTTGTCAGGCGTTCATGCGCGAGTTGTACCGTCACATCGGCGGTGATGTGGACGTGCCGGCGGGCGATATCGGCGTGGGCGGGCGCGAGATCGGTTTTTTGTACGGCTACTACAAAAAGATCCGCAACGAACACACCGGCGTGTTGACCGGCAAAGGCGTCGAGTACGGCGGCAGTTTGATCCGCCCCGAAGCGACCGGGTACGGCGCGGTGTTCTTCGCCGCCGAAATGCTCGCCACGCGCGGGCAGGAGATAAAAGGCAAGGTCGCGGCGGTGAGCGCGTCGGGGAATGTAGCGCAATACACGGTCGAGAAGTTGGATCAGATGGGCGCCCGCGTGATCTCCCTTTCTGATTCAGATGGAACCGTGATAGACGAAGCGGGGATCGACGCGAAGAAACTCGCCTTTGTGCTTGACTTGAAAAATGTGCGGCGCGGACGAATCAAAGAATATGCCGAGAAGCACAAAGGCGCGGTGTATTACGCGGGCAAAAGCGTGTGGGATGTGATCCGCGAACAAGGCATCAAAGTGGATTTGGCGTTTCCGTCCGCGCACGAGAATGAGATCGAGGAGGGCAACGCACAAGCGTTGCTTGCCAACGGCTGTTACTGTATTTCAGAAGGCGCGAACATGCCCTCTTCCATGGACGCCATCGAAGTGTATCGCGACAAAAAAGTGTTGTTTGCACCGGCAAAAGCCGCGAACGCCGGCGGCGTGGCAACCTCCGGCTTGGAAATGAGTCAGAACAGCCTGCGCTACTCGTGGCCGCGCGAAGAAGTGGAACAACGTTTGCATAATATTATGAAGAGCATCCACCGCAATTGTCTCGAAGCGGCGGAGGCGTACGGTTCCCCCGGTGATTACGTGATCGGCGCGAACATCGCCGGATTCATAAAGGTGGCAAAGGCGATGGTTGCGTATGGGGTGGTTTAAATTATCGTAGGGGCGGGGTGACCCCGCCCCTACGCGTAACAAAAAACTCCGAGGTCTTAAAGACCTCGGAGTTTTTTCACCAATCGCCGTGAAGCCAGCCGCGCATCTGCATCGCGTCGACCACCCGTTGGATGGCGACCATATACGCCGCGTCACGCATGTACGCGCCCTTGTTCTCGGACATTTTCAACACATCGTGGAAGGCGGTCGTCATCTTCGCGTCGAGCCGTTCCAGCACTTCCTGCTTCGACCAGTAGAAATTCATATCGTTCTGCACGCCTTCGAAGTAAGACGTGGTCACACCGCCGGAGTTGCAAAGAAAATCGGGGATGATGAAGATCTTCTTCTCTTTGAAATATTCATCCGCGTCCGGCGTGGTAGGACCGTTCGCCCCTTCCGCCACGATTCTGACCTGTTTTGAAATCTTCTTCACCGTTTCGGCATTGATCTGGTTTTCCAATGCGGCAGGGATGAGAACATTTACATCCTTTGAGATCCACGTATCCCCTTCTTCGGCGGTATAACCCGCGTCCATCGCCTTTTGTTTATCGATCGTACCATACTGGTCGGTGATGGAAAAAAGGAAGCGCCCGTCCACACCGTCTTTGTGGCTGTAGGTGAAAGCCTTTCTTTCATTGCGGTCCCAGCATGAAACACAAGCGACTTTGCCGCCGAGGATCTCAACGAACCCGATCGCGGCATATTGCGCCACATTGCCAAATCCCTGAATGGCAACGACTGAATTCTTCGGGTCGATGTTGAGATACTTCATCGCCTCGCGAATGTTATAGATCACGCCGAAACCTGTCGCTTCGGTGCGCCCTTGCGAGCCGCCGCCGCCAACCGGTTTACCGGTGAACACGCTCGGCGCATATGCACCGGACAACTTGGAATACTCATCCATCATCCAGCCCATCATCTGCGCGGTGGTGCCAACATCCGGCGCGGGGATATCCTGCCGAGGTCCCAAATTCTTGATCATTTGTTGCACCCAGCCGCGGCACAAATGTTCCTTTTCGTTCGCTGAAAGTTTGGACGGATCAACGATGATGCCGCCTTTGCCGCCGCCCAGCGGAATATCCACCACCGCGCATTTCCACGTCATCCACATCGCCAGCGCGCGCACGGTATCTATCGTCTCATCCGGGTGAAAGCGGATGCCGCCTTTGTTGGGTCCGCGCGCGTCGTTGTGCTGCACGCGAAAGCCGGTGAATACTTTGAGCGTGCCGTCGTCCATGCGCACCGGGATGCGAAACGTGAACTCGCGCGTGGGCCAGCGCAGCACCTCGCGTACACCGGGGTCGAGGTTCAACAACTCGGCTACGTGATCGAATTGCGATTGTGCGATCTGAAAGGCGTTCATTTGCTCGGGCATGATCGGTATCTCCTGAAGCGAAAATAGTAACGGGCATCCCGGTCCGGGTGCCCGCTTTCCTTAAAAGGGTTGGAACAGAACCGTCTGATGACCCAACACGGTATCCATGTTTTAACGTTATCACGAGACCCAAGCAATCGTCAATACGATGAAAATCACCTCGTATAAAAAGACCGGGCACTTGCCCGGTCAATTCAACTCATCTACTCGTATTTATCCTCGTCCGCTTCGTCATCTCCCTGGTCGAATTCATACTCCACTTTATCGTGGTCGAGATGTACCCAGAGTAACAACACATGCCCATCGGATGTTTCCACGTTGCGCGCGGCAAAGATCGGCGCGGTCTGTTCCACACCAGAATCGTTGCGGTAGTGCAACTGCATGGGGACTTTTGCATTCCAGGCACGGTAGCAACGCTCCACCAGCGCGGGCCCGTTGAACGTTCGCAAACGCGTCAGCGCCGGGACGGATAAGCGGGCGCGCTCGTTCAAGCCCAACGCCCACCCGTCGTTCACCGCCTCGAAAATGGGCGGCGGTCCTTCGATGATTGTGATCTTATCGTCCATAGTGGCGACACTATACCATAAAACAAACGCGGTCGCGTTACGAACGCGTTAATCCTTTGTTGGATTCCGCCGGAGAAACCTGTCTCGTCAACTGCTTGCGTTCAATCTTGTCGGTAGGTATACTAGACCCATGCAACCTGAAAAGATCGGGATATATGAGATCAAGTCTGAGTTGGGGCGCGGCGGCATGGCAACCGTCTACCGCGGATACGACTCGCGGTTCGAACGCGAGGTGGCTGTCAAGGTCCTGCCGTCGGAATTGCTCCACGCCGACCCGCAATTCCGAACGCGATTCCAGCGCGAGGCGAAGATCATCGCCCAACTCGAGCATCCCTCGATTGTGCCGGTCTACGATGTGGGAGAAACAGAAGATACCAAACTGCCTTATTTTGTGATGAAGTACATGAATGGGGGGTCGCTCTCCGAGCGCATCAAAAAGGGGATCATGAGCGTAGGGGAGGCGGCGCGCATCCTCGAACAGATCGCCCCGGGATTGGATGAAGCCCACTCCCGGGGAATCATCCATCGCGACCTCAAACCCAGCAACATTTTGTTCGACAGCCGAGGCACGCCGTACATTTCCGATTTCGGGATTGCCAAGATGAGCCAAGGGACCGGCACGATGACCGGCAGCGGCATCATCGGCACACCCGCCTACATGGCGCCCGAACAAGCCACCGGCGATCACGTGGATGGCCGCGCGGACGTGTACGCGCTCGGCATCATCCTCTTTGAAATGCTGACCGGCAAACAGCCGTACGAAGCCGATACGCCGATGGCGATCGCCATCAAACACGTCACCGACCCGGTGCCGCGAATTTTGACCGTGAACCCGAACCTTCCCGCCGATATGGACTTGATCATCCAAAAGGCGATGGCGAAAAGCCGTGAGGACCGTTTTGCCACGGCCGTTGAGATGGTGCAAACGCTCAAAGAGGTCGCCGGTGATTATGGTCCGGCGAAGAAATCGCAAA
Organism: Chloroflexota bacterium; assembly: GCA_040753755.1. GTDB lineage: Bacteria > Chloroflexota > Anaerolineae > Anaerolineales > Villigracilaceae > Defluviilinea. The sequence goes on from JBFMDB010000013.1 coordinate 78,501, forward strand.
CCCTCACGGCTCTGCGTACCGCGGTAAAACAAAAATCCGGTGACGGAAATAAAAGGCGTTCGCCGGTGACCATCGTTCTCATTTTGCTTGGCATCGCAGGTGTCGCGGCGGCGGGACTCTTCCTCACCAACCGGAACAGCCCGCCCGTCGGAATCGAAGCGACGGAAACTTCCGCGCCGACAACCATCCCAGCCACGTTCACCCTCGAGCCGACGATCGAAGCCACAGCCACATCCGCACCTCCCACCGTAACGCCCACCTTAGCCCTTCCGACTGAAACACTTGCACCGCAAGTGCCGCTCGTCGGCGGCGCGGACATGTTCGCGTTCACGCGCGATAACGATATTTGGATCATGAACGTGGACGGAAGCGAACTGCGTTCGGTGACGACCGATCGCAAGGAAAAAGTCAACCTTGAATGGCTCCCGGACGGCGACTCGATCCTGTACATCACCGGCAAAACCGTGAAGACCGTGAACATCACGGACCAGCGCGAGGAGATCGTCACCAGTTTTGCCGCGGCGGAATATTTCGACGCGTTTCGCGTCTCGCCGGACGGACAGCAGGTGGCAATCAGCCTCAACCGCGAATTGCACATCGTTCCGTTCGATCTGGGAGCATTTCCCGCCAACACTACCAAAGCCGACCTGCTCGCCATGGATGGTTGTCTGTTCTATAACGATATCGGCGTGAAGAACGTGTTATGGTCGAACGATAGCGGAAAGGTAGCCGTTGAATTCGTCAGTCCCTCCGGCGCCAACGTGGCAGACACGGTGCGCGTGCTCGATATTCACCTGTGCAAATCGTCCGAACCGATCCGGCTCGATGAATTTCCCGCGGCGCGTTTTGAGTTCCCGCTCGAGATCGTCACCTTCGACTGGGATGGCGACCTGTTGTTTGCCCTCAATAGCAACAAGCGCAACGGCGGTTTCGGCGATCTTGTTTTCTATAACACGTTCACACACAAAGCGGAGACTGCCGCACCGGTGGAAGGCAAGTGTTGTTACCGCGATGCCGCCTTCAGCCCGGATGGCACGTACATCATCTTTGCCTTTCAGGATATCAACCTGGGCATCGATAGCCCGATCCGGCTTTTTTACATTCCCACCGGTTCGCTCACCACCGAAGGCGCGCTCGAACCCGTGCCCCTGCCGGATGGATTCTTCACGCAACGGAACGACACACCCCTGCCGGTCTTCCGCCCGTACCAGCCGTGATTCACAAATAATTCACGATCTGATTCACAAACCCCGGTCCGCGATAGACCAACCCCGTATACACTTGAACAAGACTCGCGCCCACCGCGAGTCTTTTCTTTGCATCATCAGGACTCATGATTCCGCCAACGCTCACGACCGGGATTCTCCCATTGACCAGTTTCACTACCCGACTCAATACCGCTTCACTCCGCCCTTGGAGCGGACTCCCGCTTAGCCCCCCGCTTTCGCCCTTGAACTTTGATCGCAATCCCTCGCGCGCCAGCGTTGTGTTCGTGGCGATGATCCCATCCATTTTTTTATCGAGAATAACGCCGACCGCGTCATCGAGTTCGTCATTCGATAGATCGGGAGAGATTTTTACCAAGACTGGAAGTTTCATGTTCCAAGTTTCACGTTCCCGGTTAATCTCGCCGAGGAGTTTTTCCAACATCTCGCGATTCTGCAATCTACGCAATCCGATGGTGTTCGGTGATGAAATGTTGATCGTCAGGTAATCCGCGAGCGGGGCAAAGACCTTCATCAGCGCGATGTAATCCCGCACGGCTTCTTCAAGCGGAGTATCTTTATTCTTGCCTAGATTCACACCAACAACAAGGTTGGCACGTTTGAACGTTTGAACGTTCGAATGTACCAACCTGTCAGCTACGTAGTCTGCGCCACGTGATGGAAACCCCATGCGATTGATCACCGCCTCATCCTCCTCCAGCCGAAACACGCGCGGACGCGGGTTCCCAGCCTGAGGCTGTGGTGTGACCGTGCCCACTTCGATGTGACCGAACCCCAGCGCGGCGAGTCCGCGAACGGCGATGCCGTCCTTGTCATATCCCGCTGCGAGACCGATTGGATTCTTGAATGTCAACCCGAAGGCTTGAACGGGCTTGGATTCTGTTTTATTCAGTTGTGTGAGAAGCCAATTGGAAAGACGGACATTCCCTGCAACGCGTAACGCATGAAGTGTCAGCTGATGCGAAGTTTCAGGGTCAAGCGAAAAGAGAAGGGGGCGAAAGAATTTATACATTGCTCAAGCCGCCGCCCGTTGTTGATGTCGTTGCGAGCGAACTGCCTGGCGGTGAGCGTGGCAATCTCGTGGGTTCATGAGATCAATTGATTGCAGGTTCGCCGCGATTGCTTCGTCGCTTCGCTTCTCGCAATGACACCTAGAATTTCTTTTGCCCGCTTTTATCCAGAAAATATTGCACAACCTCCTCCTCGGGATGCGGCACATTCATCAAGGCGAACATTGCCGCCAGTTCACCGCGGTGATGCGTGTTGTGGTTCGGCGGCTGGACCATCATCTGCCACAACGGAAGCGTGAACGTCTCGCCTTTGGGGTTGGTGTAGGTGACCTCCCGCCACAGGCTGGTCTCCGTTTGTTCCGAAATGTATTCACGCATGTTCTTTTCCACATCCACCCAATACTCACGGATGGATTTTACATCAGGGAAATCTTTCGCGTCGAGGAACTCTCCTTTTTCGCCGTGCCAGCGTTGTTGCCACATCCGCTCCGAGCTCATCATGTGCACGAAGATCGCGTGAACGGTATCCCACGAATGTCCGTGCTTGCGGAAGAGTTGATCGTTATCGAGCGTTTCAGCGACGGCAAGGTAGCGCTTGTTCGCCCAGTAGTTGTAATCGTAGAGATGTTCGAGATATTGTTTGAATTGCATGGTTGTTTCCTTTGCGTGGGGCGGGTTGCCATCCCGCGTTACGATTGTTTCTTTCCCTTCTTCAACATCTCGATCGTCTGCGCGACGCGTCGCAGACGTGTCTCTTCCTTTTTGGCTTCGGTGATGTAACCCACATATTCCCGTTTGTGTGAATACGCCAGTGAGTTGAAATATGCCGCCGCGGCTTTATCCTTCTTCAAAGCCTTTGCCAACTCCGGCGGGATTTCCACGACGCGCGGTTCGGTATCTGCCTCCACAGTGATTTTCACCTTGTCACCAAACGTCTTGCCGATCTGCTCACGGATTCCTTTCAAGATGATCAGGATGTGATTCGGTCCGCCCATGCGGACGAGCAATCCGCGATACGGCACTCCCTCGATCATCGCTTTGACCTTGGGCTTCTTCGCGCCAAAGGCTTTCTCCACATCGAACGGGACTTCCACGAACGCGCCGCCCCCGCCCGCGTTGATGATGGTGGCTGTGAAGGTGTGTTTTTTGAGCATAATCTCTCCGTAAAAAAACGCGCCATCGAAAGCGCGTCTCGTTATTTACAAGTCATCACGTTTCAATCCAGTTACTTTTGCCACCCTTGCCAGCATCTTTGGACCAATTTCCTCGTTATCATGGAACGCAAACACAACATCGGACCAGTTTAGGCGTTCCAGAATTTTGTGCGATCCAGCCTGTCGTTTAACTGTCCAACCAATTCGCAACAGTGCCGCCAGCAATCGCCTCGCTTTGACGGATTTCCAGTCGCTCATGCCATTGCAAAAGTAAACATCAATGCCGGTGCGCTTTCGCCGTTCTCGATACGATCTGCAACAACACGCAAAGCTAGCGCTTGGGCATGGGCGGCGGCCTCATCGGCATCTTTCCCATAAGCCAGCACGCCGGGCAATTCCTTCACTTCTGCCAGCCAACGTCCATCCTCTTCCTGTTCGTATTCGACAGTAAATTTCATGTCGTCCTGCCTTTCATAGATTTCATTATAGCAGAAACAAATCGTGTGAATTCAACGGCTTAAAAATTCTCTTGTCGCTTCGATTTTACTCTTCCCCACCTTCCCCGTCTCCTCCCAATACTCCAGCAATTGACTAATCGTCAGCACCGCCTGCATGGAATAACCTGCCTGCGCCAGCGACTCCTTCGCTCCCGATTGACGGTCAATCAGCACAACGACATCCTTCACGACCAAACCTGCGCCTGTCAATTTTACGATAGCTTCGAATTTGCTTCCGCCGGTGGTGGCGAGATCGTCGATGACAACAACCTTTTCGCCTGCGTGATATTCGCCTTCGATCTCGGCTTTCGTGCCGTAGGATTTGGCTTCCTTGCGTGGGTAGATCATGGGATAGTTTCCCGCGAGGCTGATGGCAGTCGCAATGGGAATCGCCGCGTAGGGCAAGCCTGCGAGGCGAGAGAATTGGAGACTGGAGACTATGGGTAGATAGGCTTGTGCGACCTCAGCGAGAAGTTTGGGATAGGTGATGATTCTGCGCAGGTCAATGTAGATGGGACTCTGGAGTCCCGACTTGAGGGTGAACTCGCCGAATTTGATACAGCCAGCCGACAAAAGACCGTCAGAGAGAGTAGAGAGTAGAGGATTAGTTTTAAGTGACGGCATGATATTCATTTTCCTTTACGATTGATCTGTTCTCTAATCTCTAGTATCTGATCTCTGAGTTCTGCCGCTGTTTTACGCGGATCGTCACTGCGAGAAATTGCGCGCGAGATGGGAATCAACATCCCTTTGCCATCTTTGCGAAGACCCGATCTCAGCGCAAGTTCGAGTTCGCCGCCTTGCGCGCCAACACCCGGAGACAGGAACCACAAGTCAGGTGCGGCGGCGCGGATGTTGGACATGATCTGCGGATGTGTCGCGCCGACGACGATGCCGATATTGTTGTTCACGTTCCATTGGTGAGCAAGTTGGGCTACGTAGTTGTAGAGAGGCATCGGGTTATCCGCCGCAGGGGGCAGGACGAGTAAATTCTGCAAGTCCATCGAGCCCGCATTGGAAGTTTTGCAGAGCAGGAACACGCCTTTCTCTGGATAATTCAGGAACGGCTCAATCGAGTCTTTGCCAAGATATGGACTCAACGTAATGCAGTCCACACCCAAGTTTTCAAAAGCGGATTTGGCGTATGCCTCGGCTGTGGAGGTGATGTCGCCGCGCTTGGCATCTAAAATGATCGGGATGCGCGAACCGAGGCGGTTCGACTCGTCGTTGATGGCTGAGATGACATCTTTAAGCGCGATCCAACCTTCGGCGCCGAAGACTTCGAAGAACGCCGCGTTGGGTTTGAACGCCGCAGCGTAGGGAGCGGTCTGCTTGACGAGAGTCAGGCAGAAGTCGAGGGCAGAAGCGGCGGTGGCAGCAGATAAATCGTCCATGTGTGGATCAAGCCCAACGCAGAGCAATGACGAACAGTCGTCCACACGTTTTTCGAGAAAGGTAAAGAAGGTTTCCATATTGTGAAGTATACAGGTAACGTAGACAAGTAAACACGGAAACACGTGTCTACCTGTGTACTTGTGTACCTGTTTCCGCGTTTACGCTTTTCCAAGCACCATTGCCAGCAACGCCATTCTCACATACAAACCATATTCCATCTGCCTGAAATACGCGGCGCGGGGATCGTCGTCGAAGTCCATGCTGATCTCGGTGACGCGCGGGAGAGGATGCATCACGATCGTGTTTTGTTTTGCGGCTTGCATGATCGCGGGATCGATCACATACGCGCTTTTGACCTTTTCGTAATCGTCCGCGTTTTCAAAGCGTTCCTTTTGGACGCGCGTGACATACAACACGTCCGTTTCGGGCAATACTTTTTCGAGCGACGAAAATTCGTTTTGCGAAATACCTTTCCCAGCCACTTCATCCATCACTTCTGTCGGCATCTTTAAAATGTCAGGTGAGACGTAATTCAACTTCACATTGAACAACGAAAGCAGACGCGCCAGCGAATGCACGGTGCGTCCATATTTCAGATCGCCGAGCATGGTAATCGTGAGATTATCGAATCGTCCAAGTTCCTCTTTGATGGTAAACGCATCGAGCAGTGCCTGTGTGGGATGTTCGCCCGTGCCATCGCCCGCGTTGATGACGGGTTTGCGCGCCGCCTTCGCCGCGATCGCCGCCGATCCCGTTTCGGGGTGACGCAACACGATCACATCGGCATAACATTCGAGCGTGCGCACGGTGTCGGTCAGTGTTTCGCCTTTCGTCACCGAAGAATACTTCACCTCGTTGATCGGAATGACCGAGCCGCCGAGTCGCTCCATCGCGGCAGTGAACGACGACGATGTGCGCGTGGACGGTTCATAAAACAGGTTCGCCAGAATCTTCCCCTTCAACAGATCGAACGTGCCGACGCGCTCGACCATGCCGCGCATCTCGTGCGCCACGCCGAAGATGTATTCCAAATCTTCGCGCTTGAATTGTTTGACGGAAATAATATCCTTGCCATACCATTCGGCGTTTTTATTTTCGCCGAAAGGCAGATGTGCAGATGATGAATTTGTGGGCATTTATACTCCTGTGATTAGTAAGTGGTAATTGGTAATTAGAGGATTGGAGATTAGAGACTGGAGACTTGTCCTGAGCTTGGCGATGGGTTGGTGGTCGAGTAGCGACGAGCGTTGGTTGCGAGGAGCGTATCGAGACCACGCTTCTCGCGACGGGTGACGCTGATTCTGTTGCGATGGACAAAATCTCCGATTTATGATTTACCTGAATACAAAACGTAAAGATCAACTCCAAGTCTTCCACATTCTGCAAGTAACTTCGCTGGTATTGGCAAAGCAAACTCCTCTGTAACAATCTTTAGTATTACACCTAATTGATATGCTTTGACTTCATCAATTTGCTTTTTTTCAAAAGGCATCAGGAATTCTGCTGCATTGTTTAGTCGAAAATCTCTCTCGATATACTCAGGCTCAAGTTTCTCATTACGGTCATATTTAATCAAAATGGAATTAGTTTCTTCTGTTGGTATATTTATTTTCCAACCTTCTAGCAAGCGCTTTCTCTCTAGAATAGAAACAATTGCATTTATGTCTTCGTCGGTATCGTCAAGGTGATAAATTTGCAGGACTACTTCCATAACTTTTCCTTTCTACTTATCTTCATCCAAGAAATGGCTCGCCAGCGGAACGACATTGATCAGCGGTTCTTCGTAGGGATGCACGCTCTTTATCGCTCGAATCGCATCTTTCACCAACTCGCGCTTGCAATTGACTTCGAGTTTGTATTCCGCCACTTCGCTGATTTTGCCCTCCTCGCCCTCAAACGGCTTCGAGCCAGGCAGCGGGCGGAAGAATCCGCGCACGGGAGTCAGCGCGACGCAGTGGTCATAGTTGCCGATCACGCCCACGCCAATTTCTGAAAGTGTATCAGCGAGTTTCATGGCGTGGTCTTGCGGGATAAAGATTTCGAGTTTCACATCGGTGAAGTTTTGCATAGTTTACCTTCTGTCATTGCGAGGAGGACGAAGTCCGACGAAGCAATCTCGACTCACCTCCCATACAATTGTTTCCAGGTTACCTGAGATTGCCACGGCGCTACGCGCCTCGCAATGACACTTGAAATTATTCTCTCACATTCCTTCCATAACCTTGCTCAACCAAAACATTCCCATCTTCAAAAGCGACTCTACCACGCAACACAACTTTCCTCACCTTCCCTTTGACCTGCCAGCCCTCGAATGGAGTCCAGCCGCAGCGGGTGAATTGATTTGCCGCTTTGATCTCGTAGGTCGCGTCCTCATCCACTTCGATCCATGTTTCGGGTTGTTCGGGGAGGTGGAATATTTTTCTTGGGTTGAACACGCTTTTTTGGATGATGTCGTCTAAGGTCAAACGTCGAAGGTCAACAGCGGTGAGTAATAGAGGCAAAAGGGTCTCAAGCCCCGGGAAACCCGGCGGCGGATTCTCGGAATCTTTTTCTGCAAGGGTGTGAGGGGCATGGTCGGTGGCAAAGCAATCAATGACATTCATGTTTGCCCACAATGCTTCGACATCTTCTTTTGTGGCGAGGCGCGGGCGGACTTCTTTTCTGCCCGCGAGTTCTCCCTCACCCCTCTTCCCTCTCCCGCTGGGAGATGGGGATGCTGCGGTTAGGAACAAATGATGCGGACATACTTCGCAAGTAACTTTGATTCCCTTTTCCTTGGCGGCTTTGATGAGCAGGATTTCCTCTTTCAGTGAAACATGGGCAATGTGAACAGGACGGTCATAGATCGCGGCGAATAATATCCCTGCCGCCATGGTGCGTGATTCGGAGTGCAAAACAATGGGAGAATCTTTTGGAAATTTCTCGAAGTGCGGTTGCCAGAGAGTCATATCGTCAAGGCGAAGTTCGCCGAAGGTAGAGTCGAGGTACATTTTCAACCCGGCGGCTTTTGGCGCGAGGGCGGCAACGGTATCGGCGTTTTCAGGTCCCGCGCCGAGAAATTGGGCGTAGTCGCAGCGCGCTTTTTGTCTCGCGGCTTCCAACGCCAAATCGAGTGTCGAATTATCGAATATCGGAGGCTGGGTGTTGGGCATGGCAAGGATCATCGTCACGCCGCCGGCGAGCGCGGCTTGGGTGGCAGAGTCCCAATCTTCTTTGTGGGTCTGTCCGGGTTCGCGCACGTGGACGTGAGGGTCTATGAGACCTGGAAGTTTTAGCATGTTTCATGTCCCCGGGTCGCGCGCCAAGTCTTGGGCTGTTGCCAAAAGGCACACAAAAGATTACAATTGGAAAGTGAGACACTTTTCATGGAGTGAAGAAAAAAACCGTCTGCTAAAGACCGAGCGCGGTCTATCTTTTGAGGATGTTGTCTTTTATATTGACTTCGGATTCCTGCTTGATGTGCTGGAGCATCCCAATCAGGAAAAGTATAAAGGACAAAAGCTCTTTGTTGTGCAGATGGAAGAGTATGTTTATCTTGTTCCATTTGTTGAAAGTGAAAACGAGATTTTCCTCAAAACAATTATTCCGAGCCGAAAAGCGACCAAGAAATATCTGAAAGGAAGTGAAGAATGACCAAATTAAAACTTGCCCCAGACGAACTCGAACTGCTTGCATCGTATGAGCAGGATGAGTGGAAATCTGCAAAAAATGTGAAAGAGCAAAAAGAGAAATATCGAGCGTATGCGCGCGCCACATTTAAAAAGGATAAACGTGTCAACATTCGCATTTCGTCCAAAGACCTGACGAACTTACAAAAACGCGCCATTCGTGAGGGTGTTCCTTATCAAACATTGATTGCGAGTGTGTTGCACAAGTATGCAAGCGGAGGTCTGGTTGAGAAATAAATTAGAACAAAAAAAGAGAGCCGATGATGGCTCTCTTTTGAATAGGGAAGAAAAGGTTGAGGAAAGGGGAACAGGCTGAAGATCTGGAATGAAGCGGTTTGTCATTTTGATGTGATTCTATGTACGCAGGATAAACTGTCAAGGGGCGGGAATCCGCATGACAATTATCACTCATTGGTGCGAGTTGCGGATGTTATAATCCAGCCGATATTTTTATAGGAAAGAGGATAGCATGGCATATCAAAACGTAAAGGTCCCCGAAGGCGGGGCAAAGATTTCCATTCAGAACGGCAAGTTGAATGTTCCCGATAATCCGATCATCCCGTTCGTGGAGGGCGACGGCACGGGGCGCGACATCTGGCGGGCGTCTGTACGGGTGTTCGACGCGGCGGTGGAAAAGGCATACCGCGGCAAACGCAAAATCCATTGGATGGAAGTGTACGCGGGCGAGAAGTCGTTCAAGATGTTCCAGAGCTGGCTGCCCGATGAAACGACCGAGGCGTTCAAGGAATTTTTGGTTGGGATCAAAGGTCCGCTCACGACACCCATCGGCGGCGGCATCCGTTCGTTGAATGTGCAGCTTCGTAAAATGCTCGACCTGTACGTGTGCCTGCGTCCCGTGCGCTGGTATAAAGGTGTGCCTTCGCCGGTGAATCATCCTGAATTCGTGGATATGGTCATTTTCCGCGAGAACACGGAGGATATTTATACGGGTATCGAATTCGCGAACGGCACCGATGATAACAAGAAGTTCAAGGAATGGTTCAAGGAAGCCTTTCCCAAGGAATTTGCCAAAATGCGTTTCCCGGAGACTTCGGGCATCGGCTTTAAACCTGTTTCTGTGGAAGGGACGGAGAGGCTCGTCCGCGCGGCAATTAATTATGCGTTGCTGAATAAACGGAGGAGTATCAACCTCGTCCACAAAGGCAACATCATGAAGTTCACCGAGGGCGCGTTCAAAGATTGGGGGTATGCGCTCGCTAAACGCGAATTCCGCGATCAGATCGTCACCGAGCGCGAGACGTGGATCCTGGGCAACAAGGAGAAGAATCCAAATCTCACCGTGGAAGACAACGCCAAACTGGTCGACCCCGGCTTCGATATGATGTCTCCGGCGCAACAAGCCGATATCAAAGCCGAGGTGGAGGAAGCGCTCAAATTATGGGGCACGCACGGCGATGGCAAATGGAAGAGCAAATTGCTCGTCAAAGATTCCATCGCAGATGTGACGCTGCAGTTCGTTCTCATCCGCCCGAAGGATTACGATGTGATCGCCACACTCAACCTGAATGGCGATTACATTTCCGATGCGCTCGCGGCGCAGGTGGGAGGCATCGGAATCGCGCCGGGCGCGAACATCAATTACGTGACCGGTCACGCCATCTTCGAGGCGACTCACGGTACCGCGCCGAAATACGCGGATCTGGACAAAGTGAATCCCGGTTCGGTCATTCTTTCGGGCGAGATGATGCTCCGTTATTTGGGCTGGGGTGAAGCCGCCGACCTGATCGTCAAGGGCATGGAAGGCGCCATCGCGGCGAAGACCGTCACGTACGATTTCGCCCGCTTGATGGACAAGCCGACCGAGGTGAAGTGCTCCGAGTTCGGGGATGCGATCATAAGTCACATGTAGACAGGTAGACACGTAGACAGGAAAAAAAGTCGGGATGTGAAAGTCCCGACTTTTGATTCATTGAATATCTTATTTGGTATTGCGAACCGCCAGGAGAATTTGTCCTAATCCCAGAAGAGCCCCCGACAGGAAGATGATGAAAAATATCCACGTGCCGGAATCATATTGGATCTGGCGGTCTGGTGGAACGCTGGCGTTCGTCCAGAGGGAGCCGAGGATGGGAAGAATGCCGCCAAGGATCAAATTCAAACCAAACACGAGGTGTTCGGATGGATGACCGCTCCGCGCGGCAAGCATCCATGCGCCGAGGGCGGGAGTGACGAACGCGGACGCATAAATCCGCGCGTGGAACGCGTCCACAGCCCAGGGCCAGAAACCTGTCAACGCTTCGGGGAAAATGAATAGCCCAATGCCGTAGAGTCCGCTGACGATCGAGAAACCAAGAAGAATGGCGCGCCAAGCCAACGTCAGGTTTGAAGCGGGAGGTCGTTGAGTCCCGCGTGAGTTGAAAAGGAAAATCGCGGAGTTGACCGGCAGGAAAATGTAGAGGGGCCAGAAAACGAGGAAAGTGGAGGGTCGATTCCAAGCGAACGCGTCCCAATGGATGAACATGGCGAGCATCACGAGGAATGTGAAGACGAAGATCATCCAGAGCACGAGGCGGCCCGGAGTCCAACGCGCGGTGTACCAGAAGATGAAAAGAGGGACATACGCCGCAAAATAAACCGCGCCGACAAAACGGGCGTTGAAGGGAGGGATATCCCATGCCCACAGGTCTTTTGCCAGATTCGGTAGAAAGAATAACAACACAGCCGCGAACAACACAACCGAACACTCTGCGGCGGTGACAAAACGAAGGTAGGAAGAGATTTTCGGATTGTCCGAAGATGCGTCGAACATGTCAAACCTTTTGTGCAAAGAATCCGAGATACAACCCGATGCCCGCTTCGACCCCATGCAGCCAGATGGCATGACCGTACAGGGGCCATGTACCGAACACGGTGTTGAGTTGCGGAATCATTCCCATCACCGTGAGAACACCGAGCGTTACGCCTAGACATTTACAAAACCGCTTCGCCGATTCATACGCACGAAAAGATAGCAACCCAAACCCACCGACGCCAAAGTGAAAGAGGTTATGCACAAGGTTGACCGGAAACAAGCCGAGCAACAAACCGTAATTGGCACGGATGGTCAAGTGCGGCGCGTCGGCTGGCGCGGGCGGGGTGAAGAATGGGATAAATCCGCCGATGCCCGCCGCGAGGAAGGCGATACCAACGAGAAGCGTGAAGTAGCGCGTGATTTCGGTCGCGTTGAATTTCATGCGCCTACCGCTTTATTTCAATTCCACCAATTCAACATCGAAGATCAAGGTCGCGTTCGGAGGGATGACTCCTCCCGCGCCGCGTTCGCCGTAGGCAAGATTCGGCGGGATGATGAGTTGCGCCTTGCCGCCCACCTTCATCAACGCGATGCCTTCGTCCCAGCCTTTAATAACGCGTCCCGCGCCGAGCGGAAACGTGATCGGCTCGCCGCGCGAGACGGAACTATCGAACACGCTTCCATCCTGAAGTTTGCCTGTGTAATGCACACTGACCGTCTTCCCCGCCTCGGCTTGCGCGCCCGTGCCTGCCTGCACTTCGATATATTCCAATCCGCTGGGTGTTTTCATGAGTTCTCCTGAGCAATTTTGAACCTATTGTACCTGCAAAGGGAGATTCCAAAACCAGCGGATGATCGCTTGCGCGTTACAAGTGCGATCCTTCAATCAATTGCTTCGACGATCTGTTCCCAATCGCTTTTCAAAAGTTCGGGGATCTCGCCTGCAAGCGTTTCGGGCGCTTCGCCCTCCACAAGACGAATGAGCGCGCCGAGATATTGCGCCAATTCCGGCATCTTGTATTCCTCGCTGGCTTGTAGTTTCAACCCTCGGAGAGCCTGCAACCAGTCGCCTTTCCGATCCTTACTCTGTGTGAGAACCGCGACCGTGTTGTTCATCACTTGAGAACGCGCCTCCAAACTGATGGATTGCCCTGCTTCGTTCGCCGTCAACTTGTGATTGACAACTTTCAGGATCGTTTTCCAATCCTCGGCATAGGCATCCGGTATCTTGGCGTCGGCTTTCTCCAAGTCGATTGCGTCTCGCAGGATGATGATCAAACCTTCCAGATACTGGGTCTCATCCTTGCCCAGTTTTTCTCCCCGCGTGTCGAGGATATCCTGTAAGACACCTGCCCATTCTCGCCGTTTCTCGTCTGAGCCTGTCATGGCGGCAACCATGCTTTGGATTGTGGCCCTTCGAAATTCCTCATTGAACATATCAGCCTCCTGTGTTGTGATTTGATTGTGGAATGATCCCTCTAAAATTTCAAGTGAGTTAACTCACCTTACCCAGTCACAACTCTGAAGGCGATGTGTTGAGCTTGTCGGAACGGGTCTCCTAGTTTTGCATGAAATCATGTCATCCCTTCGGGATTTGACGGTGATTTGGGCTATTTTCTATCATCCTACCATCCCTTCGGGATTGAAGTGCGCAACATGAGTGAGATAAGTAACCTGCAGAAAAAGGCGCCCTCGATAATGAGAGCGCCTTGGTCAGTTTGGGTGGATTTCTTACGGGGTCGGTGTAGGGGCGGGCGCGGGAGTCGTTGATACAGCCGCGGCTTCTTCGGCAGTGCGCGGCATCCCGTTCATGATCCAGCGGATGAACGCGTCCACCACGTTGGGCTTGAGAGCGCGTGTGGGCGGCATGACGCCGATTAATTCATCGCCGTTCTCGTCGAGAATGGGAGTCTCTTGAATGACTTGCAGTAGATAACTGTTCATCTCTCCGGCGAGGATGTTCTTGTCGACATTATCGCCGGTGGTTAATATTTCTTCGTACGAAGTCATTAGATAATTATTGTTATCCTTGCCCGCGCGGTGACACGACACACAATACCGGTTGACGATCGGCGCAATATGAACATCGTAGGAGGGGACTTCGCCCACCGCGAGCGGCGGGAACAACGGCTTGAGCGGCGGAGCCTCAAACCGATCGTCCCAAGAGTAACGCATAAACAGGGTGATGTAATCGATCTCGCTCCTCGTAAGTTCGCCGCCGTAGGTCAGTCCGAACGGCGGCATGCCTGCGTTGGGACGCCCGTACGCGATCACTTCGTACATGGCGGAATCGGTGATGGTGTACAGCACATCGCGGCTGTTGATGGGCGTGATCTTCTCGCCTTCGAGTCCCTCCACACCTTCGATGACCGCGACCGAGCCGTCGTCGCCGTGACATTCCACGCAGTGGATGGAATACAGGTCTTGCCCGGCGAGGATCTGATCCGGCAGTGTGGTCGCCACTTCGACTTTGGCGATTTCCCTTTCAGGCGCGAGGGCAAGCACTGTCCCTGAGATAACAAGCATGGAAAGCGCGGCAAGGCTTGCCGTCCAGATCATGAGGCGGGTGTTCGAGCGAAAGAAAAATAAAAGAATGTACGCGGTCAACGGGATGAAAATCCCCGAAATGGTTTGCAATGATCCCAACAAGGTCGAACCGTCCTTGGAAACGGTCGGCACTTCGGAAGTCAAGGTCAACAACACGATACCCACCACCATGATGGCCATGACAGAGATGGGCAGGACGCGTTTGCCGTAGTAACGATGCGGCGATCGTTCAATGAAGGGCAGAAGTGTCAATACCCCGACGGCGATCCCCGGTATGAGAACGGTGGCGATCCATTCGATCTTGCCGAGCAGTGGAAGTTGCCCATACAGCGCGAGGAATTTAAAGAGGAAGAGGAAGTACCACTCCGGGCGAGGGATGTAGGAAGTATCGCTGGGGTCGGCTTTGGCTTCGGGTGCGACGCCGATGAAAGTTGCCAGCAGGATCAGCAGGATGAAGATGGCTAACGAGACAATGAGATCTTTGAAGATGCTGTCGGGCCAGAAGAACTCGCCCTTTTCCACTTCCTGTTTGTAGCGTTCGTTGATGCGTTTTTTGGATTCGTCGTTCATGTCAATCGTCCTTTTTGGGCCAGTGCGATTCGCCGTGCCGCATCACCAGAAACACATGGAATCCGATGAGCGCCGCCAGCACTACAGGGAGAATCCAAATGTGCGCGGAGAAAAAACGTTGCAAGGTGAGCGCGCTCAGGTCCGGTCCGCCGCGCAGGGCTTTGAGAATGAACTCGCCGAGAAAGGGAACCGTCCCTGCGATCTGTGTGCCGACGGTGGTAGCCCAATACGCGCGCTGGTTCCACGGGAGTAAATAACCGGTGAAACCCATCCCCAGCGTAACGAGCAGAAGCCCGACACCGAGAAGCCACGTCATTTCGCGCGGATATTTGAACGAGGCAGTGACGAACACACGCAGCATGTGGATGAAGACCACGATCACCATCAGCGTCGCCGCCCAGTGATGAATGCCGCGAATCAACCAGCCGAAGGAAACCTCCTCCATGATGTACTGGATCGAATCGTAGGCATGGTCGGGAGAGGGCGTGTAATAGACCGTGAGGAAAATGCCTGTGGTAACCTGTATCACAAAAAGGAACAAGCTGGCAGAGCCGAGCGTGTTCCACCAATTGCCTTTGGGTTCCGGGCGATCGAGCAACCCTTTGTAAATATCATTGAAACCGATTCGCTCATCGAGCCAGGCATAGATTTTTTTCCACATCGGTTAACCCTCCTTGAAAAAGATCTCGATGACACCGTCTTCGGTGAGGCGATGCTCGGCATAGACATCCAGCGGACGCGGCGGCGGTCCATCCAGCACCTCGCCCTCCACGCTGAATTTCGCATCATGACAGGGACAGAGGAATGCCCCAGCGTCGGCGGACCAGTTCACCGTGCAGGCAAGGTGCGTGCATCGGCTGTTGAGGATGAGCAGGTCCTCCGGCTTGTCCGATTTGCGGACGGCGTATCCGCCGAAAGAGGAGGCAGTCCGTTCCCAGCCGTTGACCTGTACGCGCGTGAATGAAAAAGGATAGGGTATGCCAACCTGCATATCTTCGAACTTGCCGATGGGAATCCACGCTTCTTTGCCGCCTTCGCGCAGGGCTGGATCAATGAGATAGTAAACGGCGGGCAAGCCAATCGCAGCGCCGATCAGTCCGCCGATGATGCCTGTCGTCACCTTGATGAATTCACGGCGGGAGAGTTCGTTCGAATCTAACATAGGAGAGCCTCCTTGCTGGAGCCGTCCGCGTGCTGTTGCAAGCGGGTAATTCGTATTATATTGGTCTCCTTCCTTTTTTTGAATGACGGCAGGAATGAAATTTGCAGGATGATTGTCACGATTCGATTTGTTCTCACTTTTGGATAATCGAGAGTAAAATGGGCATTTGTAATCACATGGGAGGGCGCGCGGTTCCCACCCAAAACTACGGAGGCATTGATGGGCTTAAAACGGAACGTCGGTCTTTCCTCGGCATTGGGGTATAAGGGGCAAGGTCCGTACCTGACCTACATACTGCACCGCATCGGGGGGGCGGGCATGGCAATCTTTCTGGCAATGCACCTCACAGCATCCTTTTTGGAAAGCAGGGATTTCGGGGTCGGGTCGCAGGTTGGGGATGTGTTGAACGATGTGTACTACAATCCCGCTTTTCAGTTGTTCATTTTCTTTTGCATCCTTTTTCACGCCATCAACGGCTTGCGCATCACCATCCTCGACTTGTGGCCCAAATTGATGGCGTATTATCGGGAGATCATCTGGATCGAATGGGCGGTCTTCTTCACGGTGTACGGTTTCGCGGCATTCGTTATCATCGCCGCCGAGTTGGGAGGTTGACATGGACAGCGCCAAACCGAGAACTTTATCCCTTTCACAGCGCGGCATGAGTTTCGAGACTTTCATGTGGCTCTTCACGCGTCTTTCCGCGCTGGCGATCTATGCACTGGTCATCGTCGGGCTGGTCGGCGCGTTGATCATGGGCGCGCGCAACCAGATGAACTTCGCGGAAGTGATGCGCTGGGCTTTCAACCCCAACATCTACCACGTGCAGGGCACGAGCGTGGCAGATCTGATACCGTGGGGAGGCTTGTTCTGGAAATTGACCGCCATTGCCCTGCTCTTCGTCACTGCGGCGCATGGCGTGCACGGCGTCATCGTCATTCTGGACGATTACATTGTCAAACCGGTCTATCGGCTGGGGGTTCGGTTCGTCAACATTGCGATCTTTATCGTCATGCTGTTGATGGGCATCTATCTCATTTGGAAAGGGTAAGCTCTTAACCACGAAGGGTACGAAAATTTCCTTTCTATCCTTTGTGGTAAAAAAAGAATTCAGGAGTAGTTCATGGCAAATGTTCATCAGTTTGATGTGATCGTCGTCGGCGCGGGCGGAGCGGGACTCATGGCGGGACTTTATGCCTCGCGCGGCGCGAAGACGGCGGTCATCAGCAAGTTGTATCCCACGCGGTCACACACCGGCGCGGCGCAGGGCGGGATCAGCGCGGCGCTGGGCAATTACGAGGAAGACAAACCCGAATGGCACATGTACGACACCGTAAAAGGTTCGGATTATTTGGGCGACCAGGATGCCATCGAGTTCATGTGCAACGAGGCAATTGACGCAGTCCTTGAACTCGAACACATGGGGTTGCCTTTCGATCGAACACCCGACGGACGAATCTCTCAGCGTCCGTTCGGCGGACACACCAACAATGAAACAGGCAAACCTGTGAGACGTGCGGCACATGCGGCGGACCGCACAGGTCACATGATCCTGCAAACGCTGTACCAGCAATGCATCAAGAACAACGTTACATTCTTCGATGAATATCAAGTAATTGATTTCATCATGGTGGATGGAAAAGCTACAGGAATTGTTGCGGTTGAACTCTCGACTGGTGAGTTTCATACCTTTCATGGAAAAGCGATCATCTTCGCCACCGGCGGTCACGGGCGCATCTTCGAAGTGACGTCCAACGCGTACGCGTACAGCGGCGACGGCGCGGCGATCCTGTTCCGCCGCGGCATTCCGCTCGAAGACATGGAGTTCTTCCAGTTCCATCCCACCGGCATTTACAAACTCGGCATTCTCATCACCGAAGGCGCGCGCGGCGAAGGCGCGGTGCTGATCAACGGCAAGGGCGAGCGTTTCATGCCAAAGTATGCACCCACTGTAAAAGATCTGGCATCGCGCGATGTCGTCAGCCGCGCGATCTACACCGAGATCAAGGAAGGGCGCGGCATTGACGGAAAGAATTATGTCTATTTGGATATCCGCCCTGAGACGGTCCACAAATACGCGGATGCAGATGGGCGCACGAACCCCGACGGTTCTCCCTACAGGATAACTGGTGACACCGTCCTGAAAAAGATTCCCGACATCGTGGATTTCTGCCGCGTCTATCTCGGCGTGGACCCGGTCACACAAATGATGCCGACCCAGCCGACCGCGCATTACACGATGGGCGGAATCCCCACCAACAAGTTTGGCGAAGTGGTGATCGACGACAAAGGCACGACCGTTCCGGGGCTGTTCGCGGCGGGTGAGTGCGCGTGCGTGTCAGTGCACGGTGCGAACCGACTCGGCACAAATTCCCTGCTCGATATCGTTGTGTTCGGCAAGCACGCGGGACTGAAAGCCGCGGAATATGCCAAATCCGCCGACTGGGCGAAACTGCCCGCCGATGCCGAAGCAGGCGCGAGGTCCGAGTTCGAAGCGCTGCGGAATGGGTCGGGTAAAACGAACGCGTACGATCTATCCAACGAGATGAAGAAGGTCATGTTCGAGGAAGTCGGCATTTATCGAAACGAAAAAGACATGGCATCTGCGTTGGAAAAAGTGCGCGAGATGCAAACGCGGTTCAAGGAAGTGCGGGTGGGCGATACGGGAAAAATTTTCAACACCGAGTTGTTGAACGCGTGGGAACTTGGCAACATGCTCGCGGTGGCGGAGGCGGTGGCGGCAAGTGCGTTGAACCGCAAAGAGTCGCGCGGCGGTCATGCGCGTGAAGATTATCCCAACCGCGACGATGAGAATTGGTTGAAGCACACGTTGATCGCGAAGAAGAACGGAAAGTTGGAGATCAGTTATAAGCCTGTGGTGATCACGAAATTCCAGCCGAAGGCGAGAGTTTACTAATGTCATTGCGAGGAGGCGATAGCCGACGAAGCAATCCCCTGTTATCTGGGAGATTGCTTCGGGCAAAGAGCAAGAACGCCCTCGCAACGACATATCAGGAGAGATTATGGAAGTCACTGTAAAAATTTTTCGCTACAATCCAGAAAAAGATACGCGCGGTCATTACGAGACCTACAAAGTGGACGCGCACGAGAACGACCGCATCCTCGATGTGCTCGAGTTGATCAAAGGTCACAAGGACGGGTCGCTCGCGTTCCGTCGTTCGTGCGCGCACGGCGTGTGCGGCTCGGACGCGATGCGCATCAACGGGCGCAACATGCTGGCATGTAAAACATTGGTGCGCGACGTGGGCGCGAACATCACCGTCGAGCCGCTGTTGGGTTTGAAAGTGGCGAAGGACTTGATCGTGGACATGGAGCCGTTCTTCGAGAATTACAAGAAGATGCTTCCGTATTTGATCAACGACTCTCCGCTCCCTGCCGACGGGCGCGAGCGGTTGCAGTCTCCCGAACAGCGCGCCCGTTTCGATGAGTCCACGAAGTGTATTTTGTGCGCGGCGTGTACAACCTCCTGCCCATCGTTTTGGGCAACGGATGAGTATTACGGTCCTGCCGCGTTGGTGACCGCGCATCGCTTCATCTTCGACAGCCGCGACGAAGGCGCATCGCAACGACTGCACATTTTGAGCGAGACGAACGGCACGGCGCGGTGCCATACCGCGTACAACTGCACGAATGCCTGCCCGCGTGACATTCACATCACGAAGGCGATCGGCGAGTTGAAGATGGCGATGGTGACGGGGAATCTCGAATAAGAGGCTTGGAGGATTGAAGAATTGTGCGTAATTGGTAAATAGTAATGGGAGACTGACAAGCCACGTCCGTGAGGGTGCGGCTTGTTTTGTTTCAGGCTTATAATGTCAGTTGGGATTGGGGAAAAAACAAGCGACAAGTTGCAAAGGATGACGATAGAGTCTCGTGATGACGTGAAGCGGAGAGACGGTCATGATGACCGGGAAAAGACCAATCTTTCGAGCAGGCGTGTTGCTTTTTTTCATGATTGCCCTGCTGGGACCATGGATGTACGATGTGATCCATGTGCCGGTAGAATACACGCGCGACAAACCCTTTGTTCGATTGGAAGGTGATTTTTGCGGTTTACCACTGTCGGGATTCCAATTTTTCAAATGGTTTACAGGCGGTTTGCTCTATAGCATTGTTGATCTTGTAAAAGGAACTTTCACCGGTAGATTTCGTGAACTCCTTGCTGGACTCTCATGCCTGCCCTTGATTCCATTTGTCACTACATTACTTTTATTCTGGAAAAGGAATACGTCTCGCCTTCGGGTGATCAATTTGATCGCGTGGATACTGGCTTTTATCTTAACTTTGACAATATTTATTCTCCAGAAAAACGAACAAGGTTTTCAGCTGTGGGGACTCTGGTTTGACATCCTGCTGGCAGTCAGCGCGATAGTGATCGAGTTTCTCGCGGCAAAAAACAATCCTGCCGGGAATGTTTGATCGCTTTCGCCGTCAAAGATGTGGGCGCTCCCGCGCTTCACTGACCCAAAACGGGCTGACTCCTACGGGTCAACTTTTGTTGATTATCCCTGTCACTTGACGCATCTTCTCTTTCCCCGTAAGATTACACCCGCTTAGAACATTAATTCACAACTACATATCTAACCGCGAAACATCGAGAATCTTTCTTCTTTCGTCTTTCATCGCGGTTTAAAAAGGATTTCACTATGGAACTTGGCTTGATCCGTAAAATTGACATCGACACCGAAATGCAACAGGCATACCTCGATTACGCCATGAGCGTGATCGTGGCGCGCGCCTTGCCCGATGCGCGCGATGGACTCAAGCCTGTGCAACGCCGCATCTTATACGCGATGTACGACATGGGCATCCGCGCGGACTCGGCGTATAAAAAATCCGCTCGTATCGTGGGGGAAGTGCTCGGTAAATATCATCCGCACGGCGACTCAGCCGTGTATGAAGCAATGGCGCGCATGGCGCAGGATTTTTCGATGCGCACCCTGCTCGTGGATGGTCAGGGAAATTTTGGTTCTGTAGACGGCGATCCGCCCGCCGCGATGCGTTACACCGAAGCAAAACTTACACCCGCCGCGCTCGATATTTTGTTCGACCTCAACAAAGAGACCGTTGATTTCACCCCGAACTTTGACGATACACTCACTGAACCGAACGTTCTGCCGTCTGCGATTCCGAATCTTCTGGTCAACGGCGCGACGGGCATCGCGGTGGGTATGGCGACATCCATCCCGCCTCATAACCTCGGGGAAATTGTGGACGCCCTCGTCTACATGATCGAAAAGTGGGAAAAACTCGACGACATCGACGTCGAGCAGTTGATGAAGTTCGTGCAGGGACCGGACTTCCCCACCGGCGGGTTGATCGTGCAGGAAAAAGACGAAGAGGGCATCGAAGCCGCGTACGGCTCGGGACGCGGACGAGTCACCGTGCAAGCCAAGGCACACGTCGAAGAGATGGAGCGCGGCAAGAACCGCATCATCGTCACCGAACTGCCGTACATGGTCAACAAGTCGAGCCTCATCGAGCGCATCGCGGATTTGGCGCGCGAGGGCTATCTCGAAGGCTTGTCCGATCTGCGCGACGAATCGGATCGTCAGGGCATGCGCATCGTGCTGGAGTTAACGAAGAATGCCGACCCCGATGTCGTGTTGCGCGACCTGTACAAGCGCACGCCGATGCAGACGACGTTCAGTATTAACCTGCTCGCGTTGGTGGATGGCGAGCCGCGCACGTTAACGTTGAAGCAGGCATTACGCGTCTACGTGGAACACAGGCTGAACGTCATAAAAAGACGCGCCGAGTACGATCTGGCAAAAGCCAAAGCGCGGGCGCATATCCTTGAGGGATATTTGGTCGCATTGAAGAATCTGGATGAAGTGATCAATATCATCCGTTCCGCATCGGACGTGGACGCGGCGCGCGCCAAACTGATGAAACGATTCAAATTGTCGGAGTTGCAGGCGACCGCCATCCTTGACATGCAATTGCGCAGGCTCGCCGCGCTCGAACGCAAGAAGATCGAAACCGAATACAAGGAAGTGACCGGCGTCATCAAAGATCTCACCACGCTGTTGAAATCACCGAAGTTGATGCGCGGTGTGGTGGCGGATGAATTGCTGAAAGTGAAAGCGCAATACGGCGACCGTCGCCGCACGCAGATCGTGAACTTGTCAAAGTCGAAGGACGGCAAGCCGTCGAAGTCATTGACCGCCAGAGACCTGCCCGACCAGCAAGTATGGATCGGCGTGACCGACGAGGGCTTGGTCTCGCGCACCGTCGACGATAAACAACCGAAACACTCCGGCAACGACGCGCCGCGCTGGCTGGTGAAAGCCGCAACAACCGACACGGTGTATTTCGTCGCGAAGTCGGGACGCGCCGCGGCGGTGGCTGTGCATATCATCCCGCAAGCGGAAAAGTTGTCGCAAGGCTCGCTGTTCTACAAAGTGTCGCCGTTGCAGGAAACGGATTCGCTCGCGGCAGTGTTCGCCCTGCCTTCGAGAAAATCCGCATTGCCCGAAGGGACGTGCGTCATCACCACGACAAGATATGGCTTGATCAAGAAGAGTTTGATCAGCGAATTGCCGGGACCCTCGTCGCAGACATTTGCCTTGGTCAAAGTGAACGAAGGCGACCGCTTGATCTCAGTTGGATTGACCGATGGCAAGAAGAAGGATATCTTCCTCGTCACTGCAATGGGAATGGCGATCCGCTTCAAGGAAGATGACGTGCGCCCGATGGGACTGGTCGCGGCGGGTGTGAACGGCATGAAGTTGGACGAGAAAGATGAAGTTGTAGGCGTGGAAATTCTGCCCTCTGAAGGCGAGGTATTCCTGCTCACGAACGATGGCAAAGCCAAGCGCGTGGAAGAAAAAGAATTCCCCGTGCAGGGACGTTACGGCAAGGGCGTCATCGCGTGGGAATTGCCGAGCAAGGAAAAACTCGTCGGCGTGGTGACCGGCAAACCGAATCACATGGCGACCATCCACTTGAGCAAAGGCGCGCCGAAATCAACTCGTTTAGACGCAGCAGGCTTACGCAAACGCGCCGCGACGAAGGGTGATGCGGTCGTGGAAGTGAAACCTGGCGAGGAAGTGGTCTCCGTCAATGTGGCGTGGGAGGCGGAGAGGTTTGTGGGGGAGGCGAAAGAAGGAAAGAAGAAAGTGGAAAGTGGAAAGAAAGTTGTGAAGAAAGCCAAGCCTGCAAAGAAGTCTGCGGCTTCAAAGAAGAAGGTCGCGGCAAGGAAATCTTCGGCAAAGGTGAAGTCAAAAGCGAAATTGAAGTCTTTGAAGGGAAAGAAAAAGTGACAAAAACAGACTCGTGAAATTCACACGAGTCTGTTTTTATTGATCCTGATCGGGACAATACAAGCGCCTTTGCTCAATAATGCGATCCAAATGTGCTTGTAATCTAGCACGATCAATATTTTCTATAGTTACTCTTTGTTCGCCTCTAGTGAATATTTGATGAACAACAGCTTGATATGCCTGTTGTACTTCCGGCGCTAGCCCAGCACGCGGAGGACGGTAATTTCTGATTGGCAGTTGTCGTTTTACATCCATGACTAAATGTAACATCCTATACGGTTCGACGTTAGGAGTTGTTCTTTCAAATTCATAAATGGTAATACCAGACACAGGGTCTATATACCAATCTGTTTCAATAAGAACACTTGATAGCACCTTAGGCATTGCTAAAAGAAAAAACAATTCAAAGTTCTCTTGTTGTAGAGTTGCAACATTGTCGATACCACCCGTACGCTCTTGAAATAGTGGGAGCAATGTCGTATCTTGGCGGAGATTTTCATCGACATATCCCCTTAACATATTGAGGTATTCAGCGCTAATATTTTCAGGGCCGATTCTGGTTGTGAACATCAAACTAAATCCGTCGATATACTGTTCACTCCCGCCTTGGGGGGCAACAAAACTTCGCCCTTGCCATTCAAAAACTCTCCTCATGGCATTAATAACTCGCCCGGGGAGTGTTTCGCTTGGCTTGAAAAGAAACTCTTCTAAATCTAAATTAATTACATCAAAAGGAAATTGCCTGATAAAACCCTGATGCTGTGCAACCAATATTTGTCGTTGTCGTACGCGGTGATCATCATCATAATTTGTTTGTGGCAATAATGAATCTTGGCCAGCTATAACAATCCCATCATCCGGGTCATCCAATAAAACAACTTTAACAAAATCTCCGGGAAATCCTATTGCACCGGGAATCCTTTGTTGGGTTTTTTGCACCAATTCGTTGGTTTTGTCAAAAAATACAACTGTATCAAATCTTCCAGCTTTTGATGGCTTAATAACTTTTGCTACATCTAGCATTAGTACATCCATCGCACCTACCGCACAAAACGTAAAATACCTAAGACGTCTCTTTTGTCTAAGTGTATCATTTGATCTGATTCTTCTCAAACGGTTTTGACACAAAGGCAACCATGCATTTGCACGAACGTGATGCTTTAATAAATCCCTCTCGTAATCAATAGCCATAATTATTTACCACTCTTCCAGGAGTTTTAATAGCAATTCACTGAAAACCTCCCTCTTTTTGGGAAGTTCTTTTTCCCTAAGCGCAATTTCGAAAATTGCCAGTATCGCCACAGCAAGTTGGCGATAGCTCTTTTTTGTTTTTAATGTATCTTCTTTGGGTAGGTCAACGATTATTTCTTGAGACTTGCTCTCACGAATCGCAACAGAGGGGATTTTAGTTTCATTGTGAGATTTATCTCTAGTGATAGTTTTCGAAAAATTCACCTTGAGAGAAGTATGTTCCGAAATCACATTTTTGAGATGGGCCGATCTTGTTTTTGAAACTGTTTCTTTTTTTTTGTTTGAACGTTCTTCAATCTTTCGATAACTCACGGCAAATATTTTGCTACGCAGCTTTTCATGAATAAATTCTTGAACATAGCGAAATTCGGGATGAAATCTATTAAAACTATCTCTATCAATATTTAATGCATTTTCTAGACCTCGGTTAACATAAATTTCGCCTGTCAGCCAACGGCTCCTTGGTCCCTCGTTAAATCGATAATCGAGCATAGTTTGATCATAGTATCCAATTCCAATATTACGTACCCGAATCATTATTCCTCGGAGTTCATCGGGGTGCAGTTGGGTACCCTCTTGAACAAGAAGATATCCTTCAAAATCCACCGATTTGCCATATATGGTCTTGGATTGTTCTTCGATGCTATAAGTAGTATAGCCACCCGGGTTATTCTTCAGATACACAGGTTTCTTCAGATCAATCCCATCTATAACCACTCGAAAGTGGTAGCTTTTCAACTTCTTGTTAATGTTCCCAATGAGCTTATTCGGAAGTACATTGTCACTTATATAAGGGACCGGGCAAGATGCTGCTAACTCCCATAGAAGTCTCCAATAATCGCCTAATTCCTGAAGCGAATGCACTCCAGATACAATTTTTACAGCCTTTTCCCAATCTAAGGGAGGCTCTTTAAAACTCTCAAATTTTAAGGAGTTTTGAAACGAACGTATAAATGTTGGATGTACATCTTCAGAGGTAATTGATGTACCATATTCGACTGATGATTCATCATACTCCTCCCAAAAATATTCTCCAACATCAACCTCTTCTGTTTTAATAACCAATTCATCATTACTATCCAACTTCTCTCTCAACAGATCAAACAATTTCACTCTGGCGCGAAAGCCTTGGCCTTTCCTAGGCTTAGAAGTAACAATAAAACTTCCGCATATTTGTGCAATCCCTAACATTCCGATGCCCAATCTGCCAATCACTGGTCTGCCGTATTTCAATTTTTCAGTTTCTGATCTCTTAGTGCTATTACCAATGCCTCCGCCCATAATTTTTTCGAACTCTTTGCGGGTGAAGCCATCACCATTATCTGCAACTGAAAGCTGATAGAACAGAGGATAATTAGTTCCTATTCGAACCTCGGTCGCATTTGCATCCCAGGAATTGCTTACTAACTCTCTTAATGCGCTCGCCGGGCTACGATATAAACCACGGCTTAAATGGGCAAGTGCTTTTTCGTGAACTAAAATTTTGGGCATAGATCACTCCTATTAGTTCATATTTTTCTCAAAACAAGTATGTTTTCATCAACTTTTTTAGATGTTTTAGAGGCCCAAGCCGTTCTCCAAGGAATTATATCAAGAGTCTCATAGCCTACTTCACTAGCAATATTTGACAAAATTCTCGCTGTGGGAATATGTACTTGAAGATAGGAAGATTGATCTCCAACAACGTATGCACACTGCGCCCCTGACGCTAGCAGGCTATGAAGATTTTGTAAGTGTCTTTTCATCCCTCCAAAATACTCAAGCACTACTGTTGAATACAAACGCGCAAAACCGTGCGTTTTCTTTTTTGCTCTTTTGTCTATTTCTTGGACAATTAAGGCAATATCTTTATTCTCGCTAACAAGCTCCCAGTCCTTATCCCCCTTATATATATTTTTCGTGTTTGATCTTATCATTTGACGCTTTACCTGTTGCAATTCTTCTTTGCTCGTTACATCTTCAAGAAAAGCAAGTTCCAGCCTAGAATGTCTCGTATAGTCGTGTTCACCGGGATATGGAGGCGAGCATATAACTGCGGAAATTGTTACCGACGAATCTAGTATCAAATTACATTCTCTGGAGTCGCCTAAATATACTATCGACTCAGCTGAGACTAATTTTTTCACTCGCGTTAAGTCCGCTGTTATTTTCTGCACGCGCGCAAGAAATCCCTTCAAAACGTCAACATTTTCTTTTGGCGTTGAACAGTACAACTGGGGACCGAATTTAACATTTGATGCGTCATTTAGAACCTCATCTATCAACGCCAACAACAACAAGTTCTTATATTTCTGGTGTGTATTTAGAGAAAGAATTGCGGTTTTAAGATATATTGACTTTTGCAATGGTTTTGGGCTTATCCAGCCTCTTTCAAGCATGCCGCTTTCATCGAGATATTCATATGTTGGATCGCTTTTATAACCTCGGTGTTTTTTTATTTGCAACGAATAACTTTTTTTGACTTCCTCTGCTAAGTCAATGATTCTTTGTCTGTCTAATCCCCAATTCAATTTAACTCGAGAAGCAAAATAGCTAGATGGATTGGCATCTACACCGATCGAGTTGATGCCACTCTTTTTGCACTCAACCAGTGTTGTTCCACTGCCACAAAAAGGATCAAGTACCCAATCGCCAGTTTTTAGCGCAAATCTGTTTAACATCGCTGTGACTAGTTGATCAGAAAAACCTAAAGCTATCCTGTACCAACTATGTACTTCACCATTTAATATCTTTTGTGGATTGTTTTTCAATGTTTTATACTCGATTTTGAGTGACAAAATTGTCACTATCCATGTATTGCGGATTCCGGGGAGGATAACTGGAGATCGTCATTGACGATGTAGGTTTTAGAGTCAGAGGCGGGCATGGGAGGGTTCCTCCTGTGGTACTTATTTTACCCCCACCGTCCTTCGGACACCTCCCCCAAATACGACGAGATAAGGTGTGTATGCGGATTCAAAATTTTCATCGTCGGATTTGGGGGAGGCTGGGAGGGGGTTGACGACACTACCCGCGCGGAGTATGATGTAGTCACATAGGTGACCACATGAAGAAAAAGAAACAACCCAAAACCGAAGAAATCGGTATCCGTGAGTTGAAAAGCCGCGCCTCGGAGGTGGTCCGCGCGGTGAAGGAGGAACGCGCCCGCTACATTGTCACCCAGCGCGGCGTCCCTGTAGCGGCGATCATTCCGATGGATGCCGTTCCGCCTGAAAAAGATTCCGCTGATGACGCGTGGGAACGGCTTTTGAAACTGCGCGATGAATTAGGTAAAGGCTGGCAAAGTGAGAAAAGCGCAGTCGAGATCCTTTCGGAAATGCGGCGATGATTTCCCTCGTTACCGTAGATGCAAGTGTCTTTGTGAACGCGTTCATCCCGACCGAGGAAGGGAGCGATCAAAGCCTTGCCTTTGTCACAAGACTGCGAGTTGAACGGGCGCATCTCATTCAGCCCACATTGTTTATCCCGGAAGTGATTGCTTCCGTAGCCCGTAAAAAGAACGATGCTGAACGTGCCCTCGCGCTTGCACAAGATCTCAGAAAATTTGCAAACCTCACGCTTGTCACTCTTGACGAAAATCTCGCTGATTATGCTAGCGAGGTGGCGGCCAACCATCGCCTGCGCGGCAGTGACGCGGTCTATGCCGCAGTAGCGTTGCGGTTTGGCACCGAATTGATCACACTCGATAAAGAACAGTTGGAACGATTGCCAAAGGTGTTATCGGTACGAGCGCCGACCCCCTCCCAGCCTCCCCCAAATCCGAAATGAGGAATTGGGTAATTATTCAAACTATGTATTACGGATTTGGGGGAGGTGCCCGAAGGGCGGAGGGGGTCTCTACCTGTATAATTCAAACCAGCACGGAACAACAAGGAGATATCCGCTTGAAACGTTCTTTGATTCTCACCCAAGCGCTCGCGCTCGTGCTGGTCGTCAGTGCGTGTGGCGCACGCAGTGAAACAGAGTCTACGCCCACCATCAACGCGGCTGACCTGCAAGGCACGATCGTCGCCGCAGGCTCCACGCTGGTGGCAGAGACTCAAGCCGCCATCCCGACTTCCACAATTCCACCGACAGCCTCGATGACGAATACACCGGCATTCACGGCTACCCTACCGCCCCTCCCAACCCTCGGAACGACATTCACGCCAAGCGCGGTCCCGAATCCCAATGCGGGAGACCCGTGTATCAACAACGTCCTGCCAGCCAGCCTGACGGGGGAGAAGATCAAGATCCGCATCGATAACCCGACCAAGGCGGCAATCAATCTCACGGTCTATCTACAGAGCGGCAACCCGCAGGGTGTCTGCGGCTATCGCGGCTACGCTCTTACTGCGGGACAATCTCTTGTCATCAATGATCTTGTGGAAGGTTGTTACAGCCTCTGGGCGTGGAACCCCGACCCGAAAGACTACTTCATGGTGACGAACGGGACCAGTTGCCTCGATAAATCCACCACCTGGACGTTCGACATCACACCTAACGGAATCAATCTTAGAAGTTAGCCCCCTCCGTCACTTCGTGACACCTCCCCCAAATCCGAAATAAATAGTTTGAATACTAATCCCAATTCCTTTTACGGATTTGGGGGAGGCTGGGAGGGGGTCCCTACCAACCCCAACTCAGGCGCAATTTTTCGCATCGCCTGAATCACATTCCCCACGTGTTCCCACAACTCGATGCCGAATTCCTGCGCGGCGTGCTCCATTTCTGTGCGCGATGTGCCCGCCGCGAAGGCTTTGTCCTTCCACTTCTTTTTGACGGAACTCGCTTCGAGGTCGTACAGCGACTTCGACGGTCTCACCAGCGCGACGGCGGTGATCAACCCCGTGATCTCGTCACACGCGCAGATGGCTTTGCGTCGAATCGTATCGCGCGGCAAATTCAAGTGATCCGCATGACTCAAAATATCCTGAATGATCTCTTCGGGTACGCCGCGCTCGCGTAAAATCGGCGCGCCGTCCTGCGGGTGTTGCTCCAGCGTCGGATGAATCTCCCAATCGAAATCGTGGAGCAGGCCGATCAAGCCCCACGCCTCGGGGTCTTCGCCGAATTTCTCCGCGTAGAAACGCATGGCGGCTTCCACCGAAAGCATGTGGCGGATGAGTCCTTCGTTTTTCACGTATTCACGGACAATGGATAACGCTTCATCGCGGGTCATTGTTTCCTCACCTATATACATCCTTACGATGGCGAATTCGAATGATTTCGATCACCAGCCTGTTTTCATAAATATCATACAAGACACGATAATCGCCCACTCGAATACGGAATGCTCGATCAAAGCCAGAAAGCTTCTTGACTCCTTGTGGATACGGATTATCAGCTAACTCCCTGATCGCCGCAACATCTCTGATAACCATTTGCCGAGGCAACTTTTCGAGTTCTTTAGATGCAGAAGGCTTGATTTCAATCTGGTAGGATGCCATCTCTTTTCAACTTGGCAATGACTTCCTCAAAAGGGATGGTTAACTCATCGCGTCGTTCAAGCAATACTGCCATATCTGCAATGTCTTCGAGTAGTTCCTCGAACTCTTCAATGGGTAGCATGACCGCGGTTTTTTTTCCCTCTTCATCGGTAACATATTGGGCTTGTAACTCTCGGATCGTATGTGCCATGTCTACACTCCAATCCAATTATACATGCGGAATCATATACTCGTCGAAGTTTCCAAACCGTGTTGCGCGGCGAGCTCGTCGAGCAGAACTTCCACATCATCGAGAAAGCGATCGAGCCCCTGAATGCGCAGCTCGATGCCGAGCGCCGTCAGACCCAACTGCTCGCAGGCGGAGCGCCACGAACTCGCTTCACCCTCGGGCAACACATCCGCGGCAAGCGTCCACGTATGAAGCAGGGGCCACAGCGCGGCGACGGGCAGGTCGCTCTCGATCATCGCCCGCATCGCCTTTTCATAATAATTCACGCGCGTCGGATGCAGGCGCATGTCGGCGCGGCTGTTCTGCATCGCGGCTTGGAACGCGGACTTCCATTCGGGGACCCATTCACCGATGGCGGAACCGTCCAACTCGGACGCGCCCAGCAGGTCCACCAGCGCCGCGTCCAATCCGGGACGTTGAGCTGTCTCTGCCCTCGATGCGAATTCCAACATCAGGCGCCGATCGTGCAACGGCGGACCCGACAACTCCGCCACCGCGTTGACCGCGTGATACAACGCGCCCATGTAACGCAGCACATCCGTCGGCGTGACCGTTCCGCTGAGCTCGTGCAGGTCGCGCCAGATCTTGCGCGCCTCCTTCAACAACAAGCGCGAACGCTGTAACGCAGGCGCGGGCGCGTTGAATTCAAAACCCGCGCGCAAGCCCGCCTGCACGAACTCGAAGAACTTCTCGCGTTCGTAGAGCAGCATCGGATCGTACATCTCCCACCCCAGCCACGGATCGAGCCGCAGTTCGCGCGGACGTTTGAACTCCGCTTTCGCGCGGTGGCCGATATCCACGTGAAAGTCGGGGGTCAATTTCACGAATTCGCGGCGGTGTTTGGGTTCGCTCGCGTGGACGAGGATGATGTCAATATCCGCCGCGCCGCCGAGCATGGGGTCGGTCTCTTGCGAAACGAGCGAACCCGTCAGATACGCGGCGATGATGTCGCGGTCGTTGAAGACGCGCTCTTGCGCAGTCTCTTTGGCGATTCGGATCAATGATTCACGGGTGACACGCATAATTTGTTGATTTGTTTTCGTTGTGCGGACTTCAGTCCGCCCTTTCTATAAGCAGACTGAAGTCTGCATTCCAAAAATGTCTGCATTCCGAACAAGGTCAAGGCATGGGCAGCGCTTGCTGAAACGGAGGCAGGCTGAGGCTTTGACGGATGCGTTCCTCCACCTTCCGCAAATGCCCGGGGTTCTGGACGATGTTCAACTCGTTCGTGTCAACGATCAGGACCGGCATATCCTCGAATTGCCTCGAGAAGAAATCGTCGTAGGCGATGTTGAGTTCGTTGATATACGCGCGTTCCATCTGCCGTTCATACGGACGGTCGCGCAAGGCAATGCGCTGCATGAGGGTATCTGTGGTGGCTTGCAGGTACACAAGCAAGTCGGGCTTCTGAATTTTTTCCGCGAGGGCTTCATGCACCTTGTAGTACATGTCAAGTTCGTCGCCTTTGAGGTTGATGCGGGCGAAGAGCGAATCTTTGGCGAAGGTGTAATCAGCAATGACATTTTTCCCGGTCGCCACCAGATCGGTGATCGTGCGGCGCTGCTGATGGTAGCGGCTCAATAGAAAGAAGATTTGCGTCTGGAACGCATATCGTTCGCGGTCGGAATAAAAATCGGAGAGAAACGGGTTCTCTTCAAAGACTTCCAAAATGATCTCGGCGTCAAACGCGGGTTGAAGCAGGCGGGCGAGGGTCGTCTTACCAACTCCGATGACCCCTTCGATGGCGACGTACATGCGTTTCTCCAAACTTGAGGTGGGTCAAGGATACCATAGAACGCAGGCAGGTAGACAGGTACACACGGAGACACGTAGAGAAGTAAAACTATCTCCTAGTTTCCATGTGTACTCCTCCGCGATCAAAACAACGGAAATACCAACGCGTAAACCACACTGGCAATTGCACAGGTGACCAACATCACCGGAAGTCCGCGCCGCAGCCAAAACTTCGAAGTGATCGGTGTGCGCGTTTTTTCTGAAAGCGAGGCAACGATGATGTTCGCCGAAGTGCCGATGATCGTTCCGTTTCCGCCAAAGCCCGCGCCGAACGCCAGCGCCCACCACAACGGAGCAACATCCATGCCTGCGGTTTCGCCCAACCCTTTGATGACGGGGATCAACGCCACCGTGATCGGGATGTTATCCACAACAGCGGAGAGCGTGCCGACAACCCAAATGAGGATGACACCGAACAACACCGGCGGTATGCCGGATGCGCCTCGAAACAAACCGACGATGGATTCCAAGACCCCGGCCTGTTCCAACCCCCCGACCATGACGAAGAGCGCGGCAAAGAAGACCAGCACGCTCCACTCGATCTTCTTCAGCACTTCGCCAATCTCGGGATGCACCCACACGAGAGCAACCGCCGCCGCGCTCAACGCCACCAGCGATGGACTGATGTGCAATATATGGTGGACGAAAAACATGAGGATCGCCCCGCCCAGCACAATTAGAATCCGCCGCGCCGCTTCGGGTTGGTTCAACGTCTCTGCGGGGTTCAGTTTCATCACCGCTTTCACACTACGCGGACGTTTGGATAATTCCTTTTTGAAAAGGTAACGTAACAGGAAAAAAGCCCCCAGCCAGCAAAAAAAGACGATCGGCAGGGAATACACCAAAAAATCGGTAAACGAAAGTCCAGCCGCAGAACCGATCAGGATATTGGGCGGGTCGCCGATCAACGTTGAAACGCCGCCGGTATTGGACAGCAACGCCTCGGTGATGAGGTAGGGAATCGCGTTCACGCCGATGATCTCACAGATCAGCAGGGTCACCGGCGCGATCAACACGACCGTCGTCACGTTATCGAGGAACATCGAAAGGACCGTTGTGATCACGCCGAGCAGCGTGAACAACCGGATCTGTTTCCCTTTGGAGGCGCGCGCCGCCAGCACGGCAAGGTACTCGAAGAAGCCCGTCGGTTCGAGCATGGCAACGAGGATCATCATGCCGAACAACAACCCCAGCGTGTTGAAGTCGATCGCTTCGAGCGCGGCTTCTTCCGAATAAAAATGGAACAGCCTGCCCAGCCAGACCATCAACACCCCGCCTGCAACGGCAACGATCGAACGGTTGACCCGCTCGGAAAAGATCAGGTATAAACTCGCGGAAAAGATGGCGCTGGCGATAAGGGTGGGCAGCGCGTTCATTTCACCTTATCCCACGATTTCAGAATGGAAGTGCCGATGTCCACGCGCGAGGCGATGCCAGCCAGTTTCCCATCTTTATCGACCACAAGCATGTCGTGCAGGTTGTGTTGCAACATCAACGCATAAGCGCGCAGTAACCCGCAATCCTCCTCCACCGTGACCGCCTCGTTCATCACCGATTTGACGGATTTATCGAGCGCCTTGGCGGAGGGACGCGTATCCTCCACCGCGCCGAAATCGTGCACGTAATCGACATCGGAGATGAAATTCACGAAAACAGGCAGTTCCAGAGAGAGCAGGTCGCGCAGTCCCACCACTCCGACGGGTTTTTCATTCTTGTCCACCACCGGCAACAATCCAACGTGTTTCTTGACGAAGATCGCCGCGGCTTCGCGTACGGTCGCATCCAACGGTATCGAGACCACGTTTCGTTTCATGCATTTTGAGATGTTCATTTCAGTGAACCTCCACTTGGATTCGTTTTAAAAAGTATGCATCCGGCATCTATGAACGACGGCGTGAGGATCTATAGGCAAGCCCAACCAGCACCAGGAACGTGATCGGGACCACAAATACAATGAACATGCCTGTTACGCGCAGTGCGGGGCTTTCCGTTGCCTGTAAAACTACAAAGAAAAGGTATAGGACATAATACCCCAGCAGCAGGACTGCCTCGAAGCGAGAAACGCGATTATCAATATAGAATATAGGGATCGTCACAAGCGCGACGAACACCATCACCGGAAATTCCTGCATCAGAGCCTGTTCAGCCACAGAGATTCCGCCCGGAGCGAACAGGGCGCCGAGTCCCAGCACGCCCAGCAGGTTGAAGATGTTGCTTCCCACCGCATTGCCTACGGCAATATCGCTCTCTTTCTTGAGCGCGGCGATCACCGAGGTGGCTACTTCCGGCAGGGACGTTCCAACCGCGACAACGGTCAAACCGATGACCAGTTCACTTACCCCGAGCGCGACAGCAATCACCACAGCCGAGTCCACCACCCAGCGCGAACCCAATACGAGCAAGCCAAGCCCGGCGAGAATCAGTATGAAATTTTTTGTGGTATTCCCCGCCGTGTGCGGTTCCTTCTCTGCAAATTCCTGTGCATACTCTTTTTGTACTGCCTTGCTTTCAGCACGGCTCTGCCTGAGCGCGAACACAATGTACCCGATGAGACCTGCAAGAAGGATCAAACTGTCGAACCGTCCGAGATTGCCGTCAAAGGCAAGCGCGAACACCAGTAGAGAAACGCCCAGCATGATCGGCGCGTCTTTGCGAATGAGTTGTTCCGCGATGACAATCGGCGTAAGGAGCGCCGTCATGCCGAGAATGAACAGGATGTTGAAAATGTTCGAGCCAAGCACATTGCCGAGGGTCAAATCGCCCTGTCCGTTAGCGGCGGCTTGAAGCGAAACCGCGATCTCAGGCGATGCGGTGCCGATCGCGACGATGGTCAAACCGATCACAAGGGGTGAAATGCCGAACGCCGCGGCAAGACGCGAGGCACCGCGCACCAGCACATCCGCGCCGAGGAGGAGGATAATGAGGCCCGCGATGAAAATAAGGATTGTTGTTGTCATGAATGTCCCGGTGGGTAAGCGCCGAGGCTATGTGGCAGTTTTGCCAACTCGATGCACCCGCCTGCTGAGGATAACATATCCTGTGAGACCCGATAAAAGAGAGGTGATCAGAACGCTGGTTTTGCTGGCTTGAATGATTTCGGGATCGTTGAAGGCGAGCAGCGTAATGAAGATGGACATGGTGAACCCGATTCCGCCGAGGAACCCAGCGCCGAGGATGTGACTCCACGAGGTTCCCGCCGGCAGCCGCGACCATCCCAGGCGGATGGCAAACAGACTCATCAGGAGGATGCCCACCGGCTTTCCGAGGAACAACCCCGCGAAAATTCCAAGACTGTTGGAGGAGGTCAATCCCTGTATCCATCCCTCGCCGAGCGGGATGCCTGTGTTCGCCAGCGCGAACAAAGGGACGATGAAAAAGGCAACCGGTTTATGCAAGACATGCTGGAGTTTGTAGGAGGGTGAATTTTCGCCGCCGTCTCCGAAAGGCAACGCAAACGCAAGCAAAACGCCTGCCACCGTGGCATGGACTCCCGAGCGCAACATGAAATACCACATGAAAAGTCCGGGAATGAGATAAACCCACAGGTTGTGAACTTTAAGTCGATTGAGTACCACCAACGCGGCAAACACACCCAATGACAAAGCGAGATATACAACAGAAAGATCGTCCGTGTAAAACACAGCGATCACCGCGATCGCGCCGAGGTCGTCCACGATCGCCAGCGCGGCGAGGAAAATTTTCAATGAGGCTGGAATTCGGCTCCCCAGCAATGCCAGCACACCCAACGCGAAGGCGATATCGGTCGCCATGGGAATTCCGATCCCGTTTTGAAACCCGGTCCCGCGGTTGAAAAGATAATGGAACAGCGCTGGGAACGCCATCCCCCCGACCGCCGCCAGCATCGGCAAGGACGCGTTCTTCAGGCTGGAGAGTTCGCCCGCATATAATTCCCGCTCGATCTCCAGACCGATCAACAGAAAAAAGACCGCCATCAAGCCGTCGTTGATCCAATGCTCCACGCTTTGCCTCAAAACGAAGCCGCCAACTTCAAGCCCAACTTTACGATGCCAGAAGTCAAGATAACTTGCGCCCAAGGCAGAATTCGCAATGGCGATGGATAAAAACGTGCATAGAATCAGAATCACCCCTGAAGATTGCTCGCTTCGAAAGAACTCTTTGAAAAGTTTCGTCAGTCTCACGGTTGCCTCACTTTTGTTTTGATTTCAGATACTCCGCCACCTCGATCATCGGCGGGCGGGCGCGTTCGGCGATCTCCTCCACATCCAGAAAATAGCCGCGGCTGTCGCGGCGGATCAACTTCATCGAGCGGTTCACATCCTCCAGCACCGCGCGCCCGAAGCGTTTTTCCAGTTTGTGCATTACAGTTTGGATGATGGCAAACGACATCTTGCTCAACGCCTCCAGATGTTGGTTGTGATGGATGCGTTCCAGCAAATCCACTTGCGCGATCGCACTCAAGCCGTAACGCTCATACACATCGATCAACAAGCCCGTCTCGACGCCGTACCCGGAATAGAACGTCGCCTGTTCGAGCGCTTCGCGCCGCCCGGCATATTCGCCTGAAAGCGGCTGTACCACGCCGGAGAGTTCGGGATAAAACAAATTCAACAGTGGGCGCGCCGTGAGTTCAGTGACGCGTCCGCCGCCGCCTACTTGCGTCTTCCCGCCGACTTTCAGCGGCCGGCGGTAATAGCCCTTCACGAACTGGATCTGCGGATTGCGCAGCAGCGGACCGATGATGCCGTACACAAAACGCGGATGGATATTGACAATGTCCGTATCGATCCACACGATGATGTCGCCCTTCGTCACCAGCAGGCTTTTCCACAACGCGTCGCCTTTGCCTTGCCGCACACCCAGCCGCTCCAACAAATGTTGGTGAATGTACACCGGCACTCCTTCCTTCTCGGCGATCTCGCGCGTGCGGTCGGTCGAATTGGAATCGATCAACACGATCTCGTCCAGCAAAGGCGCTTTCTCCATCAATTCCCGTTTCATTGTGCGGATCACATTCCCCACCGTTTCTTCCTCGTTCAAGGCGGGCAGAGCCAGACTGATCGTCAGGTTCTGACTCTGTTTCAACTCCACCTCATCGCGCAGATGGTTGAACTCATCCGCGTGGAACGTGTTTTCGCCGAACCATTTATCCACCAGAATCGTGATCGCGTCCACGCCCGCGATCTCGTCGTACACTTCATACGGAAACGGCCTGCCGCTCTTGACCGCGATCACCGTGCAATTCGCCTCGTGCAGGATGCGATCAGCCACCGGTCCGAGCGACGCGGAACTCGTCACCGGTTGGGATGTGGCTCCTAAAATGACCACATCCTTTTGCTTTGCATGATTCAAGATGACCTGCGCCGGATCATCCGTGACTTCGAACTGTTTCTGCACCTCGGGCATTTGCCGCAGCACACGGTCCAAACCTTTGAACGGCGCATCCAACTCCGCCTGCGATTCGTCCGGCCTGCGGATGTGAAGCGTGGTCACACCTTTGGATTCGAGCCCCAACCCCACGCGGAACGCCAATTCGGCATGCGGACCGCCTCGCACCGGAACCAGCACTTGTTTCGGCTTGCTGGAAATTTTTCCCCGCATCAGAGCCACGTCGCACGGCGGACGGACGAGCACGTCGCTCGCCGAGACGCGCAGCGCTTTCAGGTGGGAATCAAACTCAAGGAAGAGAAGATCCGGCGTTTCATCCTGCACCAATTTCGAGAGGCGGTTCCACGGCTCATAATCCACGATCACCTGTGATTTGGCGGTCACGCGCGGGTCCCGACCGAAGATGCGAAGCAGCCGCCGCAGCGCGCGCGCTGAAGCCGCGCCCACGCTCAACGATTGATCGGGCGGGACCACCACCACGCCCACGAGGATGATCTCGGCATCGAAGTGCCGCGCCGAATCGAGCGCGTGGAGGCCGGGACCTTCATGAACCAACGGGACAAGAATGGTGCGGATGGGCATAAACCCGGATTGTTTTTGCATGAGGTTATCCTTTCAGCAGCGGCGCGATATGCGTGCGGTAGATCGCTTCCCAACGGAAGGACGCGCGCGCGCGCATAGCAAGCTGTGCGGGGCGGGAGGTTTGGAAGTGACGCGCGATCAGCCCGGCAACGGTTTCAGGTTTCTCATCGGGTGAAAAGTAAACGGCATCGTCCCCGCCGAGTTTTTTCAATGGTCGAATGTCCGCACAGAACGCGGGCAGGTGACTGAACGCGGCTTCAAGCAAGGGGATGCCAAACCCCTCTTCGCGACTGGGGAAGAACAACGCGTCTGCCACGCGGTAAAAATCCGCGATGACGTCATCGGGCAGGAAGCCATCGTGGAGTTCCGCCAGAAAATGGGCAGAGCCTTCCAAACCAATTCCTTTTCGCAAACCCGTGAGCATTTCGAAATATTTGATGTTAGCCGCGTTGTGCGGACCCAGCGGACCCGTCACCACGAGCGCGGCTTGCGGGAAATCCTTTTTCAACTCAGCCAGCGCCTTCAATGCGAGTTCGATGTTTTTGCGCGGCGTCACACGGACGGGCAACAGCAGGATCGGCGCGGCATCCAGCAATTGCGTTTGTTCGAGCAGGGTTTGCGTGAGCGGTTCGAGTTTGTAAAACTGACGAACGTCCACGCCGTTGGGGATGACGCGAATCGAAGAGGGCGCGATCCGCATCAATTC
Organism: Chloroflexota bacterium; assembly: GCA_040753755.1. Taxonomy (GTDB): domain Bacteria; phylum Chloroflexota; class Anaerolineae; order Anaerolineales; family Villigracilaceae; genus Defluviilinea. The sequence goes on from JBFMDB010000013.1 coordinate 117,126, forward strand.
GGATACTTCATCGCGGCGCAAGTCGGAGACGACGACATGCGTGAGGCTGCCCCAATCGGTTTTCAACAAATCCCACGGATAGCCGTCGTGCAGTTCCGGCAAATAACGCGGGGTTGTCCACGCGAGGTCGTGATGCCAGAGGATCAAGCGCGGCAGTTTTTTCGTTGAGTGAAGTTGATAAAGCGCGGCGGTGAGCGCCAGATTCTTGTTCAGCGAACAGACGTTGTGCGCGATCAACAGGTCTACGCCGGACAGGGCAGAGTGCAATTCTTGCGCGAGTTCGCCGCGTAGAGACTCAAAATCAGCGGTTGCCGCGCCGGAATCCAATTGCGCTTTGACGCGCGCCACGCGTTCATGGCGGGAATCGGCAAGCGCGATTCTCGTCAGTGGAATCCGGTCGTTGATGGCTTCGCCGCGCGCCGCGATTAACCGCACAGCATGTCCATCCCGATCCATCAGCCGCGCGTGATGTCCGATGACGCTTTCCACGCCGCCGACGATGGGAGACACAGAGTAGTGGAGGAGGGCGATGTTCATACCTGATACCCCAGACAATCCGCCAGGATCGATTCCAGCCGTTGTTCCAAAACCGTGTAGGAGAAATAGCGCTTTGCGAGCTGGTAATTCTTCTCCGTCCACTCCCGCGTCAGGTCGGGGTTTTTCAACGCGTGCCGCACGGCGGTAATGGTGGCTGCGCTGATGAAACCGTCGAACCAGACGGTGTGAAAACCTTTCGGCTTGATGTCCACTTCGTAGATCGAATAGTTGTTGACCAGTATCAACCGGCGGTAATAGACCGCTTCGAGGAACGCGTTGCCGAATCCTTCAATCGTGGAGGGATACGTGACCATGTCGGCATGAGGATACACATCGCCGAGCGTGTAGATCTTTTTACCGTCAGCGGTCGTGCCGCGTTGATCCTGCACCTGATCCGATTCGAATCGCACGGTCACATCCAGCAGATCCGCGTATTCACGGACGCGTTGTTCGTATTCCGTGCCTTCGTCGCCGGAGGCGTGCGAGATGATGAGTTTGGCGGGCAGGTCGAGCCGGCGCATCAACTCGATGGCGTGTTCGATGCCCTTGCGCTGGATGACGCGCGTGGGCTGCAGGAAAAAGTATTCCCCGGCGCGAATGCCGAAGTCGGCGCGCACAGTTTCACTGTAGGAATCCGAAGCGGGCGGCGGGGAGTCGAAATCCATCACGTTGGGGATCACGCGCGCGCTCACGCCGCAGCGCGATGCGATCTGCTGCGCCTGAATGGTGTTGATGACCACGTGCCGGATCGAAGGCAGGGTCGGTGGGAACGCGGCGGCAAGATAGTCGTTCACACAGTTGACCTGAAATCGCTGGCGTTCCCAATGAAAGTCGTGATGATGCGCAATGACCGGGTAACCGGTTTCGGCGATGAACTCGGTGATCGCAAGACCCAGCGGAAGGTTCAGCGGGATCGTCACCGCGTTTTCGACGATGAGGATCTCCAACTCAAAACGGCGCGCAAATTCGTACAACTGCCCTTTGAAATATTCTTTCAACTCGTTCGCGCGGCGCGTCATGTCCGGTGGACGCACATACATGGAGAAAAAATCCTTTTGCAGTGATTCGATCTCAGGATGCGCCTTGCGCGCCTCATGCGTGACCGTCCAACTGCCTGAATATGCCATGCGATTCAGTTCGTCAATTTCGGGATGACGATAGAACGCCTCAGACACGACGTGAGAGCGCTCCGCCCTTCGGTCGCATTGACCCGCGAAGTAAAAGCACTGATGCCCCAGCCGTTCGAGCACGGCCGCCCATTTCGCTGTTTCGAGCGAGACGCCGTCGGTGCCTGCGAAACGGGTGGAGATAAAGCCGATGTGATGGGAGGAAGGTGTCATAGTTTTATCCATAAGACCTGATAAGGTTTGAGTGCGACAGCAGAAGCCGATACAGTTTCACCTGTGAAAAGATCGGTCCCAGATTTGCGATTCATAGAAAAAGAAACCTTTTGCTGAGCGACATTATGCAAACATAACACGCGAGATTTTTCATCGGGCGAGATTCGTTCGATCGCAAACACAGCCGGATGAAGATCCAGAACTCGTTGCGCCCCGTGGGGATGAAATGCCGAGTTACGGCTTCTGGCTTTCAACAATCGGCTGTATCGTTGGAAAACTTTTGAACGCAATGAGTTTTTATCCGCAAGTTGTTTTTGCAATTCATCGAACTGCAACTTCTCGCGGTTGATGGTGCGATGCCGCTCTGTTTTTTTAACGCCCTCCAGCCAGCCGCGCGAGCCAAAGAGACTATGGAAGTAAATCCCCGGCACGCCGACCAGCGAAAGCATGATGGCTTGCGCGGCGATGAAGCGATCCATTTGCAGATCCAATGTCTCTTGAATTGCTCCAGCCGCCGGGGACGGCGATGGAAGCAGAAATGGATTTGAAAGCGCGTCGAAATAATTGATGTTCATCTCGTAGGGGCTTTGCGTCCCGTCCGGGTTGTGTTTGTAGGAGATCAAGCCGCCGTGGTCGAGAGTTTTGTTCACCAGCAGGTTGATCTGGTCATCTGAAAGAATACCACGCGCGGGGTTGAGTCCAATGCCATCGTGTGAGGCGAGAAAGTTGAAGAAGGTGGTTCGGTCGGAGGGCAGAGATAATGTCTTTGCCCATTCCGAGAGGATGCGCGCGTCGCCTGTGTGAAAGGCATGGAGCGTCAACGGCGGGAGGGCAAAGTTGTAAACCAGCTGCGCCTCGTTCGTTCCGTCGCCGAAGTAGGAGATATTGTCAACATGCGGCACATTAGTTTCGGTGATGAGATATACATGCGGCGCGACTTCGTTCAACGCAGCGCGCAGGAATTGAACAACGGCATGAGTTTGCGGAAGGTGAATGCACGTCGTACCGATTTCCTTCCAGAGATAGGCGATCGCATCGAGGCGGATGAAGTCCGCGCCGCGCCCGGCATACAGCAGGAGGATGTCCAGAATTTCAAGCAGGACCTCGGGATTCTTGAAATTGAGGTCGATCTGGTCGGCGCTGAAGGTGGTCCACACGTTTTTCTCGCCGGAGGGAGTTCGAAAGGAAGTGAGCAACGGCAGCGCGCGCGGACGAACTACGACTGAAAGATTCGGCTCGCCTTCGACGGTGATGAAATAATCGCGATAGCGGGGATCGTCCTGTAGAAATTTCTGGAACCACTCGCTCTGCGAAGAGATGTGGTTGATCACGGCATCGAACATCAGGCGGAAGTTTTGCATTGCCGAGACGTCGTCCCAATCGCCGAGGGCAGGATCGATTTGGCGGTAATCTACAACCGAGAAACCATCGTCGGATGTCCATGGATAAAAGGGCAGGATGTGAATCCCGCCGACGGCATCCGTCAAATAGGCGTCACAAAACTTTTTGAGAGTCTTCAGAGGTTTTTCATTCGGCGCTTGAACCTGATCGCCGTAGGTGATGAGGATCGAGTCGCGCTGGCTGAGTCCGCTGTCCCGCGGCATGATGCGGGCGCGATGATCCGACAGGAGCGATTGAACTCGATCCAGCAGTGGATGGGCTTTGTCTTCTCCGTACAGGAAGGCGAGATGGCGCAATACAATAATTGACATGGCTGATTGATTCGATTCATTCCCCCCTTGTGGATGATTCCATTCTTAAATTTTTATACCACAAAATTTTCGGCTTTAGATTAATTCTCGTTTAAACGATCATCCCCTCTTTTGTCATTGAGGGGATGAATTCGATTGCGATTCTTCGATCTGTCGCTTTCGCACGAGCGGTAAAGCACCCAGAATCAAAAGGATGATTCCCGCAACAAGAATGGGTGCAAGGCACACTACGAGAAAGGCAGAGAATCCGCCCGGGTCGCCCTGACCTTCGAGCTGCACTGCGACCGCGCCGAAGCCCATGATGCAGCCGAACAAAAGAAGCAACGCGCCGCCCGCGATCAACCCCCAACTCAGGCATGAACCCGAGCGAGGGCGGTTCGGTTTCGGTGGAGGTGCAAACGGATCGGTGCCCGCGCTGGGCAGGTCGTCGTTGTTCATCCTGTTGGTTCCGCTTGTAACTCCTCCTGTTTTTTGAACTGGCTCATGTACAGGTTGTAGTAAAAACCTTCTTTCGCGAGCAATTCATCGTGTTTGCCGCGCTCGATGATCTGACCGTCTTTGAGGACGAGGATCATATCCGCGTTGCGGATGGTGGACAAGCGGTGCGCGATGACGAACGCGGTGCGGCCCTTGAGCAATTCATCGAACGCTTTTTGGATGAGACGCTCGGTTCGCGTGTCTACGCTTGAGGTTGCTTCGTCCAAAATGAGAATCTTCGGGTCGGAGAGCGCGGCGCGCGCGATCGAAAGCAACTGCCGCTGACCCTGACTCAATCCTGAGCCGCGCTCGCCCAAAACCGTGTCATATTTTTCGGGAAGTCGTTCGATGAACGAATCCGCGTTGGCGAGTTTGATCGCCGCCATCACCTCTTCGTCCGTCGCGTCGGGCTTCCCAAAGCGGACATTGTCCATCACGCTCTGGCTGAACAGGAACGTGTCTTGAAGGACGATGCCGATCTGTTCGCGCAGAGACTTCATCGTCACATCGCGGACGTCGATACCGTCAATTTTTACCGAGCCGCTCGACACATCGTAGAAGCGCGGAAGTAAATTGATGATCGTCGTCTTCCCCGCGCCCGTCGGACCGACGATGGCGATCGTTTGTCCCGGTTGCGCGCTGAACGAGACGTCTCTCAACACAGGCACACCGTCTTCGTAGGAGTGAGAGGCGTTATTGAACTCAACGAGTCCCTTGATGGGCGGCATGGTGATCGCGTTCGGTTTATCCGTCACAGCAGGTTCTTCGTCGAGGATGTTGAAGATGCGTTCCGCGCCTGCGATGCCGTTTTGGATGTTCGTCCACAAAACCGCGATCTGTTGAATGGGCTGGTTGAAGCGTTGAACGTAGGCAAGGAAAGTGACGACCAGACCGAACGTCACGGTTGCGCCGAAGAGCATCTGACCATTCATGAGCGCCCAGCCGCCCACACCGACCACAATGGCAAGCGCGACGTAGGACAAGGCTTCCAACACCGGCGCAAGCGCGGACGTGTACGAGACGGCGCGCACATTGGCGTCGCGGTTGGCGGCGTTGACCTCCTTGAACTGCTCAATGTTCTCGTCTGCGCGGTTGAAGGCTTGCACTTCGCGCACGGCAGAGATACTTTCCTGCAATTCCGCGTTGACGTTGCCGATCTCCCTGCGGCTGGCGCGGAATGCCTTACGCGCCTGCGCCGAGAAATAGGCGGTGGCGAAGAACATGACCGGCGCGACAGATAGCGAGAGCAAGGCGAACGGCAAACTCGCGCTGAGCATGTTGTACGAGATCCACACGAGTTGGATGACGCCGCTGATGAACTGCACCAGTGCGAACGACGTTCCCTGCTCGAGGGCGGAGGTATCGTTGGTGATGCGGGACATCAAATCGCCGGCCGTGTGTTCGGAGTAGTAACTGAGCGAGAGGCTGTGCAATTTCTCGAATACCTGCAAACGCAATTGGCGAATCACGTGCTGCGCCGCCCACGTCATGGCAAGGAAGGTAAGACCAAAAGACAACGCGCCAGCCACGAATAACCCTGCCATGATCATCGTCAGGCGGAACAATCCTTCGATGCGCTGGTCGCCGGTCAATGCGGAGGCGTTCACCGGCGCGGGGTAGCCGTTCCATGTGTAGGCGTTGTAGATAATTCGCTCGGTCAGACCGAGGGAGGACGGATCGGTCGTCCCCAGCCAGCAGGCGGATTCGGATTCTTCCACTGGCGAACCAGCCAGAGGTCCGAACGAGGCGGCTTGGCTTCCCACTTGCACGATGAAACAGTCCGTCGCTTGTCCCGTCAATTGAGGCGTCGTGACGGTCATCCATGTGGAGGCGATCATCACGACCAGCGCGAGCACGACCATGTACCAGTACGGTGCGAAGTAACGAAGCAGGCGCGCGAGCGTGGCGCGCACGTTGCGCGCGATGACAGTTTCTTGTTTAAATAATTCTTGACGATTGCCCATCATAGGGCACCTTCCTTTTCGTGCGCGAGAATCTGCGAGTTGTAAATCTCAGCATAAATCGCGCTGTCTTCCATGAGTTCGTGATGTTTGCCTTCGGCGACGATCTCGCCTTTATCGAGCACGAGTATTTTGTCCGCGTTCATCACGGTGCTGATGCGTTGCGCGATGACGAACGATGTGCGTCCCTGCATGAGTCCTTCGAGCGCTTTTTGCAATTGCGCTTCGGTATTTAAATCCACACTTGAAGTCGAATCGTCCAAAATGAGAATTCGAGGATTAAGGAGAAGCGCGCGGGCGATGGCGACGCGTTGTTTTTGTCCGCCCGATAGCGTGGCGCCGCGTTCGCCGACGTGCGTGTCGTAGCCGTCGGGGAAGGTCACGATGAAATCGTGCGCCTGCGCGGCTTTCGCGGCGGATTCGATCTCGGCTTGCGACGCGTCGGGTTTGCCAAAGGCAATATTCTCGCGGATGCTTCCGCTGAAAAGAGTCGTCTCCTGCAAAACAATCCCGATCTGCGAACGGAGCGATTCGAGCTTCACATCGCGCAGGTCGTGACCGTCAATTGTGATCCTTCCTTCACTTGGGTCGTAGAAGCGCGGCAGTAAATTGATGATGGTCGTCTTGCCGGAACCGGTTGCGCCGAGCAGGGCAATCGTTTCGCCGGGGTTCGCGGTGAACGAAACATTCTTCAACACCGGGTCGCCTCCGCCGAAATAGCGGAACGTGACGTTCTCGAATTTCACCGTACCGGTGACATCGGGCAACGTGATGGCGTCAGGCTTATCGGTAATGTCATTCTTTGCATCGAGAATTTCAAAGATGCGTTCCGCAGAAGCGGAGGCTTGCCCGAGTTGCGTGATGATGAACCCGAATTGCGCGATGGGGAAGAACAGGTAAATGAGGTAGAGCGAAAACTCCTGCCATTCGCCGAGCGTGAGCAAGCCTGTGATGATCTGCTCGCCGCCCACGTACAAAATCGCGGCTTGACCGAGATTCGCCACCATGAAGATCAACGGGAATAAAAATGTGAATAGGCGCGCCACGTGGATCTGTTGGTTCATCGTATCGTTTGCGGCGGCGCGGAACTTCTTTTGCTGTTCCTTTTCGCGCGTGAATGCCTTGATCACTTTCACGCCCGCGAGATTTTCCTGCAACACGGTGTTGAGCACGGAAAGTTTTTGTTGCACCTGCGCGAACAAAGGCTGGCTGATGATTCCAAAGAACACGAACAGCCCAAACGCGATCGGCAGGATCGGCATCGAAGTCCATGCGAGCGTGACGTTCGTGCTGAACAAAATGATCACCGTACCGGTCAGCAAGATGATCGCGCCGACGAGTTGCAAAAGTCCCTGCCCGATGAACAGGCGGACTTTTTCCACGTCGTCGGTGGCGCGCACCATCAATTGCCCGGTCTGGTTCTTGTCGTGATACGAGAACGACAACATTTGAATTTTCGCATACAACTCATTGCGGATGTCGTACGCAACCGCCTGCGAATTTTTTTCCGCCCAATAGGCTTGCAGGAACGAGAAGACCCCGCGCAGCGCGGCAAAGATGACAATGAAGATCAACGCGTTGACGAGAGTCTGCGGCGCGGACGAAACATCCGCTTCCAACTGGACTTTGAGCTGGTCCTCCGTCAGCGACGCGTCCTTGCCTGCGGCTTCGAGAATCTTCGGCAGTGCCGCGCCGATGAAGTTCTCCGGTATCGTGTCGAGCGTTTCCAAAATTTGATTCGCAATATATCCGCTGGTCACCGCGTCAATGACGCTGCGAATCATGCGCGGCACCGCGAGTTGCGCCAGCGTGGCGATGATGAGGAAGAGATACGGCAGTGCGGCTTGGCGTCCGTAGCGAGTTAAATAACGGACGGCGCGGACGATTCCCTTGAACGAGGAGCGTTGCCTGCGTGCGCGGGGTTGTGAGCGGGTAAGAGTGGCTTGCATAAGGTTCCTTTGGGTAAATAAGTAATTGGTAATTGATGGTGGTCGAGTAGCCTGAATGGTTTTAGAGTGCGTATCGAGACCAGAGACTGGAGACTGCAATGTAATAGTAAGTATAGAAACCGCTTGTGAATTGAATATGAAATGCTCTGGGAATTAAGCCGCTTGTTGAACCATTTCCGATTCGAGTTCCTTTGCGGCTTCCGTCATGATATTGAGCGCTTCACTGACTTTTGCACGCTCCTCGGCAGATAACCTGCCCGCAAGTTCATCCACCCAGCGATAGCGTTCCTCGATGCCTTGTTGAATCAATTTCTTGCCTTTGTCGGTGAGGTTCAACAGTTTTGCGCGGCGGTCGTTCGGGTCTTCGTCGCGTTTGACGAAGCCGCTCTGTACCAGCTTATCCACCAGTTGACTCGCGGCGGCGTTGCTGATGTCGAAGCGTTCGCTGATGTCCGAGACACCGCACGAACCCTTGTGATGCAGTTGCATCAGGATACTGAACTGCGGCATCGAAAGACCCGTGGACTTGGCAAACTGCCCCCAGCCGCGCATCGAGCGGTGCATAAAAACGTCCATCCATGCACGGATGGCTTGGTTAAACGTGGATTTCGTCATGGTTAAGCCTTCTTTTTAGTTAAGCGGGCTTAACTTTATGCCTAAACTAGATTTTGGTCAAGAGGCGAGTAATAAGAGGTGTGTTAGAGATTCTCATCGAGCGCGTACGCGATGGCTTGCTCTATCGTCATGGAGCGCCCTCTTTCCACCGCTTCTTCAAATGCTGTTTCGCCCAATTCGGCGCGGCAACGCGCAAGGACAGTTTCAAACTCCGCATCCAGTCCCTGAGTCCATACGCCCACAGCAATGGTCTCATGCGCGTTTTTTGCCGCCCAAAACAAAGTGACTGTCCGCGCGGGGCTTCCCAAATATTGAGCCGCCTGCCCCCAGCGAAAGAACGCGGCGGCGATTTCGTATTTGCTGCCGAGTTGGTGTGCGAGAGTCAGGGAATTCCGTAATGCATCAATTCCCTGCCTGACGTTCCCCAGCTTGATCTGGATGATTCCGATATATCTCAAGCACACACACATAAAATATCTTTCACCCAGTTTTTTGAATATCGCATGTGCTTGTTCAAGGACAGGCAGTGCCGGCACCAAATCGTTTTGTACAAAGGACATCCAGCCGAGAAGCATCACGATATAGGCATATCCCCAGTCATCTCGAGCGTGCTGAAACAGATTTCCGCTCTCCTCCAGCACCGACTGCGCTTCCGCAAAGTTTTTTTCCACGATCATATTCAGCCCAATCATCGAGAGGGCGCGGGCGCTGTTATGTATATCGTCATGTGCGCGCGCAATTGCGAGAGCTTGTTCGGCATAGGATGTTGTTCCGCCCTTCTCGATTTGGGATGCGAAGTGGTTTCCAAGCAAATGCTTATGATGTTGCAGTTGCGTGAGAGCCTCGGCATGCGCCTGCGGGTATGAAGATACATTCGGCAAGTCCAACACGCGCAGTAAAGAATGTGCCGCTTCCACATGATCGGAACAAATGTGCCAGAACCAGTCGAGTTTGAGAGCCATCTGCAAAGCGGATTCGGTCTGTTTTGTTTCGATCACCCAATCGAGAGCGGCGCGCAGGTTTTCACGCGTGGCGCGCAGGCGGCTCAGCCATTCGAGTTGGTTATGCCCGTATAACTCCTGCTCTGCTTTTTTAGCAAGCGCAAGAAAATGAGTCAAATGCCAGTTGCGGATTTCGGTTTCCTCGCCGGATTGTTTTAGAAGACCGTGAGCATACTCCTGAATCGTCACCAGCATTTCATAAAGATCTTCTCTCGATTCATTCGCCGCCCGCCGTATCAGGCTCTTATCGAGAAGTAATGTGAGCAGTTCAGACACCGATTTCTCCGTCACGGTGTGCGCAAAAATCGCCTCCGCATCCGCCAGTGTGAAGCCGCCTGAAAACACAGAGAGATAGACGAACATTTTTTGCTCGGGGGCGGATAGCAGGTTGTAACTCCAGTCAATGGCATTCCGTAGGGTCTTCTGGCGTTCGGAGGCGGCGCGCATGCCGTCGGCGGTCAACACGAACTGACCGCTCAAACGCTCCAGCAACGCCTGCGGCGACATGAGGCGCATCCGTGCGGCGATCAATTCGATCACCAACGGCAAACCGTCCAGATGCGCGCAGATCGCGGCGATCGTCTGGATGTTATTGGCGGTGAGTTTGAAATCGGGTCGCACGGCGCGGGCACGTTCGATGAATAACATCAACGCGGGGAAGTCGGAAGCGTTGTCAAGGTCAATGGACTCGCTTTCTTTGGGGATATCGAACGCGGGAACATGATACAACCATTCGCCGGAGATGCGAAACGACTCGCGACTGGTGGCGAGCATCTTCAAACCGGGGCAGGCGGAAAGGAGGGAGGAGGCGAGGGAAGTTATCCCTTCGATCAGATGCTCGCAATTATCCAGCACGATCAGCATCTGTTTCTGTCCGATACTTTCCTTGAGTTGGTCTTCGGGTGCACTGCGGCCGCTTTCCATATAGCCCAGTGCTTGAACAATCGTCGAGGGGATCGAATTGGGGTCATCCAACAAAGCCAGTGGGACAAAGAAATCACCATCAGGAAAATCATGCAAGGATGCACGTGCTACTTCAATACTCAGCCGCGTTTTGCCGATGCCCGGCGGACCGATCAAGGTCACCAAGCGGATGTGATCCTGCGCCAGATGCGCGCGAACGTCGGCAATTTCTTTTTCACGGCCGATCAGCGAGGTGGTCGTCGCGGGGATGTTGGAACGGGGTACTTTGCCCGAAGGGCGCCAGGGCTGGTCTTCATCCGTTTCAACCGGAGCGGATTTCCAGTCGCCGCGTGCAAAACGCAGGAAATCTTTTCGCTCGTTTTTGGGAATGTTGAAGATGTCTGCCAGCCGTTCGGCAATCTGCTCAGACGGACGTCGTTCCTCCGCTTCGATCTTGCGGATGGTTGCCGCGGAACACCCGACGCGTTGCCCCAGCCCCTCGCGGGTCAGATCGAGCGCTTTGCGCTTGCGTTTTAGCCACGCTCCAAAAGACATTTCGTTCGAAAGGTCCATTTGTAATTAGCCTTCAGAATCTTCCAGCGCATACGCGCTGGCTTGCTCCATCGTCATTGCCCGACCCTCTGCTGTAGCAGTTGCAAACTCTGTTTCACTCAACCGAGCGCGGCAGAGTGCGAGTTCCTTCTCAAATTCTATTTCATCTTCTTGTTGCCATACGCCAATCGAATCAAAAATATTTCTTGATGCCCAATTCAAGCGCACGGCACGCCCAGAGTTGTCTTCGGCGAGCGCTGCATCACCCATATGCTTGATTGCGGCGGCAATTTCATATTTGCTGTCAATTTCACTAGCGAGGCGCAACGCTTCTTGCAGCGCTTCCACTCCGCGTTTCAGGTTACCCTGCCTGATCTGGATGATCCCGATAAAACGGAGAGACGTGTTCTCAAAATATTTGTCGCCGAGTTGACGAAATACTGCCAGTGACTCTTCGTGCAGGGCAAGTGATAATGTCAAGTCATCCTGTACAAAGGCACCTAGTGCATCACAAAGAATAGCATGTGCATATTTCCATTCGTCGTGAACTTTCCGAAAGAAGGCTTTGCTTTTCGCGATCAGTTTTCGGGCGCCTGTAAAGTCATTCTCGCCGATCAGAACAAGACCAAGAACGATAAATGTCCAGGCAATGTTCGATTCATCATCGTGCTGGCGTGCAACGGAAATCGCTTGTTCCGCAAAGGGTCTTGCCTGCCCGGCTCCAACTTGCAGCCATGTAGCAAGGGCTAATTGTGCCAGTGCATTCGAATACCAGCGGGGATACCGTGACGCATCGGGCAGGTTCACTACTTTTTCCAGCCACCGCCGACCTTCGCTTAGGTCGGAGCGCCGAAACCAGAACCAGGAAAGATAACCACCCATCTGCAATGCTACATCTGTCTGTTGCGTTTCGATTGCCCAGTCCAAAGCGGAACGCAGGTTATCACGCACACTTGTCAGGCGTCGAAGCCATTCGACCTGATTGGGTCCGCGCACCTCGTGATATGCTTTTTCAACGAGACCTAGATAATACGTGAGATGTCTGTTACTGATCTCTTTTTCCTCACCTATTTCACGCAAACGATTGCGCGCGTATTCTCGAAGGGTAGCGAGCATTGTATAACGGAGTTCAGCGCTCGAATCGAAATCTGGACCGCGTTTCAGGAGACTTTTATCTAGCAGGGAAGCAATCAGATCAGGCACAGGTTTTCGCATACTTTTTTGAGAGAGTATGTTTTCCACCGCTTCCAGTGAAAAACTACCTACAAACACGGAAAGGCAGGCAAAAAGTTTCTGTTCTTCCGGTGGAAGTAATTGATAACTCCAGTCAATCGCGTGTTGGAGCGTTTTCTGACGCTCGGATGCCACCCGCATACCATCAGCAGTCAATACAAATTGACCGGTCAACCGATCCAACAATGCCTGCGGCGACATCAGACGCATGCGGGCAGCCATCAGTTCGATGACCAAGGGCAAACCATCCAATCGGGCGCAGATGGCAGTAACGGCTTCAATATTTTCCAAAGTCAACGAGAAATCAGCGTGGACGGCGCGAGCGCGTTCCGCAAACAAAACCAACGCAGGGTATTGGGAGACATTTTCAACATCTACCGAGAAATGTTCTGTGGGAAAGTCAAACGCAGGGACGGTATACAGCCATTCGCCCGGAACGCGCAGAGACTCGCGGCTGGTAGCCAGGATCTTTAAGCGGGAGCAGGCTGAAAGGAGGGAAGAGGCGAGCGGAGCAATATCTTCGACCAGATGCTCGCAGTTATCCAACACAAGCAACATTTGTTTGTCTCGAATGCCCTCCGAAAGCTGACTTGCGGCTGATTGACGATTCGTTTCTACAAAATTAAGAGTTTGCGCAACTGTTAGCGCGATCAAGGAAGGATCATAGAGTGGGGCAAGCGCAATAAAGAAAACGCCATCCGGAAAATCCGGCATAGATGTTCGCGCTGATTCAATGCTCAGCCGCGTCTTGCCAATGCCCGGTGGACCGATCAATGTGACAAGGCGGATCTCCGGCTGTAATAATAAGGCGTGAACCTCGTCCACTGTCTTTTCCCGCCCGATCAGCGATGTCACCGTTGCGGGCAAATTGGAACGCGGCGATGTGACGGGTGCCTGCCAGGGGAAATCTTCTTTTGTTATGGCAGGCGCAGAGCGAACCTCGCCGCGCGCAAAACGCAGGAAAGCCGCCCGTTCGCTCTGAGGGATTTCAAAGATTGCCGCAAGACGTTCGACAATCTGTGCGGAGGGACGACGTTCCTCGGCTTCGAATTTGCGGATCGCCGCTGCAGAACAACCCACCTGATCCGCCAACTCCGACTGCGTCAAATCACGGGTTTTGCGCCTGGTCTTCAACCAGTTGCCAAAAGAATGTGCTTGCATAAATAAGTTTCGATTCCGGTTATTGTCGCTCTCGTTGTCACGTTTTTTGTAACGCTTAGCGTGACCAATGGAAACAATGGATTTGCTACATTATCGATCAAGAGCTCAATTCAGATCTCTGCAAATTATATCTGGTCAAACCGGAAGTAGAGGAAACATGAAAATATTGAAATGGATACTCCGCCTCCTCGGCGGACTCGTGGCGATTGTTCTTGTAGCGCTGACAGGACTCTATTTGACTGCCGAATCCCGCTTCAACAAAACTTATGCAATTTCCGTGACGCCTCTTCCGGTGTCAACCTCCGTAGAAAGCGTGGCAATCGGCAGGCATTGGGCTGAAGTGCATTGCCAATCATGCCATGGAGAAGACCTGGGCGGCGGTCCGTTTTTTGCGGACCCGGCGCTTGGATATGTGGATGCCCCCAACCTCACTGCGGGGAAAGGCGGCATTGGCAGTACCTACACCGATGCTGATTGGATTCTCGCCATCCGCCACGGGGTGATGCCAAATGGCAAATCCGTTTTTCTGATGCCCTCCAATGATTTTTATTATGCCAACGATGAAGCGCTTGCAGGGATGATCGCGTACATGAAGACGCTCCCTCCCGTAGATCGTGAAACCCGTTCGCGTTCGTTGACCCCGCTTGGGAAAGTGTTGTTTCAATTGGGGATGTTGGGCGATTTGTTGCGGGCAGAAACGATCCCTCACGATGTACGTCCACCGGCTCCTCTCGAAGGAGTAACTGTGGAATACAGAGAATACCTTGCCAATGCCCATGGATGCAAAGCCTGCCATGGCGGCAACCTTGCAGGCGGTCAACCTCCAGAGCCAGGCGCGCCTTTCGCTCCCAATCTCACACTGGGCGGCGAACTGATTGGTTGGGATGAAGCCAACTTCTTCACAGCCATGCGGGAAGGTCGCACGCCAAGCGGAAGGCAGTTATCTGACGCGATGCCATGGAAGGGCCTCGGCAACCTGACGGATGATGAATTGAGAGCGATCTGGCTTTACTTACAGGCTCAACCGAAATTGCCAACAAACGAACGTTAGGCAAATTTTCAAAACTCCGCAAATCGAGCTTTGCGTTTGGGCTTGAGCCAGGAACCAAAGGAGCGCTGTTCCATTCAGATATATCTCACCGAAAATGTCACACTTTTTGTCACACTTTGTGTGACCACCCAGAGGAGAAGGCTTGCTATATTTTCGCTGATTGAAAAACCTCAAATTCATTGACCTTAGATAAAGGAGCCTTACTATGATTGCAAAACAACTCATCACCCGACTTGTCTTTACTTCCTTTCTAATCGTCACTTTGCTTTTCAGCGGACTCGGGGCGACGCCTGTGTATGCCACAGGTATTGTCGTCAATACCGCACTTGATGAAAACATCGACAATGCAGATTGCTCATTGCGCGAGGCGATCATTGCTTCATCTGTCAGAGCCGCCTATAACGGATGCGCTCCTGGTTCCGGAATTGACACCATCACCTTCGCTGGAAATTACACCATCACACTCGCCGGCGCTCAATTACCTGCCATTATGTCTAACGTCACTATTATTGGGAATGGGGCGGCGAATACCATTATTCAAGCCCATGCTGACCCAAACACTGCCACATATCGCGTCTTTGAAGTAGGTAACGATCCTGCCAGCTTGACCCTGAATTCTTTGACCCTTCGGCATGGAGTCGAAACGACAGGAGGTGGCATCTATGTAGGTTCATTTGCAAACCTAAACGTGAATAACAGCGTTATCTCTGGAAACACCGCTCAGATTGGCGGGGGCATATTCATCCAGTACGGCGGCTCTATGAATGTGGCAAGCAGTGTGTTATCTGATAATCGCGGAGAAAATTATGGCGGCGCGATTGTCAATCAAAGCGGCGTCGTCACTATTTCAGACAGCACTCTGTCCGAAAACACTGCATCGTCCGGGGGTGGGATATACAACGACAGTGTCTGGGGTCTGACCATTACAAACAGTACCTTATCTGAAAATAATGCGACAAGTACTGGTGGTGGGATAGACAATACCGGCCCTGTAACTTTGACAAACAGTACCTTGTCTGGAAATACTGCACAGATCGGTGGTGGGATGTTTATTTCTCGGGGTAGCACTGCAACCGTAACAGGTAGCATCCTCTCCGGCAATCGCGGAGAAAATTATGGCGGCGCGATTGTAAATAGCGGCGGTACCGTCAGCATTACAAACAGCACACTATCTGAAAATAGCGCATTAAGTGGCGGAGGGGGTATTGTAAATCTCGTCCCTCCACCCACCTTTACCTCAACCCTAACAGTGGTAGACAGCACACTTTCCGGGAATAGCGTAGACAATTTTCTTGGGGGAGGTGCAATTTACAACGGCCAAAACATGAACACAACAGTAGCAAACAGTACGCTTTCCGGAAATTATGCCCCCATGGGAGGGGGGATCTATAACGATGGGAATTTATGGCTTGGGAATGTCACTCTTTCCGGTAACGAAGCATACGATTATGGCGGCGGTATTTACAGCGACGGCTATGCATGGATTCACAACTCAACCATCGTCTTCAATACTTTAATTGAAGGGACACCTTTAGGCGCTGGAGGAATTGACGGGGATGTTGCTCTTTACAATACTTTGGTGGCTGGGAACGTCCGCCTCATTTCCTCCGAGTACCGAGATTGCCATGGCACTATCTATGTTGAGGGTATGAATCTTTTCGGAGACATGACCAATTGCACGTTTAATCCTGCAAGTCCTGGTTATTACAGCTACCTTGTTGAACTAAACGAGTTAGGACCTTTGCAGGATAATGGCGGCCCAACGTGGACACATGCCCTTTTGCCGGGTAGCCGCGCCATTGGTGCAGGATTTAACGCAATTTGCGCTAACTGGCCAGTATCTAACGTAGATCAACGAGGGGTAGCTCGTCCTCAAGGCTATGCTTGTGATGTAGGTGCATTTGAGTTTGAACCGGACAGTGATAACGTTGCTCCTATAGACATCCTACTGAGCGCTTCAACAATTCCCGAAAACCTGCCGGCCAGCACCACGGTGGCTACGCTCACTGCGATTGATCCGGATATGGGCGATACCCATACGTATTCGTTCTGCGGCGGCGCAGGTGATGCTTCCTTTTCTCTTGCCGGGAATGCATTGAACACTGGGACCGTATTTGATTTTGAAGCACAAAGCGCCTTCAATATTTGTATCCGTGCTACAGACGCCGGCGGTTTGTCATTTGACAAGGCATTCGAAATCCTCGTCTTGGATATTGCAGAGAATCCTGCACCGGAAACCACGTTCATTGCGATGAAAGTGAGAAAGCCAAGAGGAATTAGTACCTATATGTTCCTTTTTGACAGTTCGATTTTGGATAGCACCTTTATGTGCAGGATGGATCAGTCACCATTTTCTCCCTGCAAAAACGCCATAACGTATACAGGATTGTCCGCAGGCTCACATACCTTCCAAGTGTATGCAATTTCTCCATCTGGAACTTCAGACCCGACACCCGCTGAATATTCTTTCACGGTAAACCAATAGTTCAGGCAGAAATACGATGTAGTACATTGCAAGCATAGGGACCCATCCGGGTTTACGAAAAATTGTATTGAAAGGAGAGTCTGATGAAGCAAAATAGTTCAAAATATTTAGCGGCGGTTATTGCGATCTTTGCGGCAATGCTGGCGTGCAACACTTCCGGGAATGCAACCGAGCCGCCCCCTGATCAGCCGACTGAGTTGACGACGGTTATCGACAATCCGCCGGATTCCTCAACCGAGGTCCCCATCCAAATCCAACATCAGGTCTTCCCAGTGAACCTGCCGCAGTCGCAGAGCGGCCGGGCAAGCGATCAAGATTCGTCGGTCACTGCAGTCCAGAAAAAATCCAACGGCGGCGACAAATTCACCTTCGAGCAATTCGAGCGTCCCTTCAGTTCAAACGCGATGGACGTTTATTTCCCAAACCTCGACATTATTGACACCCGCGTCTTTCAGGATGAATCGTGGATTTACGGTACGATCAAAGTGGTGGATCGCTCGATCGCAGCGGCGGCGCTATATCGCTTTGGCATGCAATTGGATGTGCAATTGGACGGCAAGGGAGATTGGCTGGTCCTCGTATTAAATCCATCCTCCACCGATTGGACGACGGACGGCGTTCAGGTTTACTTCGACGCCAATAGCGACGTCGGCGACCTGACTCCGATGTTGCGCGATGAAAGCGCTGTGGGAGGAGACGGGTTCGAACAATTAGTATTCGACCGGGGGAAAGGCGATGATGCGGATGCCGCGTGGGTACGAGTCTCATCGGAAGACCCCAACACCGTCGAGATTGCGGTGAAACGATCCCTGCTTGGAAACCCAGCAGCATTTCTGGCGAACATGTGGACCGGTCACGGCACCCTCGACCCGGCTTTGTTCGATTATAGCGACCACTTCACTCATGAGCAGGCGGGCGCGGCCGACCCGGGCTATCCCATTTTCTATCCAATCAAGGCGCTTTATGAGTTGGATAACTCGTGTCGCATCGCCGTTGGATTCCAACCCAAGGGAAATGAACCCGGTTTGTGTACCACTGGGCTTGCCCCAAGCGATCCCGAGTCCGGCGAACCAGTTTGTTCCGCTTATGGCGAAGCACCCGGCGCCGGAGGGTGCTGTGACGGCGTCCCAATATCCGGAGGTTTATGCAGATATCCATAGGTTTATCTTTAGGATGTGGAGGAAGAGAAGCCATCCCAACGAACTGGGATGGTTTCCCCGACAGGCGTGGGAATCCGCTCAAGTGCGAGATCAGCTTTGGGCATCTTCACACCATTCAATCCAAATGTGAACTGTAAAAATTCATGAATCAGAATAGGACGATTTACTGCAGTGTGAACACAGAGACCAACCCGGGTCTCTGAAAATATGAAGTAATCAAAAAGGAGATCATCATGGTACGAACACAAGTTTTCAAAAGTCTGCACATGGGCGCGCTGGCACTGCTGGTGCTGGCATTCGCCATCGGCGCGGTGGGTGTACAGCCTGCCCACGCCGCACCCGCGACCCGCGTTTCGAACGGATGGATGCATTTCGAGGGACTCTTATACGACTCTCGAACGAACACCTTCATCAACTTCCATGGACCCCTTCATGTCGTTGCCCGTTGGAAGCAAATCTCCGCCAGCCAGGCGCAGGTAGACATCACTGCCAATCTCCCCGCGGCTAACGTGACAGTCACGACGGATACCGGCATTCCCTACAGCGCCTACGGCGCGGGGCAGAGCAGTTTCTTGTTTCCCACAGATCCCATCATTCCCAATGATCCTGTCTTTCCCAACGATCCTCTCCGCGTGTACGTGCCATCCTTTTGGTTGGCATTGCCGCCGAATCCGATTCTTCCTCCCAATCCGATCCTCCCACCCAATCCCATAAAACCATTCCGGTTCATGATGCAATTCGATCTGGTCTTCTCCGCGGCAGGCGTGCTCGATTTCGATGCCAGCACCGTGCAAGCCGTGCAGTTCACCGAAGGTCCCGGCTTGGGGGATGGTGGTTGATTCTGTACCACCTGCGCTAGAGATTCCCGGATAAACAAAAGGCACGGAGCATAAAACGCTCCGTGCCTTTTCATTCAACCCATGAACTACGTCGCGATATATTCCTTCAAATTATGTTCCACCGCATACGCCGCGGCTTCGGCGCGGTTGTTCACGTTCAACTTGGAAAGGATGCTGGATACATAGTTGCGAACCGTGCCTTCGCCTAAAAACAACTGCTTGGCGATCTCACGGTTGGTCCGCCCTTCTGAGACAAGCAATAGCACGTGCTTCTCCTGCTGGCTCAAATGCGAGAACGCGGACGCTTCTTCGTTCTTCACCGCGCGGCGCACTTCCTGAAAGACGCGTTGGGTCACAGCCGGGTCGAGCAGCGCCTCGCCGCGTCCCACCGCCTCGAGCGCCTTCACCAGATCGTCGCTGCCGATCTGCTTCAACACGTAACCCGCCGCGCCCGCGCGGATCGCCGAAAACAACATCTCATCCTCGGCGTACGATGTGAGCATGATTACCTTGGTCTTCGGGTGTTTCGTGACGATCTGTTCGCAGGCTTCGATCCCCGAAGTGCCCGGCAGGCGGATGTCCATCACAACCACGTCGGGTTTGAGCAGGTCAGTTTTTT
Source organism: Chloroflexota bacterium (assembly GCA_040753755.1). Classification (GTDB taxonomy): domain Bacteria; phylum Chloroflexota; class Anaerolineae; order Anaerolineales; family Villigracilaceae; genus Defluviilinea. Next base: position 136,721 of record JBFMDB010000013.1, read on the forward strand.
GGATGGCTTCACGCGCCGAACTCGCTTCGCCCACCACATCGAACTGCGGATGCCTCTCCAGCAATGACCGCAGCCCCACGCGCACCACCTCGTGGTCGTCCACCAGCAAGACTCGTTGTTTGGCAATTCCCTTTGGCATGGCTGAATTTTACCCCAAGATGACGACCCGCTTCAACCTAACGGGAGAA